>NZ_BQUN01000001.1 GCF_026008495.1 Streptomyces sp. A012304
CCCCCCCCCAGCCGTTCCACGAACCGGACCATCTGCACCCCAGGAGCAGCACCATCTCCGGACAGCCCTCCGGCACCCCGCCTGGCCGCCCTCCCGTACCGTCCCGCCCTTCGTAGGCCTTATCCGGCCAAGATGAGCGCGTGGACCTGATGCAGGGCGGACAGCCTGTCGAGCGGATCAGGTGCTTTGGCATGATCCCTATCGCAGCCTCAGCCTCGCCCACATCAACGGAGTTTTACCCATGAAGACCGCCCCTCTGGTCGGCGCCGCCTCGGTGCTCTTGGCCCTCGTCCTGACCGGATGCGGCCAAGACGACGCCCCGGCACCCGCTGCTCCTTCCGGGTCCCGGCAGCCGGCCACGGCCGGCTCGGCCGAACTGCCGGCCGGGATAGCTTCCTTCGGTGCCGCCCAGCCGCTCGAGAGCGGATCGTGGACGGCGACGGTCCGCTCGTTGCAGGAGATGACACCGCCCGCGAAGGACTCGGTGCCCTCCGGCTGGTCCGCGGCCCGCGTAAAGGTGGCGCTCACCAACACCGGGACGGATATCGCTCTGCTGCCCGAGACCTCGGTGACCGTCCGCGTCGGAGAACTCGGCCTCGAGACGAAGCCGTTCACCGGCCCGGGCGTTGCCGGCTTCCCCGAGCCGGACGTCGGCACCAAGGTCAAGCCCGGAGCCACGTTCACCGCCGACTTCGGTGTAGCCGTTCCCCCGCGCAGTGCAGGGCAGCGGGCCACCGTCACGCTCGAGGCGACGCAGGCCGGCCTCGCCCAGGCCGACGCGGTGTTCTTCGAAGGCAAGGTTCCGGGCGCCACCGCCCCCGCTTCGTCCCCTCCCGCGGCCACCGCGGCCGCAGGCGCGAGGCTCTCGCTCGGTCAGTGGTCCCCGGACGGCGTCCGGATCTCCCCGCTGCAGCTCGCCGCGGACGACAACGGACGCCGCGAGGCCTCCCTCGAGCTGTCGGTACGCAACGACAGTGACGACCCCCGCCCCGGCATGGGCGTCACCGTGCGGGTCCTGGTCGGCGCCGAGCTCACCACCGCGGACACGGCGTCGGCCGGCCTCGGCTACCACGACGCGCCCATCGCACCGCATCGCACCGCCACGAGCACGGTCGACGTCTCCGTTCCCTCCCGCGCGGTCCCGGGCCCCGTGACCGTCGACGCGGAACAGCGCGGCGGGGACCGCCTCATGTTCGAGGGGGCTCTCAAGTGATCGGATCCGCCCCGGCCACGGCGCCCGGCCAACACCAAGCCGTCCAGAGAACCCGTCACGACGGGAGGACGGCTGGACAGAGCAAACGCATCCAGGCATCCGCACAGGTCACCGTCACCGTCGGCTCCACCACGTGGGCGCAGGCGTCGGGCACGAAACCCTCCGAGGCCGCGGTCCGTACGGACGTCATCGACGTGCTCCGGCAAGCCCTGCAGCAGGACGTCGTCCTGACGAAGGCGGGTGCCCGCATCGCCGTCAAGCCGTCACCGTGCTCGACAGCGCACCAGAGATCACCAAATCGGTGAACGCCGCCGTGTTCGAGCAGATCCGCCTGTCCCCCTCCCCCGCCCACGGTCACGCCGACGAGGCCTTGCAGCAGCAGCTAGCCGCCGGCAAGGCCACCGCGGTGCGCTGCGGCCGCGGCGGGCGCCTCGTGCAGGCCCTCGGCCGCGGTGGCTCCGTCGACTTTCCCCCCGCTCCCGCCATGTACGCCGACCGGCACGGGCGGCTGACACTGCAGGCCCCCGGCTCACTCAACTGCCCCCGGACGACGCGTGGTTCCACGCCCCCACCGAGGTTGTCGCTCTGCTGCTGTTCCCACAGCTCGCCGTCCTCCTCGACGGCGCCGACGCCGACGTGATGAGCGGGCTGCGCCGGCTGGTGGCCTGAAACCCGGCGGACGGGATCTCAGGCGCCTGCCCTGAGGGTGAGGTGGGCAGGCGCCTCCCGCCGAGGTTCACCCG
Source organism: Streptomyces sp. A012304 (assembly GCF_026008495.1). GTDB lineage: Bacteria > Actinomycetota > Actinomycetes > Streptomycetales > Streptomycetaceae > Streptomyces. The sequence goes on from NZ_BQUN01000001.1 coordinate 1,957, forward strand.
TGTCCAGGTACTCGGCCAGCGGCCGCGCCCCGGCCGCCGCTCGCGGGAAAAGTTCCGCCAGCTGTGTCACACGCCGTCTGATCCCGACACCTCTATAGGCGTTGGAGATCCCCGAAGGAGGCCAAAGTGACCACAGTGACCGGGCCCAGGTCCGCGCAGCCTGTCGACGTTCCGGCGCCCATACGACGGGTCCGGGAGGTCGCTGTCTTCCGTAACCGCTTCGGCACCCTGTTCAACGACGATGTGGTCGCACCGTCGGGCGCCGCCGGCCAGTACCTGCGGTGGCAATGGAACCAGGACGGCGTCGTCGTTGTTCCGGTCGGCTCGGCTGGGTACGCCCTCGTGCCCTCCTATCGCTACCCCGTCCACGCCGGTCTATCGAGTTCCCGCGGGGCGGCGTCGAGGGCGACGAGGAACTCGCCGCGGCCGCCGCTCGCGAGCTGCGCGAGGAGACAGGCCTGATCTGCGAGGCGCCGCGCCGGCTCGGCCTCATTCATGCCGACACCGGCATCATCGCCTCCTCGATCCATGTCTTCGTCGCGCCGGTGGACACCACGGAGACGCAGCCGGCCCACCCGGAGGCCATGGAGTCCGTCAGCGAGCCCGTCTGGATCGCACCCGCGGAGCTGCCCCGCTGGCTGGCCGATGGCCGGATCACCTGCGGCGTGACGCTGGCGGCGCTCGCCCTGGTCCAGTCCCGGTACCCCACGCTGAGCGCAGGCCATCCCGAGGCCATCGCCGCATAGGTGCCGTCCTGCCCGGGCGGATCATCCCGCCCACGCCCCTCAGCCCCCAGTAGGAGCGGGCACCCACTCACCGTCCAAGGGATTTCCCATGAAGCCAGTTTCTGAGGTCGTTGTCTCCGCAGCGCGTGGCAAGGCGGCACGTGTGCGCCGGCTGCTGTGGCGTGGGGCCGGCGCTGGAGGGGCACCCGCCGAGATGACCACGGCGCGCGCCATCGGGCGGGCCGTGCTCTTCACGCTGCTCGCCGTCAGCCTCGTCGGCACGCTGATGACGACGATCTACCTGCCGGCGCCATGGGGCCGCCTGCTGGTTCTGCCCGCCGCAGTCGGCGCCTTCTGCGCGGGTGTCGCCGCATGCCTCTACGCGTTCCTCGCCTCGTTCGCCGTCATCGACGCGGCACACCGGCGCGCCTCGGCGGCCGGTGCTGCGGTGAAGCGCAGCGCGTCACGCCGCGGGAAGGACCAGACATCGGCAGCTGCGAAGTGATGTCCGCGCAATGCTGCCTGCCTGCAAATACTCGAACAATCAAAGCGGACAAACCTTTACAAAACGATCTTGACGGGCTTGGGGTTCGGTGTCAGATTCGGGTTGATCACCGCTCAGATTCACGGCGGAGCGGTGGTTGTCGAAGGCTGTGCTGTTGCGGGCGGAGGGGGTGTCAGATGCGCTCAATTGCATCGATGTCGGCCGCGGCGATGGGGAGCGCGCGGACTCCCCGGACCGTGTTCGTGCGGGAAGGACGTGACGGTGGCCGGTCGCGGAGTGACCGACTTTGCTCCGGCCGCGCTGCTGAGCGAACGCACAGGCGTGAGTCTGTCGCGGGAGGAGTTGGCCCGGTCCGCGTCCCGGTACGAGCCGTGCCTGAGCGCTGCCCATGTCAGCCTGTACGAAGTCGGAGCGCGCGTGCCGCAGTTGAGCACGCTCGTTGCGTTGGCCAGGGCGCTCGGCGTGGAGATTCGGTCATTGCTGGTGCCGGTCGAGACCGAGGACCTGGCCCGGCTGCGAGTGGAGGGCGGCGTCCGGCAGCGCGATCTTGCGAGGTCGCTCGGTCTGCCGCAGGCCCGCTGGTCAAGGATCGAACGGGGCGTCCTCATACCGGAGCCGGCGCTCCTGCGCGAGCTGGCCGAGCTCCTCGGCAGACCCTTCGACGTGGTGGCCCGCTCGGCTCTCCACACCCGGCGCCGCGCCCTGAGGGCGCCTGCGCGGCCCAAGCGCTGCGGAACACGAGCGGCGAGAGAAATGACCATGCCAGGGCGCAGGTTGGCCGCGTACGCTCCTTAGTTCGCATGGGCCCCGCTGGCTGACCCGGGCCTCTCCGGGGGCCGGACGGTGTACTTCCACGACCACGATTGAGGGGGATATGTCAATGGCACTGTCCAAGGCCGACATCACGAAGGCCGCGAAGATCCGCACGGCGGCCGCGTTGAGTCTGGGCGCCGCTGTGCTCCTGGCCGGCTGCGGCACCGACTCCGACTCCCCGGCCGCCAAGAAGACGTCCGCTGCACCCGTCACCAGCACGTCTCCTTCCGCTGATCCGGAGCAGCAGGCCCGGGAGCAGGTGCTGGCGGCCTACCGCGGCATGTGGGCCGAACAGGTCAAGATCTACGCCAGCGGGTCGTTCAAGGGCTCGCAGCTGGAGAAGTACGCCGCCGACAAGGCCTTGGCGAAGGTGCGCGCCGCGGCCTTCTACTACCAGAACAACGACCTGGTGGTGAAGGGCGAGCCGAAGCTGAAGGACGACCCGAAGGTCACGCTCAGCCTCGGCGGCTCGTCGAAGAGCGCGGTGATCGTCGACTGCGTCGACAGCACGAACTTCGTGCCCGAGAACCGCAAGACGGGCAAGAAGTCCGAGCTCGACAGCACCAGCCGGCGCAAGGTGCAGACGTCCAAGGCCCAGTACGGCAGCGGCAGGTGGATGATCACGGACTCCACGATCGACAAGGGGTCGACATGCTGAACCTGCGCGGCCGCGGGGTGCTCCTCGCGGCCGCCGCCGCGGCCGTCCCCCTCCACCTCGGCCTGTTCGCCGCTCCGGCCTTCGCTGAGGACGGGGACAAGCCCAGCGGCGGCGTCACGTGCCCCGAGCTCGTCCCCGACTGCGACATCAACGCGGGCGGGGGCGGCGGCCAGGACAAGCCGGACAAGCCGAAACCGGGCGGCAAGCCGAGCGGGGGCGGCGGCGGGTCCGCCAAGTGCTACATCGAGTGGGACGACATCGGTGAAGTGCCCTGCTACGACGAGGACATGGGCTGGTTCAACCCGGTCGGTCAGTGCTACTGGGAGATCCTCGAACCACAGCCGGCGAAGGACGCTGCCGACTGGGAATGGGGCACCGCGGCACCCGACAGCGACGCCGAGCGCGCCAAGGGCAAGGTCTACAACGTGACCTGCCCCGGCGCGGGGCGGGAGCTCATGGGCGGCAGCACCTGGTCCCTGAACCCGCCGCCCGGGTTCGGAGGCGGTCCCACGGCCGAGGAACTGGCCCAGGAAGCGATCAAGAAGATGCGCCTGCTGGGCGCCGACATCCGCACCGCGCCGGGGGCCGGCAAGACCGGCCTGGTCGGCATGCCCGTGTGGATCTGGAACAACAAGACCCTGCGCACCTGGGGGCCCATCACCGACAGCGCCTCCGCGCCCGGCATCACCGTCACCGCGACCGCGACCGTGAAGAAGATCGAATACGTGATGGGGGACGGCGGCACCGAGGTATGCACCACCGCAGGCACACCGTACGAGAAGCGGTTCGGCGGACGGCCCAGCCCCGACTGCGGCTACCTCTACACCAAGACATCCGCCTCCCAGCCGGACAACGCCTTCACCGTCAAGGCGACCACGACCTGGGTCGTCCACTGGGTGGGCGGCGGCCAGGAAGGAGACATCACCACGACGCGGGAGGCCGAGCCCGCCCAGATCACCATCGGCGAGGCCCAGGCCGTCGCCAAGCCCTGATGCTCCCGCACCGCGAAGGAAGCCGTTCATGAGCACCACTGCCAAGCCGTCAGCACCCGACACTGCGCCCCCGGCGCCGGCTCCGCAGTCGCTGGTGCGCCAGCCCGTCGTGCGCCGGCGCCGTTCCAGCTGGATCGCGCTCGGCGTGGCCGTGATCTGCATATCCGGTGCCGCCGGCGGCTGGCTGTACACGGAGACCAGCCACCGCGAGCCGGTCGTCGCCGTCGCCCGGGACGTGCCCATGGGCGCCGAGCTGAAGGCCGAAGACCTCGTCGAAGCACAGATCGCCACCGATCCGGCGCTCACCCCTGTTCCGGCCCGCGACCTGAACAAGCTGATCGGCAAGCGCACCACGGTGGGCCTGGCCCGCGGCAGCCTGCTGACCCGCTCGTCGGTGACGGACGAGCCCCTCGTGAAGGCCGGGGAGCAGCTGGTCGGTGTCTCGCTCACCCCCTCGCGGCTTCTGGCGACCCGGCTGAGCCCGGGCCAGAAGGTCAAGGTGATCCATACGCCGAAGGACTCGGCGACCGGGGCAGCCGATGACGACAAGGAGACCGGGCAGTCGATGCAGGCCACGGTGATCGAGGTGGGCCGCCCGGACAACTCCGGCGCCCGTGTGGTCGACCTCGCCGTCACCCAGCTCGACGGCACCCGGCTGGCCATCTGGGCCGCGGCCGGAGAGGTCACCTTGTCGATCGTCCCGGCGGAGGGCTGAGATGGCCGTCATCGCGTTCTGCGGCGCCAGCGGCGGTCCCGGCACCACCACAACCACCCTCACCGCTCTGCTGACTTGGCCGCTGCCGGGCGGACGGCGGGTCGTGCTGGCCGAATGCGACCCGGACGGCGGGTCGGTGGCGGCCGGCTACCTCGAGTCCCGCGTCTTCGGCGACCACGGCCTGCACCACCTGCAGATCGCTGACCGCCGCGGCCACTTGGAGGAGGTGTTCTGGCAGCAGCTGCTGAACCTGTCCGAGCCGGAGGCGGAGGCCAACCGGCTGCTGCTGCCCGGACTGGCCAGCCCGGCCCAGGCCGCGGGCCTGCACCAGACCTGGCCCCGGCTGGCCCAGCTATTCCGCGACCTGGAGCAGCGCGAGAGCGGCTACGACATCCTCGTCGACCTCGGCCGCTCCGGCGCCGCGGGCGCCGCCAGCGCCCTGGCCCGCAGCGCCGACCTCACCGCCATCGTGGTCCGCACCACGCTGCGCGCCGTCCACGCGGCCAAGCCCAGGGTCGAGGCCCTGCGCGCGGCGCTGCAGTTGCACGGACGCGACAGCAGTCGCATCGGCCTCGTCGTGATCGGCGAAGGTCCCTATCGGGCACGCGATGTCGCCGAGCAGCTCCAGTTGCCGATCTTCGCGGAGCTGCCGTTTGACGAGAAGGCCGCCCGTGTCCTGACTCACGGCGGCGACGGCGGCCGCGGTTTCGCAGGCGCGCCGCTGATGCGCAAGGGCGCGGAGATGGCCCGCACGCTCCAGGCTCTGGCCGTGCAGGAGCACCTGCGGCTGCACGCCCCGGCCGAACTGCGCCCGTCCACCGTCCTGCGCCGCCTGACGAAGGGAGCTGCTCATGACACAGCGCGGTAGGCCGCTGTTCCCGGGGGCCACCTCCCCCGGGCCGGGCCAGTTTGCGTCCCTCTCGCCTTCCGGCACGCCGGCCGACGTTCCCGTCGCAGCGGACGGCGGAACGGCCGCGCCGACTGAGCGCACCCCGGCGGTGCTGCCCGGCGCGCCCAGGGCCGCCGGCCGCGCGGCGCTGTGGGACTGGGCCACGGTGCGGTCCCTGCGGGACGAGCTCAGCGCGCGGATCGCGCCGGAGTACCAGACGTACAAGGAGTCGGCCGGCACGGAGATGTCGGCCGAGGAGGCCGAGCAGCGCGGCTGGGAGATCATCCAGGACCTCGTGGCGCGCTGGGCCGCCGACTTCTCCGCGGCTCGGCAGATCTCGCCGACGTCCGCGGACGAGACGAGCCTGGCCCAGGCCGTCTTCGACCTGCAGTTCGCCCATGGTCGGCTCCAGCCCTATCTGGACGACGACGCGGTGGAGAACATCCTGATCAACGGCTGCGATGACGTGTGGGTGGACTACGCGGACCAGCCCAACCGCAGGGTCGCTCCGATCGCCGAGTCCGACGAAGAGCTCGTCGAGCTGCTGCAGATGCTTGCCCGGCGCCACGGAGCCGGTGAGCGCAGCCTGTCCAAGGCCTCGCCCACGCTGGCCCTGCGCCTGTCGGACACCTCGCGTCTGCAGGCGCTGACTGAGGTCACGCCGCGGCCCTACGTCGTCATCCGCAAGCAGCGGGTGCGCGACGCCAGCCTGGAGAAGCTGGTGGAACTCGGCACCATCGACGCGAGCCTGATGCACTTCCTCAAGGCCGCGATGGCCGCCCGCAAGAACATCATGATCAGCGGGACGCAGGGCGTCGGCAAGACGACCATGCTCATCGCGCTCGCCCGCGAGATCGACCCCCAGGAGCGGGTCGGCACCCTGGAGACCGAGTACGAGCTGTTCCTGCACGAGATCGGCCACCTTCAGCAGGTCGTGCCGATGGAGGCCCGCGAGGGCAACGGGGAACGGGTCGACGGGCGGGACGCCGGCGAGATCGAGCTAGCCGACCTGATCGCGCCGTCGCTGCGCATGATGCTGCGCCGCATGATCGTCGGCGAGGTCCGCTCGAGGGAGATCGTGCCGATGCTGCAGGCCATGAGCGCTGGCGAGGGCGGCTCGATGTGCACCATCCACGTCAAGCGGGCCGACGCGGTCTTCGCCCGGATCGCCCAGCTGTGCATCCAGCACGGCGGCGGCATGACGCAGGAACTCGCCTACCTCACCGCCGCCATGGCACTGGACTTCGTCGTGCACATCCACATGGACGACCGCACCGAGCACGGCGGCACGAAGGAACGGTTCGTCCACCAGGTGCTGGAAGTCACCGGCGAGTTCAGCGAACTGACCGGCGCGCCGTCCTTCAACCGGATCTACAGCCCCGGCCCCGACGGGCGCGCGGTGCCCACCGGCATCCAGCCCGCCTGCCTCGACGACCTGCTCCAGGCGGGATTCCACCCGGAGTGGCTGTCCACGTACCAGAACATCGGGGCCTGGACGGCCCGCCCGAACGGCAAGGTGGCCTGAGATGGGGATGCTGATTGCCGGATTCGCCGCCGCCGGTGCGGTGGCCGGCCTGCTGCTGATCGTCGCCGGGGTGCGCGGCACCCGCGGCCCGGCTGCCGCCCGCCCGGTGAAGGTCCGCACCGCCCGTCCGCCCCGGGCCCGCCGCGTCCTGCGCCTGCAGCTCGCCGGCGCCGCCGGCGGAGCCATGCTCACCTGGACGGTCACCGGCTGGCTGCCCTCGGCGCTGCTCACGGCTCTGGCGGTGTTCTTCCTGCCGTGGCTGCTGAACCCCAACCGGACCGCGACCGAGCAGATCGAGCGCCTCGAAGCGCTCGCCCAGTGGACCCAGCGTCTGTCCGACCTGGTCATGACCGGCACCGGCATCGAGGACGCGATCGCCACCTCGGTACGCACCGCGCCCAAGGCGATCGAGCGGGAGGTCGCCGACCTTGCCGTGCGGCTGCACTCGCGCATGGAGCCGCGCGAGGCCCTGACCGCGTTCGCCCGGGCCCTGGGCGACCCGCGGGCCGACCTAGTCGCCGCGGCCCTGCTGCTGCGCATCCGCGACCGCGGCCCGGGCCTGGCCGATGTCCTGTCCGACATGGCGGCCCGGACCAAGGACATCGTCCGCCGCCGCCGTGACACCGAGGCCCACCGGGCCAAGCACCGCACCACGGTCCGCTGGATCTGCGCCATCACCGTCGTGGTCGTCATCGCCTCCTCCTTCAACAAGGAGCAGGTCGCCCCCTACGGAACCCCCCTGGGGATGATCGTCATGCTGCTGCTGGTCGCCGCCGTCATCGCCCTGTTCTGGTGGATGAACCGGCTCGGAGCCACGGTCACCCTGCCGGGCTTCATGGGCAGCGCCGTCCCCGCCACACCCGCGGCAGCGCCGGCCGTGCAGCCGGAGGGAGCCAAGTGACCCCGCTCGCCCTGTCATTGCTCATCGGTGCCGGTATGGGCGCCGGCCTGTTCCTGCTCGTGCGCGAGCTCTTCCCGTCCGGGCCCGCTCTCGGCCCCGCCCTGGAACGCCTGCACGGCACCCCGGCCCCCCGCTCCCGCAAGGGCAACCAGGACGAGGCGCCCTTCCTCACCCGCACGGGCGAGGCGGTGGCCGAGCGCCTACGCCACTGGCCCGGCATCACCATCCCGGTCAAGAACCTGAACCTGGTGGGCGAATCAGTCGGTGAACTGTTCGGCGCGAAGCTGCTCCACTTCACCGTGGGCCTGCTGCTGCCGTCCCTGTTCACCCTGATCGTCGCGATGGCCGGCATCCAGTTCCCCATCGCCCTGTCCGGCCTGGTCGGGCTGCTGACCGGCGCGGCGATGTGGTTCCTGCCCGACCGGCAGCTCGCCCGGCGCGCCGCGCGCGCCCGCGCCGAGGCCACCCAGGCGATCATGGCGTACGCCGAACTCGCCGCGATGGAACGGATCTCCAGCGCCGGCGCGCAGGACACCCTGGAGCGGCCCGCGGAGGTCGGCAGCGGCTGGGTCTTCCAGCGCATCCAGGCCGCCTTGCTGCGCGCACGCCTCGACCGTGCGCCCGCCTGGGAGGCGATGCGTCAGATCGCCGACGAACTCGACCTGCCGGCCGCCGACGACATCGCCGACATCGTCTCCAGCGCCGGCACCGACGGCGCCGCCATCTACGCCACCCTGCGCAGCCGCGCCGAGAGCCTGGCTGCCGAGCAGGCCGCCGACGACCAGGCGCGCGCCAACGCCGCATCCGAAAGTCTCGTAGTGCCCGTCAGCTTGCTGTCCATGGTGCTGCTGGTGTTCTTCGGATTCCCGGCCTTCGCCCGCATCTTCGCCATCTGACCCACGCAAGGAAGGCAGCATCATGACCGGAAACCTGAACCTGCGGATAGCAGTCCACGCCCACGCCGCCGTGCTCCACCTCGCCGAGAGACTCGGCCGGCACCTGGACGAGCTGCGCGAGGAAAACGACCGCGGCAACAACGACGTCTCGATGATCATGTGGATCGTCGCCGTGGTCGTCTTCGCCGGCGCCGCCATCGCCGCGTTCAAGATCCTCGGCCAGGGCAAGCTCGACGGCATGACGGGTCTGTGACCTGTGATCCGGTGCCCCAGCTGGCTCCGCCGCCAAGCGAGACGGCTGCGTCAGGACGACGGTGACGCATCGCTGGAGATGCTCATCTGCTTTCCCGCGGTCCTGATGCTGCTGTTCCTGGTGGTGGACGCCTGCAACATCTACTACGCCAAGACCGCAGCGACCACCGCCGCCCGCGAGGCGGTGGCCGGCGCCCGCGGCTACGGCAGCACCACCGGCGAGGGCGTCAGGCGGGCCGATGCGGTCTTCGACCGCGTCGGAGACACCCTCCTCGCCCCCAGCGTGAGCGCGCACAGCAGCGCCGACCGCATCGAATTCACCGTGACCGGCAAGGCCCAGTCCGTGCTCGGTCTGAACATCACCGTGACCGAGCACGCGGCGGGCCCGGTGGAGAGGTGGTCCAACCCGTGATGGCGCCGTGGCGCCGGGACCTGGACGACGACTCGGGCCGTATCGCGCTCGAGTTCGTTCTCTGGGTCCCGGCCGTGCTTGTGTTCTTCGCCCTGGCCATGACCGCCGGGCGCATCATCACCGCGGACAACGCGGTCGACGCCGCGGCCGCCGACGCCGCCCGCGAGGCCTCCCTCGCCCGCACCGCCGGCCAGGCCCACCCACGCGCCGTGGCAGCGGCCCGGGCGGCGTTCGCCGAACGCAAGCTCCACTGCTCGAGCACGTCCGTGACCGTGGACACCTCCGGCTTCTCCGCCCCGCTCGGCGCGTACGGAGCGGTCACCGCACGCGTACGGTGCACCGTCCAACTCGCCGACCTCGGCAGCGGGTTCGGCTCCAAGACCGTCGAGTCGTCCTTCACCTCCGTGATCGACAGGTACCGCCAGCGATGAGACTCCCGATGCACCTTCACCCGCTCCGCGCCCGGCTGCGCGCCGATGACGGCTCCCTGTCGCTGTGGTGGATCCTCATGGTGATTCCCTTGCTGATCATGCTCGGGATCACCTATGACCTGGGCGGCAAACTGCACGACATCGAGCACGCCGACGCGCTCGCTGCCGAAGCCGCCCGGGCCGGCGCGCAGGCCATCGACGAGAGCCAGGCCGTTCCCGGCGACGCCGTCGTCCTCGACCCGGGCAAGGCCGCAGCCGAGGCCCGCCGCTACCTGTCTGCCGCCGGCGTGGACGGCACCGTCACCGTTGCCGGCAACGGCACCACCATCACCGTCGACGTCACCACCCAACGCCCCACCGTCTTCCTGCAGATCCTCGGCCAGCCCTCGCTGGACGTCGAAGGCCACGCCTCGGCCGAGCTGCTCCACGGCGTCGGCGCCCCTGAGGAGTGAGGCCTGCCATGACACCCCGCCGCTCCGGCAGCCTCGCCGCGAACCTCGCGCGCGGCCTGGCCAGCCTCCTGGCCCTGCTCGCCCTGCTGGCCGGGCTGCCCGCCCTGCTGTGGTTCCTCACCGGCGTGCTGCTCCCGCACGGGGTCTCCCTGGACGAGATCACCGCCCTGATGACGTCCCGCAACCTCGGTGCGCCGTTCTTCGCCGTGGTGATGGCCGGCGGGTGGGCCGGCTGGGCCGTCTTCGCCGTGTGCACCCTGCTGGAGATCCCCGCGCAGCTGCGCGGCCGGCCGAGCCTGTCCATGCCGACACTGGGCGTTCAGCGGCTGGCCGCCACCCTGGTCGGCGGCGTCCTGCTCCTGCTGCCGGCCCAGGCCGCCATGGCCGCCCCGTCCCATACAGCCCCCGCACACGCTGCCTCGGTGACCGCCGCGGCGCCGCAGAGCGCGCCCGCCAGCGCCCCGCAGTCCGCCGCGTCCGCGTCCGCGTCGAGCTACACCGTCCAGCCCCGCGACAGCCTCACGAAGATCGCGCTGCAGGAACTCGGCGACGCCAACCGCTGGACGGAGATCGCACAGGCCAACGACGGGCGCACCATGGTTGACGGCACGACCTTCTCCGCCCGCGGTGTCCTGCAGCCGGGCTGGAAGCTGCTCATGCCCAAGGACTGGAAGCACACGCAGCCCCAGGACGCGCAGCACACCGAGGACGCCGGGCACCGCGAGCACACCGTACGTTCCGGCGAGACCCTCTCCCAGATCGCCGAGGACGAACTCGGCGACGCCGCGGACTACATGGACATCGCCCGCCTCAACCAGGGCAAGAAGCAGGCCGACGGCCGCACCTTCACCGACCCGGACGACATCCACCCCGGATGGCAGCTGGCCCTGCCCCACACCGGCTCCCCCGCCCCGGACAAGCCCGCCGAGGAACACGAAGACGGCGACCACGACTCCCCCGCCGAGCAGGACGACAGCGCGAAGGACCCGTCCGACACGGCCCCGCCCGAGCAGCCCGCCGCCCCCGACCGCGACGCGGCCGGCTCCGACACCAACCGGGACACCATGCCCTCCACCCCCGCCCCCGAGCAGGCCGCGCCCGAGCAGGCCTCGTCGGCTCCCGCCGACGACGACACCCCGGACGCCGAGCCCGCGGGCGAGGAGGCCGGGCCGAGCGTCGGCGTCACAGCAGCCGCCGTCACCAGCCTGTTCGCCGCCACCGTCCTGGCCGTGCTCGGCGCACGCCGCGCCCACCAGCAGCGCCGCAGGCGCCACAAGCGGCGTATCCCCATGCCCGAGGCGAACACCCCAAGCGCCGAACTCGAGCAGGAGATGCGCGCCAACTCCTCCGCCGACGGCCTCGACCTCCTCCACCAGGCCCTGCGCACCCTGGCCGCCAACTGCGCCCGCAGCGGGCGGCCCCTGCCCGAGATCGAGGCCGCCCGCCTCGATGCGCGCGGCCTCGAACTGCACCTGTCCGCGCCCGCCCCGGCGATCGCTCCCTTCACCGAGAGCGAGTCCGACCCCGCCGTGTGGTGGTGCCCTGCCCGCGGCACCTCCCTGCTCGGCCCCGACGAGGGCCGCGACATCACCGCCCCCTACCCGGCCCTGGTCAGCATCGGCGAAACCCCCGCCGGCGACCCCGTCCTGGTCAACCTCGAAACCATCGGCCTGCTCCAACTCCACGGCAGCACCGACGACGTGACCTCGGTCATGCTCGGGATGGCGGTCGAACTCGCCTCCTCCGCACTCACCGACGACACGGCCCTGCTGCTGTCCGGGCTCGGGGCCGAACTTGAGGCCGTCTTCCCCGCCCGCATCCAGCACCACGCTCAGCTCGCCGCCGCGCTGGACGAACTGCGCGCACACGACGCCCTCCAGCGAGGCGCCCTGGACGCGGCCGGCGCGGACAGCCTGCTGGACGCCCGCCTATCTGCCGACGGCGGCGACACCTGGATCCCCCGGGTCCTCATGTGCCCGACCGCCCCCAGCGGGCAACACGCCGAGACCCTGTCCGACCTGCTCTCCTCACGCCCCCGCACCGCCCTGGCGGTGATCACCTCCGCCGAGGAAGCCCTCCAGCTGCCCGGCGCCTGGCTGGTTCCCGCCGCCCCTGGCGCCGCAGTCCAGCTGCCCGGTCTCGACCTGACCGTCACCCTGCAGCGCCTGGAGCCCCACGCCTACGGCCCCCTCCTGGATCTGCTGGGGACGGCCAACCGCACTGACGACGTCCCCGCCCCGGCATGGACCGAGGCCGCCGAGGACAGCACCGCCGCGACCGAGGCGGCTGGCGAGATGCAGGCCGCCGGCCGGCCGTCCCGCGAGGTGCCGGTCCACGTCTCCTCCGCCACCGCAGGCGACTTCGCCACGGCACTGCCCGACTTCAGCGCCCTCGCACCGGCCGCAGAAGCGCCGGCCGGACCCGGCGAGGCGGAGACGGTAGGCGATGGCGGCCTGTCACCCGAGGCCTCCGGCGACAGCGCCCTCGCACCGGATGCGGCCACATACCCGGAAGAGGAATCGGCGTACGCCGACTTCGAGCCCGAGTGGGAACTCCCCGCCCCCGAAGTCCTTGGGGAACAAGAGGGCTCCGAGGACCCCTGGCGGGCGGACGAGGACAGTGCCCTGAACCCCGCCGTCAGCAGCGCTGCCGCCCCTACGTCGGAGGACCTGGACGAGGAGGTGGCGCCCGCTGCCCCGGACAGCGAAGCCCCCCTCGACTTCGACGAGGTGATCGCGGAAGTCCTCGACGAGCAGACCACCGCCTCCGGCACCGACATGCCGGACGCGCTCGACGAGACCAGCGACGGCGCGGCCGGCCCCGCCCACCTCGAAGGCCCGCCGGCCGACGGGGCGCCGCAGCAGGGCCTGTCCCCCGAAGCTGCAGCCGTGCAGGCGCCCAGGCCGCCCCTGGCCCGGGTCACCGCCGTCACCTCCCACATCCTCGCGGCGCTGAACACCCCGCCCGACCCGCCGGCAGCACCACAGATCCGGGTCCTGGGCACGGTCGACGTGGTCGGTGCGCTGGGTCGTGTGGAGTCCTACCGCCGCAACAGCCTCACCGAGATCGCGGCGTGGCTCGTGCTGCACCCCGGACGCAACCGCCACGAACTTGACGAGGCCATCTGGCCCGGCCAGCGGGTGAACGCCAAGACCCGCAACACCTCCATCAGCAAGCTGCGGACCTGGCTCGGGCGTGACCCGCGCCTGCCCGCCGACGCCCCCGACAGCACGTACCTGCTGCCAGTGACCGACGGGGTCTACAGCTTCAACGCCGACGTCATCGCCGACTGGCACCAGTTCCAGGACCTGTACGCCAAGGGCATGCACAACCACGGCGAGGACGCCGACACCGCGCTCGCCCACGCGCTGGCCCTCGTACGGGGCCGACCGTTCTCCGGCATCGACCAGAGCCGCTACGCCTGGGCCGAGCACAACATTCAGGAGATGATTTCTGCCAGCGTCGACGTCGCCCACGAGCTGGCGATGCGCCGCATGTCCGTCCGTGACTTCCGCGCCGCAGCCAGCGCCGTCTCCATCGGACTGACCTGCGACATCCAGGCCGAACTGCTCTACCGCGACCTGTTCCAGATCTACAGCGAGACCGGCGACCGGGCTGGCCTCGAACGCACCGCCCATCAGCTCAACCGGATCTCGACCGAAACCGGGCTCGACAGCTCGCCCAAGACCGTGGCCCTGCTCAATGCGCTGCTGGCAGCGAACTCGGTGGTGGGGACCGCGATCGCGTAACCGCCCGCCGCGCCGGAGGGGGGTGGGCCCGCCGGCCCGTGCAGGGCGGGTGGGGCGAGGCGCCGTCTGCTCCACCACGACCCGACGGGCGAAGCGGAGCAGCAGCGGCGGGACGATTCGTCCGGAGCGAGATCCCCGCACAGCGATTCGGTCACGTGTTCGATACTCTGAGGAGGGAGGAGGCAGCGACGTGACGATCGACCAGGCACCTAAGGGGCGGATTCCCACCGTGATGCACATGCGTTGCCCGGACCGTCTCCCGGAGGAGCTGTACCGCCTCGTCCTCGAGCAGCTGGCCGAGCTGTCCCCCGTCGTGCAGGCACTGCCACCCACCGCGGCCCTCGCCGAGCTGAAGGGCGCCCTGTGTTACCACGGTGTCGGCGCGGACGTGGACCGACTGGGCCAGATGCTGCGCGTGCGAACGCTGACCCGCTGTGGCGCCGACCTTCGCATCGGCATCGGTCCTACGATCAGCGTGGCCGCGATCAGCGTGGCCGCGACCGCATCTGCTCAGGTCCCCGAGCCTGGAGGAGTGCTGGTCGTGGCCCCCGACCGGGCCGCGGAGTGGCTCGCCGGGCTGCCGGTGGAAGCCCTGCATGGCATCGGCCCCCGGCAGGCGGGCTTGCTCCACGACTACGGCATCCACACCGTAGGTCTGCTCGCTGCCGTCCCGGCCCAGACCGTCCAGCGGCTGCTCGGCGGGCGCGCCGGCCGCCTGGCCCGCGACCGGGCGCGCGGCGCGGACCCCCGTCCGGTCGTCCCGCGCTCCCTGCCCGCCTCCGCGAGCGTCAGCTGCTCCTTCGCCCGGCACGCGTTGGACGGCCCCGACGTGCGCTCCGCCCTGCTCCGCCTGGTCGTGGAGCTCGGACGGATGCTGCGTCGTCGCGGGCAATCACCCCAGGCGCTGACGCTGACGCTGTCCTTCGCCGGGACCGGCCGCTGGAGCAAGACCCACCGCCTGCCCGAGCCCTCCGCGCACGAGGACGATCTGCGCGCTGCCGCCTACCGGCTCATGGACGCCGCAGGTCTGCAGCGAGGACGCCTGACCGCACTGTCCCTTCGGGCAGAGGAGCTGTGCGACGCCGGCACCGTGGCCCAGCAGATCACGCTGGACCACGCCCGCGAGGCGCGTCTGGTGGCCGAAGCCGCCGTCGACCGGGTCCGTGACAAGTTCGGCGCCGACGTCATCGGCCCCGCCGCCTACCGAGCCGCATCCTGACCAGCGCCGGGGAGCGTTCATCGAATTGGTGTTCCCTTTGCTGTGGTTTCGGGGTTACGGTCCACGTCAAGCAAGATCCCGTCAGGGGGGAAGCACCATGCACGTCATCGAACCAGCGGGCCGGGCCGGACGCCCGCCCGGAATCGTCACCGGCCCCGACGGACTCACGACCCGGCAGGCGGCCATCGTCACCTTCATCGAGCGCACCGTCGCCCGCCAGGGTTACCCCCCGTCGATGCGCGAGATCGGCGCGGCGGTCCACCTCAAGAGCACCTCATCCGTCGCGCACCAGCTCATGGCTCTGGAGCGCAAGGGCATCCTCTACCGCGACCCCCACCGCCCCCGCGCCTACCGCGTCCGGCCCCACCATGACACCGGCTTCGACCAGGCGTCCACTGGCACCGCACCCGAGACAGCCGACGTCCCCTTGGTCGGCCAGATCGCCGCAGGCGCACCGATCCTCGCCGAAGAGTCCGTCGAGGACGTACTGTCCCTGCCCCGCCGCCTCGTCGGCGAGGGCCAGCTGTTTGCACTGAAAGTGCGGGGCGACAGCATGATCGACGCCGCGATCTGCGACGGCGACATCGTCACGGTCCGCCGCCAGGACTCCGCCGACCACGGAGACATCGTCGCTGCGCTCCTGGACGGTGAGGCCACGGTCAAACGCCTACGCCGCGAGGGCGGCCACGTCTGGCTGGTGCCGCACAACCCGGCCTACGCGCCGTTGCCGGCAGACGACGCCGCTATCCTCGGCAAAGTCGTCGCTGTGCTGCGCCGCCTCTGACCGGGGCCGCCCGGGCGGCCCCGGCTGCGCGCGGACCGCTCGGTGGCGGGCGGGCCTGCGGGAGCGCTGGTGGGGCGGCTTGACGCCTTGTGCGCGTACCTGGCCGGACGGCCGGCACCGGCCGGACCGGCCCGCCGACGATGCGTCCCCCGCCCCTCGTACCCGAACCTGCGGACTGAACCCGGGCAGCCGGGCGAAGGCGGGCACCGGCTCCCACCAGCGGCAAGGCGATCACCGACGCCGATGTCAGTGGTCGCCCTTATGCTGCGCCGCACAGCGAGGCACGACCCCGCTCACCCTTCACGAGCGGGGAGTTGGTCCCATGGCGCGCATCGGCCGACCGCGGAAGGACCCCCGCGAGGCGGAAGAGATCATGCGGGCGGCGGGCCTGGAACCGCTGGAGCCCTACCCCGGCAGCTCCGCCCCGTGGCGGTGCCGCCATACGGCGTGCGGGCGGGAGGTCACCCCCCGCCTGAGCAATGTCACCAAGGGACAGCGCGGCTGCGTGTACTGCTCCGGGCGGGCCCGTATCGAGCCTGAGGTCGCGGCCAGCGTGATGCGGGCGGCCGGCCTGGAGCCCTTGGAGCTCTATCCCGGCAGTGACCGTAAGTGGCGGTGCCGCCATGTCGCCTGCGGGCGCGAGGTCACACCTACCTACGTTCGGATCAACTCCGGTACGGGGCCCTGCCGGTGGTGCGCACCGAACGCGCCGGTCGACCCCGACGTCGCCGCGGCCGACATGCGGGCAGCAGGCCTGGAACCCCTGGGCCCGTACCCGGGGGTGGACACGCCGTGGCCCGTCCACTGCCGGACGTGCGGAGCGCCCGGGGCACCCACGCTGGGCTCCATCCGGCAGGGACAGGGTGGCTGCTACCCCTGTGGCCGGCACAAGGCCAACGAGTCGATGCGCCACGACGCCGAGACCGCGGCCGCGGTGATGCGGGAAGCGGGCCTGGAGCCGCTGGAGCCTTACCCGGGGACCGCGTTCCCGTGGAAGAGCCGCTGCGCCAAGTGCGGGTCCATCGTCTCCCCCCGCCTGGGGTCCCTGACCGGCCAGAGCCGGCGTCCGGCCTGCAAGCGGTGCGCCGACCGGGCCAACGGCGAGGCGCAGCGCCACGACGAGGACCTGGCCGTCGCCGAGATGCGCGAGCACGGATTCGAACCCCAGGAACCGTACCGTGGGGTCAAGTACCCCTGGCGGTGCTTGTGCCACGGCTGCGGCACTGTCACCTCGCCTACCTTCGGATCCATCCTCGCTGGCCAGAGCGGATGCCGGCGCTGCGCCGACCTCCGCGCCGGCGCCGCCCGACGGGAAGACCCCGAGCGCGCCGCCACCTCCATGCTCGAGGCCGGCCTCGAGCCCTTGGAGCCCTACACCACGAGCATGACGCCCTGGCGCTGCCGCTGCACCACCTGCGGCCGCACCTCAACCCCCACCCTGGCCAAGATCCGCAGTGGCCGCGGATGCAGGTACTGCGCCCGATTCGGCTTCGATCGCGCCGCGCCCGCCCGCGTCTACGTCGTCACCCACGCGCAGCACGGCGCCGTCAAGATCGGTGTCGCCGGCGCCCTTCAGCGCAACGACCGCATCGCCCAGCATCGCCGCCTCGGATGGACCCTGTTCTACGAACACCACGTGCCCACCGGCGACGACGCCCTGGCCGTCGAGCAGACGATCCTTCGGCGTCTGCGCGCCGCCGGCCACGGCGTCTTCCTCACCGCCGCACAGATGCCCAACGGATGGACCGAGACATTCGATGCCGCCCGCGTCACCGCCTCCCAGCTTCGCGACGCGATCCGAGAACACCAGACCACGCCGGCCCCTCCCGAGCCGCTGACCCTGTTCTAGCCGCCCGGCCGGTTCCGGGAGCGCAGCACGTACCTGAACCGGCCGGACTGATCAGCCGCCGGTGAGCATGCGCCAATCCGACCAGAATGGCTTCCTTCGCGTCTTGTGGAAGTTAGGCTGGCGCGAACGAGCCCTGGCCGTCGCGTCCCCCGTGCATGACGGCCGGGGCCGTTTCGTGCCAGCCATGCCGGTCTTCACCGCCGGTTCTCGCAGGCGGGCCAGCGGGCCCGACAGGCCGAAATGGTGAACAGCAGAGCGCGGACTTCCGTGCCGAGGGCCAAGCGGCTGGACGAGCACGGTCCTGACAGTGCGCCCGAGCCGAAGTTCCTGCCGGCGACGGGGGGCGGCGGAGCAGCCGGGCGGTGTGACGCCGCCCGCGGGGACCGGGACGTCAGCGGGCATCGTGCTGCCCCCGCGGCCAGCCGGTCCTCCGCCGCCCGTGCCGGCGCCCCGACTGTGGCAACGGCTGGTCCGGCTCCCCCGGCGCCGGTGAGCACTGGTGCGGCGGCCCGTTCTGGCGGACTGACGGCCACCGGGGGTGCCCGGCCGTTCGGGTCCGGTCCGCGGTGCGACCAGCACGAACAGACCTGACCCGGACGGATGCCGTTGGGTACTGTCAGCCCAGGCAGCCAGGGAGGGGAGGCGGAGATGACACACGCCCGGTGGGGGACGGCGATCGCATCACTGCGCGCCCAGGATGAAGCCGTACGCGCAGCGCGCCGCCGCGTCGAAGAGTTCATGGACGCCGTCGCAGACGACGCCACAGACCTCGACGAGCTCCGGGATCGGCTGACCACGGCGAAGGCCGTGTGGCAGGTGTGCGAGGCGGACTACCTCCGCTGTGTCACCGCCCTGCTGCGCGCCCATCTGTCACGGGACCGGCCACCGCTGCGCAGACCGGTTGCGGTGGTGTGGCCACGTCCGTGGCGACACATGTGGAGGCAACACGCGCACGATCGCAGCGGCGGTGTGTGGCGGGCAATCCCCCGAGCATCGCTGCTCGCCCAGGCCGAGGCCGCCGGCCACGACGAGATCCTCGTGGACGTCAACGAAGCGATCAGGGATCTGCAGGCAAGTCACCACGGTCACCGCACCAGCCCCCGGTTGTACGAGCGTTACATCCCCGACCGCTCGTCCCTCGGGTTCTCCGACGGCCGAACGGCACGAACGCTGCCGGGGTTTCCCGATCCGGGCCACTGGGTCAACCAGAACTTCGCCCGCGGTGATGGCTGGCGCATCCAGCCGGGCCGCAAGGGCGCCCTGCGCACCCTGGAGGACAACGAGCGTGCCGTGCACGAGCGGGTGGAGGCGTTCGGCTCCGCGGTGCTGCGGCTGTTGGAGCACCATTACGGGCCCGCGGCCCCGGGACGGGCGGCCCGTCTCCAGGGGGCGGCCCGCTGGATCGGCCGGGAGCAGCAGGCGGTGCCCCGGCTGACGCCGTGGCCGCAGAAGCTGACCACCCTCCAAGGGTTCACCCTCGCCGTACTCGGGTGGCTGGTACTCGTGATCGCCGCGATCCCGTGGACGGTCGGCATGAAAGCCCGGGTGCTCACCGACCACCCCAAGCCGATACTGCTCGGCGCTGTCGCCCTGGCGGGGCTCGGCGCCTATGGCATTCACCGGGCTGGGCCGCGTCTGATGCGGCAGCCTGGCCGGACGATCGCGTTGACGGGTGCTGCCGCGGGGGTGGCGGCCTACCTGGTGATGCAGGTGCAAGGGCCGGTCGCGGGCTACTTCTTCGCGGGCCCGTTCGAGCGCTACGAGCGTGAGTTCAGCGACGGCTGCCTGGCCGCCAGTCCCTACCGCGACGACGCGATCCAGTCCGAGGTCGCGGACAGGACCCTGGTGATCCGCCCGATCAGCGGGGATACGACGCTGCGGCTCGGCCCGGCCGAGGACGGCGGGACACACCCGCTGCGGCCGCAGGACCGCGGCACCCGCGAGGTCCTGGAACGGTACGGCTGCCAACTCCCCTGACTCCGCCGAGCCTGCCCGGCCACCGGCCCCCGCTGAAGGCGGGCGGACGGGGCCCGGGGGCCCTCCTCACCGAAGGGACGTCACATCGTGGTGGACTATGACCGGTTCGTCGTCGACGACGGGCGGCATGAGCCGCAGTTCGTCATCGACGAGGACGCCTCAGCGTCCGCCGGCGAGGCCCAGCACCGGGCAGTGTGCTCGTGCGGCCGGCTGCCTCCGCACCGCCCAGGTACACCGCAGCAGGCGTGGGCGGCGTATGCCGCTCACGCCCGGCGCTGCCTCGGGCCCGCGTCGCAGCCCGCGTCCCGGGTATCGCTCGGCATGCGGGTAACCCTGCTGTTCCTGGGCTGCATGGTGTTGTGGGGTGCCGGATGGACCGGCGCCGTCTCGGTCGCGAACGCCCTGGACCTTGCCGGTGGGGCGGACCTGGCGGTGCGTGCGGCCGGGCTGCTGGTCGGCTTCGCATCTGCCGGCCTGCTCATGGTCGCGATGCGCCGGTTCATCGCGCCGATGCGTGCCGATGGCTGAACCAAGGTTGACCCAGAGGTAGTTGGTGGTGCCCGGCGCAGCAGCGGCCGGACCGCGCACAAGCGTGCCGGAATACCGTGGTGGGATCTGCCCAGGAGGGACAGGACGACGGACCCACTGCTGTACGGCGTCGCTGTACAGGAGGACGAGTTCGCCGACGAGCGCGTCATCGCCTCTTCCTACGACCAGGAGGAGGTGCTCAACGCGCTGCGCGAGGCGCCGTTCTCCCGCCGGTACCTGGCCGAGCACACAGCCGACGGATGGGTCGAGGCCCACCGACGCACGGTCTCATGAGCGCGGCGCCCGAGACCGACCGTGAATCACCCGCTCCAGCACAGGAGTCCGGCACTCGACGGCGGCGCGCCCGCGAGAAGTGAACCGGCCGACGGACCAAGGCTTCCCACACCGGCGAAGACCGTGTCCCACCACGGGCGGGACGGTCAGCGCCGCGGGCCGGTTCCCGGCGCCCGTCCCGGTGGGGATGACCTGCTGCGGCAGGAATGATCGCCAGTGGGTGCCGGCCTGCTGCGCGCGGCCGCCCTCTACGACGGCACCGTGGCCAGCTCGGCGCCACCGGTCTCCCACGCCGCCTCGCCGGCCACGATCGGCCCGTGCTTGCGCTCCAGGTCGTTGTAGGCGCTCCGTCCCGACCCCTCGTTCTGGTATCCGGCCCACCGGGTCAGGTCCTTGCGGGTGAGTTCGACGCCCGCCCTCTGGTGCGCCAGGTAGATCCGCTCGGCCCGCTGCCTCTTGCTCTCGTTCGCCGGAGCAGGTCCCAGTTCAATCGTCGGTGGCGGGGCAGCGGCGGGATCATCCCCCTCGTCGGGGCCTTCCTCGTCTTCGGCCTCGTCCACGTCCACATTGGCCTGGCCCCCGGCCTGCCCCGTGTCGGGCTCTCGCTGCTCGAGGGGGTCTTCGTCTTCGGCTGCTTCGGCTTCCTGGTCCGCCGGGGTGTCGCCGGCAAAGAGGTCCTCGCGCGGGTGCTCGAGCAGCGGCTCCTCCGCAGGCTCGGTGCCGGCTCGTGCGCGGTCCGCCGGCGGGCACTGCGCGCGCTCGTGCTCGGCGGCATCCTCCGGCTCGGGCGACGCCGAGGCTGAGGCCAGCGACAGGGCAGGCGGATGGCCGGCCTGCACCTTCTTCAGCACGACCCCCGGCGTGGTGGGCGCGGTAGGCGCGGACTGTTCGGCCAGGTCCTCCCGCTCCGGACGGCGCAGCTCTGCTGCCGGGCGGACGGCGTATCCCAGACGGCTGCGGCGCAACGGCCGCAGTTCCTCGCGCGTGGCCTTCCTCCGCCAGCGCCAGCCGTAGGCGTCCCGCAACTCCCGGCGGTAGTCCAGCTTCTCCTGGTACAGCGCCAGCGCCACCTCGTAGGAGGAAATCGTGCTCGGCCACAGCTTCCTGCTGCGCCAGATCAACCAGGTCGACCAGGGGGCGAGAAGCCACCGGCCCAGTGAGAGCGCATAATCCTCCCGCCCTTCCTCGCGCGCCGTCGCGATGGCGATCGCATGCCGGACCGCCTCGGTGATCGCGATGAACAGCAAGGGAATCGCCGCATGCATAAAAGATGCAAGTATGTCCGGGTAAGAGGAGAAGGCGTTGAATGCGACCGTTGCCACGGTCAGCAGCCAGGCGATGTGCCGCAGGAGCGGATACCGCAAGTCGACCCAGGTCAGGGCAAGATCGAGGGCGAGCATCGTGATGATGCCAATATCGATCCCAAGGGGAAAGATGGTGGCAAACCAGCCGAAACCCTTCTCCTCGGCGAGGTCGCGTACGGCCGTGTAGGAGCCGACGAAGCCGGTCAGGGCGATCAGCAGGGACCCGAACCCGATGATCCCGAAGGTGATGCGGCGGCCACGTGTCCACACGACCCGGCGGCGGCCGCCCCCGACCGCCCCCGCCTTCCCGAGATCGGCGGTGATCGTCATGGACCCATGCCCCCTTCGTCGTGCCCGTGCGCTCGGCGCTGTCGCCTATAGAGGTGCGATCAGCCGCCGCCGTGTGACATTCCGCCCCTCCGCGGTTCGGTGATCGCGCTTCTGAATCTGAACGGTAGGAGCACCGGCCCGGCGCATCCACCGTGATCAGGGCCCTTGCTCGCGCCGTGACCTGGTCGTTGCTTTCGACCTGCTCCCCGATACCCCATCGAACCGAGGGGGCGACTCGCATAGGCTCCAAGATCCCGACATATGCCGGGGCAGAACGACACCGGGAGCCGCCGTGATGACTGTGCTGACCACGACCGTGGCCCTTCTCGCCGGCGCCCTGGCCGGCACCGCCACCCGCCCGCTGCTGTTCACCAGGACCGTGCCCGCAGGCGCACCGCTCCGGCACGCCTGCCCCTCGTGTGACGCACCAGCCCCAGCGGCCATCCGGCTCCTCGCACCGCCGCGAGGCCGCTGTGCGTCATGCCGCACGCCTTGGTACCCGGCCCGAGGCCTCCCCGAGGCCATGACCGCGCTCGCCTTCGCCCTCGTCGCCGCCACCGGCCTGACGGGCTGGCTGGCCGCCGCGCATTACTGGGTCGCCGCCTGCGGCACCGCGCTCATCCTGATCGACGCCAAAGTGCACCGGCTCCCCAACATCCTCACCGTTCCCGCCTTCGCCGGGACGATCACCCTGCTGGCAGCCGCAGCAGCGGCCGGAGAACCCGGCAGCTTCGCCCGCTGCCTTGCTGCCGCCGCCGCACTCGGCTCCGCGTTCGCCTTCATGACCTTCGGCGGCATCGGACTCGGCGATGTGAAGCTCGCCCCCACCCTCGGGGCCTTGCTCGGCTGGCACAACTGGGCCACCGTGCTCGTCGGCACCTTCGCGATGTTCGCCCTCGGCGCCACAGTGAACCTGCTCCAGGGACGCACGCGCGGTCGCATCGCCTTCGGCCCGTACATGATCATTGGTGCGCTCGGTGTGTCGGTCTGCGTGTCGTAGTCCTCCGTCGACGGCCGGAACGTCACTCGGTTCGTGACCCGGCCCGCCGGGTCGCCGCTCCCGTAGCCAGCGGGACAGCCGATCGTTAACCGGCCGGGGCCACCCGACCGCGCGCGAGATGAGGCAGCTGCATGAGCACCACCGAAGCAAAGACCAGGGCATGGTCTGCCGGTATGTCGCAGGACAAGCTGGCCTGGTACGCCCTTCAGGATTCGCATGAGGAAGTACGCCTCGGCCCGAACGACCATTGATGCCCAAGCTGCTGGCCGTACTCCTCGCCGCTGGCCTCCCCCTGGTCAAGGCCGGACACCCCATGCGCATCCGCGAAGCGCACGGCTGGCGGATGACTCTGCACCAGGACGCCCGAACCATCGAAGTCCACATGCCGAACGAAGACGAACCCCTGCTCACACTGGCGGGCGACGTGCCACCGCGCTGGAACTACCTCGCGAACAAGGTGGGATACGTCGTCTTGTACGTGTCCGATGACCTCGGGCTGCCGCTCCGCGGCGGCGAACAGGAACTTCAGCGTCAGCTGATGGCTGCGGCCGAACGAGACCGATTCGTGGCGGCCTCGATCCCCTACAGCGCCCTCTGACTGCGGCGCTCGTGACCGGGACGCTCAGCTACGCGGGCGACGGCAGCGGAAACCCGGGCACGTACGTCGCCGACCGGCCGCGCGCGTCATTCGGCTCGAGGATGAGTTCGCCGTGGTCGCTCGGCACCAACCCCTGCCTCCCTACGGTCCATACCTGCACTGGGCCGTCGTCACCGGTCACCAGCGTCAGAACGCCGCTCGACGCGGCGACGAGCGAGGCTCCCAGCAGCGCGACGAATCGCTCCCGGTCCCGATCCGGTACATGGGCCGCCCCGCCGATGACGCCGACCGGCATCGCGTAGCTACCGAGCTCCAGGTCTCCGGCCTTGGCGACCAAGGCGATCCGGCCGCCGGCGCCGCCGCGCGACTCGACACGCCGCACCGCCTCCTCAGTCAGCGCCGTCAGAACGCCCGCCGAGTAGCTTCTCGCCCAGGCCTCCGCACCGGGGTGCTGCGCGTTCACCGCGTCGAACACGCTCCTGCAGCGAACAGCCGTGGCCCATGCCTGCTGTTCCCGCTTCATCTGCAGGAGCATCTCGTCAGCCGTCTCTCCCGCGAAGGACCACAGCTCGTTCCTCGGGACCCATCGGCCCGCGTAGGCGCGGAAACCCTTCTCCGAACGGGGATCCAGTCCGGCTTCCTCGCACCCCCTAACGTAGGCGAAGTCGACAAGCGGGGCCAGCAAGACCGGCTCCCCCGCCGACAGGGCCTGGACCGCACATGCGTGAACGTCCCGCCAGTACACGGAAAACGAACCCTGGGCGCGGGGAACAAAGCGAAGATCTCGCTCGTCGACGGCGACCAGCCTGCTGGCACGCGCGTCCTCCAGGCCTCGGTCGCCCATCAGACATACCCCCTGCTGTTTTCCATAGGGCTTCTCCGCAGGTCATCACCGTGCTCTGTCCGGACTGCTCCTGGACAGGCTCTTGAAGGGGTGAAGTGGTCCATCCTGACGCACTGCGGGGTACGACGGTGAACCAGCAATGCGGGCGCCTACGGTTTCTGCGCGACGCCGACGTAGAGAGGCACCTGTTCGTCGGCGAACTCCTGATCAGGCTCCGGATGCCAGTTGGTGACGACCTGAACGCCCGGATCAATCAGGTCAAGTCCCGTGAAGAAACGGGCGAATTCGTCTCGCGATCGCACTTGCGCGGGTATGCCGCTCTTCCGATAGATCTCGACGGCCCTGTCCCACCCAGCAGGGTCGAAGTCTCCCGTCACGTGCGAGAGCATGAGGAAGCTACCTGCGGGGAGCGGGGCCAAGAGCTCGTTGACAAGATCGTAGGGCCCGTACTCGTCGGAGACGAAGTGCAGGAGGGCCACGAGCGAGAGGGCAACAGGCTCCTCGAAGTTGAGGATCTCCTGGGCGCCTTCGATGATCTTCCCGGGCTCGCGGACGTCCGCCTCGATGTACTTCGTCGCCCCCTCGGGCGTACTCCGTAGGAGCGCCTCCGCATGGCGGAGAACGACGGGGTCGTTATCGACGTAGACCACACGTGATTGCGGGTTGACCGCTTGGACGACCTGGTGAAGGTTGGGTTCGGTCGGGATGCCGGTTCCGATATCGAGGAACTGATGCACGCCGCGGTCAGCCAAGAGCCGGGCAGCCCGGTTCATGAAGCCCCTGTTGGTGCGGGCAGCGACCCTGATGGCCGGCAGGAACGATATGACCCTCTCGGCAGCCTCCTCGTCGACCGGGTAACTGTCCTTGCCGCCGAGGTAGTAGTCGTACATGCGGGCCGGGTGGGGCCGGCTGGTATCGATGGGCTTTAACGTCATCGCTATTCTGTTTGCCCTTCGTGTCGGATTTTTGGCGCGCTTATTGTGAGCTACGTGGGGCTTAGGAGAGGAGGAAATCCGCTTCCCCGGACTTTGCCCCGATAATGAATGCCGCGATTTCTCCCCGCGTGTAGATCAGTGCGGGGCCGTCAGGGTCGGTCGACTGGCGCAGCGCCACGCGGCCATCGTCGAGGGGCTTCGCCTCCACGCAGTTTCCGGCGTTGCTACCACTCCAAGGCTTCACCCACTCTGCCGCTCCAAGCTCTGTAGCGGCGCGCAGGACGTGACTCATAGGTACAGCTCCTTGCGAATATCACCAAGGAATTTCTTGGTTTCTTGCTTTGAGAATGCGTACACACTCATCTCGCCCAGCGCTTCACGGAACAGGGCGACTTCTTCCTTATCCTCGCTGTATCCGGCGCGGCTCAGGCTGTCGGTGCAGACGATGTCGGGAAGTTCGGGAATTTCGAATCGGAAGATTGTGAAAGGCCCGAAGGCGCCTGGGTGGAGCCCTGCGGCGAAGGGACACACTTGCAATGTGACGTTCGGGAGGTCGGTCACATCCAAGAGGTGCTCGATCTGCTCGCGCATGACGGCCGCATCGCCGACGGGGCGCCGTAGGCTTGTCTCGTCCGTTACAACCCACAGCTGGGGTGGGGCCGGCTTCTCGCGCGTGAGGATTTCCTGGCGCTTGATGCGCAGGTCAACACTGCGTTCAAGCACATCAGGGGCCATGCGAGGGAGTCCTCGCTCCATGACGGCGCGGGCGTATCCGGGTGTCTGCAGCAGACCAGGGAGGACTCCAGGCTCGTAGCCGCGGAGGCTGGTCGCAGCTCCTTCCAGCGATACGTGCACCCCGAACCAGCCCGGGAGTACGTCGCGGAAACTCTGCCACCAGCCGGGCGTACTTGCCTGGTCAAGGAGGGCGAGGAATTCCTGGATCTCGGCCTGGGGGACGCCGTAGATCTCGAGAAGCGTCTTGACGGTGGCGTACTTCAAAGAAGTCTCGGCCTTCTCCATCCTGGTGACCGTCGTCGGCGCGATCCGCAGGGGCTTGGCGGCCTGAGCAGCGGTGAAGCCGGCGGCCTCGCGCAGGGCGGCCAGGCGCCGGCCCAAGACGATGGCCAGCACGGTTGGGGCGGACTTCGGTTCGCTCACGCCGGTTCCTCTCCCCTTCGGCCGGCAGCTGTCGTTCGCTGAAGTGTGCCACGGCACCCGCGAGGCGAACAGACTGCAACCCGAACTATGCAGGTTGCAGAGTGAGGCTTGCCAACGCCACAGAGTAGCGAGCATAGTTGCGGTGACCCAGCTCACGTAGTTCGGATGCACGCTCCCCTGCCTTCACCCAGGAAGGTCTGAGATGCCCGCCCGCCCCACGCTGTTCCGAGCGCTAGTGCAGGAGCGCAGATGGGACAACTGGTGCGTGTTCGCTTGCCACTTGGAGCGTGCGGCCCGTGACCTGGCTCGGAAGGCTGACTCTCCCCAGCTCGCAGGGGTCTCTGTTGCCCGGCGCACGTTCGACCGGTGGATGGCCGGCAAGTTGAGGGGCATGCCGCGGCGTGACCACCAGGTGGTCTTGGAGCATCTTCTGGGGTTCCCCTGTCTTGAGTTGTTCGGTCCGCCCCCCGCAGCCTTCGGCCCGGCGCGCGACGAGAGCGATCCCAGCCAGCCGTGCGCCGGTCAATGCGGTGCTGAGCTCACTGCTCCTCAACTCCGACGAGTGAGCCAGTACGACGTGGCCATGCTGACGCTCGACGAGCGTCATGGAGGTTGATGTGCATACGACCCGGATGACGCTGTTCCGACAACTGGTTCAGGAACGGCATTGGACCACGGTCCAGACGTTCAGTACGCACTTCGCCAGGGCAGCGCGGGAGCTGGCCGAACGTACCGGCGAGCGTCACCTCACCGGTGTGACCGTTGCACGCCGTACCTTCGACCGGTGGATGGCCGGTGAGCTGAGGGGAATGCCCCAGCGGG
The DNA here is from genome assembly GCF_026008495.1 of Streptomyces sp. A012304. Classification (GTDB taxonomy): domain Bacteria; phylum Actinomycetota; class Actinomycetes; order Streptomycetales; family Streptomycetaceae; genus Streptomyces. The sequence goes on from NZ_BQUN01000001.1 coordinate 29,514, forward strand.
ACACCCGAGCCATCCTTGAGCACCTCTTCCAGCAGCCCGTCGCGCTCCTGTTCGCCACCCCGGAGGGAATGGAGCAGGAAGCCGCTGACGAGGTCGAGCCCGTGGCTCCGCCGCGCTCGTCGGCCGCCCCCCTTCGCAGCGAGGGCGCCTTCGACGACCCGCTGGCTGTGATCACACAGACTGAGTTACTGACGCAGTCCAGCACAGGCACGGCAGTGCTGGATCATTTCGGGCGGGAAATCCAGGGAATTGTCGACCGCTATGAGACGGAGGGCCCACAGGCGTTGGCTGGCCAGGCCCGGTCCCTGCACGGGGAGCTCACAGCCCGGTTACACGGCCGTCAACACCTGCCGTCGGTGCACGCCGAACTTTTCAGGCTCACCGGACAGACAGCGGGCCTCTTGGCGTACATGGCCGTCAATGCCGGAGCCAAGCCTGCCGTCACGGAAGCCTACTGCGCGCAGGCCGAGACCTTGGCCGAGCACATCGGAGACACGCAGCTGCAGATGTGGGCCGCCGGCACCCGGTCGCTGAGCCTGTACTACCAGCAGCGCTACGCCGAGGCCGACGCGGCAGCGGCCGCCGGAGTCGACCTGGCGCCCAACAACGATCAGGCCATCAGGCTTCTCGTCAACGGACGAGCGCGGGCCCTGGCCCGTCTTGGCGACCGACGGGGCGCGGAGCGAGCCATCGGGAGAGCACTGGATCTCTCCGATCAGCAGCCGTCCCTGCCCTCCGGAATCACGTCGTGCATCTCCTTCGCCCCCTACAGCCTGGCCCGAACCTTGGCCAACGAGATCACCGCGCGTCTGGCCCTCGGTGATACTGGCGAGGTCCTGTCCTGCGCGGAACAGATCGACGGTCTGATCGAGGTGTCCGACTCCGAGTGGAGCCGAGCACTGGTCCGGCTCGACGTCGCCACGGCGCTCCTGCAGCACAGGCAGCCGGAGGTGGAACACGCCATGGCGCTTGGGCGGCGCGCGCTCCACGCCGGCACCACCGCGCCCATCGCATCCGTGTGGCAGAGGGCGAACGAGCTGTACGAGCGGGCCGGGCGCTGGCACGCCGAGCCTGATGTAGATGACTATGCCGAGGAACTTCGGACCTGGCGCTCCCGCCCCCAGGCCAAATCGATCATCAGCGGCTCGGGCGTAGCGCTCGCACCGCAGCAGTAAGGAGAGCCGTGACGCCCGAACTGGACGTCTTCCCTGGAGCGTTTCCCCACCGACCGCCGCCGGACCTCGACAGTGCCGAGCTGCTTGTCGAGCACGACTGGCGAGCGTTCACCGCTGTCGAGCGGATGACCAACCACTGGGCACGCCCGGGGTGGCCCGACGGGTTCCGTGCCTACTACTGGATGTTGACGTTCCCCGATGCCGGCGAGCTGATGAGCCGGGCGAGCCAGTGCCAGGACGCACTGGCGCACCTGGGCATGGACCGCGTCCCCCGTGACGGTCTGCATGTGACGTTGACCCGCATCGGCAGCACCGACCTGGTGTCCACCGACCAGGTACAGATCGTCGCCGACCTGGCGGAGCAGATGCCGTTGACGGCCTTCGAAATCGTTGCCCATCCGTTGGCGGGATCGCGGGGAGCCGTCCGCTTCACCCTCGCGCCGTGGTCGCCGCTGATCCGGCTGCATGCCGCTCTCAGCGAGGCCGGACGACGTGCGAACGTCCCCGGAGGCAAGCCCACAACTGCTTTCCGTCCTCACCTGGGCGTGCAGTACAGCAACCGGGAACGTCCCGCTGCGCCCGTTGTTGAGAGCGTGGCCCGCCTGCGTGCCCTCGAGCCGGTGTCCTTGGAGATCGGCAGCGTGGAACTCGTCGAACTCTGGCGGACGACCGATCCCTTGCCGGCCTACCGTTGGCGGGTCGTGCGCAGCGTTCCTCTGTGCCCGCGGTCCGTCTCGCCTTCCTTCTCCGGTCGGCAGCCGAGCTGACCGAGGAACACGCGAATTGGGACGAGGTGCACGTGATGCGGATGACGTTGTTCCGGCAGTTGGTTCAGGAGCAGGGCTGGACCACGATCGAGACGTTCAGCACGCACTTCGCCAGAGCGGGACGGGAGCTGGCCGAACAGTCCGGGAACAGCCGTCTTGTGGGCGTCACCGTCGCTCGCCGTACCTTCGACCGGTGGATGGCCGGCGAACTGAAGGGCCTGCCGCAGCGGGACACCCGGGCCATCCTCGAGCACCTCTTCCAGCAGCCCGTCGCGCGGCTTTTCGGCGACGTCGCTGCGGGTGGTGAGAGCGACGGCGCCGAGCTCGAGGCAGCGGACGACGGTACCGCTGCTTTCCAGAGCTTCCTCGGGTCGGGACCGGTGCAGGGGGGAATCCTTCCTCCAAGCCCGTTCCTCCGGCAGGAAGGCGCAGACGTGGACCGACGCCAGCTGCTCCGGGCAGGGAGCGCCGCAGCAGCATTGCCTTTCCTTCCCGGTCCCGCCGGGGGCTCCGCGAGGCATCGCCTCGGGCGGATGACGCCGGACCAGTCAGAAGCCCTGCTCGTGCACCTGCGCGAGATGTGGCATTTGCTCGTCCAGAGCGACAACCTCTTGGGCCCGCTTCACGCTCTCGCCACCGTTCATCAGAACCTCGGCGTGCTCCAGGAGCTCCTCGAGCACGCCGAGCCTCACCTGCGCGGCGAAGCGTTGGTCCTGGCCGCCCGCTACGCCGAGTCCGCGGCCTGGCTGCATGAGGACTGCGCCGCCGACGAGTCGGGCGCCGCACAGGCTGAATACTGGACGAACCAGGCGATGGCCTGGGCCGTCGAGGCCGGCGATGACGTGATGACCGCATGGACCCTGTTCCGGCGTGCCCAGCAGGCGACCGCCAAGGGTCACGCAGCTCCGAGCATCAGCCTGTCCCGCGCCGTTCAACGCTACAACCATGTCCTGACCCCGCAGATGCGCGCCGCCGCCCTCCAGCAGGAGGCCCACGGATACGCCCTCGCTGGCGAAGAAGTCGCATGCCACCGGCTGATTGATCAAGCCGAGGCCTTCGCCGCACGGCCCGAGAGTGCGGGAGACGGCCGCAGTGGGCACGGCGACTTCGCGACTCCGGCGTACCTGGAGGGGCAGCGCGCGAACTGCTGGCTGCTCCTGGGGCGCTCGGACCGCGCCGTCCCGATCCTGTCGACCGCGCTCGCCGCCATGCCCCAGGTCTACCGGCGCGACCGCGGTCTCCTGCACGCCCGCCTTGCTACCGCTCACGCCCGGACCGGCGACGCGGAACAGGGCGTCGACTATGCCCGCCAGGCGCTCGTCGTTGCCCGCAGCGGAGGTTCGACGCGAATCCTGCATGAGACGATCGCTGCCATCGACGCGATGCGCTCCGCCTCTGACACCCCTGGGGTGGCTGAGCTGATCCGGGTCGTCGCACAGAGCTGAGGGAGGGGCAGTGCCCACGTCGGTGGAGCTGGCGGCGATGCGTCGCGCCATCATCATCTCCGCGAGCGGGCTTGGCGCCACCAGCCCGAACCCGGCAGTCGGCTGCGTGATCCTTGATGCCGCCGGTCGCACGGTGGGCGAGGGCTACCACCTGCGCAAAGGGGATCCGCACGCCGAGGTCAACGCGCTCGCTGCCGCCGGCGCCCGCGCCGCAGGTGGCACGGCGGTAGTGACGCTGGAGCCGTGCAACCACGAAGGCCTCACGCCAGCCTGTCACCAAGCCCTCCTGGACGCCAGGATCGCGCGCGTGCTGATCGCGGTCATGGACCCCACTTCCCGGGGTGAGGGCGGAGCCGCGCGCCTGCGCAAGGCCGGCGTCGACGTCCAGACGCACGTCCTGGAGGAAGAAGCTCTGGTTGTGCTCGGGCCCTGGCGCGCCTCCCTGTCGTTCCAGCGTCCCGTCCTACACCTAATGATCCAGACGGATCCCGCGGGTCACCCCACCACTCCTACTGCCGAGGCGCTCGCCGAGATCGAGCTCCAGCGCCACGCACACGATCTGCTGATCTCCCCCGATGGCTCGGCCGAGGAAGGCCGGATCGGCAGTCACGGACGCCGCTTTCTGGTGCCCGCCCATTCGGTGCCTGACGAACCAGGAGACGCGGTTGCCGCGTTGACTGAGGCCGGAGCCCGCACCGTTCTGCTCGTCGGGCCCTCGAAGCTGGGGGAACGGCTGCTCGGCCAGTCGTTGGTGGACCGCGTCACCCTCCTGGTGCCGGTTCCGGAGTCATCGCAGGCCACGACCACGACGTCTGCCCCGCTGCTTCCGGAGGGTTACGTCCTGTCCCACATCACGCGCGCGGGCGGCCAGCTCGTCGTCTCTGCCGAGCGCCGCTGACCGAGGCCCCCACGATCAGGACCGAACCGCCGCCGGGCATCGGCGGCGGGACATCGCGAGCACGGCGTTGTCGAGCGTCCGTCCCCGGGAAGGGCCCGCTCATCCGCGGGAAGAGCCGGACGGGCGCCCCCACACGTGCTGACACCTCGGTGCGGCTCCCCGCTTAGTGTTCCGGCCGACGGCGCGGAGCGGTCGGCGTCCCCCCATCTACACGGCAGACGGCTCCGCCGGCAAGCGCGATGCTCATGGCTGCAGTTCTTTGACGGGCAAACGCGACGCCGCCTCTCCGACCTGTGTCCGAAGGCCGGCGTAGACGTCGTCGACGATGCCGAGCTCCAACTCTGTAAGAGGATCACCCAGGCAGCTGAAGTTCTCCTCCACCTGCTCCGCAGTGCTGAATCCGGCAACAACCACGCACTGATCGCTGCGTTGCAAGCTTGAGCGCAGGGCCAGACGCCCGAGAGTGCCGGGAGCGTCCCCGAAGTGCTTGAGTAGGACACGCAGCTGCTCGTCGACCCGCTCCCTGAGCCAGGGCATCAACCCGGCACGTCGAGGAGGAACGGGTGCGTGCGAAGAATGACTCGCAGTGTCATTTCCGACGAGCACACCATGCGCCAGCGGAGCCGCCAGCACCAAGCCGACGCCGTTCCGAGCCGCGAACGTGAACAGGTCCTGGCCGTCGAGTGAGACTGCTGGGGTGAACGCGTTGAACCGCGTCCAGACCACGTCCGGCTTGATCAGCCGGAACAGGTACAGGAACCGGTCTGCCTGGGCCGCCCATTCCTCGGGGGAAGCTGCGTAGTGCGTGAAGGGGCCCCGCATCCCGATCGCCCTGATCGCCTTCACCTCCCGGAGTGTGCGCATCGCGTCGATGGCGTTGCCCAGGTAGCGGTCTCCCGGGCCGAAGTCGAAGCTGTCCAACGTGTAGAGGTGGAGCTCCTCGGCGTACAGGTTCTCCAGGGTCTGCTCAAGCTGGTGGTGGATGTGCCGCCCAGCGTAGGGATGCTCCGCGCTGCCGCGTATCTGGCCGACCTTGCTGCTCAGTTGCAGGGTCAGTTCCGGGTTCTGTCGAGAGATCTGTCGAGAGAACTGACCGAGTACGCGTTCTGAGTACCCGCAGCCGTAGGAGTCGGCGGTGTCGAAGAATGTGGCGCCGCGCTCGACAGCGCGGTGGAGTCCCGCGAGGAACCGGCTGGCCCTCACCGATCCGTCCGGGAGCGTTTCATCTGTGGGGACATTGCAGTGGAGTCCGAGCGGGTGGGTGAGGATCCCGCGGCACAAGTGCCGTGCTCCGAGGTCATGACCCGTCACGCGGCACTCCCTGCCAGGCAGAAGGCGGCGGTCACGACCTTGCCCTCGCGAGCGGGTTCGACCCCCCAGCCGTTGGCGAACGCGTTGACCAGGAACAGGCCCCGTCCGCTTTCTGGCAGATCCCCCCCTCCGGTCGCGGCGGTCACCTCGCCCGGCAGGTTGGGCAGAAGACTGTCGTCATCGGTCGGAATGGCAGTGGTGTCCCTTCCGCGGTCAACGACGCCCACGATGACGCCCATCTCGTAGATGTCGAGCGTGAGGCATACAGGCCCGCCTGCGTGCCGGATTGCATTGGTGAGGAGTTCGACGACGACCAGCACGGCGTCCTCGATCCGCCCCTGGTCGGTCCGCCCGGCGAGCACCCGGCGGACCGTCTTGCGCGCCCACACCAGTGGTTCCTCCCGGGCGGTCAGCGCGAAGGCGTGGTGGTCGACCAGTGGCCCCAGGGGCAGTTCCCGGATCAAGTCGGCGGCTGTCGGCGGCACCTTCGTCTCCTTGCGTGTCGAGACGCCATGTGGCGGGACGGAAAACCGGCCCGCCATCAACCCTGTCCGACCGGCTGTGGCACCGGTACGCCAAACCTTGGCCACGTTGTGGCCATCTCGCCCGTGAAGATTCTGTGCATGGAGTCCGCAAGGGCGGGAGCTCCCCGTTCCCTCGTACCGCCGTAAGCCCATCGGCATGACGACAATTTGAACACTTGGGACGATGACCTGCCAAAACACCTCGCGCACGTGCCTGGCTGCGGAATGACGCCGAGTTGGGCCGTGCAGGCTGGCGGTCAACGGGTCTAGCTCCTCCAGGCAGTCAGTCGGGGCCCGGATAGAGCACGGCGGCGCCTTGACGACATTCCCGCGGGTGTCGCGCGCTCCACGTCGAAACTTCACCAATCTGCCCCCAGCCATCGCGCTCGCAACAGGCTGCCACTCGCGCTCGGGAGGAGTGGGAGCCTTGGATTCGGCGAACATCAGTGTCGGCATAACGCCCATAAATGCAGTAAACGCCACCTTCATGAGTGCACTCAGTCAGGCACTGTCAAGCGGTTCCGGAAAGGTGGCCACGAGATGGCCACGCGCCGCGCGCGCCTCCGGGGCGGCTCACTGAGGGCGCCGTTTGACCCTATTTGCACCCTGGGTGAAAGCGGAGGAAGGGCCAGGGCGCTGCCCCGCGCGCCCTCGATATGGCCATGAGGTGGCCACGCTTTGGCGTACCGGTGCCGCAGCGTGGCGATCACGCTTAGTTCCGGATGAAGTCCGCATCCCAAGCAGCCGCTCTATCCCTCCAGGAGTCTCGATGATCCTCACCGCCTTCGCCCCTCGGCGGGCTCGGCCTGCCGCGGCGGCCCGCGTGTGGTGGTGGCCGCGCACGGCGGGCAGCGAGCCCTCTTTGGAGGCCAGTTCCCTCGTCGCCCTCGCGCACCGAGACGTCAACCTGGTATTGGGCGATGACAGACCGCTCCCGGCTCTGCAGTCCGAGGTCGATCAGCTTCTCAGCCGGTTCTCGACCCACCTCGAGGTTCTGCTCCGAATTGTCGACGTGAGTGCCGAGACGAACGCTCGGTTCGCCCGGATGCGCCGTCTGGGGCAGCTGCCCTGCCCCGTCGGCCACGTGGAGTCGCGGATCCACCTGGTGTTGGCCGCCGAGAGCGTCCAGGAGTTGCTCGCCCATGTCCGCGGCGAGGGCGCTTGCCCCGCAGGTCCGCGGCGGCCTCGCGGTTGGTGGTCATTCGCCCACCGATTTCCCCTGCCCCCCGTCGATGGCCGCTGGGCCCGAGACCGTGAGGAAGCGCATGTCTGACCACCGCCGCCCGACTCAACTCCGTCGACGCGCAACCAAATCGGCACCTTTGAGTCAGGCGTCGCTGCGCAGCCTGGTCCTTCACCCGATGCTGGCGACGGGCGCCGCGGCGGGCGCCGCGTGGGCAGCTCATCAGGCAGCGCAGACTCCGCTTTCGGTGACCGTACCGAGCGCCGCCGCGGTCTGGCTCGGCTCCATGTTCTACGGCGTTCGGCGCGCCGATGCGGCCCTCCATGGCTCCAACGAGCATCTGGAGAACCTGGTCAGTGGCCTCGAGCATCTGCGCACCGGCGTCAGCAAGGCCCTGGAGCAAGTGGAGCGCGGCGACCTCAATGGCGTGCCTGCGGCCCCACCGGAGTTCATCGGTGCGCTCGATGCCGACCCGGCGCTCGCTGTGGAGCAGTTGCTGTTCCTCGCTCGCACCGAAGTGGAGCATGCCATCGGCCGTGCTGCGCAGCTTCAGCAGCAGAACGCGCTCGGGGAGCGCGCGCAGACGGACCTGCTGCGGACCATCGCTCAGCGGCAGAACGCGCTGGTGAGTCGGGCGCTGGAGGCCCTCGACGCGGCGGAGAAGAGCGTCGAGGACCCCGACATTCTCAACGACTTCTTCCGCATCGATCATCTGGTGACGCAGCTGCGCAGGTCGACGGAGAACATCGCAGTCCTGGGCGGGCAGTCCCTCACGGGCCGCCCTCGCGAGCCCCTGCCGGTCGCCACCGCGCTGCGTCATGCGGTCGAGGAGATCGAGCGGTACGACCGGGTTCGGGTCACGCCGCCGTCGGAGAGGCTGGCATTCCCCGGGCACGTGGGACCGAGCGTCGTTCACCTCCTGGCTGAGTTGCTGGAGAACGCGGTCCGGTTCTCCGACTCTCGGACCTTCGTTCAGCTGACTGCCACCGAACAGCGGGACGGGCTGGTGATTGCCGTCCGAGACCAGGGCATATCTATGGAGCCCGCGCGGATGTACGAGCTGAACGCTCAGTTGGCCGCGCCGCACACGGTGGACGTGCACGCGCATCTGCGAGCAGGACGCATCGGCCTCGTAGTCACGGGACAACTCGCTCAACGGTGCGGCATCCGAGTCCAGTTGCAGCCAAACAGCGACGGCGCCGGCGTGACTGCCTTCGCACTAGTCCCCGCCGCCGTCCTGATCTCCGCCCCGCTGCCCGCGGCCCAGAGCGCGCCCGCACCGACGGAGTCCTCGTGGCCGCACCAGACCAACACCGAGCCATCGGTCCGGCACAACCGTTCCGGACACGGGCAACCGGGTGGTCCGTACTCAAGCCCGCCGAGCGCTCCGGCCGCGCGCCAGCACACGACCGAGGCCCCGACCGAGGGACGCGCCCCACTGCCCGTCCGGCCAACCGCAGCAGCCTCCGACGCCGCCTCTACCCAACCCACAGGTGCGCCGGTGCCGAGCAGAGGGCCGACGCCCGGACTCCTGGCGAACTACCGCGCGGGAGTACGAGAAGCAGCGCTGCACCGTCCGGCCGGCGAGTGACCTACCCCCTACCCCCCACCTGGAGGAACCGCATGTCACAGCACACCGACGAGTTGAGTGCCCTGGGTCAGATGTTGGCGGACTTCGTCGACCGCGTCCCTGGAGTCGCCGCGGCCGTCCTCGTCACCGCTGACGGTCTCGTGAACCAGTACGCGGGTCTCTCGGAGACCGACGCGGACACCATCGCCGCGGGAATCAGCGGGATCGCGTCCCTGTCGAGCGGGATCTTTCTCGGCGCGCCCGGCCGGGTGCAGCAGACCGCCGTCGAACACGACTCCGGGACCTTCTTCATCATGCGAGCGGACGGCCCCTGGCAGGCCCCCGACATGGTCGGCGCGCTGCTGGCAGTACGCACCAACTCGACCGCCGACCCGGGCGTGGTCGGCTACGAGATGCTCCAGTGGATCGACAGGATGCGCGCGCACCTGCAAGACCCTGTGCGCACCACCCCGGCTGCTCCCGCCCCCAGCGCACCCCGGCTGGTCCAGTGACGTGTTCGGTCCTCACCATGAAGCCCCCGCACCTTCGGTCGGCTCACGGCTTCGTCCGTACACGCTCACCGGTGGGCGCACGCGTCCCCTCCACCCGCTGCAGCTGGACACACTGCTGGCGGCCCGCCCGGTGCCGGCCGACGTTGACCTTGGACCGGAGGGCGAACGGATCCGGCTACTGTGCGCGACTCCCCAGCCAGTCGCCGAACTCGCATCGCATCTCGGCCAGCCCGTGCAGGTGGCCAAGATCCTCGCGTCCGATCTGCTCCACATCAATGCCCTGGTCATCGCCGAAGTCGACGACGCCGATAGCCGCCCCGACCGAGAACTCTTGGAGGCCGTCCTTGTCGGTCTACGCGCCCTCTGAAGAGACGTCCCCGCGTCTACGCAAGCTCAAGATCGTCGTATCCGGGGGGTTCGGCACGGGCAAGACGACGCTGGTGGGGGCGATCAGCGAGGTCCGGCCCCTGTTCACCGAGGCACCGATGACCCAGGCCAGCGAGGGCATCGACACCTTGGAGGGGGTGGAGTCCAAGAGCACCACGACCGTGGCCATGGACTTTGGACGGATCACCCTGCCCACACCGGGTGCCGATCCGGACATCGTGCTCATGCTGTTCGGCACCCCCGGGCAGGACCGGTTCAACCGCATCTGGGACGACCTCTCGCACCGCGCGGGCGGCGCCGTGGTGCTGGTCGACACCCGTCGTCTGGAGGACGCCTTCGACGTAGTGGCCTACTTCGAAGCCCGTCAGCTGCCATTCCTCGTTGCGGTGAACCTGTTCGACCACGCTCCCCGCTACTTGCTCGACGAAGTCCGCGCGGCCCTGCGCCTGGACCAAGGCGTGCCGGTCGTCGCCTGTGACGCCCGCGACCGCCATTCGGTGCGCGACGTCCTCATCGACCTCGTCCGTCATGCCCTGTACCGCCTGCCCGCCTCCCCGTACACCGCCCTCGGAGCCCGCCCATGATTCCCGCCCTCGGTACACCGGCCGCTGACGCCCGCCTCCAACTGTTGCAGCAGTTCGGACTGGATCAGTTCGACCCTCAACTGGACGCCATGGCGACCGAGCTGGCGGCCGAGGCCGGCACGCCGTACGCCATGGTCAACGCGTTCGACCCGGCGACCGGCCGCCAGAAGTTCGTCGGTCTCTCGGCGCCCCCGGGCAACGGACTTCCGCAGGTGGAGAGGTCGATGTCCCCTGACTGGGGGTACTGCCCGGAAGTCGCTCGGCGCACCAATGCCTTGATCCTGCCGGACGTCTACGCCAAGCCGCGCTTCGCGGTGGACCCGGTCGTCGACCAGCTCGGCATTCGCACCTACGCCGGCGCTCCCCTCATCTACGAGCGCCCCGACGGATCCGGCAGCGACGTGTTCGGCACCGTCTGCTTCGTCGGCCTGGAGGCGAAGGCCCAGTCCACCGGCCAGGCCTCGCTCGCCCTGATCAAGCAGTACCGCGACCGCGTACTGCAGATCGCCTACGACCGCGCCGGTCTCCGACTCCCGTAGTCACGCTTCGCCGACGACACCCGGCCCGGGTGTCCCATTGGAGGGGAATTCAGTGTCCGAGTCGTTCCTGACCGACAGCCACCTGCAGCTCCGTGACGAGGTACGCGCGTTCGCCGAGGCCGTCGTCGCGCCCCGCGTCGCGGACATGGAAGCAAGCCGCCGCATCGAGCACGAACTGGCGGGCGAGATCGCCCGGCGCGGCTGGATCGGCGCCACGATCGGCAAGGAACACGGCGGGATGGCCGTCGGCCACCTCGCCAAGACCATCATCATCGCGGAGCTCTCCCGCGTCAGCGGCGCGATGGGCGCGATGGTGCAGGCATCGCAGCTCGGCACCGCGAAGATCATGCACTTCGGGACCGAGGAGCAGAAGAACACCTGGCTGCCCAGGATCGCCGCCGGTACGTGTCTGCCCACGATCGCGGTCACCGAGGAAGTCTCCGGCAGTCACGTGCTCGGCATGCAGATGACCGCCGAGCGGGACGGCAGCGACTACGTCCTCAACGGCGCCAAGGTCTACGTCGGCAACTCCCACATCGGCCACCTGCACGGCGTTGTCGCCCGCACCGGTGAAGGCTCCCAGGGGTTGACCGCCTTCCTCGTCGAGTCCGACCGGCCCGGCCTGACCGTCTCCCCGCACCAGGGGACCCTCGGCCTGCACGGGTTCTCATTCGGCGAGCTGGTCTTCGACAACTGCCGCATTCCCGTCGCCAACCGGCTCGGCGCCGAAGGGGACGGCCGGGACGTCGCCTACTCCTCGAGCATCCTGTACGGCCGGCCCAACCTCACGGCCGTGGCCCTGGGCATACACGAAGCCATCCTGGAAACCACCACGGCGTTCTGCCGTGAGCGCACCCGCTACGGCAAGCCACTGCACGCCCTGCCCACGATCCAGCGCAAGCTCGGCCAGATCCAGTCGCGCCTGATGACCGCCCGGCTCACCGCCTACCACGCGGCCAGTCTCCTCGACCGCGACCTTGGCGAGCACGACGACTCCGCAGGGCGAGGCGCCCCTCCGCCCTGTGACGCCGAGTTGATGAACGCGAAGTACGTCAACGCGGAGTACACCCTGGACTCCGCGCGCGCTGCGATGGAGATCCACGCGGCCGCGGGCCTGCACACCGACCGCCCCATGGAGCGCTACCTGCGCGACGCCCACCACATATACGCGCCCGCCGGCACCTCCGACATCCAACTGCTGAGGCTGGCAGAGACCGCTCTGGGCCTCACCAAGGGCCAGTACTCCCGCCGCTTCGCCGGGTCGGACCCCGCCGCACCCCACGCTGCTACGGCGGTTCCGGCCTGACCCGGCGCCTGGACGCACACCCCGCGTCCCGTCCCCCTTTCACCTCGCTGCGCACGGGACCGCCGCCAGCCCCCACCGCTCCCTCCCACGGAACCAGGGGCTGGCGGCTCCACCTACTCCATAGCCCGTACCTCCAGGAAGAGAAGACGACCGTGACTCCGTCTGCGCCGCCCACAGCGCCCGCCACCGGGCTGCAGAAAGACCTCATCGACACCCTGGACAAGGCACACTTCCAGGCGCTGGTCGGCAAAGGGGAGGTCGAAGGCTCCCTCGACCTGACGGTGTACAGCCAGAAAGCGCCCTTCACCAACGACCGGGAAGCCGCACAGTGGCTGGACCAGGCAGGCATCGCCGCCACGGCCACGCTCAACGAGGGCTTGTACGTCGTCCTCAACCTGCACACCGCCGACGCCGTGCTCCGGTTTATCGACCTGCTCCTGATGCCGTGGGTCACCGCTTACACCGCCGCCGACCAACTCGAAACCCTCCTGGACTCCCACGCAGTGACCAGCGACCTCGCCGTAGGAACCGCCGGCATCGCCCTCACCCTCGCGGAAGATGACCTGGCCTGTGTGGTCACACTCGCCTCCCTGCTCGGTGCTCCTGGCATCGACTCCGGCCTGGTCCTGCACCGCCGGCGGGGCATCCGCCGCCTGGCCGAGCGCATGAAGTGGCTGCTCTCTGGAATCGTCGGCTCGGCTGTCCAAGCCACGGCGGAGGCCGGGTGTGAGCACGCATGCGCGCGGCTCGAAGTCAATCTGACGGTCGAGCAGACGCACCGCCTACTCGACCGCCTCGACGCCACGCAGCACAGCACCCCGACCGGCCGCGCGAGCTGACCGCGCACCGACCTGGAAGCTCCGACCATGACCACCATCACGGCGCCGATCAGGCCCCTCACCAGGGTCCAGCGGAAAATCGCCGAGCAGCTCATACGCGGCCTAAGCCCCGCAGACATCGCTCTGTGCAACTACTTGTCGCGCCCTGCGGTCGACCAACAGATCCGCATTCTGTGCGCGAGGGTGGATTTGAGGTGGCCCTGCCCGCAGCACCTTCTCGTGCACGCGCTGATCGCGTCCGGCCGGATGCCGCGTCCGGCGCCCAGAAGGCCCGCCCCTGACATCACTCCTTCGCAGATGGACCTGCTGCGGGCCCTCGCCCAGCATGAGCACCCGAGCAAGATCGCCAGATGCGCCGGCATCGCGCGCACAGAAGTGCGAGAGCGGACTCGGAGCCTCGTGGAGCACGCCGAGGCGACCGGCCTCACGCACCTCATCATCCTGGCCCACGCCTGGAAATGGCTCGACGAGGAGCCGGCGACCGCGTCGGCGGGAGCTGGCCAGTGAGCGCCGTCGGCCAGAAGCGGCTTCAAGCTCCTGGAATACCGGCTCGCCCGGCCCGTCAACGCCTGAGACCCGGAGGTCCCTTCATGCCCGCCTTCGCCCCCTCCCTCTCCCTGCCCCTGTTCGACGAGAGCGTCCTGGCCGACCCGTACCGCGCGTACGGCGAGCTGCGGGCCACCGGAGCCGCTGTGCGCCTGGAGGAGTACGGCGTATGGGCCGTCTCCCGCCACGCCGATGTCGCCAAGATCCTCAAGTCGCCCGACGTCTTCGCGTCGGAGGGAGGTATAGCCCTCACCGACCTGGCCAACCAGCAGATACTCGGCGGCACGGTCTTCGCCTCCGACGGTGCGCGGCACGCCAAGCTCCGCAAGGTGCTGTCCAAGCAGCTCGCCCCCCGCGCCATGAAGAACTTGGCCGACCGCATCGTCGCCCGTGCCGAGGACCTGGTGGCGACCTACACGGAATCCGGGCGGTTCGACGCCGTGGCCCTGTCCCGCCACATGGTCTGCGACACGGTGATGGAGCTGATGGGCATGCCCGGCGCGGACCGGGAGGTGCTGCTGAGCGGTGCCGCTGCCACCTTCGACGTGTTCGGCCCTGACAACGACCGCTACCAGCAGGCGCTGCCGCTGGCCTCGCGCATGGTCGAGCTGCTCCACGACAAGCTCACCCGCGAGAACGTGGCGAGCGGGACGTGGATGGGCGCGATCTTCGAGGCCGTCGACGCCGGACAGATCGAGGAAGCCGACGCAATTCCGCTGGCCAGCGCCTACACCGCGGCAGCCATCGACACGACCGTCCTTGGCCTCGCCGACTGCATCGTGCAGCTCGCCCGACACCCCAAGCAGTGGCAGGCCCTGCGCCGGGACCCCGTCCGGTGGTCCGCGCCCGCCTTCCACGAGGCGCTGCGCCTCGAAGCCCCGATACAGGGCTTCGGCCGGCGGCTGACCGAGCCGACCACCCTCGGCGGCGTGGACCTGGCCGAGGGCGAGCAGGTGTGGCTGCTGTACGGATCCGCCGGCCGTGACGACCGCCGCTGGGGGGACGACGCCAACACGTACGACATCCGGCGCCCCCGTAACGACAACCACCTCGCCTTCGGCGGAGGCCCGCATCTGTGTGCCGGCGTCCCGCTCGCTGTCCTCCAGGCCCGGTCCATCCTTCGGGCCCTGGCCGCGCGGTGCACGCACCTGACGCTCGACGGGGAGCCCGTACGCGTCCTCAACAACCTGTTGCGCGGCTACAGCCAGGCCGCGATCGCCGTCGACTTGTCCCCCCGTACCGCTGCTGCCGGCATCGACCTGCCGCAGGCACGCCCCCAAGGACCCGCATCATGAGCCTCGCAACGCTCCCTCAGCCGAGGGGACTTGACCTCTCGCCCAGGCCCTCTGCGGGTCCGCGGACGCGGGAGGTCGGGCCGGGCTGGGAGGTGCTGCTCATGCCCGAGCCGTTCGCCCGGATCGTCACCGACGCGATCACGCGATCCGCGGCGGCGCACGCCCTGGGCTGGATCTTCGCGCACGACGGCCACTGGGGTGTCTTCCTGCCCGAGCAGTCCGACGACCCCGCCTGGCCGCCGGGCACCACGTACCTCAAGGCCGACACGTGCGTCACGCTGCCGCCCTTCACCTGGGGACTCACCGACGGCGACGGCACGTGCGGGTGGGTGAGCCAGGACGGGGACCCACTGAGCCGCCCGCTGCTGCTCCACCCCATCGTCGCCCTCCTCGCCGCCGAAGTCACCTGTTCCGTCTCTCCCGCACCGGAGGCCTGACCATGCCCACCGCCTGCCTCACCACAGCGCTGTCCCAGGCCGATCGACCTGCTCCTGAACGCCCCAAGGGCCTGGTCGATGGGCGTGAGGGTCCGGCTCTGGCCGAGGTCATCGACCTTCAGGAAGCCGAGGTGCCCCGAACCGCTGACGCGCTGGACCACTTCTTCGGTGACGTCTGACCCTCCCGCACCGCTTCCCTGACCGCCCTCAGCAAGAAGGCCACGGCGATGAGCTCCCAACCCGCTTTCCGCGCCCAGCGCGGCATTCTGGTGCGCTCCGTACTTTTGCACGACCTGCCGATTCCCCCGCTTCCGGACTCATCCCCGCTCGCGGATGGTGCGCCGGCGGCCTGGCGACGCTGGATCCTGCGGGTCTGGAACATCCCGCAGGTCGCGGCCGCCGTCTGCCACGCGAGTCCCGCCCTCGGCCGCGAGATCGACGAGCTGACCGAGCGGAGCGGCGACGAGGTACGGCGTGTGGCGCTGTCGCTGCTCAGCTACGTGCTGCGCCTGTCGCGCCCGACGCCGTTCGGTCTGTTCGGTGGCGTCACGGAGGGCGAGTTCGGTTCGGAGGCCGCTGTTTGGTGGGGTTCGGAGCATCGGTTGCTCACCCGGGCGGACGGCGAGTGGGTGGCGGCCGTCGTTCAACAGCTCGAAGGCGTCCCGGAGATCCGGCGAAGCCTGCGGGTCATGACCAACAACGCCCTGCGCACGCGCGGTGAGCGGCTGGTCCTGCCCTGGCAGCAGCGGGCTCTGGAGGCGACCGGCACCGCCGTTCGCGAAGTGGCCATCCGGCGCACCGCGGCCGTCGAAGCCGCCGTGCAGATGGCGGTCTCGCCGGTGCCCTACCGCGAGGTGGCCGGCAAGCTCGCCGTCGCTCACCCCGAGCTCGGCGTCACTGGCTCCGAAGAATTGCTGGATCTGCTGATCTCCCAGCGCATGTTCCTGACCAGCCTCCAGCCCGCGAGCACCGAGACCAACGCCCTCGGGCATGTGGTGCGGCAGCTGGAAGGCGCCTGTGTACTCCCGTCGTCTCCCGCGGCCAGTCTGGTCGCGGCGGTCCGGGAGATCCACGCGCAGATCGGCTGGCTCGACCGCCGGTACGGCCAGGACCCGGCCCACGCGCAGCAGCGCCGGGCAACGGTGACCGGGCAGATGCGTCAGGTCGTCGACCGGCCCACGCCGCTCGCCGTGGACGTGCGGATGGACGGGCACCTCACGGTGCCCCGCGTCGTGGCCTGGGAAGCGCAGGCGGCCGCCGGTGTGCTGGCCCGCGTCACACCAGAGCCGCACGGGACCGTGGCATGGACGCGTTACCGCGCACGATTTCGTGACCGGTACGGCGACGGCGTTCTCGTGCCGCTGCTGGACCTGGTCGACCCGCACACCGGGCTCGGTCTGCCCGAGGACTATCACGGCACCGAGCGGGCCCCGCAGCCGGACACCGCGCGGCGTGACCGCGTCCTGGTGGCGCTCGCGCAGCGCGCCGCCGCCGCCGGGGAGGACCTCGTCCTGGACGAGGACCTCATCGAGCAGCTCGCCGGGCCTCGGCCCGCCACCGCCGCAGACGCCCCCGCCCATGTGGAGCTGGCCGTCTCCGTGCACGCGGCCAGCGCCCAGCAGCTGAACGCCGGGGAGTTCACGCTGGCCATTCGCCGCGTCGGCCGCGGGTGGGGGCACTTCAGCGGCGGCCGGTTCGCCGCCCTGCTCGCTGACCAGGACCGTCCCAGCGATCTGCTGGGCACGCTGGCCCGCCGCCCAACCAGTGTGCATGGTGCCCTGCCCGTACAGCTCGCGTTCCCCTCGCTGCTGCCCAGGGCCCTGCACATCACGCACACGCCCCGCCTGCTCGCCCCGCTGATCTCCCTGTCCGAGTTCCGCGAGCCCGATCCCGGTGTCTTCGCACCCGACGACCTGGCGGTGATCTGCCACGAGGAACGGCTGCACCTGGTCTCCCTCTCGCGTCGGCAGGTACTGGAAGCCGCGATCCCGCACCCGCTCCAGATCGAGTGCCAGACCCCGGCCGTCGCCCGGCTGCTCGACGAGATGCAGCGCGGCCAGAGCAGCCGGCTCATCGGCAGCATCGGCAACCTGTCCGCCTGGGACTGGGGCGCTGCCCGGCATCTGGCCTTCCAGCCGCGGGTCCGCGTCGGCCGCAGCGTCCTCAGCCCGGCCTCCTGGCGCCTGGTGCACACCGGGCTGCCTGGCCCCGACGCGTCTGTCGACGAGTGGGAGGAGGAGTTCGCTGCGCTGAGCGAGCGGTGGCGCCTGCCCCGGCACGTCCACCTCGAGCACTGGGACTCACGACTGCCGCTGGATCTGGAGCAGGCATCCCACCGCGCACTGCTGCGCATGCACCTGGAGCGGCCCCGGTCGCTGGGACAGCTCACCCTCATCGAGGCGGAGCCGGACGACGCACTTGGATGGTGCGGCGGCCGGCCCCACGAGATCGTCACCCACCTCGCCTCCGCGGCGCCACGCCGGCCGGCACCACCCCTGCGCGGCGCGCCGATCGCGCACCGCAGCGAAGCCCGACTGCCCGGCGCCTCCCCCTACATGTCCCTCCGCCTGCACTGCCAGGGGCCGACCCGGCACGCCTTCCTCGTCGATCACCTGCCAGAACTCGTCGCCGAACTCCCGCGCTCGATCTGGTGGCTGACGCCCCGGGACGAGGACGAGCTGCCGCACACCGTGCTGACCGTCCGGCTGGCCGAGACGGCGCAGGCCGCCGCCGCGATGGGGACGCTCGGTGCGTGGGCCGAACGCCTGATCGGCGCCGGCGTCGTCAGCGATGCCGCCTTCACTCCGTACCGGCCACGCACGGGCCTGTGGGGAGCCCGCGCCACGCTGATGGCCGCGGAAGAGGTCCTGGCGGCCGACTCGGCAGTGCATGCCCACCAGCACGCCCACCAGCGCCACCTGCCTCCCCCCTCGGTGCTCGCGGCCGCGAACGTCGTGAGCATCGCGGCCGGTCTCCACCAGGACGCGACGGACGGGCTGCGCTGGCTGGCCGCCCAGCCCAAGCCGCCCGCCGCCGAGCGGCTCCCCAAGCAGATGCAGGAGCAGGCCCGCGCGCTCGCCGTCCCGGACGGCGGCTGGACAGCGCTCCGGGCCCTACCGTTCGGCGACGACCTCGTGGACCGCCCGTGGTCGGACCGGCACACCGCCTTGGGCAAGCATCGCGCCGCACTCGACGCCGCCACCTCACGCCCCGACGTGGACGCCGTACTGCGCGCACTGATCACCGCACACCTCCGCCTCGCCGGTGAACCCCTGGACGGGACCGCCTGGCGCCTGGCCCGGGCCGTCGCCCTCGCCGGCACCCGGCCCCGCAGAAAACCGGCGCCCTGACGGACCCGAGCACCGCACACGAGCCGCACTACGCCCAAAAGGGACGGATTTACCACTTATGTCTCGACTCATCGAGGACTACGCGCTCATCGGGGACACGCAGACCGCGGCCCTGGTCTGCCGGGACGGAACGGTCGACTGGCTGTGTCTGCCCCGCTTCGACTCGCACGCCGTCTTCGCCGGCCTGCTGGGCACCGAGGAGCACGGGTTCTGGCGGATAGGCCCCGTCCCCGGCGAAGGGGCCCGACCGCGCGCCGCGGACCGCCGCAGCTACGACGGCGACTCGCTCATCCTGACCTCGGAGTGGGACGAGCCCGGCCGCGGCAGCGTGCGCGTGACCGACTTCATGCCGCCGCGCGACGGCGCACCGCAGGTCATCCGCATCGTGGAGGGCCTGCGCGGCCGCGTGACGATGCGCTCGACGCTGCGAATGCGGTTCTCCTACGGACACGTCGTGCCCTGGGTCCACAAGGTGGGCGACCGTACGGTCGCCGTCGCCGGACCGGACTCGGTATGGCTGGACTCCGCGACCGAGAGCCACGGCGAGGACCTGACCACGCACGCGGAATTCACCGTTCTGGAGGGCCAGCGGGTCGCCTTCAGTCTCAGCTGGCAGCCCTCGCACCTTGAGCCGCCCGCCCGGCCCGACCCCGAGGGCGCGCTGGAGGCGACCGCCGCGTTCTGGCGCGACTGGGTCGACCAGTGCACCTACCGCGGCCCCTACCGCGAGGCCGTGATCCGCAGTCTGATCACGCTCAAGGCCCTGACGTACGCCCCGACCGGCGGCATCGTCGCCGCGCCGACCACCTCGTTGCCCGAGGACATCGGCGGGGTGCGCAACTGGGACTACCGCTACACCTGGCTCCGTGACGCGGCGATCACCCTGACGTCGATGCTGCGCACCGGCTACCGCGAGGAGGCCCGCGCCTGGCGGGACTGGCTGCTGCGCGCGGCGGCCGGCGACCCGGAGAACCTCCAGATCATGTACGGCATCGCCGGCGAGCGCGAGCTCGGCGAGGCGGAGCTGGACTGGCTGCCCGGCTACGAGGACTCCGCCCCCGTGCGGGTCGGCAACGGCGCCGCGCACCAGCTCCAGCTGGACGTGTACGGCGAGGTCACCGAAGCCCTGTACCTCGGCCACATGACGGGGCTGGCCCGCAACGACTACGCGAGCGGCCTCCAGCTCAAGCTGATCGAGTACCTGGAGAAGCACTGGGACGAGCCGGACGAAGGCATCTGGGAGGTACGCGGCCCGCGCCGCCACTTCGTCCACTCCAAGGTCATGGCCTGGGTGGCCGTGGACCGCACCGTCAAGCTCATCGAATCGGGCGCGGTCGATGGCCCGCTGGAGCGCTGGCAGCGACTGCGTGACGAGATCCACCGGGACGTGTGCGAGAAGGGCTTCGACAAGGAGCGCAACACGTTCACCCAGTCCTACGGCTCGCGCGAGCTGGACGCGTCGCTGCTGCTGATCCCGCAGATGGGCTTTCTGCCGCCGGACGACAAGCGCGTCATCGGCACCATCGAGGCGATCCAGCAGGAGCTGTCCACCCCGGACGGCTTCATCCTCCGCTACCCCACCGACGGCGAGCACACGGGCGTGGACGGCCTCCCCGGCGATGAAGGCGCCTTCCTGGCCTGCTCGTTCTGGATGGCCGACGACCTCGCGATGATCGGCCGCGTCGACGAGGCCCGGCAGTTGTTCGAGAAGCTCCTCAGCATCCGCAACGACCTGGGACTGCTCGCGGAGGAATGGGACCCGCGCCTGAAGCGCCAGGTCGGCAACTTCCCCCAGGCCTTCAGCCACGTCCCGCTCATCGACACCGCCTTGCGCCTGACCGCCGCCGGTGGCGGCGGCTGACCGTCGTCGGCGGCGGCTGACCGTCGGCCGACGCCCCGCAGAGCGTCCCCACGCCGGCCTTCCTCTTCTTCCCACGGAGCCCACATGACGGCAACAACGCGAGACGAGCCGGTCGTTCGCCTGCTCACCATGAACCTGGAGCACGACGGCGGTCAGGACGTCGACGGACGCCCGCCCCGGGCGTGGCACCAGGCGCAGGAGCTGGTCAGCTCGCGGCGCCCGGACCTCCTCCTGCGCCAGGAGATGACCTACAGCCGCGACAGTCACCACCGGCGTCTCCACGCGGCCGAACGCGCTCTGGGCATGCGCGGGTTCCTCGGCACGGCCGGTCTCGGACGTAACCCGACAGGGATGTTCGTGCGCGAGGAGACCTTCGTGGTGCACCAGCACGTCACCCACCAGGTCCACCCGTGGCGCACACCGCCCACCCACACCGTGCTGCGCCTGTGGGACGCCCCCGAAGTGGACATCATCGCGATCAGCTGGCACCTGGCCTTCAACAGCCCCCGCAGCAGAGAGCGGGAAACGGACGAGATCCTCGCCTTCGCCGACAAGATCAACCAAGGAGCGGCCTTCATCGGCGGCGGCGACTGCAACGAGGCCCCCAACCCGGAGGGGGAGGCCGTCCCACCGATCGACTGGGGCACGGTCACCGACCGGCTGCACATGGCCCACCGCACCAACGAGGACCCGTCTACGGGACGGCGGGTCGCCTGCACTTACGTCGACGACACCCTCACGGCCGCCGGCCTGTGCGACCCGGCCCGGCACGCCGCCCGCGCCCTGAATCGGCAGGGTGCCCTCGGCGCCACCGCCGGCCACGGGAAGCCCAGCCAGGGCGGACCGTGCCGTATCGACCGGATCTACCTGGACGCATGGCTCATCGAGGCCGTCGTCGACGTCACCGTCCTCGACACCACCAGCTTCAGTGATCACCACGCGGTCGAGGTCGTGCTCTCCCGCCCCCGCATGGCCGATGCCCTCCCCCAGATCGCCGACCGGAACGCATCCCGTCTGGCACCCGCCCCGAAGGAAGCCCAGTGAAGACCCTGCTCGCACCGGCTGGCCTGCGCCCCCCGACGCGACTCGAGACCTGGACCACCAGCAGCCGGCCGCCCGCGCACACGCCCAAGGCACCCCCACAGCGTGCGGTCCGGCCCGACGCAGCCGAACTGCGCGCGCTGAGGGAGGCCGACCTCCACCGTGCGCTAGCCCGGCTCGCCGACGCCGGCACGGCCGTGCGGGTTGGCTGCTACAGCCTCGTCGAGCCGCGCCAGGACCCGGCCGACCGTCTTGCCGAGACCCAGGCCGTGGTCCATCGCCGACGTTGGACGCCTTTCGTCACCACCTTCGACAGCACCGGGGCGGGCGACCCGGCGCTCCGCCCGCAGATAGCCCGGCTCTTCGCGGCGCTGGACGCCGGCGAGATCCACGGCATTGTCGCGGTCTCCCAGGTCGACATCAGCCCATTCCACGACATCTACGCCCACACCCTCGCCGTCCTCCGGGCCCGCAGCGGCTTCCTCGCGCTGGCCCGCAGCGAGACCAGCATCTGACACCACCTCCGGGGGGAGCCACCCATGAGCATCGCCACCACCGCGTCCCAGCCGCCAGACGAACAGACCGCCTCGTCGACGAGCGCCGACTCCGGCCTGCGACGGATCGAGAAGGGCCGACGACTGACCGGCGAGTCCGCCAAGCGGTTCACCGTAGACGTCATCAAGGCGTATGAGACCAAGTCGATCCGCAGCATCTGTGCGGAGACGGGCCGCTCCTACGGGGCCATCCACCGCCTGCTGACGGCCAACGGCGTCACCATGCGACCCAAGGGCTATCAGCGCAAGACGTCAACCAGCCCGGCGGACGCCTCATGACCAGCCTGACCGCATACCCCGCCCGCGCGGACATCGCCCAGGACCTCATCGGCCGGGTCGAGGCAGCCCGCCGCACGTGGCGCGCACCGGCTCACGTCCGCGGCGCCGCGACGGCGGACGATGTAGAGGCCGCCCACAACGCCGTACTCGCGGACACCCAGGCCCTGCGCCGGCTCGTCACCAAGCACGGCTGGCCCGGCCGCTGCCTGGTGGGCGACAGCGGTTCCGAAGCCGCGCTCACCATCGCGCTGCAGGCCGACCACGACCCGGCGTTCCAGAAGACCCTGTTGAGGATGCTCGCCGAGGCCTCCCGCCGCGGGGACGCCACGACCGCGCAGTGGGCGCGCCTGCACGACCGGTGTCTCGTACACAGCGGGCCGCAGGAGTACGGCACGCAGTACTGGCTGTGCGACGGGCGGATTGAACTCCACCCGGTCGCCGACCCCGACGGCCTGGACAAGCGGCGAGCCGACGTCGGACTGCCGCCCCAGCACGAGCAAGCCGCTCTGCTCGCGCGGCACCACCTCGCCGGCCCCGGCCCGGCGGTGACCGCGTTCATCGGACCGGCCCCGGTCACGAGCGAAAGGCACGCGGCATGACCGAGTCGATCACCGTCCTGAACTGGAACCTGGAGAAGGGCATCAACCTGGAAGCGGGCGCCCGCTGGGTCCGCGAGCAGCGTCCCGACCTCTTCTTCCAGCAGGAGGTCCAGCCCGACCAGCTCGCCCGGCTGTCGGAACTGCTGGAGATGGACGGACACATCGCCGTTCCGCGCCCCGGCAGCTCCAACGACAACGCCATCTTCGTCCGCCCCGGCGGGCCGCTGGTGTGCACGGAGGAGTACCCGCAGGCCTGGGCGCCCTGGCACGCCCCGGCGAACATCGCCGTCCGGCTCCGCGACGCCGACGGCGCCCTCAGCCCGCGGCAGATCAGCGCCGTCAGCGCGCACTGCTGCTACTGGTCACCCGAGCTGCGCCTGACCGAGGCCCGCTGGTGCACCACGCTCGCCAAGCCCGGATGGCTCGCGGTGATCTTCGGCGACTGGAACAGCTACCGCGTCGGCACGGACATCCGCTGGGACGACTACACCGACCACGCCTTCGTCGCCAACCGCACCTACGAGCATGCCGGCCGTCGCCACACCGATGTCGGCCCCGACCGGGAACTGCTGGCGGCCGGCTACGTCGAGATGGCCCGCCACGCCGCCGAGCACCTCGGCCAGCCCGACGCCCTGGCCCCCACCTCCGGCTACCGCGACCACCCCGGCAGGCCTCCCGGCCCCCGGCACACCATCGACCGCGGCTACCTCAGCGCCGAACTCGCCCCCACCCTGACCAGCTACGAGGTCTGCGACACCCCGCAGCTGCGCCGCCTGTCCGACCACCTCCCCCTGCGCGCCACCCTCGACCTCGCGCGCCTGCGCGACGTCCTCCACGCCACCCCCGCGATGTACCGCCCCACCGACGCCCGCACCGACCACGAAGGAGCAACCCGCGCATGAACAACACCCTCACCCTGGTCTGCTGGAACTTCGAGAACAACGGAAAGAGCGACCCCCAGCGTCGGCGCGCCGGCGACGAGCTGCTCCGGTCGCTGAACGCCGACATCATCTTCCGCCAGGAACTGTGGGACGCCGGCGCCGACGGCAAGGTCATCTTCAACGAGCAGATCCGCACCCTGGGGCTGCAGGGCGTCCTCGGCGAGGGGTCCTGCACGGCCCTCTTCTACAACCCGGCGAAGTTCTCCGTCGTCCGGGACTGGACCCAGAGCCGGGCACCGCACTACGTCATGCTGCCCACCGCCCTCACGCTCCGCCACGAGGCCGCCGGGCCCAACGCGCTGCCCTTCAACGCGATCTCGTACCACCTCAACTACGCCAGCGCCGAGCAGCGCCTGCTGGAAGCGGAGTGGCTGACCACCTGGGCTGACAAGGGCTGGGCCATGCCCGACGGACACCGCCACACCCTCCCCGCGATCTACGCTGGCGACAACAACTCCTACCCCACCGGTTCGCGAGGCGACCTGCCGCTGCCGGACCTCTCCACCGTCAAGAACCTGCCTCACCGCCTCCACCGCTCGTACGCCGGACCGTCCGGCCAGCGCGTGCCCGACACCCGGCCCGACACCGCGTTGCGCACAGCCGGCCTCGAGGACGCGGCGCTGTACCGGGCGACCGCCCCGCACGGCGACCCGCGCGCGCTTTCCCGCACCGTCAACGCCTGTGACACCCACGGCCCCGACAGTCGAGTCGACCGCGCCTACCTCACCCCCGAGCTGCTGCCGGCCATCACCGGATTCGATGTGATCGAGGTCGACGAGGACCTCTCCGACCACCACATCCTGCGCCTGACCCTCGACAGCGACCAGCTCAGCAGCATCCTCAACCAGCCGGTGGGTGTCTGACTCCAGGGCCTGCGCGAACGACTCGCCAAGAAGAACCCGTTATCCGGCCCACCGCCGCGCACGGAGGAACCCGTCCTGGCTGGGAGCCGGCCCGGCCCGTCTCCGGGACCGGGCGGTGACGGTGCCACCCCTCCACCGCCACAGCGGCTCGGCATCGCCCAGGGCATCCGCGGCTTCACCCCCCAGCGGCGGCCCACTTAGCCCCGTTAGCACCCGCTTTCGTAGGAAGTCTCCATGATCCGCTTCACCGCCCCTGTACCTCTTCAGGGGGCTCGCCATGCCTGACGCCCTCACCTTGCGGTCGTGCACACCGCCATGCGGTTTTCCCTCCGTGTCGCAGCTGCTGGTCGGCGCCCTCCTGCGCCACCACCGCAGCGTGAAAGGCCTCTCCGTCGCACAGGCCGGACGGCTTGCCGGGATACCCACCTCTCGTGTGAGCCAGACCGAGCTGGCGCGGCAGCTGCTGAGCGAACGCGTCACGCGCTCCCTGCTGGAGGTGTACGGCGCGCCGGAGGAGGAGATGCATTACGCCGCTGCCCTGGTGGAACGGAGCGGGAGCGACCATGTGCACGAGGCCGGTGCCGAACCGCTGGGGAGCGGGGCGTGGGCGGCGGCCTTGAGGGGTGCCAGCCGGGAGACCGTGATCTTCACGACGGGCCCTCTCCAGCCGGCGTTTCACGCTGCGGCGGCCGTCGTCGCCCCAAGCCCTCAGCAGGCCCGCTGGACTGCGACGCTGCTGCTGCACGAACCCGCTTTGGACTGGCTCTCAGCCGAACAGCTTGCTCAGCTGGTCGGCCTCCTCGACGCCCAAGCGCTCAGCGTCCGGCTGGTCCCGGCCAGCTTCAGGATCGAGCCGGGGGTGGTGACCCAGTGGACCCTCACGGCGCGGGGCTGGGACGGACGCGCGGCACAACGCGAGCGGCGCCAGCTGTACGTCGCGCACGCGACCGGACAGCCGTCCCTGGTGCGCAACGGTCCCCCCGCTCGCCGGGAGCGGCAGGTGCTCGAGGCCGCGGCCCAGCGGGCACTCTCGGTGGCGATCAGCGCTCACGAGCTCCGGCAAGCCATGCAGGGAGGCGGGCCATGGGCGCCACACGCCCGTCGGCACGGTCAGGCCGGAGCCCGTGGGGCCGATGCGGACTTCAGGAGGGCGGCGTGCTGAACGCTCTCCCACCAGGCAGGCGCGGCCCCTCCTGCGAGGGCGATCGATGCCGCGACATATCCGTGGACGACGTAATCCTCGGCACCGTCCTCCGTGCCGCGCGCGAGCGGGCCGACATCTCCCCGGCTCGAGCCGCCGCCTACCTCAAACTGCCCGAGACACGGATCCGCCGCCGGGAGGCAGGCCGGGCGGCGTGGTCCCACGCGCACGCGCTGGCCCTGACACGCTGCTACGGGCTCGCCGACGAGGACCTGGACGAGCTGGAGCGGCTGCTCGCCCCCGAGCACCAGCACGTCGTGGCCGACTTTGGCGCGGGCCGATACCAGCGGCTGGCCGCGGTGGAGGAGCGTGCCGCGTGGTGGAGGTCAGTTACGGCCGAGCGCTCCAGTCGGCCGGTTGCGGTGCTCGTGGACAACGCCGTCGCGGCGGATCAGGTGCGCGCGCTACTGCCCGGCGGGCGCCAACACCTGCTCGTGGTCACCAGTCGGACGCCGCTGACTGATCTCGGTCGCAACGGAGCCCACCACCTCCTTCAGCCGTTCTCCCCCGCAGCCGCCCAGGAATACCTGACGACCGTTGCCGGCGAACACCGCGTCGCTGGCGACCGACAGGGCGCGCACGCCATTGCCTCCCTGGCTGCCGGGCTTCCCCTCTCCCTCGCCCTGGCCGGGACCGTACTGACCTCCCACCCCGACCGCTCCCTGGCCGAGCTGGCCACCGCACTGACCCACAGGCGCCAGCAGGTCATCGCCTCGACGCACGGCCTAACCCCCTTCGGAGTCGCCATGAACAGCTCCCTGAGCGAGGCCTACTGGGGCCTGCCCCGCCCGAGCGCCCGCATCTTCCGCAGCATGGGCCACCTCTCCCCCTACGACCTGGACGCGGCAGTAACCGCCGCCGTCTGCGGCCTCCCACTGGAGAAGGCCGAGGAGGAGCTGGCCGCCCTCGCGGGCGCCGGCCTCCTGATCACGGTGCGCGAAGACGCGGCCCGGGGCACGGTGTACGGCTTCCACGACGAGGTCCGCGCGTACGCCCGGCACCGGGCGGTGGCCGAGGCGACGGACGGTGAACTCGACGAGCAGACCCGCTGCGGTCTCGATTTCTACCTGGCCACCCTCACCTCAGCCGAGTACGAACTGACCGCACGACGCTCCTCCAGGTCCGAGACGCCTCCGATGCGGCCCGAGCCCTGGCCTGGCTCGGACGCGCGCGTTCCATGTCTGGTGACCACGACACCGCCGAAACGAGGGACGACAGGCCGTCGCCGAGTGCACTGCTGCCCGCTCTCCGCGCTGGACGGCCCGCAGCCTCGAACTTCTCGGACGCACCTTGCAAGACGCCGGCCGAAGCGACCAGGCCCGAGCAGCGTTCGAACAGTCGCTCCGGCTCTACACATCTATCAGCCCACACGAAGCCGACCGTGTCCGCCGCCTGCTCCCACCATCTCTGACCTCCCCTGAATAGACGGAACGAAGGCAGCTGACTTATGAGAGAAGATCCCCGCCTGTTCCTCCCCACCGCTCACCGCATGCCCGAGATCGCGGGAGAAGGCGTTGCGATGTCTGATCCGCGGGTCGTCGCCGTGCGGGTCGCCGATTGTGGGGAGCCGCTGGTGTCTCTACGCGACGATGACCGGTTCTTGATCGACGAGCGCAGGGCCACAGCCACCGAGACGTTTGCCATGATTCGCTCAGGCTTGGTCGACCAACTCTGGATGGCTGAGAAGTACCTGCGCGAGCGCGGCCGAAGACTACGCGTCGTCGAGTGCTACCGGCCACCGACCCAGCAGAGCCAATATTTCCAGGAGGAGATGTCGCGGCTGGCCGCCCTGCATCCGGAATTGACGTCCGATCAGCTCACCGAGTTGGCCGGACGGTACGTGTCTCCGCCCTGGGTCGCTCCGCACAGCTGCGGCGGCGCGGTCGATGTCACCCTCGCCTCCCCGGACGGAACCGAGCTGGACATCGGCTACCGGATCAACACCGCACCCCCAAGGCCCGGCGAAATGTCATTCCTGGATGCTCATGCCCTTCCTGAGGAGGCTCGCGCCAACAGAATGCTGCTGCTTGCGGCTATGACCCACGGCGGCTGGATACCTCATTGGTACGAGAGTTGGCACTTTGAGATCGGCACGAGGTTCGCGGCTCTAATGTCCGACCTGGACAAATCCGTGTACGGGGTGATAGCCGATCCACATGCGGAATCTTTGGGACTATCCGACTGAACGTCAGAGGCGTCCATGCCAGGCCAAGCCCCGCTGCACCCCTGCTACCCCGAAGGGACTTGCGGTCAGGGGCCTACACTCGGTCAGCCGATACTTGACCAGTTGCCGAGAGCAATGCGCGGGCTTACCAAGAAAACCGGGCGCGTATGACCTCGCCTGTTCACGGCTGACAGGGCGCCAGCCCGCATCCTGCCTGCGGGGCAACCATCAAAGGGCGCCCCGCAGCCACTGATCGTGTTCCGCTGCGAGCAGCTCCTCGTCAACGCGTTCTTGGCGCAGTGACTCGACCCATGCCGCAACGAGCCCGCCGAAAACATCAAGATTCTCTGGACCCATCTTCTCGTCCACTGAGAATAGTGCAATCAGCTCAGCTGCGGCCGAGTTTCGGCGAGAACACTGGGGGCATAACAAGGTCTCGCGAATGCCTAGGACATCGTCTCCGCTTTGATTCTTCCACGAGTGCCTGTACTGGACGAGAAGTAGCCCAGGAGTGCCGCAGGCCAGACAGTCCGACACATCAGCGATCTTGACGAATAACTCATCATGACCGGTGAGGACAGAAGTCCTTGTAGTCCGATTTCCGTCGGTCACGCCACACCTTGCCAAGCATCCGGCCCGAACGTGCCCTTGATGTCGGACGCCAGCGAGGCAGCGTCGACTTGCGCTGCCAAGGCAAAGACAGTCGTCTTCTGCGGGCCACGGACAGACAAGTGGACAGGGCTGTCGCCGGGGTGCGCGTGCAGGATGCGTTTCAGGTCCGCGACAGTCTGGTCGGAGACACGATGAAGGGGAAGCGCTAGGCGCACAGGGGGTTTTCCGCCGTGCTCGGCGCTAGATACGTCCAAGACCGAGAGCTCCCTACCAAAGATATTCAGGGTGCCGTCTCGGTCCTCGATCTTTCCCTTGACTGAAATTACGTTGTCTTCAGTCAGAGCGTGAGCAACGAGTTGGTAGACGGCGGGGAAGAAGAGCACCTCAATAGACCCTGTAGGGTCTGCGAGGTTGGCGATTGCCCAGTTGTTTCCCTGCTTGGTCATCTTCCGCTGGACGCCGGTGATCAGGCCGGCAAGCTGAACGTCTCCTTGGGTCCGTCCGGAGGCCAAGAGCTCAGCAATCGTGGTGTCCCTGGCCCCGGAGAGGATGTGCTCGGCACCGTCCAGAGGATGCGCTGACACGTACAGGCCCAGCATCTCCCGCTCGGTAGCGAGAAGTTGCCGACGCGGCCACTCCTGTTCGTCGACAGGGAAGTCGAGCCCGAACCCGGCCCCAGCGTTGTCGGCTTCGCTGCCTCCCAGCCCGGCGAACAAGTCGTCCTGCCCGTAGGAGGCTGCCTTCTTGACGGGAACGACGGCGTCGATAGCGTCCTCGTGGATCGCGCACAGGCCGCGCCGGGAGTGGCCGAGGGAATCGAAGGCACCGGCCTTGATCAGCGACTCGATGGCCCGCTTGTTCAGGGCCGGGAGGTCACACTTGTCGAGCATGTCCGTGAACGAGGAAAACTTCCCCTTGGAACGGCGTGCAGCGACGATGGCCTCGATCACCGCGTCGCCGACGTTGCGAACGGCTCGCATGCCGAAGCGCACGTCGTCGCCGATGGCTGTGAACTCTGCGGTCGACTCGTTGACGTCCGGCTGCAGGACACGGACGCCATTCGCACGCGCATCAGCCAGGTAGACGGCTGCCTTGTCCTTGTCGTCTCCGACTGAAGTCAACAGCGCGGCCATGTACTCGGCGGGATAGTTGGCCTTGAGGTATGCCGTCCAGTAGGAGACCAGGCCGTACCCTGCGGTGTGGGACTTGTTGAATGCATAGCCGGAGAACGGCAGCATGACGTCCCAGATGGCTTTGATCGCCTCGTCTGAGTAGCCATTGCTTCTCATGCCGCCCGCGAACTTGTCCCACTCGGCTGCCAGGACCTCAGGCTTCTTCTTGCCCATGGCCCGGCGGAGCATGTCGGCGCCGCCCAGGGTGTAGCCGGCGAGTTGCCGGGCGATGGCCATGATCTGCTCTTGGTAGACCAGCAGGTGGTGGGTGGAGCCAAGGATCGGGTCGAGGGCGTCCTTCAGTTCCGGGTGGATTGGAGCGGGTTCCTGCTTGCCACTCTGCCGAAGTGCGTAGTTGGTGTGGGCGTTGGCAGCCATCGGGCCGGGCCGGTAGAGCGCGAGCGCTACGGCGATGTCCTCGAATCGGGTGGGCTGCATCAGCTTCAGCAGGGCGCGCATGCCGCCGCCGTCGAGCTGGAAGACGCCGAACGTGTTGCCATCGGACAGGAGCTGGTAGGTCTTGGTGTCGTCCAAGGGGATGACGACTGTCTCTGGGTCGCCGTCCATCGGATCCACTGTCGCCAGCTTGATTCCGCGGTTTTCCCGGATGTTCTGGATCGCCTGATCGATGACACCGAGGTTCCGCAGCCCCAGGAAGTCCATCTTGACCAGCCCCATGTTTTCACAACTGGGGTAGTCGAACCCTGTGATCTTCACGCCGTCCGAGGCGCGCATATGCAGGGGGATGCGATCCGTCAGGCGGGTCTTGGAGAGGATCACCGCGGCGGCATGCACGCCCGTGCCGCGCATCAGGCCTTCGACACCCTTGGCGGTGTCCATGACCCTCTTCACATCAGGTTCGTTCTCGTAGAGGGCCCGGATCTCGCCGGCCTCGCCGTACCGGGGGTGCTCGGGGTCCCAGATGCCCGACAGGGTGATGGTCTTGCCCTGCTGGTCCGGGGGAAGTGCCTTCACGATCCGCTCACCATGGGAGAACGGGTAGCCGAGGATGCGCGAGGAATCCTTGATCGCGTTCTTCGCCTTGATCCGGCCGAAGGTATTGACCATGGCGGTGTACGCGTCACCGTACTTCTCGGTGACGTACCGGACCATCCGGTCACGCTGGCGGTCGTCGAAGTCGAGGTCGACGTCCGGCGGGTTGATGCGCTCAGGGTTGAGGAACCGCTCGAACAGAAGGCCGTGTTCAAGCGGGCAGAGTTCGGTGATCCGAGTGGCGTAGGCGACGATGGATCCGGTTGCCGAGCCACGCCCTGGCCCAACCGGAATTCCGTTGTCGCGCGCGTAGCGGCAGATATCGGCGACGACGAGGAAGTACGAGGAGAAGCCCATCGGACCGATGATCTTCATCTCGGTCTCGAAGCGTTCCATCACGTGGTCGGGGATGGGATCGCCGTAGCGCATGGCGAGCCCTTTGAGCACGTCCTTGCGCAGGTACTCCTCCTGCGTCATCCCTTCGGGGACATCAGGAAACTGCGGCATTTCATCGACGTTGTCAAATACGTCGTCGTATGAGCCGATGCGCTCGGCGATCAGCAAGGTGTTATCGCATGCTTCCGGAAGTTCCGAGAACAGCTCACGCATCTCGGCCGCAGTCTTGAGATAGTAGCCGGTCCCCTGGAATTTGAATCGGTTGGGGTCGTCCTTGTTTTTACCCACTCCGATGCAAAGGAGGTTGTCGTGCGCCTCCGCGTCGGTCGGATGGACGTAGTGTGCGTCGTTGGTTGCCAGCAAGGGAATGCTCAGTTCCTTTGCAAGGCGAAGCAGGCCGTCTCGCACCTCGCGTTCGATGGACAGGCCGTGGTCCATCAACTCGAGGAAGTAGTTGTCCTTGCCGAAGATGTCCTGGTACGCACCGGCTGTCTCGCGCGCTTCCTCGTACTGCCCCAGGCGCAGGCGGGTCTGGATGGCGCCCGAGGGGCAGCCAGTGGTGGCGATGATCCCTTGGGGATGCTCGCTGATCAGCTCCATGTCCATGCGCGGCTTGCCAGCAGGGAACTGGCCCGTGTAGGAGGCCTCCGTGGAGAGATAGAAAAGGTTTCGGAGGCCTTGGACATTTTCTGCCCACATGGTCATGTGAGTGAAGCGGCCACCGCCCGAGACATCCTTTGAACCCTCGCCGTCATCACTCATCGCGCGGCGGCCCCCAGGTCCCCAGAATTCCTGCTTCTTATGCCTCCGGGACGAAGGGGCGACGTATGCCTCAATGCCGATAATGGGCTTCACGTCGCCGAATCCTTTAGCCACTGACTGAAATTCATAAGCCCCGAACATGTTGCCGTGGTCGCTCATGGCGATTGCCGGCATCCCTTGGCGCGCGACTTCCTCGAACATGGGCTTCATTCGCTGCGCTCCGTCGAGCATCGAGTACTCGGTGTGATTGTGCAGGTGAACGAAGCTGCTACTCACGGTGCGGTGGCTCCCTTGCGCATTGACTGGCCCGAGCAAGGGTCCCAAGCCTAGCGGGATTTGGCGATCCGTCAGGACGCGACGCACACATCCATGGGCACTGAAGGAGCCACATCTGTTGATGTGGCGATCACGCAAATTAGGTAGGGCCGCTCCGGCCTGGGGAGATGCCGGCGACAGCGTCTCATCGGCGGATCGGACGCCCGGGAGCCGCCACCCACATTGCGCCCTAATTTCGATTTGCTAGATAATGTGACGATCCGCACATTTGGTCGTAATGTCCACATCTAGGAAGGCAACCGTGCCCCATTCCACCGCCAGCTCGTCCGCGCCACCGACGCCACGATGGGATCTGCCGCACCACGCAGGCGCGGTTCGTCGTCTACGGCTGGCAGTGGCGCAGAGCAACGTCCCGGAGGACCCAGCCGACCCTGCGCTCCTTCGGGCGAGCGGGGCTCAGATCCGCTCACTGATGCGTGATGCCGCCGTCGCCGGAGTCAGGTTGGTCCAGTTTCCCGAGGGGGCGATCGTCTACCCCGACCCGGATGCCATGCCGACTGGTGACCTTGGGAGGGCGAGCTGGGCGAAGGCAGCCTGGGATGTCATTGGCGAAGAGGAAGAGTCGATCCGGTTGCTCGCCGGCGAGCTCGGCGTGTGGGTGGCGTTCGGCACCATCCGTCCTCTGCCCACAGCCCCGGCCCCCCGGAACTCCTTGCTGGTCGTGTCCGACCGGGGAGAGATTGTTGCCAGGTACGACAAGCGGATTCTCTCCCACACCGAGGCCACCCGCCTGTACTCCCCCGGCAGTGAGCCGGTGGTATTCGAGGTCGACGGCCTGAGGATTGGCTGCGCGCTGTGTATCGAGGCGAACTTCCCCGAGCTGTTTGACCAGTATGAGGCGCTTGATGTGGACGCGGTCCTCCTGTCCGTGATGGTGGACGACGCCGCCCGCGCCGTCGTCGCCCAGGCATACGGAACACTCTTCAACTACTGGATCGGCTACTCGGTGCCCGCGCAATTCGGCCGCACAGCCCCCGCTGGGATCATCGGTCCGGGAGGCCGGTGGCTTGCCCGCTGCCCGGCTACGGACCGTCCAGGCCTGGCTGTCATGGACCTTGACCTGGACGCCTCAGACCATGACATCACTGTCGGCCTGCGGCTGGCCCGGCCTTGGCGGCGGCTAGCACGCGCGCAGAGCCGCGGGGCCGGGCTGTTCGACTGAGTTCCTGCTTTCGCGCCTTGGAGAGCCGAGAGACACACGCCATGCAGGATGGACCGCACCACAGGTGCTGTAGCGCCGAGGATTCCGCTCGCGCCAGCGGATGGTATCGAGACGGCAACTGTGAACAGGCCTGTCGGCAACGCAGATCGCGGTTGCGGCCGCGATGAAGGCAACGGACCGAGGCTCACTGTCGGATCCGTTCGCCCCGCTGAGCGGAGAGGAAGCCCACCCCTCTGTCTCAACGCTGATCCCCACCGTGACCGCAGGCCAGCCTCGTGCGATGGATCGCAAGCCGCTACGTTCGGCATGCCGCGATCATGCACACGGGCATGGGAAGGTACACGTGACCGGCGACGCTGACTGCGCGCACGCTCTCCACCAATTTTTCGCGCGCACGCTCCCTGTCCTTTTCTGGAATCCTCTCCATTTGTGTTCTTCTGCCGTGTGACATGCGCCAGTCCCAGAATTTCGAGACCGGCACCGAGACCGGGAAGAACATATTCACCACTTGTATTTTTGCGTACTCAAGTTGGTACATAGCGGCGACTATGGCCGAGCTGTCGATTCCCGGCATAGGCGCTCGTTCCTGTGCAGATGCACCCATGAACTCGATGAGGGCCGCGTCTGCGGTGCGGTCGACGATGTCCAGGTCGTCAGGTGCTGCCGCGGGGGTGCAGATGGCGATGCGGCCTCCGGGGCGAAGCATGTGGGTGAGCTGCCGGAGGGTGCGTTGTGGCTCTGGAAGGAACTGAAGGACGAGGCCGGCGAGGAGGACGTCGAAGGTTCCCGTCCTTGCGGGAAGAGAGTCTGCGTCGGCAACTACCGCGAATGCGTGGGTGAGTCCGCGGGCAGCAAGTGCCTGGTTCGCTTGGCTGACCATCTCTGATGACTTGTCGATTCCGACGGCTCGTCCGCAGGGGGTAACGGCCGCGGCTGCGGGCAGGAGTGAGGCGCCGCGACCGCAGCCAACGTCGAGAAGGTCCTCGCCCGGCTGTGGCAGGGCCAGCTGCACCAGGGCCTGTCCCGCTTGTTCGAAGAACTGCCCGCCGATGCGCCCATAACTGGCGGCGGCTCGGTCGAAGACGGTGCCACGGCCCTGGCCGCTTTGCGGGCCTCGGATGGGCATGAATCCTCCAGATGGGGTCAGAGGGCTCAAGAGCGTGACCCTCCCTCTACTGAACGGCTCGGGGCGCAAGCCGTGCTGATCGACTGAGCGGTCACTACGCTGTTCGCCCCGCACAGATCAGGGCTGGAGCCCGCGCCAACATCAGCTGGGGCTACGCGACCAGGTACGGGTCTGGCCCGGGGCGCTCGGGTGTCCGGCCGCGTACTGCCGCAGGCTCTCCCCGGCGCGCTCGAGCAGGGGGGCGGCGGATGAGCCGTCGAGGGTGCACAGCATGAGATCAACCTGGTCGTCATCGCGGAGGACTGCGGTGATTTGCCGGGGCCAGTGGAAGCGGTCTCTGGACTGCAGGACCGTCACCTGGCTCGCACCGTCTGCGGTGCGCGGCGCGCTGACGTAGTTGAAGGAGACCGCCGCATCGGGGTTCCACTGCCGCCAGGACAATGCGGCTGCCCGGATCTTGGGGAACGGCGCCGCCTCGCCGGCGTACACCCGCTGTTGGAGTCGGGCGGGCTGTTCGCCGGGGTGCAGCGGCACTGGGGTGAAGTACCAGAACATGCCCCAGGCGTCGTTGGCGTGCGCGATCGCGTTGTCTCGCCCGTTGGCAACGAGGTAGAGCGTCACGTTCTCGCCTGCCGTGACAGCTTGCCCGGTCAGCGCGGCCAGGCAGGCCCGGAGGTTGGTGCCCTGCGCCGCAGCACGGGCGCGGCACGCGCGTACGGCTTGCGCGGGGATCGTGATGTGGTGCTCATCGGGCTGCTTCGGAGCCCAGGTGAGCGGCGGCAATGGGTCTGCTGAGGCACCAGTGGCTGCTTCGCACCCCAGATGCCGTAGGACCGGGGCGGCAGGCGAGCCGGGTGGGAGAGAGCCGCCTGCCGCCAGTAGCGTGAGCTGGTGGAGGAAGTGCCGATTGCTGTGGCCGTCCACCAGTGCGTGATGGGTCTCCATGCCCAGGAACAGGCCGTGGCTGCCGGTGAAGGCCATCATGGTGGCGAGTGGGGCTCCATAGCGGGCTTGTCGAACATCCAGGTGGTCGGCCCCCGCCATCCAAGCGCAGGCCGCGTCCCCGTCGCCGGGTTCGACCTGCAGGTGTGGCCCGGCACTCGGTGTCCATCGCTGGGTGAGAGCGCCAGTGCTGGAATCGGTGTGGAACCGGCGGTGGAGGATGTCCAGCCCTCCCAGCCACTGTTCGAGCCGCTGGAGGAACCTGGCCTGCTCACCTGCGGGCATGTCGAGGTGGAGGAGCTGACGTGGCAGGTAGACCCCTGTCTGCGGGCCGAGGGCGGCGAACTGGAGCATCATCTGCTGCATGGCGCCGGCCGGGGCCTGCAACGCGCGACGAGGTCGCCCGGTCAAGCGTGTGTGCTTCGGGCCGGTGGCCTGGGCGCCCCGCTCCTGTGTCGGTTGGAACGCCGCGTTGATGGATTCAAGGATGCTCGCGGCTTCCTTGGGGGAGGTGGTTCCGCCGTGCCTCAGAGTTGCGGTCGTGGCCTCCGCACCAGCACGGAAGGTCAGCGCGAGGGGGTACGGGGTGAGCAGCGCCGGGTTGGCGGGGGCAAGCGCCTGGATTCGGCGATCCAGTGCGTCCGGCGCTGCGTCGGCGTCCTGGATGTCGACGGCGATGTGACCGACCGCTGATCCGAAGTCGGCCCGGCCGCTCC
Source organism: Streptomyces sp. A012304 (assembly GCF_026008495.1). Taxonomy (GTDB): domain Bacteria; phylum Actinomycetota; class Actinomycetes; order Streptomycetales; family Streptomycetaceae; genus Streptomyces. The sequence continues at coordinate 65,902 of NZ_BQUN01000001.1, forward strand.
AGCGCAGGGCACCGTAGCCGGCGCCCTGATCCGGGACGTCTGCAAGCTCCAGCGCCAGGTGCTCAATCGCCTCGGCTGTGGGCAGGTAGGGCGCGAGGACGGGATGATGGAGCCCGAACCAGCCGACCGCGTCGCTCAGATCCAGCTCTGGATGGTTGCGCCCGTTGCGTTCCAGGTCGATGACGGTGGGCTGTCCACCGTTGTGGTGCCCCAGCGCCTGCCCGGTCGCGGCGAGGAGGTACGCGGCCGGGCTGTGTTGCCAGCGCCGGGTGAGCTCGCTCAGGGGCGGCAACGTGATGCTGGTCTGCCCCAGCCGGGAGACGAGCGGGGTCTGGGGCGCGGTGAGCCCCCCGGCCAACACCGCGCGCCATAGCCCGGTCTCCGCGTCGAAGTGACCGGCCGCAGTCTGCTGCTCGGTCAGCTCGGCGAATTGCTGATATGCGTGGTCCTCGGAAAGGCTGACACCGTCCAGGGTGAGGGCCAGCCGTCGGCCGATCACGGCCCAGGACCAGGGGTCGACGGCAAGGTGGTGCCCGAAGAGGACGAGGCGTCCCGATCCATCGTCCCGCTGGACTGCGACCGCGGCGAGCATGCGTCCGGGGACCGGGTCCACAGCGCGCTGAGCCCTGGCCAGCGTCTGTCGCAGGTCCCGATCGGGGGCGATCTCGGCCACGGCGGCGACGAGCGGCTGGTACGGGGACGCCACGGTGAGGGACTGCTCGCACCGGTCGGTGCGGCAGCGCAGTGCCGGAGTGCTCTCGACGAGGTGTTCCAGCGCGGAGGCGAGCTGCGCCGCCGGGGGCGTGCGGGCGAAGGCGATGCTGTGGCGCAGGGTCCACCGCCTCCAGGTGGGGATCTTCAGCTGGTGCATCCACCGGCCGGTAGGGGTGAGCGGAAACCGCGTGCTCGTGTGCCTGGCGGTGCTCTGGGCGCGGGCGCGTGCCAGGCGGTGCTCGAGGTCGCGGTAGTAGGGGGCCTCGTACACGTCGGCGGGGATGAGCTGGAGTCCGGCCTGGCGCAGTCGGGTCACCAGGTGCAGGACGGTGAGGGAATCTCCCCCGTCGTGGAAGAAGTGGTTGTCGGGTGTGGGCGTGGTGCCCAGCAGTTCACGCCAGAGTTGGCCGAGCGCCGTGTCGTTGGCACCGAGCCGGGCGGAAGTGGGTGTCGGTGGGGTGGCGAGGCTGGCGAGCGCGTCGTCGTCGGGTTTTCCGGTGGGGCGGGTGGGGATCTGGCCGACCTGGTGGACCTGGTGGGGCCAGTGGGTCGGCGGCAGCATCTGCCGCAGCTGGGCCGTCAGTTGCTGGACATCGGGGCAGCTCTCCACGAAGAGCAGCAGCCGTACGTCGTCGTCGGGGCGGTGTGTCAGGGCACGTGCGGCTGTGCATAGACCGGTGCGGATGGCCTGGTTCTCAAGGGCGTCCAGCTCCACTCTGTAGCCGCGGATCTTGATCTGACGGTCGATGCGGCCGAGATGGACCAGTCCTGCGGGGGTGTGCATGGCGCGGTCGCCGGTGAAGTACCAGTGCCCAGCGGTCTCCGGCAGTGGGTGAAAGGACTCGGCGGTCAGGTCGGGCCGGTCCAGGTAGCCCGCCGCGAGGCCGGCGCCGGTCAGTGCCAGTTCGCCGGGGGTTCCGGGAGGGGCGGTGGCTGCCCGGTCGATGACGACTCGGGCGGCCAGACCGTGGATGGGCCGGCCGATGGGCACGGGGTCGCCGGCTCCGGGGGTGGACTCATGGACGGTCGCGGTGACGGTCGCTTCGGTGGGCCCGTAGATGTTGAACGTGCGGGCCGGGGCGAATCGGTCGAGGTCGGTGCTGCGGCAGCCGTCCCCGGCAGAGGCGATCATCCTCAGGTCGGGCAGGTGCGCGTCGGCGTCGAGGGTTCGGAGTAGGCCGGCCGGGAGGAAGACGTGGGTGATGCGGTGGTGCCGCAACTGTTCGGTCAGCGTCGTAGTCCCGGTGGGGTTGCCCTGGATGAGGGTCCCTCCGAGAACCAGCGCCGTGGTCACGTGGCAGATCCAGGGGTCGACGGTCGGCGGGGCGACCAGCAGCACGCGGCTGGTGGCGTCGAGGCCGAACCGGTCCTGTTCTCCGTGGATGAGGTTGGTGAGCGCGGCCAGCCCGACCGCGACGCCCTTCGGGCGTCCGGTGGACCCGGAGGTGTGGATCACGTAGGCGGGTGGGTCCGGCAGGTCGTCCTGGGCCGCGGTAGAAGGAAGGCGTGCGGGGCTGACGCCGTCGGGGTTCAGACGCAGCGCGGCGGGCCGGTCGGGTGGCGTGTCGCCGTCGTAGGGGATGTAGGTGCAGCCCAGTTGCAAACAGGCGAGCCAGGCCGCGGCTCGGTCGGTGAGGCGGAGTCCGCCGACGAGGACCTCGCTTCCCTTGCGCGCGCCGGCGTGCAGCAGCGCCTCGGCGGTGGCGGTGGCCAGACCGAGCAGTTGCGGGCCGGTGCAGGCGGCATCCGTGTCCAGGATGACGATCCGGTCGGTGCGGCTCAGTTGCCGGACCGCGGCTTCGTGCAGCGGCGGACCGGTGTAGCCGGGTGCCGGGGTGGCCAGGGCCTGGACACTGGTGCGGTCCGTCGGGCTGAGTAGGAGGTCGGAGCAGAGCGGGGTGTCCGGCTCTTCGGCGAGTGCATGGAGGAACTGGCGGAAGGTGCTGGCCCACCGGTCGAGGTCGGCGGCGAGCGGGTCGGTGGCGCGGCCGGTCAGCTCGACAGTTGTGGAGCCGTCGTCCAGAGTGCGCACGACGGTGCTGAGCGCCGCGCCTTGGGGCGTGCTGTCGGCCGTGACCGGGGAGAGGGTGATGCCGGGCAGGGACGGGTCACCGGGCGGGGCGACGGCCTGCATCACGAACGCGGTGGCTCCGGGTGCGGCCAGAGTGGGGGCTCCGGCATCGTGCAACTGGTCGGGAGTCACCATGACGTGGTCGTGTGCCTCCAGGATGGCGCGGTGCGTCATCCTGATGTATTCCGGGAGCCGAGAGTTCCAGGGCATGCTCAACCGGAGCGGGAGCATGTGAGCGAACTGGCCGACGGTGTCGAGGTGCTCGTCGGTGCGGGTGTCGACGGCCACGTGAATGCTCAGGTCGCCGGTTCCTTGGAGGCGAGCCGTGGTGTGGGCGTGGGCCGCCAGCAGGGCAGCGGGCACGGTGGCGCGCGATGCTCGGGCGGCGTGGGCGAGGGCGGCTGTCTGAGCGGGTGCCAGGTGCAGACGGAGCCGGGGCACGGTCTGTGCCGGCTCCGGATCGGGCAAGAGCCGGGCGTGCGGAGCAGCGGTGAAGCCTGTGTACCGGCGGCGCCAGTAGAGGTCGGCCGCTTCGTTGGGAGCCTGGTCGGCGAGGGCCTGGGCGAAGGAACCGGGGCGGTCGTACCGGTCGCCCCGGTAGATCGCGGCCACGGTGTTGAACAGCAGCTTCATGGAGCGGCCGTCCGCGAAGGCGTGGTCGATGATCTCGGTGACCACCCAGGTGCGTTCGGCGACGCGGTGCACGGCGATGTGGCCGATCGGGCCGTGAGCGAGGTCGTAGCGGCGGCCGAGTTCTTGGTGGAAGTCGTAGAGGATGGCCTTCATCGTCGGCTCGATGGGCTGTCCGCTCCGCCGCTGGTCGAGGAGCCGTACGTCGATGCGTGCCTGGGCGCAGGTCTGCCAGGTGTCTCGGCCGGACAGGTGCAGTCGCAACGCGTCGTGCTCTTGGGCGGCAGCGCGGTATGCCTTGGCGAGCCGGTCTTGGTCGAGGGGCCCGTCCAGGCGGAAGATCCGACCCGAGTTCGCCGTCGGGTTGCCGAGCCGCCGGGCCGCGAGCAGAGACATCTGCGCCGGGTGTGCCGCGAGTTCAGACACCGGATTCCTTCCGTTCCTCGATCAGCGCGGACAGTTGCGTGACGGTGGGGTGGTCGTGGAGGTCGACGGCGCCCAGGCGCAAGCCGTGACGGCGCTGGATCGCGCCGGAGAGCCTGACCACGCCGAGGCTGGTCAGGCCCTGTTCGAACAGGTTGGCGTCTGCGTCGACGGGCTGGTCGGTGATGGCCGCGCAGGTGTCCAGCAGCCACGCGCGGTCGTCTGTGGGCAGGCCCTGACGCGGGTCGGTCCGATCCATGGGCGTGCTCTCATCCCTTCGCGGTCAGGCGTTTCAGGTGGTCGGTGGTGCGCTCCTGCAGGTCAATGGCCTGCTCTTGGGTGAGGGTGGCGGATGTCCAGGACGCACGAAGGCGTCCTGGGCCGGTGGCCGAGGCGGACAGTTGCAGGCTCAGCGGGTGTTTCGGCCCGGCGTTCGGTGCGGCGAAGCTGCTCCAGGTGACCGGGCCCAGCCGGCGGGTGGTGGCTGGCTGCTCGATGGCCAGGGAGATCTGTGGCCGTCCGACGGAGCGGCTGAGCAGTCCCGGTCGGGCGTGGGCATGTCGGGAGGCGAAGTCGAGGGCCTGTTGACAGTGCTGAACGAGGCGGTCGCCGGTGGGTTCGACACGAATGGGCAGGGGGGCGGAGGCGACGAAGCAGCCGACGATGCCGGCCTCTGCGGCTGTCCGTCGCAGACTCATCGGCATGTGCAGCACGATGCGTCCGTGCCCGGTTTGCTCGGCCACGGCCTGGGCGACGGCTGCGACGTAGACCGCGGCCGGGCCGACGCTCAGACGCGCGGACACATCGGCGGTGTCTATGGGGCCGAGGACGCGAGCTTGTTGGCCATATCCGTTTGGGGTCGGTGGCCGTTCGAGGTACTCGGTGTAGGGGCGGGTTTCGTGCGCTTGGCAGCGCTGCGCGACAGTTTCGGCAGCCGTGCGCGCGCTGGTAGCCGCCGCGGGACTGGTGCTGGCCTCGGCCCACCTGCTGTAGCGCAGGTCGGGGCTGGGGGGCGTCGAGCTTGGCGGGTTACCGGCGCGGCGCACGATCTCGGTCCACAGCAGTTGGAGTGCATGCTCGTCGGTGTACAGGTGGTGCGTCGTCAGTGCGCAGACGGTGCTGGGGCCGGCTGGGGTCTCAGGGAGGTGGAAGAGCGCGAAGCGGATGCGGGGGCCTCTGCCCCAGAGGTCGTAGGCTGCGGCCCGCTGGGTGGCCATCCAGGCTTCGACCGTCGCGATGGCGTCAGCAGGATCGAGAGAGCGCAGGTCGGTCTCTTCGACGGGTACCAGGGCCGGGCCCAGCCCGGCGCTGGCGCTGATGTGGTAGCGGTCGTCGAGGTTGAGGATCCAGTGCAGGGCGTCGTGCCGGGCGGCGGTGTCAGTCGCGGCTTGCCGCAGCGCCTTCGCCGGGACACCGTCGACGATGATCGCGTTGACCATGGTGTAGGCGGCGGGGTCCGCATTGCTGATGTCGGCTTCGAGGATGGCCTCCTGCGGAGCTGACAGTGTGCGTGGCTGTGTCACCTGGATCCTCGATCCCGCGCTGGTAGGCCGGTGGATGGCGCCGGCAGATGCCGGGGGCCGCGAGCAGCACTCCCAAGGGCCGCCGACGGGATCACTGCTTGTTGGCCCAGTAGCCGGTCATCAGGGTCTTGCGCAGGACGCCGTCCTGGCTGCCGGCGACGCCGTGGAGCGAGACGGGCGAGTTGGGCATGATGAACGCCCGGTTCGGGGCGAACTGCACCTGGTGGGCTGTGCGGTGCGCGGCATTGGAGCTGAAGTTCAGGAAGTCGTGTTCCCCGGCGCGGCACTCGTACAGTGCGGTCCCGTAGCGGTTGACGCTGGTCTCGTCGGCGTTGCCCTCGAGCTGGAGGTAGACCACGATCGTCAGGAGCTTCGGTGCGGCGTCCAGGTGTGCGCCGAGCGCCTCGGTGGCGCCGGTGTCCTGGTTGGCGTAGAGCTTGAAGTTGGGCTGGTCCCGGTCCTGGAGCCGGTCCAGGCCCAGGTGTTCCTCCAGGGGGCCGGCGAATCGCTCGAACAGCGCCCGGACGAACTCGGGGTGACGGAGCGCCAGGCGCGTTCGGTTCCACGTCTCGGTGGCCATCGGCGCGTCGCTGCCCGCGAAGTTCTCGATGATGCGCTCTTTGCGGTTGCCGAGGTAGGCCTTGGGCTGGCCTTCCACGAACCGGGCGACCGGGTCGAAGCCGGACTGCGAGGGCCAGTTCGCCAGGACGCTGCGGTAGAGGTCCTCGGGCAGGAAGTCGTCGACGGTGGCGAACGGGAACGGGGCGTCGTGCAAGTCCATGCGGTCCAGGGCGGGGAGGAGCTCGGCGGCACTGGTGGGGATGTCGGCGCCGATGACCCGCTGGTAACCGTCGAGGTAGCGGGCCAGGCGGGGGTGGGCGGTGGTGGTCTGTCCGGTGGTGGTCACGGGTTCCCTTTCGTCAGTGCTGGACCGGCGTCGCCGGCGCGGTGTGGTTGTCGATGAGGGCCGCGAGGGTTCGCAGGGTGGGTGCCTGGTAGAGGTCGCGGGGGTGGATCTGCGCGGTGAAGGTCTCCCTGATGGCTGCAACAAGGAGTGCCGCGAGCAGGGAGCTTCCGCCGATGTTGAAGAAGTGGCTGTCGGCGCTGATGTCGTCGGTGCCCAGCAGTTCGGTCCACACCCCCGCCAGGCGCTGCTCGGTTGGGGTGAGCTCGTCCGATGTCACCTGGCTGGCGGGCTGTCGGCCGTCGTGGAGGGCGGAGCTCGGGAGCTGGTTGAGGGGGGCGTCCGGTTCGCTGAGCACCGCGGTGAGAACGGCCTGGAAATGGTCGAGGAGGTGGTGTGCGGTGGCGGCGGTGAGCTGATCGGCTCGGTAGGTGGCCCGGCACGCGATCACCTGGTTGCTGGGCCACAGGTGCAGCTCGAACGGGTACCTGGTGTCGGCGCGGTCGATGGGCCAAGGTGCCACGCTGAGGGCGTGGAGGCTGAGGTCGGCGGCGGGGAGATTGTCGTAGGCGAAGGAAAGGTGCGTCAGCGGGCCGATGCGGCCGGCATGGTCAGCGGCGAGTTGCGCGGCGATCTCGGCGATGGGTGCGTCTGCGTGGTCGAGCGCGTCGATGACCTCTTCGCGGACTTGCCCGACCAGGGCGGTGAAGGTGGTGGTGGGCGCAATGCGGCTGCGGATCGGCAGGACGTTGACGAAGAATCCGATGAGGTTCTCGAAGTCGGCTGTGGGACGGTCGCCTCGCGGCGTGTTGACGATCAGGTCCTGACGGCCCAGCGCGGTGCCCATGGCAGCGGCGAAGGCCGCGTGCAGCACGATGAACTCGGTGGAGCCGGTGCGTTGGGCGAGCTCGAGCAGCTGACTGCGGGACACACCGACGGACGGGATCTGGATCTCTCGGGCGCTACCCGGCGGATCGTCGGTCTCCTCGGCCGCCAGTAACGGGGGCTGGTCTGCGACGCCGCGCAGTTGCTCGCGCCAGTACGCCAGATCCGTGGCGATGCGCGGCCGGTTTCGGGTCTCGGTGACGTAGTCGCCGAAGTCCACGGACAGCTTCGGGATGTCCGCGGTGGCGCCGGTGATGTGGGCGGTGTAGAGGGCGGACAGTTCCCGGGCGAAGACGGACTTCGACCAGCCGTCGCACACCAGGTGGCTCATCAGCCAGAACAGCACGTGCTCGTTAGCACTCAGGCGCAGCAGCATGACCTTGAATCCGGGCTCGCCGGCGACGTCGAAGGGGCGCGCGGCCTCGGCTTCGATGATGCTGCGGGCCGCCGCCAGCCTCTCGGCGGCCGGGACAGACTCAAGGTTGACCACGGGCAGCGGCACTGGACTCACCGGGTGGACCAGCTGTGCGGGCAACCGGTCCGGTTCGAGTGATGACGGCTCAATGGCAGGAAAGGTGGTGCGCAGCACGTCTTGCCGCTCGGCGATGCAGTCCAGGGCCCGCCGGAGAGCGGGAAAGTCGAGGGCCCCGGTCAGGTGTACAGCGGTCGGCACGTTGAGGGCGACCGGCCCGCTCGCAGCGGTCTGCAGCAGCATGCCTCGCTGGCCGGCGGTGAGCGGGCGGCTCCTGGCATGCGGCGGGTTGGTGGCTGAGGCCGTCATGGGGCGGGGTCCTCCTGGGAACGGGTGAGCGCGGCGCAGAACGCGTCGAGGACGGGATGGTCGAACAAGGCGCGCACACTCAGCTGCGGATGCCCGCTGCGGCGCAGCCTGCTGACGACACGGGCCGCGGACAGAGAGGTTCCGCCGCTGAGGAAGAAGTGCTGCCCCGGGGCAACCGGGCGGCCGAGGATCTCGGACCACAGAGCGGCGACCGCTTGGACCTGTGGGTCTTCGGCGTCATGGCGGCCGGCTGCGCTCTGTCCGGCCGCGGGAGAGGCGGCAAGCAGACGTGCCACCGCCCGGCGGTCGGGTTTTCCGCTGGGGGTACGCGGCATCCGGGCCAGCCCGGTGACGGCGGCTGGGCGATGGGTGCGCGGCAGGCGGCTGTCCACCCAGGAGACCAGGTCGCTCTCGTCGAGGAGGACGGTCTCACAGGCCGTGCCCGGGCTGGCGGCCGGTAAGGCGGGGCTTTTGGCGTAGCCGGGGCGGCGAGCGTACAGGTAGTGCAGGCCGACGCCCTGTGACATGGGGTCGGCTTCGGTGACCGTGTGGAAGCCGCGGGTGTGGAGTTGGTGTACGAGGTCGGCGAGCCGGCCGTCGATGTCGTGGACTTCGGCGACGATCTGGTGGATGCGCGGCCAGTGGCGCTCGTCGATGCCAGCCAGGACGTCGGCCTCGGCCTTCTGCACGTCGATCTTCAGCAGATCGACCTCGTTCACCCCAGCGGTGTCGAGCACGTCGGAGAGACGCAGGACCCGGCAGGGGAACAGGTGGCCGCGCAGCTTCCCCTCGATGATGTCGGCGGCTTGCTCGCGCCATGCCTCGGCGTCGTCCATCGAGCCCGTCTCGATTTCGCGGCGGGCGATGGCGTGCAAGGTGGCGGCCTCGACGCTGGGGTCGGGGTGGAGGGTGGACAGCCCTGTCGCCCCCGGGTACCAGGTGATCTCGGCGGTTCCGCTGTGGCTGCCGAGGGCAGCTCCGAGGAGCTGCACGGTGGCGGCCGCGTTCAACTGCAGGTTTGCAGCGCACAGCTGGTAGGTGGGCGGGCAGGGTTCGAAGGCGAGGACCCGGGCGGCACGCTGGGCCACGGACAGGGAGAACAGCCCGATATTCGCTCCGGCATCGACGACCGTGGCCTCGCTCGGTACGACGATGCCGTGCCGCTCGTACACGCGGTGCTGGTAGATCTCCTCGTGCATGTGCGTGGTTTCGGGCGGGTTGGCCTCGAGGATGAGCAGTTGTGCTTCGAGGTGCCGCAGTTGGTGGGCAGTGTCGTCGATCAGGTGTCCGGGACGCAGCTGGACGGCGGCGTGAATGCGCGGGTCCTGGTTGGGGGCGGTGAGCGGGACAGCGACGGCCTCCAGGACGGCCGGATGGGTACGCAGAGCTGTTTCGACCGCGTTCAGGTCGACGAGTTTTCCGGCCACCTTGACCTGGCGGTCGGCGCGGCCGGCCAGCACGATGCGGCCGGCCTCGTCGACGCGAGCGAGGTCGCCGGTGAGATGCCAGCGGCGGCCCTCCCTGGTCACGAACCGGGTGTCCTGTTCGCCTTGCTGGTAGCGGTAGCCGCGGGCCAGGCCAGGGCCGGACACGGCCAGCACCTGGCCTCGTCCGTCACGGGGCTCCTCCTGCTGCGGGTGGAGCGCGACGTGGGTGCCGGGCAGCGGGTCGCCGATCGGGAGGTAGCCGTCTCCCGGCAGGGCCGACGCGGTCACCAGATGCGCTGCGACGATGCCGGCTGTCTCGGTCAGCCCGTACATCGCGAAGAACCGCGACTCGGGCAGCAGCGTGGTCCAGCGCCGGGCGAGAGCCGCGGGGATGGGTTCGCTGGCGGCCATGATCCGGCGCAGGCCGGTGGCGGCGAGCGCGTCCGGCGCCTGGGTGTCGGCCAGCAGGGCTAGAAGGGAGGGGACGGTGTCGAGGCTGGTGATGTGCTCGGTGGCGATGAGCGCGAGCAGGGCGTCGGGATCCTGGCGCTGCGTCTCGTCGGCGACGACGACGCTCGCGCCGTGGAGCAGGGGAAGGAACAGTTGCCGGACCGAGGAGGAGAAGCTGAGGGGGGCCAGGAGCAGGCAGTGGTCCTCGGGGGTGATCTCGGTGAGCTGGTTCAGGGCCGCGAGGTTGTGCAGGACCGCTTGGTGCGAAACTTCCACCAGTTTCGAGGCCGCGGCCGTGCCGGATGTCGGCATGACGTAGGCGATGCCGCCGGTGACCGGGGCCTCGTCGGGCGCGAATGGGACGAGGGTGGCGTCGCGGAGGAGGAAGTGCGGCTTGGCCCGGCCGGTGATCTGCTCCGGGTCGTGAGCGGGGTCGAGCGGGAGGTAGGCGCATTCGCAGGCCATGACGGCCAGCAGATCCAGGAGCGCGGGCACGGACCGTGAGACGTCCACGCCGACCAGGGCGCCTGGGGTCAAGCCCTGCCGGCGAAGGGCATCGGCGTGCTCGCGGATGTGATCGGTCATATGGCCGTAGGTCAGTCGGTCGCCGGGCAGCCGCAGCGCGGAGGCCTCGGGCTGGGCGCGGGCGACGGTCTGCAGCGCGGCGATCAGGTCGGCGCGGGGCTGGTCAGGCATGGAACGTCACCGCCTTGACGTCGGCGGCGGTGACCGGGCCGCCCATCGCGACCAGGATGGTGCGCTCGCCCTGGAAGGCGCGGCGGCCGTGGGCGGTCAGCATGTTGTCCAGCAGCAGGACGTCGCCGAGTTGCCAGTCGAACTGGTGGGCCTCCTCACGCAGGACGGTACGGGTCAAAGTGAGCAGTTCGGTGGGGATCTCCGCGTCGGCGCCGGTGCGCGCGTGCATCGGCATCTGCTCGCCGAACAGGTCCCGCCACAGCTCCTCGCGCTCGGGACCGCCCTGGGAGGCGTGCCACAGGTGCATCTGGTTGAACCACACCGGCTCGCCGGTGACCGGGTGGTGGATCGCGGTCGGAAGGCTCTGGGCGGTGCGGAGGGTGTCGTCGGGCAGCCAGGCGTGGTCGATGCCGTGCTCGGTGCAGTAGCGGCTGACCTCGCTCTTGTCGTCGGTGCCGAACGACTGCCGCCAGCTGATGCCAGGCCCGTCTGCGCTTGTCTGGTGCCGGATGTAGGTGACCTGGTCGGGTATCTCGCCCGCGGCGGCGGTGACGCGGGCGAAGACGGTGCGGCCGTCGACGAGCGGAGTCTGTCCGCCCCGTCCGAGGGCCGGTGGCTCCGCGCAGTAGAACGCGATCCGGGCCGGCCACAGCGGGCTGTAGGCGAGCTCGTGGTGCGGCGGAATGTCTTGGGTGCTGTCCCATTCGGTGCTGGTGTAGACGCCGTCGGTGACGGGCGTGCGCGGGGAAGCGCCGTGGACGTAGGGCAGGAGGTCGCCGATGAAGGGGTGGATGGCGTGCCTGAACTCCTGCGGGCCGCTCACGGTGAACCCGCGCAGCAGGACCGCGCCGGTGGCGGCGAGCGCCTGCTCTACCTGGTCCGCGTGCTGGCCGGTCCAGGTGGCGAGCGGGACGGAGGTCGGTGCGGTGAGGGTGCGCGGGATGGTCATGCAAGGCTCCCCGGGTGTGAGGTGAGCGCGAGCGCTGTGTCCTGGAGCATCTGTGCGCCCAAGACCAGGTCATCGGGGCTAGTGTCCTCGTGCGGGACATGGCTGACGCCACCGATGCTGGGCACGAAGATCATTGCGGCGGGGGTGATGGCCGCCATCATCTGAGCGTCGTGCCCGGCTCCGCTGGTGAGGAGCAGTGTCGGCACCGCGCGCCGGGCGGCCGCCGCGGCGATCGACCGGCGCAGGGCCGCGTCGGTGAGTACTGGCTTGGAGGATGCGGCTCGGGTACATGAGGCCTTCACCGTGCGGCGCTGCGCGATGCTCTCGATTCGGCGCACGGCCTCATCGGCCGCCTGGTGCAGCTGCCCTTCATCGGCATCGCGCACATCGACGGTCAGGCGCACGAGGCCCGCGATGGTGTTCGGCGAGTTGGGCGCGGCCTCGATCCGGCCGACTGTGGCCACCTGGCACCAGTCGGCGGCGGGCAGGTCTTCGACAGCGAGGACGATCTCCGCAGCGGCGCCGAGCGCATCGGAGCGGCCGGGCATCGGGGTGGTGCCGGCGTGGGCGGCCGCGCCCGTGAGCTCGACTTCCAGTTGGACACGTCCCACGATGGCGTCGACGATGCCGATGGGGATGCGCTCGCGTTCCAGGACCGGGCCCTGCTCGATGTGCAGTTCGAGATAGGCCAGGAGCTGATGCGGGTCCAGGCGGGCCTGGTCGATGGCGTCGAGGTTGCCGCCGGCCCGGGTGAGTGCGTCCCGCAGGAGGGTGCCGTCGTAGGCGGTGGGCGCTGCGGCGGGCGTGGGCAGCTGTCCGCTGGCGGCCAGCGATCCCCAGAACGGCTGTGGGTGCAGCGCCCCTTCCTCGTTGGCGAAGGCGACCGCGGTGACCGGGTGCGCGAGGAGGTCGAGGGAGGTGATGTTCTCGACGGCCTCCAGGGCGGAGACCACCCCATAGACGCCGTCCAGCGGACCGGCGTCGACGACGGTGTCCAGATGCGAGCCCAGAACCAGCGTGGTCGTGCCCGGGTGCGGGCGCGGCCCGAGCCACAGATTCCCGGCGGCGTCCACGGCGGTGGGCAGGCCCGAGTTCTCGGCTTCTCGGACCATGTAGCGGCGTGCTTCGAGGTCCGCAGGGCTGAAGCCGGGGCGGGTCACACCGCCGCTCTCGGACCGGCCGATCTGGGCGAGCTCCGTGAGGCGGCGCAGGAGCCGGTCTCGGTTTACGGGCTGGGCGGACATCAGTTCACCTCTCCTTCCGGGGCTGTGGGCGCGGCCGCGTGGTGGAGCTGGTGGGACTCGGCTGTGTGAGCGCACAGCTCCCCCAGCCGCGGCGACCGGTCGACGGCATTGAGAGTGATCAGGGCGGGCAGGGAGAGGGTGCGGGCGAGCACGAGGGCGGCACCGGTCGTCCAGGCCAGCGTGTTGGGCAACTCGCTCTCGGCGTCGGCGGTCGGCTTCAGGCCCAGGGCCTCGGCCACTTGCCGGCCGATGGCGTTGTCCACGGAGGCATGTCCGGTGGCGTGGTGCCTGGCCTTTCCGGGCGCCGGGAGCGCGGAGCGGTCGACCTTGCCGTTGGCGTTGAGTGGAACGGCAGGGATGGCGATCAGGTGGGTGGGGACCAGGTGGTCGGGCAGCCGCGTGGCCAGGTGCTGGCGCATCTGGCCGCTGTCGATCGGCGTGGTGGCGACGTAGTAGCCGGCCAGGGCCAGGAGTTCGCGGCGGCTGCCGACTGCCGTGACGACGGCCTCGGTGACCTGCGGGTGGCTGGTCAGCGCGGCCTCGACCTCGGCGGGTTCGACGCGGTATCCGCGGATCTTGACCTGCTGGTCCCGGCGCCCCAGGAACTCGATGCTCCCGCCGGGCTGCCAGCGGCCGATGTCGCCGGTGCGGTACATCCGGGCAGCGGGGTCGGCGGCGAAGGGGTCGGGCAGGAATCTCTCGGCGGTCAGCTCTGGCCGGCCGCGGTAGCCGCGGACCACGCAGGCGCCGCCGATGTACAGCTCGCCTGGGACACCGACGGGAACCGGCTGCTGGTCCTCGTCGAGGACGTACATGGTGGTGTTGGCGATCGGGCGGCCGATGGGGACGAGTTCCTCGCTGAGATCGGCGGTGTCGTCGATCGTGTGGACGCTGTTGCCGACGGATGCTTCGGTGGGCCCGTATTCGTTCAGGATCCGTGCGTGCCGGGTCGGTTCCCGGTCGCGCCAGTGCGTCAGGGTGCGGGTCGTGAATGCATCCGCGCCCACCGCCAGCATGCCGGTCAGTTCCTTGGCCTGGTCCGTGGTGAGGAGCTCGGCCAGCGCGTCGAGCTGTCCGGGGGTCAGTTTCAAGAATGCGAACGGAGCGTTTTCCGCCAGCGTCTCGGTGATCTGGAAGAGGTCGGCTCTCTCCGGGATCATCAGAACGCGCTGCCCGGCGAGCAGTGGCGCATAGAGGTTCGGCACGACCATGTCGTAGGCGACGCTGGAGAACACTGCACCGCCGCCGGTGCGCTCGCCGATGTACTGCTCGATGCACCAGTGCAGGTAGTTCACCAGGCCGCGGTGTGGCACCTCGACGCCCTTGGGCAGACCGGTGGACCCGGAGGTGTAGATGACGTAGGCCAGGTCGTCACCGGTGACGTCCGGAAGCTCCGTCGGGGCGTCGGGCTCGGCGTGGCCACTGGCCAGGTCCCGGATTTCCAAGGCCGTCCACGGGCCTTCTGGGGTGCTGGCGGCGTAGGTGGCGTCGCTGAGCACCAGGGTGACCTTCGCGTCATGCAGCATGTGCACGGTCCGGCTCTCCGGCGCGAGCGGGTCCAGCGGGAGGTAGGCGGCTCCGGCCTTCATGACCGCGACGAAGGCCACCAGCAGGTCCGCGTTCCGGCGCGCCCGGACTGCGACGATCGCCCCGGGGCCGATGCCGAGCCGGGCGAGCCGGGTCGCGACTCGGGCAGCGCGTTCGTCCAGGTCGCGGAACGTCAGCTGCTGGTCGGGGTCCTGGACGGCGATGTGGCTGGGCGTGCGGTGTGACTGGTCCTGCAAGAGCCGGTGCAGCGGAGTCTGTAGGTCCCAGCCACGCTGCGGTCCCTGCCAGGCGGCCATCGTCAGGTTTTCGTGCGGCCGCGTCGGGACCTGCGGCTCAGCGGAGCGGGGCGGCCGTGCCAGGGCGGTCTGGTGGACCTCGTCCAGTGCCCGCATCTGCGCCGGGTTCAGGCGCGTGGAGACCAGTTGCAGCTCGGTGGTTCCGGTGCTGGGGCAGTGGATCAGGTGCAGCAGCACCGTTGCGTCCGCCGGGTGGGTGGTGACTGGTCCGAGCGTCGTGCCACCCAGGGGGATGAGCTCGCTGGTTTCGGGATCGGCCAGGTCGGCGGCGGGCCCGTGTGCGTCGATGAGTACCTGGGCGTCCAGGACGTCCCCCACGCCGAGCCTCCGAGCGATCTCGTAGAGGGTGGCCGAAGCTGCTGCAGCCAGCAGGGCGCGGCCAGCACCGGTCTGATCGTCGTCGAGGCGGCCGGTGCTGTCGGTCGGCGACACGGGGGCGCTGGTCACGATCAGGCGGTGGCGGCTGCTCCGTTGGATGGCGATGTTCGGGGCCGGGCGGCCAGTGGCGATACGCACCGTCGCGAGATGCGCATTGATCAAGGACTCCAGCGAGTGGCCGGTGCCGACCGGCACCCGGACCCGGACCTGGACCTGGTCACCCGGCGAGGATGCGGCTGTGTCGCAGGCTGAGTCCGTGGGCTCGGTGATCCAGAACCGGGGCTGCTGCGCCCCGTCCTGCACCTCGGCTACTGCCACAGACGGTACGGGGGACGGCAGGGTCAGATCGGCTGCGTTCCGGTGGGAGACGGCGGCAGCCTGCTGGTGGTAGCGGTGCAGGACTGTGGCCAGCGTCTGAGTCTGCTGCTCCAGGGTCAGTGCGGCCGGGTTGTGGACCAGCAGGAGTGCGGCGGCACCGGGGCCGGTGATCAGCCCGAGGCGTACGGCCGGCGAGAGTGTCTCGGGGTCGGGATCCAGCTGGGTGACCTCGCTCCCCCAGGCCGTGGCCAGCGCGCCGACGGCCTTCGTCAGGGATTCCGCGGGTGCATCGCCGAGGTCGTGGACGGTCAGGGGCTGCGGCTCGTCCAGGAACCGCCACACAGGCGTGGTCTCGCGCAGGGTCAGCGCCTTGCGCAGCCCGGGCATATCCGTGGCAGCGGCACGGTAGGCGGATTCGAGGCGTCCGGGGTCGGGGACGAAGGCAAGCTGGAGGTGGACGACGGCGGCCCCGGCGCGGACACCTACGCGTAGCAGCGTCAGCTCGTCCGCATCCAGGGTCCCGGCCAGGGCCGATGACGTTGCGGAGGTGGTCATGGTGCTCTCTTTCGGCAGTGTGTGAAAGCCGGTCAGCTGAGCAGGGTGACGGGCAGGTAGTCGTGGCCCCAGGTGCGCAGAGAACGGGACCGTCGCCCGGGGCCGGCCGGGGCGAGCTGGGTCACGCGCTGCGCCATCGCGTCGAGCAGGCAGGTGAGGGTCAGCCGGGCAAGCCAGGCCCCGAGGCAGTGGTGTGAGCCCATCCCGAACGACAGGTGGTGGTTGGGCTGGCGTCCGATGTCGACCTGGTCAGGGGCGGGAAAGACGCTGGGGTCGCGGTTGGCGATCGGGTGCCAGGCCGTGATGCGCTCCCCGGCTCGGATCGTGGTGCCGCCGATGGTGAGGTCCTCGGTTGCTGTCCGCATCACGTTCAGGCTGGGCGCGCTGAGGCGCAGGATCTCCTCCACCGCGCCCGGTATCAGTTGCCGGTCGGTGCGCAGTCGCTGCCACTGCTCGGGCGCCGCCATGAAGGTGCTGGCCGCGCCCACCAAGGCCTGCCGTGTCGTCTCGTGCCCGCCGGCGAGCAGCAGATGCGCGTTGTAGAGGATCTGTTCCAGGCCGAGATCCTCCTGCTTGTCGGCGCGCAGCCGGGCAAGTACTCCCTCGCCCGCGCCAGGGCGGTGCAGGAGCTGCTGGAAGTAGAGGAACAGCTCAGTGTTGGCTTCGGCCACGTCCTGCTGGCTGGGTTCGGGCGCGGGAAGCGGGCCGGAGCTGGCGCCGAAGGCCGCGGCGGTCCACTGGGAGACCTGCGCGCGGTCGGCTGCGGGGATGCCGAGGATCAGACCGGTCAGGGTCAGGGTCATCCGTGTGGCCACGGCCGTAGCGAAATCGACCTTCCCGACTTGGAGTACCTCGTCGACCACCCTGCGCGCCGTCTCGGCCAGCGGCTCCTCGACGAAGGAGAGGGCCTGGGGTGTCATGGCCCGGCTGAGCGCTGCCTTCATCCGGCTGTGTGTGCGGCGGTCGGACTGAACGAGCATCCGGCCGCGGGCCGGCTGGTCGGCCTCGTGCAGCTGTCCGACGTGGATGCCGTACTGACTGGAGAGCTGGCGCCGACTCCGGTACAGCTCGACGACGTCGACATACCTTGTCAGCGCCCAGAACCCGGTACCAGCCCCGGAGTTCCAGTAGACCGGGCAACTGCGTTGCAATTCCCGTAGCTCTTCCAGACCTCCGGTGGTGGCGAACATGTCCGGGTCGGCGAGGTCGATACCGGGCACATCAGCCCCCGTGGTGGGGGTCGTACTGCGCCATCGGCAGTTCCGGGGCCGTGTAGGCGGGGATGGCGTCCCAGTTCAGCAGCGCCCGTCGGCGCAGGTCGAGTGCCATCGCGACCGCCCGGTCCGGATGCCAGCCGAGGTGCTCGGCGGCCTCTCGAAGCGGGTGCTCGCCCGTGGCCAGGTTGAGCAGGAGCGCCTCGTCCGGGTCGAGACCGGTGGTGCTGGCTCCCGGTGAACGGACTGGTCGCAGATCGAGGCGATCTGGGGCGGGGATCTCGGTCGTGCCGATGAACAGCCGGTCGAGCTGGCTGCCGAACAGGCAGTCGATCGCCTCCGCAGGGTCCTCGATGATGGGCTTCCCCCGGACGTTGAAGCTGGTGTTCAGCACCATCGGGATACCGGTGAGCCGCTCGAACTCCGTGATGAGCAGCCGGAAACCGCCGGGCAGGTCAGCGGCCACGGTTTGCAGGCGGCAGGTGCCGTCGACGTGGGTGATCTCCCGCACCTGCGGCGCCTTGTCAGGTCGAACGGGGCAGACGAGGAGCATGAACGGACTGTCGTGGCAGGGCAGGTCGAACCACTGCGTCGTCTGCTCCTGGAGGACCGAGGCAGCGAACGGCCGGAAGCCCTCGCGGAACTTGACGCGGGCGTTCAGACGATCCTTCATCCCGGCGATCCCTGGGTGGCACAGGATCGAGCGAGCTCCCAGGGCTCGCGGGCCGAGCTCGGCGCGGTCCTGGAACCAGCCGACGATCTCTCCGCGGGCGACGGCGGCGGCCGCCGCTTCGGCGGCGCCGCGCTCGTCGGTGTGGGTCACCGGCTCCAGCCCGGTCTTCTGCGCGAGGGCCTGGATGGTGTCCTGCTGGCCGGTGACCTGAGACGGTCCGAGGTAGACGTGGGTCATACGTGAGGCCAGTGCGGTGGCGGCGCGGCCGAGCAGGACACGGTCGGCGTACAGGGCAGCGCCGACGGCGTTGCCATCGTCAGTCGCAGCGGGGAAGACGAACAGATCCTCAGGCTGCAGTTCCGCGGCGATGCGGGTGTTCAGGGCACTGTTGAGGAAGCAGCCGCCGGCCAGCACGAGGCGGCGGGTGCCTGCCTCCTGCATCGTCCGGGCGGCCAGCGCCAGGCAGGCGGCCTCGAACTCCTGCTGGAGCTGAGCGGCCAGATCGAAGTGCTGGTGGTCGAACCCGCCCCCGTTGTGTGAGGGGCGCAGCAGGTAGCCGTCGGTGGTGCGGGTGGCGAAGCCGAGGTCGGCGAGGTGGTCGGCGGCCCCGTCAAACCGGATTCGGTCCCCGTCGGCGCGGATGAAGAGCGGCTCTTTCGACAAGGGTTTGCCGTAGCTGGCCAGTCCCATCGTCTTGCCGGCGTCGTCGTAGGTGGACCCAGGTTCGGCGAAGCCGAGAGCGAGCGTGACAGCCCGGTAGACTTCTCCGATGCCGGACAGATCGGTAGGGATCCACAGATCGCCGTCCCTGCGTCGTCCGGCGATCCTGCTGGAGGGGCGCACGGTTCGCCACAGCAGCTGGGGCTCCCCGGTCGGCTGGAAGAGGAACGCGCTCTCCTGCTCGCGGGCTTCCTGGCCGATACGTGAACCGTAGGCGTCGATGACGAGCGCGGCGGCCGGACGGTCTGCGGTGCTGCAGTAGAACGCGGCGCTGGCATGGGCGAGGTGGTGCCCGGGATGGGGGAGGGCGAGCGCCGATGCCGGGTCTGTGAGCAGACCGAGACTTTCCAGCAGCCGGTTTTCCTCGTCCTGACTGCGGGTCTCGGTGGAGGTCGCGATCCAGTGATCGACGTCCCGTCGGCCGAGTTCCTGGTCAGCGAGGACAGTGTCGATGAGGCGGGCCATAGCGGCGGGGTAGGCGTGGTGGGCGACGACGCCGCGCTTCACACCGGTGATGCGCTCCAGGGCTAAGGCCCCGCGAACTTGGCCGTCCACGATGAGCGCCGCAGCGCTGTCGTGGCTCATGTTCAAGCCGACGATGACGGTCATGAGGCTCCTCTTGGACAGGCGGAGAGCAGCAGGAGGCCACCGGTGCAAGTGGGACCTGAGTGACCGTCAACCCGACTGCTGGGCAAGCCCTTTGAGGGTGATGGGCGCGTCTGCGTAGCCGCTAGAGCTGGATGCTGTGCAACCTGTGCAACTCGCTGAGGCCCCTCCCCGGCGGCACCGAGGGCCGGGACGATCGAGCCACTTCCTGGAAGCACCCCGGGACAATTAGCTACGCGTTGTACATTCTTCGTCACCCTCTGATGCACCACCGTGTTGAAGGGCTGCCCCATGGCTCGATCGAAAGAGCTCTCACCCAATCACCGGCTCGGACAGCTGATAGCCGAGACTGGATGGGACAACGTCGGCGTTCTCGCCGACCGCGTGAACCGGCTACTCCACCAGGCCGGCAGCCGCCGCGTGATCCACCGCACTACCCCGTACAAGTGGCTGCATGGGCACGTCCCGAGCGGCCCGGTGCCGGCTCTCGTCGTCCGAGCGTTATCGACTGCGTTGGGTAGGGATCTCACATTCGATGACGTCTGGGTGCATCGCGGCCCGACTACCGTCACCGAGGTGATCCGCGCACACGAAGGGCTCGATCAACCCTGGGACATCACTGGCCTGCACAAGCTGCTGAAGGAACTGGACACGGTGTCCGCCCGCCGTGTAGTGCTGGCCGCCACGGGAACCGTCCTGACAACGCTGGCCTGGCAATCCCTCGCCGCCCCGATTCCCCGTCTCATCGCCCCCCGCAAGCCGACCACCGCGGTCCCGCCATCCGCACTGCGGATCGTGGACAGCCTGGTCTCCTCCGCGCAGGCTGCTGACGACAGGGAAGGAAGCTCGGCCAGGCAGACCATCAGCATGTCCGTCCCGATCATCGTGAAGCTGCTCCAAGAAGGCGACTACTCCCCCGAAGCCGGGGCACACCTGGCCCGATCTCTTGCCCAGGTCTGCCAGACCCTGGCCTCCATGCATCATGACGAACTCGCTGCTGGCATTTCCCAGCGCCTCTACCTCATGGCCTTGCGAGCCGCCCATGCCGCAGGCGATCACGCCCTCGTCGCAAGCATTCTCGCTCGCATGTCAGGGCAAGCGGCTGACTACGGACAGGCCGCCGATGCCGTCCAACTCGCCGCGACGGCCACCGAGGCAGCCGCGCACGCCGCGCCGAGCGTGCGAGCCCTCGTTGCGGCTCGCAAAGGAATCGCCCACGCCAGCGCCCGCGAACCGGACGCCTTCGAGGCGTCGATTGACGACAGCAACCGTTTCTTCGAACAAGCGGCTCGTCAAGGCGAAGCCTCTTCCTGGGCCAGCTACGCCGATCGGACCGAACTCGACGCCATCGCTGGACGCGGCCTGGTCATTCTGGCCGCCAAACGCACCGCTGACCCGTTGATCGTGTTGCCCCGGGCATCCAAGCTCTTACAGGCCCGGGCGCAGACGCCGCTGGGTGGCGATCATCAACGCTCCGCCCTACGTCACGGAGCCCTCTACAGCCTGGCTCAGGCCCAGCTCGGCAACCTCGATGCCGCCGTTGATGCAGCCGAGATTGCCCTCACCCGACTGCCGACCGTTGCATCCACCCGAAGCGTGATGTTGCTACGCGATCTTGCCTTCGTGCTGGACCGGCACAGCGCCGCATACCCACGAGCCCGCACGATCGTTCACGACATTCACGGCCACTGCCAGCGCCTTCGTCTGCGCTAGGCGCCACCCACCGATAGTCACGCGTCACTACGTCAGAACCTGTACCAGTCAACGCATCTGCTGGTACAGCACCGTCACTTGGAGGAGTACGCATGATCAGCGGCCGGACTACGGTCTCGTCGACCGTTCAGTACGCGGGAGTCCGGGTGGTGGTGCGCCGCGATTCGGTCAGGCGCACAGACCAGAGTCTGGGGACCTACGAGTACACCGAGTCGGTCGACGGCGTGCGCGTTGTAGCTCTCGACGACCGAGGCCGGATCGCTCTGGTGGAAGAGAACGTCTACGTGTGCGGTCAGCGGCTGCTGATGTGCCCCGGCGGCGGATGAGCCCGGCGAGGATCCGCGGGCGGCTGCACGCCGGGAATTGGCCGAGGAAGCGGGCATCCGTGCCGCCGAGGTCGAACCGCTGACGACGATGTCGCGGATGCCTGCTGGCGCGCGCACGCGTGAGCACCTCTTCCTTGCACGGCACTTGAGTATCGGTGAACACCATCCGGACGCGAGTGAGGCCGACATGGAACTGTGCTGGGTCGCATTGGAGGATGCGGTAGCGATGTGCGGCGCCGGTCGGATCACCGAAGCCGGCACCCTCGCGGCGGTCTTGCTGACCGCGCAGCGCACCGCTGCTAGCCCCAGACCCTGAGCCGCGAGTCAAAGAGGCCCACCTTGCTAACGCCTCTGCCTGAGCGTCGGCGTTTCGGCCAACCCGCCACCGGGCGTGTGCTCTTGCGCGGCAGGGGTCGTTGCAGCACACACCTTCGAGAATCCGCACAACTCCGGGGTGTCCAACCCGTCCGAAAGCGCAGGTGTTCGAACTCGGTGCGGCGTCGTTGAGCACGACGACACGACCGCCATGTCCACGAGAGGGAACTCATTGACGCCCATCGAACCAAGCTGCGGCGGGCCTGGAAGCCTGCCGAAGGCCGTGGCCAGCTCTTCCGCGATCCGCAAGACGAACCCGCCCACCGGCGGCGGGGCCTCGCCGGGGCGGCCGTGTCCGCGCTGCTGGACGTGCTGGAGCGCGAGGGGGTCACGCTCTACGAGCTGCACGCGAGCAAGGAGGCCGCGCCGCTGTATGGGGAGTTCGGCTTCGCGCGCGATCCGGCCCTCATGCGGATGACGAAGCCCCCGCAGGCCCAGGACGAGGGCGCGCGATGAACGAGAAGAGGCTCGATCCCGAGAAGTACGCCGCGGCGCTGCCGAAGGCCGTCGTGTCCGCCTGGACATCACCACCGTCGACCTCACCGCTCCTGCGCACCCCGCCTATGCCCTCATCACCTGCCGCCTGGTCTACCGATGGATCGACGACAAGCCGACCTTCCTCGACCGGATCCGGCGCATCCTCGCGCCCGGCGGAGTCCTCTGGGTCGTCACCGAGATCGCCGGCCGCCGCACGACCACCAGCCAACCCTCCAGCAGCTCGGGATCTCACCCCTTGACGCCGCACTGCTGACGACCGGCTGGTCCTGCGGAGGGACCGCCGACCTCGACGTTCTGCGCTGCTAGGCCCTGCGGCCCTGACCCCGTGACCAGAAGGAAGCATCCGGTGCCAAACATCGAAAACCGCACCCGAGGGATCTGTGTCTCCTACTGCCGCACCCGCTCGGATGCCGGGGCGTACCGGCAGGAGGTGGCACCGTGAAAGCGCTGGTGAACGATCCCCGCTTCGCCGCCACGACGTTCTTGGTGGTCGACTTCGAAGGCCTCACGCCGGCGGGACGGCCTGCCGAGCCGATCGAGGTCGCGGCGCTGGCCCTGCGCCCCGTAGGCGACCGGTTGGTGGAGGTCGGCCGGTTCGAGGAGTTGATGCGGCCGCCCGCCGACGTTCCCGTGACCGCGCGGGACGTTCAGCTCAAGGGCATCACGCAGCAGATGCTGTCCACGGCACGTCCGGCCGCCGAAGTGCTGGCGCGGCTCGACGCCCACCTGACCGCGCCGCCGTACCGGCTGATCGCCCACCATGCCTTCACAGAGGCCGGGATCATCGGCCGACAGGCCGAGCACTGTCCCGTGCTCGGGGGCACGCCACTGCTGGACACGCTGCGTCTGGCCAAGGCCGTGGTGCCCGGACTCCGCTCCTATGGGCTGGACGGCCTGCTCGGCTACTACGGCATCCCGAAGCCTGCCGGACGGCACCGGGCGATGCCGGATGTCGAGGTCACCCCCCAGGTGCTGGCCCGGCTCCTGGACGACGGATGCGCCGACGGGCGGTGGAGCACCCTCCTCGAACTGGACGCGGTCGCCGGATTGCAGCCCAGTCGTCGACCGGTGCCTGAAGCGGAGCAACGTGCCTTGTTCTGAAGCAGCGTCTCGGCAGGAGGGAGGCGACGCGGTCAGCCTCTTCAGGGCTAGTGCTCGTAGAGCCGGCCGTGCTAGTTGCCAACCCAAGGCTGCTGATCAGATCGACGCGAGATGAGGTAACTGTCCATGACCACGCTGGTGTTCACCGCTCCGGACGCAGCCACCGCGTGCCTGCCCAAGAACCTCGGTATCCCCGGCGGTCGCGACGCCGGCGTCAACGCGCTGCGCGACGCAGGCGATCCGGCCGAGTTCCCTCCCGTCCACCGCCTCGAGGAGACCCCGTCGCCATGAACCACCCATCTTTGCCGTCGCTGCTGGGGGTGTTCGCTCACCCTGACGATGAAAGCCTTCTTGCCGGCGGTGTGCTCGCGCAGCACCACGCCGCCGGCGCCCGCACAGCGGTCGTCACCGCCACCTGGGCCCCCGACAGCCGCCGAGCGCCCGAACTCGCCGACGCCCTTGCCGTCCTGGGCGCTGGCTACCCACGCCTGCTCGGCTACAACGACGCCCGCAACCCCGGGGCCGCGCCCGGCCAGCCCCGGCTCGTCGACGCACCCCTCGATGAGGCCATCGGCCGCCTCGTTGCCCACATCCGGGACTTCCGTCCCGACATCGTCGTCACCCACGACGCGGTCGGCCAGCTGACCGGCCACCCCGACCACGTACGCACCCACCAGATCACGCTGCTCGCCGTTGAAGCCGCCGGACTGGCCCACCTGCATCCCGAAGCGGGCCCGCCCTGGCAGCCGGTCGCGCTGTACGCCGCCACGCACCCCGAGTCCGGCGTCGACCCGCTCCGCAGGCTCCTCGAAGGGGTCGGAAAGGAGGTACTCGCGGTGCCGGACTCGTACGTGACCACCAGCGTCGACGTCACCCCCTGGGCCAACGAGAAGTGGAAGGCGATCCTCGCGCACCGCGGCGAGGTCGCGCGCGAGCGGCCCCTGCCCGGCATCCTCGCCCGCCTCCCCGAAGCAGACCGCACCCAGATCATCCAGACCGAACACTTCACCCGCCTCACCCCCGGTCCCACGAAGGGCGCCCCGGCCCAGCTGACCACCTGCCCCCCACCACACCTTCACCGCCCACGAGCAAGCCCCCGATGATCGGAGAGAGATGACCACGACTTCTGCCCCCGACGAACGTCCCAGCGTGGCGATGAGCGATGAGGCGTACGGGTCACTGCGCGCGTCGCATGCTCTGTGGGCCGGCACTTCCGTGTTGATCACCAACCGGCGCGGTCAGATCCTGGTCCAGCGCATCAGCTACCGGCCCACTCGCCTGCTTCCCGGCGGCGCCCTCGACAAGGGCGAGCCCCCAGCCCGGGGCGCCGGCCGCGAGCTCACAGAGGAGCTCGGCGTCACGGCGACTATCACCCGAGGACTGGCCGTCGACTGGGTCTCTCCCACCGGCCGGACAACGCCCCCGGCCATGAGATTCCCAGGCGAGCTCCTCCACGTCTTCGACGGCGGTGTCTGGGACGACGACCAGATCGCGGCAATCCGGCCCGCACCAGGCGAGATCGACGACATCGAGTTCGTCGAACCTGCTGACCTTCCCGCGCTGATGGCTCCAGATGACGCCCGCCGCGCCCTGTCCGCACTCCGCGCCCGCATCAACGGCGCCGGACCCGTCTTCCTGGAGGACGGAATCCCGATCGCGCCCACCGTCCTCGACCGAGTCGGAATCCTGCGCACCGCCCGGGCCCGCCACCACCTGGCCTTCCACCCCGCCCCCACCCCCGCCAACCTTCCGGTCCGCCAGTCCTGGGTATGGGCCTTCGCCCCGGACGGGCGAGTCCTCGTCCTCCTCGAACCCGACACCGGTGCAGCCGTCCTACCCGGTGGCACCCCAGAACCCGAAGACGGCGGCGACCCCGTGGCCACCGCCGTCCGTGAAGCCCGGGAGGAAGCTGCAGCAGAGCTCGCCGGCTTCCGGTACCTCGGGTACCTGTCCGACCCCGACGCCTCGTGTGCGCGAGCCCGATACGCCGCCGTCCTCAAGAGCCTCGACGCTGCCTCGGTCGATCCGGCGACCGGTCGTACCTACGTCCGCATCCTGGCCACCCCCGAGCAGGCCCTGGAGTTCTTCGACTGGGGGCCATCCGCGGCAGAAGAGCAGCTCTCAGCTGCGCATCAGGCCCGAGTCCTCCTCGGCATCCCCAAAGCCACTCACCAGCCCGTCACCGAACTCACCGACCCCACTTCCTGGTAGCTCCCCCACCTCACGAATCGAGAAGCTGATGAACGCCATCCCCACCTCCGACACCCAGCGAACCGAGTCAGCCGAGGATCGCACCGGCGGTTGCCTCTGCGGTCGTATCCGCTTCACTGCCCAGGGCCCGGCAGTCTTCCCCCACACCTGTGAATGTGAACACTGCCAAAAGCTCGGCGGCACCCCCGTGATGTGGTGGGTGGGCTTCAAAACGATCGCCTGGATCGGCGAGGATGGCGAGCCAACCTGGTACGAGACCTTCCCCGGTGAGGCGAAGCGTGGGTTCTGCCCGACCTGTGGCAGCCGCGTCGCAGCGATCGACCGGGACATCCCGGAAATCGGCATCAACGTCACGGCCCTCGACGACACCAACGGCGAAGACCTCGTCCCGATCCACGCGTCCTTCCATCACAACGCCGTGCAATGGCTGCCCTCGGTCGCGAAGACAGAGGCCAGCGCGGCCAGCTGACCACCTCCGCCCTGCACACCAACTCGCATGGCTGCGGCTTCTCTTCGCGTGTCGCTCCGCGCACGGCGGCCTTGCCGCTCGCCGGCGAGGACCAGACCGCACGAAAGTGGCCCCGCGGTGGACCTGGATGATGGAGCCGCAGCGGATCGAAACCCAGTTACCGAGGGTCAGGTGGGCGCCGGGGTCGATCCTCGACCACGAGGTCGTCGGGCAGGCCGCAGTCCTCGCCGAGGCTGAGCTCCGGGCCGTGCTTGGCGCGCAGCCGCTCGGCCACGGATGGCAGGGGCGGAGTCGCACTGGTTATT
Source organism: Streptomyces sp. A012304 (assembly GCF_026008495.1). Lineage (GTDB taxonomy): Bacteria > Actinomycetota > Actinomycetes > Streptomycetales > Streptomycetaceae > Streptomyces. Next base: position 91,905 of record NZ_BQUN01000001.1, read on the forward strand.
GCGGGAATTGGTCCTTCGTTTGGCGGTGGTGAACGAGGCCAGGCTTCGAAGACCTGCTGGCAGATGGTCTCGATCACCTCTGCGGTGGCGGGCTCCTCAAACGCCACGGATGACCGGGGAGATCAGCCGGAGTTACGTGCGTTCTTCCTTAGGGCTGTCAGTGCTTCCTGCCGGGGCTCCGTGTCGTGGGTGCTGCACACCATCTCGTTCCTCGCCCGGGGCAGCCACTTCTCGGTCGCCTGGGGCCTCTGTTCCCGGCCTCTCCGGCTCTAGCGACGACTGCGAGAAGTCGTTGGGATCTAGGCCAGGCTCAGGCCCGGCGCCTCGCAGAGCTCGGCGAGTAAGGCGACCTGGGCAGCCGGGCGCAACGGTGCGGGGGTCGACCGCTTCGAGGGGCGCGTAGGTGGTGTAGGGGGAGTCGTCAGATTCGCTGCGGTCGCGCGGAAGGAGCCAGAAGGTGCGGCGGTCGTAGCGGCCGGAGTCGCGGGTGGCGGTGGTGTTGGGGGCGAGGTTGGCGTAGCCGACGAGGCGGCCGGGCTGGTGGTACGGGGGCTTTCCGGAGCGGCGTTTGGTGATGTCCAGGCTCTCGCGGACGTAGTCGAGGTCGTCGATCGGCACGGTCCAGACGATCTCGGTCTCGGCGGCCAGCTGCTCGGGGGTCAGGCGTGTGGTGGGTGCGGCGGAACTCTTGGTGGTGTTCGGTCCCTGGTGAGTACCTTCGTCGGTCCCTGCCGTGTTTTCGCAGGTCAAACCTGATTCGATGCGGGGGTGAGGGACGGAAAGGGACTGTTCTCCGTAAGTGTGTGGCGCTGGTGTGGTGTCGTCGTTCTCCGTGGGGGATACATTGCGGAAGTCGGTCTCTGTTGGTCCCTGGACGCGGGGGTTCATGGGGTTTGACCTGGCCTTTCGTGGGCAGGGACTGTTCTCGTCGTGGTCGGTGGGCTCGGTCATGACGGTCCCTGGAGGCCAGCGGGCGGGTTGATGATCTCGATGCCCTTGTAGATCTTGCGGCCGTTGGAGGTGGGCAGGTTGGTGCCGGGTGGGTGGTGGATGGCCAGGCGGACCTTCTCACCGAAGTGGCGGGGCTTGATGGGGTCGACGCCTTCGTCCTCGCACCAGGCTTCGTAGGCGAGGCGCAGGGTGCGCTGTTCGGTGCGTAGGGCGGAGGGGTCGCCGAGTTTGCAGCAGTCGGACAGGAAGCGGCCGAAGGTGTCCTCGGCCTGGGCGTAGTCGCGGGTGGCGGCGGTGACGGCGTCGGAGTTCTTCAGGTGCGGGTCGTCGCCGTTGAGGTATTTCAAGGTGCCCTGGATGATCCAGTGGAGGATGCCTGGGCCCTCGGCTTCTACGAGGTGGACGTCGAGGTCGGTGATGACGCGGCTGACGGTGTACTCGAACGGGACCAGGCGCAGGCGGCGCCAGAATCCGCGGCCACCGGCGGGGACTGCGGGACGGTGGTTGCCGAGCAGCCAGAGGGTGTGGGTGGGCCAGAAGCTGAAGAAGTCCTGGCGGACCTTGCGCGCCTTGATGCGGTCGCTGCCGGTGAGCAGGGTCATGCGGGCCTGGTCGAAGCGGGCGCCGGGGTTGAGTTCGCTGCACACGATCAGCCGCCGGCCCTGGAGATCGGCGAGTTCGGTGGGGTGGTCGGAGTAGGGCTTGGCCATGAGGAAGTCGTGCGGGGCGGTGTCGGCGTAGTCGCCGAGGAGGCGTTGCACGACGGCGGCGAGCACGCTCTTGCCGTTGCCGCCCTGGCCGTGGAGGAAGGGGAGGATCTGCGCGGAGGTGAGGCCGGTGATCGTGTAGCCCATGACGCGCTGCATGTAGCCGGCCAGGGCTGCGCCCTTCGGGCCGGGGCCGAAGGTGTCGGTGAGGAACTTGTCCCACAGTGGGGTTGGCATCTCGTGCGGCGCGCACAGTGCGGCCCGGGTGTGGAACTGGCTTGGGTGCGCCGGGCGGAGCACGCCGGTGCGCAGGTCGACCACGCCGTCCGGTGTGCACAGTGCGTACGGGTCGGCGTCGAGTTTGTCGGCCGGCAGGTGGAAGGCGGGCATCTTCTTCGCGACCCGGATCAGGGCCTGGTTGCCCTGGTCGTTGAGGGTCCGGTTGATGTGTCGGCGCAGCTGCTGACGAGTGAAGCGTTCCTGGGGGTCGCGGGTGGCGAGGCTCTCGCCGAGCTCGAAGGCCGCCTCTGAGACCGCGCGGGCCTCCAGGTCGATCGCCCACCGGTAGTCGGCCCACCGGTACCAGCCGATGCCGGGCACGTAGCGGAAGTCCTCGCCGTACAGCCGTTGGAACAGCGCGGCGTTACCCCGGTCGGTCAGGGACCGCGGGATCAGCAGTTCCGGCTCCGCCGCGCTGGGCCCGGACACGGGCGGCGCCGCGGTCGGTGTGTCGGGGCCGGGCGCGCGGCTGGCCGGCACGGTGGGTGCGGTCTCCCCGGCCGCGGCCGCATCGGTGGTCGTCATCGTTCGTCTCTCGGGTGCAGGGCCTGCCGCGTGCCCGCGGCCAGACCGGATCGGATGATGCCCAAGGCCGCGGCCTGCTTGGCCGGCCGGGCGCGAAGGGCGGCGTCGAGCAGCGCCGTGCGCGCCGCTTCCTCGGTTATGTGGCCGCCGGCGACCAGGCCGCCGAGGGTGAACGCGGCCCGGTTGAGAACGCCGGACCAGCCCGCGCCCTCGGGGACGCGGCCGCAGTCGGCGACGGCGTCCAGCACGGTAGCGGCCGTCCGCTCCGCCCATCGCCCAGGCTCCGACGACCCGCCGCTGCCACTCCTCCGCCGGGCCGTGAGCGCCGCGGCCCGGGCCCGGTTGGGCACCTTTGGTTCTTCCCGCTCGTCGGCCGCGCCGGGCAGGAGGTGACCGGTGCGGGTCAGCTCACCGGCGAGCCAGCTCGGCAGCAGCACCGGCTCCCGGCGCTCCCCCACCACCCGGTACGTGCCGGCCGCGGTGCTCGTTCCCGGTGCCACGATGTAGCCGCCGCGGGCCCGTACGTCCAACTGCCAGCCCAGCACCGGGCCGTGGTGATCGCCGCCGGCCGACCCGCGCCACGCGGTGCAGGCCGGGGCACGGAACCACAGGTGCAGTCCTCCGCTCGGGGTGCGCACCGTCATGGTCAGCTCGCCCGTGCTCGGGTCGGGCTGGTTCCTGCTCTGGGCGAGCAGGCGGAGCACGTCGACCCCGTCCTTCACCTGAGCGACCTGGGCGGGTGTCAGGTCGACTCCGGGCAGCAGCTGGTCGGCCTGCTGCGACGGGGTGCTGCTGTGGCAGTCGACGTCGACGATGACGAGGTTCGCGGGGCCGGTCGCCACCGCGACGCCGCGGTCGCCCACCGTCCACCAGTGCTCGATCAAGTCGGGGTCCAGGGTGGCGGCGTAGAAGCCGTGGCACAACCCGCCCCGAGCCAGGCACGCGCACTCCTGCGCGGGGTGCGCCACGTACTCGGCACTGTTTTGGCTGCACCGGTGGCAGCCCCGCATCGGCGTCTTCCGGCCCGGCGCCAGCGGGAAGACCGGATACCCGCGCCCCGCGAACCAGCGTGCGACCCGCACCGGCTCGACCTCGCCCGCACTCACCTCGCCTACCTTCCCCGGCACCCGCCGACCGCGGGACCGCTCCGAAACACCGCGGCCGTCCATGCACCGCTCACCCAACACCACCGACCCTCGTCGAGTCCCAGAACAGGGGCTTCCGGCGCCCGCGTTCCGGACCGAAGCACGGCCGGCACCTGGCTCACGCCGCGCTCACCGCCTTCCGGCTCTCGCTGGCGCACTGTGGCGGCATCCCGGTCTCACCGACGAGGGGACGCTGCGCCAAAGCGACCAGCCGCTCCTGCCAGCCGCCGATCGGCTCCGGGTTCGGCGCCTGGACGGCGGTGCGCACGTGACCGAGCTGCTGCGTCAGCAGCGCCTCCGCGCACCGCCGCCGGGCTACCTCTCCGGCGGCCACAGCCTGCTGCTCGTCACGCCGCCGGGCCCGCTCGATTGCCCTCACCCGCTCGGTCTCCTCCTGCGCCTCCGCCGAGACCGCCAGGACGGCGAGGGCGCGTTCGCGTTCCTCGCGCAGCAACGCCTCGGCCCTCTCTCGGACTTCCCAGGCCACCACGGCCTCCGGCATCCCCTGCTCGTGCGCCCGCTGCTCCGCCCGGCGGGCCGCATCCTCGAGCCGGGACCGGCAGCTGGCTAGCCGACGGGCCACCTCACCCAGGTCGTGAACGGGGCCACTGACCGCGGCCGCGATCTCGGCGGCGCGCTCCAAGGCCTGCTGGGCCGTACGCACCTGTGAGCACACCAGGCACAGCCCGCCGGCCTCCGGCACCCCGCACACCCCGCACGGGCGCGCCGCCAACACCGCCTCGGCCTCCGCCAGCTCCTTACGGTGGCGGGCCCACGTCTCCTCGCGCCGCGCCCGCTCCACCACGGCGCGCTCCCGACAGACGGCAGCCTCGGCCGCTTGCCGGGCGACCTCCAGGCTCAGCCGCCGTTCCACCTTCGCCCGGAACTCCTCGGGCGACAGATGGGGCTCTGCCTCGGTGATGGCGCGCGCGACCTGCCTACGCAAGGCCCTCCGGTCGCCGATCAGCAGCTCGCAGCTGGAGCACACCAGCCCGGTGTCCATCCGCACGCCGTCGTCGCACGAGGTCGCGTAGCACTCGGCCCGCTGCGGCAGCCCGCGGCCCAGGAACCAGCCGACCGGATCCCGCACCGGCTGACCCTGCTGGGCAAACAGCCTCCTCTCGAGTCGCTCGGCCAACACCACCTCGGCCCGCTCCGGCCCGACGACCCCGCCGACGCGACGCAACTCGGCTGCTACCGCCGCCCGGACACGGGACCGTCCCCCGGAACGCCCGATGCGGGCCCACTCGAAGTGCACCGGCGCCAGCACCCGCTCCAGCCCCCGCGGCAACGACCACCGCAACGGCACTCCCCGGCCAGCCGCCGGAGGCACTACTCCCTGACCGGTCTGGCCGCCGACCTCCTGGTGCTGTTCCCCGCGCAGCGGGCCACCGGACCCACTGCATGCATCAGCCGCGTCGACGACCGTGTGCGGCTGTTCCTCGCGCCCGCCCGCGCGTCCCGGCAACGTTGAGGACCCCGATGCGGCTTCGCCGGAAAAGCGAGACGAAGCTGCACTAGAACCACCCTGAGCAACCACCGAAGCGTGGTCGGCGTGGTGTAGTGCACCGCCAAGCTCGTCTTCCGATGTCGCCAAGGTCTCACGTTTATGCAGGTCAACCGCAACCTCAGGCTCAACTTCCGAGCCCTTGGCGCTCTCCTGATCCCTGAGTGCACCAGTTTCGTCCAGCTGACCGCCGTCCAGGACCTCGAAGAACCTCCCCTGGACCCACCCCTCCCCCGGCTCCCCGGGATCCGGCTCGTCCACAGGTTCCGTGCAGTGCACGCAGCACCGCACCTCGCCGCTCAATACCTCGTCCTCCGGCGTCTCCCCGCCTGAATAGCCGCCGGGCACCGCCCGCACCGTCTCAGCAGGCTCGCGCCCGTACGCGGCCGCGACCGCCGGGACCACCAACTTCACCCGAGCCCCAGGCACCCCCCGGCCAGGAACCTCCAACAGCCCCTGGCGAACCATCCCGTCCACCACCTGAGCCGCCTCCGCCAGCGAACACCCCAGCAACCGGGCAACCGTCGCATCAGCACGGTCGAACCCCCTCGCCACAGCCCCGCCAACAAGCCGCACCCGGCCGTTAGGCCGCGCCGCCAGCACGAGCCGCAACAGAGCCAGCCGCTCACGCGCCGCCCCCCGCCCCCGCCGCTCGCCGAGCAGACCAGCTGCCGTCGCGGGCTTGCCCACCGGCGCCCACCCCGGCGCGAACAGCGCCTCGCACAACGACAGCAGAACGGCCAACTCACGCTTCTCCAGCACCAGCGGATGACCCCGACGAGAGTGCGCGGCCGTCAGCGGCAACAGTTCCCAACGCAGGCCGGCCACTCGTCGTACCCGGTCCACGGTTCTTGTCACCACTTCGGTCGATACCGCGCCGGAATGACGCAGGCCCGGCAAGACCCGGTGATCAACTAGCGACTCCGACACGCCTAGCCACCGGGCCAGCTCACCCGCCGACAGCTCCAGCCGCGACCCCCCCGCTGGTGACTTCGCCAACAGCACTACAGCTGCCAGGGCCTCTGCCGCAGGACGTCGGTGAAGCGACTGGTCTGAGAGCAAGCTCGCAACGGCGACCGAGAGTCGCTGCCGCATGCTGTCTCGCAGCAGCAGCGGTTGGCGAAGCGCAAGTGCCGCAGCTTCGCTGGACAAGGTCAATGGCCAGCGATGAGCGGGCGTGCCTCGATCAGGCTCGTGCGGCCTTTTTGGTGTGGTTTGGGCATAGTCCGGCGGAGACTCGCATGAGTCTCTTTTTGGCAATACGGGACTAGCCCTGCGGCTGGCGGCTATGATCTGCTCCAGAACAACACAGGGATGAAGGCACAAAACGACCGACCGCTCGGCCTAGGACATCAAATTGCCTGGTCAGCGGGGGTGAGGTTTGTAACCGTCATGGACGGCTGGGTCAGGTCAAGTCGTTGGTGTTTCCTCCCCTCGCCGAACACGGGTGGCTCCGTGGATCGGCAAGTCGGGCCGACAGCGTCGGGCTGATGTGATGGACATGTGGAGGCTCGGGGTGGCACCCCGAGCAGTGGCGATGGGCGACTTGGCTGAGTCGCCCCACGAGGCGACCTGCGGGTCGCCTTTTTCGCGCTCTCGTTGGGTGACCCTGGCTGGGATCTCCCTGTTGGTGCTGTGAAGGCGTGGCTGCGCTTCCACAAGTCGAGAGGCGTGTGACACCGGGCCAGATGGAGAGGGCATGGCAGCCAGCGCGGAAGCCGCGCCGACTGCACCGTCCCCTAGCATCAAACCAAACATCACGGGCACAGACTATCCTTAAATGGATCGGCCCGAGGTTGAACCTTTGGAGCGTGTCTGGTGGCAAGGTTTACGGAGCGGCGCTGGCAATCACAGCCTGGCCTCGCCCCTGGCGTCAGCGAACAGCAACCCCGCGCTTACGCTGCGTATACACCTGACTACCTCCGCGGGCGACAAGTCCGTCTCTCGGCGGAACTCGCGGCAGAAGTCTCTGAGGTCGACCAGCTGGTTCGAGAGTTCAACGACTCAGCGCCCACCAGCCCTCACCTCGAGTCTCTCGCGCGGTTCCTTCTGCGGTCTGAGGCAGTTGCCTCATCGCGGATCGAAGGCGTTGTCGCATCGGCCCGGGCGATCGCACACCTTGAGCTGATGCTCGCGACCAAGGCCGGCGATGAACCGCGGGCCGGAATCGGCGATAGTGCGCGGGAGGTCGTGAACAACGTCCTTGCTCTGCGTAAGGCCGTCACAGCACTGACCAGCACCCCATGCGTGACTGTTGATGACATCAACGGCTTGCAGGCCGCCCTCATGGTAGAGACCGAACAGCACGACCTGGCCGGCAAGCTCCGTGAGGTTCAGAACTGGGTTGGGGGCAATGCGTACGGCCCTCATGGGGCGGAGTACGTTCCGCCCGCCCCGGAACTGGTAGGCCCACTCATGGAGGACCTCGCGGCGTTCATCTCGGAGGATCAGCCGCTGCCCCTAGTTCAAGCTGCGCTCGTGCATGCTCAATTCGAGACCATTCACCCGTACACGGACGGTAACGGGAGGACGGGGCGCGCCTTGATCCACACCGTGCTTGCTCGTCAGGGTCTGGCTGTAGGGCACGTGCTGCCAATCTCGATGTCTCTCCTCGCGCATGCTCGTGAGTACATTGCCGGCCTGGAGGCGTACCGATACAACGGGAGTGCAGACAGCGCTGCAGCGATGGACGGAACGGAGGCTTGGATCCGAGTGTTCTTGGCGGCCACGCGTGACGCCGTCGCCGAGGCGCGGCGCTTCACAGATGAGCTTGGCCAAATGAGGGACCTGTGGCAGGCCCGCCTTGCGAACTATCGAGAGAGCTGTGGACTGAGGCCTCACCCGCGGAAGGGTGCGGCAGTGGTGCGGCTGATGGAACAGCTTCCGGGTGTCCCGGTCCTCACGGCTCGCGCGGCCGGATCGTTGCTCAAGACATCGTTTGTCTCCGCGTCCAAGGCGTTGGAGGAGCTGGCAGGTGCTGGCATCGTTCAGGTGAAAGACGCCGAACGGGGCACGCGAGCCTTCCTGGCCAGTGATGTACTCGACCTCATCAACGGGGCCGAGAGGCGCCTTACATACACGAAGTGGTCTTTTCCGGACCTCGAGGTCGAATCGGCCGATCGACCATGAAGGGCTGCGGGACCCCTTCGGGGCGCTTTCCTTTAACGCGATTGGCACCTGATTAAAGGAAAGCGTCACTTAAAGTAACGGAGCCGCTGCGTGCCGCTCTGACCATAGTAATGGGTAACTGCACGGCTGCTGCTTCTGCCCTGCTGCAAGCCACAGCGTGTTGCACGTCGCGCTTAGCGGGCAGACGTGGCCTCTACCCAGCCATGCGCGGCCGGCCAGCCCTCAAGAGGCAAGTCTCGGCAGGCCGCGCGGCCACCATCGACACTGGCCCGCGCCGGGGCTTGTGAACCAAGCCAGTCGGCGCCGCTACGAAACCACGGGTGCTGCCATTGACAGGCCGCCCGTCGCACTCGCCCACAGCCGCCATGCAACCCCGGCGGCTCCACCTACCTCGCGCCGGGGCCCGGCCCCCTCAGAGAGAAGAGGCCGGGCCCCAGCTGGCGACCAAACCCACGGCGGCTACGAGGTCGCCACAACCCTTCGCGCCCGGATGCCCACATCGGTTACTGGATACTCGTTGCCACGCTGCGCGCGAGGAATCCTTCGAAGGCGTCCTGCTCCTGGGCCATGCCGTCAAGGAGGTCCGAGACCGCCACACTCACGATCTCGAAGGGCTGGACCTTCACAGACGGCATGGTCCGCAGCAGCGTCATCAGCCGTGTCAGGAGCGCGTCCCCAGACTCGGTCAGGGGACAGATGGTTCGGCTGTGCCGCAGCTGGGACGCGTACTCGTCATCGGCGATGTAGTTCCGATAGGCGATGGCCCGGTCCGCCAACGCGAAGACGACATCCTTCTCGTCCTCGATGCGCTCCGCGTCAGCCTCTGCGGGATTGAGCGCGGAGAGCGCCCCCTGAAGCGCAGTGTCCACATAGTGCCCCGCGATGAGCCGGGGCGTCGGCATACGCGGCGTGACTCGAGCCATGACCGCCGTATCGATGGCGATCTGAGTGGCGGTTCGCTCAAACGTAAGGCCGTACAGCTGAATGTTCCGCGGCTTCGAATCGGTCTTCTTCACCACCGCGTACGTATTCAGAAGTGATGCATAACGCGGAGCCTTCTCGAACAGCTCCCGCATGCTCTGTTCGCGATTCTCTTGCCGCTGGTCAGCCGTGAAGGGCTTAGAGCTGTTGCGACGCGGTCGTCGCGCCGGCAGACCGGTGGATGCCCCCCAACTGGCAACGGCATGCGTCGACTCTCGACGCGCCACGGCGGCCGACGCCGGGGTTGGATCGACGGGCGGAGCTGCTTCCGGAGCTGACCGGCTCGGGATGGGCTCGGCAACCGGAGGCTGGGTGGTTGGGCCAGCGCCCTCGGGCGTGCTTGCCTTCAGCTCGCTGCGACCATCAGCTTCCTCTGGAGCCGCGAGAAGGGTGTCGGCAGGGATCTCGGTGCTGGCCGGGGGGACAGCTGGTGCCTTGAGTTCCTGCTCAGCGGGAGTTTGGGGGGCAGACCCCGGCTCCTCGACGGGCTGGTGAGGTACCAGCGGAGGCTTCGACTCGACCGGGCTCTCTACAGCCGGTGAGGACGCTACAGGTGCGGCCCCGAAGACGTCTGCGGGCAGACCCGGTGTCAGCTCTTCGTCTTCGTCGGCATCACCGAAGCCGCCGAAGTCGAGGTCGGGCATCTTCAGGTTGGATGCTCCCTTGCCTTGCGCCGCGGAGCCTCCTCGTGACCTCCCCGAGCCCTTCTTGGCCGAATCCTTGCTGGGCCCGCTGCTCATGCGGTGGCCTCCTTCAGCTGCTGGTTACGGGCACGGACCCTGGTGATTACCGCGCGAGCCATGGCTGCGTGGTCGTTTGCGAGCTCAATGGCCCGCTTGGCGTCAATGAGGCGTCCGTTCTCATCCCTGGGACGCTCTGCGACCTCTCCTGTTCGCGGGTCAATCCACTGACCAGCGGCTGCCCTAGCGAACTCGTGGGCGAGCATGCCGGAGTTGCGAGCCTCTTTAGCTAGTACGCGGCCTTCGCGAACATAGTCCTCGAGGATGACATCGGGTGAGACGTTGTACTGCTGGAGAGCCCTGCCGAGCTTCTGCCAGACGATGGTCAGGTCGCTGGTGGGCTTCCCCTGTACCTTCCTGAAGCCCAGGAAGCACATGGCCGCCACGCCGAGTTCAGGGTTGGTCTTACGGGTGCTCTTGGCCAACACAGCGAGGTTCGCAAGACCGCTGACGGACGCGTTGTCCGAGTCCATCAACGGAGCAGTGAGGTGCGTCGCCGCGGCCAGGCCGAGTTGCTGCAGGCTCCGATCGCCAGGCGAGAAGTCGATGACGATCCAGCGGTACAGATGGCTGATCTGAGCCAACAGGAGAGCGAGCAAGAGGTGGGCAGCCCGCCCGTGCGTGGCAACAAGTGCCCCTAGTGCATCAGTGATCCGCGCATTGTTGGCGCCGGCAGGGACAACATGCAGGAACTGGCGATCAGTCTTGATGACGTGGAGGGGCCCGTCATTGGTGACAGCACTTGCGAGGGCCGCACCCCTGTCGTTGAACTTGGAGCGGGCAAGACCGAAGTCGTGAGAGAGGCCGTCACCTTGAAGGTCGAGCTCGAGATGCAGGATCGGCAGTGCCTTCTTTCCCTGCTCCGCAAGCTTCTCCTGCTCTGCAGCGAGCATGCCTGCCATGTTCGCAGAGAGAGTCGTCTTCCCCTGGCCTCCCTTTCCGATGGTGACCCCGATGACGTTCCGAAGGTAGGGTCGAATCTGGCGCACCACCTCGGCCAGCATCTCATCGTGCTCATCTTCGTAATGAGCCGGGAAGCGTCGCACTACCTCCAGACGACTCTTCAAGTCCGTGAAGCTCACGAGCTCCAGTAGGTCATCAAGCGTCCTCTGTACGGGCGCATCCAAGGACTCGTCCAAGGCTCCTCCACTGATCTCTGATGCGTCAGGGTGCACACGTCGGTGCTCGTGAAGAAAGCGTCCTCATCGTGCATGTACCCCTTCGGTTGCATCGGGCACGGTACACGGAGACGGTCACGCGTGTCACGGACCGTTAGAGGGGTGGTGGCGGAGGCTCCTTCGCTTCGAGGCTCCATGCTGGACTCCCCGGACCGCGCGACCCCCCTCCTCGCCGACCTCCCCCTCTGTTGACGGGTAGGTTCAAATGGTTCCTGCTGGGTGAATGTGTAAGTGAATAAAGATTGTGATTCTGTGAAAGTGCAGGTCAGAGTGGGTGTCAACTTAGACTCAAGTCTGTCGAGGCTCGACTGGTGCGTCGTTCTCCATCCTGCAGCGGGCAACGATGCGCCAGTATCTGCACCGCTGACCGCGCAACGGGGCCTTCACAAAGGCGCAATCTTTATTCATTTACACATTCACCGGCGCTCGAACGTGCAGCTATGCAAGGGATCGACCGAGCAGCGGACGGGTGCGACACCCTCGAAGGTCACCACCGGAGCAATGCCGCCAGGCGCGGGCATCCGCAACCACCTCCGCAATGCGGCCCGGCCGTCTACGGTTACGCAACATGACGGTCCTGATTGTCGGTGGCAGCGGGTTTCTCGGAGCTGAGTTGGTGCGCCAGGCGGCGGCAGACGGTCGGACCATCGCGGCTACCTACGCGACCAGGCCGGGTAGTTCCCCCGTCACATGGCACGCTCTGGACCTGCGCGACCCCGATCGTGCGGACGCGGTGGTCGCCGAGGCTGTGCCGAGCGTGATCATCAATGCGACCAGCGGAGGGGCGGATTGGGAGGTCACGGCCGAGGGGCCGGCGCGTCTCGCACTGGCAGCGGCGAGGTACGGCTGTCGGTTGGTTCACGTCAGTAGTGACGCAGTCTTCTCTGGCACTCGTGGTGGCCTCTACGACGAGATCTGCCATCCCGACCCCGTTACCCCCTACGGCGCTGCGAAGGCCGCGGCCGAGACCAGCGTCCGCTACCTGACGCCCGACGCGGTCATCGCCCGGACCTCGCTCATCATCGGGGGGATCGGCTCTGAACACGTCCGCCTCGTTCACGACCTCGTGGCCGGCCGTCGGAGCGGCGTGCTGTTCACCGACGACTTCCGCTGTCCCGTCCACGTTGGCGATCTGGCGGCGGCCCTGCTGGAACTTGCCGCTTCTGACGAGCGTGGTGTGCATCATCTCGGGGGTGCGCACGCGGTCAGTCGGCACGAGCTTGGGCTACTCATTGCCCGACGTGACGGGCTCGACGCCTCTCGGCTGGTTCCGGGCCTGCGGGCCGACGTGGCGCTTCCCGGTGCTCTCGACGTTCGTCTCGATAGCCGTGCTACCCAGCGCAAACTACGGACCCCGCTGCGCGGCGCTCGCGATTTCCTCGCAGCCAGGACCTGAGCGCCAGGGGCCTTCTGGCTGGGGAGGCTTGGTTCCGGCTCGTCCCGTCCCATCACGGGCCGAACCGGTTCGGTGAGGGGAGCGGCCGGGTCAGGCCTTCAGCATGGCCTCGGGCGCCGCGGCGAGTGCGCGGCAGCGGGCGGCCACGGTCTGCGGACCGAGCGCCGCCAGCGCCCACAGGGCGCTGACGCGTCGGCCGGTGGACCAGATCCCGGTCGTCGGCGGCCGGAACTGCGCAACGGCGATGTCCTGTGCCTCGAACGGAGCGGGGTCGAGGTAGGTCATGCCGCCCGTCCCGCACAGGTACGCGCGGGCACCGGTCGCGGCAGCCAGGTCGGCGAGCCGCTGGGAGCGGTCCGGCCGGGCGGGCACATTGCTACTGGTCAGGATCTGCCCGCGCCAGCCGAGCAGGTCCAGCAGGAGACGGGTGGACGTCTCGGCGACGGCCGCGGTCCGTTCGGTGCCGAAGGCGCCCAGCACCGGAGCCAGAGCCTGGGCGAGGGCCGGCCAGTGGGGGCTGTTCCCGTAGTGCTGGCGCAGCATGCCTTCGGTCCTGCGGCGCGCGAGAACTGGATCGTCGATCAGCGCGTCCCGGATGAGGGTGGAGCGCCCGCTGGGCAGGCGGGTGGGGATGGTCAGCCACCGCTGGCGGGCCGGGTCGTCGAGGTCGGCGAGACGGGCCCGGTGCTGGTAGTCGCGGCGGGTGAACTGGACGTCGTCCAGGACGATCCAGGTATCCGCCGCGAACAGCTTGGCCAGCGTGCTCAGCCGGGGAAAGAGGTTCGGCTGATGGACCGCGCACAGCCCGCCCAGTTCGGACAGCTCACGAGATGAGGCGGCTGGTGAAGCCGTCGCGGATGAGGGACTCGTACGCGGCATGCACGTCCTCCGGGACCTCCTGGGCGATGGCGAAGCCGAGCTTCGGATACTCGATGACCCGCTGGAGGTCGCCGACGAGCATGTCCAGCACGAGCTTCTCGTCGCCGATGGACTTCAGGTAGTCGTCGAACTCCAGCGGCTCCGACGCGCACCGGATGTCGACGTCGGGCCACAGCTTGCGGGCGGTCGCGAACGACCGCCGTTCCATGTAGGGCTTGGAGACCAGCAGCACCGTCGCGGCGCGGATGCCGGCGGCGGCGAGGACCTCGCGGGAGAGGGTGATGTTCTGCCCGGTGTTCGCCGCGTTCGGCTCGAGCAGGATCGCCTCGGCGGGGACGCCGAGCTCGATGGCGTGCTCGCGGAAGTGGACGGCCTCACCCCGGGGGAAGACCCTGGCGGTGGTCGGGCTGTTGCCGCCGGTGAACACCAGGGTCGGGAAGAGACCGGCGCGGTACAGCTCGGCGGAGTGCGTGGCGACACCGAGGTCGTGGCTGCCCAGTCCGATCGCCGCGTCGGCGGGCCGCAGCTCGTGGTGCATCTGGTGGTAGTCCCAGATCAGCTTCGCCCGGCGCCACTGGTCCTCGGTGATGGCCTGCTGGTCGTTGCTCACGCGTGTGTTCTCCCTGGTCACCGTTGCCGGGGGCCGGTCGGCCCCTCGCTCATGGCCCTGATGCCCTCGATGCTGCGCAGTTGGTGCACGAGTCCGTACTGCGCGGCCTGCCTGGCGGCCTGGTCGAGGACGAGGTGTCCATCATCCCGGGTCGCCGGATCGGAGAGCAGGATGTGGCCATGAGCGGTGTCCAGTCGCACGCGTTGCATCGGTGACTCGGTGGTGCCGCTGCTGCGGGCGATATCGATGAAGTGCAGGGCCTGGGTGAGGTCGCCGGCGCCGCGTCGGGCCAGGGCGAGTTTCTGGTGGGCGACCGACCAGTCGTCCGGTTCGGTCAGGTCTTCGAAGTCGCGGGTGGCGGCCTGCATGACGCGGGTCGCGTAGTCGTGCTGACCGTCCTTGCTCAGCGAGGTGCCCACCCACAGCCTCGCGCGGGCGCGGTCGCGGCGGGAGAGCCGGTCGTCGACGGCGAGGGTTTCGTAGTGGCGGGCGGCGAGCTCCAGCTTGCCGGACATCTCGGTGACGACCGCGAGAGAGAGGTCGAGCTGGGCGACACGGCGGGGGATGTCGAGCTGGGTGAAGATGGCGCGGGCGTCGGCGTAGGAGCGGCGGGCGGACAGCGGGCCGAGCACGGCGCCCTGGTCGCGTTTGAGGTCGCCGAGCAGAGCGGTGGACCGGGCGAAGAGATACAGGCCCTTCTCGTCCAGCTCGGACGCCTTGAACCGGGTGAGCCACCGGTTCAGGAGGCTGTCGGCGAAGGTGAAGTTCTGCCGGGACAGGGCGACCACGATGCGGTCGAGGTCGTCGGCCCAGCTCTCGTACTCCCAGGCTCTGGGACCGCAGGCGGTTACGCGGTGCCGGCCGGCGCTCGCCCCGGTGCTGGTCATCTCGGACAGGATCGTCTCGAAGCGCAGGTGGACGGCGGCGTCCGCGCGACTGAGGGCGGTGTCCAGGATGGCCTGGGTGTCGGGGCGGGGTGCGGTGTCGGCGAGCTTGCTCTCCCACTTGGACACGGTCGCGACGGCCAGGCCGAGCTGCTGGGCGAAGGCCCGCACGCTCAGGCGCAGAGCGCCCCGCAGGGCCTTGGCCTCCAGGCCGGTCCAGTGGTGCACCGTCGCCACGCGTCGTCACTCCCTTCCACCCGTCATCGAAGCACGGTCCGTGCAGGCGGCGGGACGGAAGTGGAACGGAAGTAGAACGACGGGTGGTTGGCGACAAGTTGGGCAGCGGCCACGCTCAGAGCGTCACTTCTCTGTCGAGTCTTCTGGATGGTCCCCAGCATGGAACCCCTCACCGAGCAGCGCCAGGTCAACGGCCCGGTCGTGTACGGCCTTCTGCGGCTGGTGCGGGTCTCCCCAGCACGACAGGAAGCACTGGTCGGCTCGCTCGCCGAGTACTGCCGCAGCCACGAACTGCAGTTGTCCGGCGTCTTCACCGACCGGGACACCGCGGCGGGCGCCGCCTCGGCGGCGTTCACCGGGCTGCTCGACGTGCTCGCGCTGCCGGACGTCTACGGCGTGATCGCCCCGGCCATGTCGCACCTGGGACCCAAGGCCATAGCCGCCGAACGCAGGCGGCGGATCGAGGCGGCCGGCTCACGGCTGCTGCTGGTCCGAAAGCCCCGGACCACCCACCACGCCGCCGCCCGCACCGGTCCCGTCCGCCACCGCCACCCCGGCACCACCCGCGTCCTGGACGCCGAGTCATGAGGACCACGATGGCCCTGACGACCCAACAATTCTTCGAGGCCCGCCCCGAGTCGATCAGCCAGGCAAGATCCTTCACCTCCGAGGCCCTGACCGACTGGGGCCTGCCGGACCGTGTCGAAGACATCCGCCTCTGCGTCTCCGAACTCGCCACCAACGCCATGGTCCACGGCACCGTTCCCGGACACGGCTTCCTGGTCAAGCTCGACGCCCAGGAGGAAACCGTGCGCATGGAAGTGCACGACAGCCGCCGCCGGCACCCCAAGGCCCGGCAGGCCGCCGACACCGACACCTCCGGACGCGGCCTGATCCTCGTGGCCGCGCTCGCCGACGGCTGGGGAGTCCAGGACCGCACCCCGACCGGAAAGATCGTCTGGTGCTGCTTCAAGGCCGCGGGAGGCACGACAGCATGACAGTCCTGCTCACGCCGCCCGCCCCTGATCTGCGGCTGCTGGTGTCCCTTGCCACCTGGACCTGGGCCGACACCCGCCCGGACGGGCATGAGACCGCGCATATCCTGATCACCCGCGCTCCCGCCCTGACCGGCTCGGGCACCGCCGAGACGGCCGAGGCCGGGATGCGGCGGCTGTCCGCCAGCCTGGGAGGCCTGACCGGCGCCCGGGAGGTCGTTCCGGAACTGGAGCGCTGCCTGCAGATCGTCGGCGACCAGGTGCTGCTGCACGTGCCCGGGGTCTCCCGCCGGCTCCGGCTGCCCACCCGCCGGCCCTGGACCGAACTGGTCGCACGCAACGCAGAGGCGGTCCTGCTTCTGGGACTGGATCCGCTGCCGCAGACCGCCGACGCCGCGCGGATCGACGCCTACCTGGATGCCACGCTCGCCACCGACCGGCTGCTCTTCGGCCGAGCCCGAACCCGCTGAACCCGCCAGCTCGTCCGCCCGGCCGCAAGCACCCCGGGGCCGGGGCGATGCAGCTGGCCAATGCTCCAGGTCAGGGCAGACGTCTCACGCGGAGCAGCGCCGGCCACCTTCCGGCCGCCCGGCACCCCCGCGGCGCCGACAGCGGCGCCGCCCCGGCAGTCCTCGTCGCCTCACGACCGGAACCCGTCCGGCGGGCCCACCCGGTCACCGTCGAACTTCCACTCGAACGCCCAGCCCGCCCCGGCGGGCAGCTCGCTCGCCATCCCCGCCTCAGCCACCTGCACCGGCAAGTCCACAGCCCCCAGCACAGCCGACCCTCGGCCGCCCTGCACGGGCACGCGTTCGCCCGGCGGATCCCGGACCGAGCCGGCCGCGCGCACGGCAAGACCTACTCCGCAGCCGCCAGGGCGAGCGGGTCGAGCCCCGCGAAGTGGTAGTTGAGGAAGGAGATCAGAATGGAGAAGACCGCCGCCCGCCGGGCGGGATGCTGCTGCTCGAGTTGGGCCCATGCACGCTCCGGCTCCCCGCGCATGCCCATCCGGATGACGTCGCACGCCAGCGTCATCATCGGATCACCGGCGGCACTTCCGACGGGTACGACCTGACCATCAGGCCGGGCATCACCGGCCAGCATCCGGCCGGCCACCTCGAATGCGGCCCGCATGTCCGCCTCACCGCCCAGCACGAGCTTCAGCAGCGACGCGGTGTTCTCCTTCCGCCCGGTCACCGGGTCCACGGAGGCCATCCGGCACACCACCGGAATCACCGCCTGCTGGGACGGGAGCACGGCCGCGGCCGCGGCAGCCGCCCTCAGCTCACTCGTCTGCTGTTCGGTCAGGTCGGGCATGCAAGGCACCCTACGGTCAGACGTCGCCTGCCCGCGTCGCCGTGGTGCCACAAGCGTCACCCGAACGAACAGACCCCCTGGCGCCGGACCACGCTAACGTGCGGCCACCGCACGCGAGATAGCCCTGCCAGTGCCAGCCCACGTACCGGGCTCCGACCGCCTACGGTGCGCCCGTACCGGAGAGGAAGACTGCGCAGCATGTGCGCCGCCCGGTGCCACGTGGCTCAAAAGACGGGGGCACGGCAGCGTCAGTCGTCGTCCACGCTGATGTTGCTGACGGAGAAGTTGCCCTCCATCAAGACATCCGTCTCCAGGTCCAGCCGCATCGTCACTCCGTCCGGGGACGTCTGCGCACCGACCACGCGCGCGGGGATGCTCACCACCTGGCCTTCGACGAGGGTTGCCTTGAGAGGCCACCGTGTGCCGACCAGAGCGGCTGCCGCTTCAGGAGCCCACTCGCTGTCGATCGAGGGGACCGGGAGGTCCACGCTGAAGCGAGTCATCCGCTCATCCTAGGAAGTCACCGTCGCTGTGACCTCTGCGGGCGGGGAATCATCCACCACGACGGAGTGCCGGCCGCTATCCCCAGCAACCGCAGGGACCGGCACTGGATGATCCGCCCGCCGCCGCATTGCCTCCTGGTCCAGCCGGGCAGCCTCCTGATCGGCCCTGTCGCGCAGTTCGGCCCAGCCCGAGGGCGGCGCGGGTTCGAGCACCCGCTCCCCGTCCCAGACCGGCCCCGGCGTGTGCAGCGCATCAAGCTGGGCGACCAGGTCCCGCTCGAGGTCGCTGGTGGCCCGCACGCGCCCCCGGACCTCCTCACCGCCGTCGCGCACGCCGACGATGAGGTGGTGGTCGAACAGGTGGGCCAGCCGCACCATCAACCAGCGAGAGTCCTGATGGTCCTGGCTGAACGGCGCACGGGCCAGGTCCACAGCTGACAGTGCCCCGTGCTCGTCCACCCGGGCCAGCACATTGAGGTGGAGCGCGGTCAGCCGCGGCCGCCATCGCCGGCGGATGCCGCTCACCGAGCAACGAGCCCAGCTGATCGCCGACCTGCGAGCCGAATACCCGGCCTCCGGCTGACAGCCGCGACCTGGCGGAAAGCCACCACCAGTGTCAGCGGCGTACGGCACAGTGGCGGGGCGGCGCAGTTGTCGGCGTCGCCCCGCCACGCACGAGGGCAGTGATGGATCGCGACACCTACGCCAAGAACTTCGCCAAGCGCCGAGACGGCGAACTGGCCGAACAGTTCCGATGGGTGCCCAAAATGTACCGGGCCGCCGCATCACGGCTGGAAAAGCTCGAGAGGCAGGCCGAGCGACAGTTCCCCGGCGTCTTCGACCGCCTGGACCAGGCGCGCGACACCGCCGGCGACACCATCCCGACCTGGTGCTGGCTCCCTGTGACCCACGTTCAGCAGGTCCTTACCGACCACTACCCCCACCGCACCACCCGAGCCCCCGGCGCCACCGGACCGGGACTCGCCGCTCTGGCCGCAGGCGATGCAGCCAGACTGCAAGCGATCGGAGCATGGCGAGCCGCAGGACGCCACATGGTCAACATCCACGACGCCACGATCCTCGAGCTGAGGAAGGCGGGCGACCGGATGCCCGCAGATCTGCCCCAGCGCTGGCCCCTCCACGGCCTCTACGTCGTCTCCGAGGCACCCAACGGCGCCTTGGGCGCCTTCCTCCACCTGGAGTGGGACGAACGAGAGCAGCGCGCCGAATTGCGCATCGCCCCGGACGTCGCCCCCACCGCCGCCCTCGACCGAATCCCCGTCCAGCCCCTGCATCTGGAAGGCGGCACCGTGACGGAGGCCGCCCGACGAACCGTGCTGTCCCTCCAGGCAGGGATCGACACGGTCCTCGGCACGGAGACGCTCCCGGACATTTCACCGGGCAGTGCCGTCGACGAGGCGGCTCGGTTGGTCGCGCAGAAGAACGCCTTCTGGGTGGCGGCGGCCGACTGGTTGGCCTCCGAACGCACGACACCGTTCGACGCGGCCGTCGTGGCCGGAGCCGAGCCCGCGGCCGACTGGCCGCCCGCCAAGGCCCAGGACACCGGCCGCGCCCCGGTGCTGTGGCTGGCCGGCCCAGCCAGCTGATTCGACGGACGGATCCGCCACAACCCTTGGCAGAGCAGGCCGAGGCTTCCTCCCTACAGCAGATCCACCTCGGCGTCGACGTACCCGAACGCGTGGGCCATGTGCACCAGTGCCTCCCGCAGCAGACGCTGTCGCTCGGCGCGGTCCATGGCCGGCGCCGCGGTGACGGCGACGGCCAGTTGCGACCTGGAGCCGCCGTCGTTCGGACCGAGCGGCGTCAGGTCGACGAGCGTGTCCAGGGCCGGCCGGACGCCGTTGTCAGCGGGCTGTTCGCACGTGATCCGCAGCTCGGTCGTGGGAGGGGCGGCCCACGACAGCGCGGCCGGGTCGCCCACGGCCTCGGGCAGCAGCTCGGCGGCCGTCTCCCACGCGGCGAGCAGCACGGCCTGGACCTCGTCGAGACCCAACTGCGTGTCCCATCCGGGGCCGAGGGCCGCCGACCACGCCTCCGCGCTCTCGATCAGGACGTCCGCGCAGGCGACGACGGTGGACTCCATCGTGGTGGGCAGCGCGAGCATGACGGAGGCCTTCACAGCCGCGCCGCCGTCGGGCCCGGCGATCGAGCACGTGTATCCGGCCGACCGGCCTGAGTTACCGAAAGGCCCCCGCTCCCAGATAGCGGCGGGCAGCTCGGCGCCCCGACGGCGGGACAGCAGTGTCACCGCACCCGCTAGCGCACTGTGCGGAAGCATCTGCTCCAGCTGCGTACGCCGGGACTTGCTGATCTCCAGCGTGCTCACCTCGGCCCAGGGCAGGTTCACCAGCGCCCGCAGGCGTAGCGCCGGCGTCTGGCCGGCAGTGCCGATGTCGGCAGAGCGGCCCTGGTTCAGGCTGAAGCGGGGGAGCGGCTGCCACCGCCACACGCCACGCCCCGAGCACGCCAAGAGGCCCGGACCCCACGCTCCGCCGTCGAGGTCCACGCGCCGGGCGTCGGCCGGGAGCACCCACGGAGCGTTCGTGCCCGCAGGAGCGCGCGGGAAGCCGACGGCCGCAAGCGGATCCCGACCGCCCGGAGCCCGCCGGCCGGTCTCGACGATCGCCTGCCAGACCGGCTCGGCAACGGCGACCGCGGGACGCCCCGGCACCAGGCACAACACCCAGCCTGGTTCGCCATCGACCTCGTGCCGCAGATCCTGCAGCACGGCCGCGCCCTGCGCCCATGCCTCCCCGGTCGGCTCCCCCAGCCCCGCGTCGACGAGCTGCTCGTAGGCCGCCCTCATCTCCCGCTCACGGTCGGGCAGCCCTTGGCCGACCCGCAGCCCAGCACCGGGTCCGGCTTCGGAAACGGCCTGCCGTACAAGCTCGGTGAGGGCTTGGGCAGTGGGCATGCCGGAGGCGCGGATGCCGGCGGAGAGCAGCTGCTGAATCTCGGCCCGCGGCAGCCAGTGCGTGCTGTCCCCGTCCCTCATCGGCACCGCGACGGTGTCCGGGCGCGGTGCACCGGGCTTGCCCACCGGGGCCGGCAGGACGAAGAGCGTGTCGGCAGCCTGCGCGGGGACCTCGATGAACAGCACCCGCTCGCCGTCGGCACCAGACCATCCGACGCGCACGCCGCGGGGAGTGGGGGTGATCCGCTGGCGGATCAGCTTGCGGATCTGGTCCACGTTCACCGAGGTCGCGTCGAGGCCGACGATGCGGTCCAGAACCTCCTCGTCGTGCTCGAGGCGGGTGGCGATGCCGACGATAATGACCCCGCCGCCCCCGTTGGCGAACGCCGAGACGTCCTTCGTGAGCTCCTCGACCGCCCTGGGGTCCGCCAGATGGTACGGGCCGCTCTTCGCGTCGAGCCACTGCGTCTCGCGCAGGCCGAGCAGAGAGCCAGGTCGGTGGGCCTCCAGCGCGGCCAGGGCGCTCTTCAGATCGTTCAGCACCCCGGCAGTATCCATCGCAGCACCAGGCTCTGCGGCCGGGTTGCACATGCTCACGAGCGCTGTCCGCGCACATGCCCGCGAGCACGCGCCGCGGTGTAGTGGGCGTGCTGACTGCCAGAGGGCGCTCGTTCTCCCACCGGACCTCGTCTGCGGCCCGCTCGGCGTAGGTGACCGCATGTTCGGTCGTCAGGCGGGCATGGACGAGCGCCTCCGCCACGGTCGCGGGGACGGCAGTGGCGAATCGCGGGTCCCGCAAATCCGCAGTCGCCACCGCGGCCGGGAACACCACCTCAGGCCGGATGTCGCTCATCTTCCATTCGACATACCCGCTCCCGCCCGCCGGGGACGCGTCAGCGGCGGGCTTCCGCGGCTGCCTTGAGCTTGGCTTCGACCTCGGGCGGGAGTGGGAGGACGGGCGTGGTGCCCGGGTTGGTCGGCCCCTCGTCGTGGACACCGTCGGGCCCGGCGATGGCCGTCCAGCGGCTGATCTCACGGACCTGGTGGGCGGAGACCTCCCACAGGGAGTGCCCCGCTGCCATCGAGTCCGCGCCGCCCATGTCGAACCAGTTGATGCGCATGTACCCGCCATACAGGGCCAGCGCCGTCGACATCCAGGTCACCGAGACCGGGTCAATGCTGCAGGCCCACCCGTTGTGGTGCGGATGCGTCCGGTACTCGAAGTAGCCGAATCCGTCGCGCCGGGCGAACGCGGGCAGCGGGCCGGATGCCGGCACACTGTCGCTGCCGTCGCTCGTCAGGTACATCTCGCGCGCCGCGCACCCGGGATCGTCACAGGGCACCTCGGTGTCGGACAGTCGCAGCCACAACGCGACCTGCGCGTCGTTCCCGTTCTCGGTGGGCAGCGACCACACCCGCTCGCGGCACTGCGACGCCTCATGATCGCGTAGCCGCCACTGCTCGGGGAGCTCATGCGACAGCCGGTGCAGGTAGTGGCCGACCAGGCGCCACGCCTCCTCGGCCGACGGATTGATGGTGTGGGCGGTCTCGGCGTTCATGCCCGGATTCTAGGGCCGCTGAAAGCACCTTCTGCGTGCGTAGGCCGAGAAAGGGCAAAGCCCTGCACCGTGGATTCGGTAAAGCACCACGCAACGCAAAACCGGCTCTGCCAGCATGAAACGGTGACACGAACGAGGGCGCACCAAATTCTCGACGGCGTAGAGATCGGACTGCGGTTCGAGGAAGGGCGACCGGCACAGTGGATGCCCGTCACCGACGTCGACGTCCACGACCTGGTCCGCGCACAACCCTGGCGGCGCCACCTCACCTACCGTGGCGAGCAACTCGACCTCGGGATCTATGCCGCGATCAGCACCGGCCAGAATCCGGTGGCCACGGACGGTATCTGGGAACGCATGGAACTGGCGGACTTCGACCCCACCGTGCGGTCCATGATCGGCCAGCCGTTCAAACTCCGCGCCGAACAAGGCCCCGGCAAGGCGGGCTACATTCCCGACCTGATGCTGATCAGCAGCGACGGCACGATCACCCTCATCGACAGCTCTCCGACGGCCGGTGAGCTGTGCCCCTCGGAGCGGGTGCTGGACTGGGCCGAGGAAGTCGTCAACGCCCGGGGCTGGACCTACGAGTGGTGGACGGGCCCCAAGGACGCACAGCACTACACCAACATCAAGGCCCTGGGGGGCTTCTGCCGGCCCATGCACCCGGTCCAGCAGGCTTTGATCGGACCCATCCTCGCCCTGTGCGCCGACGCGGAACTCCCCATCCACGCAGTCGAGGAGAACCTCACCCACGAGAAGATGCCCCAGCCCATGGTGCGGGCCGTGATCCAGCACCTGCTGTGGTGGGGCGACCTGACCACCGACCTTCACCGCCCGATCACCACCGGCACCCACCTGCGTACCGACGCGGCGGCCCGCAGGCCCGCACCGGACCAGTGGCAGGTCGGGACCCGCCTGATCCTCGGATACGACCGGGGCACCATCGTCCGCTGCGAGGGCGACGAGCTTGTCGTCGGTCTGGACCCCTCCGGGTTCGGGCAAGGCGAACGCAGCTTCAGCCGCCACGATCTCGCCGAGAAGGCGACCGCTCTTCCCACTGCCTACCAGCGCCCGCTTCTTCCGGCCCAGCCGTTCACGGCGCCCCGCTGATTGGCATACCCAGCCGGGCGCCACCGGCTAGTACGGAATCCCGACTCAGGCACCGCGTTGCTCGAGTCTCGGCCGTCGCCCAGGGGCAGCCGAGCGACTCCTCTTGGTGTCCGTCACGGTGGCCCCGGCCACGGCCGATGTCAGACACAAGTCATGGTGGTGACGGGGTTTACGGAGG
Source organism: Streptomyces sp. A012304 (assembly GCF_026008495.1). GTDB lineage: Bacteria > Actinomycetota > Actinomycetes > Streptomycetales > Streptomycetaceae > Streptomyces. The sequence goes on from NZ_BQUN01000001.1 coordinate 115,653, forward strand.
GGCAGGCCGCTCGATGGGGTGGGGTGGTTGCATTCCCGTCCGCCCCGTCTCGTCTCGCCGCTACGCTCAGCGGGCGCGGGGCCCGGCCCTTGTGGCCCGCGGTGAAGGAGCAGGGGAGGCTGCAGTCCGTGGGATCCGTACCGTCAGCCATGACGAAGACCGACGGTGGTCCGGCCGAGCCGCCGGCGGCGCGGATGACTGCACTGGCCGAGTGCGCCGCGGTGTTCATCCCGTCGGATCCTCCCAGAGATGGGCGTGTGGCGTTCTGGCGCCGGGACGCGGCGGTTCCACCAGGGGCTGGAGAGTCTCTGAGTGTGGTGCGCCCCCACGGCACCTCGGTACGCCGGCGAGAAGTGCCGGCCGCCGTGATGCCGGTGGCCGAGGCACTGGAGGTTCTCACCCAGGCACGCCGGATGCCGGGCGCGGATCCGGCGGCCGCGTTTTGGGGTGCGGCCACCGTGCTCGCCCTGCAGCTGCTGGCCCGGGGCCGACTGCTGCCCGGTGTGAGCCCCGCCGGGTTCGACGCGTGGCGGATCGGCCCCTACGACGCAGAGGACATGGCGCGGATCAGGGAGCTGGCGGCCGCGATGCCACCCGAGGCCCGGGCGGTGCCCGCCGAGAACGTGGCACCGCTGGAGCTGCCAGCGGCCGAGCCGCTGCTGCGGGGTTTTCTGGACGCGGTCGCCGATGTCCTGGCCCGCACTCCGGCGGGCCCGCTCGCCGCGGGCGACGAGGCCTGGACCGCGACCGCCCCGCAGAAGGTGCCGCATCAGCGCGAGTGGGCGGCCGGTGTCGCAGCCGGCATCGACGCGGGGACCGCGGTATCCCTGCGGATCGAACTGCCCGGCCCGGGCGACGGGAGCTACCCCTGGGACGGTGAGGACGACGGCGCGCAGGAAGCGGTGCGGGCGGTTGTCCAGCTGCACCACCTTGCCGAGGCCGTGGTCGCCGACGCCCGCGAAGTCTGGGCCGGCCAGTCGGACGTGGCCGCGCCGTTCGGCCAGTCGGACCGCGCGGAGGCGCTCCTGGCCCTGGGCCGTGCCGCCCACGCCTGGCCGCCGCTGGCGCGTCTGCTTGAGATGCGTGTACCTGCCGAACTCGCCCTGTCCGATGCGGAGGTGTCCGACCTTCTCGGCGACGGCGCCGCTGCTTTGGCGGCGGCGGGCGTTCAGGTCCACTGGCCCAAGGAACTGGCCCGCCAGCTGCTGGCCCGCGCCGTCGTCGAACCGGCCGAGAAGACCGCATCCGACCTGCCGTCCCTGCTTTCGGCCGACGCCCTGCTCTCCTTCCGCTGGCAGATCACCCTCGGCGGCCGGGAACTCGACCCGGCCGAGCTGGAACGCCTCGCCGAGGCCAAACGCCCCCTGGTACGGCTGCGCGACCAGTGGGTGCTCATCGACCCCGCCGTCCTGGCCCGCGCCCAGGACCGCAAGGCCCGCGACCTCACCCCCGTTCAGGCGCTGGGCACCGTCCTGGCCGGGAGCGCGGACATCGACGGCGAACGGGTGGAGGTCACCGCAGGAGGCTGGCTGGCGGAGCTGAAACAGCGCCTCGCCGACCCCGAGGCCGCCGCCCGCCGGACGCCAGTGCCGCAGCCCGCCGCCCTGGACGCCACCTTGCGCGACTACCAGCTGCGGGGCCTGACCTGGCTGCACCAGATGACCTCACTCGGCCTGGGGGGCTGCCTCGCCGACGACATGGGCCTCGGCAAGACGATCACCCTCATCGCCCTGCACCTGCACCGCATGCAGGACCCGGCGACCACCGGGCCGACCCTGGTGGTCTGCCCGACCTCGCTGATGGGCAACTGGGCCCGCGAGATCGAACGGTTCGCACCCGGCACCCCCGTCCGCCGCTACCACGGCACCAAGCGCTCCCTGGCCGACGCCGGCGAGGGCTTCGTGCTGACCACCTACGCCACCATGCGCCTGCGCGCGACCGAACTCGCACAGCCCCTGTGGGGGCTGGTCGTGGCGGACGAGGCACAGCACGTGAAGAACCCGTTCTCGGCGACCGCGAAAGCCCTGCGCACCCTGCGGACCCGGGCCAAGGTCGCACTCACCGGCACCCCGGTCGAGAACAACCTCTCCGAACTGTGGGCCCTGCTCGACTGGACCACGCCCGGGCTGCTGGGCCCCTTGAAGACGTTCCGCGACCAGTACGCCCGCGGCGCGGAGAGCGGCCAGGACCCCCAGGCGGCCGGCCGCCTCGCTGCGCTCGTCGCCCCGTTCCTGCTGCGCCGCAAGAAGTCCGACCCGGGCATCGCGCCCGAACTGCCGGCCAAGACCGAGACCGACCACCCGGTCACCCTCACCAAGGAACAGGTCACCCTGTACGAGGCGGTGGTCCGCGAGACGATGGCCGCGATCCGCGAGAGCGACGGCATCGCCCGCCGCGGCCTGGTCCTCAAACTCCTGGCCGCGCTGAAGCAGATCTCCAACCACCCCGCACAGTTCCGCAAGGAAGAGCCCTCCGCAGCGAAGACCGCCGGCCGGTCCGGGAAGCTGGAACTCCTCGACGAACTGCTGGACACCATCCTCGCCGAGGAAGGCTCCGTCCTGGTCTTCAGCCAGTACGTCACCATGGGCCACCTCATCCAGGACCACCTGTCCCGCCGGGGCATCCCCGTCCAGTTCCTGAACGGCGCCACCCCCGTGGCCCGCCGCGAGGAGATGGTGCGCGCCTTCCAGGCCGGTGAGGTCCCGGTGTTCCTGCTCTCCCTCAAGGCCGCCGGTACCGGCCTGAACCTCACCCGGGCCGGCCACGTCATCCACTACGACCGCTGGTGGAACCCCGCCGTCGAAGAACAGGCCACCGACCGCGCCTACCGCATCGGCCAAACCCAGCCCGTCCAGGTCCACCGGCTGATCGCCGAAGGAACCGTCGAAGACCGCATCGCCGAACTCCTTCAAACCAAGAGAGCTCTGGCGGACGCGGTCCTGGGCGGCGCAGAGAGCGCGTTCACGGAACTGAGCGACGCCGAACTCGCCGAATTCGTCCAGCTGAAGCAGGCACGCCGATGACCCCCACACCAGCCCCCGACGATCGGCGACGGGACTTCCCGCCCCTGCCCACCGCCCGAGGCCGCCGCTCCTTCGCCGAATCCTGGTGGGGCAACGCCTGGGTCCAAGCTCTCGAAGGCCCGACCCGCTCCGCGACCGGGCGCCTCGCCCGCGGCCGGACCTACGCCCGCGCCGGAAACGTCGGCCCCATCACCGTCACCCCCGGCCGCGCCACCGCCCACGTACAAGGCAGCCAACCCCGCCCCTACCGCACCTCCATGGACATCCCCACCCTTACCCAGGGCGCCTGGGACATCCTCCTCGACGCGGCCGCCGCCCAGGCCGGCCACCTCGCCGCCCTCCTTGACCGCGACATGCCCACCACCCTTGCCGACACCGCAGCCAAAGCCGGTGTGCGCCTCCTGCCCCGGCCCTACGAACTGACCCCCAGCTGCTCGTGCCCCGACTGGGGCGAGCCGTGCAAGCACGCCGCCGCCCTCTACTACCAGGTCGCCCGGCTCCTCGACCGCGACCCCTTTGTCCTGCTCCTCCTTCGCGGACGCGGCGAGAGCGAACTCATGGCGGACCTCCACCGGCGCAACGCCGCCCACAACCCGGCTCCGTCACCGCCGGGCGTGCCCGCCCGGAAGGTGTTCGCGGCCGCCCGCGCCGGGCTCCCGCCGCTGCCCGCACCGCCACCACCCGTCGACCGCCCCGGCCAGGTACCCGAACTGACCTCTCAGGTCGCCCCCGCACCCGGCCTCGACCCGGCCGCCCTGCGGTTCCTGGCCGCCGACACTGCCACCCGCGCCCGCCAGATGCTGAACCAGGCCCTCGCGCCCTCCCCAGCACACCCGCAGGACCTCGCCCCCACCACCCTCAGCACCGACGACGACCTCGTCCGCCTCGCCGCCGCCACACCGCCGGCCGAGATCTTCACCCGGCTGTGCTGGAGCGCGCACCGCACCCCTGCCTCCCTCACCCGGGCCGCCCGCGCCTGGCAGTACGGCGGGGCCGCGGCCATGGAGATCCTCGACACGGCATGGAATCCGGACCCGGCCTACCTCCGTGCCGTGCGCGAGGAGATCAAACAGGCCTGGGGTGCATCACGGGCCCCGGCGATACGCATCACGGGGAACTGGCTCACCGTGAGCGGGCACGACGCCCAACTGCGCCTGGGCATCGGCGGGCACCTCTGGTACCCCTACCGCAAGAAGCACGGCACGTGGTGGCCGGCCGGCTTCCCAGACCGGGACGTCACGACTGTGCTGAGCGACCTGCTCGAGCCGATGGCTGAGTAGCTGGTGCACCACGGGCCGAGCACGTCCGGACCACAGCCGCGTGCGGCGCCCGTCGGCGCCGTGCTCGGCGCCGCGACCGGCACGGCTACCGTCGTCGTGGGACGGGGCAGACTCCGCGCAGCAGCCGCGCTGCTGCTGCGCACCCGAGATGACTGCTACTCCATCGGCCGCCAGCGTCCCAGGAATGGAGACCGATGGCATGCACACTGGCCTAGCCTTGCCCCAGGTGCGCTTGCCGACCAGGCGTGGCGCCGGGGGAGAGGCAAGGGCGCGTGTTCGACAAGTGGCTCAGGCCGCAGGCCGTGGACCAACCAGACGGGCTGCTGGAGTACCAGATGCTCGCCGACGAAGGGCTGATCGAAGACGACGAGCTCGTTGAACGGCTGGGCCACGAGGTGATGCGCAACTACCTGGCTCCCAACGAGCTCGCCAACGTCTTCGACGACCTGGGTGCCCCGGACGTCGCGGGCTACCTGCGGACGAACAAGTTCCCCACGGACCGCAAGATCAGGCACGGGGACTTCGGAGAGATCATCACCGGCGCCCTCTACCGCAGGGTGCGCCGGTGGTGCGTCCCGGTCCTGAAACTGCGCTACAAGCAGACCCCGGCCCAGGCCGTGCAGGGCACGGACGTGCTGGCGTTCCGCTTCCGGCAGGACCCTCCGGCGATCGCCGTGCCGGAGGTGAAGACCCGCGCCTCCCGGGACAACCGGGTCGGGGAGGAGGCGTACAGCAGCCTGGAGAAGGTCCTGGACAGGCTGGACGAGAGCATCCACTTCCTCATGGCGCGCTGCAACGACCGCGGGCAGGCGTTCCTCGTACGCCGACTCGGCGCGCTGCTGCGCGATCCGGGGCGGCGCCAGGTGGAGCGGCACATGCTCTTCGTCCACGACGCGGGATCGTGGAAAGAAGACATCGTGACCGGCCTCGGCGCGATGGTGACCCAGCGCACCGAGCTGACCGTCGTCACGATCGACGACCTCAAGGAGTTCGTCGGCCGCGTCTACGACGCGGCAGAGACAGCCCCCGGCACCACCACGAGCCGCGGCAAGGACAACGGAACGGCGGGAGCAGCGTGAGGGACGGCGACGGGACCATGCGGCGCCTGGGCGACCAGGCACTGGCCACCGGAGAGGCGTCCGCCCGCCTGCGCGGCCAGCTGCGTTCCCACGTCCTGGCCGAGCAGATCAGCACCGAGGGCACAGCCGCCTACACCTACGACCCAGCTGCACTGCGCCGGGGCCTCTCCCTCGCCCGGCTCGGGCAACTGGCCCGCACCCCCCGCGAGCGCCGCACGGACCCGGGGCCGCTGCCGGACATCGCCCAGGCCTATGCCGACCTCGCCGCGCAGGCGAACGAGCCGGAGACACGGATCGAACTGCTCGCGATCTCGGCGACCATGTGGAGCCTGGCCGGCTACCAGGCCAACGCCACCGCCATCGCCCGCACCTTCCAAAAGGAGGTCGGCGAGCTGTTCACCTTCGGGGACATCCCCGGTCCCGAGGGACTGACCGCCGCCGCCCCCTACCGGATCGCCGAGGCCGCCGGCGCCATCCTGCAACGCGACATCGACACCGTCGCCCAGCTCGGCGCCGCTGCAGCAAGCGAACTCCCACGCCTCGGCCACGCACTCACCGCCGCGCTCGCCGCAGGCCGGGCCGAGCAGGCGGACCTCGCCGTGCTGGCCGCCTACGGCCTCGTCGGCCGCTCGGCCCGCTCTCTGGCCACCCTGTGGCGCACCGGCGACCGCGCGGCTGGACGCGCCGCGATCACCGACCTGAAGCAGGCCGCGACCATCCTCCTCCAGGCCTCCGTTGTGGACACCTGGACCCTGGTCGACTCCCTCGCCCACGCCGTCGAAGACATCGTCGCCACCTCCCCGTGGCTCCTGCTGCGCCGCGCCTCCACCTGGTCAAGGACCTGGGAGCGCTACCTCAAGGCCCTAATCGTCTCCGACCGCCCGCTCACCCAGGTCTGGCCCTCCCAGCGCACCGCCCTGGACGCCGGACTCCTCGACGCCCAAGCCCACAATCTCACCGTCACCATGCCCACCTCCGCGGGCAAGACCCACATCGCCGAATGGGCCATCCTCCACGCCCTCGCCGACACCGGCGAGGCCGACGGCAACCCCTTCGGCCTGATCCTGCGCTTTTTCGATCCGCCGCTGGCCGTCTACGTGGTGCCCACCCGCGCGCTCGCGGCCCAGGTCGAACGCCACCTTGCCGCCAGCCTCGAACTCGTCGGCCTGCGCGTCTCCTCCCTCTTCGGCGGCGCCGAACACGTCCGCTACGAGAACCAGCTCCTGGACCACACCGACGTCCTCGTCGTCACCACCGAGAAACTCGACCTGCTCCTGCGCAACACCCCCGAACTCGCGAGCCGGCTGCGCCTGGTCCTCGTCGACGAAGGTCACTCCATCGACCGCTCCGCCCGCGGCCTGCGTCTGGAGATGGTCCTCACCCGGATCCGCCGCACCACCCCTCAGGCGCGGATCGTCCTGCTGTCCGCGGTCCTGCCCAACGGCGAGGACATCGCCCGCTGGCTGGAGCCCACTGCGGAAGGCACCAACCACGCCAAGATCGACTGGTCACCCTCCCAGCTACGCACCGGGGTGTTCTCCTGGCAGGGACAGGAGAAGGACGGACAGACCGGCAGCATCCACTACGGCACCGCTCAGGGCAGAGACTTCTTCGTCCCCAGGGTCCTCACCCGCCGCCTCACCCGCACCCGGCTGTTCCCGCGCGATCTCAAGGACGTCGCGGCCTCGCTGGCGCTGCACTTCGAACGCCTCGGCCCGGTCCTGATCTCCACCACCCAGCCCGCCTACGCGCAGGCCGCCGCACGCGCCCTGCACACGGCACTGAACAAGACCGACACCCCGGTGCTCGGCGCGCGAAATCAGCGGGACCAGCGCCTGGCGCTCTCGGAACGGATCGCCGAACACCTCGGCGCCGAGCACGAGCTCGCTGTGATGGTGACCCAGGGCATCGCCTACCACCACGGCACCGTGCCCCAGCCCGTCCGGCACCTGCTGGAACGCGCCTACCGCGACGGCGCACTGCGCGTACTGTGCGCCACGAGCACCCTCTCCCAGGGCATGAACCTGCCGGTCAAGACCGTCCTGGTGCACAGCACCTGGCGCAACCAGGAGCAGATCGGCGTCCGCGAGTTCTGGAATACTGCCGGCCGTGCCGGCCGCGCCTTCCAGGAGACCGAGGGCCACGTCGTCCTCATCGCCAAGGACGCCCAGGACGCCCAGAAGCTGCAGCGCCGCTACCTCGACAAGGGCAACATCGAAGCGGTCCTGTCCACCATCGGCGCGCTCTACTACCGCCTCGCCATCACGAGACTGGGCGTCCGCCCCACCCCCGGACAGAACCTGACGGACATCGACCTGCCCGACCCCGAGCAGGAAGAACTCACCGACTGGGCGCAGGAACTCGAGCTCCAACTCCTGACGATGCTCGCCGAAGAGGTCGTCGACACCCCCGACCAGCACCTGCTGGAAGACGCCGCGCACGACCTGCTCGCACACACCCTGGGCGGCCACCAGATCGGCGCCCAGGACTGGTCCCTCAAACCGCTCGCCCGGTTCACCGCCCGCCGAGTCGCCGCACTCGCCCGCCAGCTCCCCGACCCGGCCGCCCGCGCGGCAATCCTGCGCACAGGACTGAGCCTGCAAGGCGGCCTCGACGCGATCACCGCCGCCGAACAGGTCGCGAACACCCTCACCGAACACCCCGGCCTCCTCGCCCCCGCGACATGGCCAGCCCTGCGCGACACCGTCCTGACCGCCGCCACCACCATCCAAGAACTCCGCCGCAGCGCCACCGACAAGAACCGGCCGATCGGAGCGGTCGTCCCTCTCGCCGGCGACTGGATCGCCGGCTGGACGCTCCAGGAGATCCACCACCACTACCAGCTGCTCCTCGCAGCCAAGGACATCACCGTCACCTCGGACTACATCGACAAGGTGATCACCCAAGACCTGGCCTGGGCCGTCTCCTCGATCCTGCAGATCCTGGAGACCCGCCACGGCATCACACCCGAAGGCCCCCTCGCCACCCTGCCCGCCATGCTCAAGTACGGCGTCGACACCGCCCCCGCCTGCTACGCCGCCAGCCTCGGCATCCACCAGCGCAGCGCCGCGATCAACCTGGCCGCACGCTGCCCCGTACCCGAGCCGTCCTTCTCCGACTTCACCGGCTGGCTCGCCGACCTGACCACCGACGAGATCACCGCCATCACCACCCCCAGCATCGCGGCCCTGCTCATCCGCAGCACCGAGCGCCGCAGCCCCCGCACAGTCCAGAAGACCATCCTCAGCGGCCGGGGAACGTTCACCACCCCCCTGCGCGGCGTCCGGCACGCCAACAATGTCTGGCTTCTCGCCAGACTCTCGGCGGGAACCCCTCTCGACCTGGTACGAGACCCCAGCAACCCGGCTGACCCGAACGCCATCCGGGTCGAGCACAGCGGGCTCCCCCTTGGCTGGATCGCCAAGGCCACTGCCCGGCCGCTCGCGCTGGCCCTCGACGAGCGGCCCGTCCCCTTGGTCACCGCCGTCCTGCACACCGACCCCCAACCCTTCGCCGACACCGGCCAGCTGGCCGACCACGACCAGATCGAGCTCGCCATCACCATCAGCCCAGCGCCGGAAGACCGCAGAAGGCGCACATCGCGGTGACCAGCCCCCGCCCGGGCGGGGGAACCCGATCCCGGCGGCGGCCATCCCGGCCGGGACGGCATGGAAGCCCCAGACAACGGCATCCACCAGGCCATGGGGCTGGTGAACCTTGCCCCCGACGAGTGGTTCGAGCCGTTCAGGGAGGACCAGGCGCCACACCCCGACCGCGGGTTCGGGTTCCGCCTCGGATAACCTGCCGCCCTGGCCGTACGCCGCCTGCCACTGCGCGTCTTCCTCAGGGCTGTGTCAGTGCCTGCGCCAGTGCGGTGATCAGGCTGTGATGGGCCGCCTCGACTCCCCATGAAGCGCAGCCCGTGCAGAAGGTGTGGCCGCTGCGGGTGACGACCAACCCCCAGGCCTGCGCTGCGTGGACCCCGTCTCCGTGACTCTCCGGTGCGTGCACGATGACGCCGTCGACCGGCCGTGAGAAGGCGGCGCCCGCGATCCGGTCGGCTAGCTGGGCGGAAGAGGCGAACTGCCAGTTGTTTCCGCCGTCATACGGGCTGCCGAGGCCCTGGCGCGGCAGCCGCTCCAGCAGCGCCGACGTGCCGGAGAAGTCCTCCAGCGTCAGCGTGATCGCCCACAGCGGTGCCGCGTCCTGCTCGGCAGGCGACCACAGCGGGTCGAACATGTCGCGGTCGTCGTCCAGGTCGTGCTCGACCTGGTAGCGCACAGCGGCAGACTCCACGAGACGCCCGTTCTGCTCGACAACCAGAGCCTGCTGCTCCGACCGGGCCCTCTTCCGCGTCATGTAATCCAGCTGCTGCGGGCGCAGCAGGACGACAGCTTCCACCGGTGCCTCCTCCACGCCACCGGAGTTGTCGCAGTGGCGCCCCCATGCGGCCTCCCGCTCGACGATGCCGGTCGCCAGGTCGACCAGCGCCGCACGCTCCGCCTCGTCTGCGCCGAAAGGCGGCGGGTCTTCGCGGGCAGGAAGCCCGCCGGCCAGGACATCGACCACCCAATGAGGAGGTGATGGCGGCCCCGGCACGAGATCGGTGAACGGCGTGAACCAGGCCTCGGGGCGAAGGTCATCGCGGCCGTGAATGCCATTGGTGGAGGGCTCCAGGCTGTAGGTCATCTCCGGGTCGTAGGCGATCAACGCCGGACTGTTCCAGGCGATCGCCCTCAGCGCTCTACCGATCTGCAGGTCCGCAGTACGAGGTGACCAGCCTTCGCCAAGCCCTACGGACTCCGCAGCCTCGTAGTCGTCCATGTCGTCCATGTCGTCCATCAGCTCGGGAGCCGCGGACACAGCGAGAGCGAGCGCCACCGTCGAGGCGTGGCAGACCGGGACGAATTCGGTGCCGGCTCGAAGCTGCTGGGCCACCTGATCAAGAATCCCGGCGAACCGCAGCCGCCAGCTGGCATCCATCCCGTCGCACACCCGCGGCAGCCGCAGAAGCACACCGTCCCGCTCGTCGGCGTAGTAGGCGTAGGGCTGGTCTCCGAGGCGCACGGCGTCCGTGTACAGATCCCACGCCATCTGCTGTGCCGCCACCGACGCCAGTGCCCGCAGGCCCGCGACGATCGCCGGTCCCAGTTCAGGGCCCTCCGCCGGCCTCTGCGGGTGGGCGCAATCGCGTGCCCGGCGATCGTCCCTCGCCCAGCCGCCGACCTTCGCCAAGACGTCCAGCACCAGCTCCCGCACAGGGCGAGCGGCATTCACCTCACGGACCAGATTCGCCGCGAGCCCCCGCACCGCGTCCTCATCAAGGTAGGAACGCAGGGCCCACGATTCGCTGATGTGCAGTGCGGCAGCCACCACCCGGGCCTGATGGCGCAGCACGTGACCGGCCTGTCCGGGAACAAGGTCAACCCCACGTCGGCGGCACTCGTCTTCCAAGAATCCAGCCAGGCGCTGGATACGGGACACGTTGGGAGTCACGTCGGCACTCTACGGGGCGCTTGGCACCCACCCAGATGCGGAAGCCGGTGTGGCCTGGCGCGAGCGCCGTAACCGCCGCGCCGGCCACCGCCCAGTGCCGGAAGCTGCTAGCTGCTGTTCGAGCTGCTGGCTGTCGCATCACCGCGCTGGGCCGGCGCGAGTAGACCGCTCGCAGCCTGCAGGTCGCATACAAGGCTGGCCGGCCCCGAGAAGTACGGGACCATCCCGCGATCCGCAGCATCGTCCTCGAGCTCGTCGACCGCCACCCGCGTGTCAGCGGGGTATGGGAACCTCATGCTGCGGTGGGCGCGCTCGGCGCAGCTTCCACCCACCGAGGCACGGCGGGGATGGCGAGTGCGGCAGCTCCGAGACTCGTCAGGTTCCACCGCCACCTGCGGCCGCCCCACGGGGAATCGGTTGTCTCGGCGTCACTCACGACCCAGCCTCGGGCGTGCAACCGCTTCATCACGGCGGTCACCTCCCGACCATAGTCTCCGCCGGGGCTCCGGCTCTGCTCGCTGGCGTCCCGAATCTCGCGCCCCTGGGGGTGCTCGACGGTGAACACGGCTCCGGCCTCGACTCTCTCGAGCTCCTGGCGCTCCTTCTTGGTCGGTGGTTCGGGCCCGCTGGAGGGCCGGGCCACCGCTGCGGCGTGGACGCAGCGGTGGCCCGTCGCGTGGGCGTCGACGGGTTCGCTCAGGGCCATGAGGTTCGTGTGGGTGATGCCTTCGCAGAGCGCCCGCCCGGCCGGGTGCTGTCGGCGGGCTCCGGTGAGCAGGTCGATGGCTGCTGCGGCGTGCCGAAGGGGGCGTCCAGCTTGGAGTGGGTGTCCGTCCGCACAGTCAGGTCGAACGGCGTCGCAGCGGTGATCCGCTCCCACAGCTCCCGTTCCCTCTCCTTCCGGCGGCGCTGCTCCTCGACAAGTTCCTGCTCGTAGCGTGCGAGCGCTTCACGCTGGTCGATCTGCAGCACTGGTTGCCTCCCCGGAAATGTGATTGCCGACGAGCATGCAGGTGCGGCCCCCCGGGCGGCCAGCGAGTCGCGGAATCCCGGAACAATAGGTCCGGAGTCGATAGTGCCGGCCTGTGGGACACCGTGGGGGAAGGCCGACCGCGGCGAGTGCCTCCTCGAAGAGATCCCCCCTCACCTCCGAAGCCCTCGATGCCGTGATCCTGCTGCCCGAGTAGGTCTCGGTGCCGGACGCGGCGAGCGCTCAATGAGGAGCCGACCGACTAGTCACGGCTGGCCCCGCCCATCCCCGCACAGGCTCGACGGGGCGCGTACGGCCGACTCGTGCGCCCTTCTCGGACCGTCTCGCTGGCCGTAGCGTCATGACGACGCCGCAGTGGGCCGTCGACGGGGACAAAGGACGAGAGGAGTCCGGTATGAAGCGACGGAGCATGCTGGCAGCGGGAGTCGCCCTGGGGACCGGCTTCTTCACCGCCCCGGTGTCGGCAGTGGCAGCTCCGGCGCCGCGGCTGTCGGCCGCCGACGTCGCCGCGGCCCGCCGACTGTTCACTGCCAGCGCCTATACACGGCTTGACGAGACGCTGCCGTCGCTCCTGGCCGCCGCCGAGCCCAGCATCGAGCAGAGCGCAGCCGGCGCCGTCCGCGCCGCCGACGTTCGGGTGCTTGCCTCACAGCTCGCCGCCAAGCAGGGCCGCACCGCGGCCGCCGGTGACTATGCGAAACAAGCCGGCACGGCCGCCCGCCGCTCCGGCAACCCGGTGGTGCTCGCCGCCGCCGCCCGTGCGGCGGCGACCCCGCTGCGCCGCACCGGCCGCACCGACGAAGCCTTGCTCCTGCTCCACGAGGCGCACACCCACCTGACGTCTGCCCCCCGGCCCACATACGCCGAGCTGGAGGCGGCAGGCATGACGGCGCTCACCGCCGCCTACACCGCCGCCCAGGCCCAGCGGGCCGCCACCGCCTGCGACTTCGCTGCCCAGGCCGAGCAGATCGCCCACCGCCTCGACCGTCACCCGCTCACCGCCGGCCGCCTCCGGGAGCTGACCGCTGGCCAGTGCAACCTGTATCGCATTGGGATCTACCGCCACCTCGGCGACCTTGACACGGCTCTGGCCCACAGCCGCCTACTGCGCCCCGCCCACCTGCCCACCGCCGAGCGACGCGCCCGCGCTGCCACCGACACCGCCCGTGCCCTGCTCGACTTCGGCGACACGGCGGGCGCCTTCGCTCAACTGCGCATCGTCGAACTTGCCGCTCCGCTGGAGGCCCGCCGGCCATCGGTGCGCGCGCTGACCGACCGGGTCGTCGAGCTGCGCCCCAATCTGCAGGGCCTGCGCGACTACGCGCAGCGCACGATGGTGTCCCCCATCTGACCTCCGTACCTCCCGACACGCACTCCCTGGCCGGGCATCTGCCGCTGGGTACCTGGGATTCTGGACGGAAGGGAGCACATGCTCGGGTGGGCGGATATCGCTTCGCCTCCATCGCCGGCAGCCGTCGCGGTGCTTTTCGCGGGTCCTACTCGTCGCTGTGGCCTCGCGGCCGCCTCTACAGGCAAGCCGCCTTGCTTCGTCCAGCTCGTCGTTGGGGCTTCGGCAGCAGTCCCGGGGCCGCGGCGACAAGTGCGACCAGCAACCAGACCCCGATACCCATCGTCACGGTTGCGGCTACCGGCAACTGCCCGGTGAGAACAACCAGCACCGCCGCGTTGGCCATACCCGCCGTGGCGCCGGCTTCCACCTGAGCCCGCTGGCCGACGATCAACCGGGAGACCAGTCTGCCGATCAGCGTGCACCCCCCGAGCAGCACCGGACCCGCGACCACCAGGACGGTCAGCGCGACCCACCACGGCGTTCGCGACCAGAACGCCAAGTACAGGCTCAGCACGCCGTCTGCCGCCAGAGCCATCAGCACGGTTCCACCAGAGGCGGCTTCGTCCTTGGCGTGCGGCCCGCACAGGACCCACAGGGTTACGCCCGCTACCGCGGCCAGGGCCGCCGCCGCCCACCCGGGCATCCCGGTGAGCAGCGACAGCTGCCCCCACAGTCCGGCAGCTCCCGCCAGCGCAGACCACCCCCCGCCGTCATCGCACGCAGGACCGGCGAGCCGTGGCGGTGGAACGGTTGAAGACGCCGGACCCGGCGCTGCGGCGGCCGGCCGGGGCAGGGGAGTGGCGGGCGGTGCTGCCGCGCTCACTCGGCGGGGCGCCGTCTGCGTCACTGCCTCCCACACTGCGGTTCCCGCCACCGATGCGCCCTGCGGAAGCGGCTCCAGGACCGCGGCCAGGCGCCGCTCGGCCTCCGCGGCATCGGGGCGGCCGCCCGGATGGAGGCACAGCAACTCCAGCACGAGGGCCTCCAGGGCCACAGGCACGTCGGGGCGTACCGTCCGCAGCGGCAGCAGCAGCGGCCGCGGCGAGTTCGGCCGGGGCACGCCCCGGCCGAACGGCGGTTGGCCGGTGAGGAGTTCGTACAGCACACACCCCAGCGAGTACAGGTCGCACCACGCGTCCGAAGACTCTCCCCGCAACCGTTCGGGCGCCATGTAGGCCGGGGTCCCCACTACCCTGCCGGGCAGGGTGAGCGTCTCGTCGGCGGCGTACATTCGTGCGATCCCGAAGTCGACAAGCGTGACCGTACCGTGCGGCGACAGCATCACGTTCGACGGCTTGACGTCCCGGTGTACGACCCCGGCAGCGTGCGCGTCGCGCAGACCGCGGCACATCTGCCGACCCCATGCGACCACGTCTTCCACCGTCGGCAAGCCGTTCGCCAGCACTGCCTGCAGTGGGACGCCTTCGAGCAGCTCCATCACCAGGAAGCCGACCCGGCTGCCCCCGGTGACGTCCTCACCGACGTCGTGAACGGTGACGACATGCGGACTGTGCAGCCGTCCTACGGCCAAGGCTTCGCGCTCGAACCGGGCACGGTCGGTCTCCGGAGCCGCGGACAGGTCGACCACCTTGATCGCGACCTCGCGGCCAAGCCGGACGTCGAGGGCCCGGTGGACCACACCCATGCCGCCGGCGCCCAGGACTTCGCCCAGCACGTAGCGGCCGACCAGCCGCGTGCCCCTGACCACCACATTCCCTTTCCGGCGACAGCAGTCCCGCAGCCCGGGCGGCGCGACGACACAGCCGCCGGGCATGATGCGTGCACGCCGCGGCAGCTCCCGGACGACCGCCGACGCCCCATCTGTCGGGCGTCCGTAGTGGACCGGACTGTCTCCGCTGGACCAGTGTTCCATATCGGCACAAACAGCCCGTAGGCGACAGAAGTTCGGGCGGGAGGCGGTCAACGGGAGTCGCTGCTTCGGTCGAGGAAGTGCGGTTGTGTCAGTCGGCAACTCCATCGTGGGCCAGACAGTGTGACGGCCGACCCATCGTTGCTGCGCTCGTTGAGCCGACCCCTCGGTCGAGGCTGCGACCACTTCTGGCAGGCGCAGTTGCGGCAAGCCCACGTGCGGCAGGGCGGCGGCGAACTGATCACCGGGGGAGGAAGTCTGGGATCTGATGGCATTGCCAGGTCCGGTCCGGCCGACTTCCCGGAGTCTTCCTCGAACAGGCCGAACGGGGCCGGGTCTGCGCTCGCAGGCCGAGCTGGACGGCATCGCCCAGCATGCTGGTAGCGGGGTGTGTAGCCCTCGCCCCAGGGCAATGGCCGGACGTGACCGCCATCTGGGACGGGTGGAGGCATGGGAAGCGGTGGATGGACCGGCCGCAGCCCGCGGGAGCGTTGTCCGGTGAGCGGGATCGAGCCCGGAAGGGGCCGAGCGAGAGCAGCGTCCTAGGGTGGGCGCATGGATCTTGCGGACGATTTGATGACCCGCCCATACGACGTCTACGAGCGGCTGCGGAGCACTTCTCCGGTGCACCGCATCACGGGAACAGATGGGCAACCTGCGTGGCTCGTCACCCGGTTCGACGATGTCCGCACCGCCCTTGCTGATCCGCGCCTGTCGCTGGACAAGACACATGCGCGTGAGGGCAACTACCGCGGGCTGTCACTGCCTCCGGCCCTGGACGCCAACCTCCTGAACATGGATCCTCCCGACCACACCCGTCTGCGTCGGCTTGTCGGACGGGCCTTCACTCAGCGACGGGTCGAGCAGTTGCGCACGCCGATTCGCGCGACCGCCAACCGGCTCCTGGACGCTCTCGGTGAGCAGGGCACCACAGACTTGATCGCGTCCTACGCGGCCCCCCTGCCGATCACCGTGATCTGTGATCTTCTCGGTGTCCCGGACAGCTACCGGCGGGACTTCCGCGGCTGGACGACGGCGCTGATCGCCCCAGATCCGGGCCGTCCTCAGGCCGCCAAAGAGGCCATCGTGGCCATGCTGGGCTTTTTCAAGGAACTCATGGCCCACAAGCGGCGCGAGCCGGCCGACGACCTCCTCTCCGACTTGATCGCCGTGCGGGACGCGGAGGGCGACCGGCTCACCGAGGACGAGCTGATGTCCCTGGCCTTCCTTATCCTCTTCGCAGGATATGAGAACACCGTCCAGCTGATCGGCAACGCGACCCTGGCCCTGCTGCAGTATCCCGAGCAGATGGCCGTACTGCGGCAGGACCCATCCCGCATACACGCCTCCGTCGAGGAGTTCGCCCGCTACGAGGGCCCGGCTCTGCTCGCCATCCGGCGCTTCCCCACCCAGGACGTGACGATCGGCGGCATCCGGATTCCGGCAGGCGAGACCGTCCTGCTCTCCTTGTCCGCCGCCAACCGCGACCCGGACCGCTTCCCGGACCCAGACCGCCTGGATCTCGGCCGCGATGCCGCCGGGCACCTGGCGCTCGGCCACGGCATCCACTACTGCCTGGGCGCACCCCTAGCACGAGCCGAGACCGAGATCGCCCTGGCCGCACTGCTGGAACGGTTCGAGGAACTCGAGCTCACCGGGGAGGAACCACGGTGGCGGCCCTCGCTACGCGCCCGTGGCCTCCTCGACCTGCCGGTGCGCTACCGGGCCACCAGGCACTCGTCCTGACGGGACACCTGTCGAAAACGCCGCTGCCCGGAGCCGTGCGGGGCCGGGCAGCTAGCTACTCCCCGGCCAGAGCCTTCTTCTGGCGAAGGCGCTCACGCAGGGAGCCGATCATGGGGAGCGTCAGTCCGGAGAAGAGGAACAGCACGGCCAGTCCGCTCAGCGTGGGGCTGACGACCTCCTCAGCCTCCAGCGGCCATGGATTGTCCAGGGTGTAGAAGATGATGTACGAGCCCTTGGAGAACGCGTACGCCAGGCCGAGGGCCGCCGAGACGCAGGACAAGGCGAAGCCGGCGCTGCTCCACGGTCTGATGCCCCAGTTGCGCCAAGCCGTCCTGCCGCACATGAACGCGAGCTCACCGCAGGTGACCAGGACGTAGGAGAGGTAGATCAGCAAGTAGGCGGCGACCTTCGGGTCGTTGACGTACTCGGTGGTGAACTCGACGTCGGGCCGGTTCGCGGCCAGGAAGAGCGGCACGAGAATCGCGAGTTCTACTGCGGCTGCGAAGCCGCGCTGGAACATCGCGGCCTTCAGATACTCGGGCCGGTACGCCAGATCCACCATCGTGATCTGGAGGAAAGCGCACCACAAGACCGCACAGATGTGTGCCACCAGCTTGCCGGCGTTGTGGAGGCCGGTGATGTTCTGCAGCGCGTCGGCCACCGAGGGGACGGCGCACAGGACGCCCAGCGTGCACACCCCGAAGGCGAGGGCGATCGCCCATGTGGAGACACGCGGATTGCCCACAGCCCTCCGTGTGCAGAGCGCGGTGACCACCAGTCCGGCCACTGTGCACGTCCCGAAGACTATGCCGTCAACCACTTACAGCCCCTCCAGTGAATCTGCCGCATACCGTGCGGCGTCGTCCATGCTCCGGCGCCGCTGAGGCTTGCCTTGAGCCTCGTCGTCCGGCACCGGCTCCAGGCCGAGGTCCTCTCGACGCCGTTCCAGGTCCGCGATGACGTTCTGCATCTCATCGGGCGGAAGGCCGTTCAGCAACGCCAGAATGCGACGCGCCTTAGGGTCCTCGAACGCCTCCAGTGCCCTCAGATCGCCGTAGCTCTCGTGCGGCAGAAGGTATGCGGGTGGCACGCCGCCCAGAGCTTCGCACAGCGCCAGGATGGTGCCCACAGTCGGGTTGTCCTGCGAACCCTTGGCCAACTTGGCGATGGCAGCGTGAGACACCGACGGGTGATCGCCTGGCAACGCGTCCACGGCAGCAGACAGTGTGCGAGACGACAACGTACGGCCGTTGGCGTCCCGTCGGCTGGCCATGAGGGCACTGAGTCTCTCCGCCAAGGGGCGGCGGCTGCGCCTCAGCACTGGCAGGAATGACCGGACATGGCCCGTGAGCCAACCTGCTCAAGACTGCACACCACCACGTATCGGTCTCTCACTCAGTCGGGAACTCGTTGCTGTGTACTTTAGTTGACATGGCCGGGGGTGCAAGGCAGGATCACGATAGGGAGAAGGAAACCCTGTGCAGCGGATTGACTACAGAGCGTTACCGAATGCAGGGCTGCTCTCCTGGGCCCTAGATCCCTAGTAGCCCGAAGAGTTGGACGCGACGGCGGTGGAAACGGCGTTGGTGTGTGCCGCGCTGCGGCTCGTGCGTGACGGGGCGCTGCACCGACAGGGGGAAGAGTTGAGGATGGAGCTGGCATCCAGCAGCAGTGACCATGCTGGCGGGATTGCGCGAAACGGGGCGTCGGCCATGCCGCGTGCTCTTCGGGAGCACCGCCGAGCTCGATCCGGCAGGGCGGCCTTTGGGGGAGAGCGGCCGGATCATCTTCGACGTCACACGGCCCCCACCAGGCATGTGCACCTCGGCGCGAGGGGGGCCGCCCAGCCGAGCTCCTCGCACGCACCGCGGCACCTCAAGCGGGGTGCCAACTCGAGAATGGGGCTGGGCCGTACCTCCGGGTTCCCCGCGCTGGGGGACGGGCGCGGCGCAGTGCGCATCCGGGGCTTGCGGCGCGAATCGACGGGAGTGGAGTCATGAGGCCGTGATCACTTCGTGCCCAAGCCGGCCAGCCGGCGCCGAGGGCACTTCACGTCCTCGTCCCATCTCTCGAGGAGTACACATGCCGACCCTGGGCTCACTGCCCACCGACAAACCCGAACTCGAACTGGCATTCGTGGCAGACGGTTCTCAGCGGTCTCACTCCACGGAGATAACCGGAGTGGTGACGCTGACGCCGGAGGAGCTGCTGGACAACGGAGTCCCCGCGGCTCTGCCCGACGGCTCGCTCGTCCTGATCACCGGCAAGTCACCCTTCCGTCTCCGCGGACGCATAACGGCGGTGCTTGAGCAGCTCCTCCAGCGGATGCGCCGGCACGGCAGCGCAGGTCTGGCTGTCAGCGCCGCTCCCGGCACGCGCCAGCCGTTCCCTCCGGCAATCGTGGACGGGGCCGCCCGCCTGGGCATCGCCCTCCTGGCCACGTCCGCGCCCACCGAGTGTTGGGACGGCGTCCACGAGGAGATCCAGCAGTCCCGCCTGATGTTCGCAGAGCGCCGTGCTGCCCAACTCAGCTCACTCGTACAAGAGTTGCCAGCGCAGCTGGCCGATCCCCGGGCCATGCAGCGCATCGCGGACTGGCTCGCCCGGGTCCTAGACTGTCAGGTTCTGGTCAGCGAGCCGGAGCGCGTCCTCGCTGCTTCACCGGCCACTGCCGCCGAGCAGCTGGCACAGGCCATCATCCGCCAGTCCGTGGACGGAGTTCTCCCCGAGACGCTCTCCGGACCCCACACCCAGCTCATCTCCCTGGCTCCAGCCTCGGCTGCCGACACCGTCCTTGCGGTGGCTCGCAGAACTCCTTTCGACGAGGCGGACCTGCGGCTGCTGCGCCATGCGGCGAAACTGCTGGGCCTCGTCGACCAGGCGCACCGCGAGTACCGGGCAGCCTCGGACGCCTCTCACGCGGCGCGCAGCG
The DNA here is from genome assembly GCF_026008495.1 of Streptomyces sp. A012304. Classification (GTDB taxonomy): domain Bacteria; phylum Actinomycetota; class Actinomycetes; order Streptomycetales; family Streptomycetaceae; genus Streptomyces. The sequence goes on from NZ_BQUN01000001.1 coordinate 135,421, forward strand.
CGGCGTTCGAGCTTCTTCTGGACGGCGAGGTCGACAAGGCGAGGCGCGTCATGGCGAATCTGGCGCCCGGACTTCTGGAAACCGAAACCGCCCGTGTCTTTGTTGTGGAGACCCAGCAGGCGCGCCGGGACCTGGCTGCGCGCCGCTGTAGCGCATCGGTCGGCCAGCAGACCCTCGTCGTTCCCGACCCGAGAAACGACCGGCGGATACTGATCGTGCATCCGATTCGCTCGGACGAAGACACCGGTGCAGAAGTCTCTGCCGAACTGACCCGCCTGGTGGGCGCGCTGGGACCGCCTTCGTCCCTGGGGGGCAGCGGGGTCTACTCCATGCCCCTGCTCGCAGACGCGCTTCACGAGGCCATCACCGCCCAGAGGTTCGCCGCCTTGCAACCGGACTCCGTGGCCCTGTCCGTGCACGGCTCCGACCTTGTCGGTCTCCTGCCCCAGACTGAGGCGCAGCACTGGGCCCGCCGCTTGCTGCACCCGCTGATGCGTGACGAGACGCAGTGGGAGTCCATGCGCGAGACCCTCCCGGCTGCCCTCGCCTACCCGTACACGGTGGCGGCCCGCCGGCTGAGCCTGCATCGCAACACGGTCATGCGCCGCGCCTCGCGAGCTGCCGAACTCCTGCGCATGGACTTCGCTTCCATCAGCGACCGCATAGCCGTTGCGCTGGCCATGGAACTGGTCACGCAGCGAGAGGTCTCCGCTTCGCCGCGGCTGACCGGCTCGGAACCGCCCTCTTTGGCGCGGCTGCTGGCCACTCCCCAGGTGCACGCCTGGGCACAGACCCTGGTCAGACCGATCCAGGCAGACCGACGCGACCTCCTGTCCACGGCCCTCGCCTGGCTCACCTTCGACACGCACGTCGAGCCCGCAGCCCGCGCGCTCGGTCTTTCCGAGGTTACGGTGCGTTCCCACCTGCGAGCCGTCGAGAACTACATGCAGCGCGATCTCGCCACCCTGGCAGGCGTACGCGATCTGCAGTTCTCTCTGCATGTCGTCACGGGCCGGCCCGACCTGCGCTCAGATCAGCGAGGGTTGTCCGTCGTCGCATGCTGACCGCCGCGATGTCCCGGCGCTCGGCGCGCAACCCGGTTCACTTCCCTCAGTTGGCCGGCCTCCCTGCCTCGAAGGGGGGCACGTCCTCGACGGCCATGTCTGCACGCACCCGCACAAAACGCGCAGGGTGGCGCAGCCGCCCGCGGGCGTCCCGGGAGATATCCGCGCTGATTTCGACGACAATCCCCGGAACGACCAGAGACACCTCCAGCGTCTCCTGCGATCCCCACCCGGCGGAGAAAGACCGCCCGCCCCACGGGTGATCCGCCTCAGCCGTTCGCAAGAGGCCGCCCATAATCTGAGCCTGAGCTCCTGGCAAGGCACTTGTGCGCCCTGCATATCGCAGTTGGCCGGCTGAGCCGAACCGGCCGAGCAACAGGCTCGCCGGACGGCTTGGCGTTCCGGTGACCGCACCGACGATCATCTCCAGGGTGTCGCGCACCCGGAACTTCCGCCAAGAGCGTGCTCCCGGCAGATAGCTCTCGCCGCCATTTTTGAACACGCAGCCTTCCACGCCGGCTACGGACCAGGCCAGCCATCCTCGGGCCACCTCGGCATCGCCGGTCGACGGGCACAACGTCCAGGGCGCGCCCAGGCCCTCCCGCCGGAATAGGGTCTCGAGCTCCCGCCGCCTCTCGACGTATGGACGTTGACGCAGGCTCTGGTCGTCGACGTGGAGCAGGTCGAACACGACGTAGTGGGCCGGCCGGGCCGCCGCGGCCCTTTGAGCAGCGGCGCCCCGGCGGTGCAGCCTCTGCGTGAGCCGCTCGAACGCGAGCCTGGACTCCTCCCATACGACTAGTTCACCATCAAATACCACAGAACAGGGAAGACGTTGAAGAGCCGCGGTGATCTCCGGAAAGGCTGGCGACAGGTCACTGCCCGTGCGTGAGCGCAGCACTGTAGTGCGGGCAGCATCGCGTGCCGCGAAGGCCCGGAAGCCGTCCCACTTCGGTTCGGCAAACCAATCTAAAGGAAGTGCAAACGTTTCTACGGGAGTCGCCAGCATCGGCTCGGCGGGAAGGTCGATCACATCCGAGGGCTACCACTAACGCCTCGCCGGACGAAGGAGGACACGAGGAAAGCAGCTCATCAGGCAGGGGTAGGCTCACCCCCCACGCCACCGCACAGGCCCAGCGAAAGATGTTTCCTTCTCAACCAACTCGCTTAGGGCGAGGCGGTGTTAGAGGTGAGGCGCAAAGTTTGCCAAGTGATAGGTGAGCCACCCGCGTCGCCCAGAGATGTGCACCCCCGAAACGACCGTCATGAGGAAGGTGCACTTCCGTGTCGGCATGCGGCCGACTGGTGCAATGCCGACAGGTGTCACCGGCCAGTTTGTGCACCGGCGAAATGGCATCGCTTCACGCATATGCCTAGCGTTACCGATGCAAGCCCGGCCAACCACAGGACGAGTGAGGCTCAAGCCGAACCCGTCCCCGAGGGGAAGCCGATCAGGCCAGCGGCGAGCTGGCCCGGTGACGGCGGCGAACCCGTCGCATGCACCAGGAGGCGGGCACCGGAAGGTGGTTGGAGCCACCGTCCTGGCACCCGCTCTCGCCAGCGCAAAGCAGGCCCCTGCCAGGGCCTGTGCAAAACGACTCTCAGCAGAGTCACCACCAGCAGATCTGAGGAACCCACTGGGGCCTTCCACCGGCGTGTTGGAGCACGCCGGCGGTGCTCAGGATAGACCAGTGCGCCACGCGAAAACAGCTTGACCACTGGACTTTCCTGGGAGAAGGCCCCCCGAGCCAGACGGGGCGAACCATATGACCTCCAAGTACGCGACGGACCAGTCGACACCGCGCACCACCGTGTCGGCTCACCGCCGATGCCCCCGGGCGGATCTGGCTCGTATGCAGAACCTCGGCGCAGCCGGGCTGAGCGGTTAGCACCCGCTCACGCCCGACGGCGCGTCCGAGCCGGTCACGGATATACCAGATCCTCGGCCGGCCTCCCGCCCGGGGAAGACTTCCTTCCCCTGAGCGAGCGGCGCGCGGCAGGAGCGAGGCGGCCTCCCAGCAGCTGCTCCTGCCGCGCCGCACATGCCGCGCCGCCGCAAATGCCTGCGGCCCCTGCGCCTGGCCTCTCGCCAGCCGGACAACGCCCGACCCGCTGCTGGCCTGAGCACCCCCGCTCTGCCGCCGGTCGGCGCAGTCGGCGCGCTCCACTTCCCTCGGCCGACGGGGCCCACCCGCCATCGGTGTTGCCGACCCGCCCGACGGCACTGATGCCGAGCACCCGCATCCGCGCATCAGGCGGGCCCCGCGACGCCTCATCCCGTCATGCATTCACACATCAAGTGAGGGATCTCCGTGCAGCTCCGCACCTCAGCTCGTCTTGCCGCCTCCGCCATGCTGGCCCTGTCGGTGACCGCCGGTATGGCGGCAACCGCCGCCCCGGCCGCCAGCGCCGCCGAGATGCCGTGCAAGCCACGCGTCTATTACAAGATCAACACGAACGCCGTGAACTTCAGGACCGGCCCCTCCACGAGCTACGCCTCCAAGGGCCTGCTCTACAAGGGCGACTGGGGCAAGAAGGTCGCCACCAAGGGGTCCTGGATCAAGCTCCAGCTCGGCCAGAAGTCCAAGACCGGCCTGGCCAAGAACAGCACCGGCTGGGTCGCCAAGAAGTACGCCTACGACTGCGTACCCATGCAGCTCGACTGACCCGGTCGTGGTCCGGCTGCCCGCACCGATCGTCCGGATGCGTCGGGCAACTCAAGGCTCGGCGGGCAGACACCGTCTCAGCCACCGCCTCGCACTACCCAGCAGCGCAACTCCTTGCGCCCCACTGGGGGCTTCCCTGACCGGCTTCCCGGTCAGCTTTCCCTCCACTCGAAGGAGTCCACCGTGATCACCCAGCGCGTCAAGCGCACCGTCCTGGCCACCACGATGGGCCTGGCCGTCGCCGCGGGCGGCGTCGTCACAGCCTCAACGGCGCATGCGGCTGACACCGGCCACACGAAGGTCAGCTGCAGCGCGGTCAAAATCCGCAAGGCACCCGCGAAGACGGCCACGGTGGTGGGTATCGGCTACCGAGGCGACAAGGTCGCCTACGACCAGTGGGCCTACAAGCGCGCCGAACGCCAGTGGTACACCCGCGGAACGGTCACGCGGAAGGACGGCAAGAAGGTCCGCGGCTACATGGTCTACCAGTGTGCCAACCCCTACGGCACCAACCCCGCGCCCACGCCGCCGATCCCCAAGTAGGCGAAGGGCAACCGGCATTGTTCCCGGCGGCACCCCGCGCGAATGCCCCGGCCGACTGTTCATCACCCCGCGCCCAGCACTCGACACGCCGTTTCCACTTCCTCGGCAGGACGGCCGGCCCTGAAGGCGGCCGAGCTGCCTTCTTGGGTCACCGCCCGCGCACGCGCCCTGCCGGGCGCGGGCAATGCCCCCGCCCCCTTTTTCCCTTTCGAGAGGTCGCTCGACGATGATCCGCCAGCTCGCTCTCCGCTCGGTCGCCCCCGCTGCCCTCGCACTCGCGGCCGCTGCCACCCTGACCGTGACGACCGCCCCCGCCGCGCACGCCGTCGGTGAGCACAGCAAGTGCACCGTCAACTGGTCGAACTTCGGCGCCACCGTGGCCAAGAACGGCTGGAACCTCCGCACCGGCCCGTCCACCGCCTACGCCAGCCGCGGCTACCTGTACCGGGGGGACAAGCTGACCGTGCTGTGCAGCCGCGGTGTCTGGGACTACAGCCAGCTCACCCAGCGGTCCAAGTCCGGCATTCCCAAGGGCACGAAGGGCTGGGTGCGCGACGACGGCCTGTACCAGCTGGCCGGCTGACAGACCGGCCCGCATCCCGCTTTCAGCCGCAGCTCAGGAACCGTGCGTCCGATGCACGACCGGTGTCCCAAGCAACACATCGCAAGGAGAAGGCATGCGCATAGCCGCGCGCGCTGTAGCACTGGCCAGCGCCGTCCTGCTGACGGCAGGCGGGGCCACTCTCGCGGTCGCACCGACCGCGTCCGCCGTAACCACGCCCTCCCGGTGCCAGTACGAGTGGAACACCCCGCACAACGCGAAGACGACCACCGCGGTCAACCTCCGCACCGGCCCGAGTACGTCTTATACCTCGACCGGAATCCTCGCCAAGGGCACCGGCTTCACCCACTACTGCATCGCGTACCCCAGCGGCAACAACTGGGCATGGGGCAAGGTCACCAGCGGTGCCAACGCGGGGAAGTGGGGCTGGGTCTACTACAACTACCTCACGCTCTGACCGCGGACCGGCGCCCTGGACACCCACCTCAGGCCGGGACGCCCACAGCCTCCCTTGCTCAGCTGCGATTCCAGCCTTTCCCGAGTCCGCCGGCTGCGATGCCGAGTTCTGCACCGCAGCCCGCCTGCGAGCTTGCACATGACCCGAGGAATCTGACACGGCAGCTGGTGCGGACTGGAGGACACACGGTGGAACTGCTGAGGAACCCCCTGGTCAGGACGAGGCCAGCGGACAGCCCAAGGCGGGACCTACACCTTTCACCACCCCCATCAACGGCCCGGCCGCGAACGGTCTGCCGACGCCACTCGTTTCCCGGAGGACGCCACCATGCCCGCGCTCAAGCGCACCGCCGTCACCCTGCTCGCCGCCGCGGCCGTCGCCGGCACCACACTCTCCACCGCCGGAACAGCTTCCGCCGCCAGCTACTCCTGCAAGACCAGCAGCAGCGGCTCCTATGACGATCCGTCGTACAACGGGCCCGACTCCGACAACTGGGAGTTCGACGTCAAGCTCTGCGCCATGCGGTCCGGCGGCTACATCTACACCACCGCCACGGTCTACTGGGACGGCCCCTACTCGTCCGGCACCAACAACAGCTTCACCTTCAACAAGGCGCGCTTCCACCTCGAGACCAAGAAGAGCGTGAGCGGCCCGGACCCGGTCGTGAAGTCTGCCAACTACACCGGACTCGAGGGCGCGCTCGAGAACAGCAGCGCCGCGGGCAACGGCTCCTACAAGACGGGGACGCTCAAGTACAAGGCCGGATCGGGCCGCTACCTCGCCGACGGCTACATACAGCTGGACTGGTCGGGCGACGGCAAGGACTACAAGGCCCCCATCCAGTTCACCGCATCCCCGACCGTGTAGACGCCCGCCCAGCTCCCGGGACCGACGCGCCTCTTCCCGTCGGCCCGGCACCAGGCGCAGCCCGGCCCTCGCCTTCATCCCCCTGGGGCGATACCCCCGTGTCCTTCCGGCGCGGGCGTGGCCAGCTGCTCAGCGGGGGCGTCGTCCGCAACGGCGACGCCCCCCACATCCAGTCCGGCGCCCGAACCAGCTGATGCCGGCCGCCTCACCTGGACCGCCCTGCGTCCGTCTTTCCTGGAGCGTCTGTGTCAGCCATCACCCTGCCCGTGACCGCCAACGTTCCCGAACAACCCGCCCCCCGCCAATGGCCGCCCGCCATCTGGGCTCTGCTGCTCACCACGCTCGTGGCACGCAGCTTCGGCTTCGCCTACCCGTTCCTCAGTTACCACCTCAAGCACCTGGGCTATACCACCGAGGCCGTCGGCCAGGTCCTGGCAGTCTTCGGCATCGGCTGGCTCCTCGGACAGCTGCTGACCGGATGGGCCGCCGACCGCCTCGGCCGACGCCGCACCCTCGTGACCGCGATGGCGACTGCAGCCGTCCTTCTGCCCCTGCTGGCGCAGACACACGACTTCGCCGCAGTGTGCACCGGGGCTCTCATCGCTGGCGTCGTCTACGACGCGGCGCGTCCGGTCGTCACGGCTGTCATCGCCGACCTCATCACGGACGACACGCAGCGCGCCGCAGTCAACGGATGGCGCCACGGTGCCGTGAACATCGGCGCGGCCCTCACCGGAGCGCTCGGCGGCTTCCTGGCCGGACACGTCGGCTTCCAGGTCCTGTTCTGGCTCAACGCCGCCGCGTGCGCAGCATGTGCACTCATCGCACACCGCTGCCTGTCCGCCGACATCCCGGTCGCCACTGCGAGCTCCAGGCGCACCGACGTGCGGGCTGTGACACGAGACGCGCAGTTGTGGCTGCTGTGGGCGGTCAGTGTCTTCGCCCTGACATGCGCCGCCGGGATGTTCTCAGCGCTTCCGATGCTCATGGCGGACGACGGCCTGGCCGCCAGCGCCTACGGGTGGACGCAGGTCGCCAATGCCGGAGCAGTGATCGCTCTCACCCCTCTGCTTACGCCGTGGCTCAGCCGCCGTTGCGGAGGCCAGCGGCCCATGATCGGCACGCTCGCGGCCAGCGCCCTCCTCCTGGGCGTCGGGATGGGGAGTGCCGGCCTGGCCGAAACCACCCTCGGCTACAGCCTTGCCGTCGCCGTCGCCGTCCCCGGCGAGATCGCCTTCTTCATCGCCGCATCCGACGTGCTCAACAAGATCTCACCAGAGCCCGCGCGGGGCCTTTACGCCGGCATCTGGGGATCCACCCTCGCCGTCGCCGTGATCATCGCCCCCGTTCTCGCGGCCGCTTCCCTGACCTATGGCGGTGGGGTTCTCACTGCCATCACCACCCTCGCCGCCGGCGTCGTGGGCGCCGCCCTGTGCCTGCCGCTCGCCGGGCTCACATCTCGCAGCCCGGCCGCCCGCGTGACCACCGAGCCTCTCCCCACAGCCTGAACCGCCGAACCGGAGAAACCGACCATGAGACGAAAAAGCACGCAGCCCAAGACATCGGCAAGCCACTGCTATCGGCCCTCGTTCGCGACCTCCCGGCCTGCGCCAGGGGTAGCACGATGACCGCTATCGCTCCGGCCGCGCCCTACGCACCGCCGACGAGCGACCGCCGACTGCTGCTCGGTGTCTTCGGCGTGCTTGGTCTCGTCATGGCGGTCTGGGGTACGAGGATGCCTGCGGTCCAGAACGCGGCACAGCTTGGCCCGGGCCAACTCTCGCTTGTCCTCCTCGGCGCCGCAGCCGGCATGGTCGGCGGCCTCCAACTCGGCGGCTGTCTGGCCGACCGGCACGGTCCCTCCCGACTGCTGATTGCCCCCGCCATCGGCTTCGGCCTCGCCCTGGCCCTCCTCGGCCAGTGCCGCACGCTGCCGACCCTGATCGCAAGCGCCGTCGTCTTCGGCCTCGCCCACGGGCTGCTGGACGTGGGCTGCAACGCTTCCGCAGTCCACTGCGAGCTCGCCTACCGACGTCCCATCATGTCCGGTCTGCACGCCGCCTACTCGATCGGCGCTCTGTGCGGGGCGGCGCTCGCAGCCGCGACCACCTGGATGCCCCACAACGTGCTGTTCGCAACGATCGGCGCCGTCACGGTGCTCACCGCCATCACCGCCGTGCCGAGCGTTCGAGCGGCAACCTTTCTCGACTACGCACCCGAGCGCACCGAGGCAGTTCCGGACGATGCGAAGCCAGCCCCCACTACCCATGCCACGGTATGGCTGCTGGGCGCTCTGGCCGCCGCGTGCCTGCTGGCTGAAGGCGCTGCCGCGGACTGGTCGGCGGTGCATCTGCACTCCCTCCACAGCTCCGAAGCAACAGCGGCAGCCGCCTACGCCCTCTACAGCGCCGCCATGGCCGCAGGGCGCCTCGCTGGCGACCGGCTGACCAGCCGCTACGGAGCGCCCGCGCTGGTGCGTGCAGGCGCCACGGTGGCCGCCGCCGGACTCGGGGCAGCACTGCTCGTCGGCAGCGCCCCAGCCGCTCTGATCGGCTGGATGGCACTCGGAGCAGGCCTGTCCACGGCCATGCCCTCCCTCATCACGGCCGCCGGGCGAGGAGGACCGCGCGCTGTGGGCACGGTCGCCGCGACGGGCTACCTCGGCCTGCTCGCCGGTCCCGCCGCCATCGGAGCGCTCGCCTCGCTCACCAGCCTGCCCACCGCGCTCACCCTGCCCGTCGTCCTGGCGGCGGCCGTTGCCCTCGCTTCCCACCGAGCCCTGGAGTCCCGATGACCGCTGACATGCCGACCACCCACAATGACTCCGGCCTCGAGGCCGTGATCCTCGACTACAACGGAGTCCTCGGACGACAGCCGAGCCTCGCCCAGTGGACCCAGCTCGCCGAACTCGCGGGATGGCACCCCCACGAGACCCACGCCTTCCAACAGGCATTCTGGCAGCGGCGGGAACCGTACGACCAGGGCACCGTCATCACCTCCACGTTCTGGAGCGGACTGCTGCGCAACGGCCGCACAGCACCTCCGGGCAGTACCCACCTGGCCGCCCTCGCAAGTGCCGACGTCGCCATGTGGACCGCCACGGACCCCGTCGTGCTGGACCTCCTGCGTGCGGCTCACGCGTCCGGGCTGCCTCTGGTGCTTCTGTCCAACGCGCCGAAGCCGCTGGCCAACACGCTCGACGACGCCGAATGGTGCGCCACCCTGTTCAGCCGGACTGTCTACTCGGCCCGCATCGGAGTGAACAAGCCCCACAGACGGGCCTACGAGGCCGCGCTCGAAGCCGCCGGATGGCCGCAGCCGTCGAAGACCCTGTTCGTCGACGACCGGTTGGACAACGTGCAGGCCGCCGAGCAGCTCGGCCTGCGGGGTCTGCACTACACCGGCGACCCGTCCGTACTCGCGCGCCATCTTCCCCGGCCGCCGGCCGCAACGACCATCGGCGCCCTTGCCACGAGCGCATGACCGACCCCGCGGCGATGTCCCGCCGACCAGGCACCCGCCGCATCCCGATCGCCGAACCGGAGATCCGACCATGAGCGTGACCACCTTGCGCCGCCTGCGCCCGCACTCCTCTGCCGTTACGAGCACCTGGCACTCCTCGGTGGTCGCACTGCCCGCCGAGCGTCGCGCCGCCACTCCCTTCCACACCCGCGAGTGGGCCGCCGCCTGGCAGGCCGTCCGCACCGAACAGGTCCGCAGCCGTCACCACCTCTTCCTCCAAGACGGCCCGAGCCAGCACCGCATGTCCTTCTATCAGGTCAGCAACAGCCCGCTGTGGCACGCGATGGAAGACGATGCCAGCGTCACCCGTCCAACCTTCGAAGCCGACGTCCTGTACGGCCCGTCCGTTTACGGCGAGTACGGCGGACTGCCCGGCGCAACCGTGCCCGTCCTGGCCGAAGCCGTCGACCGAGGCCGCGCGCTGGCCCGCGACATCGGCACCGAGGCCCTGGTCATCGCGAACATCCCACCAGCGGAGCGAACCCTGTGGCGCCAGGCCCGCACGCCCGACGCCGAAGTCGTTCTGTACTGGGCCCACCGCGCCCGTGTCGGCGCGTCCGTCGACGAGTTCATCGCGAACTTCCCCTCCGCCAGCACCAGCCGCGAATTCCGCAGCCAGCACCGCCGCGGCAACGACGCCGGCCTCACCCTCAAGATCGCCCGTGGACCCGAACTTCTGCCTTACGTCCCGGAGTTCGCCGCGCAGTCCGTCAGGGCTGGCGACGGCCACAGCCCGGCCCTCTACGGCACAGACATGCTCGCTCCCCTCACCCGAGTACCCGGCGCCGTCGGACTCCTGGCCGAACACAGCGACGGCAGCCTCGCCGGCGGCTTCTTCTGCTTCCGCTACGGCTCGGCGCTCTACCTGTGGACCGCCGCCATCGACGATGCCCGCAACGGCGACCTGCCGATCTACAGCTGGCTGATGTACGAGAGCGTCAAGTTCGCCGTCGATACCGGCGCCAGCGTCCTGGACGCCGGCCGCTGCGACTACGCCTACAAGGCCCGCCTCGGCATGCTCCCCGTCGCGCTCACATCCGCGGTCTACCTCACCAGGCCCAACCCCCACCTCGTCAGCCGACTCGGTGCCCTGCACACAGGCCTGAACCAGCACGTACTGCGCGCCTGGAACAAGGCCTGACCCCTGCCCAATCGCTGCGGACGCCCCCTTCCCGAACCACGTCAGGACATCACCGTGCCCCACGCATCGCACCCCTCGAGATCGCCGCTGCTCGTCGTCATCGGCGCCGGAAGCCGCGTCTGGCGCGGATACGGACTGCAGCACATCGCCGCCCGCCACCGCGTCGCCCTCCTCGACGAGCATCCTCCCGCGTGGGCCAACGACTACGTAGCCGTCTCCATGGCCGTTGATCTGGCGGACACCGAGGCCGTCGCCCAGGCCGTCGCCGCGCTGGCCGCCGAGCAGAGCGTTGCCGGTGTGCTCACCTACATGGAGCAGCACCTGGCTCTCACCGCCAGGATCGCGGAGCGGTTCATGCTGCCCGGCAACACCCCCAGCGCCGTTGAGGCATGCCGCGACAAGTACCTCAGCCGCTCCCTGCTCGCCGCGGCCAACGTGCCCTCGGCCCGCTCCTACCTCGTCCCGGACGCCGAGACCGCCGTCGAGTACGCGGTTCTCCTCGGCGGTCCGGTCGTCCTCAAGCCCAGGTCGATGGGGGGCAGCGCCGGCGTCCGGCGCGCAGACACCCCCGACCAGGTCCGCGACGCCTTCCATGCTGCCCGGGGCGCATCCCTGTTCGGCCTGGAGAAGACCGGACCTGCCGGCGTGCTGATCGAGGAGTACCTCGACGGTCCCGAGATCAGCGTCGAGTGCGTTGTCCTGGGACACGACACCGTCCACATCGCCGCCATCACCCGTAAATACCTCGGTGACGAACCGGGCTTCCAGGAGACCGGCCACCTCGTCGACGCATCCGACCCCCTGCTGGCCGACCCCCGGATCCGCGAGGTCGTCCTTGGCGCCGTGAGCACGGTTGGTATCTCGTGCGGCGTCATGCACATCGAGATGCGCCTGACCCGCCAGGGCCCGCGCATTGTCGAGATCAACGCCCGACTCGGCGGAGACCTCATCCCGCACCTGGTCCACCTGGCCACCGGCCTCAACCTGCCGCAGATCGCCGCCGACCTAGCTGTAGGCGCCGACCCCGAGCTGGTCCTCAGCCAGAGCCAGAGCGCTGCCGTCCGCTTCCTCTACCCGCCCGTCACCGGCCACGTCACGGCTCTGAACACCGGCACGTTCGCCTCCTGGCTCAACCGCTTCGAGTGGACCGCCACACCCGGCAGCCACGTCAACGCCCCACCCCGCGCCACGCTGCTGGACCGCCTGGCGCTCGCCGTGGTCATCGGACCAGACCCTGACACCTGCCACCAGCGACTCCAGCTCGTCGAAGAACGCAGCGGCGTCCACATCCAGCCCGACACCGTCTCCACCGCCTGCGTCGCCTGAACCACACGGCCCGCCCGAACTCCACAGGAGTCCCGCACCATGGCCCTCGCCGCACCCCTCCTCGCGGCAGCCTCGCCCGCGTACCGCACCGGCACGGCCGCCGTCGTCGCTCCCGCCGACGCCGGCGACCGGTACGTGCCCGCGCTGGCCCGGCACGGCTGGAACTCCATCGCGGTCACCGAGCCCGCTCACCAGCCGGGCGACAGCGCCGGCTACCTCCAGCACATCACCCACCGAGGCAGCCTGCGACGCACTGCCGCCCACCTCAACCGCCTCGGCGTCCAAGCTGTCCTCGCCGGATCACCGGCCGGAACCGAACTCGCCGACCTCCTCGCCACCCGCCTCAACCTGCCCGGCAACGCCCTCGACACCGCAGACATCCGCCGCGACACCGGTTTCACCAGCGCCGCGCTCCTGGAATCAGGCATCACCGCACCACGCAGCATCCGAACCGCACGCCTGTCCAACGCCCTGGAGTGGGCCGCCTTCACACAAACGGCCGAACTCGTCCTCCAGCACCCCGACCCCACCCACCCCCGCCCCTTCCACTTCTGCCGCACCGCAGACGACATCCGCGTCGCCTGGCACCGTCTCCAAGACTCCAGCACCCAGCCGTTGGTCCTGCGTGAGCACCTCGCCGGCGCCCAGTACCGCATCCACACCCTCACCGGTCCCGACCGCGCCGGGGCCTCCGAGCACACCATCACCTCGATCTGGTCCGAGCTACGCACCCCCGAGCAACAGGTATGCCGAGCCGACCTGTTGAGCCGCCAAGGCCTACTGGCCCGCGCCCTCGCCCTGTACACGATGCGCGCACTCACGGCCCTCGGCGTCCGCTATGGCCCCGCCCACGCCACGGTCACCTTCATCCCCGACCGCGGCCCCGCCCTGCTGTCCCTGCGCACCGACCCGTATGCCGACTTCGCCACGGACACGCTGCGCCTGGCCACCGGCCACGATCCCATCCGCGACACCGCGCTGCTGCTCGCCACCGGCCGACGCCCCGAGGCCCCGCACCAGCCGCACGCCCACGTCACGAAGATCGCCCTGCTGCCGCGACGTGACGGCGCCCTGGACCCTGCCCTGCTCCGAACTATCACCGCTCTCCCCACCGTCGCCGCCACCACCGCCCTCACCGGCGGCGCCCCGGTCCGAGCCGGCCAGATCGCGGGATGGCTCCTCCTCATCGCCCGCGACAGCCGCGCCATCAACCAAGACCACCAGGTAGTCAGAGCCGCCGAAAACCTCGGCCTATACGGGAGCGCCGCATGACCTCGCCTGCCATAAGCCCCCCAGCCCCCGCCTCCCGGGTCCAGATCGCCTGCCGCGGCCTCGGTCTCCTGTTCCCTCTGGTTGTCCTCGACCCCTTGCCCGTGTGGAGCGCACCGCCGGCCGGCCACAGACTGCCGGTGCGTACCGGCGAAGGACACAACCTCCTCGCGCTGCGCTGGGACGGCCCGCACGACATCGACGGCGAAGTCCTCGCCACCCTCGACGAGGCCGCCAACCAGGCACCCCACCCGCCCGTGTCCGATGCCGAACTGGCCCAGTACCAGGAAGCACTGGACGATCACCTGCGCCTGACGGCTCTGCCAGCGAGCTGCATCCTCGGCCCATGGTCACCCAGCGCAGGCCTCTCGCTCCTGCACACGGGAGACCGCCCATGACCAACACCATCACGGCCCGCTCGGCCCTCAGCGCCTCAGCCGCGACGACCCGCCCCGCCGGCGACCCACGCCCCCGCGACCGTTTACGCCCTTCGCCGCCAGCCCCGGCCCGCGGCCTCCGAGCGGCCCGCCCATCTTCCCGACGGAACAGGACGCCGCGACGGATGCCGTTGCCCGCCATCTGCACCCTTCCTCAGGAAAGGAACCCCTCGATGCTCATCTCCCGCGCCCTCAAGCGCACGGCGCCCCTCGCCCTCGGTGGCGCCCTCGCCGTCACGCTCCTCACGACGCCGGCCTTCGCTAGCTCCGGCTGGTGGTACTCCAACGGGGGCGGTGCCAAGGGTTTCTACAACCACGTCAACGGCCGGGTCATCGCGTGCGACATCAAGACCGACGGCTACAGCGCGGTCACCCAGATCCTGACCAAGGACGGCTACCTCCTGACCAGCGTCGTCGACAAGCTCAACAACGGCGCCTGCTCCTGGCGGACCCCCACGCTCTTCGAGGGCGAGCACAAGATCAGGGTCTGCCTCGTCAAGAGCGGCCAGAAGCCGACTAAGTGCTCGCCGGCCCACCGGTTCTACGTCTGATCTGACCCTCCGGGCGGCCGGGCCTGACACGTGCGCTCAAGGCCGCCCGAAGTTCCGCGTGCGGCCGATCAGCTGCACGTTTTGCAGGCCACGGCCCGGTCTCGGGCCTCCCGCTCCAACCGAAAGACGACGATGCGTACCACCGACGGCTCAGCGCACGCTATGCATCCCGTTCCGCTCCCGGACGCCGGCTCCCGCAATTGGCACGCCGTCCCGCGCGAGTGGGTCGCGGCCGCGCACCCGGCCCCGTTCACCATCGCCGGATCCAAGGCTTCCCAGGCGGACTACTGCCAGATGGGGACCTGGGAGCGCGAGGGACTGGAGCGGGGAGCGCACGCATGAGCGTGGTCGAGACGCCTCCCGCTCACCTCGAACACACCCCGCCCGCTCGCCACTCCGAACAGCGGCGACCCGTGCACTGGGGTGCCGTGCTGCGGCTGCCGTATGCCGCCAGACTGCTGACCGCCACGCTCGTCAGCCGGGTGCCACTGGGCATGACGCCGGTCGCGCTGCTGATCGCCGCGCGGGCGAACGGCCACGGATACGGTGCCGGAGCAGCGCTCGCCTCCCTGTACGGGCTTGCGGTAGCCGTCGGGCAGCCGCTGCTTGGCCGCCTGGTCGACCGGCGCGGACAGACCCTCATCCTCCTGGGCGGCTCCATTCTGTCGGCAACCGCGCTCTTCGTCCTGGCAGCAGCCGAAACGGCCAATCTGCTGATCGCGGCCACAGCCGTCGTCGTCGCGGGCATTTCGGCCCCGCCGAGCGAGGGGGTCTTGCGGGCCATGTGGCCCGCTCTCACCCCCACCCCGCAACACCTGCGTGCGGCTCTGTCCCTCGACAGCGGATGTCAGGAACTCGTCTACGTCGCTGGTCCTCTCGCCGCCGCCGTTGCCGCGTCGGCGGCGCCGCCCGGACTCGCCTTCGCCCTGGCCGCCGGCCTCGGACTGGCAGGGGCCCTCGTCGTCGCAGTGTCGGCTCCCTCCCGCACATGGCGGCCCGTTCCGGTTCGCCGCGGACCGCTCGGTGCTCTGCGCTCGGCCGGCATGCGGTGGATGCTGCTCGTCCTCACCGCGGTCGGCGCGTCGCTCGGCGAGCTGTCGGTGGCCGCCCTGACGGCGAGCGAACGTCATGCAGCTGAGTGGCTGGCGGGCGTCCTGCCCGCCGGAGTATCGGTAGGGGCCTTCCTGGGCACAGCCGCGTGGACCGCTCTACCGCTACAGCTTCCTCTCGGCCGACAACTCGGCCTGACTGCCGCACTGTTCTCGGTCACCTGGCTGCCGCTGTGCTTCGACCCGCCCCCATATGCCGCACTCCTCCTGGCGGTGCTGCCCGGCATGGCCTTCGGAGCGCTGCTGACGTGCGCCTATCAGGTGGTTGCCGAACTGGCACTGCCCGGCACGCTTGTCGAGGCGTACGGCTGGCTCATCGCCGCCTTCGGGCTGGGCCAGGCCTTGGGCACGGCGGTCGCCGGACTGCTCGCGGGCCCCTGGATCCTGCCGGCGGCCACGGCCGCGCTCGCCCTCGTTCTCTGCGTCCCGGTCTGTCAACACCTTGCGCTCCGCACGGAAACCGCCCGCTTCCTGCACACGTCGCCCGAGAGGCAGTCATGAGCACATCCACATCGCCGACCTGGCCGCCGGCCGGTCGCCTCGACCGCGCCCTCGCCTCCAGCCGCGCCAAGGGGCGAGCCGCGCTCGGCCTCTACCTGCCACTCGGCTATCCCACCCGCACAGCCAGCCTGGATGCCCTCCAGCTGATGGCCCAGTCCGCCGACGTGCTGGAGATCGGCATCCCGCACCGCGACCCGGTCATGGACGGCCCCGTGATCCGGGAAGCCGCCGCCCAGGCACTGGCCGGGGGTTTCGAGATGCACGACGTCTTCACGGCCACATCCGAACTGACCACGTCCACGTCTGCCGCGCTGCTGGTCATGTCGTACTGGACCCCGATCGCGCAGTACGGCATCGAGTCATTCACGAACCAGCTGGCCGCCGCAGGCGGATCGGGCGTGCTCATCCCTGACCTGCCCCCGTCAGCAGCGGATGCCTGGAGAGCGGCGGCAGCCTCGGCCGGCCTACACACCATCCCCCTCATCCCGACCCATGCCTCCACCGCCCATCTGGCGGCGATCGGTGCATCCCACAGCGGCATGGCCTACGCCCCCGCGACCTCCGGCCTCACCGGCTCCCAAAGCCCGCTCAGCCCCGACCTGCCGAGGCTGGTCCACCGGCTGCGCACCGCGACCCACCTGCCAGTCGCGGTCGGCATCGGCATCAGCACACCAGACCAGGCCGCACAGGCCTCCGCCTACGCGGACGCCGTCGTGGTCGGCTCGGCTGTCATCCGGCGCATGCGGGACCAGCCCGACGCGTCCGCGACCGCCGCCGCCGAGATCGCCCGCGACTTCGCCGCCGGAGTACGCAGCGCCCGGCGCTCCGCAGCCTGAGCCGCAGACCCCCACTCGTCCAGGAGAAGGAACAACCCACCATGTCCCGTCCCACGCCCCCGGGCCCGCGCCACCTGACCGCGCTCGCCATCGGAATCACCACGGCGATCACCCTCACCGCCTGCGGTGCGAGCTCGGATTCCGGCGCATCCCGCGACCACAAGAGCTCCGCCCCGACGAAGCAGAGTCCGACGTTCCGACTCGGTGACGCCAGCCCGGCCCAAGAGAGCCAGATGCAGAACTCCCGAGGGGCCACCTACACGGTTACGCCCACCAAGGTGGTCACCGGCACCAAGGCCGACTTCGAAAACTCCGGGCTCGAGCAGGACAAGGAAGACGGCCCTCAGGTGCCTGTCTACGTCTGGTCGACGCTCACCCACAAGAGCGGCAAGCCCATGGCGCTCGGCGACATGGATGACGATCTGGTGGTCAGGACGGACGCAGGCCAGCGCACCCGCGCCCTCATCGTGCTGCTCGGCCAGGCGAAGTGGCCCAACTGCCCGGCTTTCGACTCCGACAAGAAGCTGGTGGCCGGCCAGTCACAGAGCATCTGCAGCGCTTTCCTCATTCCGCAAGGCCAGAAGGCCGCCGCGGTCGAGCTCACCCAGGGCTTCTACAAGAAGCCGCTGGAGTGGGCCGTGAAGAGCTGACCGGACGCCGCTCCAACTACCCCCGCCCTCCTAGCCGAACGCAAAGACCGTCCGGGTTACCGCCCCTACAGCACTGGTGCCCCGCCTGCCGGCGCGGAGCACCACGTCCCTTACTCGATTTCACCAGGAGCGATTCAGATGCCCTCCCCCCACCAATTCACCCTCCAGGCCCCCGACCCCGCCTGGGAACAGGCACGCGACGCCCGGCTCGCCGCGTTCGTCCGCTCACGTCTGGCCCATGCCGACGCGACCGGCTGTACCGACGAACGCAGGTGGGTGGCTGGCCTCGGCGAGGTCTTCGCGGAATGGGACGAGAAGCGCGAACTGGCCGCCCGCACAGACAACGACCTTTTCAGTGTGCAAGTCAGCGCCCTGGGATGGGCTCTGCGCTGCATCGCCCACAGCACATGGCGAGGCGCTCCCGGTTGGGAGCCCGCCTTCCATCCCCAGGCCTCGGCCCTGCAAACCCTTCCGGAGAATCTCAATGACCGTGTCAAGCCGTCTGCGTGACTGGTGGGGCGGAGGTGAAGAGCCTCTTGTCACGCAGCATCGCCCAGAGCACGTTCACCCGGCGTCGGGCGAGCGCGAGAAGCGCCTGGGTGTGGATCAAGCCCTCGGCCCGCTTCTTGAGGTAGTAGTCCCGGGAGGGGCCCGGCCGCATCATCGACGACTGCGCGGACATGTAGAACAGCCAGCGCAGGCGCCGGTTGTAACGTTTGGGCCGGTGGTAGTTGCCGGTGCGGCGGCCGGAATCGCGGGGCACCGGTGCCAGGCCGGCGTGCGAGGCCAGGCGGCCGGCGTCCTTGTAGCCGGACAGGTCGCCGACGATGGCGACGAACTCAGCGCCCAGGATCGGGCCCATGCCGGGCATGGACTCGATGATCTCGGCGCGGTCGTCGGTCCGGAAGGTTTCGCGGATCTCCCGGTCGTTGTCCTTGATCCGCTCGTCCAGGGCCAGGAGTTGGTGGGCCAGGTCGCGCACCAGCTTGGCCGCCCGGGCCTCCCCGGGCAGGGCAGTGGTCTGAGACTGGGCGGCCTCGACGGCCTTGGCCGCGACGGCGTCGGTGCCGCGGACCTTCCGGCGTTCCAGCCAGGTGGTCAGCCGCTTGACGCCGATCCGGCGCAGAGCGGCTGGGGTCTGGTACTCGGTCAGCACGACCACCGGGCCCTTGGCCGCGGAGTAGTCGAAGGCCCGCTCCAGCGCGGGGCAGATGCCGACCAGCAGGTCGCGGAGTCGGTTGATGAGCCGGACCCGGTCCGCGATCAGGTCGCGCCGGTAACCGGTCAGCAGCTGGAGCGTGGAGACCAGTTCCGGCGGAGTCTCGATCGGGGTGAAGTCCCGGCGCATGCGAGCCTGGTCGGCGATGACCAGGGCGTCCTTGGCGTCGGTCTTTCCCTCGCCCCGGTAGGCGCCGGTCATCCGGTTGACGGTGCGGCCGGGCACGTAGACGACCTGCTGACCGTGCGCGATCAGCAGGGCCAGCAGCAGGGCGGAGGCCCGGCCGGAGATGTCCACCGCCCACCGCACCTCGTCAGCCTTCTCCCGGGCCGTGTCGATCAGCGTCAGGATCTGGGCTTCGTCGTTGATCACCTTCGTCGAGAACAGCGTCTCGCCGTCGCCATCGACCGCGACCGCCCAGTGGTGCCCCTTGCCGGCGTCTATGCCGACCCATATCCCCGTGTGAGACGCGCTCAAGCCCGTCCGCTCCGTTCCCTCGCGACCAGTGCCTTCACGGCCCGGGGAACACTCCGCCAACAGGTCCTTAACCAGCGATGCTTCGCAGCTCTCAATCAGCAGTCGGAGCGTCCCGGAGGACCGGGCGGCCATTCTCCTGAAGCCATCGCGGGCAACCACGCATCAGCCACACCCGGTCCTCCCGGACCGCCCAACATTCTTAAGGACCCACGCATGACCACGCCTCCTCAGCCGGGCCCGCGCTTCGGTACCGATTCTCAGTTCGTCCCCGACTATCAGGTGCCAGCCTGGTACAACGCCCACCAGGCGCCGCGGAGCACAAACGCGGAGAGCCCGCCGGCAGCGCCGGCATTCGCGCCGGCTCCCCCGATTGGGTGCAGAGTGTGCCGGGTTACCCCTGTTGCCCCTGTAACGATCCGCGCCCACCAGGGCCTCATCTTCGTCATGCGATGGCACAAGATCGATGGCCCTCTATGCGCCATATGCGGTATCGCCCTGGTGCGAGAGATGACCTCTCAGACGCTCTGCCAGGGTTGGTGGGGAGTCGGCTCCCTGATCGTCGGAGCCCCGTACGCCCTGATGTCCAACTGGGCCGCATACCGCAAACTGCGCCGGCTCCAGCCAGCCGTCCCCATAGCCGGCATGCGTCAGCCCTCGCTTGGCAAGCCGGTCCTGCACCGTCCGCTGTCGTATCTCGCGCTCATCCCCATTCTCGGGGCCGCCTGTCTCATCGTCAGCGCCCTGACTCGCTGAGAGAGACGGCATCGCCGCGTGCCTGACCGCGACAAAGCTCATCCCGTGCCGGGCTGCCACTCTCCGGCGCCGGCCCCTTGCCCGCAACCGTGACACGAAGGGACCACCCTCGTGAACAGAGCCCTCCACAGCGTCGTCGCGACGCTGATGGCCGGATCCTCACTCCTAGCCGTTGCCGCCTGCTCCGATAACGACAGCGGCACCTCCCGGCCCATCCAGTCCGCCGCAACCATCGGCACACCGGCTAGCACTGAGTCGCAGGCTGCCCCCGCGGCCGTGGCCCGGCTCAAGGGCGACAACGGCATCGACGCGAAGATCCAGAGCGTCCAGCGCAAGGACGGCATGGTGCTGGTGAGGTTCGAGGTCACCAACCGCGGCAGCAAGAACTACCTCACCGTCGACTGGCGCGACGGCAGCGATGTGTACACGCTGGCGGGCTCCTCGATCGTCGACCGAACCCACAAGAAGCGCTACATGGCGCTGATCGACTCAAGCGGTCGGTGCCTGTGCAGCGAACACACCGGCTCCATTGACAAGGGCCAGACCAAACAGCTGTACGCGCAGTTCGAAGCGCCACCGAGTGACGTGAAGCAGGTCGATCTGGCGCTGGGCAACCTGAGCGTAGTCACCGTGCCGCTGCAGGAGGGCTGAACGGTGCACCGCCGGATCGCCGCCGCCTTCACTCTCTCCGCTGTGCTCGTGATGACCTCGGCTAACGCACACGCGGACGAACGCACGAGCGTGGCCGACATCCCCGGCCGGCACTCGGACATCATCTCGCGCGTTGAGAACCTGGACGGCACCGAGAGGACCATCGTCCAGGACCAACGCACCACCTACGCCCTGCAGTCGAAGGTCCTGTTCGCCAAGGACAGCGCCCGCCTCTCCGCCCAGGCCCAGGACCGCCTGTACGACCTCGCCACAAAGATCTTCCACTCGGGAACCAGCAGCCCGGTAAGGATCAACGGCTACACCGACAACCTCGGCAGCGCGGCCCACGGGCTGGCCTTGTCCCGTGCACGGGCCGAGGCGGTTTTGAAGGTCCTCAAGAAGGACCCGCGGATAGCGCAGCTCCGCTTCACGGCCACCGGTTACGGCGAGACGAACCCGATCGGCGACAACGACAACGAGAGCGGGCGCGCCAAGAACCGGCGGGTGGAGATCGTCATCTCCCGAACCTGACCAGTAGGTCCGCCACAGCAACCCGATCGCGGGTCACCTATGCCAGGACCCGCCGGCCGCGGCCTGCCTGTCGCAGTCATCTTCACAGCCCCCGCCACCCACCCCCATCGCATGCAAGAAGGAGCTCACCCGATGGCGAAGACCAAGATCCGCAGTGCTGTCGCCGCAGCAGCAGTCACCGCTGCCCTGTTGGGAGGGGCACTGACAACCGCCCCGGCGGCGTCGGCAGCCTCCTGCACCCCCTGGACGCAGAAGGGCAAGACGACCACCGCCGTGAAACTCCGGTCGAACCACTCCACCGGCTCGGCGGCCCTCGGCGTCTTGAGCAAGGGCACCCGCGTCACCTCCAACTGCCTCTGGTACGACGGCAAGTCCCAGTACCAGTGGTACCGGGTCAAGGTCACCAGCGGCGCCAACGCCGGCCGAACCGGCTGGATGTGGGGTGCCTACTTCTGGGGCTTCGCCAGCTGACCGGATCGCCCTTTGTGAGCGGCCCCCGCGCGCCTCACTGAACATCCGCCGGATGGCTCCTCACGCGTGCCCGGGCACACACCACCAGCCCCGGCCACGCGGCCCCAGCCGCCCTCCACACCGCTCATTGCGCCGCTGCCGACACCCGAAGGAGTTCACCGGCGTGCCGACGATCACGCGGGCAGCGCAGCTCCCACCCTCACGACCCGCGGAAGGAATCCCGACCATGGCCCACCCCTCCACGGCACCTCGCCGATCCCTGCGCACGGTGCCGGTGCTCGCCGCGGTAGCCGCAGCAGTACTGAGCGGCTGCGCCGGCGGCGGCACGAATACCCACGAGACCCCGGCCAAGCCATCGCCCACGAGCACTCCCAACGGCACGGTGACCCGCGCCGAGGCCGACCAGATCCTCGACCACTACCAAGAGATCAACAACAAGGCGAACAAGACCCGCGACGCGGGCCTCCTCGCCACGGTGGAGGCCGGCCAGCTCTACGCCCGCAGCAAGGCCGACTACGAGCAGTTCGACACCCTGAGCGCGAAGGAGAAGAAGGAATACAGCGTCCCCTTCTACTTCACCCGGCGCACCTTCTACATTCCGCCCACCGGCAACTGGTTCGCGGCCGCGGCCTCCACTAACGGCACGAATCACACATTCATGATCTTCGAGAAGTCCGCCGACACCGGCGGCACCTGGAAGAAGGTCATCTCCTTGTTCCCGCAGCAACCGCTTCCGGCTCCGCAGATCAAGGGTGGCCTGGCCGTCCCCGCCGACCAGGACGCCCCGGTCGGCAACCTCGTGCCCAGCGGCGTCACCAACGCCATCGAAGACCTCTTCACCACCGGCGGCACCAAGGACGGCAGCAAACTCTCCCACGCCAACGACAACGCCAAGGCCATCCTCAAGACGTACAAGGAACGCCGCGACCACCTCGGGTCCAAGGCCACGGTGAACTTCTTCCCGATCACGCCGACCCACAACAAGACCTACACCCTGACCACCTCCTCCGGGGTCCTGGCGATCACCGCTCTCGCCCACAAGGAGGAGTCCCTCGTCACGAACGCCGGCCTGCAGATCTCCCCCGGCAAGAGGGAGTCGGTCTACAACAAGACGCCGCGTTCCCTGGTGGTGGACAGCTTCCAAGGTGAAGCCGTCGTCCACCTGCCCCGCCAGGGCAAGCCGGAGATCCTCGACTACCGCTACGCCCTCGTCGACTCACGCTGACGGCCCAAGCCCCCGCCAGCCCCCTACCGAGGAAGCCGCACCATGCACCTGGGCCTGTCACCCACCCCCGACATCCACGAGACCCTCATCGTCCTGCCCCGCGGCGGCATCCATGCCCAAGGGCTCCTGCACGACGGCCCGCCCGACCAGCTCGAGGCCCTCATCGAACGTGTGCGCGGACCGCTGCGTGCCGCCGCCGCACGGCACAACCGACCGATCCGGCTGTCCATCGGGCACTCCAACGGGCACGTCGAGCGCCAGCAGATAACCGCCGGCGGCACGGTCCACGCCGACCAGGACCCGCCCACCGACGCACCCGCCGTCGACCCGCTCTGGAACCAGGGCATCCCCGAGGAAACCGGTCTGCTGGCCACCGTCCGAGCAGCCCAGCGCGCCGGGCAGTGGCGTGCCGCGCAGCAGGCCGCCCGCCGCGCCACCCAGCACCTCATCACCCAGCACGGCCGCGATCACCCGTACGTGGCGATGGGTACCGAACTACAGGCGCACTTCGCAGCGATGGCCCGAGACAATGCTGCCGCGGCCTCTCTCTACGCGGAGGCCGCCGTCGCGACCCACCGGCTCGGCGGGCCTCAAGAGCAGAGCCGTCGCAGCCTGAACAACGCCGTCGCCGCCTGGCTCCACTCCGACCGCGACACCAGCCCCGGCGGGGCCGGCTTCGCGGCCGCTCACGCGTTGATCCGCATCACCCCCTATGACCACGCCACCCTCGCAGGCCTGCTGCAACGACTGACCAGGGATCGCGCATGACGATGCTCTCCCCGCCGCGCCCCGCCGTCCAACCGCGGTACCGCAACCTCACCGGCCGCAGCCGCGCATATCAGGCGCGGCCTGCTCGGCAGGCCCCGCGCACCCCGTCCGACGCCTTGAAGCCGCGCTTCTCACACGCCGCCGCGCCACCGCCTCGCCTCGTTCTGCAGGCTCCCCGCCCCAGCTCCTCCCCGTTCACCGAGCCCGTCACCACTCCCGTGGCCGCGCTCACCGCCGTGGCGAGACCGACGGGCAGCGACTGGCTCAGCAGCCCCTTCCGCCCACCGGCCACCCGGTACAGGTGGACCGGCTCTGTCCCTTCCGAACCGCCCCAATTCCAGGAGACCGTCTGATGAGCACCCCGGCCGCGCAGCCGAACTCCCACGCCCCCGCCTACACGCCCCCGCCGTGGACGATGCCCGCCCCCGACGCAGCGCAGGCCTCCGCGTCATCCGCCCACCCCGGCTGGCACAGCGGTGTACTGGCCTGCCGCATCTGCGGCGCCCAGCCGGCCGCAGCCGTCACCGTGCGCGCGCACCAGGGTCTGCTGCTGATGATGCGCTTCCATAAGATCGACGGACCCTTCTGCCGGTCGTGCGGCACGGCGCTGGTCCGCGAGCTGACGACCAAGACCCTGTGGCAGGGCTGGTGGTCTCCGTTCTCGCTGGTGTTCTTCAGCCCGTTCACTCTGGTCTGGAACCTCCTGGCCAGCCGCAAGCTCGCCGCCCTGCCGACGCCCGGTCCGCCGGCCCACGGTGTCTCCTGCATCCAGGAGGGGAAGCCCGTCCACCAGCGGCCGATGGCGTACGTCGCGGTCCTGCCCCTGATCTGGGCGGTGTGGTTCGTCACCGAAATGATCACCCACGCATGAAGGGCGGGGCCCGCCGGACGGCCAGGCGCACCCGGCCTCTGCCGAAGGTCATCGTGCGGAAGCCGGGTGCGCCCCGGCCCGCCGCTGCGGAAGGAGGCGCAGGCGACAGCGGGCGGACGGTCAGACGAGCGCGCCCCCTCCTGCGGGGAACACGGACGCATGCGCCGGCGAAGGCGTTCGAGCGAAAGATCAGGGCCGTGACGAAGGCCGTGCCGCCGCCGGGCAAGGCGGCTGAACCGGTCGCCGATCCGCAACTGCCCGAGTCGGCCCGCCAGCTGCTGCGCGAGGCGGAGAAACACCCGCACCGCTACAGCGGCCGCCGGAGAAGCCTGTGGCGGGCGGCGGCGCCCGAGGTCGTACGCGGGGGCGTCGTAGCGGCGGGTGCCGCACTGATGTGGCGGGCCACCGGCGCCGACCGGACGCAGAAGCCTCCAGACGACCTGCCGACGGCCAGCCTCTCCGACGCCCTCCACGAGACGGTGGGGAACACGCTCGAGGCGCTGCACAGCGGCATCGAGCGGCTCTGGCCGCTCGCGGTCACCGGGCTCGCGGTCCTCATTGTCTTCAGGGTGATGGAGACGGCCGCCTACAACGCGGCGCTGCGGGAACTGGACGAGTCCCGAGCACGGTACGTACAGCCATCGCAATTGACGGACGAGGCCCGAACGCTCCTGGCCCGTGCCCAGCAGGCGAGAAGGACCGTACTCGGCTCGTCCGTGCACCGCTGCGACCTGATCGACCGACAGCGCAACGAGGTGGCCCTCCCCCACCAGGAGTGGGAGATCGCCGAGGCCCTGCGTGAGTACAGCCGTCTGATGAAGGCAGAACCCGACAAGCCCAGGGGCAGCATGGTCGCCGCAGTGATCGACGTACGCCGCAAGTCCCTCGCCACCAGTCTCCAAGGCATCCAACGCCGGGTCGTTGCCCTGGAGGCGTACGCCGACGAAGTCCGCCGGGCCGACGACCGTTTCCAGGAACTGAAGCAGATCCAGCAGCTCACCGAGGGCAGCGCAGCTGTTCTCGAACTCCTGGCCCGCACTGCTCGCCATGATCACGCTGTAGCGGAGATCGATGGCATGAACGCCCAGGCGGCGGCCGTCGCGGCCACGTTCACCGCCGCGCTGGAAACCGCGAAGGAGGCCGCCGCCATCGCTCTGCCGCCCGCTATCGAGGCGGCCTGAAGGCGCGGCAGCAGCACTGCACGCTCCCCGTGGACAACGTGAACCGGCAGAAGACGGGGCCGCCGCGCGGCGCCCCATAGCGCAGGCAGGCCGGACTCAAGGCGAGGGATCGAAGCCCTCGGCCTCGTCGACGAGAGCCTGCCCGGGGGCAAGGCCCTCGTAAGCGAGCTGAACGGCGTCACGGTGACGGTCGACCAGGTACTCGCATGACCACCAGTCGCCGGTGCGCCCGCTGAGCAGGGCGTCGATCGCTTCCTGGTCTCCGTCGCCGACCGTGTGGGACTCCTCGATCTCCAGGGTTTCGGCGTCCCACCGGCCGATCAGGACTACGGACACGACAGATTCCTTCCTTCGGCGGGCCGGGCGGGCTGCCGCCCGGCGCCAGGGATGCGCGGAATGGTCACAGGCCGACGGATCGGAGATAGGCGTCGATCCGGGCCGCCTGGAGGGCCTCGAAGTCGGCGTCGCTGTCGGCCGGGACATCGGTGAGCCAGCCGCTGACGTCATCGGCGCCTTCGCCGTCGTAGCACTCGGCCACGACGTCGGCGAAGGAGGCGTCGGGGTGGTCCAGAAGCGTCAGGATGGCGTTCACCGTCAGGTTGTCGATGTCGTCCGCGCACTGCTCGCGGATCGTTTCGGCGGCGGCGTCGACTCCCGCGTTCACGGCAGCCGAGACTTGCCCCCGGCTGTAGCGCATGCCTTCGTACAGGTCCGACGTGTCCTCGACCTCGTCGCCCCGGCCGGCGGCGGCCTGCGCGGCCGTGATCTCCAGGTGCCGGGCCTGTACGTCTGCCCACGGCGCCTCGGTGTTGTCGAGGTAGGTCAGGGCGGCTGCGGTGGCCCAGGTGAAGCGTTCGGAGGTGAGGGAACGGCCGGACTCGTCGGCGGCCATTTTCGTTCCGGCGTCGATCGCTGCCACGACGTCGGGATGAGTGAACGTGCTCGTGACGACTGCGGTGCTCACTTCGGGGGTTCCTCGGATCGAGTGGTGCGGTGCTGCTGTGTGGACGACGGACCGGGTGGTGACGGACCGGCCCTGCTTGCGCGCGAGGACGTGGCTCAGGTGATCGTGGGCAGCGCGGAAAGTACGAGGTCGACGCCGACACCGATGATTCCGGCCCTGACCGGTGTCCTCGGTCCGACCAGCCCGTTCACGTCGCGCGGCATCACCCAGCCCTGGAGCGGCCCGCCGTCTGCGTCCGCGAACCGGACGAAGCCGTCTGCATCGCATTCGACGGCATGCGGGTACGCGGCCACGACGCGCCGGGCGACGCCGCCGCAGCTGCGCTGCACAGCGGCGCGGACACGGCCCGGCCCGGGATGTGGCGGGAGGAACGGGGCAAGGAACCGCTCCAGGGCTTCCAGTCCTCCGGCGAAGCTCACCGCCCCTGTGGCGCACGCGCCGTGCAGGGTGAAGCTCACGGTCGCGTCGTGGCACTGCCAGGCCAGCCCAGTGGTGTTGTCGGCGCGGTCGAACTGCTGGGCCAGGGTGCCGAGTTCGCGGAGCCGAGTATCGACTTCGGCGAGGTACGCGAGACGGTGCGGCTGCTTGGACGGGGGCGCATCGACGGCACCGTCGATGCGGGGGAGCAGGGAACGCAGTGCCGCGCTCGCCACCGCAGCCGGAGCGCTGCCCGCGACGGTGAGCGACACCTCGGCCGTGTGCGGCGTCCCCGTGAGCAGCGTGGTACGACCGCTGTCCGTCGTTAGGAGGAAGTGGCGGGGGCCGTCGCTCAGGCGCGCGGCCGGACAGGCGGCAACCGAGGCCGGGCTGACGGTCCAGCCGGTGTTGTGGCGCTCGGGGAGCAGTGCGGCGACCTCGGCGGAGAGTGACGTGGCTTCCGCCGCATCGGGTGTGTGCATGGTTCTTCCTTGTTACGAGTCGGCGGCCGTTGTCATGCGGGGGAGTTCCAGGCGGACGGTGTTGCCACCCTGGTCTGCCCATTCGACTCGGCCGTGCTGCTCGATCTCTGCGGCTGCTGCCCAGAGGTCATCGGCGGTGACCACGATGATGGTCATGGGTGCGCTCACGAGATGTTCCTGGCTTCGGTGTGGGCCGGCTGATCAGCTGGGTGAGTGCGGAGCGCGGGTCTGCGGTCACGTGAGGGAGATGAGGCGTCTCACGCCCGCTACAACAATGCTACCGCAATAAATCCAATTAAACAATTGATGGGGCCGCGTTGTCCCGTTCCCCGGAGCGCGGCGGCCCCGCCCGGCGTCAGGCGGACAGAGAAGCGAAGGCGGCTTCGGCCTCTCGGGCGGCGGTGAGGCGTGCCTCTGCGGCCGCCTCGTGCCGACGGAGTTCGGCGACTGCCTGCGCAGGAGCCTGGCGCAGCTGGTCCACCCGGCTCTTCCCGGCGACCAGGCGCAGCACGTCCACGTCGTTGCGGTCGCGGTAAGCGACCGCGAGCGCCCGGATCACGCTGCTGATCCACGCGGCCGTGTGGGCGGGCAGCGGACGGTCGGGGCGGTCGGCCCGCCGGACACCCGGAATCGACTCGGGCAGCGCCAGCGTGAACGCCCCGGCGTCGGTGCAGTTCCACGAGCCTCGCAGCCGGATGCCGTTGACCACCGGCTCGTCCTCCCGGCCCGTTCCGTCGGGGAGCAGACCGGCTCCGAGCTGGACGCTCACCCCGCCGGGGAGAGGGTCGCGGCTGAGGCGCACCGGGCCGACCGTGAAGTCTCCGCGCACCCGTGCACCCCCCGTCACGGTGTAGGTGATCGTCCCGTCGCAAGGGTTGAGCCGGGGGCGGGCTGAGAGGATACCGGTGCTGCCGCTGATGGGGTCGAGGTAGTTGATGTGGAGGAGCGGCGGCAGAACCGGCAGCGTCGGGGTGTCGGCCTGAGCGACCGCCTCCAGCTCCTGGAGGACGGACCAGTGCTGCCTGATCTGGGCGCGGATGCTCTCCAACTCCCGCTCCACCGCCTCCCGTGCCGCCTGGCTCGGGGTGTCGGGCTGCTGCTGGGCATGGCGCGCGGCGGCCCTGACAAGCCCGAGTCGGTTGGGCCGGGTGGCCCAGTGCGCGACCACGGCGCGCACGACTTCGGCCAGCGACCGCGCTGTGCTGCGCGGAACGGGTCGCAGTGTCCCGTCCGACCTGACCCACTGGCCGCGCGCGTCCAGCCGGGACGCATCAGGAAGCGCATCGACCGCGAGCGGCCCGCACTCGCCGCGCACGCGGGTCCGGCGGATGCGGGGTTCGTCCACCCGCTCGCGCTGCGGCGTCTCGGGATGATCGCCGTAGACGACCCGAACGAGACAGGTGTCGCTTCCGGGGGCGGTTTCGGGGACGACGATGAACGTGCCGCGGATCTCGTCACCGGTGACCTGATAGCGGGCATGCCCGGTGAATCGGTCGAACATCCCGACGGCGGGCACGGTAACGTCCTGGCGGAGAACGAGCCGTAGCTCGGTAGGTGAGTGGAAGGACAAGAGGTTCTCCTGGATCGGCGGTTTCCCTCGGACTGTGTAGGGCCGTAGCCGGCGTGGCGCGCTGTCCGCCCGAGCGATCTCAAGTCTACCATAGTAAAACCAATTAAGCAATATTCAGTTTGAGGGTCTCGGCTTTCCCGTATAGTCAGGGGCACCGACGCGGGGTGGAGCAGCTCGGTAGCTCGCTGGGCTCATAACCCAGAGGTCGCAGGTTCAAATCCTGTCCCCGCTACT
>NZ_BQUN01000002.1 GCF_026008495.1 Streptomyces sp. A012304
CGTCCACACAGTCCTCATGCCCCTGAACACGGCCAGCAGACAGACCTAACGGAGTCCTACTAGTAGGGGTCCGGGCCAGTCCACCCGGTAGCAGCCACTACCTCGCGTGGGCTCTCCAGGATTGACAACCGTCGGTTACAAAATGCGGCCGAGTCTGGTCAGCTGCACTACCTCGGGTCCCACGCCCCTGCCCGGAAGGCGTCGATCTGGGGCGGCAGCTTCGCCATCGACTCCGAGCACGCCCGCCTGCTCGGAGTCGCCTTCGACGAACGCCTCGGCCGGATCGGCAGTTCCCTCGTGGTCCAGGTCAGGAGGGTCCCGGTCGGTTCTCACATGTGGACGACGGGGGCCGCGTCGGGGTCCTGCTCGGGTACGCCCCGCCGGTAGAGCAGGACGCTGATGACCAGTCCGGCGGCGAAGAAGGCGGCGGACCACCAGTAGGCGATGGAGTAGCCCTCCAGCCCGGCCTGGGCGAGGACCACCGGGTCCTTGGGGTTCCTGCCGTCGAGGTAGTTGGTGAAGGCGGTGGTGAAGAGGGTGTTGAGGAGGGCGGTGCCCAGGGAACCGCCGACCTGCTGCATGGTGTTGACGGCGGCCGAGGCGACACCGGAGTCCTCGGTGGCCACGCCGGCGACGGCCAGGCTCATGGCGGGCGGCATCACCAGGCCGAGCCCGAGACCCGCGACGACCAGCGGGGGCATGACATCCATGACGTAGCCGCTGTTCAGGTCGAGGGCGGTCAGCCAGACCATGCCGGCGGCGGCCAGGCCCATGCCCAGCGGCACGGTCGCCTTGGGGCCGATGCGGGGGATGAGCACGGTCGAGGCGAGAGTGGAGGCCACCATCAGTCCGGCGACCATGGGCAAGAAGGCCAGGCCCGTCTTGACGGGGGTGTAGCCCAGGCTCTGCTGAAGGTAGTAGGTGAGGAAGAGGAAGACACCGAACATGCCGGCACCGCTGATCAGGACGGCGACGAAGGAGGCGCCGCGGTTGCGGTCGAGCAGGACACGCAGGGGCAGCAGCGGGTGGGCGGCGCGGGTCTGCCACCAGGTGAAGACGGCCAGCAGGATTCCACCGGCGAGCAGATAGCCCCAGGTCTGGGTCGAACTCCAGTCGTGGCTCTCGGCGTTGGAGAAGCCGTAGACGAGGCAGAACAGGCCGCCGCCGACCAGGACGGCGCCGGGGACGTCGAGGGTGGCGGACCGGTCGCGGATGGTCCGCCGCAGCAGGAGGGCTCCGCCGACGAAGGCGACGGCCGCGAAGACGAGGTTGACGTAGAGCGTCCAGCGCCAGTCGAGGTACTCGGTGAGCAGGCCGCCCAGGAGCAGGCCGATGGCACCGCCGGCGCCGGCGATGGCGCCGTAGACCCCGAAGGCCCTGGCGCGTTCCCTGGCGTCGGTGAAGGTCACGGTGAGCAGGGACAGCGCGGCGGGGGCGAGCAGGGCGCCGAACAGACCCTGGGCGGCGCGGGCGACGATGAGCATCTCGAAGCTGGTGGCGGCACCGCCGAGGGCCGAGGCGCCGGCGAAGCCGACCAGGCCGACCAGGAAGGTCATCTTGCGGCCGAACAGGTCGGCTATGCGGCCGCCGAGCAGCAGCAGGCTGCCGAAGGCGAGGGCGTAGGCGGTGACGACCCACTGCCGGTCGCCGTCGGAGAAGCCCAGGTCCTGCTGGGCGGAGGGCAGGGCGATGTTCACGATGGTGGCGTCCAGGACGACCATGAGCTGGGCCACGCCGATGACGGCGAGGATCCACCAGCGGTGACGCGGTGGCGCGTCGGAGGGCGGGAGCGTGGACACGGTGGCCGTGCCCGGCGCGTCGTGAGAGGTCTGCGACATGACGGAACTCCTGAAGCGGGATGAAGGAACAGTCGAGAGAGGTGCGGGACGGCTGCGTCGTCGGAGCGCGTCACGTCAGGGGCCCGGCGGGCGCCGGGTGTCCGCAGGCCGGCCGCGTTCGCCGGGGCGGGCGGAGGACGAGGATCAGGCGGCCCCGGCGAGAACGGCCGGGCGGGCGCCTTCCGCGATCCTGCGGCAGGCGCTGCCGCAGGGCTCGACGGCCGCGGTCGGGTCCGGTCCGGGACCGGCCAGCGCTCGACGGCGGGCTTCCTGGGCCGAGGCGGGGGAGTAGGTCTGCCAGTAGCGGGCCTCACGGTTGAGGCGGCTGATCAGCGGGAGGAGATCGGTTGCGGACGGGACCTCGGGAATGCCCACGCGGTCGCCCCACTGCGGTCCGAAGGCGCGCCGCAGCACGCTGTGCAGGAGGTGGCGCACCTGCTCCTCGGACAGGTCCGCGCCGGGTGCGCCGGCCGTGGCGCGGGACTGCGCGTCGACCAGTGCGGTGATCAGCACGCGCGTGTTCTCGTCGGGCGCGGGCGTCACGTGCTCCATCAGGTCCCGCAGCCGGTGCGCACCGGCGTGGTCGTGGACGTCCTGGTGGAGGCTTTCGCCGAGTCCCAGGAGATGCGCGACGTACGCCCAGTACCGGTACAGGTGACGCTCCTCGTCGGGACCTGTGCCGATGCCCAGGGCCTCCAGCGCCCGGAACGCCTCGAAGGTGAACCCGAGCCAGGTGCGGGCCATGTCGAGCCGGCCGATCGGCAGGCCCGTG
The DNA here is from genome assembly GCF_026008495.1 of Streptomyces sp. A012304. Taxonomy (GTDB): domain Bacteria; phylum Actinomycetota; class Actinomycetes; order Streptomycetales; family Streptomycetaceae; genus Streptomyces. The sequence goes on from NZ_BQUN01000002.1 coordinate 2,611, forward strand.
GCGCCCAGGTCCCACTCCTCGACGGCCCGGGCCCGCATCCGGGCGTGGTGGAGGCGGACCTCGACCGTGGCCAGGTAGCCCGGCCGTCCGCGCAGCAGCCCGCCCGGCCGGACGGTCTGCCGTGCCCACACCCCGGCTTCCGTGAGCCGGCGCGCGGCCAGGTCGGCCGGTCTGCCCTCTGCGACCAGCTGCCGAGCGGTGGCCGGGGACGCGTAGGTGTGGGCGAGGGCGACGGTGACCGAGCAGAGCTGGAACCACATTGGCGCCACGGACAGGCTCGTGAGGTCGCCGCGATGGAGCATCAGGGGGTCGACCCAGGGCGGGGGCGTCTCCAGATGTCGCAGCAGCGCGGCCACGGCCGCGGGGGGTTTCGCGTCCAGGCTCGCCAGGCCGTTCCTGAGCCCTGCGTCGAGGGCGCGCCGCGCGGGCGGGCCGTAGTGGTCCAGTTCGGCGACGACGGCGTCGGCGAGCGGGTCCCCGGCGGTGAACAGGGTCACCAGACGGTCGGTCCGGCTGTCAGGACGGGAGGCCGCCTCCGGGGCGCCCATGCGCTCGCCGGCCTTGCGGGGTGGGGGGTGCGCGGTCATACGGCACTCGCTTTCGCAGAGGGTACGGCCGTCCGGCACAGGGCGGCACCGACCGTCGTGGGGGAGGGCACAAGCGATCTGACGTCTGTCAGATTATCTCTGACGTCTGTCAGATTAGCTTTGTTCTGACAGGTGTCAAGTAAACTGTGGGTGAGGCCCTGAGCCGTGGGCGAGTCCCAGGCGGCCGGTGCGATCGGTGAGGAGACAATGGTGGGAACCAGAACAGAGCCCGCCCGGCGCCCAGGGCGCCCGGGCGCGGACACCCGTGCCGTGCCCGACGAGCAGAGCATTCTCCAGCGCGGACTGGAGGCCTTCGCCGAACTGGGCTACGACGGCGGTTCCGCGCGGGAGCTGGCCCGCCGCCTGGGGGTCAGCCACAACTTCATCAACGACCGGTACGGATCGAAGGCGGCCTTCTGGCGCGCGGTGGTCGACTCCGCCCTGAGCGCGCAATTGGCGGACCTGCCGCAGCCGGACCCCGCGCTCGACGACGCCGAGCAGCTGCGTCTGCTCATCGCCGGCTTCTACCGGAGCGCGGTCGACACACCACTGATCGGACGGGTCCTCGTCAACGAGTTCTCTCGGGACACCGAACGACTCGACTACCTCTACGAGCGGTACATGGCGCCGATCCTCCAGCGCATGGCGTCCAGCGTCGAACGGCTCGTCGCCGCCGGCCGTATGGCGCCCATCCCGCTGGACGTCCTCTTCTTCGCCGTCATTCCCCCCGTCTCGGGGATGCTGGACGGCCCTCTTGCGCGCCGCCTGGGCAGGCCGGAGCCCACGGCGCAACAGCTCACGGCCACGGCTGAGTTGCTGGCGCGGCTGGTGGTCAACGGCCTGCTCGCCACCGGTGCGGAGGAGCGCGGCGGAGCCTGAGGCGCGTACGGTTCAGCCACCGCGCTCTCCCACTGGGCCGCCGGGCCCTCCCGATGAAGCCCGCCCCGCCAGCACGGGGCAGCCCCCGCACGGGGCAGCCCACCCACCCGCCAGTGACCGGTCGGCCGGCGCGCCCCCACTCGCCCGTCGCCCGCAGTTCGACCCCCCGTCACCCCGTGTCCCTACCGTGCCGCCCATGAGAAGACTCTCGATCATGGTCACCGCCGCGGCGCTGACCCTCGGCCTCGCTGCCGCGCCCGCGGGGGCCGAACACGCGGCTGCCGGGGCCGGACCGGCGCCCGCCGGCTTCGGGCGGGCCACGCTCACCGGGTTCGCCGCGCTGCCCGCCGAGACCTTCGTGCCGGGGAGCGAGGCGTCCGGGGCGGCGATCGGGGCGGGGCCGTTCAACGGGGTCGTCGCGCCCTTCGCCCACCAGCCCGTGCAGGGCTTCAGCGGGGTCGTCAAGCGGCGTGACGGCACGTACGACGTGCTGTCGGACAACGGGTACGGCAACAAGGCCAACAGCGCCGACTTCCTGCTGCGCGTGCACCGGGTCGAGCCCGACACCCGTACCGGCGAGGTCACCGTGCTGGGCGGGTTCCATCTGAGCGACCCCGACCACAAGGTGCCGTTCGCGCTGACCCGCGCCGACCGGGTGCTCACCGGCGCCGACTTCGACGTCGAGTCGATCGTGCGGGTGGCGGACGGAAGCTACTGGATGGGTGACGAGTTCGGGCCGTTCCTGCTGCACTTCTCCGCCACCGGGCGGCTCCTCCAGGCCCCCGTCCCGCTGGCCGGCGTACAGGCGCCGGAGAACCCGTACCTGAACGGCGCTCGGCCCACCCTCGGCGGCAGCAAGGGCTTCGAGGGGCTCGTGCGCGGGGTCGACGGGCGTCATCTGTATCCGCTCACGGAGGGCACGGTCACCGGTGACACCCCGGGCGACCTGCGCTTCAGCGAGTTCGACCTGCGCAAGGGCCGGTACACCGGCAAGCGGTTCGTCTACCGTCTGGAGTCCACCTCGCACGCCATCGGGGACGCCATCGCCGTCGACCGGCACCGCTTCCTCGTCGTCGAGCGTGACGGCGGGCAGGGCGACACCGCCAAGTTCAAGCGGATCTACCTCGTCGACACCCGGGACCGCGACGGTGACGGAGCCGTCGACAAGACGCTCGTCGCCGATCTGCTCGACCTCGCCGACCCCAAGGGGCTGGGCGGCTCCGGGCCGACCTTCCGCTTCCCGTTCCAGACCATCGAGGACCTCGCCCTCCTCGACGACCGTACGGTCGCGGTCCTGAACGACAACAACTTCCCGTTCTCCTCCGGCCGGACGCCGGGGAAGCCGGACGACAACGAGTTCATCACCGTACGGCTGTCCGCCCCGCTGCACGCCGACCCGCGCGCGCTGCGCTGAGTCGCCCGTGCCCGGGTGTCACGGGGCGGTCGTGCCCAGGGACCGCTCCGTCACCCGGGCCAGGTGCCGGGTGAACACCTCCCGTGCCTGGGGCGTCAGCGTCCGCAGCGCCACCAGCGCCGTGATGACGACGTCGCACAGCTCCGACTCGACGTCCTCCCACGAGTGGCTGACGCCCTTGCGGGGGTTCTGGCCGGTCGCGCCGATCACCGCCTGGGCGACCTCGCCGACCTCCTCCGACAGCTTCAGCATGCGCAGCAGCAGGGCTTCCGGACCGTCGACGGGCCGGCCGGCCTCCAGCCAGGTCCACAGGGCGTCGACGGTGCTCCACAGGTCGGCGTCGGCCGCGCCGGGCGAGGTTCGCTGATCGGTCATGGGCGCAGCCTGCCATGCCCGGGCCCGCCCCCCGGACCGCCGGTGCGCGAAACAGCCGGGCGCGCGGCTACTCCTCGAAGAGCACCTCCTGCTCGCCCTCCTCCCGCTTCCGCAGCCGCCTGGTGCGCAGGCCCACGATCACCGCGGTGGCCGCGGCCGTCACGCCCAGGGCCGTCGAGACCATCCAGCCCCGGTTGACCGTGTGACCGAGGGCGTGGTCGAGGGAGAGGCGTCCGGGGCCGGCGACGGCGAGGGCCGCCCCGGTCAGGCCCAGGGAGGCCGCGTACTCGTAGCCGCCGCTCTGCGCGAAGAAGCCGTTGGGCACGTGCACCGCGGAGGCGCCCGCCATCGCGCCGGCCGCGGCCGCGCCCGCCGCCGGGGTGGCCAGGCCGAGCGCCAGCAGGGCGCCGCCGCCGGCCTCCGCCAGGCCCGCCGCCGTCGCGCTCGCCTTGCCGGGCGCGTAGCCGACGGACTCCATGAACTGGCCGGTTCCCTCCAGTCCGTGCCCGCCGAACCAGCCGAACAGCTTCTGCGTGCCGTGGGCCACCAGCACTCCTCCGGTGCCCAGCCGAAGCAGCAACAGGCCCAGATCACGTCGGTCGTAACTAGTCACGGTGCACTCCAGACGACGGCGATGACCCCCTTCGCCTATCCACCGTCCCACCCCTCACACCTCCCTGCCCGACCCCGGCGCCGTTCGGGTGGCGGGGGCCGAGGGGCGACACCGGCTCGGGTGGCGGCGGCCGGAAGGCGGTGTGACGCTGGCCCGTATGACGATCCAGACCGGAAGACTCACCGACCCGGCCGTCCGGGCCTTCGTGTCCGCCGTCAACGCCCATGACCGGCAGGCCTTCCTCAGCCTTCTCACGCCCGACGCGACGATGGCGGACGACGGGTCCGACCGCGACCTCGCCGAGTGGATCGACCGGGAGATCTTCTCCTCGCACGGCCACATGGAGGTCGACCGGGAGTCGGACGGCGGCCGTGCCCTCCTCGCCCGCTACAGCAACGACACCTGGGGCGAGATGCGCACCAAGTGGCGGTTCGTCGTCGAGGACGACGGACGTATCTCCCACTTCGAGACCGGGCAGGCCTAGAAGAAGCAAAGGCAGGTGCTTCCGGGGCCGTCGGGAGCGGTGGCCGGCCGCGCGGCGTCGACGCCGCGCGCCGTGGTGTACGGCAGCCGCTCCACGGTCCGGTGCGCACCTCGCGGTCCCACGCGAGGTCCCCCCCATCCGGTGCCGTGGAACGGCTGCCGTCCTCCCCCCTCGGTGCGGTCCGCGGAGTTCTGCCCTCCGACTGTGGAGCTTTTGTGGAGGCAGGACGAGCATAAGCCGCCGACCCGCGACGATGGTGCGGACATTTATATTCCGCTTGTGTAGGTTGACCGTTCACCTGCCGCCGGCCGACCGCTCAGCCGCGCCCCACGTACGGCATCGCCGTCGCCAGCACCGTCGCGAACTGCACGTTCGCCTCCAGCGGCAGCTCCGCCATGTGCCGCACCGTGCGCGCCACGTCGGCGACGTCCATCACCGGTTCCGGCGCGATCTCCCCGTTGGCCTGCAACGCGCCCGTCCCCATCCGGGCCGTCATGTCGGTCGCGGCGTTGCCGATGTCGATCTGCCCGACCGCGATGCCGTACGCCCGCCCGTCCAGTGACAGCGACTTGGTCAGGCCGGTGAGGGCGTGCTTGGTCGCTGTGTAGGCGACCGAGTGCGGACGCGGTGTGTGCGCGGAGATCGAGCCGTTGTTGATGATCCGGCCGCCCCGCGGGTCCTGCTCCTTCATCTGCCGGTACGCCGCCTGCGCGCACAGGAACGCCCCGTTGAGGTTGGTGTCCACCACGTGCCGCCAGGCCTCGTAGGGCAGGTCCTCGACGGGGACCCCGCCCGGCCCGAACGTGCCCGCGTTGTTGAACAGCAGGTCCAGCCGCCCGAACCGGTCCCGTACGGCGGTGAAGAGCGCCGCGACGTCATCGGGCTGTGAGACGTCCGTCCGTACGACGAGACGCGCGGCCTCGGGCACCAGCGCCGCCGTCTGCTGAAGGGTCTCGGTGCGGCGGCCCGCGAGCGCCACCGACCAGCCGGCGCGCAGCAGTTCCACGGCCACCGCGCGGCCGATGCCGGAACCGGCGCCGGTGACCACCGCGATCTTCGACTGTTCGTCACTCCGCATGGCATCCATGGGTCCGCAGCGTACGACAGGGTCCGCCATCCGGAACGCTTTCGTCCGCCATCCGACTGTTGTGTACGTGCCAACCTGAGGTCGTTCTCAGGACGTCCCCGGCCATTCCAATGCCTCCTGCATCCATCGTCAGGGGAGGACCGGAATGACACCGGCAGCACACCAGTCCCAGCACGCCCCCGAACTGCGCGCGGCCGCCCGGCACATCGGACGCCGCCGCTTCCTCACCGTCACCGGCGCCGCCGCGGCGCTCGCCTTCGCGGTGAACCTGCCCGCCGCCGGCTCCGCGGCCGCCGCCGAACTCGACCCCGCGCGGATCACCGACGACCCCTTCACCCTCGGCGTCGCCTCCGGTGACCCGCTGCCCGATTCCGTGCTCCTGTGGACGCGCCTCGCCCCGGCCCCCTACCAGCCCGACGGCGGCCTGCCCGCCGAGCGCGTCGCCGTCCGCTGGGAACTGGCCCTGGACGAGAGGTTCCGACGGATCGTCAGACGCGGCACCGTCACCGCCCACCCCGAGTTCCACCACACCGTCCACGTCGAGGTCCCCCACCTCGCCCCCGACCGCGTCCTGCACTACCGCTTCCGCGTGGGCGGCTGGATCAGCCCCGTCGGCCGCACCCGCACCGCGCCCGCCACCCGCGCCCACGTCTCGCGGCTGAAGCTCGCCGCCGTCTCCTGCCAGGCCTACGCCGACGGCTACTACACCCCCTACGCCCACCTCGCCCAGGACGACGTCGACGTCGTCCTCCACCTCGGGGACTACCTCTACGAGTACGCGATCAACTCGGTCGGCAACAACCGCAACTACACCGACCGCACCCTCCCCGACCTGTTCAACCGCGAGACGGTCACCCTGGAGGACTACCGCCTGCGGTACGCCCTCTACAAGTCCGACCCCGACCTGATGGCCGCGCACGCCGCGCACCCCTTCGTCGTCACCTGGGACGACCACGAGACCGAGAACAACTACGCCGGCGACATCCCCGAGAACAGCGTCCCGCCGGAGGAGTTCCTGCTGCGCCGCGCCTCCGCCTACCGCGCCTACTGGGAGAACCAGCCACTGCGCCGCCCCCAGCTGCCCGACGGCCCCGACATGCGGCTCTACCGCCGCCTGCACTGGGGCACCCTCGCGCAGTTCGACGTCCTCGACACCCGCCAGTACCGCTCCAACCAGGCCTACGGCGACGGCGCGCAGCTGCCCGGGCCCGACATCGACGACCCCTCGCGCACGATGACCGGCGCCACCCAGGAGCGGTGGCTGCTCGACGGCTGGCGCGCCTCACGGGCGCTGTGGAACGTCGTGCCGCAGCAGGTCACCTTCTCGCAGCGCAAGCTCGACCTGAACCCGGTCGCGAAACTGTCGATGGACGCCTGGGACGGCTACCGCGCCTCCCGTCGCCGCGTCCTGGACGGCGCGAAGGCCGCCGGCGTCGACAACCTGATGGTCCTCACCGGCGACGTGCACGTCGGGTACGCCTTCGACATCAAGGACGACTTCGACGACCCGGCGTCGCGCACCCTCGGCACGGAGATCGTCGCCACGTCGATCGCGAGCGGCCGCAACGGCTCCGACAAGCCCGCGAACTGGAACACCTACATGACCGCCAACCCGCACCTGAAGTTCTACAACGGGCGGCGCGGCTACGTCACCGTCGCCCTCGGCCGCGACCTCGCCCGCGCCGACTTCAGGACCGTCCCGTACGTCACCACGCCCGGCGCCCCCGTCAGCACGGCCGCGTCGTTCGTGACCGAGGTGGGTGAGCAGGGGCTCAAGCCGGCCTGACTCAGGCCTCCGGCGGCCAGGGATCGCCCCAGTCGGCGTCCCGGGCCGCCTTGTACAGGCCGCCGTGGCGTTTGGTCACCGTCGTCCGCGTCAGGCGCTCCTCGGCCCCGCACAGGTCGAGGAGCACCTGGCCCTTGCGGATCTGCGGGCGCCGCACCACCCGGGAGGGCGCCGGTTCGACGGGGAAGCGGGCCGCGGCGACGTAGGCGAACTTCTCGTCCTCGTACGGCAGGGAGCCGCCCTTGACCTGGCGGTGCAGGGAGGAGCGGCTGACCCGCGCCGAGAAGTGGCACCAGTCCTCGCCGGGCACGATCGGACAGGCCGCGCTGTGCGGGCAGGGCGCCGCGACGCGGAAACCGGCCCCGATCAGCCGGTCGCGGGCCTCGATGACCCGGGCGTAGCCGTCCGGGGTGCCCGGTTCGACGATCACCACCGCCCGCGCGGCGGACGCGGCGGCGTCCACCAGGGCGGCGCGGTCGGAGGGGGGCAGCTCGTTGAGGACGTAGGACACGGTGACGAGGTCCGTCTCCGGGAGGGCGAGCTGCGCTCCGATGCGGGCGCGCTGCCACCGTACGTCCCGCAGCGCCGGGTTCGCGGCGGCGATCTCCCGGCCGAGGGCGAGGGCCGGCTCCGCCCAGTCCAGCACGGTCACCGGGCGCGGCCCGGACCAGGTGGCGCTGACCGCCCAGGTCGCCGCGCCCGTGCCGCCGCCCACGTCGACATGGCCGGAGGGCGTCCAGTGCGGTACGGCGTCCGCGAACGCCTCCAGCGCCGAGCGCACCGCCTCGAAGGTCGCCGGCATGCGGTACGCGGCGTACGCGGCGACGTCCGCGCGGTCGCGCAGGATGGGGGCGTCGGTCGGGGTGGCGCCCCGGTAGCTGGCGATCAGCCGTTCCACGGCCGCGGAGGCCTGCCGGGGCGGGAGACCGTCGAGCAGGGAGTCCAGGGCGTCGCGGAGGGCTTCCGCCGGAGGTGCGGGGGCGTTCACCCGGCGATTCTACGAGTGCTCGGGGGAGGGGGTGGCGTGGGTCCGCGCCGCGGGACCGCCGCTACCGGCCCTGGCGGGCCTCGTCCGGCGCTACAGGGCTGCCGCCCCGGGCCGCTGCTGTCGGTCCTGGCGGGCCTCGTCCGGCGCTGCGGGGCTGCCGCCCCGGACCGCTGCTGTGGTCCTGGCGGGCCTTGCCCCGTGCTGCGGGACTGCGGGGCCGCCGCCCCGGACCGCCGCTGCCGGCCGTGGCGGCCTCGTCCGGCGCTGCGGAGGCTGCCGCGCCGGGCCGTTGCTGTCGGCCCTGGCGGGCCTCGTCCGGTGCCGCGGGGGCTGCCGCCCCCGGGGACCCCCGCTGCCGGCCCTGGACGGGCCTCGTCCTCGAACGCCGGACGGGCCGTGATCACCCGGCCGCGCTCACAGGGCCCGGACGGGTTGCCATGACCGGCCCGCGCTCCCCAGGGCCTAGGTTCCGGACGGGGTCGGGATCACCGCGCGTGCCAGGTGGGACGCCGCCGCCGCTCGTGGTCTGCTGTCCGGGGCGCGTCTTCGCGGGTGCACGGTGTTGGCCAGCAGCACCAGGAACGTGTCCGTCGTCGGGTCCAGGACCAGCGAGGTCCCCGTGAAGCCCGTGTGGCCGGCCGCGCCCCGGCCCGCCAGCTCGCCCATGAACCACGGCTGGTCCACGGCGAAGCCCAGGCCCGGCGGGGTCAGCAGAAGCTCCACGAAGTCGGGGCCGAGGATGCGGGCGGGGCCGTAGGAGCCGCCGGCCAGCAGGGTGCGGCAGAACACCGCCAGGTCACCGGCCGTGGAGAACAGGCCCGCGTGACCGGCCACACCGCCCAGCGCCCAGGCGTTCTCGTCGTGCACGACACCCCGCAGCATGCCCCGGTCCGCCTTGGCCCACGGCCGGCGCTGGTACTCCGTGGCCGCCGCGCCGGGGCAGGGACCGAACGTGGTCGACGTCATACCGAGCGGGCGGGTGATGCCGTCGTGGACGAGGACGTCCAGGGCGCGGCCGGTCAGCCGTTCCAGGAGGTGCTGGAGCAGCAGCATGTTCAGGTCGGAGTACGCGTACACGCCCGGCTCGCGGGCCGGTGCCTCGGCGCGCAGCAGCTCCAGCCGCTCGGCGTCGTCGGCGCAGTCGTACAGGGGCAGCTCGGGGCGCAGCCCGGAGGTGTGGGTGAGGAGTTGGCGGACCGTGATGTCGTGGGCGGCCGCCGCGTGGAAGTCGGGCAGGTAGGCGCCCACGCGGGCGTCGATGCCGAGCGTGCCCCGCTCGATCTGCTGCACCGCCGCCACCGAGGTGAACAGCTTGGTGAGGGAGGCCAGGTCGAAGGGGGTGTCGACGGTCATCGGGACGCGGGCCGAGGCCGGCAGCTCCACACCCGCGTCGGTCTCCGGGTCGTAGCGCGCGTACCGCACGGCCCAGCCCGCCGCCTCCCGTACGGCGATCACCGGGCCGCGCCCGGCGAGCACGACGGCGCCCGCCGCCCAAGGGCGCTCTCCGGTGGTGAGGTCATGGACCTCGCGCACGAGGTGACGCATCTCCTCGGGGTCGAGTCCGGCCCGTTCCGGGGTGTCGACCCGCAGTCTTGGTGCGCTCAGCTCTCGGCTCCCTCCGCCCCCGTGTCCTTCCAGGGACGGCACATAATCACGAAGCAGGTCAGCGCCACCAGCGCCGCCGTCAACTGGACGACGGCCATCGGGACGGCGGTGTCCTCGCCGGCGATCCCGACGAGCGGCGAGGCGACCGCGCCGATCAGGAAGGACGACGTGCCCAGCAGGGCCGACGCCGAGCCGGCGGAGTGACGCACCCGCAGCAGGGCGAGGGTCTGGGCGTTGGGCAGGGTCACGCCCATCGCGGACATCAGGACGAACAGGGCGGCCGCGACCGGGGTCAGCCCCACCGCGCCGAACACGCCCGTCGACATCAGCAGCAGCGCCGTCGCCGCCAGCACCACCACCGTGAGCCCCACGGCCAGCACCCGGGTCAGGCGCACCCGGCCCACCAGCACCTTGCCGTTGAGCTGGCCGACCGCCACCAGGCCGATCGAGTTCAGGCCGAAGAGCAGGCCGAAGGTCTGCGGGGAGGCGCCGTGGATCTCCTGGATCACGAACGGCGAGGCCGAGATGTACGCGAACAGCGCGGCGAAGGCGAACCCGCCGGTGAGCAGGTAGCCGGCGAAGAGCCGGTCGGCGAGGAGGCGGCGCATCGAGTGCAGGGCCTCGCCCACACCGCCCGCGTGCCGGTCGGCGCGGGCCAGCGTCTCCGGGAGTCTCACCGCCACCAGCACGGTCAGCAGCAGCCCGAGGACGGTCAGTGCGACGAAGACGCCCCGCCAGTCCGTGATCCGCAGGATCTGGCCGCCGATCAGCGGCGCCACCACCGGGGCCACGCCCGAGACCAGCATCAGCGTGGAGAAGAAGCGGGCCATCGCCACGCCGTCGTACAGGTCCCGCACGACGGCCCGCGCGATCACGATGCCCGCGGCGCCCGCCAGGCCCTGGGCCAGGCGGAAGGCGACCAGCAGCTCCACCGTGGGCGCCAGCGCGCACAGGGCGGTCGCCACGACGTACACGGCGAGGCCGGCCAGCAGCGGGCGGCGGCGGCCCCAGCGGTCGCTCATCGGGCCCACCACCAGCTGCCCGAACGCCATGCCGGCCAGGCAGGCGGTCAGGGTGAGCTGGACCGTCGCGGCGGGCGCGGACAGCGCGTCGGTGACCTCCGGCAGCGCCGGCAGGTACATGTCCATCGCGAGCGGGGGAGTGGCGGTCAGGCCGCCCAATATCAACGTGACCAGCAGTCCCGCACGGCGCTGTGCGCGCAGCGGCGGGTCCGCCTTCGGCACGACCGCCCGCGACACCTCCGGTGTCGGCGCCCCACCCTCGCCCATGTGCCCCTCCCTCTCCGGCATCCGCGCCACCTATGCTCTCAGCTCGAACGGACTGCTGGGACGGCACAGGAGCGGGGCGGATGACGACGGACAGTGTGCGGTGGGGGATTCTGGCGACCGGCGGGATCGCCGCCGCGTTCACGGCGGACCTGATCGACCTTCCCGACGCGGAGGTCGTCGCGGTCGCCTCGCGCACCGAGGCCTCGGCGCGGGCCTTCGCCGAACGGTTCGGGATAGCCCGCGCCTACGGCGACTGGGAGGAGCTGGCGAAGGACGCGGACATCGATGTCGTCTACGTCGCCACCCCGCACTCCGCGCACCGGGCCGCCGCCGGGCTCTGCCTGGAGGCCGGGCGGAACGTGCTGTGCGAGAAGCCGTTCACGCTGAACGTGCGCGAGGCCGAGGAACTCGTCGAGCTGGCCCGGGACAACGGGCGCTTCCTCATGGAAGCCATGTGGATGTACTGCAACCCGCTGATCCGCCGGCTGAAGGCCCTCGTCGACGACGGCGCGATCGGCGAGGTGCGCACCGTGCAGGCCGACTTCGGCCTGGAGGGCCCCTTCCCGCCCGCGCACCGGCTGCGCGACCCGGCCCAGGGCGGCGGCGCCCTGCTCGACCTCGGTGTCTACCCCGTCTCCTTCGCCCAGCTCCTGCTCGGCGAACCCACCGGCGTCCGCGCCCAGGCCGTCCTCTCCGCCGAGGGCGTCGACCTCCAGACGGCACTGGCGCTGTCCTGGGAATCCGGCGCGCTCGCCGCCCTGCACTGCTCCGTCGTCGGCGGCACGGGGGTCTCCGCGTCGGTGACCGGCTCGCGCGGCCGCATCGACATCCCGTCCGGGTTCTTCCACCCCGACCGTCTCGTCCTGCACCGCGCCGGCCGCGACCCGGAGGAGTTCACCGCCGACCCGGCCGACGGCCCCCGCACCACCTTCCGCCACGAGGCCCGCGAGGTCATGCGCGCGATCCGCGCCGGCGAGACCGAGTCCCCCCTCGTGCCCCTCGACGGCACCCTCGCCGTGATGCGGACCCTGGACACGGTCCGCCACCAGATCGGCGTCCGCTACCCGGGTGAGGCGGAGCCGGCCGCGTAGCCCCGCCGGGGGCCGCCCGGAGGCGAGACGGCACGTCTCACCGGCTTGGTACCGTCGTCACATGGTCACCCAGTCCGGAAAGTCGGCCCCCGACACCACCCGCCGCAGCGAGAGGTCCCGCCGCGCCATCTACGAGGCCGCGCTCGCCCTCGTCGTCGAGGTCGGCTACCCCAGGACCACCATCGAGGGCATCGCCGCCCGCGCGGGCGTCGGCAAGCAGACCATCTACCGCTGGTGGGGGTCGAAGGCCGACGTCCTGCTGGAGGCGTTCCTCGACCTCAGCGGCCAGGCGGCGCAGGAGGCGGGCGGCGAGCCGTACGCCATCCCCGACACCGGAGACCTCGCCGCCGACATCAAGGCCGTGCTGCGGGCCACCGTCGACCAGCTGAAGGACCCGAGGTTCGAGGCCCCCTCCCGGGCCCTGGCCGCGGAAGGCGTGGTCAACGAACAGGTCGGCCGGGAGTTCATGACCAAGCTCATGGAACCCAGCCTCCAGCTGTACGTCGACCGGCTGCGCTCCGCGCAGGAGGCGGGTCAGGTCCGCGCCGAGATCGACCCGCGCATCGCGCTGGAGTTCTTCATCTCACCGCTCGCCCAGCGCTGGCTCCAGTACACCGGTCCGATCTCCTACGAGTACACCGACACCCTCGTCGACTACGCCCTGTACGGCCTCGCCCCCCGCTGACCGCTCGGGGCATCCGTCCCACCTGCCCCGATTGATGGCTCCGGACCCCCGATGCGCAGGATGGTGGGACCATAGGGCATGCTGTCCGCACCACAGCGAGGCGAGGGGATAGATGAGCGCGGAGATCGGCGGCCGCACCGGCCGGCAGGGCAAACTCTCCCAGTGGCTGCGCGGACGCCGCCCGAAGGAGGCCGCCGACGAAGGCGGCCGTGAGGCCCTGCTGCTCGCCGCCGCCGGAGCGGGACTCCCGCTCGCGCCCGCCGCCCATCCGGTCTCCGGCTACCGCTGTTCCTGCGACCGGGTCGGCTGTCCGACCCCCGGCCGGCACCCCCTCTCCTTCGCCTGGCAGACGCAGTCCACCACCGACCGCGCCCAGATCGAACGCTGGGCCCGCCACCAGCCGCAGGCCAACTTCATCACCGCCACCGGCATGACCCACGACGTCCTGGACGTGCCGCTGGAGGCCGGCCGCGAGGCCCTGGACCGGCTGCTCGGCTCCGGCGTCGAGGTCGGCCCGGTCGCCGGCAGCGACGACGGCCGCATGCTCTTCTTCACCCTCACCCGCGGCACCCCCGAGGACGAGGACGAGTGGTGGCCCTGCGAGCTGGACTGCCACCCCGAGACCATGGACGAGCATCCTGGCCTGCGCTGGCACTGCCGCGGCTCCTACGTCCTCGTCCCGCCCGCCCGCCTCCCCGGCGACGACGACCAGGGCGTGCACTGGCTCCGCGGCCCCGAACACCCCCTCCCGGACCCGCTGACCCTCCTGGAGACCCTGACGGACGCCTGCGCGCGGCACGGGGGCGAGGCGGCGACGGCCACCTGGCCGCCGCGGCACTGAGCCGCCGCCCGTCGCCCGCCTGCTCGGCCGCCTGTCGCTCGGCTATTCGCCCTTGGCCGCCGTGAGTCCCTCCAGCCGGCTGATCAGCGACACCTTGCCGTCCCCGGACCCCTTGCCGGGATCCAGCGCCACCCCGTTCGAGACGAACTCCATCGTCAGCGACTGCTTGATCTCCCCGGTGGTCAGCGCCAGCACGTTCGCGTTGGGCGTGGGCACCGTCGCGCCCGCCGCGGCCGTCTGCTTCACATAGTGGTGCGTGGCGAAGAAGACGACGGCCCCGCCGTCCGTGGTGCGCAGCGCCAGCGGCGCGTGGTCGCCGTTCGTCAGCGGCTCGTCGATGTACTGCGTGGCCAGGCCCGGCTTGCTGGAGTTCTTCGTACGCGCCGCCCGCAGGTCGCTGGTGTGCGCCCCGTCGGCGAAGGTCGCGCCGCCGCTTTGCAGGTACGTCGTGTAGTCCTTGCTCAAAGCCTGGGGCGGGCGCGCCAGTTCGGCGGAGTCGGCCGGTACGGCCTCGGCCCAGCCGTCTTTGTCCTTGGTGAACTCCGGCAGCGCGCCCGGCGTCACCAGCGTCAGATACGCCGCCTGCCAGGTCTCCGAGATCCCGTGCCGGGTGAACACCAGCACCCAGCGGGCGCCGCCGCCCTTGTTGGCCTGCGCGTCCGCCACGAACCAGCGCGGCCAGCCGGCCTTCTTGGGGATGGTGTACCGCACGTCCGTCAGCTTCAGCGGTGTGTGCTGCGGATTGCCGTTCGGGTTGTTGACCCGCCCGGCCTTCAGCCGTGCCGCGTCGATGGACCCGAGCGCCCCGGTGGTGTACTCGGCGTCGAGGGAACTGTCGTACGCCGCGTCGGCCTTGTTGTACGCGGTCGTGAACTCCCCGAGCGCTTCGGCGGCTTCGGCCCGGGTGGCGGCGGGGAGCACCTCGCGCTCCCCATGGACCACCACGCATCCGCTCGCCGTCAGCGACACGACGGTCAGCGAGACCGCCACGAGTGCGTTGCCCTCACGCCTGCGAAGCCGTGGACGGCCGGTCCTCAGGCTGCGTTCCCTGGTCATCAGGTGCCTTCACCTTCCCCTTCCCGGAGGCGAACCCTACCGGGGCGAGGAACAGCGCGAGCGTCGGGACCAGGTACAGCAGCCACACCGTGACCTGGAGGACCGTCGGATCGGGCTGGAAGTTGAACACGCCCTTCAGCAGGGTGCCGTACCAGCTGTCCGGCGGGACGGCGCCGCTGATGTCGAAGGCCTTGTCGGTCAGGCCCGGCAGCCAGTCGGCCTCCTGGAGGTCGTGGAAGCCGTAGGCGAGGACGCCCGCCGCGACGACGACCAGCATGCCGCCGGTCCAGGTGAAGAACCTGGACAGGTTGATGCGCAGGGCGCCCCGGTAGAACAGCCAGCCCAGCAGGACGGCCGTGGCCAGGCCCAGCGCCACGCCGATCAGCGGGCGCGGAGTGCCGTCGCCGGCCGCGTGCACCGACGCCCACACGAACAGCGCGGTCTCCAGGCCTTCCCGGCCCACGGCGAGGAACGCGGTGACGACCAGCGCGCCGGTGCCCATCGCGAGGGCCGCGTCGAGCTTGCCGTGCAGCTCCGACCTCAGGTGCCGGGCGGTGCGCCGCATCCAGAACACCATCCACGTCACCAGCACCACGGCGAGGATCGACAGGGAGCCGCCGAGCGCCTCCTGCGCCTCGAACGTCAGCTCCTGGGAGCCGAATTCGAGGGCCGAGCCGAAGCCCAGCGCGAGCAGCACCGCCACGGCGATGCCGGCCCACACCGGCTTCAGCGCCTCCCGGCGTTCCGTCTTCACCAGGTAGGCGATGAGGATGCAGACCACGAGACTGGCCTCCAGGCCCTCCCGCAGACCGATCAGGTAGTTGGAGAACACGGGCTAGGCCTCCTTGGAGAACAGCGTCCGGCCCCACCAGTCGTCCGCGTCCCGGACGCCCGGCGGGATCGCGAAGACGGCCGAACCCACGTGCTGGATGTACTCGTTGAGCGCGTCGGTCGCCAGGTTGCGCTGGACCGGGATGAACCCGGTGCGCACATCGCGCTGGTAGGCGAGGAAGAACAGGCCGGCGTCCAGGCGGCCCAGGCCGTCGGTGCCGTCGGTGAAGGAGTAGCCGCGGCGCAGGATCGTCGCCCCGTGGTTGGAGTCGGGGTGGGCGAGCCGCACGTGCGCGTCGGGTTTCATCGCCTTCAGGAACGGCTCGTCGCGCTCCTTCGCCCTGCCGACGGGGGCTCCCTCGCCCTTGTCGCGGCCGAAGACGTCCTCCTGCTCCTGGAGGGAGGTGCGGTCCCAGGTCTCGATGTGCATGCGGATACGGCGGGCGACGAGGTAGGAGCCGCCGGCCATCCAGGCGGGCCCGTCCTTCTCGCCGACCCAGACGAACTTCTCCAGCCGGTCCGTCTCGGTGCCCGCGATGTTGCGGGTGCCGTCCTTGAAACCCATCAGGTTGCGGGGGGTCTGCGCCTCCGGCGTCGTCGAGGAGGTCTTGCCGAAGCCGAGCTGCGACCAGCGGATGACGACCTTGCCCATGCCGATCCGGGCCAGGTTGCGGATGGCGTGCACCGCGACCTGCGGGTCGTCCGCGCACGCCTGCACGCACAGGTCGCCGCCGCTGCGGGCCGCGTCCAGGTTGTCCCCGGCGAACCGCGGCAGGTCCACGAGGGCCTCCGGCCGCTCGCCGGCAAGCTGGAATTTGGTGAACAGCGACGGGCCGAAGCCGACGGTGAGGGTCAGCCGGGACGGCTTGAGGCCCAGCGCCTCGCCCGTGTCGTCCGGCGGCGCCTCGGGCAGGCCGCCGTACGCGCCCTCCCCGACCGTCCGCCCGGCCGTCATCCGGCGGGCCGCCTCGGTCCAGTCCTTCAGCAGCCGTACGAACTCGGCGCGGTCGGTGGTGGTCACGTCGAACGCGGCGAAGTGCAGCCGGTCCTGCACGGGCGTGGCGATGCCCGCCTGGTGCGTGCCGTGGAAGGCGACGGCGGCGCCCGCCGCGGCTCCGGCCGGGTCGGTGTCGTGGCCGGTGCGGGCCACCGCGACCGCGCCGCCGGCCGCGGCGGCCCCGAGCGCGAGACCCGCGCCGCCCCAGCCGATCAGCGCCCGCCGGGTGGGGGCGGGCGGGGTGCTGCTGTCCTGGTCCGTCAGATCCGGCATGTCAGTGCCCTCCGGTCACTTCGCGACGGCGGCGGCGAGCTTGGACAGCGGCTCCGCGAGCGCGTTCACCGCGTCCGACAGCTCCTTGCGCTGGGCCGGGCTCACCTTGTCGTAGGAGACGAAGTCGTACGAGGTCTTGTCCGCGCGGTACTTGTCCAGCAGGGCGTCGATCGCCGTGAACTGCTTGTCCAGCTCGGTGACCAGCGCCGCGTCGTTCTCCCGGGCGACCGGCTCGAGCAGCTCGTACGACTTCTGGGCGCCTTCCACGTTGGCCTTGAAGTCGACCAGGTCGGTGTGCGAGTAGCGCTCCTCCTCGCCGGTGACCTTGCCGGTGGCGACCTCGTCGAGCAGCTCCTTGGCACCGTTGGCCATGGAGGTCGGGGAGATCTCGGCCTTGCCGACCCGCTTCTGCCAGTCCGTCAGGTCGGTGACGAGCTGGTCGGCGAGGGTCTTCTCCTCCGGGCCGATCTTCTTGTCCTGCCAGAGGGCCTTCTCCAGCCGGTGCCAGCCGGTCCACTTCTGCCCGGCCTCCAGGCCGTCCGCGCGGACGTCGACCTTCGGGTCGATGTCACCGAAGGACTCGGCGACCGGCTCGGTGCGCTCCCAGCCGATGCGGGAGGGCGCGTACGCCTTCTTCGCGGCCTCCAGGTCGCCGGCCTTGACCGCCGCGACGAACGTCGCGACCTTCGGCAGTGTCTCGTCGGCCTGCGCCTGCGCGTACGCCCGGTAGGCGGCGACGGCCTTGTCCAGGCGCGGATCGCGCTTCGCGACGGCGTCGGCGCCGGTGACCTTCAGGTCCTGGCGGATGCCGTCGCCCTTCATGCCCGGCTTGCAGGCGATCCGGTACTCGCCGGCCTTCACCTCGGCGGTGACCCGCTGCCTGGTGCCGGGTCCGATGTTCTCCCGCTCGGTGACCACCCGGTCGTCGGGGAAGAGGATGTAGACCTCGGTGACCTTCGAGCCCTTGTTCTCGATGGCGAGTTCGACGTGCCCGGCGGTTATCTCCTTCTTGGAGGTCTCGCACTTGTCGTCGGTCGCGGTCACGTCGATGACCCGGTCGCCGTCCTTGGCGTCGCTCTTCTCCGTGCAGCCGGTCACTGCGGTCAGGGCGGCCGCGGTGACGGCGGCGGTGACGAGGGAGAATCTGACGGCTCGCATACGGGCTCCCGGAGGATGGCTGAAAAACAGCGCGACAGCGCTCACAAGGATTGGTGAGGCTGCCCTAACTTAGACCCCGTATAGGCACGAGGTGATCACAGTCGACCAAATCGGGCGCAAAGAATCAGTCAAAGGGAAATCAAAGGATGCCGCTCGGGACGTACTTGGGCGGCCTCACCTTCAGTCGCGAGCGCTGGTCCGGCCGTGACCGGCTCACCCCCCGAGCGATGTTTCAATTCCCGCGTGACTGATTACGACGTGCTCCGCGTCTTCTGCGCGCCCAACGGCGGATACGGCAACGAACTGGGCGTCGTGCGGGACGGCTCCCGGCTGCCCGAGCGGAGCGACCGGCAGGACCTCGCAGCGAAACTCGGCTTCAGCGAGACGGTGTTCGTCGACGACCCCGAGCGAGGGATCATCGACATCTACACCCCCACCCTGCGCCTGCCCTTCGCCGGCCACCCCTGCGTCGGCACCGCCTGGCTCCTGGACGTGCCCGAACTCGTCACCCCGGCCGGGGTGGTGGGCGCCCGCCTGGACGGGGAGTTCAGCTGGATCGAGGCGCGGGCGGAGTGGGCCCCGCCGCGCACCCTGCGCCAGTACGCCACCGCCGCCGAGGTCGACGACCTGCCGGTGCCGCCGCCCGGCGAGTGGATCTACGCCTGGGCCTGGGAGGACGAGCCCGCCGGCCGGATCCGCGCCCGCGGCTTCCCCGGCCGCGACGACGGCATCGAGGAGGACGAGGCGACCGGCGCGGCGGCGCTGCTGCTCACGGACCTGCTGGGCCGCGCCCTGAACATCACACAGGGTGCGGGCTCCCAGATCCTGACGGCGCCGCAGCCGCACGGGTGGGTGGAGATCGGCGGACGCGTGTACCTGGAGCGCTGAGCCCGCGGGCCGACGGTGTCGGTGCCGGTGTGCCGGGGGCTCCCGCCGCGGCGTCCGTGTCCGGGGGGCACACCGCGGCGTCGTGTCCCGGGAGTTCACGCCGAGAGCGGGAACTCCTCGCCGAGCGCGCGGAAGACCGCCGTGTTCAGCGCGAACGCCTTCTTGCACTCCGTGACGATCCGCTGCTTCTCCAGGTCGTCGGCGCGCACCCCGTCCAGCAGCTCGCGGTACGCGCGCTTGAACGCGGCCGGGTTGCCGATCTCCTCGAAGACGTAGAAGCGGACGCCGTCGCCCTTCTTCTCGAAGCCCCAGGTCCTCTCCGCCTTGTCGCGGATGATCTGCCCGCCGGAGAGGTCGCCGAGGTAACGGGTGTAGTGGTGGGCGACGTATCCGCCGGGCCAGCGCTCGGCGCACTCGCGCACCCGGTCCGCGTACGCCCGGGTCGCCGGCAGCGCGGACAGGCCCGCACGCCAGTCCGGGCCGCGCAGGTGCGCGAGGTCCCGCTCCAGCGCGGCCAGCCGGAACAGCTCCGGCCGGACGAACGGTCCCGCCACCGGGTCCGACGCCAGCCGCTCCGCCGCGGCCTCCAGGGCCTCGTACACGAACCACAGTTGCTCGGTGTAGCGCGCGTACGCGTCGACGCCGAGCCTGCCGCCGAGCAGGTCGCTCATGAACGTCGAGGTCTCGGCCTCCGTGTGCTGTTCGTGGGACGCCGTGCGGATGACTGTCGAGAAGGAGTCCATGGCCATATCCTCTGAGGTTAGGCTTGCCTAAGTCAACAGTTTGCCGACGTCCTGTCGGTAAAAGCGTAGAAGAAGGAACCCGCCCTCACCAGAGGACGGGTTCCGATCGGGTAGCGGCAGCTCAGGGCAGGGTCAGGATCTCCGCTCCGGTCTCCGTCACCGCGAGCGTGTGCTCGAACTGGGCGGTCCGCCTGCGGTCCTTCGTGACGACCGTCCAGCCGTCGTCCCACATGTCGTATTCGTGCGTCCCGAGCGTCAGCATCGGCTCGATCGTGAACGTCATTCCGGGCTGGATGACCGTCGTCGCGTGCGGGCTGTCGTAGTGCGGGATGATCAGCCCCGAGTGGAACGACGAGTTGATCCCGTGCCCGGTGAAGTCCCGCACCACGCCGTACCCGAACCTCTTCGCGTACGACTCGATGACCCGGCCGATGATGTTGATCTGACGCCCCGGCTTGACGGCCTTGATCGCGCGGTCGAGGGACTCCCGGGTCCGCTCCACCAGCAGCCGGCTCTCCTCGTCGACGTCCCCGACCAGGTAGGTGGCGTTGTTGTCGCCGTGCACCCCGCCGATGTACGCGGTCACGTCCAGGTTGACGATGTCGCCGTCGCGCAGCACCGTCGAGTCCGGGATGCCGTGGCAGATCACCTCGTTGACGCTGGTGCACAGCGACTTGGGGAAACCGCGGTAACCGAGGGTGGAGGGGTAGGCGCCGTGGTCGCACAGGTACTCGTGCGCCACCTTGTCCAGTGCGTCCGTGGTCACGCCCGGCGCGATGATCTTCGCGGCCTCGGCCATCGCCCGCGCGGCGATCCGGCCGGCGACCCGCATCGCCTCGATCGTCTCGGGCGTCTGCACCTCCGGCCCGGTGTACGGCGTCGGCGCGGGCTTGCCGACGTACTCGGGACGGCGGATGTTTCCGGGCACGGAACGGACGGGGGACAGCACCCCGGGGACGAGCAGCGACTGGCCAGACATGGCCCGAGTCTAACCAGCGGGCATGGGGGAACATGTCGTTGGCGAGAGGAGCTGGTCATGGCCCTGTTCAAGAAGCGGACGGTCGGCAAGCCGGGCGAGTGGTACTACTGCCTGCAACACAAGAAGGTCGAGGAAGGCCCTGAGTGCCCGGCCAAGGACCGTTTCGGTCCCTACGCCACCCGCCCGGAGGCCGAACAGGCGATGCAGACCGCCCGCGAACGCAACCTCGAGTGGGAGACCGACCCCCGCTGGCACGACACCACGGCCCCCGACCCCACGAACACGGACTGACCACACCTCCTCCGGGAGGCGTCAGTCCCACGGGGGGCCGCGGCAGGCGTCCCGCGCCAGAGCGCATCGCTCGACGACGCGGGCGTGCCCGTGCGGGCGCCTGCCCGTCGCCTTCGGCGCCCGCGGCCACCCGGGGCCGGATCCCAGTCGGCGGCCCGTCGCGGGCCCTCACCCCGCGACGCGCGCCGGGCCGGCGGGTGCTCCCGCCACGGGGGCGTGCCGCGACGCGACGCGGGCGCCTCCCGTGCGGGCGTCCGCCGCCGATCCCTGCGGCCTTCGGCGGGCCGGGCCCGGCGTCAGGGCGGGGGAGGGGACGCGCGTCGGGTGCGCAGGCGGGCCGCGTGTTCGTCGGTGCGGGCGTCGTAGCGCATGAGGGCGGGGAGGGAGACGGCCAGGAGGCCCACCGCGGTCAGGCACATCAGACCGCCGGACCAGACCGAGGCGCGGACGCCCAGCCAGCTCGCGAAGGCACCGCTGCGGACCTGTCCGAGGGTCGGACCGACCGAGTACGACAGCAGCTCGATGCCGGCGAGACGGCCGCGCAGCTCGTCGGGGATCGTCTGGTCCCACATGACACCGCGGAAGATGCCGCTGACCATGTCGAACGCCCCCGCGAGGGTCAGGCACAGCAGCACCGCCCACACGTTGCCCGCGAGCCCGGCGCCCGTGATCGCCACACCCCACAGCGCCGCCGACAGCACCACCATCCGCCCGTGCCGGTGGACCCGCGAGGTCCAGCCGCTGGTCAGACTCACCAGCAGCGCCCCCGCCGGGACGCTCGCGTACATCAGCCCCAGCGACCACTCGGCGTCCAGCTCGTCCGCGAGGAACGGCAGCACGGCCAGCGGCATCGACAGGAACATCGCCGCGAGGTCGACGGCGTACGTCCCGAGCAGGTCCTTGCGGCCCCAGGCGTACCTGGCCCCCTCGGCGATCGCCCGCAGGGACGGCTTCGCGGCCTCCCGCGCGGCGGGGGAGGCCGCGATCCGCCCCATCAGGGCGACGGAGACGACGAAGGTGAGGACATCGGCCGCGTAGGCCCAGCCGAGCCCCGCGTACGCCACGACCACGCCCGCCAGGGCCGGGGCCGCGACCCCGCCGACCGTCCAGCGCAGCGAGTTCAGCGCCGACGCCGCCGGCAGGTGTTCATGGGCCACGATCCGCGGCCACAGCGAGTCCATCGCGGGCCGCTGCACCGACACCAGCGCGGAGGACAGCGCGGCGACGACGTACAGCGGCCAGATCGTCGGCGTCGGCAGCAGCGCGTTCACCAGCAGCACCGACGACAGCAGGCCCTGGCCGGCCTCCGTCCACACGATCAGCTTCCGCTTGTCCCACGCGTCCGCCAGCGCCCCGCCGTACAGCCCGAACAGCAGCAGCGGCACCAGCTCCACGGCCCCGATCGCGCCGACCGCCGCCGCCGACCCGGTCAGGTCCTTCAGCTGCACGGGCAGCGCGACGAAGGTGAGGAAACTGCCGAAGTTCGAGATCAGCCCCGAGACCCACAGCCGCCGGAAGTCACGGGAGGCCCGCCAGGGGGTGAGGTCGGGCAGCAGCGCACGGGTGCGGCCGGGCGGTGCGGAAGCGTCGTCGACGGTCACGACCGGCCATGCTCCGGGGCCGGTCGTGGGCCGGGCAACTGCTTTTCCCGCCGAGAGCCGGGGCCCTCACCAGGGGGCGGGCGGAGGTGCCGTCAGCGACTCCGCGAGCCGTGACAGACGGTCCCGGAACCGGCGCCGGCCCCGAGGCGAGGGCAGCGTGTTCTCCCCGGCCGCCGCGCTCACCAGGTGCTGCACGGTGTCCAGGTCCAGCTCCGACCCGTCCGGCACGGCCAGCGCCTCGTGCGCCAGCCCCGTCAGCTCGCCCTCCCCGGGCCCCAGCGTCAGCACCGTCACCCCGGCCCGCCGGGCGTCCGACACCCGCTCCAGCAGCTCCGCGTCCCCCTCCGGCGACACCACCAGCAGCGTCTCGCCCCGCCGCGCCGCCTCGATCCGCCCCGGCCCGACCGCCAGATGCGCCGGATCCGACGGGCGCGCGTGATGCCGTACGAGCGTCGGGGCCAGCTCCGGCGTGCCCGACCAGGCGGCCTCGTCCACCAGATGCGCCGCCAGATGCCACGGCTCGTACGCCGCCGTGCCCACCAGCAGCAGCCCACCGCCGTGCGACACCACGGATCCCCGCAGCACCCCGGCGAACCTCCGCGTGGCCCCCAGCCACTCCGTCCCGGCGAGCACTTCACGCAACAACGCGACCCGTACGGCGTCCATGCGGCCGCATCCTGCCGCACCCGGCCCGCCACCGGACGGACCTTCACCGGCGTTTCCCCCGACCCGGGGAACGTGACCGCCGCCACCCCGCCCGCAGGGGGTGACCGCTCGCACGTACAGTCGGCCCATGACCTCTACCGACAGTGCACAGACCGCCCCCGCGAAGGCCCCCGCCAAGGACCCGTGGGACCTTCCCGACGTCTCCGGGCTCGTCGTCGGCGTGCTCGGCGGCACCGGTCCGCAGGGCAAGGGCCTCGCCTACCGGCTCGCCAAGGCCGGCCAGAAGGTGATCATCGGTTCGCGCGCCGCGGACCGGGCGCAGGCCGCGGCTGCGGAGCTGGGGTACGGCGTCGAGGGTGCCGACAACGCCGAGACCGCGCGCCGCAGCGACATCGTCATCGTCGCCGTGCCGTGGGACGGCCACGGCAAGACCCTGGAAGCGCTGCGCGAGGAACTCGCCGGCAAACTCGTCGTCGACTGCGTCAACCCGCTCGGCTTCGACAAGAAGGGCGCCTACGCGCTGAAGCCGCAGGAGGGCAGCGCCGCCGAGCAGGCCGCCGCCCTGCTGCCGGACTCCCGGGTCACCGCCGCCTTCCACCACCTGTCGGCCGTGCTGCTCCAGGACCCGGAGATCGACGAGATCGACACCGACGTCATGGTGCTGGGCGAGGTGCGCGCCGACGTGGAGATCGTGCAGGCGCTGGCCGGCCGCATCCCCGGCATGCGTGGCGTCTTCGCGGGCCGGCTGCGCAACGCCCACCAGGTGGAGTCGCTGGTCGCCAACCTGATCTCCGTCAACCGCCGCTACAAGGCCCACGCCGGGCTCCGCGTGACGGACGTATGAGGCGATGGGGGACACTGGTGGGCGTCACCAGCAGTGTCCCCCGACAGGAGCCGACCCCCATGCCCCGCCTTGCTCTCTACACGCTCGTCGTCTGCGTGCTCGCCGTGACGGCGGCCGTCGTGTCGTTCGCGAACGGCAGCTTCCTGGGGATCGTCTGGGTGCTGCTCGCGGGCCTGTCGTCCAACATGACCTGGTACTACATCAAGCGCGAGAAGGCCCGCAGGTCCTCCCTCACGGGCTGACCGCGCAGATCTCGCTGGTGCCCCGCCAGAAGCGGTACAGCTCCTGACCGCAGTACTGCTCCAGGTCACCGACACCCAGCGTCCGCATCAGCGCGTCGATCACGTCGAAGAACGCGCCGTTGACCGCCGGCACCCACAGCAGCGCGAACACGAACAGCAGCCCGAACGGCGCGAACGGCTCCACCTGCCGCCTGACGCCGTACGACAGCCAGGGCTCGATCACGCCGTAGCCGTCCAGGCCGGGCACCGGCAGGAAGTTCAGGATCGCCGCCGTCACCTGGAGCACGGCGAGGAACGCCAGCGCGTACCGGAAGTCCGCGGGCACGCCGTCCAGCGCGCCCAGCCAGAACGGCGCCGTGCACACGACGGCGAACAGCACGTTCGTCAGCGGGCCGGCCGCCGAGATCAGGCTGTGCCGCCAGCGGCCCCGGATCCGCCCGCGCTCGATGAACACCGCGCCGCCCGGCAGACCGATCCCGCCCATGATCACGAACACCACCGGCAGGACGATGCTGAGCAGGGCGTGCGTGTACTTGAGGGGGTTCAGCGTCAGGTACCCCTTCGCGCCGACCGAGATGTCGCCGCTGTGCAGGGCGGTGCGCGCGTGCGCATACTCGTGCAGGCACAGGGAGACGATCCAGGCGCCCGTCACGAACAGGAACACGGCCACACCGGGCTGCTCGGCGAAGCCGGTCCAGGTGGCCCAGCCCGTGACCGCCGTGACGGCCAGGATCCCCACGAAGACGGGGCTGATCCGCCGGTCGCTGCGGCGGGTGAGGGCGGTGGTCATGAGGCTCCCTGTCATCGGTGCACGCGTGGAACTGCCCGACCGTACCGGGCGCGGGGGGAAAACGTCTCGCGGGCGGCCTTCGGTTCCTAGGAGGGTGGGACGACCGCACCCCCTCGCGGGGTGCGCCGCACCGCCGGATCCCCGTGACCCGGCCCGAACCGAGCGGAGAGAATGACCCTCGTGCGTTACCGCGTCCTCGGCACCACCCAGGCCCTCCGCCCCGACGGCAGCCCCGTCGCCGTCGGCGGCGCGCGGCTGCGCGCCCTGCTGACCGTGCTGGCGCTGCGGGCCGGGCGTATCGTGCCGACGGGGACCCTGGTGGAGGAGGTGTGGGCCGGGGACCCGCCGGCCGACGCCTCCGGCGCGCTCCAGGCGCTGGTGGGTCGGCTGCGGCGGGCGCTCGGCGCGGACGCGGTCGCCTCCGTGGACGGCGGCTACCGCCTCACCGCCGGCCAGGACGCCGTCGACCTGCACCGGTTCGAACGGCTGACCGGCGACGGCCTGCGCGCCCTCGCCGACGGCGACCCCGCCAAGGCGGCCGTCCTCCTCGACGACGCCCTCGCGCTGTGGCAGGGACCGGCCCTCGCCGACCTGCCCGACCGCACCGCCGAGGCCGCCCGCCGGGAGGCCCGCCGCCTCGACGCGCTCCGCGCCCGCCACACCGCGGCGCTCGCCCTCGGCCACGCCGAGCAGTCCCTGCCGGAACTGACCGCCCTGTGCGACGCCCACCCCCTCGACGAGCCTCTCCAGGCCCTGCGCCTGCGCGCCCTGCGCGACGCGGGCCGCACCGCCGAGGCCCTCGCCGCCTACGAGTCGGTCCGCCGCCTCCTCACCCACCGCCTCGGCACCGACCCGAGCCCGGAACTCCAGTCCCTGCACGCGGAACTCCTGAGCCCCGAAGCGGCTCGCCCCGGACGGACGGCGGCCCCGGGCCACCCCCGGGACCCTCGTCCGGGGCGGACGGCAGTCCCGGAAGCTCCCCGGAATCGACTTCCGGGACGGACGGCGGCCCCGAGTCACCCCCCGAACCCCACCGGACGCCCGCCCGCCTCCGACGACCCGACGACCGGCCCCTGGGGACCTGCCACCGCCCCCACCGGGCAGGGGGACACCGCCGGGCGGCGGCCGGCCGGCCCGGCAGAGCGTTCGGGTGGTGCGGGTGAGCGCTCGAGCGGGGCCGCCGCCGGCCCGGTCGGATCCTCGGGTGGCTCCGGGGCCGCCGTCGGCTCCGCCGAGTCTTCGGGTGGCTCCGAGGCCGTGGTCACCCCCGCCCCGACCCCGGGCAACCTCCGTGCCCGGCTCACCTCGTTCGTGGGGCGGGAGGGGGACATCGAGGTGATCCGCGGGGACCTCGGCGGGGCGCGGCTCGTCACGTTGCTCGGGCCCGGTGGGGCCGGGAAGACCCGGTTGTCGCAGGAGGCCGCCGAGACCCTGCGCGGGGACGTACGGGACGGGGTGTGGCTGGCCGAGCTGGCGCCGGTCGCCGACCCCGACGCCGTACCGCAGGCCGTCCTCACCGCCGTCGGAGCCCGCGAGACCGTGCTGTACGGGGCCGGCGCCGAGGAGATGCGGGCGGTGGCCGAGCGGCACGACGACCCCGTGGAGCGTCTCGTCGAGCACTGCGCGCGGCGCCGCATGCTGATCGTCCTCGACAACTGCGAACACGTCGTCGAGGGCGCGGCCCGGCTCGTCGAGGAGGTGCTGCGGCGCTGCCCGGGCGTGACGGTGCTCGCCACCAGCCGGGAACCCCTCGGTGTGCCCGGTGAGGTGCTGCGGCCCGTGGACCCGCTGCCGGAACCGGTGGCGTTGCGGCTGCTCGCGGACCGGGGTGCGGCCGCGCGGCCCGGTTTCCGGGTGGAGGACGACCCCGAGGCCTGCGCCGAGATCTGCCGGCGGCTGGACGGCCTGCCCCTGGCCATCGAGCTCGCCGCGGCCCGCCTGCGCATGCTGACGCCCCGCCAGATAGCCGACCGGCTCGACGACCGCTTCCGGCTGCTGACCTCCGGCAGCCGTACCCTCCTGCCCCGCCAGCAGACGCTGCGGGCCGTCGTCGACTGGTCCTGGGACCTGCTCGACGCGGAGGAACGCGAGGTCCTCGGCCGGCTGTCGGTCTTCGCCCGCGGCTGCGACCTCGCCGCCGCCGAGGCCGTCTGCGGCCCGGCCGCCTTCGAGGCGCTCGGCTCCCTCGTCGACAAATCGCTGGTCGTGGCCGCCCCGGCCGCCGACGGCGCGATGCGCTACCGGCTCCTGGAGATCGTCGCCGAGTACGCGGGCGAGCGCCTGGACGAGTCCGGCTCCCGCCCCGCCGCCGAACGCGCCCACCTCGTCCACTACCGGGAACTGGCCCGCACCACCGAGCCGCTGCTGCGCGGCCCGCGGCAGCGCGCCGCCATCGACCGTTTCCAGCTGGAGTACGAGAACCTGCGCACCGCGCTGGCCCGCGCCGTCGCCGCACGCGACGAGCAGGAGGCGATCTGCCTCACCCTCTCCCTCGCCTGGTACTGGCAGATGCGCGACCTGCGCATCGAGGCCCGCACCTGGTGCCGGGAGGTGATGGCCCTCGGCCCCGACCCGTTCACCGAGCCCGTGCGTCCCGCCGCCCCGGTGCTCAGGCCGTGCATCGACACCCCGCCGCCGCTGACCGGCGAGACCCTCGCCGAGGCCCGGCGCGGCGTTCACCTCGCCCATCTCGCCTGTATGGACACCGAGTTGGACGCCTGGCAGAGCCCGGCCGCGCAGGCCAAGCTGCGCGTCATCGCCGCGACGTACGAACCGGGCCTGCCGCAGACCTGCCGTGCCCCCGGCCTGCTCTGGTTCTACGCCGTGATGCTCACCGGCGACATGGAACGCATCCGCGCCATCCTCGACGCCAACATCCTCACCTGCCGCGAGACACCCGGCTACGAGTGGGAGCTGGGCGCCTGCCTGCATCTGCGCGCCAACATCCTCGCCAACCGCTCCGACTGGGCCGGTGACGCCCGGCGCGACGCCGACGAGGCCCTGGAGATCTACCAGCGCCTGGGCGACGCCTGGGGCGCCGCGGAGGCCCTCGCCGCACGCGCCGAGGCCTGCGAACGGTCCGGCGCCCACCACCGCGCCGCGGCCGACTACGAGGACGCCATCGCGCACGCCGAACACCTCGGCGCCCGCGCCCAGGCGTCGGTCCTCGCCGCCCGGCTGGGCAACGTGCTGCTGGAGGTCGGCGAGGAGGAGCGGGGCGAGCGCATCCTGCGCGAGGTGATCGCCGGCAAGGAGGGCTCCGCCCACGAGGCCATGCCCGCCGCCCGGCTGTTCCTGGCCGGCTGGCTCGGCATGAACGGCCGCGTTGCCGAGGCGCGCGAACAACTGCGGCTGCTGCGCGCCGAGTTCAGCATCGCGCACTTCGTCGTCTTCGACGCCTTCATCCTCGGCGCGGAGGCCTGGCTGGACGCCAGCGACGGCCACCACGCGCGGGGCCTGATCACGATCCGCAAGGCCCTGGAGCAGGCCGGTGACCCGCTGTCCACGGCCATCGCCCCGCAGATGCGTTCCTTCTATCTGTGCATCGCCGCGATGGCCCTCGCCGACACCGACGCGGGCGCCCGCGCCGACGCCGCCGCCCGCTGCCTGGGCGCCGCCGACGCCCTGCTGCCGCCCCGTCACGTGGCGCCCCGCCTGGAGCGCGAGACCCGCGCCCTGGCCGACGCCCGCGCCCGGGCCGCGCTCGGCGACGAGGCGTACGAGGCGGCGTACGCCGAGGGCGGCCGCCTCTCCTACGAGGAGGCCGCCGCCCTGGTGTGAGGTCAGTTCTTCGTGCGGAACTTGTGTATCGCGACCGGCGCCATCACCACCGTGATCGCCACCGACCAGCCGAGCGTCACCCACAGGTCGTGCGCGACGGGGCCGCCCACCATCAGCCCGCGGGCCGCGTCGGCGAGCGAGGACAGCGGGTTGTAGTCGGTGAACGCCTGGAGCCAGCCGGGCATCGAGTCCGTCGGGGCGAAGATCGACGAGCCGAACTGGAGCGGGAACAGCACCAGGAAGCCCATCGCCTGCACGGACTGCGCGTTCTTCAGGATCACGCCCAGGGTGAGGAACACCCACATGATCGACGAGGCGAACACCGCGGACAGACCCACGGCGGCGAACAGTCCGAGCCAGCTGTTGATCTCGAAGCCGACCAGCACGGAGACGATCATCAGCACGGTCGTCGCGAACAGCATCCGCACCAGCTCGACGGAGATCTTCGCGAACAGCACCGAGCCACGCCCGATCGGCAGGGACCGGAAGCGGTCCATGACACCGGAGTTGAAGTCCTGGCTGAAGCCGGTGCCGACGCCCTGCGACAGCGTCATGCTCATCATCGCGATCATGCCGGGGATGACGTACTGCACGTATCCCTCCTGCCCGCCGCCCAGGGCCTGCCCGATCGAGCCGCCGAAGACGTACACGAACAGCAGCGTGAAGACGATCGGCATCAGCAGCGCGTCGAACATCGACTCCGGGTCCTGCCGGATCCACAGCAGGTTGCGGCGGATCAGCGCCCCGGTGTGCCGCAGGTGCCCGCGCAGCGGGATACGGGCGTCGCCCGGGGCGGTGGTGACGGCGGCGCTCATACGGCGACCTCCTCGCGGGTGTCGGCGGGCACGGCGTCCTGCGGGGCACTGGCACGGTGGCCGGTGAGGGACAGGAACACCTCGTCCAGGCTGGGGAGTTCGGTGGAGATGGCGGACAGGGTGACGCCGCGCGCGTTGACCGCGCCGACGACGGCGGTGAGCTGCTCGTCGCTGAGCACCGGCACCAGCAGCGAGCCGCGCTCGGCGTCCACGACGACACCTGCCAGGCCGGTGATGCCCAGCTCGTCCAGCGCCCGCGCCAGCGGCCGCAGCTGCGCCGGGTCGGCCGGGCGCACCCGCAGGGTCCGTCCGCCCACCTTCGCCTTCAACTCCTCGATGCCGCCGGTGGCGATGACCTTGCCGCGGTCGACGACGGTCAGCTCGGAGGCGAGCTGCTCGGCCTCCTCCATGTACTGGGTGGTCAGCAGGACCGTCACCCCGTCCCCGACCATCGCCTTCACCTCGTCCCACACCTCGTTGCGGGTGCGCGGGTCCAGGCCGGTGGTGGGTTCGTCCAGGTACAGCACGACGGGCCGGCCGATCATCGACGCGGCCAGGTCCAGCCGCCGCCGCATGCCGCCGGAGTACGTCCCCGCCGGGCGGCGCGCCGCCTCCGTCAGCGAGAACCGCTCCAGCAGTTCGTCGGCCCGGGCCCGGGCGTCCCTGCGGGACAGGTCGAGGAGCCGGCCGATCATGTAGAGGTTCTCCCAGCCCGGGAGTTTCTCGTCCACGGAGGCGTACTGGCCGGTGAGGCCGATCACCTTGCGCAGCTGGCGGGGCTGGCGCACGACGTCGTAGCCGGCGACGGTCGCCCGGCCGGAGTCGGGGGTCAGGAGGGTGGACAGGATCCGTACGAGGGTGGTCTTCCCGGCGCCGTTCGGCCCGAGCACCCCCATCACGGTGCCCTCCCGCACGTCCAGGTCGACACCGTCCAGTGCCTTGGTCTCGCCGTAGTGCTTGACCAGACCCCGAACGGTCACGGCGCTGTCCGCGCCGCTGCTGGGGTTCTTGTCGATTCGCGTCATGCCGACGACGGTGTCAGCCCCCACCGACAAACGGCCTACAGGCCACCGACAGCCGCCGACATCCCACCGACATCACCACCCCGGCAGGACGGCAGCCCGCCGACGGGGGACGGTCGGCGGGCTGCCCGGTGCGCGGAGTCGGCTCAGTGGACGGAGTGTTCCTCCTGCGGGAACGTTCCGCCGACGACGTCCTCCGCGAAGGCCCTCGCCGCGTCGCCCATGACCTGGCGCAGGTTCGCGTACTGCTTCACGAACTTCGGCATCCGGCCGCCGGTCAGACCCAGCATGTCGGTCCACACCAGCACCTGCGCGTCCGTCTCGGGACCGGCGCCGATGCCCACCGTCGGGATGTGCAGCACGCGCGTCACCTCGGCCGCCAGCTCCGCCGGGACCAGCTCCAGCACGACCGCGAACGCGCCCGCGTCCTGCACGGCCTTCGCGTCCCGCAGCAGCTGCGCCGCCGCCTCCTCGCCGCGCCCCTGGACGCGGTATCCCATCGCGTTCACGGACTGCGGGGTCAGGCCGATGTGGGCCATGACCGGGATGCCGGACTCCACCAGCAGCTCGATCTGCCGGTGCGAGCGCTCACCGCCCTCCAGCTTCACCGCGCCGACCCCGGCCTCCTTCACCAGCCGGGTCGCGCTGCGCAGCGCCTGGACGGGGCCCTCCTGGTACGACCCGAAGGGCAGGTCCCCGACGATCAGGGCCCGCCGGGTGCCGCGTACGACCGCCGCCGACAGCATGGTCATCTCGTCGAGGGTGACCGGCACGGTCGTGTCGTACCCCAGGTGACAGTTGCCCGCCGAGTCGCCGACGAGCATCACCGGGATGCCGGCCTCGTCGAAGACGGACGCGGTCATCGCGTCGTAGGCGGTGAGCATGGGCCACTTCTCGCCGCGCTCCTTGGCGGCGGCGATGTCGCGGACGGTGATACGGCGCGTGCCCTTGCCTCCGTACAGCGCCTTGCTGCCGTCGGAAGGCTTTGTCTGGGCAGCCGAAAGCTGCGTCATTGCAACGGCTCCTCACGTCATCTCGAGGCGCCCTCACGGCGTCCCCGGACCACCATCCATGGTGGCACCTCGTGCCAAGGAGGGCCAGAGCACCCCGTGTGGGCAAGGCCTCAGCGCGCCGGGACCCGGCCCACGGTCCGTCAGTTGGCCGACGGGCGACCCCGTATGTGCAGGTTCCGTCACAGAGCGGACGCCGGATCCCCGCGACCGGAACTGGTGACGCCGCACCGTTCGTCCTCGTGCCCGTACGGCCGTCGAGGGACGGCGGGACCGAAGCCGATCATCCCCTAGGGTCGTACCCACGGGGGAGCGACGGTGTGCACGGCAGGCAGTGAGGCGACGGTATGGCGCAGCAGGCATACATGACGGAGACGGACAACGGCGGCTCGGGGCCCGAGCGCCGGGGAACCCGGCTTCGGAGCCTGCTCGGACGGCTGGGCGCCCGGCTGACGGCGGGCTGGCGCGGCGACCGGCGCGTCTGGCGCCGCGGCCTCGTCGTGGCCGCCCTCGCGGTGCTGCTCTCGCTGGTGATGCTGGTCCATTCGCGCATCCCGAACCGTTTCGGCAACCTGGGCAGCCTCACCGAGACGTTCCTGCCCTGGCTCGGCCTCTTCGTGCCGCTGCTGCTCCTGCTCGCGCTGGTGCGCCGGTCCGCGACCGCGCTGATCGCGGTGGTGATCCCGGCGGTGGTCTGGCTGAACCTCTTCGGCGGGCTGCTCACCGACAAGACCGCCGCCGGCGGCGACCTCACGGTCGCCACGCACAACGTCAACGCGGACAACGCCGACCCGTCCGGCACCGCCCGTGACGTGGCCGCCTCCGGCGCGGACGTGCTGGCCCTCGAGGAGCTGACCGCCTCGGCGGTGCCGGTGTACGAGAAGGCGCTGGCGGCGACGTACAAGTACCACTCGGTGCGGGGCACCGTCGGGCTGTGGAGCAAGTACCCGATGAGCGGCGTCGCGGACGTCGACATCAAACTGGGCTGGGTGCGGGCGATGCGGGCCACGGTGACGACGCCGGAGGGGCCGGTCGCGTTCTACGTCGCCCATCTGCCGTCGGTGCGTGTGAAGCTCCAGGCCGGGTTCACCGCCCGGCAGCGGGACAAGAGCGCGGACGCGCTGGGCGAGGCGATCGCCGCCGACCCGCTGAGCCGCAAGATCCTGCTCGGCGACCTCAACGGCACGATGAACGACCGCTCGCTGAACGCCGTCACCTCCCAGATGCGCTCCGCGCAGGGCGCGGCGGGCAGCGGCTTCGGGTTCAGCTGGCCGGCGTCGTTCCCGATGGCGCGCATCGACCAGATCATGGTGACGGGCGTGGAGCCGGTGACCTCGTGGACCCTGCCGCAGACCGGCAGCGACCACTTGCCGGTCGCCGCTCGTGTGAAGGTCACCACACCGTAACCCGTTGGAATACAGGGCCGGGCAGGGTTTGTTCCGTCATTGAACATATTGAACCCATGATGGACACGACCCCTCCCGGAAAGGCACAGGCTTCTTCATGCCCCTGGCCCTGCTCGCCCTGGCCGTGGGTGCCTTCGGCATCGGCACCACCGAGTTCGTGATGATGGGCTTGCTGCCCGACGTCGCGGACGACCTGCACATCTCCGTCCCGACGGCCGGACACCTGGTCTCCGCGTACGCGTTGGGCGTGGTCATCGGCGCCCCGCTGCTGGCCGCGGTGACGGCACGGATGTCCCGCCGCACCGTCCTGATCTCCCTGATGGGCCTGTTCATGGCCGGCAACGCGCTGTCCGCCCTCGCCCCCGACAACGGCTGGCTGCTGGCCGCCCGCTTCCTCAGCGGTCTGCCGCACGGCGCCTTCTTCGGCGTCGGCGCGGTGGTCGCGACCACCCTCGTCGCGCCCGAGCGCAAGGCCCGCTCCGTGTCGCTGATGTTCCTCGGCCTGACCGTCGCCAACGTCGCCGGCGTCCCCGTCGCCACCCTCATGGGCCAGCACCTCGGCTGGCGGGCGACCTTCCTCGGCGTCAGCGCGATCGGCGTGGCGGCGATCGCCGCCCTCGCCCTGCTGGTTCCGCACGACCACGCGCCCGCCCCCGTCAACGGCCTGCGCGGCGAACTGGCCGCCCTGCGCTCGCTGCCGGTCTGGCTGGCCCTGGGCACGACGGTCGCGGGCTTCGGCGCGCTGTTCTCCGCGTACAGCTACATCACGCCGATGCTCACGGACGCCGCCGGGTACGCCGGGTCCAGCGTGACGCTGCTGCTGGCGCTGTTCGGCGTCGGCGCGACCATCGGCAACCTGCTGGGCGGGCGGCTCGCCGACCACGCGATGCGTCCGACCCTCTTCGGCGGGCTGGTCTCACTGGTGGCGGTGCTCGCGCTGTTCCCGCTGCTGATGGCGGCCCCGTGGAGCGCCGCGCTGGCGGTGACCCTGCTGGGCGTCGCCGCGTTCGTCACCGGCTCGCCGCTCCAGCTGATGGTGATGGAGAAGGCCTCCTCGGCCCCGTCCCTGGCCTCCTCCGCCAACCAGGCGGCCTTCAACCTGGCCAACGCCGGCGGCGCGTGGATCGGCGGGCTGGCCCTCGCGGCGGGCCTCGGCGTGACGTCCCCGGCCCTCGCCGGCGCGGCCCTGGCCGCCCTGGGCCTGGCGGTGGCCGCCGCGGCCTCCCTGGTCGACCGCCGCAGGACCCTCACCGCGACCCACGCGCGCGTCGTCGCCACGGGCCGCCCGCGCCAGGCGGACCCGGTACACCGCTGAGCCCGCGCCCCGGCCCCCGCGCCCCTCGGGGCGCGGGCAACCGAAGTGCGCGGGGAACCGCGCGACCGGCCACGGCGGACCCGGGGCCGCCCATCCACCACATGCCGTACGACGGGGTGGGCCGGCCCGGTCACGGCGGACCTGAAGCCGCCCCCACCCCCGCATGCCGAAGGGGGGTGGGGGCGGCCCGGTCAGGACGACTCGCGCCAGCCGTTCGTGATCGGCAGGCGGCGGTCCTTGCCGAAGCCCTTCGCCGAGATCTTCGTACCCGGCGGGTACTGCCGCCGCTTGTACTCCGCGGTGTCCACCATCCGCAGGGTCTTGACGACGAGTTCACGGTCGTACCCCGCCGCGACGATCGCGTCGGCGCCCTGGTCGCGGTCGACGTACAGCTCGAGGATCGCGTCCAGGACCGGATAGTCCGGCAGCGAGTCCGTGTCGACCTGCCCCGGCCGCAGCTCAGCGCTCGGCGGCTTGGTGATGGAGTTCTCCGGGATCGGCGGGGTCTGGCCCCGCTCGGCGGCGGCCCGGTTGCGCCACTCGGCCAGCCGGAAGATCGACGTCTTGTACACGTCCTTGATCGGCCCGTACGCGCCCACCGAGTCGCCGTACAGCGTCGAGTAGCCCACCGCCAGCTCCGACTTGTTGCCGGGCGCGAGCACGATGTGCCCCTCCTGGTTGGAGATCGCCATCAGCAGCGTCCCCCGGAGCCGGGACTGGAGGTTCTCCTCCGCCAGCCCGGTCAACCCCAGCGACCCCATGTACGCGTCGAACATCGGCTCGATCGGGACAGTCCGGAAGTTCAGGCCGGTGCGCCGGGCCAGTTCCGCCGCGTCCCCCTTGGAGTGCTCCGACGAGTACTTCGACGGCATCGACACGCCGTACACGTTCCCCGCGCCCACCGCGTCGCAGGCGATCGCCGCCACGAGGGCCGAGTCGATACCGCCCGACAGGCCGATGAGGACCGACTTGAAGCCGTTCTTCGCGACGTACGCCCGCAGGCCCACCACCAGCGCCGAGTACACCTCCTCGTCGTCGTCCAGCCGCGGCGCGTACCCGCCGGCCAGCTCCGGCTCGTAGGCGGGCAGGGGCTCCTGCGACAGCACCACCCGGTCGATGCGCAGACCGTCGTCGACCACGCCCGTCGGCGCGTCCACGGAGGCCGCCGGCAGGTCGAGGTCCAACACCACGCACCCCTCGGAGAACTGCGGCGCCCGGGCGATCACCTCGCCGTCCCGGTCGACGACGATCGAGTCCCCGTCGAACACCAGCTCGTCCTGGCCGCCGATCATGGCCAGGTAGGCGGTGGTGCAGCCGGCCTCCTGGGCGCGCTTGCGCACCAGCTCCAGGCGGGTGTCGTCCTTGTCCCGCTCGTAGGGGGAGGCGTTGATGGAGAGCAGCAGGCCCGCCTCGGCGGAGCGCGCCGCGGGCACCCGGCCGCCGTCCTGCCAGAGGTCCTCGCAGATCGCGAGGGCGACGTCCACGCCGTGCACGCGCACGACCGGCATGGTGTCACCGGGCACGAAGTAGCGGAACTCGTCGAAGACGCCGTAGTTGGGCAGGTGGTGCTTGGCGAAGGCCAGTACCACCTCACCGCGGTGCAGCACCGCCGCCGCGTTGCGGGGGGCGCCCGCCGGCTGCCCGTACTTCGGCTGGGCGGTCTCCGAGCGGTCGAGGTAGCCGACCACCACCGGCAGCTCCCCGAAACCCTCCTCGGCCAGGCGCGCGGCGAGCGTGCGCAGGGCCGCGCGGGAGGCCTCGACGAAGGACGAGCGCAGCGCGAGATCCTCGACGGGATAGCCGGTCAGCGCCATCTCCGGGAACGCCACGAGATGCGCCCCCTGTTCGGCGGAGTGCCGGGTCCAGCGGAGGATCGTTTCGGTGTTGCCGGTGAGGTCACCGACACGCGAGTCGATCTGGTTCAGGGCGAGACGAAGTTGAGGCACGCGCCCAGTGTAATCGTCAAAGCGACGCGATGGGGTGGCGCGGGGTGTCTGCCACCCCACACCACCCCGTTCGACGACCGGAGCGCCGGCGGGCGTCAGTGCCCGCGGTACGAGGCGACGTAGCCGTTCGCGGGCGTGCCCACGCCGGTGACGTCGTCGTAGCCCTTCACGGCCGACAGCGAGCTGTCCCTGCCGAGGCTGCGGACCGTGGTGGCGATGCCGTCGGTGGCGTCGTAGCCGTTCACGTAGTCGCGGCGGACGACCGCCAGTCCGGACCCGGTCGGGTCGTCGGTGATGTCGCGGAAGGCCTTCGAGCCGTACCGGGCGTAGATCGCCGGGTTGGCGAACCCGAGCGCCCTGCCGCCGCGCGCCTGCTGCGCCAGCGCCTGGACGGCCGTGATGACCGGCGCGGCCAGCGAGGTGCCGCCGATGCGGTACTCGCTGTACTGCTGCGACCCGTCCTCCGGCATGGTCTGGGTCTGGCCGACCAGGAAGCCGGTGTTCGGGTCGGCGATCGCCGCGATGTCCGGGACGACGCGGTTGCCGGCGGCGCTGTTGGCCTTCGCCAGCGAGTCCGGGACGACACCCTTCTGATAGTACGGCTCCGCGACCGTCCGGCTGGTGCCGCCGCCCGCGCCGGAGGTGAACGCGCCGGGGAAGTCCTCCCAGGACGTGCCGTCGGCCGACAGGGTCGCCTTCTCGGTGCCCCAGCCGGTCTCCCACAGGTACTTGTCGCCCTTGCCGACGGCGAGGGAGGTGCCGCCGACCGCCGTCACCCACGCCGAGTTGGCCGGGGTGTCCACCTGCTTGGTCCCGGTGCCGGCCACCTCGTCCCCGTCGTCGCCGGAGGAGAAGTAGAAGCCGATGCCCTCGACCGCGCCGAACTGGAAGATCTGGTCGTAGGCGGCCGCGAGGTCCGGCGTCTGGTGGGCCTCGATGTCGCCCCAGGAGTTGGAGACGAGGTCGGCCAGATGGTTGTCGACGATCGTGCCGAGCGCGTCGAGCAGGTCGTCGTCGGTGCAGGACCTGCTGCCCACGTACGTGACGCTCGCGTCCGGGGCGACCGCGTGCACCGCCTCCACGTCCAGGGTCTCCTCGCCGTACCAGCCGGCCGCCGAGCAGTCCTTGGTGTTCGTGTAGTTCCCGGGCAGGACCTGGGTGAGCTGGCCGCTCTTCCAGGCGGCGTCGCCGTGCTTGCGCGCGTAGGCGGCCGCGTCGTAGGCGATGGTCGGCGAGGCGTACGCGTCGGTGATGGCGATCCGCACCCCCTTGCCGGTGTACGTGCCCGCGCCGTACGCGGCGCGCAGCTGCCGGCCGGTGTACCCCTTGACCGCGTACGGGATCTTCGTGCCGTAGGCGTCCGGCAGCGTCGTCGCGATGTTCGAGCCGTGGTACGAGGAGAACGGCCCGAGGTTCCTGAACACGGTGGCCGGCGGCGGCAGTTGGTCCTTGGCCGACGCCCGGTGCGGCGCGTCGTCCAGGCCGGTGACGGTCAGCACGGCGCCGTTCAGGCTCGCCGGGACCGAGGCCGCGTGCTGCGGCGCGCGGTAGGTCTTCGAGCCCTGGGCGTAGTTGTGCAGCTGAGTGCCGAACGCCTTCTCGGCGGCGGCCACGTCACCGCTGACGGAGACGTAGTGCCGTGAGACACCGGTGACCTTCAGCCCTGCCGCCGTCAGCCATGTCCTGACGGCGGAGACCTGTGCCTCGGTCGCGCCGAAGCGGGCCTGGGCCTGCTGGGCGGACAGGTATCTGCCGTATGTCTCAGAGGCCGGGTCGGAGACCGCCTTCGCGTACTGCGCGAGTCCGGCGGCGTCCCGTCCGGCGAGGTAGACCCGGGCGGTGACCCGGGCGCTGTCCGAGGTCGCGCCCTCGTCCGCCTTGGGCGTGGCCCACGCGGGCCTGGTCCCGGCCAGCGTGTCCCGGGCCGGGGCGTCCGCGGCGTGCGCCGCGGGTGTGCCGAGCGCCAGCACGCCGGCGATCATGGGCAGTGTCGCTGCCATGCTCGCCCCGGCGCGCAGCGCGGCGCGGTTGGATCTCATGGGACCCCCAGTTTTGTGGTTCGTCGCGCGTGCGTCACGCGACGTCGGCCACTCTCGCGACGAACGGTTCATGCCGGGGGAATGGGCAGGCCAAGAAGGGCTCTGCCCGGGCCAAGAAGGCCCCAAGTGGCCTTTCGTGAGCAGGATTTGCTCAGATCCGGTGTCCGTCGCGGGCCAGCCGGGCGCGCATCTCGTCGTACGCCCGGCCGGAGTTGGGGTTGCCGGGGTCGTGCAGCCGGAGCAGATAGCCGTAGAGCGCGGCGACGCACAGGTCCCGCTGCCGGTAGGGCGCGTCGTCGACCAGCCGCAGGTCCGGTGAGATCTCCCGGATGGTGCCGTCGGCGGTCGTGTAGAGGGGGTGCCAGATCAGCGAGATGTCCCGGCCCGCCCGTCCGCCCATGCTCTGCAACGCCCTCAGCTGCGGAATCTCCTGGTCCTGGAGCACGCTGTCGGGGTCGTGCGCCCGGATGAAGATGTGCACGGGTCCGGTGGCGCGCCGCACGAACGACACCGACAGCAGGTTCCACAGCGGCCCGATCAACGAGAAGTCCGGGTGCAGTTGCAGACTGTTGATCACCCGGCCGAGGTTGGAGTGCTCCAGCGTCGTATGGCCCTTGGCGCTCGCGTAGTCGTTGACGTCCAGGCCGCCCGACCACAGCCCCATGGTCGGTGTGCCGATCCGCAGATGGTCGCCGACCATGTCGACCACCTGCTGGTACCAGTCGTTCCCGGCGCGCCGGGAACGACGCTCGGACCTCGACAGGTGTTTGTCGTCGAGCGACTTCGCGACCTCCTCCTGCTGCCGTATGCCGCCCATGAGCAGCTGCCAGACGGCCTCGAGGGTGTCCTGGTCGAATCCGGCCTGCCGCATCAGGCTCCGGAACAGCGGCCATTCGGGGTGCTCGACGGGCTGCTCGGCGTAGTGGGCGGCGTCGCCCCACGCCCGACCGCCGCCGCGCTGCACCGGGACCGGCAGGCCACCTCGCTGCTGCTGACGGGCGCCCGGCGCGTCCCGGCCGTCCCGCTGCCCAAGGGCGCGGGAGACGGCCGCGTTCCCCGCCAGGCGCTGGAGGTCGAGGAGGCCCGGGGCCCGGGTGGCCGGGACGCCCGGGACCGGCCCCGCCGGAACCGGACGCCCTGAGCGTGTCCGCCCGGCGGGGTTCTCGGTCGCGCCGGTCCGTTGTTCGCGTGCGTGCACTCGTGGTCCCCTCACGACCGGGGTGTGGCGCCCCGCTCCTTCAGCAGGTCGGTCATCAGGGCGATCTCCGACTCCTGCGCCTCGACCATGCCCTGCGCGAGCCGCTTCTCCACTCCCACGGCGCACTTGGCGACACACCCCTCGGCCATGTGCACGCCGCCTCGGTGATGGTCCGTCATGAGCTGGAGGTAGAAGACCTCGGCCTGTCTGCCGTTCAGCGTGCCGAGCTTCTTCATCTCGGCGTCGGTGGCCATGCCCGGCATCAGCGCGCCGTCCCCGCCGTCGGCCGTGGACCGCATGCCCATCCAGGCCATCGGCCCCTCGGACGACACCTTGGGCAGCCCCCACAGATCGAGCCAGCCCAGCAGCATGCCGCGCTGGTTGGCCTGCGTCTGCGCGATGTCGTAGGCGAGCCGCCGCACGTCCTCGTCGTCCGTCCGGTCCCGCACGATGTACGACATCTCGACGGCCTGCTGGTGGTGCACCGCCATGTCCCGGGCGAACCCGGCGTCCGCCGACTCGGCGGACGGGACCTCGGCGCCGTTGTCGCCGGCCACGGAGTAGCTGACCGCCCCTGCCGCGACGAGCACGCCGGCCACGGCGACCGCGACTCCCGCGTACCTCACTGCGACAGACCGCCCGTGCACGCGGCACCTGGCTCCGGCGTCTGCTGGCCCTGCACGAACTTCGCGAAGAACTTGTCCACGTTCGGGTCGCTCGCACCGGTCACCGTGCGCTGGCTCCCCCACGCGGTGAGCATGATCGGGTCGGCCTGCCCGTCGACCGGGCTCATGAGCGTGTACGGGGTCTTCTTCACCTTCGCCGCCAGCGCGTCGACCTCCGCCTTCGGCGCCTTGCTGTTGTACGTCACCCAGACCGCGCCGTGCTCCAGCGAGTGCACGGCGTTCACGTTGTCGATCGCCTTGGTGTAGACGTCGCCGTTGCAGTTCATCCACGCCTGGTGGTGGTTGCCGCCGACCGGGGGCTCCATCGGGTAGTCCACGCTCTTGGTGACGTGGGTGCGGCCGAGCGTGCCCTTCCAGGTCTTCACCCCGTCCGCCCCCGTGACGAACTGCCCCGAGGCCTTCGCTTCGGTCGTCGAGGAGCCGCCGCCGTCCGACTGCGACCGCACCAGCACCACGGTGCCGGCGACGAGTCCGGCGACGGCGACCACGCTCGCCGTGATCACGAGTATCCGGTTGCGCCGCTCACGCGCCCGCTCGGCACGACGCATTTCCTCTATGCGGGCCTTGCGCGCCGCGTTGCTGCTGGTACTGGCGGAACCCATGGAGGCCTGTCCTTCGGGGGCGGTGGAGGGGTCGTGCGGGTCCGCTGATGGTAAGGGGAGAGAAGGGGAATCCCGTAGGCGGATCACAGCCAAGAAGCGGGGACACTCATAATTTGAAGCCGAGATGCGTATTATTTACGCTTCCTTCCATGCGGCTCTTGCGATCCACCGACCTGGCGCTGCGCGTCCTCATGCGGCTCGCGGTGCCCGACGGGACGTCCAGTCCCACCACCCGCGAGGTGGCGGCCGCCATGGACGTCCCCTACACCCACGCCGCCAAGGTCGTGGCCGAACTCCAGCACATGGGCCTGCTGGACGCCCGTCGCGGCCGGGGCGGCGGCCTCGCCCTGACCGAGCGGGGCCGGACGGCGTCGGTGGGCGCCGTCGTCCGCGCCTTCGAGGGCGACGGCGACGTGGTCGACTGCGAGGGCACGACCCCCTGCCCCCTGAACACCGCCTGCCGCCTGCGCGGCGCGCTCCGACGCGCCCAGGAGGCCTTCTTCGCCGCCCTCGACCCCCTGACGATCGCGGACATGATCGCGGAGCCGACCGGGCCGTTGCTGCTGTCGCTCTCCCGCCCGGGCTGAGCCCCGGCAGTCGTGGACGGCGCCCGCTCCCCGGGAGACCTCAGTCCCGCGCCAGCCACAGGTCCGGCCCGAACACCTCGTAGTGGATGTCCGCCGCGGCCACGCCCTTCTCGATCAGCTGCGCCCGGACCGCCCGCATGAACGGCAGCGGACCGCACAGGTACGCGCGCGTGCCGGGGCGCACGGGGACGTCGCCGAGGTCGGCGCGGCCGGTGCGGGCGCCCTCGGGGGCGTCCTGCTCGTACCAGAGGTGGACCTCCGCCCCGGGGAGCTTCGCCGCGTACGTCTCCTGGTCGGCGCGCAGGGCGTGGTCGGCGGGGGAGCGGTCGGCGTGCACGACGGCGACCGGGCCGGGGTGGCCGGCGGCGGCGAGGTGGGCCAGCATCGCGACCATCGGGGTCACGCCGATGCCGGCCGAGGCGAGCAGCAGCGGGGCGTCCGGGGCGTCGTCCAGGACGAGGTCGCCGTACGGCTCGGAGAGCTCCAGGACGTCGCCCTCGCGCACGCGCGCGTGGAGGTGACCGGAGACCTCGCCCTCCGGGCCGCTGCCGCCGTGCTCGCGCTTGACGCTGATCTGGCGCAGCGCCGAGCCGGGCGCGCCCGAGAGGCTGTACTGGCGTGCCTGACGGGCGCCGTCGGGGAGTTCGACGCGGACGGAGACGTACTGGCCCGCGCGGAAGTCGCGCACCGGGCCGCCGTCGACGGGGCGCAGCCGGAGGGTGACGACGTCGGCGGTCTCCGGGACGCGCTCCACGACCTCCCAGGCGCGCCGGTGGGCGGCGTCCCCGCGCTCCTCGTACAGCCGCTTCTCGATCGCGATCAGCGCGTTCGCCATCAGCCAGTAGACCTCGGTCCAGGCGGCCGCGACCTGAGGGGTGACGGCCTCGCCGAGGACGTCCGCGATGGCGGCGAACAGGTGCTCGTGGACGACCGCGTACTGCTCGGGCGGGATGCCCAGGGAGGCGTGCTTGTGCGCGATGCGGGCGAGCATCGCGTCGGGGCGCCGGTCGGGGTGGTCGACCAGGTGCGCGGCGAAGGCGGCGATGGAGCCGGCCAGGGCCTGCCGCTGGGTCCCGACGGCCTGGTTGCCGCGGTTGAACAGGTCGCGCAGCAGCTCCGGGTGGGCGGCGAAGAGGCCCGTGTAGAAGCGCTCGGTGATCTCGCCGATGGCCGCGCCGACGGCGGGGAGCGTGGCGCGGACGGTGGCTGCGGACTGCTCGGACAGCATGAGGCCTCCTCGGGGCTCGCCGGGGCTCTGGCTCGGCGCTCGACTGCCGGCACCGTATTAAAACTTGCATCTGAGATGCAAATTAAATGGGTGCGGTGGGACGAGGGGGGCCGGGCATTACGCATGTCAGTCCGAGCAGGCAAGATGGGCGCAGAGCAGTCCATCCGCCGTACGTGAGGCGTTCAGCCCCGGATCGCCGAGACGATCAAGGTCCGCAACGCGTACGAAATGGTGGTGTGGTGGGATGCTCAGGTGCCCGACCGCCTCCCGTGGTACGGGGGACAGGCGGCCTGACCAGCAAGGATGGGGAAGCGGAAGATGGACAAGCAGCAGGAGTTCGTGCTCCGGACCTTGGAGGAGCGCGACATCCGGTTCGTACGCCTGTGGTTCACGGACGTGCTGGGCTTCCTCAAGTCCGTCGCCGTGGCCCCGGCCGAACTGGAGCAGGCCTTCGACGAGGGCATCGGATTCGACGGCTCCGCGATCGAGGGCTTCGCCCGGGTCTACGAGTCCGACATGATCGCCAAGCCGGACCCGTCGACGTTCCAGGTCCTGCCCTGGCGCGCCGAGGCCCCCGGCACCGCCCGCATGTTCTGCGACATCCTCATGCCGGACGGCTCCCCGTCCTTCGCCGACCCGCGGTACGTCCTCAAGCGCGCCCTGGCCCGCGCCTCCGACCTGGGCTTCACCTTCTACACCCACCCCG
Source organism: Streptomyces sp. A012304 (assembly GCF_026008495.1). Taxonomy (GTDB): domain Bacteria; phylum Actinomycetota; class Actinomycetes; order Streptomycetales; family Streptomycetaceae; genus Streptomyces. The sequence continues at coordinate 46,034 of NZ_BQUN01000002.1, forward strand.
AGATCGAGTTCTTCCTCCTGAAGGACCGCCCCCTCGACGGCTCCCGCCCCACCCCCGCCGACAACTCGGGCTACTTCGACCACACCCCGCAGAACATCGGCATGGACTTCCGCCGCCAGGCGATCACCATGCTGGAGTCGATGGGCATCTCGGTCGAGTTCTCCCACCACGAGGGCGCCCCCGGCCAGCAGGAGATCGACCTGCGCTACGCCGACGCGCTCTCCACCGCCGACAACATCATGACGTTCCGCCTGGTCATGAAGCAGGTGGCGCTGGAGCAGGGCGTCCAGGCGACGTTCATGCCGAAGCCGTTCTCCGAGCACCCCGGCAGCGGCATGCACACGCACCTGTCGCTCTTCGAGGGCGACCGCAACGCGTTCTACGAGTCCGGCGCCGAGTACCAGCTCTCCAAGGTCGGCCGCTCCTTCATCGCGGGCCTGCTGAAGCACGCGGCGGAGATCTCCGCCGTCACCAACCAGTGGGTCAACTCCTACAAGCGCATCTGGGGCGGCTCCGAGCGCACCGCCGGCGCCGGCGGCGAGGCCCCCTCCTACATCTGCTGGGGCCACAACAACCGCTCCGCCCTGGTCCGCGTCCCCATGTACAAGCCCGGCAAGACCGGCTCGGCCCGCATCGAGGTCCGCTCCCTCGACTCCGGCGCCAACCCCTACCTCGCCTACGCCATGCTCCTGGCCGCGGGCCTCAGGGGCGTCGAGGAGGGCTACGAACTCCCGCCCGGCGCCGAGGACGACGTCTGGGCCCTCTCCGACGCCGAGCGCCGCGCGATGGGCATCGAGCCCCTCCCCCAGAACCTCGGCGAGGCCCTCACCCTCATGGATCGCAGCGACCTGGTCGCCGAGACCCTCGGCGAACACGTCTTCGACTTCTTCCTGCGCAACAAGCGCCAGGAGTGGGAGGAGTACCGCAGCGAGGTCACCGCGTTCGAGCTGCGGAAGAACCTGCCGGTGCTGTAGGCACGCCGCCCGACCGGGTCCGACGCCGTTCACCGGCTTCGGACGCCGGGGCGTATCGGCCCCCGGGGGCGTGTCGGTCCCTGGGGGGTGTGGACCCCTGGGGGTGCGTCGGACCCCGGGGCCCGTCGTACGCCGGAGTGTGGCGGACCTCGGGCCGTGTCGGGCCCCGGAGGCGCGTCAGCCCCCGAGGGCCTGTCGGGCCGGAAGGTGCGGTCGTGGACGCCGAGGCCCGAGGCGTGTCACCGGCCGGCGGGTGGTGTCCCGGTCGGCCGGCGGGTCACCTCGGCAGAGGCACGCGGCGGATCATCTTGCGCCGCAGATGGACCAGCCGGACGCCGCTGCGGTCGGCGAGGCGTTGTTGTCGTGCGCGGTCGTCGGGCGCGACCGGCTGGTCGTAGTCACTGGTGACCACCACCACGGGAGACATCCGCTCGCCGGGCGTCTCGGCAGCCTCGTTGAGCGCGGTCCACAGCAGGTCGCGCAGGCTGCGCGCCCGCCCCCACACGACGAACCCCTCGGAGGTCCCGTTGGAGGCGTAGCAGCGCGACGGCTTCTGCGCCACCGAGTCCGTCACCACGCGCCAGCCGGCCCCGTACGCCGCCTCCACCACCTCCTCCGCCCCCCGGTATCCCCGCACCACGAAGGACGCGAACGGGCCGAAACCCTCCTGCGCGCGTTCCAGGTGACGCAAAGGGCCGTCCTTGAGCCATATGCGTGCCTGCTGGAACGTGAGGTGCTCGGCCAGGACACCTCCCACCGACGGGTCCGCCAGCCAGGAATCGACCAGGGCCGCCCGGGCCGGGGCGTCCAGGAGATGCCAGTGAGCGTCGTCCGCGTTCTTGTAGAGCGTCGCGACCAGATGCTCCGCGACCTTCGCCGGCAGCCGGGTCGAGCCGGGCACACCGATGTACCCGCGCCAGGGCTCGTCGCCGTCCGCGGGACGATCGCGGCGGGTGCCGGCCGGCTCGACGCAAGCGGCGGCCCCGCCGGCGGCCGCGATGTCGCCGCCCGCTCTCAGAGCCGCTCGAATCCTATGGTCCACCTGGGCGTCCCCGGCGAGGCCGAGGAAGTGGACCGAGGAGTCGGGGTGGGCCCGCAGCATGTCCGCCGCGGAACTCGCGGCGTCTCCGCGGACACCGCGCAACCACGAGCGGATCTGCTCCTGGGCGAAGCGCGGGTTCCAGGCCGCGTCCAGCGCGAGGACCCCGTCGAGGCACTCCTCGAAGAGCTGGAGCCGGCCGCCGTCGGCCGCGCCACGAGCGACGTTGAGCAGCCAGAGAACGGTGGCATCGACCTCGCTCCGCTCCGGACGGCGCGCGGAGCCCAGCAGCCGGGCCATGGCCCGCACCACCGCGATGGCCCGGTCCGGGTCGGCCAGCAGCGCCGGAACGAGCCTCTCCTCGTCGAGGTCCACCAGGAGGTCGCAGTACAGCCCGGCATCGTCGACATGCGCGTCCGCCAGGGCCACGAGCGCCTCGGCGGCCGCCGCCGAGCCGTGGTTCAGCGCTCCACGCAACGACAGCGCCTGCGCGGTGGGGGACATCGGCGCGGGCGCCAGCTCGCGGTCGATCAGGGCGCGGAACTCGGCCACCGTGGGCGGACGCTTGCGCGGGTCCTCCCGGGTCGCGGACCGCACCACGGTCCGCCACGGACCGGACTCCGGGATGAGAGGGCGGTACGCGCGCGGCCGGCGCGCGGTGTCCCACCAGCCGATGACCTGGCCGATGCTGTAGATGTCGGCCTGCGGGCCCGCGTTGTGGGCGTCGTCGGACAGCTCCGGGGCGGCGAACCCCTCGGATCCCATCGACACCCCGACGCGTGTCAGGGGATCGTCCGGGGTACGGCCATGGGGCCGCCGGGCGATGCCCCAGTCGGCGACGACCCATCTCCCGTCCAGACGAAGGATGTTGGAGGGTTTGATGTCCCGGTGGACCCACCCTTCCTCATGGGCGTCGGCGAGGACCGAGCAGACGGCCCGGACGAGTGCCATGAGCACCTCCGGGTCGGCCGTCCCCAACTCGCCGCGCAGCCCTTCCGCGGTCTGTTCGGCCCAGGGCATGACAAACCAGGTGTGGGCCGGGTCGGCGTCCAGGATCGGCATCGAGTGCGGATGGCCGGCGAGCATCCGGCCGATCTCGATCTCCCGCTCCATACGGGCGACCTTCCAGGTCAGAGGCGCGCGCAGCTTCTTGAGCGCCACCGTGACACCCGTCGGCTTGTGACGTGCCTTGAACACGTCCGCCTGACCGCCCCGGAAGGGGTCCTTCTCGCAGGCGTAGTCCGATCGCCGCCCACGTGCGGACCGGGCGACGGCCTCGTAGCCGCTCATCGGCTGGTCTCCCTCAGCACCCCGACGTTCCGCCCGCCGTCGCCGCGGCGACGACCGACCGTCCGCGCCATAGCCCCGCCCGACATGACGTGCTCAGCTCCCTCGTGTCGCCTCTCGGCATCGCACCAACGCTCTGCAGAACCGCCCCCCGCTCAGGCGGCGAGCAGCGTGACACAGCCGTCTCAGGAGATGACGTCGTCCAGGCTCTGCGTGGCGTGCACCTTCTTGGTGATCTTCGGCATCTTCTCGCCGGGCGACCTGCGCAGGAGCTTCAGGGGACGGCCCTCGACCCAGGCGTTCCAGGCCTTGAGGTAGTAGAGCAGGTGCTCGCGGGAGTCGTCCTTGCGGCGGTAGCGCTTGCCGGCCGCCATGCCGAGCAGGGTGTTGCGCAGCACCAGCCTGGGGTCCGACTCGGTCAGGCCGGCACCCGTGATGAGCCCTTCGAACCACGCGGTCTGGTCGATGTCCGCGCGTTCCCGGCTGGTGACGTACCAGCCGATCGACGCCGCCGTGACGGTGACCTTGGTGGCCCTGTTCAGGGCCATGCCGCGGTTGATCGCCTCGCGCATCTCCGGGTGTGCCTCCAGGGTCGTCAGCAACTGGTCGTTGGAGACCAGCGACGACCCACCGGACCAGGTGGCGTCGGGGGAGGAGAGGTAGAGCTGGAGGCCGCGCAGGGCGGCGGCCAGATGCGTGCTGTTGGTCTCACCCGCGAGGGAGAGCGCGTCACGTCCCGTGCGCTTGCGTCCCGTGTCCATGACGGTGAAGGCCGTCCTGGCGACGCCGTGCGCGACCAGCATGTCCACCGCGATACCGGCCTTCACGACGGCCTCCAGGCGATGCTGGCCGTCGACGAGCCGGCCTTCTTCGTCGAACGCGATGCCCTGGTGCGTGAGCTTCCACTCGCCCCGCTCGATCGCGCGGGACAGCTGCGCGACCGTCTGCCGGCTCAACGGGCGGTTGAGGGTGTTCTTCTTGAGCCACTCCGCCGCCAACTCGGGGGTGACTGTTCGTACTTCTGTGTACAAGCGAACTCTCCGCACCTGGTCGTGGGCACGCCTGCGAGCGCCAAGTGACATGGGTTCAGGCGTTGTTGTGTGATCGTAGCGGGAGGGAGGTTCTGTATCAGGCGGATTGACGGCAGCCACTCGGCGGGCGGCCCCGCACGGCCCGGGCCGCAAGGGTGCGACGAGACGTGCGGAGTGCCGGGCCGCGGGCGCCGTCCGGGCAGCCCGCCGGCCCCGAACGTGCGCGGCTCGCTCGGGCACCGGACAGGGCCACGAGGCGCGTTTTATGCGCCTCTCGTCCACGGGATGAGAGGGCTGACGCGGGAGTCCTGTGGCCTCCTGCTCCCGCCGTGCCGCGGCCGGCTCCGCGTGGGCCGTACCGGCGTTCCTGCCGCACGGCTGCCCTCCATGGACGGTCGGGTCTTGGGCGGTCGTTCCATGGGCGGTCGGGTGATGGAGGTCGGGTCAGGGGCGCGACACCGACCGTGATCCGGTCGGCCCGGGGCGCCGCCGGGAAGCCCGGGTTAGGCTCAACCCTGTACGACCTTGATCGGACCCGTTCGGACGAGGAGGGCCGGGGATGATGACGCCGGGGCGCAGGAGCAGTACGTTCACGCGGCTGCTGCGGCACGGTTTCACCGACCCGTCCGCCGCCGAGCGGCTGCTGGACAGCGCCGGGCTCGCGCCAGTCAGGAACGACCCCGTCCTGCTGGACGCGCTGGGCGCCACCGCCGATCCCGATCTCGCCCTGCTGGGACTCGTGCGGCTGCTGGAGGCACAGCCGGAGGCGACCGCACGGCGCCGGCTGCTCGACACGCTCATAGCGGCCAAGCCGCTGCGGGACCGGCTGCTGGGGGTGCTGGGCGCCTCCGCGGCCCTCGCCGACCATCTCGCCCGGCACCCGCGGGACTGGGAGGCGCTGGTCACGTACGAGCCGCGGGACCTGCACCCGGGGGTGGAGGAGTTCGAGCGCGGGCTGGCCGAGGCCGATGATCCGGTGTCGCTGCGCGTGGCCTATCGGCGGTGCCTGCTGTCCATAGCGGCGCGTGACGTGTGCGGCACCACCGACATCGCCGAGACCGCCGCGGAGCTCGCCGATCTCGCCACCGCGACCCTGCGCGCGGCCCTCGCCCTCGCGCAGGACGCGGCGCCCGGGGACGCCGCGCTGTGCCGGCTCGCGGTGATCGCCATGGGCAAGTGCGGAGGACACGAGCTCAACTATGTCTCCGACGTCGATGTGATCTTCGTGGGCGAGGCGGTCGACGGGGCCGACGAGGGCAAGGCCCTGCGCGCCGCCACCAAGCTCGCCTCGCACATGATGCGGATCTGCTCCGAGAGCACGGTGGAGGGCTCGATCTGGCCCGTCGACGCCAACCTGCGGCCCGAGGGGCGCAACGGGCCGCTCGTGCGCACGCTCAGCAGCCACCTCGCCTACTACCGGCGATGGGCCAAGACCTGGGAGTTCCAGGCCCTGCTCAAGGCCCGGCCGGTCGCCGGTGACCTCGCCCTGGGCGAGCAGTACGTCGCCGCCGTCGAGCCGCTGGTGTGGCAGGCCGCCGAGCGGGAGAACTTCGTCGCCGACGTGCAGAAGATGCGGCGGCGGGTCGTGGAGAACATCCCCGCCGCCGAGATCGAACGCGAGCTGAAGCTCGGCCCGGGCGGGCTGCGGGACGTCGAGTTCGCCGTGCAGCTGCTCCAGCTGGTGCACGGCCGTACCGATCCCTCGCTGCGCAGCGGCACGACGCTGGACGCGTTGCAGGCGCTGGCGGCCGGCGGGTACGTCGGCCGGGTCGACGCCGTGCAGCTGGACGACGCCTACCGGTTCCTGCGCTCCATGGAACACCGCATCCAGCTGTACCGGCTGCGGCGCACCCACCTCGTTCCGGAGGACGAGGCCGATCAGCGGCGCATCGGACGGTCGTTGGGGCTGCGCACCGAGCCGATCGGCGAGCTGAACCGCGAGTGGAAGCGGCACGCCGCCGTCGTACGGCGGTTGCACGAGAAGCTGTTCTACCGGCCGCTGCTGGACGCCGTCGCCCAACTCGCCACCGGCGAGGCCCGGTTGAGCATGGAGGCGGCCCGGGAGCGGCTCGTCGCGCTCGGCTATGCCGATCCCGCCTCCGCGCTGCGGCATCTGGAGGCCCTCTCGTCGGGCGTGACACGCAAGGCCGCGATCCAGCGCACCCTGCTGCCGGTGCTGCTGGGCTGGTTCGCGGACTCCGCGGACCCCGACGCCGGACTGCTCAACTTCCGCAAGGTGTCGGACGCGTTGGGCAAGACACCGTGGTACCTGCGGCTGCTCAGGGACGAGGGCGCCGCCGCCGAGAACCTCGCGCGCGTGCTCTCCGCCGGCCGGCTCGCCCCCGACCTGCTGATGCGGGCACCCGAGGCGGTCGCGCTGCTCGGGGACGGGGACGGCGGTGAGGGCGCCGGTCTCAATCCACGCGGCCGACGACACCTGGAGCAGGAGATCCTCGCGACCGTCGGCCGCGCCGGGAACGCCGAGCAGGCGGTCACCGGGGCACGCGGCGTACGGCGCCGGGAGCTGTTCCGTACGGCCGCCGGTGACATCGTCAGCTCCTACGGCACCGAGGCGCAGCCCGCCGAGGCCGATCAGGGGGCGCTGGTGGACCGGGTGGGGGCGGCCGTCTCCGACCTCACGGCGGCCACCTTGGCCGGGACGTTGCGGGCCGTGGTGCGGGACGGCTGGGGCGACACCCTGCCGACCCGGTTCGCCGTCATAGGGATGGGACGGTTCGGCGGGCACGAGCTCGGCTACGGCTCCGACGCGGATGTGCTGTTCGTGCACGAGCCGCGCGGGGGCGTGGAGGAACGGGAGGCCACCCGGGCGGCCAACCGGGTCGTCTCCGAGATGCGGCGGCTGTTGCAGATCCCGAGCGCGGATCCGCCGCTGCTGATCGACGCCGACCTGCGGCCGGAGGGGAAGTCCGGGCCGCTGGTGCGGACCCTGAAGTCGTACGAGGCCTACTACCGGCGGTGGTCGCTGGTGTGGGAGTCCCAGGCGCTGCTGCGGGCCGAGCCGGTCGCCGGCGACGAGGAGCTGGCGCGGCGGTTCATCGAGCTCGTCGATCCGCTGCGCTACCCGCAGGGCGGGCTGGGGGAGGAGGCCGTACGGGAGATCCGGCGGCTGAAGGCGCGGATGGAGTCGGAGCGGATGCCGCGCGGCGCCGACCCCAAGCTGCACACCAAGCTGGGCCCCGGAGGGCTGTCGGACGTGGAGTGGACCGTGCAGCTGCTGCAACTGCGGCACGGCTGGGAGCAGCCGGGGCTGCGCACCACCCGCACCCGGCAGGCCCTGCGGGCCGCCCGCGAGGCCGGTCTGCTGAGCGAGGAGGACGCGGGCATTCTCGACGAGGCATGGGTGCTGGCCACGCGCGTGCGCAACGCCGTGATGCTGGTGCGGGGCCGGGCCGGCGACACCTTCCCGTCCGAGAGCCGCGAACTGGCCGCGGTGGGCCGTTACCTGGGGTACGGCCCGGGCCACGTGGGCGAACTGCTGGACGGCTACCGCCGCACCGCCCGGCGGGCCCGGGGGGTCGTGGAGGAGCTGTTCTACGCGGGATAGGCACGCGCGGACGGACCCGCGGGTGAGGCGCGGGAGGGGTTCGCGGGTGTGACGCGGGACGGGTCTGCGGGTGAGAGGCGGGACGGGTCTGCGGGTGAGTCGCGGGACATCCACGCGGGGCGGGTCTGCGGGTGGGACGCGGGGCGGGTCTGCGGGTGAGTCGCGGGACATCCACGCGGGACGGGTCTGCGGGTGAGTCGCGGGACATCCGCGCGGGACGGATCCGCGAGTGTGACGCGGGACAGCCACGCGACACGTGGGGCCGGACGCGGCGGCGAGGCGGACGTCGACAGCCGGGTGGTGCGCGAGCCGGTCGGGCGCCGCGTCGGGCGCGGGGCGGGCGTCGGCCCGGCGCCAGGCCGTCGAATCCGTGCCGATCGCGATCAGACCGGCGCCGGCGGCCACCACGGCACCCGGCCACGACGCCGATGCGGCGCAGCGCCTGGGCGGCCACCGGACCGGCCGGCTACGCCACCGCCCGGGACTCCCGCGAAGGCGCCTCCGCCCCATCCCGTTCCGCCCCCGCCGTCCTCCGTGGGCCGGCCGCCCCGGTCGTCCCCGCCGCCCGGGTCATCGCCACCCCGGCCAGGATCACCGCCATGCCGGTCAGCACGCGCCCGCCGACCCCCTCGTCGAGGAACACCGCGCCCAGCGCCACCGACACGACCGGCAGCAGATAGCCGACAGTGGCCGCAGTCGTCGGACCCTCGTCCGCGATCAGGCGGTAGTTGAGGTAGAAGGTCACGCCCGTGCCCAGGGTGCCCAGCGCCGCCACGGCCAGCAGGGCGGTGAGGTCGGGGTCGAGGGGGCCGGCCGTGGGCAGCGCCAGGGTGGTCCAGGCGGTGGCGGCCAGCAGCTGGGCCGCCGACATCGCCAGCGGCGCGTCCCGGCCGGTGAGGGTACGGGCCATGTAGGCGAAGGCCACCGCGTAGCTGGCCGCCGCGGCCAGGAGCGCGAGGGCGCCCCAGGTGAGCAGGCCCGAGCGCTGCCAGGGCGCGAAGATCAGCAGAGTGCCGGCGAAGCCCAGGATCAGCCCGGTCAGGCGTACCGGGCGCAGGGCGCGTTCCGTGCCCAGCAGCACGCCGATGAGAAGCGACCACAGGGGCGTGGTGGCGTTGAGGACGCCCGCGACGCCCGAGTCGACGGTCTGCTCGCCCACGCTGAACAACGCGAAGGGCAGGGCGTTGCAGAACAGCGCCGCCACGGCCAGGCGGGTCCAGGTGGCGCGGTCGCGGGGGAGGCGTTGGCCGGCCCGGCGGGCGAGCAGGAGCAGCACCGCCGTGCCGAGGGCGCACCGGGCGATCGTGATCTGGGTCGGGCTCAGGCCGTGGGTGAGGGCCAGCTTGATCAGGAGGAAGCCGGAGCCCCAGAGAAGGGCCAGGGCCGCCATGCGGAGTGTGGAGGCGAGGGGCATGTCCCCACGGTGGGCCCGACCATCCATGCAGGACAAGTGAAAAGTTCTTGATGGTTCCTTAAGGTGCACTGCATTAAGGTGGTCGCATGCTCGATGTGCGACGTATGCAGGTGTTGCGGGCGGTCGTGGCCGCCGGATCGGTGACCGGTGCGGCGGCCGCGCTGGGGTACACGCCCTCCGCCGTCAGTCAGCAGGTCGCCGCCCTGGAGAAGGAGACGGGCGCCGAGCTGCTGGAGCGGGTGGGGCGGGGCGTGCGGCCCACGGCCGCCGGGCTGCTGCTCACCGAGTACGCCGACGCCATCGGCCGGCAGGTCGCCGAGGCCGAGGCCGCTCTGGCCGACCTGCTGGCCGGGCGGACCGGGCGGCTGTCGGTGCGGTACTTCGCGACCGCGGGCGCCGGGATGGTCGCGCCCGCCGTGGCGCGGCTGCGCGAGGAGCACCCGGGTGTCCAGGTCGAGCTGAGGCTGAGCGACCCCGAGCACGCGCTGCCGGACGTGCGCGAGGGGCGGGCCGATCTCGCCCTGGTGGTACGTGCGCGGGCGGGGGACGGGGTGCGGCTGGTGCGTCTGCTGGACGATCCCTATCTCGCCGTCCTGCCGCGCGGCCACCGGCTCGCGGCGCGCCGCGGTGTGCGGCTGGCGGAGCTGGCCGACGAGGCGTTCGTGGGCAGCGAGTGGCCGGGGCCGTGCCGGGACGCCCAGCTCGACGCGTGCGCGGCCGCCGGGTTCCGGCCCCGGTTCGTGGTCGAGAGCGAGGACTACGTCACCGCGCAGGGATTCGTCGCCGCCGGCCTCGGGATCGGCCTGATCCCCCGGCTGGGGCTGGGCAGCCGGCATCCCGGGGTGGTCGTGCGCGAGGTGCGGGACCCGGTGCCGGTGCGCGCCATTCACGCGGCGGTGCGGGAGACCGCCCCACCGCTGCCCGCGCTGGACGCCTTCATCGAGGCTCTGCGGGCGGCCGCGGAATCCTGACCGGTACGGCGGGGGTCTTCCGGATGGTTCTCGGCAGGGCGTACGGCAGGCTGCCGTACCAGATCAGGGCGACCGTGAAACCGAAGCCCAGGCAGAGCACGCCGCCCACCGCGTCCAGCCAGAAGTGGTTGGCGGTGGCGACGATCACCACCAGGGTCGCGGCGGGGTAGACCAGGCCGAGGATCCTGGCCCAGGGCAGCTTGGCCAGCGCGAAGATCGTCAGCCCGCACCACACGGACCAGCCGATGTGCATGGACGGCATGGCGGCGTACTGGTTCGACATGTTCTTCAGGTCGCCGGAGGCCATCGAACCCCATGTCTGGTGGACGACGACCGTGTCGATGAAGTCGTTGCCGTTCATCAGCCGCGGGGGCGCGAGTGGATACAGATAGTAACCGACCAGGGCCACACCGGTTGTGGCGAACAGCACCAGGCGGGTCGCCGCGTAGCGGCCGGGATGGCTGCGGTACAGCCACACCAGCACCCCAAGCGTCACCACGAAGTGCAGGGTCGCGTAGTAGTAGTTCATCCCGACGACGAGCCAAGTCACCGAGTTCACGGCATGGTTGACGGACTCCTCGACGGCGATGCCGAGGTGGTGCTCGGCCTGCCAGATCCAGTCGGCGTTGCGCAGTGCCTCGGCCTTCTGCTCCGGGACCGCGTTGCGGATCAGTGAGTACGTCCAGTAACTCACCGCGATCAGCAGGATCTCGAACCACAGGCGGGGCCTGCGGGGCGCGCGCAGTCGGTGCAGCCGACTCGGCCGGCTCTCGGCCAGAACAGGGTGTGGAACGGCCTCTTCACGGCCTTCCAGTGACGTCACGGTCGATTCACCCATGGACACAGAGTCTGCCAGAAAAGCCCTTCACCCCCGATCCTCCCCCGGTCCTGTCCCACCCGCATGTCCTACGGCGGGAGGACCCCTACGGGCTCCTGCGCACGGACGGCTCGAAAGCCCGGATTCTCCGCCTTACGGACGATTGCGGTCACCGGGCGCCGAAGCCGTCGAACCACGCACCACCAACTCCGGCATGAACACGAACTCGCTGTGCGGCGCGGGCGTTCCGCCGATCTCCTCCAGGAGCGTGCGCACCGCGGCCTGGCCCATCGCCGGGACCGGCTTGCGGATGGTGGTCAGCGGCGGGTCGGTGAAGGCGATCAGCGGGGAGTCGTCGAAGCCCACCACCGAGATGTCCCGCGGCACCGCGAGCCCGCGCTGGCGCGCGGCCCGTATCGCGCCCAGGGCCATCATGTCGCTGGCGCAGACGACCGCCGTGCAGTCCCGCTCGATCAGCGCGGTGGCGGCGGCCTGACCGCCCTCCAGGGTGTACAGCGAGTGCTGGACGAGCTCGCGCTCGATGACCTCGGCGGCCAGGCCCAGCTGCTCCTGCATCGCGCGGACGAAGCCCTCGATCTTCCGCTGGACCGGGACGAAACGCTTCGGTCCGAGAGCCAGACCGATGCGCGTGTGCCCCAGGGAGGCGAGATGGGTCACGGCGAGGGTCATCGCCGCGCGGTCGTCGGGGGAGATGAAGGGCGCCTGCACCTTGGGGGAGAAGCCGTCCACCAGGACGAAGGGGACGCCCTGCGCGCGCAGCTGCTCGTAGCGCTGCATGTCGGCCGTGGTGTCCGCGTGCAGCCCGGAGACGTAGATGATGCCGGCCACCCCGCGGTCGACCAGCATCTCGGTCAGCTCGTCCTCCGTGGAGCCGCCCGGGGTCTGGGTGGCGAGGACCGGGGTGTAGCCCTGGCGGGTCAGCGCCTGGCCGATGACCTGGGCCAGGGCCGGGAATATCGGGTTCTCCAGCTCGGGCGTGATCAGACCGACCAGCCCCGCGCTGCGCTGGCGCAGCCGCACCGGGCGTTCGTAGCCCAGGACGTCCAGCGCGGCGAGCACGGACTGGCGGGTGGGGGCGGCGACGCCAGGCTTGCCGTTGAGGACGCGGCTGACGGTCGCTTCGCTCACCCCCGCCTGCGCGGCGATGTCGGCAAGCCGTGTGGTCACAGGGGTGGACTGTACCGGCCAGGTGTCACCTTGCCCACCGAACGGACGCCGTGTGCGACCGATTGAACGGCTCGCCCCGGGCTGCTGCGTCATCGCGCTCCCTCGTGAAAGTGATGGCAAGAGCTTGCAGAGTCTTGCACAACCGGCCCCATACCGCTCGACGCCTGTAAACAAGCGTCTCACGACGGTCGCCGAGAGGTCACGCCCGGATAACTTCGGAGATGTCTTGCATTTTTTTTCTGCAAGGTCTTTCGCGCCGCTTACAACGCTGTTACGTTCACGTCGCCCGGCGGCCGCCGCAACGGCGTGAAGTCGGCAAGTCGACAGGGACGGCGGACGGGACCGCTCCCTGTAGCTACACGGGCTTTCACCCTCAAGGAGAACTCATGCGGCGTGGCATAGCGGCCACCGCGCTGGTGGCGTCCCTCGCCCTCGCGGCGACGGCCTGCGGCGGAAGCGACAACGGCGACTCGGCCGACGGCCCGGTCACCATCACCTGGTGGGACACCTCGAACGCGACGAACGAGGCGCCGACGTACCAGGCCTTGGTCAAGGAGTTCGAGGCCGCCAACAAGGACATCAAGGTCAAGTACGTCAACGTCCCCTTCGACCAGGCGCAGAACAAGTTCGACACCGCCGCCGGCTCCAAGGGCGCCCCCGACGTGCTGCGCTCCGAGGTCGGCTGGACCCCCGCCTTCGCCAAGAAGGGCTTCTTCCTTCCGCTGGACGGCACCGAGGCCCTCGCCGACCAGGCCAAGTTCAAGTCCAACCTGGTCGAGCAGGCCAAGTACGAGGGCAAGACGTACGGCGTCCCGTTCGTCACCGACACCCTCGCGTTGGTCTACAACAAGGCGCTCTTCGCCAAGGCCGGCATCACCGAGGCCCCCAAGACCTGGGACGACCTGAAGAAGGCCGCCGCCACGATCAAGGACAAGACCGGCGTCGACGGCTACTGGGGCTCCACCCAGGCCTACTACGCCCAGTCCTTCCTCTACGGCGAGGGCACCGACACCGTCGACGTCGACGCCAAGAAGATCACCGTGAACTCGGCGCAGGCGAAGAAGGCGTACGGCACCTGGCTCGGCCTGTTCGACGGCAAGGGCCTGCACAAGGCCGACACCACCGCCGACGCCTACGCCCACATCCAGGACGCCTTCGTCAACGGCAAGGTCGCCTCGATCGTCCAGGGCCCCTGGGAGATCACGAACTTCTACAAGGGTTCGGCCTTCAAGGACAAGAACAACCTCGGCATCGCCACCGTCCCGGCCGGCTCCACCGGCAAGGCGGGCGCCCCGACCGGCGGCCACAACCTGTCCGTCTACGCCGGCTCGGACTCCGCCCACCAGAAGGCCGCGCTGAAGTTCGTCAACTTCATGACCTCCGCGAAGTCCCAGGCGACCATCGCGCTGAAGAACTCCACGCTGCCCACGCGCGACGACGCCTACACCGACCAGGTCAAGGCCGACCCGGGCATCGCCGGCTACCAGACCGTGCTGGCCGCCGCCCAGCCGCGCCCGGCGCTGCCGGAGTACAGCTCCCTGTGGGGGCCCCTGGACACCGAACTGCCCAAGATCGCGGGTGGCAAGGAGTCCCTCGACAAGGGCCTGAGCAGCGCCGAGACCGCCATCGCCAAGCTGGTGCCGGACTTCAGCAAGTGAGCCCCGCGTGGCCGTCGGATCACCCAGCTCCACGGGGGAGTGATCCGGCGGCCACCGGCCTGTGCCTGCCCGGCACACCCCTCTGATCAGCGGATCCTCCAGAAGGTGTCGAACCATGACAGTCGCCATCGACCGCGCGACCGGCAAGCGCCGCGGTGACGCGCCGCGGCCCGGCCTTGGCCGGCGCCTGAAGCACGGCTACCAGAAGCACTGGTACGCGTACGCCATGATCGCCCCGGTGGCGGTCGTCCTCGGCGTCCTCGTCCTGTATCCCCTGGCGTACGGCTTCTACCTCACCCTCACCGACGCCAACAGCCTCAACACGGCCCGCACCATCGGCGTCAACGAGATCGAGGCCACCTACAAGTTCATCGGCCTCGACAACTACGCCGACATCCTGTGGGGCGAGACCGCCTACGACCGTTTCTGGTCGCACTTCATCTGGACGATCGTCTGGACGGCCGCCTGCGTCACCCTGCACTACACCATCGGCCTCGGCCTCGCCCTGCTGCTCAACCAGAAGCTCCGCGGCCGCACCTTCTACCGGCTGATCCTGATCCTGCCCTGGGCCGTGCCCACCTTCGTCACCGTGTTCGGCTGGCGGTTCATGCTCGCCGACGGCGGCATCATCAACTCCGGCCTGGAGGCGCTGCACCTGCCGACGCCGCTGTGGCTGGAGGACACCTTCTGGCAGCGGTTCGCCGCGATCATGGTCAACACCTGGTGCGGTGTGCCGTTCATGATGGTCTCCCTGCTCGGCGGCCTCCAGTCCATCGACGCCTCCCTCTACGAGGCCGCCGAGATGGACGGCGCGAACGCCTGGCAGCGGTTCCGCCACGTCACCCTGCCGGGCCTGAGGTCGGTCAGCTCCACCGTCGTCCTGCTCGGCATCATCTGGACGTTCAACCAGTTCGCCGTGATCTTCCTGCTCTTCGGCAACACCGCCCCCGACGCGCAGATCCTCGTCACCTGGGCGTACTACCTGGGCTTCGGACAGCAGCCGCGTGACTTCGCCCAGTCGGCCGCCTACGGCATCCTGCTGCTGGCCATCCTGATCGTCTTCACCTCGTTCTACCGCCGCTGGCTGAACCGCAACGAGCAGCAGCTCGCGATCTGAGGCAGGAGTTCCCATGAGCACGAGCACCGTCGAGACCTCCGCCGACGTGACCCGAGACAGCCGCGCGGACCAGCCCGGGAAGAGCCGGGGCCGGGGCAGGAGCGGGCCCCTCGGGACCCTCGCCTCCCACGGCGCCCTGACCGTCGCGAGCCTCATCGCGCTGTTCCCGATCGCCTGGCTGGTCTTCCTCTCCCTCGGCCCCGACAAGGACGACTACCTCCACCCCGGAGGCATCTGGTCCAAGATGACCTTCGACAACTACTCGTACGTCCTCACGGAGACGAACTTCTTCGACTGGCTGAAGAGCTCACTGATCGTCTCGCTGGGCACCACCGTCATCGGTGTGCTGATCGCCGCCACCACCGGCTACGCCGTGTCCCGCATGCGCTTCCCCGGCTACCGGAAGTTCATGTGGGTGCTGCTGGTCACCCAGATGTTCCCGATCGCCGTCCTGATCGTGCCGATGTACCAGATCCTGTCGGAGCTCCAGCTCATCGACACCTACCTCGGCCTGATCCTCGTCTACTGCTCCACCGCGGTGCCCTACTGCGCCTGGCTGCTCAAGGGCTACTTCGACACGATCCCGTTCGAGATCGACGAGGCCGGACGGGTCGACGGTCTGACGCCCTTCGGCACCTTCACGCGGCTGATCCTGCCGCTCGCCAAGCCGGGCCTCGCGGTCGCCGCGTTCTACAGCTTCATCACGGCCTTCGGCGAGGTCGCCTTCGCCACCACCTTCATGCTGGACGACCAGAAGTACACGCTCGCCGTCGGCCTGCAGAGCTTCATCAGCGAGCACGACGCCCAGCGCAACCTGATGACCGCCACCGCCGTGCTGATCGCGATACCCGTCTCCGCGTTCTTCTACCTCGTGCAGAAGAACCTGGTGACCGGCCTCACCGCGGGCGGCACGAAGGGCTGAGGCCCTGTCGTCGACAGACTCCCGCGCTCCTGTGGCGCGGGTGGCGGCCGCGGTGTCCTTCCGACCCCGCCGGCACCGCGGCCGCCTGACCACCTCCACCCGCTGCCGCACCCCACACACCATGACCGCACATCCCTTACGTACCAAGGACGCCATGAGCCAGCAGCACTCCGCCGCACCGGCCCCCACCTCTCGGCCCGCCTCGGCCGTCGCCACCGCCGCCAAGCGCCGCGACTGGTGGCGGGACGCGGTGATCTACCAGGTGTACCCGCGCAGCTTCGCCGACAGCAACGGCGACGGCATGGGCGACCTGGAAGGCGTACGCTCCCGCCTGCCGTACCTGCGCGACCTGGGCGTCGACGCCGTGTGGCTCAGCCCCTTCTACGCCTCCCCGCAGGCCGACGCCGGCTACGACGTCGCCGACTACCGGGCCGTCGACCCCATGTTCGGCAACCTCCTCGACGCCGACGCGCTCATCCGCGACGCCCACGAACTCGGCCTGCGGATCATCGTCGACCTGGTCCCCAACCACTCCTCCGACCAGCACGAGTGGTTCAAGCGGGCGGTCGCGGAGGGCCCCGGCTCCCCGCTGCGGGAGCGCTACCACTTCCGCCCCGGCAAGGGGAAGAACGGCGAACTCCCGCCCAACGACTGGGAGTCCATCTTCGGCGGCCCCGCCTGGACCCGGGTCGCCGACGGCGAGTGGTACCTCCACCTCTTCGCCCCCGAACAGCCCGACTTCAACTGGGACCACCCGGCGGTCGGCGACGAGTTCCGCTCCATCCTGCGGTTCTGGCTCGACATGGGCGTCGACGGCTTCCGCATCGACGTCGCCCACGGCCTGGTCAAGGCGGACGGTCTGCCGGACCTGGGCGCCCACGACCAGCTGAAGCTGCTGGGCAACGATGTCATGCCGTTCTTCGACCAGGACGGCGTCCACGAGATCTACCGCCAGTGGCGCCACGTCCTCGACGAGTACGCCGGCGAGCGCATCTTCGTGGCGGAGGCGTGGACCCCGACCGTCGAGCGCACCGCCAACTACGTCCGCCCCGACGAGCTGCACCAGGCCTTCAACTTCCAGTACCTGTCCACCGACTGGGACGCCGAGGAGCTGCGCGAGGTCGTCGACCGCACCCTGGAGGCCATGCGCCCGGTCGGCGCCCCCGCCACCTGGGTGCTCTCCAACCACGACGTCACCCGCCACGCCACCCGGTTCGCCAACCCGCCCGGCCTCGGCACCCAGATCCGCACGCCCGGCGACCGCGCGCTGGGACTGCGCCGGGCCCGCGCGGCCACCCTCCTCATGCTGGCCCTGCCCGGCTCGGCGTACGTCTACCAGGGCGAGGAACTCGGCCTGCCCGACGTCGTCGACCTGCCCGACGAGGTGCGCCAGGACCCCGCGTACTTCCGCGGCGCCGGCCAGGACGGCTTCCGCGACGGCTGCCGCGTCCCCATCCCGTGGACGCGCACCGGCTCGTCGTACGGCTTCGGCGGCGGGGGCAGCTGGCTGCCGCAGCCGGAGAGCTGGGGCGAGCTGAGCGTCGAGGCGCAGGACGGCGTGCCCGGCTCGACGCTGGAGCTGTACCGCTCGGCGCTGGCCGTCCGCCGGTCCCACCCCGACCTCGGGCCCGGCGAGACGGTGGAGTGGCTGCGCGCCCCCGAGGGCGTGCTGGCCTTCCGGCGCGGCGAGTTCGTGTGCGTCGCCAACACCTCCGGGGAGTCGGTGACCGTCCCGGCGTACGGCCGGGTGCTGCTCGCCAGCGGTGACCTGACCGAGGCGGACGGCGAGGCGAAGGTGCCCGCCGACACGACGGTGTGGTTCACCACGGCCTGAGCCGACGGACGCCCGCCGAGATTCCTCGCACCAACTTCACACGGCCCGCTGCCTTTTCAGGTGGCGGGCCTTTAACATCTGCGTCACCGCAAGTTTGCTGAAAGATTTCAGCAAGTGCCTTCAGTGTCGAAGGAACCCCACATGGTCAGCAGAAGAACCGTTTCCTCAGGTGTGCTCGCCCTCGCCACGGCGGCAGCCGTCCTCGCCGCCCCCGGTGCCGCCCACGCCTCCCCGCCCGGCACCAAGGACGTCACGGCCGTCCTCTTCGAGTGGAACTTCGCCTCGGTCGCGAAGGAGTGCACCACCACCCTCGGCCCCGCCGGCTACGGATACGTCCAGGTCTCCCCGCCCGCCGAGCACATACAGGGCCCGCAGTGGTGGACCTCCTACCAGCCGGTCAGCTACAAGATCGCCGGCCGGCTCGGTGACCGCGCGGCCTTCCAGAACATGGTGAACACCTGCCACGCGGCGGGTGTGAAGGTCGTCGTGGACACCGTCATCAACCACATGGCCGCGGGCAGCGGCACCGGCACCGGCGGCTCGTCGTACACGAAGTACGGCTACCCCGGCCTGTACTCGTCGTTCGACTTCGACGACTGCACCAGCCAGATCTCCAACTACCGGGACCGCTGGAACGTCCAGCACTGCGAACTGGTGGGCCTCGCCGACCTCGACACGGGTGAGGACTACGTCCGTGGGGCCATCGCCGGGTACATGAACGACCTGCTCGGCCTCGGCGTCGACGGCTTCCGCATCGACGCGGCCAAGCACATGGACGCCGCCGACCTGGCCAACATCAAGTCCCGGCTGACCAACCCGAACGTGTACTGGAAGCAGGAGGCCATCTACGGCAGCGGCGAGGCCGTCCAGCCGACCGAGTACACGGGCAACGGGGATGTGCAGGAGTTCCGTTACGCCTACGACCTCAAGCGGGTCTTCAACAACGAGAACCTCGCCTACCTGAAGAACTACGGCGAGGGCTGGGGCTACATGAGCAGCGGTGTCTCCGGTGTCTTCGTCGACAACCACGACACCGAACGCAACGGCAGCACCCTGAGCTACAAGGACAACGCCAACTACACCCTGGCCAACGTCTTCATGCTGGCCTGGCCCTACGGCGCGCCCGACATCAACTCGGGCTACGAGTTCTCCGACCCGGACGCCGGCCCGCCGAACGGCGGCCAGGTGAACGCCTGCTGGCAGAACGGCTGGAAGTGCCAGCACGCCTGGCCGGAGATCAGGTCCATGGTCGCCCTCCGCAACGCCACCCGCGGCGAGCCGGTGACCAACTGGTGGGACAACGGGGGCGACGCGATCGCGTTCGGGCGGGGCAGCAAGGGCTTCGTGGCCATCAACCACGAGTCGGGCCCGCTGAGCCGGACGTACCAGACGTCGCTGCCCGCGGGGACGTACTGCGACGTCCAGAACAACACGACCGTGACGGTGAACTCCAGCGGGCAGTTCACGGCCACGCTCGGCTCGAACACGGCCCTGGCGATCTACGCGGGCAAGTCGAGCTGCTGACCGGCCGCCGTCGCCGCCCCTTCGCCATCACCTGTGAGACGACGTCATCGGTGGTGCGCGAGGGGGCGGCACCGCGGGCGCCCCGGCGTCCGGGCCGGTGCGACACCGCCGAGGCAGTCTGTGAAAGTTCTTGCCATCGGTTTCAAGACTATTGCTGTAAACCTTTCGTTGGCGATACGGTCACGCGGGGTCGGACCCACCAGAGCCGTAATCGCAAGGAGTTCCCGCCTGTGATACCGAGATGGCCGGCGCCCCGCACGCGCCGCACCGGGCACACCAGACGGGTCGCGGCCGTCACCGTCGCCGCGCTCGCCACCGCCCTCGTCCAGCCGCTCGCCGCCCACGCGGACGCGCCGCCCCCGCCGCCGTCGGACGCGAGGCTCGCCGCCGAGCCCGCCCGGCACGACGCCACCCGGGAGCAGTTCTACTTCGTCCTGCCGGACCGTTTCGCCAACGGCGACACCGGCAACGACCGGGGCGGACTCACCGGTTCACGCCTCACCACCGGCTACGACCCCACCGACAAGGGCTTCTACCAGGGCGGCGACCTCAAGGGCCTGATCAAGCGCCTCGACTACATCAAGGGCCTCGGCACGACCGCCCTGTGGATGGCGCCGATCTTCAAGAACCAGCCCGTGCAGGGCACGGGGGCCAACGCCTCCGCCGGTTACCACGGCTACTGGATCACCGACTTCACCCAGGTCGACCCGCACTTCGGCACCAACGAGGACCTCAAGACCCTCATCTCCAAGGCGCACGCCAAGGGCATGAAGGTCTTCTTCGACGTCATCACCAACCACACCGCCGACGTCGTCGACTACGAGGAGAAGTCCTACGACTATCTGTCCAAGGGTGCCTTCCCCTATCTGACGAAGGACGGCGAGCCGTTCGACGACGCGGACTACGCGAACGGCACGAAGGACTTCCCGGACGTCGACGCCGGCTCCTTCCCGCGCACCCCGAAGGCCACGAAGAACACCAAGGTCCCGTCGTGGCTCAACGACCCGACGATGTACCACAACCGCGGCGACTCCACCTTCGCCGGCGAGAGCTCCACCAACGGCGACTTCTCCGGCCTCGACGACCTGTGGACCGAGCGTCCCGAGGTCGTCAGCGGCATGGAGCGGATCTACCAGCGCTGGGTGCGGGACTTCGACATCGACGGCTTCCGGGTCGACACCGTCAAGCACGTCAACACGGAGTTCTGGACCCAGTGGGCCACCGCCCTGGACGCCTACGCGGCGAAGCGGGGCCGCGACGACTTCTTCATGTTCGGCGAGGTCTACTCCGCCGACACCTCCGTCACGTCCCCCTATGTCACCCGGGGCCGCCTGGACGCCACCCTCGACTTCCCCTTCCAGGAGGCGGCCCGCCAGTACGCCTCCCAGGGCGGCAGCGCGCAGAAGCTCGCCGCGGTCTTCGGTGACGACTACAAGTACACGACCGACAAGGCCAACGCGTACGAGCAGGTCACCTTCCTCGGCAACCACGACATGGGCCGCATCGGGCACTTCCTGCACCAGGACAACCCGAAGGCCACCGACGCCGAACTGCTGCGGAAGGACCGGCTCGCCAACGAGCTGATGTTCCTCAGCCGCGGAAACCCCGTCGTCTACTACGGCGACGAACAGGGCTTCACCGGCTCCGGCGGCGACAAGGACGCCCGCCAGAGCATGTTCGCGTCCCGGACCGCCGACTACCTCGACGACGACGCGATCGGCACCGACCGCACCCACGCGAGCGACGCCTACGACACGAGGGCACCGCTCTACCGGCAGATCAGCGCTCTCGCCAAGCTGCGCAAGGCCCATCCGGCGCTCACCGACGGGGTTCAGGAGCAGCGGTACGCGGCCGACGGACCGGGCATCTACGCCTTCTCGCGGACCGGCACCGACAGGACCGAGTACCTCGTCGCGTTCAACAACGCAGACGCGCCCAGCACGGCGACCTTCCCGACCGGCTCGGCGGACATGACCTTCCGGGGCATCTACGGGACGGACGACTCGCTGCGGAGCGACTCCGCCAAGCAGCTCACCGTCACCGTCCCGGCCGGCTCGGCCATCGTCCTCAGGGCGGCGGGCCCCCTCGCCGAACCGTCGACGAAGCCGACGATCACCCTCAAGGCCCCCGCCCCCGGCGCCACCGGCACCGTCGAGCTCACCGCGGACACCGACGGCGGACAGCTCAACCGTGTCGTCTTCGCCGCGCAGGTGGGCAACGGCACGTGGACGACCCTCGGCTCCGCCGACCACGCCCCGTACAAGGTCACCCACACCATCGGCACCGACGTACCGCCCGGCACCGCCCTGCGCTACAAGGCGGTCGTGATCGACTCGGCCGGCCGCACGGCGAGCGCCACGGCGGCCTCCACCACCGGCACCCCGCCCGCCCCCGAGACCCCCACCG
>NZ_BQUN01000003.1 GCF_026008495.1 Streptomyces sp. A012304
GGCCACCGACTTCTCGATCACCACCCGCGCCCGCGCCGTCGACCCCGCCGACAACGGCCTGAACGGCCCCGAACACGTCTCCGCACCGCACCGGGCCACCACCACCGTGCCCCGCTCCCGCCCCTTCGTCAGCATCACGTGCTGCGCCGTCCCCCACGACCCCCACACCCCGGCGACCAGAATGACCACGGCCACCACCCCCATCGCGGCCAACCGGCCCCACCGCAACGCGGCGACCGAGGCCGAAGGACGACGCGGGGCGCGACGGGAACGGGCAGCAGTGACAGGCATGGCCGGGATCATTGGCCATGCCCGAACGAGCCGTCAACCTCCCTCAGGAGTTGTACGTCCCCTGCGCCCGCTCCAACCCCTCGATCACCAGACACTCCACCGCGTCCGCCGCCCGGTCCACGAAGTAGTCCAGCTCCTTGCGCTCCGCCGACGCGAAATCCTTCAACACGAAATCCGCCACCGGCATCCGCCCCGGCGGCCGCCCGATCCCGAACCGCACCCGGTGATAGTCCGCGCCCATCGCCTTCGTCATCGACTTCAACCCGTTGTGCCCGTTGTCCCCACCACCCAACTTCAGTCGAAGAGCCCCATAATCGATGTCCAATTCATCATGAACAGCGACGATATTGCCCAACGGCACCTTGTAGAAGTCCCGCAGCGCGTTCACCGGACCGCCCGACAGGTTCATGTACGACATCGGCTTCGCCAGAACCACCCGCCGATTCGCCGGCCCCGGCGGACCGATCCGCCCCTCGACCACCTGCGCCTGCGCCTTGCCCGCCCGCTTGAACCTGCCCCCGACCCGCTCGGCCAGCAGATCGGCCACCATGAAACCGACATTGTGCCGATTCCCGGCATACTCCGGACCGGGATTGCCGAGGCCCACGATCAGCCACGGCGCATTGGCCTCACTCGTCACGTCACTCTCCCTACGCAACAGCCGCCGCTTCCCGAAGGAAGCGGCGGCTGGAGCCGAATACCGCTGGTACTACCGCCGAACAGCCGATCAGGCCTCCGCGGCCTCTCCACCCTCGGCGGCCTCGCCCTCCGGGGCCTCCTCGGCCTGCGCGGCCAGCACCTGAAGGACCACCGCGTCCTCCTCGACAGCCAGCGTCACACCGCTCGGCAGGGAGATGTCCTTCGCGTGGATCGACGCACCGGCCGCCAGACCCTCCACCGACACCGTCACGGCCTCGGGGATGTGCGTGGCCTCGGCCTCCACCGGCAGCGCGTTCAGCACGTGCTCCAGCAGGTTGCCACCCGGGGCCAGCTCACCCTCGGTGTGCACCGGAATCTCGACGTTGACCTTCTCGCCACGCTTGACCAGCAGCAGGTCCACGTGCTCCAGGAAACCCTTCAGCGGGTCACGCTGCACGGCCTTCGGGATCGCCAGCTCGCTCGTCTTGCCGTCGATGTCCAGCGAGATCAGAACGTTCGGCGTACGCAGCGCCAGCAGCAGGTCGTGGCCCGGCAGCGTCAGGTGCAGCGGCTGCGAACCGTGACCGTACAGAACACCCGGAACCTTGTCGGCACGGCGGATACGACGCGCGGCACCCTTGCCGAACTCGGTGCGCGTCTCAGCGGCGAGCTTTACCTCAGACATGTCAATCACCCCTCGTAGGAAGCGGAACGGACGTGGTCACCCGGCCACGAACGGCCTGCTACGAAGAGCGCGTCGATAACGGACCGCCGCACCCCAACCCACGGGGACGGCCTCCCTCGCCGAGCAACCTGAGCAGTCTACTCGGCGCGGGAGGCCGCAGAAAAATCGATCAGTCGAACAGGCTCGTCTACTGCTCGTCGAACAGGCTCGTCACCGAACCGTCCTCGAACACCTCACGCACCGCACTCGCGATCGTCGGCGCGATCGACAACACCGTGATCTTGTCCAGATCCAGCTCACCCGGCGTCGGCAGCGTGTTCGTGAACACGAACTCACTCACCTTCGAGTTCTTCAGACGATCCGCAGCCGGACCCGACAACACACCGTGCGTCGCCGTCACGATGACATCCTCCGCACCATGCGCGAACAGCGCATCCGCCGCCGCACAGATCGTGCCACCCGTGTCGATCATGTCGTCGACCAGCACACACACCCGGCCCCGGACCTCACCCACGACCTCGTGCACCGTCACCTGATTCGCCACGTCCTTGTCACGCCGCTTGTGCACGATCGCCAGCGGAGCACCCAGACGATCACACCAACGGTCCGCGACCCGCACCCGGCCGGCGTCCGGAGACACCACCGTCAGCTTCTGCCGGTCCACCTTCTGGCCCACATAGTCGGCCAGCAACGGCAGCGCGAACAGATGATCCACCGGACCGTCGAAGAAACCCTGAATCTGATCCGTGTGCAGATCCACCGTCAGGATCCGGTCCGCACCCGCCGTCTTCATCATGTCCGCGATCAGACGCGCCGAGATCGGCTCACGCCCACGGTGCTTCTTGTCCTGCCGCGCATACCCGTAGAACGGCACGATCACCGTGATCGAACGCGCCGACGCACGCTTCAACGCGTCGATCATGATCAACTGCTCCATGATCCACTTGTTGATCGGCGCCGTGTGGCTCTGGATCAGGAAACAGTCCGCACCACGAGCCGACTCCTGATAACGGACATAGATCTCACCATTGGCGAAGTCGAAGGCCTTCGTCGGGACGACCCCGACACCCAGCTGGTGGGCGACCTCCTCGGCAAGCTCGGGGTGGGCGCGGCCGGAGAAGAACATCAACTTCTTCTCGCCGGTCGTCTTGATCCCGGTCACAGCACTGTCTCCTCAGAGGTTCTCAACCGGCTGTCGCCAGACCTCGCCACTGCACACGCGACGAAGCCGTCTCAGCTGGTGGGGGTGCGAATGTGCACTTATCACGGTACGCCGTGTCCAACGCGCCCGTTTCCGGTCAGTCCTCGCCGCCACCCTGCTGGGAAGCCGCCTCGGCAGCCTTCGCCGCCGCACTGCCCGGACGCTTACGAGCCACCCAACCCTCGATATTCCGCTGCTGACCACGGGCCACGGCCAGCGAGCCGGGCGGCACATCCTTCGTGATCACGGACCCGGCAGCGGTGTACGCGCCGTCCCCGATCGTGACAGGAGCCACAAACATGTTGTCCGAACCCGTCCGACAGTGCGACCCGACGGTCGTGTGATGCTTGTCCTGCCCGTCATAGTTCACAAACACGCTCGCCGCACCGATGTTCGAATAATCACCGATCGTCGCATCACCCACATACGACAGATGCGGCACCTTCGTACCCTCACCGATCGACGCGTTCTTCGTCTCCACATACGTCCCGATCTTGCCCTTCGCACCAAGACGCGTACCCGGCCGAAGATAGGCGAACGGACCCACCAACGCCTCCGCACCCACCTGCGCACCATCCGCCACCGTGGTGTCCACCCGCGCCCCCGCACCCACCTGCGTATCCCTCAGCCGGCAGTTCGGACCCACCTCCGCACCCTCCGCCAGATGCGTCGACCCCAACAGCTGCGTCCCCGGATGCACCACCACGTCCTGACCGAACGACACCGACACATCCACCCACGTCGTCGCCGGATCCACCACCGTCACACCGGCCAGCATCGCCGCCGTCAACAACCGCTCGTTCAGAATCCGCCGCGCCTCGGCCAACTGCACCCGATTGTTGATCCCCGCGATCTCACGATGATCACCCGCCACCGACGCACCCACCCGATGACCGGCCTCACGCAGAATCCCCAAGACATCCGTCAGGTACTCCTCACCCTGACTGTTGTCCGTCCGCACCCGCTTCAACGCGTCCGCCAGCAACTGCCCATCGAACGCGAACACACCCGAATTGATCTCACGGATCGCCCGCTGCGCCTCGGTCGCGTCCTTGTGCTCCACGATCGCCGTGACGGCACCCGAGACCTCGTCCCGCACGATCCGGCCGTAACCCGTCGCGTCCGGCACCTCGGCGGTCAGCACCGTCACCGCGTTGCCGTCGGCCTGATGCGTCGCGGCCAGCTCGGCCAGCGTCGCACCCGTCAGCAGCGGCGTGTCACCACAGACCACCACCACCGTCCCGTCGACCCCGCCGCCGAGCTCCTCCAGACCCATCCGGACGGCGTGCCCCGTCCCGTTCTGCTCCGCCTGGACCGCGGTGCGCACCTGCGGGTCGATGTCGGTGAGGTGCGCGGTGACCTTCTCCCGGGCATGCCCGACCACGACGACCAGGTTCTCCGGGTCCAGCTCACGGGCGGCGGCCAGGACGTGACCCACGAGGCTGCGGCCGCAGATCTCGTGCAGAACCTTCGGTGTGGCCGACTTCATACGGGTGCCCTCACCCGCTGCGAGAACGACGACGGCTGCCGGGCGAATGGCGCTCACGGAGTTGCCCTTCGGCTGTGTAGGGGTGGAGACATCCGAAGGATACCGGGGTGCTTCCTGGGGGACATGAGAGTGGGCCCTGACCTTGCTGGGTCAGGGCCCGAACTCGCGATGTGCGCGCTGTGAGCTCCCGGAGAAGGATTCGAACCCTCATTCAACGGACCAAAACCGTTTGTCCTGCCCTTAGACGATCCGGGATTGCTTGCGCACTATGCCCGACTCTATTGATCGGCTGCGCGCGCGGACTCCACTATGCCGTACCAGGAGCCCTCGATGCGACGGTACAAGTCCGCGCTCTGCAGGACATTGATGGCCAGGCAGCCACGATAGGACTCGCCGACGTTCTTCCGGACGGTTCTGGGGTTGTGCTTCTTGATGGTCGTCTTGGTGAACTGGGAGCGGTCGGCGCCGACGAGGTCGCACCAGTAGTCCTCGGCTCCGGTCACATCGGCCGTCTCGTGGATCATCACGGCGTACCGGAGGCGCTCGCGTGCGATGCCGAGCAGATCGAGCCATGCGAGGAAGACCTGGATCATCCCGGGGTCGCTGTTGACGAACGTGATCTTCTCCCGGCGGTCGTACGGCTTGTCCTTGCTGCCCTCGGCCCAGTAGAGGCCCACGCCCACCAGGAACAATTCCCGTGGTGAGAGGTCGCCGACCGCTTGCTTGGCCGTTTCCTTGGTGCGTTGCCGCTCCTCGTCGCGGATCCGCAGCTGCGCCTCCCAGCCGCGCCTGGCGAGCGCCGAGGCCTCCTCCTTCGTCCGTGTCCCCTCCGGCCTCGGCAGATCCCGCACCCAGAGCGAGACGGAGCTCTTCGAGCAGCCCAGTTCCGCCTGGATCCGGCTGTACGTCCAGCCCTGCTGCCGCAGCTCCCGTGCCCTGGCTCGCAGGTCGTCCTTGGCCCGCGGTCGTTTCGTCCATTCCGGTGGCGGCTCGCCCTCGACGAGGCGTTGGAGGGTCTCCTTGTTGTGGACCTCGAGTTCGTCGCGGATCTGTCGGAGGCTGTGGCCGGCCCGGCGCAGTGCGACCGCCCGTTGCCGTAGGCCTTCGAAGTCCGCGTACTTGCCCATGGAATGTGCCATGTGCCTACCGTCCGGGCGGAATGCGGGGTTCCGGGTTCGAACGGGCATGGTTCAACCGTTCGAGGGATATCGGTGGGTTTCGTGCGTGTCCGGTTACGGAGTGTGTCGTGGAAACTCGCCGGAAAAGCCGGGGCGGGCGCCCGTAGGCTGGAGGCATGACCACGACGGGGGAAGAGGACACGACGGCTCGGGGAGGGCCGTGGTGGTGGGCGAGGCGCCGCAGTGCGGTGTTCGACTGGTGTCTGGCGGCGGTGTCGGCGGCGGAGTGCGCGGCGGAGGGGGTTCCGTTCGCGTGGGACGCGGGGATCCCGGCGGCGGCGGGGGTCGTTTTCGGGCTGTTGGCGGGTTCGGTGCTGTTGGTGCGGCGGCGGTGGCCGATCGCCGTGGTGCTGGTGTCGATCGCGATCACGCCGGCCCAGATGGGTTACCTGATGGGCATCGTGGGCCTGTACACGCTCGCGGCGTCGGAGCTGCCGAGGCGGATCATCGGGTCGCTGGCGGGGATGCAGTTGGTGGGGACGTTGATCGTGACGTTCGTGCGGGTGCGGCAGAGCATGGGGCGGGGGGATCTGGATCTCGGGGACTGGTTTCTGCCGTTCGCGTCGATCGCGACTTCGTTGGGGCTGACGGCGCCGCCGCTGTTGCTGGGTCTGTATGTGGGGGCCCGGCGGCGGCTCATGGAGAGTCTGCGGGAGCGGGCGGACAGTCTGGAGCGGGAGTTGCAGCTGCTCGCGGAGCGGGCTGAGGAGCGGGCCGAGTGGGCGCGGGGTGAGGAGCGGACGCGGATCGCGCGGGAGATGCATGACGTGGTCGCGCATCGGGTGAGTCTGATGGTGGTGCATGCGGCGGCGTTGCAGGCGGTGGCGCGGAAGGATCCGGAGAAGGCGGTGCGGAATGCCGCGTTGGTGGGGGACATGGGGCGGCAGGCGTTGACGGAGTTGCGCGAGATGTTGGGGGTGTTGCGCAGTGGTGATGGTGGTGTGGGGCGGGTGTCGGTGCCGGTGGCGGCGGTTTCTGTGGGTGTGGAGGAGGGGGAGGGGCCGTGTCTGTCGGAGTTGGAGGAGTTGATCGGGCAGTCGGCGGCTGCGGGGATGGTGGTGGATCTGTCGGTGGAGGGTGAGGTGCGTTCGTACGGTGCGGAGATCGAGCAGACGGCGTATCGGGTGGTGCAGGAGGCGTTGACGAACGTGCACAAGCATGCGGCGGGGGCGAAGACGCATGTGCGGTTGGCGCATCGGGTGGCGGAGATCGCGATGCAGGTCGAGAACGAGCCGCCGCCTGAGGTTGGTTCGGCGTCGTCGGCGCGGTTGCCGTCGGGGGGGAACGGGCTGGTGGGGATGAAGGAGCGGGTGGTGGCTTTGGGTGGGGTGTTTGTGTCGGGGCCGACGGAGGCGGGGGGTTTTCGGGTGTCGGCGGTGATTCCGGCGGCCTGAAGGGCTGGTGATTCCGGCGGCGGCGAAGGGCTGGGGGTTCTGGGGGCCGGCGGGGTGGGTCAGCCGGCGGTGAGGCGGTGGGGTTCGGTGCCGGAGACGAGGGCGCCGAGGGCGTGGTCGATGTCGGGGCCGAGGTACCAGTCGCCGGTGTGGTCGAGGGCGTAGACGCGGCCTTGGGCGTCGATGGCGAGGAGGGTTTCGTTGTCGGTTTCGGTGCCGAGGGGGCTGACGTCGGTGTCGAGGGCGCGGCCGAGGTCGCCGAGGGTGCGGGCCATGTGGAGGCCGTGGAGGGGGTCGAGGTGGAGGGTGGTGGGGGCGACTTGGCGGCCGGGTCCGGTGGGGGTGATGCGGAGTCCGCCGAATTCGGCCCAGGCTTCGACGGCGGCGGGGAAGACGGCGTGGCGGTGGCCGGCGGGTGAGGTGTGTTCGCGGAGGGTGTCGGCCCAGATCTCGGCTTGTTTGATGTCCCAGCGTCCGGGTTGCCAGCCGGCGGCGCGGAGGGCTGCGTCGACGGGGACGGGGAAGCGGGTGGTGGAGGTGCGGTCGGGGTGCATGTGTCTTCGTTCGTCGGCTCGGTGCGTTGGTCAGCTGTCGGTGGGGGGCGACTGAGCTGTCGGTGGCTTGGTGTCGACTCAGCTGTCGGTGGGGGTGGGGTCGACGATGCGGACGCCGAAGTGGGCGGTGAGGGCGGTGCAGGCGCGGCAGGGGTTGGCGAAGCTGCCGTGGAGGGGGTCGCCGTCTTCGCGGATGCGGCGGGTGGTGAGTTTGGCGTGTTTGAGGGCTTTGCGGGCTTCGCCGTTGGTCATGGGTCTGCGGGCGGCGCGTTTGCTGCGGGTGGCGTCGACGGCGGTGATGTGGCGGGAGATGAGGAGTGCTTCGGCACAGCGGCCGGTGAAGCGGTCGCGTTGGCCGCTGGTGAGGGTGTCGAGGAAGTCCTGGACGAGGGGGTGGAGGGTGGGGGGTTGGTCGCCGCGGGCGGCGGTGCCGGTGAGGGTGGCGCCGCGGACGGAGAGGGCGGCGGCGACGGTGGGGAGTATGCCGTCGCGGCGGTGGCGGAGGGTGGGGGCGTGCGGGGTTTCGTCGGTGGACCAGCCGATGCGGGGGTCGCCTGTGTGGCTGGTGTGCGGTCCCGTTTGCGTGGCGTTCATGATCGTCGTCCCCTCCCGTGCATCCCCCCGGAGGACACAGGGTGCCAAATCGCGTGGCGGGTGGGGAAGCTGGGGCGGTGCGACACGCCCGTGTGGGGGCGGGCTGTCACGGCGGGGTGACGGCTGGTCACGGAAGTGGAGGGCCGGTGACCGGTGTCGTCGTACCGCATAGGCTGTCGGCACCGTCGGCGCGCGGTCGACGCGCGTTGGAGACCGTTGGAGAGAGTCGGATACGGGGCGTGGTGGTCGGGACCGGTGTGGGTCCGGCTGCTGGGGTCCGTCCAGAGTGCCGCAGGGGGCAACCGCCATGACGACAGGTCGGCTCGGGCAGGAAGCCGCGCCGCCGAACGCGGCCTATGCCGGGCAGGTCGTGCATTTTCCGGATCCGGTCCGGGCCGCGCGTCATCCGAGGGGGGTGCGGGTGGATGAGCGTGGTTTCCCGGACTTCTCGCCTTATGCGCGGGCGGCGGCGGAGATCGCGGAGCCGCCGGAGGGTTTCGGGGTCGACGAGTTGCGGTTGACGGACTATGTGTCGGCGAACGCGGCGTTGGCGGCGTCGGGTCATGAGTTGTGGGACACGGTGGCGCAGGTGGCGACGCCGCATGGCTGGACGTGGCATCACGTGGCGGGTTCGCGGCGGTTGGAGTTGGTGCCGGTCGAGGTGAAGGCGTTGTTGCGGCATCACGGTGGTGTGGCGACGGCGGCGGTGGATCAGGGCAAGCGGGGGACGCGGCCGTTGCAGGAGACGCGTCCGGCGCATTTCGGGTTGCCGAAGTCGGGTGTGGCGGTGACGGAGTCGCAGGTGCAGGGGGTCGAGGAGGATCTCGGGTACCGGTTGCCGGGTGCGTATCGGTCGTTCTTGAAGGCGGCCGGTGGGTGTGCGCCGGTGGGTGCGGCGTTGGACGCGGAGTTGGGGCTGCTGGTGGACCAGCCGTTCTTCACGGTGCGGGACGAGGCGGCGGTCAACGACCTGGTGTATGTGAACAAGTGTCTGCGTGACCATCTGACGAAGGACTTTCTGGGCGTCGGTTTCGTGCAGGGTGGTCTGCTGGCGGTGAAGGTGAAGGGGGAGCGGGTCGGTTCGGTGTGGTTCTGCGCGTACGACGACGCGCGGGATGTGGATGCGTCGTGGTCGCCGGCGGAGCGGATGGAGCGGTTGTTGCTGCCGTGCGGTGCGGACTTCGATGAGTTCCTGTCGCGGCTCGCGGGTCAGCCGCCGGAGTTGGAGACGGTGGCGAATCTGATGGTGGACGGCGGTTTCGCGCGGGCTGTTCCCGTGTCGTCCGGTTCTTCTGTTTCTTCCGTGGGGGAGTGATCGGGCGATGGTGACGTTCGCGCAGGCGCAGGAGCGCGGGGAAGAGTGGATCAACGGGGACGTTCCGGCGTATCAGCATCGTGAGGTGCGGGTGCGGGAGTTCGATCTCGGGTTCGTGGTGTGGGGTGAGGACCGTGCGGAGGGGCCGCGTTCGGACGGGGGTGCGCAGCGGTTGGTGGTCGCCCGGGACAGCGGGGAGGCGACGTTGTGGCCGTCGTTGCCGGTGGGTGAGGTGATTCGGCGGTACGAGGAGGAGTACGGGCGTAGGGAGGCCGTGGCGGAGCCGGCGCCGGCGGCTGCGGCGCGGGTGGATCTGAATCAGACGTCGTTCTTGTTGTCGCCGCCGGAGTGGTTGCAGGAGGCGGCGGACAGGTTGGGGGTTTCTGAGGGGCGGGGGGTGGATTCGGGGGCGGCTTCTTCGTCCTCGGCGTCCTCGGCGTCCGTGTCCTCCGCGCCGTCTGCGTCCTCCTCGCCGTCCGTGCCTGTGACGGGTGATCCGTCGTTGCCGCAGACGCAGGCGGGGGCGCCTTCGGCGCCGGTGGGGGCGACGCCCTGGACGGGGACGGACACCAACGCCGATTCGGGTGACGACCGTTCGGTGCCGTTGCCGGCGACGGTGTTCGCGCCGCCGTTGAGCGGTTCGGACGACGAGACGCCGCCGCCGTCGTCGTCGTCCCTGCCGGATGCCAAGACGGCGTTGATGTCGGGTGGCAGTCAGCTTCCCCGGACGACGGTCGCGCCGGCGCTCGGTGAGCAGGGTGCGTCCGGTGGTGTGCCGGGTGGGTCGCAGGGCGGTTCGCAGGGTGCGGGGATCCCGGCCGCGGTTCCGCCGGGGAGTACGCCTCCTCCGCAGCCGCAGCCGCAGCCGCAGCCGCAGCCGCAGCCGCATTCGGGGTCGGGTGCGCCGTCGTACTCTCCGCAGGGGCCCGGGACGCCGCCTCCGGGTGGTCCGGGTACTCCGGCGCGGCCGATCGCGCCGGACGCCGGTGACATCTCCGATGCCGCGACCAGCAAGGCGGCGCCGCCGCCGCGGCGTGCGCGCGGGGGTGGGGCGACGCCGCCGCCTCCGCCGGGCGCGCCGGGGACGCCGGGCGCGCGGCCGGGCAGTACGCCGCCGCCTCCGTCCGGTCCGGGTGCGCCCGGGGCTCCGGCCGGTGGTTATGTGCCCACGCAGATGGTGTCGGCGCTCGGCCCTGAGGGGCCGGGTGGGCCGGGTGCGCCTCAGGGGCCGGGCGGCCCGAACACGCCCCCGCCGCCTCCCGCGCCCGGTGGTACGCCCCCGGGTGGGGTGCACCACGCGGCGACGATGCTGGCCGATCCCAGCCAGATGGGCACGGGTGGGGGCGCTCCGCAGCCGCCGGGTGCCCCTGGTGCTCCGGGTGCCCCTGGCGCCCCTGGAATGCCTCACGCGCCGGGCGCTCCGCAGCCGCCGGGCGCCCCTGGAATGCCTCACGCGCCGGGCGCTCCGCAGCCGCCGGGCGCCCCGGGGATGCCTCACGCGCCGGGCGCTCCCGGTGTGCCCGGTGGCGCTCCCGGTATGCCCGGTGCGCCTGGCGCGCAGGGTTCGGCCGGGGGGCCGCAGGGTGCCGTGCACCACGCGGCGACGATGCTGGCCGGGCCCCCGTCGGGCGGTCCCGGTGTGCCCCCGCCGCCGCACGCCCCCGGCGCCCCGGGGATGCCTCCGGGCGCCCCGCAGCCGATGCCGCCCGGTGGGATGCCACCCGGCGCCATGCCGCCCGGTGGTATGCCGCCTGGTGGTATGCCGCCGGGTGGGCCGGTGCCGGGGCAGCCGCCGGCGTACGGGTATCCGCAGCAGGGGCAGCCGACGGTCGGTCCGGGCTACCAGGCGGTGCTGCGCTACCGGGCGCAGGACGGGTCGGAGCAGCAGCTGATCCGGCGTTCGGCGCCGGGGACGCCGCACCCGGAGTGGCAGATCTTCCACGAGCTGCGGGCGATGAACGTGCCGCCGGACCAGGTGCTGGAGCTGCACACCGAGCTGGAGTCGTGTGAGCTGCCGGGCGCGTACTGCGCGCGGATGATCCGGGAGCAGTGGCCGCAGGCGCGGATCACGAGCATCGCGCCGTACGGCACGGATCACGCGAGCCGGCAGCAGGGGATGCAGCAGTTGCTGGCGCACCAGGGCGAGTTGCACCAGGTGGCCGACGGTCCCGCGCGGCCGGGGCCGGTGCGGGCGCCGTTGCCGCCGGTGCAGCCGGTTCCGCCGGTACCGCCGGAGGCGATCGCTCAGGAGCTGGGTGCGGCGTTCGGGCCGGGTGTGTTCCGGTTCGAGCAGGCGGCGGTGTCCCGGCAGGGTGTGCCGCCGGTGGTGGCGCACACGCTGGTGGCGGCGGGTCTGCCGATGGACATGGGTCCGTTCTTCTGGGCGCAGGCCCAGCCGGGGCGGCCGGTGCCGACGCTGGCCGAGCTGGCGGCCGAGCGGGGTGTGCAGCCGGCGCCGGACGCGGGCTCGTACCTGGTGATGGGCAGTGACTTCGGCAGGGCGATCTGTGTGCAGTACGGGACGGCGAACATCGTCGCGGTGCCAGTGGAGGCGGGGCCGGGCGGGGCGCCGGTGCCGCCGCAGTTCGTGAACACGGGGCTGCCGGAGTTCGCGCGCTGCCTGGCGCTGCTCGGGCGGATGTGGCGGCTGCGGTTCGGGCTGAACCAGGAGCAGGCGGGCCGGTGGACGGTCGACTTCCAGGCGCAGTTGGCGGCGTTGGACCCGGCCGCGCTGGGGTCGCCGGAGAGCTGGTGGTCGGTGCTGCTGGAGCAGATGTGGGACGGGCTGCTGTGAGGCGTACGCCCCGCTGACGGGTGTGTGGCGAGGGCCGGGCCGGGTCGTGTGACCGGGCCCGGCCCTTTCGTATGCCTTCGGTGGGGGGCTTGTTCGTCCATGTGGGCTGTTATGGCACGTATTGCCGGACCCTTATGTCCGGAGTGTCGCGTTAGGCATGTAAGTCCGATACATCAAGATATGCGCGAAATCATTTTTTCGCGGCAGTCTGGTGGAGAGGGGCTACAGGATGAGCAGCGCAAGGGTGTCACCGCAGCAGCAATTCGCGACCGTTCGCGGGCGCGGCTACCGGCCCAAGGAAGTCGACGTGTACACCAGCACGCTCTCCGCCGAACGCGACGCCGCCTGGGAGCGGGTCGCCCGGCTCACGGTGCTGGTCAAGGACATGATGGTGGAGGCCGAGCGGCTGCGGGAGGCCGTGAAAGGGCTCGGGCCGCAGTCGTACGACAGCCTCGGGGAGCGCGCGCGGCAGCTCTTCCAGCTCGTGGAGGAAGAGGCGGCGGACGTCGTCGACCGGGCGCGGCGCGCGGCCGACGAGGAGCTGGCGCAGGCCGAGGAGCACGCGGACACCGTGCGCCGGTCGGCGCAGGAGCACGCGGACGCGCTCCGCTCCGAGGCCAAGGAGCAGGCCCGGCTGCGGCTGGTCGCCGCGCGTGCCGAGGCGCACGGGATCCGGGTCAGCGCCCGGCGCAAGGTGAAGGAGTTCCGGGGCGAGGCGCTCACGGCGCTGCGCGATGTGCGGCAGCGCACCGCCGCCATGCTCGTCGAACCGAAGAAGGAGTACGCCGAGAAGATGGCGGCGGAGGAGCGCGAGGCCGCCGAACGGGTCGCCGCCTTCGAGGCTCAGCACGCCGGTGCGGTGGCCCGCGCCGAGGAGGCGCTGGCCGACGCGCAGCGGGAGCTCGCCGAGGCGCATGAGGCGTCCCAGCGGCGCGAGGAGGAGGCACGCGCGCGTGCCGCCGAGATCCTCGCCGAGGCCCGTCAGCGCAAGGAGCGCATCGCGCGCGAGACCGAGCGGGTGCTGCGCGAGCACGGCGAGCGGTGGGACCAGGTGCAGGCGCACATGGACTCCGTGCGCAACAACCTGAGCGCGCTCACGGGACGGGTGGTCGAGTAGTTCCCCGCCTGTCCCTTCCCCGCTCGTCCTTCGTCAGCTGTCCCGTCGTGCCGCCCCCGCCAGGATCCAGCCCTCCACCGCCTCGTACTGGTGCCGCTGCTCCTGCGCCTTGCGGCGGCCGGAGGCGATCGTGCCGAGCCAGCCGAGGGCGAAGCCGAGGGGGATGGTGACCAGGCCGGTGGTGGTGAAGGGGAACCAGTTGAAGTCGGCGTCGGGGAAAGCGGCGGCGGGGGAGCCGGAGACGAGGTTGGTGCCCGGCATCAGCAGCAGCACGGAGAGGGTGCCGCCGATGAGGGTGCTGAGCAGGCCGGTGCGGGTGTAGCGGCGCCAGAAGAGGCTGTAGACGAGGGCGGGGGCCAGGGCCGAGGCGCCGAGGCAGAAGGAGAGGGTGACCAAGGGCTGGAGGCTGCGGTGCTGGACCTGGGCGGCCAGCAGGATCGTCGGCACGCCGACGGCCAGCGCGGACAGCCGGGCCAGCAGCATCTCGCGGCGCGGTGAGGTCTCACGCGCGCGTGCGGCGAAGACGTCGTGGGCGAGGGAGTTGGCGCAGGCGAGGATCATGCCGGCGACGGAGGCCAGGACGGTGAGGAAGATCGCCGTCGTCACGGTGGTGAACAGCAGCGTCTCGGCCGTGGACACCTCCCGCCCGAACGCGGCCCGTGAGCCCAGCAGATAGGCGGTGTTGCCCTGCGGGTCGGCGCCGGCGATCGCCGCGCGGCCGACCAGAGCCGTCGCGCCGACCGCGACGACCGTGATGACCAGCACGAACAGCGCCACGGCCGACACCGCCCAGGACATCGAGCGGCGTACCTGGCGGGCGCTGGAGGCGGTGTACATGCGCATGGTGATGTGCGGCAGGCAGGCGCCGCCGAGCACCACCGCGAGCTGGGAGCTGATCATGTCCAGGCCGGGGTGGGGGCCGGTGGAGAACTGGAGGCCGGAGTCGAGGAAGGCGTCGCCGAGGCCGCTGCCCCGGGCCGCCGCGTCGAACAGGGCGCCCGGGTTCCAGTCGAAGCGGTGCAGGACCAGGACGGCGACGACGGCGCCGGAGCCGAGCAGCATCACGATCTTCAGGATCTGGATCAGGGCGGTGCCCTTCATGCCGCCGATCGCCGCGTAGCTGATCATCAGGACGCCCATGCAGACCATGCAGCCCGTCTTGACCGCGTCGCCGGAGAACCCCAGCAGGAACGCCAGGAGCTGGCCCGTGCCCGCGAGCTGTACCAGCATCATCGGCAACAGGGCGGCGATCGTCACCGCGCACGCCGTGACGCGCACCGCGCGCCCCGGCATACGGCGGGCCAGGGCGTCGCCCATGGTGAACCGGCCCGCGTTGCGCAGCGGTTCGGCCAGCAGGAACATCAGCAGCATCAGCGACAGGGCCGTGCTCAGGGCGAGGACGATGCCGTCGTGGCCGTACAGGGCGATCACGCCGCCGGTGCCGAGGACGGTGGCCGCCGAGATGTAGTCGCCGGCGACGGCCAGGCCGTTGCGCAGCGGGGACAGGGAGCGGTAGCCGGTGTAGAACTCGTCGAGGTCGTCGCGGTCGGGGCCGGTCATCACGCACAGCAGGAGGGTGACGGTGACGACGGCGGTGAACGCGACGAGGGACATCGTCTGTGCGTCGCCGCTGAGTTCGGTGAGTCCGTCGGCCGCGTGCGGGATCGTGCCGGGTGCGGTCATCGGGAGGCCTCCCCGTGGCGGGTGGCGCGCCGGGCGTCGAGCGCGACCTGCTTGCGGATGCGTTCGGCGAGCGGATCGACGTGACGGCGGGCGGTGTGCTCGTAGAGGGCGATCGCCAGCAAGGCGACGGGGAGTTGGAGCAGGGCGAGCAGCAGCCCGGCGGGCAGGCCGGGGCCGACGCGGTGGGTCATCAGGGACGGGGCGTAGGCGGACAGGACGAGGAAGAGGACGAAGTAGCCGAGCGCGGTGAGCGTGGCGACCCGGCGTTGACGGCGGTAGGCGCCGCGCAGCAGCCGCAGGTCGCTGTGGTGCCCGAGCGGCGCGCGGTCGGCCGGGCGCCGGGCTGCGGGTGCGGGTTCGGGCGGGGGCGGCGGCTGCCAGGGGTAGGTGAGGTGGGGCGGATCGTGGGGCGGGAACGAGTCGTGGGACATCCCGACTCCTTGCGTGGCTCGGGTCCGTGGCGGCGGACCGCAGGGAGGTGGGGGGTGCGAGCCACGCACGTTACCGGGGAGTACGGCGCTGCGCGAGGGTTTGGACAAACTGATCGGTCGGTATGCGCTTTCTTCGTCAAGAGGGCCCTGAGCTGGGGTGTTACCGCCGTTAACCCGCCCGGTCGCGAGCCGTCCCGTCGTCCGTCAACCCGCTCGGTCGGGAGCCGTCCCGACGTCCGTCAACCCGCCCGGTCGCGAGCCGTCCCGCCGTCCGTCACCCCTTCAGCACCGGGAACCGCCGAGGCGCCACGCACAGCAGCACCAGGAAGGCGACCGCCGCCGCGCACGACGCACCGAGGTACACCGCGTGCACCGCGTCCGCGACGGCCCGCCGGGTCGGCTCGGGGACGGTTCCCGCGTTCCACGCGCGCGTGACGGAGTCCAGGTCCCCCGCCCCGCCCAGCCGCGCGGCCAGCACCCCGTTGGCGACCGCGCCGAACACCGCCGCGCCCACCGTCTGTCCGGTCTGGCGGCAGAAGAGGACGGACGCGGTCGTCGTACCGCGCTCCGACCAGCCGACCGTCGACTGCACCCCGACGATCAGCGGAAGCTGGAACAGGCCGAGGGCCGCGCCCAGCAGCAGCATCAGCACCGCCGGCTGCCAGGCCGCGCCCGGATACGGCAGGAACGGGAAGGCCAGCAGCACCAGGGTCGCCGCGCCGATGCCGAGCAGGGCGGTGTCCCGGAAGCCGATGCGTCGGTAGACGTGCTGGCTCAGCGCGGCCGACAGCGGCCAGCTCAGCGTCCACACCGACAGCACGAACCCGGCGGTGACCGGGTCGAGTTCGAGCACCGACTGCGCGTACGTCGGCAGGAACACCGTCGGCGCCACCATCACCAGCCCCAGCGCGCCCAGCGCGAGATTGACCGCGGCGATCGTACGGCGGCGCCAGACCCAGCCGGGGATGATCGGCTCGGCCGCCCGGCGCTCCACCAGCACCACCACCGCCACCAGCGCCAGCCCCGCGGCGAACAGGGTGAGCGACGGCGGCGACAGCCACGGCCAGGCCACCCCGCCCTGCACCAGCGCGGTCAGCAGCACCCCGCCGCACGCGAACACCGCCGTCGCCCCCGCCCAGTCCACGCGCGCGCGTGGCCGCGACTCCCGCTGCGGCTCGTGCAGATGACGCACGATCAGCCACAACGCCACCGCTCCGACGGGCAGGTTGACGAGGAAGATCCACCGCCAGTCGGCGTACTCGGCCAGCAGCCCGCCCACGCCGGGGCCGGCGACCGCGGACACCGCCCACACCGTGGACAGCTTCGACTGGATCTTCGGGCGTTCCTCCAGCGGATAGAGGTCGGCGGCGAGCGTCTGCACGGTGCCCTGCAACGCCCCGCCGCCCAGCCCTTGCAGGACCCGGAACGCGATCAGCGAGCCCATGTTCCAGGCGAGCGCGCACAGCAGCGACCCCAGCAGGAACAGCGCCGCGCCGGCCACCAGCACCGGTTTGCGGCCGAAGGTGTCGGAGAGCTTGCCGTAGACGGGCAGGGTGACCGTCACGGCGAGGAGATAGCCGGAGAACAGCCAGGAGAACACCGAGAACCCGCCGAGGTCGGCGACGATCTGCGGGACGGCCGTGGAGACCACCGTGGAGTCCAGCGCGGCCAGGGCCATGGCGAGCATGAGCGCGGCGACGACCGCCGCCCGCCTGCCGGTGGCCGGATGCCCGGCGGCTTCCCGCGTCGCGGGTCTGATGTCCCCCACCTGCGCCCTCCCCATGGGGTGCGTGTCCCTTGCAGCTATGCGCTGCCGACAGCTTCCCACTTGAGCCTGACGCGGCGGCAGGGTGGAAGCTGGACGGGCCGGAGGGTGGAGACGCCCCTGAGAGGCGCTCCACCCGCCGGTGGACTGCCCCTAGGGGTACCTCCGTACTACGGCTGGGGGAGGGTTCGTACCGTCGGAGGAGGAGAAGGGCCGGGTCCCGTACTTAGCCTGGCTTTACGCCGTCGACGGGGGGTGGGGGAGGGCCGACCCCGACTCCGAGAGGTGGGGTTATCCCCCCGTGAAGACGGGCCCGAGCACCAGCGCGCGGGACCCTCCCGCGCCGACAGACTCATCGACGTAGAGCCACTCGCTGCCTCAGTGCACCTCCGGCAGCTTCCTTTACTTCCGACATAGGAGATTTACCGTGACTTCGGCTGTGACCATTCCCAGGCACGGGGGCACTGGAGGGCGTACGGCCGTTGCCGCGCGAGCGCGGCAGGTCGTCAAGGCGTACGGGTCCGGGGAGACCCGGGTCGTCGCCCTCGACCACGTCGACGTGGACATCGCCCGCGGCCGGTTCACCGCGATCATGGGCCCCTCGGGGTCCGGCAAGTCCACGCTGATGCACTGCCTCGCCGGTCTCGACACCGTCTCGTCCGGGCAGATCTACCTGGACGAGACCGAGATCACGGGCCTGAAGGACAAGAAGCTGACGCAGCTGCGCCGGGACCGGATCGGGTTCATCTTCCAGGCGTTCAACCTGCTGCCGACGCTCAACGCGATCGAGAACATCACGCTGCCCATGGACATCGCCGGCCGCAAGCCCGACAAGGGATGGCTGGACCGGGTCGTGGAGACCGTCGGTCTCGCCGGGCGGCTGAAGCACCGGCCCACCCAGCTCTCCGGCGGCCAGCAGCAGCGCGTCGCCGTGGCGCGCGCCCTCGCCGCCCGCCCCGAGATCATCTTCGGGGACGAGCCGACCGGAAACCTCGACTCGCGCGCGGGCGCCGAGGTCCTGGGCTTCCTTCGCCGTTCCGTCGACGAACTGGGCCAGACGATCGTCATGGTCACCCACGACCCGGTGGCGGCCTCCTACGCCGACCGTGTGCTCTACCTGGCGGACGGCCGCATCGTCGACGAGATGCACCAGCCGACGGCCGATCAGGTCCTGGACCGCATGAAGGACTTCGACGCCCGGGGGCGTACGTCATGACCGTCATGAAGACCTCCCTGCGCAACTTCTTCGCGCACAAGGGACGCATGGCCCTGTCGGCCGTGGCGGTCCTGCTGTCGGTGGCGTTCGTCTGCGGGACGCTCGTCTTCACCGACACCATGAACACCACCTTCGACAAGCTGTTCGCGGCCACCTCCTCCGATGTGACGGTGAGCGCGAAGAGCGCCTCGAACACCGGTGAGACCACCGCCGGCAACGGCAAGCCGCCGGTCCTGCCGGCCGCCGTGGTCGACGAGGTCCGCAAGGCGCAGGGCGTGAAGTCGGCGGAGGGCACCGTCTTCTCCACGTCGGTGACGGTCGTCGACGCCGACAAGGACAACCTGTCGCCCTCCAGCGGCGCCCCGACCATCGTCGGCAGCTGGAACGGCCAGGACGCCCGCACCATGAAGATCACCGAGGGTGCCGCGCCCACGAACTCCGGCCAGGTCATGGTCGACGCGGACACCGCCGACAAGCACGACCTGAAGCTCGGCGACGAGATCGGCGTGATCAACGCGGTCGGCACGCACACCGCGAAGATCTCCGGCATCGCCGCCTTCCAGGTCACCAACCCCGGCGCCGCGATCTTCTACCTCGACACCAGGACCGCCCAGCGCACCCTGGTCGGCGAGCCGGACGT
Organism: Streptomyces sp. A012304; assembly: GCF_026008495.1. Taxonomy (GTDB): domain Bacteria; phylum Actinomycetota; class Actinomycetes; order Streptomycetales; family Streptomycetaceae; genus Streptomyces. Next base: position 18,987 of record NZ_BQUN01000003.1, read on the forward strand.
CTACACCAACGTCAACGTCACGGCCGCGTCCGGGGTGAGCGATGCGCAGTTGAAGAAGAACGTCGTGGCCGCGATCGGCGCCGACTACAAGGTGCAAACCGCCAAGGAGACCGCCGACGCCAACCGCAAGGACGTCGGGGAGTTCCTGAACGTCATGAAGTACGCGATGCTCGGCTTCGCCGGGATCGCCTTCCTCGTCGGCATCTTCCTGATCATCAACACCTTCTCCATGCTGGTCGCCCAGCGCACCCGCGAGATCGGCCTGATGCGGGCCATCGGCTCCAGCCGCAAGCAGGTCAACCGCTCCGTCCTCGCCGAGGCGCTGCTGCTCGGCGTCGTCGGCTCGATCCTCGGCGTCGGCGCGGGCGTCGGCATCGCCGTCGGCCTCATGAAACTCATGAGCATGACCGGCATGAACCTGTCCACCGACGACCTGACGGTCGCCTGGACGACGCCCGTGATCGGCATGGTCCTCGGCATCGTCGTCACCGTCCTCGCCGCCTACCTGCCCGCCCGCCGCGCCGGCAAGGTCTCCCCGATGGCCGCTCTGCGGGACATCGGCGCACCGGCCGACGCCAAGGCCGGCGTCGTACGGGCCGTGCTCGGCGTGCTGCTCACCGGCGCCGGCGGCGCCGCCCTCTACCTGGCCACCGCCGCCGACAAGGCGAGCGAGGGCTCGCTCTGGCTGGGCCTGGGCGTCGTGCTCAGCCTGATCGGGTTCGTCGTCATCGGCCCGCTGCTGGCCGGCGGTGTGGTCCGCGTCCTCGGCGCGGTCCTGCTGCGGGCCTTCGGACCCGTCGGCCGCATGGCCGAACGCAACGCCCTGCGCAACCCGCGCCGCACCGGCGCCACCGGCGCGGCCCTCATGATCGGCCTCGCCCTGGTCGCCTGCCTGTCCGTCGTCGGCTCCTCCATGGTCGCCTCGGCCACGGAACAGCTCGACAAGTCCGTCGGCACGGACTTCATCATCCAGAACGACCAGGGCCAGCCGCTGACCCCGCAGGCCGTCCAGGCCGTGAAGAAGACGCCCGGCCTGGAACGCGTCACCGAGTACAAGCTGCTCGACGCCGACCTGATCACCCCCGACGGCAAGACGTCCAAGAACGAGACGATCAACGCGACCGACCCGTCGTACGTCGAGGACCTGCGCACCGAGACCGTGGCGGGCGACCTCGCCGACGCCTACCGGCCCGGCTCGATGTCCGTCTTCGAGGGCTTCGCCACCGAGCACGACCTGAAGATCGGCTCCAAGGTCGACGTCGCCTTCGAGGACGGCCGCACCGCCTCCCTCACCGTCCGCGCGATCACCAGCGACGAGGTGGTCATCGACAAGGGCGCGATGTACGCGTCGATCGCGACCGTCGCCCAGCACGTGCCGGCCGAGAAGATGCCGCTGGACGCCATGGTCCTGGCCGCCGCGAAGGAGGGTCAGCAGGACGCCGCCTACAAGGCCCTGAAGTCCTCGCTGCACGACTACCCGCAGTACAAGGTCCGCGACCAGACCGACTACAAGGAGGCCCTGAAGGAGCAGATCGGCCAGATGCTGAACCTGATCTACGGCCTGCTGGCGCTCGCGATCGTCGTCGCCGTCCTCGGTGTCGTCAACACCCTGGCCCTGTCGGTGGTGGAACGCACCCGCGAGATCGGCCTGATGCGCGCGATCGGTCTCTCCCGCCGCCAGCTGCGCCGCATGATCCGCATGGAGTCGGTCGTCATCGCCCTCTTCGGCGCGCTGCTCGGCCTCGGCCTGGGCATGGGCTGGGGCGCGACCGCCCAGCAGCTGCTGGCCCTGGAGGGCCTGAACGTCCTCGACATCCCCTGGCCGACGATCATCGGCGTGTTCATCGCCTCGGCCTTCGTGGGCCTGTTCGCGGCCCTGGTGCCGGCGTTCCGGGCCGGGCGGATGAACGTCCTGAACGCGATCGCGACGGACTGACCACCACGCCGTCGCCCACGGGGGGCGGCCCGGCGCCGAAGAGCCACGGGGGGCTCTTCGGCGCCGGGCGCTTTTCCGTCGCGGGCCGGTTTGCCGTTGGGGCTGGTTTGCCGTCGCGGGCCGGTTTGCCGTTGGGGGCCGTTTCCGTCGGAGTGCCCGTTTGCCGTTGGGGGGCTGTTTTCGGTCGCGGGGCTGGTTTTCCGTCGTAGGGCCGGTGTTCGGTCGCGGGCCGGTCGGTGTTCCGTAGGGGGCCGGTGTTCCGCCGTGGGGCCAGCCGGTGTTCCGTCGCGGGCGGGCCCGGTTTTCCGTCGGGGCCGGGTTCCGTTGCGGGCGGGCCTGTGGATGACACCCCGGGGTTCCCGGAGGGTTATCCACAGGCCCGGCGCCCGCCCGCCGGGCGTCGTAGGCTGGATGGACCCCCGGCCCGCGACGCGCGTCGGGCGGTTCGTGATGTCCGACGACGAGTGCCACCCGCTTGTTCTCCGCCCCTGACCCGTGACTTGCCCGATGATGCCCGCCCCTTGGACGAAAGCCGCCCCCGAATGAGCCTGCACGGTCTGCTCGACGCCGTAGTCAAGGACACCGCCCTCGCGGAAGCGATCCCGGCGGCAGCCGACGGCAACCGCACGCACGTCGACCTGGTCGGCCCCCCGGCGGCCCGCCCCTTCGCGATCGCCGCCCTCGCCCGCGAGACCGGCCGCCCGGTCCTCGCCGTGACGGCGACCGGCCGCGAGGCCGAGGACCTGGCCGCCGCCCTGCGCTCCCTGCTGCCCCCCGACGGCGTCGTGGAGTACCCCTCCTGGGAGACCCTCCCGCACGAGCGCCTCAGCCCCCGCAGCGACACCGTCGGCCGCCGCCTCGCCGTCCTGCGCCGCCTGGCCCACCCCAGCCCCGACGACCCCGAGACCGGCCCCGTCTCCGTCGTCGTGGCCCCCGTGCGTTCCGTGCTCCAGCCGCAGGTCAAGGGCCTCGGAGACCTGGAGCCGGTCGCCCTCAGGTCCGGTGGCACCGCCGACCTGAACGAGATCGTCGAAGCCCTCGCCGCGGCCGCCTACGCGCGCGTGGAACTGGTGGAGAAGCGCGGCGAGTTCGCCGTACGCGGCGGCATCCTCGACGTGTTCCCGCCGACCGAGGAACACCCCCTGCGCATCGAGTTCTGGGGCGACGACGTCGAGGAGATCCGCTACTTCAAGGTCGCCGACCAGCGGTCGCTGGAGGTCGCCGAACACGGGCTGTGGGCACCGCCCTGCCGCGAACTGCTCCTCACCGACGACGTCCGCGCCCGCGCGCGTGCCCTCGCCGAACAGCACCCCGAGCTGGGCGAGCTGCTCGGCAAGATCGCCGAGGGGATCGCCGTGGAGGGCATGGAGTCCCTCGCGCCCGTCCTGGTCGACGACATGGAACTGCTGCTGGACGTGCTGCCCAAGGGCGCCATGGCCGTCGTCTGCGACCCCGAGCGGGTCCGCACGCGCGCCGCCGACCTCGTCGCCACGAGCCAGGAGTTCCTCCAGGCGTCCTGGGCGGCCACCGCGGGCGGCGGGGAGGCGCCCATCGACGTCGGCGCGGCCTCCCTGTGGTCCATCGCGGACGTCCGCGACCGCGCGCGCGAACTCGACATGATGTGGTGGTCGGTGTCGCCGTTCGCCGCCGACCTGGAACCGGAGGCCGACACCCTCCAGCTCGGCATGCACGCCCCCGAGACCTACCGCGGCGACACCGCGAAGGCGCTCGCCGACACCAAGGGCTGGCTGGCCGACGGCTGGCGCGTCGTCTTCGTCACCGAGGGACACGGCACGGCCGTCCGTACCGTCGAGGTGCTCGGCGGGGAGGGCGTCGCCGCCCGCCTGGACACCGACCTCACCGAACTGTCCCCGTCGCTGGTCCACGTCTCCTGCGGCTCCATCGACTACGGCTTCGTCGACCCGGCGCTCAAACTCGCCGTCCTGACGGAGACCGACCTGTCCGGGCAGAAAGCGGCCGGCAAGGACGGCGCCCGCATGCCCGCGCGCCGCAGGAAGACCATCGATCCGCTCACCCTGGAGGCGGGCGACTACATCGTCCACGAACAGCACGGCGTGGGCCGCTACATCGAGATGGTCCAGCGCACCGTGCAGGGCGCCACCCGCGAGTACCTCGTCGTCGAGTACGCCCCCGCCAAGCGCGGCCAGCCCGGCGACCGCCTCTACATCCCCACCGACCAGCTGGAACAGATCACCAAGTACGTCGGCGGCGAGGCCCCCACCCTGCACCGGCTGGGCGGCGCGGACTGGACCAAGACGAAGGCACGCGCGAAGAAGGCCGTCAAGGAGATCGCGGCCGACCTGATCAAGCTGTACAGCGCGCGGATGGCGGCACCGGGGCACGCCTTCGGCGCGGACACGCCCTGGCAGCGGGAGCTGGAGGACGCGTTCCCCTACGCGGAGACCCCCGACCAGCTCACCACCATCGCCGAGGTCAAGGACGACATGGAGAAGTCGGTCCCGATGGACCGCCTGATCTGCGGCGACGTCGGCTACGGCAAGACGGAGATCGCGGTGCGCGCCGCGTTCAAGGCCGTCCAGGACGGCAAGCAGGTCGCCGTCCTCGTCCCCACGACGCTGCTGGTGCAGCAGCACTTCGGCACGTTCAGCGAGCGGTACGCGCAGTTCCCGGTGAGCGTCAAGGCGCTCTCCCGCTTCCAGACCGACACGGAGGCCAAGGCGGTCCTGGAGGGCCTGCGCGAGGGCGCCGTGGACATCGTCATCGGCACCCACCGCCTGTTCTCGTCCGAGACGAAGTTCAAGGACCTCGGCCTGGTCATCGTCGACGAGGAGCAGCGCTTCGGCGTCGAGCACAAGGAGCAGCTGAAGAAGCTGCGCGCCAACGTCGACGTGCTGACGATGTCCGCCACCCCGATCCCGCGCACCCTGGAGATGGCGGTGACGGGCATCCGCGAGATGTCGACGATCACCACCCCGCCGGAGGAACGGCACCCGGTGCTGACCTTCGTCGGCCCGTACGAGGAGAAGCAGATCGGCGCCGCCATCCGCCGCGAACTGCTGCGCGAGGGCCAGGTCTTCTACATCCACAACCGGGTCGAGTCGATCGACCGCGCGGCCGCCCGGCTGCGCGAGATCGTCCCGGAGGCCCGCATCGCCACCGCCCACGGCCAGATGTCGGAGGCGGCGCTGGAGCAGGTCGTCGTCGACTTCTGGGAGAAGCGGTTCGACGTGCTCGTCTCGACGACGATCGTCGAGTCCGGCATCGACATCTCCAACGCCAACACGCTGATCGTGGAGCGCGGCGACACCTTCGGCCTGTCCCAGCTGCACCAGCTGCGCGGCCGCGTCGGGCGTGGCCGCGAGCGCGGTTACGCCTACTTCCTGTACCCGCCGGAGAAGCCGCTCACGGAGACCGCCCACGAGCGCCTGGCCACCATCGCCCAGCACACCGAGATGGGCGCGGGCATGTACGTGGCGATGAAGGACCTCGAGATCCGTGGCGCGGGCAATCTGCTCGGCGGGGAACAGTCCGGGCACATCGCGGGCGTCGGCTTCGACCTGTACGTCCGTATGGTCGGCGAGGCCGTCGCCGACTACCGGCGCCAGCTGGAGACCGGCGAGATCGAGGAGGAGCCGCCGCTCGAGGTCAAGATCGAGCTGCCCGTCGACGCGCACGTCCCGCACGACTACGCGCCCGGCGAGCGGCTGCGCCTCCAGGCCTACCGCGCCATCGCCTCCGCCAACTCCGAGGAGGACATCAAGGCGGTACGCGAGGAACTCGTCGACCGGTACGGCAAGCTGCCCGAGCCGGTGGAGAACCTGCTGCTGGTGGCCGGCCTGCGGATGCTCGCGCGCGCTTGCGGCGTAGCCGAGATCGTCCTCCAGGGCACCAACATCCGTTTCGCGCCCGTCGAGTTGCGCGAGTCGCAGGAGCTGCGGCTCAAGCGGCTGTACCCCGGCTCGGTGATCAAGCCGACGGTCCATCAGGTCCTCGTTCCCCGCCCGAAGACCGCGAAGGTCGGCGGCAAGCCGCTGGTCGGACGGGAACTGCTCGGGTGGGTGGGGGAGTTCCTGGCTTCGGTGCTGGGGTCGTAGCGGGGTTCGCGGGCGCTGCCGGGGGTGTCGGGGGCGCTGTCAGGGGTGTCGGAGCCGGTGGGCCGCCGCGCCGCGCCGCGCCCCTCGCCGGGACCGGGGCCGTGGCGCGGCCGACACCGGTGCCGGCGCCGGTGACCACGACGACACGGGGGCTGGTCGTTGTGCGGGTGAGGCCGCTCATGGGGCCGATCCTCGAACCCCGACGCCGACGTCAAGGCCGAGCACGGTCGGCCGGAACCGTCAGCTGGAGCGGAAGAGCAGGCCCGCCAGGGTCCGGAAGATCTCCTCGGGGTCACGGCCGCCCACCGCGTCGTCGAGGTTGTGGCTCAGGAGCAGGGTGGCGAATCCATGGGCCAGGGACCAGGCGGCGACCCCGGCGAGGCGGGCGTCGGTGCCGTGGTCCTCGGGGCGCACGGGGGCGACGGCCGCGCGCAGGGCGTCGCCGGCCAGGGTGCGGGCCGTGGTCAGTTCCAGGTCGTCGGCGCGCAGCAGGTCCGGCGCGAACATCACCTGGAAGTGGGCGGGGTGCTCGCGGGCGAAGCGGACGTAACGCACGCCCGCGTCCTTGAGGTCGGACGCCTCCGCCGTCGCGGCGGCGAGCAGCCCGAACCCCTCCGCGGCGATCGCCGTCAGCAGGCCGGTGCGGTCCCGGAAGTGGTGGGCCGGAGCCGCGTGCGAGACGCCGGCGCGGCGGGCGAGATCGCGCAGGCTCAGCGCGGAGGGCCCGTCGGCGGCGATGACGTCGAGGGCGGCGCCGAGGATGGCGCGGCGCAGGTCGCCATGGTGGTAGGGACGGTCGCTCATGGACAGCATCCTACGCCGTATCTAGCCATTGACAAGTTGACGGGGGTGAGGCAATCTTGTCGTTGTCAAGTTGTGCGGAGCGTGCGCCGCGCGGTGCGGTGCCGCATATGGCGAGGGGGAACGTCATGACCGAACAGACAAGCACCCGGATCCAGGCGAACGACCAGGTCGAGGGCGTGGACGGGACCGGGAAGGCCGGTCCCGAGAGCGCGATGCCGCCGGCTCGGGCGCGCCGCCTGTGGCACCTGCTGGAACCGCTGCACGCGGTGTTCTACTACGCGCCCGAGGTCTCCGAGGAGGCCGCCGCCCTCGGATACCCCACCGAGGACCGCTGGCCCAGCTACTTCCCGCTGCGAGCCGCGCCCCTGGGCCCGGTGGGCGGTACGGCGGTGGCGTCCGCCTTCTACAGCTTCCAGCCCGGCATGGTCGCCCGGCACATGGACGGGGCGTGGCGGATCGCCGAGCCGCAGGCCGTGCTGGCGGCGCGGCTGCGGGGCGTCGACCGCACCTACCGCCGACTGTTCGGCGACGGGGTGGACAGCCCCGAGCTGGCGGAGGCCGCCGCTCTCGCCCGCCGCGCCGCCGAGGCGGCCGACCTCGCCGGACGCCCCCTCGCCGCGGCCAACGCCGCCCTGGACTGGCCGGTGGAGCCCCACCTCCAGCTGTGGCAGGCGGCGACGATCCTGCGGGAGCACCGCGGCGACGGCCACCTCGCCGCCCTGCTGACCGCCGGCCTCGACCCCGCTGAGGCGCTGGTGTCCTTCGCCGCGATAGGCGCCGCGTCCGTCGAGCGCTTCGCGAGCCGCGGCTGGACGCCCGAGGAGTGGACGGCGGCAAGCGACCGCCTGGCCGCGCGCGGCCTGCTCGACGCGGACGGCACGGCCACGGAGGCGGGCCGTGACCTGCGCCGCCGTGTCGAGGAGGCCACCGACCGGCTCGCCCTCGGACCCTGGCTCGCCCTCGGCCCGGAGGCCTGCGAACGCCTTGCGGCGCTGCTCGGCGACTACTGGGTCGCGGTCATCGGCTCAGGCCTGCTGCCCTCGGAGTCGACGCTGGGGATCGGCAAGGTCTGACGCCAGGGCGTTGCGACGCCCGGGTCGGCGGTCGGCCCACGGGAGTCCGCGCTCCGGGAGTCCGCGTTTCCGTGAGTCCGCGTCTCCGGGGGTCCGCGTCTCCGGGAGTCCCGCGCGCCGCGCCGCCGCTACGGCTGCTCCGGCGGCCGCTGCTCGTCCTCCATGCCGAGCCGTCGCTGCATGTGCTGCTGGGCGGAGTCGACCTGGGACTCGCGCTTGTTGCCCGTCCTCTCGTTCGCCTTCTGTTCCGCGGTGTCGGACATGCGCTTCGCCTTGTCCCGCCCGTGGCCTTTGAGCTTGTCGAAGATGCCCATCGAGAGCTCCTTCCGGAGGTGACTCTCCACCGACGATATGCCCGGCTTGTGAAGCATGCCCACTGTGGCCGATGGTGGTCTGAACCTCCCCGGCGTCACCGGCCACCCCCTCACTTACCGTGTAGGCGAGTCCGCCAGGGGAAAGCGCCCTGTGCGGGATGACGGCGGTCCGGCAACGGCCAGGCAGGGGAGGGGCGCGTGAGGCGTCTGAGGGGTGGGGCGGCCGTCGGCGTCGGGCCGGCGGGCGCTGGGAGCGGCACACGGTTCCTCCGTGCGGCGGCAGGGGCGGCAGCCGCCGTGCTCCTGGTCTCGGGATGCGAGGGTCTCGGCGAAGCGGACTCCTCGGCGGGATCCGGGCCCACCGCCTCGGACGGGCAGGCCGTCAGCCCACTGAAGAATCCGGACGGTACGAAGCCGGGGCTCGCGCCCGTGACGACGGATGCGGACCAGACCGCGGCCCGCAAGCTCATCGAGGAGGTGGACACGAAGAAGCGGGGACCGAAGACGGGCTACGAGCGGGACGAGTTCGGCTACGCCTGGATGGACACGGCCGACGGGGTGCCGCTCGCGAGGAACGGGTGCGACACCCGCAACGATCTCCTTCGCCGTGACGGTCGCGACCTTCGTTTCCGGGCCGGCTCGGACTGCGTGGTCATCGCGATGACGCTGCACGATCCGTACACCGGGACGACCATCGAGTGGCGCAAGCAGCAGGCCTCCGAGGTGCAGATAGACCATGTGGTGCCGCTGTCGTACAGCTGGCAGATGGGTGCGTCGCGCTGGCCGGAGAGCAAGCGTGAGCAGCTCGCCAACGACGTGCTCAACCTGATGCCGGTCGAGGGGCGGGCCAACTCGGCCAAAGGTGATTCCGGGCTCGCCTCCTGGCTGCCGCCCGACAAACGGATCAGGTGCGCCTACGCCGTCCGGTTCGCGCAGGTCGCCCTGAAGTACGAGATGCCGGTGACCGCACCGGACAAGCAGATGATGCTGCGTCAGTGCGGCGGCTGACCGACGAGCGTTACGGGCGGTCCGCGCGAGGGCCGACCGGCTGATCCCGGACGGCGGCCGGTGGCCGGCTGCCCGTCGCTCGGGGCCCGCGGCCGCGCAGCGCCACCAGGTGGCGGGCGAGGGCGAAGCCGGTGAGCAGCGTCACCAGCGCGCACACGCCCCACCACCCGACCCGGCCGTACGCGCGCACCCCGAGCCAGGAGCCCGCGCTGCCGCCCAGGTAGGCGCAGGTCATGTAGGCGGTGTTGAGCCTGCTGCGGGCGTCGGGACGCAGGGCGTAGATCCGGGCCTGGTTGGCGACCATGCCCGACTGCATGGCGATGTCGAGCAGCAGCGTGCCGGCCACCAGAGCGGCCAGCCCCGGCGCGCCGCCCAAGGTCCCCGCGGTCAGGACCGCAGCCGACAAGAGGACACCCAGCATGCAGACGAGGCTGACCGCGTCCGGCCCGTGGCGGTCCACCAGCCGTCCGGCGAGCGGCGTGCAGAGCATGGTCCCGCCGCCGACCAGGGCGAGCAGTCCCAGGGCGTGGGCGCCCAGGCCGTAGGAGGGGCCGGTGAGAAGCAGCGCCAGACTCGTCCACACGGCCGAGAATCCGGCGAAGACCATCGCCTGGTAGAGGCAGGAGCGTCGCAGGTCCGGCTCGGTGCGCAGCAGGCGCGGCGCCGCGGCGAGCAGCGCCGGGTACGGCTGACGCGAGGACGGGGTGGTGGCGGGCACCGCGCGGGCCAGGACGCCCGCGAGGCACAGCACCAGGACGGCGGCCACCAGGTAGGGGGCCCGCCAGCCCAGCCGTTCGCCGAGGGCCCCGCCGAAGGTGCGGGCCAGCAGCATGCCGCCGATCGACCCGCTCAGCAGAGTGCCGAGCACCGCGCCGCGGCGGTCGGCGGCCACCAGCCCGGCCGCCAGCGGGCCGACCACCTGCGCGGCCACCGTGGTGAGGCCGACGCAGGCACTGGCCGCCACCAGCAGCGGCAGGGTGGGAGCGCAGCCCGCGGCGAGCAGACCCACACCGGTCAGGCAGAGCAGGACGACGAGGAACGAGCGGTGCGCGAGCCGGTCACCGAGCGGAACCAGCAGGAACATCCCTGCGGTGTAACCGGCCTGGGTGGCGGTCACCGCCAGGGAGGCCGCGTCGGAAGACGTGTGCAGCCCGGCGGCGACCAGGGGAACGACCGCCTGCGGGAAGTAGATGTTGCCCACGGCCACCGCGCAGGTCATGGCCAGCAGCAAGGTCGTCCGGCGGCCCATGCTCAGTCCACCGGCCCGTCTGCGACATGGACGACCCGTCCGGCGACGGACCCCGCCTCGGGACTCACCAGCTCACACCGATCGCCAGACCGTCGGCCGTCGACCGCCGGACGCTCCACCACCACCGCGCCGGCGCCGCGTGCCGCGCAGGTGTCGCGTGCCGCGTAGGTGGCGATCGTGGTGCGCTGCCCATCAAGACCTAGCCAGGGGACGCCCCGCTTCAGCGGGGGGTGGGGAATGGCTTCTGAGCCCTGCTCTGGCCTTAACTGTGCGCACGGATCTGCACTGTTCACCTGAGCCCACCTTTCTGCCGCACTAGACCTGCGGCGCGTGTATAGGGATCGCGTGACCGTGACCAGGAAGGTTCGCCGATTCTCCGGCGGCGTGTACGACCTCGGGCTCCACGTGGTGTGGTGCCCGAAGTACCGCCGTCCGGTCCTCGGCGGGCGGGTCGCGGAACGACTGGAGGAGCTGATCCGGCAGAAGGCAGACGAACGCGGGTGGGAGATCATCGCCCTTGAGGTGATGCCCGACCACGTCCACCTCTTCGTCAAGCACGACCCGAAGTCATCGGCCTCGTACGTGGCGAACCAGTTCAAGGGCTTCACCTCCCGCGTGCTGCGGGAGGAATTCCCGCACCTGAAGTCGCGGATGCCACGCTGTGGTCGTCGTCATACTTCGCGGCATCGGTCGGCGCCGTGTCGGCGGCCACGGTCGAGAAGTACATCAACACCCAGTGGGAACGCCCGTGGAAGAAGGGGGACGGCTCGTGATCCGCGCGTACAAGTTCCTCCTGCGCCCCACGGCCCCTCAGACGGTCGCGCTGGGCGAGATGCTGCGGGACCACTGCTCCCTCTACAACGGGGCGTTGCAGGAACGCCGGGACGCCTACCGGCACACCTCGAAGGCCACCGTCCGCTACGGCGACCAGTCCGCGCAGCTCAAGGAGATCCGGGCGTTCGACCCCGAGCGTCAGGGCCGCTGGTCGTTCTCCTCCCAGCAGGCCACCCTGCGCCGCCTCGACAAGGCGTTCGCCGCGTTCTTCCGCCGCGTCAAGGCCGGGCAGACACCGGGCTACCCCCGCTTCAAGGGCGTCGGCCACTTCGACACCGTCACCTTCCCGAAGGACGGCGACGGCTGCCGCTGGGACAGCACGCCCCACGACCCGCAGACCCGCGTCCGCCTCCAAGGCGTCGGGCACATCCGAGTGCACCGGCACCGGCCCGTACAAGGCCGCGTCAAGACGATCAGCGTGAAGCGCGAGGGCAACCGCTGGTACGTCGTACTCGCCTGCGGCGAGGTGCCCGCCGAGGAACTGCCGCCCACCGGGGCGATCGTCGGTATCGACATGGGCGTCACCCACTTCCTGACCACCTCCGGCGGCGAACACATCGCCAACCCCCGCTTCCTCCAAGCGGCGGCCGGCGACCTGGCCGAAGCACAGCGGCACCTCGAGACGTTCCCCAAGCGCACCAAGCGGCGTACCAAGGCACATCGTGCCGCCGCCCGGAAGGTCGCCAAGCTGCACGCCAGGATCCGGCGGCAGCGCGCCGACTTCCACCACAAGAGCGCCCGCGCGCTGATCACCGACCACGACGTGATCGCGCACGAGCGGCTGAACACAGCGGGCATGACCAAGAGCCCCGCCCTCAAGGCCGGCCCCGAGCAGCCCGGCGGCTTCCTGCCGAACGGTGCTGCCGCGAAGGCCGGGCTCAACCGCAGCATCCTCGACGCGGGTTGGGCGCAGTTCCTCGGGATCCTGGCGAACAAGGCTGAGAGTGCCGGTCGCCTCGTGGTCCCGGTGGACGCGCGCAACACCTCCCGCACGTGCCCCGAATGCGGGCATGTCGCGAAGGAGAACCGCGCCACCCAAGCGAAGTTCCAGTGCGTCAGATGCGGGTTCGCGGCGAACGCGGACCACGTCGGCGCGGTGAACGTCCTCAACAGGGCCGGGCTGGCCCTCTGCGACGTGGCCTAGCCACCGACGCAGGAAGCCCGCGCGTTTACGCGTGGGTGGAGTCACGAGTTGTCCGTGTCATGGAGGGAAGTCCACGGCAGCGGCGGGCCGCCGCCAACCGATGTAGCGTATGGCTTAATGATCAGCTTTGTGCTCGGTGTCGAGGACCTCGCGGACACACGCTTCGCGCTCTCCCCCTTGCACGAAACGCTGTTCAGCCTGCGGGTGCTGAGGGATCCGGGCCTTTCCGCGCTGCACCTGCCCTGGCGCAGGTCCGTGCTCGGCGAACTCGGCGCGCTCGACACCGCTCTGCTGATGTCCCTGGTCGCCCAGCGGCGCACCCTCCCCGACTTCCTCACCCCGAATCCGACGAGCTTCGCCCCGGCCTTCGAGGAGGAACTCGCCGCCGTCCGCCGGACCCGCCCCGCTCAGGTCCGTCACGACCTGCTGCTCGCGCACGACCCCGACCCGCTGCCCACCGCCCTGCGCGACGCCCTGGCCGACGACCGGCGTGTCACCGGACTGCGCGACGCCATCTGTGACGTCCTGAGGCAGTACTGGGAGGTGGCCGTCGAGCCGATGTGGCCGCGGATGCGGCTGGTCCTGGAAGCCGACATGACCTACCGCGCCCGCCGGCTCGCCCTGGGAGGCGCCCGACTGCTCTTCGCCGACATGCACCCCAACCTGCGCTGGCAGGGCGGCGAGCTGCGCATCGACAAGATGATCAGCGGTCACCGCGTGCGGGCGTCCGGCCGAGGGCTGCTGCTCCTGCCGTCCGTGTTCGCGCACAAGCCCGCGCCCCCCGTCAGCCCCGACGAGCCGCCCAGCCTCGTCTATCCCTGCCGGGGAGTGGCCACCCTGTGGGACACGGCTCCACCGCCCGACAACACCGCCCTGGTGTCGCTGCTCGGCGCGTCACGAGCGAGACTGCTCGCACTGCTCGAAGAGCCGCTGCCCACGGTGGAGCTCGCCCGCCGCCTCCGGGTCACCCCCAGCGCCGTCTCCCAGCACCTGCGCGTGCTGCACGCCACCGGCCTGGTCGCCCGGGCCCGCGACGGACGACAGGTCCTGTACCGCCGCAGCCCGCTCGGCGACCGGCTCACCTCCGGGGCGTGAGCGGGACGGCTGCCACAGCGGCACGGGCTCAGCCCCCGCCGCGGCACCACCCGGCTCCCCGAACCCGTTCCCAAAACCCGTTGCCCACCCCCACACCCCCACACCTACCGTGACCCCATGAAACTCCACGTCTCCTCCCTCGCCGAACGCCCCGAGATGCTCGGCCCGGTGCTCGACATGCCGGACAGCTGGCCGGAGTTCACCACCCAGGACCCGGTGGGCAACGCGCACTACGGGCGGATCCCCGTGGAGTTGCCGGAGCACGTGCTGTTCGCGGAGAACGACCAGGGCGAGGTCCTCGCGCACGCCTACAGCGTGCCCTTCGCCCTGCACGCCGAGGGCCGGGGCGAGCTGCCGGCCCGGGGCTGGGACCAGGTGCTGGTGTGGGCCTTCGCCGACCTGCGGCGCGGCGTGCGGCCCGACACGGTCAGCGCGATCTCGATCGTGGTCGCCCCGCACGCCCAGGGCCTCGGCCTGTCCGGGACCATGCTCGCGGCGATGCGGGACAACGCCCGCGCGCAGGGCTTCGGCGAGGTCGTCGCCCCGGTCCGCCCGAACGCCAAGCACCTGGAACCGCACACCCCGATCGAGGAGTACGCGCACCGGGTGCGGGACGACGGACTGCCGTACGACCCGTGGCTGCGCGTGCACGCGCGGGCGGGGGCGAGCATCGAGAGGGTGGCGCCGGCGTCGATGACGGTGGCCGCCTCACTGGAGGAGTGGCGCCGCTGGACGGGCCTGCCCTTCGACACGCGCGGCGACGTCGAGGTGCCCGGCGCACTGGTGCCGGTGCGCTGCGAGCCGGAGCGCGACCACGCCGTCTACGTCGAACCCAACGTGTGGATGCGGCACTCCCTGTAGGCCGCGCCAGGCAACGAACTGCATGATTCGTCCATGGCATCACCCCGAGCATGAAGACTCGGTGTGGCCGGATCGATGACTCAGCAAAGGAGTGCGGCGGACGCAAACGGGAGCACCCCGGTAAAACGGTCAGGTTCAGCAAGAGCTGGTCAAGTCAGGTGCAAGAACGCTCCCCAAGGCTGTCCACAGGTCGTCCACGGAGGGCAGGATCGGCGCGCTTTCGTGTCGCTCACCGATCGTTGGAGTCCTCGCCGTGCTGCGTATCCGGCCGCTCAGCCGTCGCCGTCGCCCAGGCGGCGCACGTCGTCACCGTCGTGCGCTGCGCGCGGTGGCCGCGCTCGTGCTGACCACCCTCGCCCTGATGCTGACGACGGATCAGGCCATGGCGGAGGGCCTGGAACTCGGCAGCGTCGAGCTGCCGTCCCTCAGCCTCGCCTCCCTGGCGTCCTGGTTCACGGACCCGCAGTGGGGCAAGCTGCCGCACCAGCGGTCCGGCACCGCGGCAGGCCACCGCCACCAGGTGCCCGCCGCCGCGACCGACGCCCACCGCGGCGTCGGCCGCGCCCCCGGAAAGGGCAAGGGCGAACTGCCCGCCTACCAGGCGCACAAGCCGGCCACCCCGCAGGGCCGCAGCGCCGGCGCGGCCGGCTACAACGCCAAGACCAGCAAGCGCAGCGCGACGAAGTCCACGCGCACCGAGACCGTCTACGACAACGCCGACGGCTCCGTCACCCGCCGGATCTCCCAGACGCCCGTCAACTACCAGGTCGGCAAGGGCAGATGGGCGCCGATCGACGTGGACGTGAGAGCCGGGCCGGACGGCCGCTGGCACGAGGAGGCCAACAACCTCACCGTCGACTTCGCCGCCCGGGCCACCGACCCCGCGCTCGCCTCCCTGGCGACCGACACGAAGCACCGCGTCGCCTACGCCCTGAAGGGCGCCGCCCCCGTCACGGGCACCGCCGACGGCTCCACCGTCACCTACGGGCAGGTCCTGCCCGCCACCGACCTGAAGCTCCGGCCGACCGCGACCGGCGTCAAGGAGTCCGTCGTCCTCGACTCCGCCGACGCGGGAACCAGCTGGACCTTCCCCCTCACCCTCCAGGGCCTCACCCCCGTCCAGGACCCCGGCACCGGCTGGATCGACCTCATCGACGCCTCCGGAAAGTCCGTCGAGCGCATCCCCCCGGCCTACGCCTACGACTCCCGGGTGGACCCGCGCTCCGGCGACCCGGCCACCACCCACGCCGTCACCACCGAACTCGTCAGGGACGGCGACGGCTACGCGCTGAGGCTCACCCTCGACAGCGCCTGGCTGCACGACAGCCACCGCGTCTTCCCCGTCACCGTCGACCCGACCGTCTCCGACGGCTGGACCACCACCTACGCCGAGTCCGGCGCCCCCGGTGACCACTCCTACGAGCAGACCATCAAGGTCGGCTCCTACGACTCCGGCACCCACTCCGCGAACAGCTTCGTCAACCACTGGGACACCGCCTGGGACGGCTCGGGCGCCACCGTCACCGCCGCCACCCTCCACCTGTTCGACACCTGGGCCTCCACCTGCCAGGCGCCGGAACGTTTCGACGTCGCGCTGGTGACCAGCGCCTGGACCCCCGAGGGCGTCACCGCCTACCCCGGCCCCTCCAAGGGCTCATCCATCGGCAACGCCACCCCGAGCGTGCCGAACGCCTGCGCCAACACCGGCGGCGACCGCAGCGTCGGCGACTGGGTGAGCGTCCCCCTGTCCACCTCCGCCATCCAGGGCTGGTTCGACGGCACCACCGCCGACCACGGCCTCGCGGTGTACGCGGCGACCACCGACGCCCTGCACTGGAAGCAGTTCGGCTCCTTCAACGATCCCGGCAAGGGCCCCTGGATCGAGGTCACCTACACCGGCAACACCGCCCCGCAGCTCTACGAGCAGTTCCCCGCCGACAACGCGGTCGTGAACACCACGACCCCCGAGTTCACCGCCTGGGCGGGCGGCGCCAACTCCACCAGCGGCAGCGCCAACCAGTACCTGTTCCGCGTCTACGACGCCGCCGGCACCAAGGTCGCCGACTCCGGCCTGGTCTCCACCGGTGACTGGACCGTCCCGGCCGGCGACCTCGCCTGGGGCAAGAACTACTCCTGGACCGTCCAGGCGTACGACTCCGCCACCAACCTCTACTCGCCCGCCGACCCGTACGAGCTGTCCGTGCAGGTCCCCGAAGCCGTCATCACCTCCGGCCTCTCCCAGAACAGCAGCGACCACGGCTTCGACGCGTCGATCGGCAACTACACCACCTCCGACACCGACGCCTCCGTCTCCACCGTCGGCCCGTCCCTGGACGTCGACCGCGACTACAACTCCCGTGACCCGCGCTGGACGGGCGCGTTCGGCGCCGGCTGGTCCAGCATCTTCGACGCCAGGGCGACCGAGCAGTACACGGCGTCCGGCGCGGTCGCCGACGTGCAGGTCACCTACCCCGACGGCTCGCAGGCCGGCTACGGCAGGAACAGCGACGGCACCTTCACCCCCGGCAGCGGACGCTTCGCCACCTTCAAGGCGGTCACCGGCGGCTACACCCTCACCGACAAGGACGACACCCTCTACGCCTTCACCCAGTCCCTGGGGTCCGGCGGCTACGGACTGACCTCGGTGACCGACGCCGACGGCCGCGCCCTCACCCTCACCTGGACCAGCGGCCACATCACCAAAATGACCTCCGCGGTCTCCGGCCGTTCCCTCACCCTCACCTGGTCCACCCCCACCGGCGCGCTCGCCGCGCACGTGGCGACCGTCGTCACCGACCCCGTCACACCCGGCGACACGACGACCGCCCAGACCTGGACGTACGGCTACACCGGCGACCAGCTCACCAAGGTGTGCTCGCCGCTGTCGACCACCAAGTGCACGACGTACGGCTACACCTCGGGGTCCGGCTACCGCAACGCCGCCCTCGACCTCGACCCGCACACCTTCTGGCCGCTGTCGGAGACCACCGGCACCACCGCCAAGGACGCCGTCCTCGCCAACGAGGGCACCACGAACGCGACGTACGAGAACGTCACCCTCGGCCAGACCGGCCCGCTGACCGGCTCGGCCGCGAAGGCCGCCGGCTTCAACGGCACCTCCTCCGACATCGCCCTGCCGAAGAACCTCGGCAACGACACCGACTCCGGGGCGATCTCCCTGTGGTTCAAGACGTCGGCCGGACCCGGCGTCCTCTACTCCTACGCCTCCCAGCCCATCGGCTCCGGCCAGGCCGCCGGCTTCTACACGCCGTCCGTCTACGTCGGCACCGACGGCAAGCTGAACGCCGAGTTCTGGTACAGCGGCGGCGTCAACCCGATCGTCTCCGCCGCCTCCGTCGCCGACGGCAGGTGGCACCACGTCGTGCTCTCCGCCGCCGGCAACTCCCAGACCCTCTACCTGGACAACACCAAGGTCGGCTCCCGCACCGGCACGGTCTCCATCAAGAGCGCCACCGCCTTCGGCAAGAACCAGTCGTTCAACTACCTCGGCACCGGCTTCCTCGGCGGCGCCTGGCCCGACCAGCCGCACCCCTCCACCACCGACGGCACCGGCTACGCCACCTGGTTCAACGGCTCGATCGCGGACGTCGCCTGGTACGCCCGGCCGCTGGTCGCAGCCGACGTCAACGCCCTCTACACGTACGGAACGCACGGCAGCAGCCTGCTGAACTCGGTCAAGCGGCCGTCCGGCAAGACGTACGCGGCGATGACGTACGACACCGACACCACCGCGCTCACCCAGCTCACCGACGAGAACGGCGGTACCTGGACGCTCGGCGCGCCGACCGTCGCCGGCTCCAGCGACACCTACCGGGGCGCGGTCCTCGGCGGGGCGCCCAGCGAGTACTTCCGGCTCGGCGAGGCCGCCGGCGCCTCCGCGGCCCTGGACGAGGTGCGCGGCGGCAACGGCACCTACAGCGCCGTCACCCTCGGCGCGACCGGCCCGTTCAGCGACCACAAGGCCGCCGGCTTCGACGGCTCCACCTCCTCCCTGGCCCTGCCGAGCGGCTCGATCCCGGGCTCCGGCGCGCAGTCGGCGAGCCTGTGGTTCAAGACGACCACCGCGAACGGCGTCCTGCTCGGCGCGTCCAAGGACCCGCTGAGCGCCGGCACGACGGCCAGCGGCTACACACCCGTCCTCTATGTCGGCAGCAGCGGCAAGCTGCACGGCGAGTTCTACTTCTCCGGCGGCTCCACCAAGCCGCTCGTCTCCGCCGCCGCCGTCACCGACGGCGCGTGGCACCACGTCGTCCTCGCCACCAGCGCCACCAGCCAGTCCCTCTACCTCGACGGAACCCTCGTCGGCACCCAGACGGGCACCGCCGCGATGACCGGGCAGACCTACACCTACGTCGGCGCCGGCTTCAACGGCGGCAACTGGCCGGACGAGGGCCACACCAGCTCCACCAGCAACACCGGCTACGCCACCTGGTTCAAGGGCTCCATCGCCGAGGTCGCCCTGTTCCGCTCGCAGCTGTCCGCCGGGGACGTGGCCGAGCAGGACGAGGCCGCGAAGAACTCCACCGGCCTGCTGCCCGTGGAGACGGTGAAGGTGACCTCCCCGACCACCTCGACGCTGACGTACACCTACGACGTCACCAACGGAAACCGCGCCCTGACCGAGACCGACGGCCTCGGCAACCGGACCAGCTTCGGCTACGACACGGCCGGCTTCGAGCACACCGTGACCGACCCCAACGGGGCGATGACGATCACCGGTCACGACGTGCGCGGCAACGTGGTCTCCTCCACATCCTGCCAGGACCAGGCCGCGAACAAGTGCGACACCGAGTACTACACGTACTACCCCGACGACACCACGGACCGGCTGACCACCGCCGACCCGCGCAACGACCAGCTGCTGACCGAACGCGACGGCAGGTCCGCCTCCGCGACCGACACCACCTACCTGACCTCGTACACGTACGACACGGCGGGCAACCAGACCGCCATCACCGGCCCGGCGGTGCCCGGCTTCCCGAACGGGCGCACGACCACCACCGTCTACAGCGACGGAACGAGCGCCTATCCCTCCGCCGACGGAGGGGTGGTGCCCAAGGGCCTGCCGGTCCGGACGATCAGCCCGGGCGGCGCCGTCAACCAGGTCTCCTACTTCAAGAACGGCGACGTCGCCTCCACCACCGACGCCATCGGCCTGGTCACCTCCTACACCTACGACGGTCTCGGCCAGGTCCGCACCCAGAAGGTCGTCTCCGACACCTACCCCGCGGGGCTGACCACCAGCTACACGTACGACGCCGCCGGCCAGGTCACCGAGGAGCACGACCCGCAACTCACCGACCGCGTCACCGGCGCCACCCACGCCGCCGTCACCACCTCGGTCTACGACGACGACGGCGACGTCACCTCGCAGACCGTGGCCGACGCGAGCGGCGGCGACCACGCCCGCACCCAGAACTGGACCTACGACGCCTACGACCGCGTCCTGACCGAGTCCGACGCCAACGCGGCCGAGGGCGCGAGCAACGGCAACACCACGACGTACACCTACGACACCTCCGGCAACAAGACCAAGGAGGTGACCAGCGCGGGCACCGAGACCCGCTACACCTACGACGACAACGGCAACCTGCTCACCCAGGGTCTGATGTACACCGGCGACCCGGTGAACCCGCAGACCGCGACCCTGCTCACCGAGTCCTCCCGGGCCTACGACCCGGCCGGACGGCTCGCGTCCGTCACCGACGCCATGGGCAACACCACGGCGTACACCTACACCGACGACGGCCTGACCGCGACGGTGAAGCGGACCAGCTCCGACGGCACCAGCACCTACGTCCTGGAGTCGGACGTCTACGACGCGGCCGGCAACCTCGTCCAGTCGACCACCGACAACGGCGAGACGGTCACCAAGTACACGGTCGACGCGGCCTCCCGCACCACCTCCACCGAGCTGGACCCGACCGGCGTGGACCGCGTGACGACCGTGTCGTACACCCCGGACGACCAGGTCGCCTCCGAGAACGACCACGACGCCTCCGGCTACGACCGCACCACCACCAACAGCTACGACGACATGGGCAACCTGATCGGCGAGACGCTGTACGGGGACGCCTCCGGGCACCCGGCGGGCTGGTGGAAGCTCAACCAGACCTCCGGCCGCTCGGTCACCGACTCGTCCGGCACGGGCAACACCGCCACCGCGGGCGCCGGCGTGACCTGGGCGGACGACGCGGCGAAGTTCGCGGGCTCCACCACCGGCACCGGTGACGTCATCGCCACCAACGGGCCCGTCCTGGACACCACCGCCTCCTACACGGTCTCCGCGTGGGTGAACCTCACCGACGCCTCCACCTTCCGCACCTTCGTCGCCCAGGGCGGCACCAACCGGGCCTCCTTCTACCTCCAGTACTCCAAGACCGACAACGCCTTCCGCTTCCACGCCGCGAGCTCCGACACCACCTCCCCGTCCGCGTTCTCCGACGCCACCGCCTCCACGGCCGCACCGCTGGGCACCTGGACCCACCTGGTCGGCGTGTTCGACGCGAGCAACGGCTCGATGAAGCTGTACGTCAACGGCGCCCAGGCGGGCTCCGCCACCAACACCTCCCCGTGGACCGGCACCGGACCGCTGTCCATCGGCGGCACCCGGACGGCCGGCGGCACCACCTCCGACGTGGTCGCGGGCTCGGTCGGCGACGTGCAGGTCTACCAGCGGGCGCTGTCCGCCACCGAGGTGAACTCCCTCTACGGCAAGGGCCGCACCGGCGGCACGGTCGGCTCCTCCGACGCGCGGACCACCACCTACACCTACGACCAGCGCGGCCTGCCGACGTCCATGACGGACGCCGAGCACCACACCACCGACTACGCCTACGACGAGGCCGGCAACCTCGCGGTCACCACCGCGCCCGCCGTCCAGGCCGAACCCGACGGCACCACCGCCGCCACCGTCCGCCCGGTCACCACCAGCGGCTTCAACACCTTCGGCGAGGCCGTGGAGGAGGAAGACCCCGACGGCCTGGTCACCACCACCGTCTACGACGCCGAGGGCGACAAGGTCTCCGAGACGCTCCCCTCCTACACCCCGGCGGGCGCCTCCACCCCCGACGCGGGCACCACCGTGTGGACGTACGACAGCGAGGGCAACCAGACCTCCGTCACCACCCCCGGCGGGAGGACCACGTCGTACCTGTACGACCAGATGGGGAACATCGCGCAGATCACCGCGCCCGACGGCTCGAAGACACACGCCGTCTACGACCCCGACGGCGAGCAGACCTCCGCGACCGACGCCACCGGCGCCCAGGCCCAGGCCACCTACGACTACCTCGGCCGCCAGGTCACCGCGACCACCCTGGAGCGCTACCCCTCCACCAAGACCCTGACGACCCGTACCTCCTACGCGGTCACCACCGGCAACCCCTACGGGGCGCACGCCTCCTCCGTCACCACCCCCGGCGGGGTGACCACGTCGTACGGGTACGACCGGGCCGGCGAGCTGACCTCCGTCACCGACGGCGCCGGCAACACCACCCGCTACACCTACGACTTCCAGGGCAACCAGCAGAAGACGATCCTCGCCGACAACACCTGGACCCAGACCGACTACGACGCCGACGGCGACCCGGTCGCCACCCGCGGATACGACGCGAACAACACCCAGCTGTGGTCGACGTCCCAGAGCTACGACGGCGTCGGCAACCTGGTCGCCGCCACCGACGCGCGCGGCCACACCAGCCGCTTCACCTACGACGCCGCCGGCACCATCACCCAGGAGATCCAGCCGGTCGACGCGTCGACCTCGATCACCACGAGCTTCGGTTACGACGCGGCCGGCAACCGCACCCGCTTCACCGACGGCCGCGGCAACTCCTGGCGCTACGCCTACACCCCGTGGGGCCAGCAGGAGAAGATCATCGAGCCGACGACCGACCAGCACACCTCGGCCGCCGACTCCACGACGACCTTCTCCTACGACGCCGACGGGCAGATGACGACGGCGACCCTGCCCGGCGGGGTCACCACGACGATGACGTACGACGCGCTCGGCCGGCTGACGTCCATGTCCGGCACGGGCGCCGAGGCGGCCACCGCCCGCCGCGGCTTCACCTATGACGCCGACGGCCGCGTGCTGTCGGCGGACACCGACGAGGCGGGCGTCACCGGCGCCGTCGACCACCAGGACGCCACACACGACGCGTTCACCTACGACGACCGCGGCGACCTGCTCACGACGTCCGGCTCGGCGGGCACGTCCAGCTTCGCCTACGACGACGACGGCGCCGTCACCTCCCGCACCGACGCCGCCGGCACCACCACCTACGGCTACGACACCGCCGGCCGCCTCGCCTCCCTCCAGGACCCGGCCACCGGCACCCGACTGACCTACACCTACGACCAGCTGAACGACCTCAAGTCGGTCAAGTACGGCTCGACCGGCCAGACCCGCACCTTCACCTACAACAGCGAGCACGAGCTGACCAACGACGTGCTCGTGCAGGGCGCCTCCACGGTCGCGAGCTTCGCCTACGGCTACGACGCGAACGGCAACCTGACGTCGAAGACCACCACGGGCGTGTCCGGCGCCTCGGCCAACACGTACAGCTACGACTGGGCCGACCGTCTGACCTCGTGGAACGACGGCACGAAGACCACGACGTACGCCTACGACGCCTCCGGCAACCGGGTCCGCAACGGCGCCGACGTCTACACCTACGACGCGCGCGACGAACTCACCTCCGACGGCACGCACACCTACTCCTACTCCGCGCGCGGCACGATGACACAGGAGTCGTCGACGGCCGGCGGCACGGTGGCCTACCGGACGGACGCGTTCGGCGGGCAGATCGTCGCGGGCGAGCAGTCCTACACCCTGGACGCCACCGGCCGGAACATCACCGACCGCCAGGCCGGCGGCGCCACCCGGACCTTCGCCTACTCCGGCGCCGGCAACACCATCGCCTCCGACGGCGACGACACCTACACCTACGACCCCGCCGGCGGTCTCGTCGGCGTCAAGGACAGCGGCGGCACCGGGGTGCTGGCCCTGACCGACCAGCACGCCGACGTGGTGGGCTCCTTCACCTCCGGCGCCACCACGCTGGCCGGCTCGGCCTCCTACGACCCGCTGGGCAAGGTCGTCTCCCCGACGGACACCGTCACCGGCCACCTCGGCTTCCAGTCCGGCTGGACCGAGCCCGGCACCGGCGACGTCGGCACCGCCTCCCGCTGGTACAACCCCGACACCGGCGTCTTCCTCAACAAGGACAGCCTGTCGCTCAGCCCGGTCCCGAACTCGGTGTCGGCGAACCCCTTCGCCTACGTCGACGACAACCCGCTGGCCGGCACCGACGAATCGGGCAACTGTTCCTGGTACGACGTGGTGTGCGGCGCGAAGAAGGCCGTCCACAAGGTCAGCCACGCCGTCCGGCACGCGGCGCACAAGGTCTACCACGCGGTCAAGCACGTGGTCCGCAGGGTCGTCCACGCCGTGAAGCACGCGGCGCACCGCGTCGTGCACCACGTGCGGGACGTCTACCACGCCACCGTGCGGGTGGTGCGCCGCGTCTACCACTACACGGCACGCCATGTGAGACGCGCGTACCACAGAGTGGTCCACGCGGTGCACTCCGCGTACCACAAGGTGTCCCACGCCGTGCACCGCGTGGTGCACACCGTGAAGAAGGCGGCGAAGAAGGTCACGCACGCCGTGAGGAAGGCCGCGCACGCCGTCGCCCACGCGACGAGGACGGCCTACCACGCCACGGTCAAGGCGGCGAAGGCGACGGCGACGTTCGTCAAGCACCACGCCGCCGCGATCACCTCCTTCGTGGTCTCCACCGCGGTCTTCGCGGGCTGCGAGGCCCTGACCGCGGGCGTCGGCTCCATCGGCTGCGCGGCCGCCGCGGGCGCGGTCGGCTCGCTCGTCGAGCAGGGCTTCGCCTGCGCCAAGAACGGCGGCGACGACTGCGACGTGTCCGCCTTCGCGGGCGCCGCGGTGACCGGCGCCCTCGCCGGAGCGGCCGGCGGCGCCCTCGGCAAGATCGGCGGCAAGCTGCTCGCCAAGGCGGCGCCCAAGGCGATGAAGGTCGTCGGCGGGCTGTTCGGCAAGGGCGCGGCGGAGGCCGAGGAGACGGCGGCCACGGACGCGACGGAGGCGGCCGCCGCGCGGGCGGAGTCGGAGGGCGCGGGGTCGAGATCCCAGTCCCACTCGGACGACGCGGGCGGCGACCCGGGCTGCCCGACGCCGCACAGCTTCACCGGGGCGACCCGGGTGCTGCTGGCCGACGGCACCGCCAAGCCCATCGACCGCGTCAAGGTCGGCGACACGGTCGCCGACTCGGTGCCGGGCACCCGGAAGGTGGAGGCACACCAGGTCACCGCGGTGATCGTGACCCGGACCGACCACGACTTCGTCGACCTCGCCATCAAGAGGACGGCCGCGTCGGTGGCCCGCCAGGCCGTCCGCAAGGCGGCGTTCGGGCTGGCGGCCTCGGCCGCGGTCCTGGGCGCCCTGGCGGCGGGCGGCCACCCGGGCACCGACGACGGCACCCGGACCGTCCCGGCGGCGGCGGTGACGGCGGCGACGACCGCCCCGGCCCCCCACCCGACGTCCCCGGCCACCCACCCGACCGACACGGCGGCCGCCCACCCCACGGACCCGGCCGCCCACCTGACGACGACGTTCCACCACCCCTTCTACGACGAGACCCGGTCGGCCTTCGTCGACGCCAAGGACCTGCGGCCCGGCGACGTCCTCCAGACGCCGTCCGGCACGGCCGAGGTCACCGGCGTCCGCCTCTACCAGGCGCACACCACCACCTACGACCTCACCATCGGCACCCTCCACACCTACTACGTGGAAGCCGGCGGCACGCCGGTCCTGGTCCACAACACCGACGTCAGCCTGGTGTCGGCGGCGGCCTGCCCGACCGGCGGCAGCAAGACCCCGCAGCAACTCGGCGACGACGCGCAGGCGCTGCACGACGCCAACATCTCCAAGCTCCAGAACCCGCCCACCAACGGCAACAAGCTGGCCGACCAGGGCACCACGGTGGCCACCGGCGAACTCGGCGGCGAGCTGGTGTACTCCACCAACAACAACCGCGCCTCCGTGGCCCTGAAGGCCCTGGCCAAGGCGATGGGATACCGGCGGATCTCCGGCGTCGACTACATCACCCGGGGACCACAGGGACAGGGCCTGCAGACCGACGCCGAGCAGATCCTCTTCAACGCGATCGAGGACGGAACGCTGGAGGGCGAGGGCACCGTCGTCGCCTCCCGGCCGGCCTGCGGACCCGACCGGCAGAACTGCGCGGCGAGAGCCGACGACTTCCCCGGTGTGCAACTCTTCGAGCAGTCCCGCGTGGCCCCGTGGGACCGATGACGACACGAACGGCTCCGGCGAGGCGGGACGGGTGACATGACTCTGTGGGACGTGCGGGCGGGCGACTGGGACGAGGTCCTCGAAGAGATCGGCCCGCGGGCGCGCGGCGAGGTCTGTCTGGAGGTGCTGAGAGGCTCCCTCGGGTTCTTCCGGCCCTCGTTCGACGAGGTGTTCGCCGAGGAGACCGTCCGATCCGTGCGCTCGGTGCTCGCCGCGGCCCGCCCGGAGGGCCTGGACCGCGCCGAGGCGGACGAGATCTCGGGCCGCCTGTACGCCCTGGCGGAGACCGACCCGGCCATCGGGACCCCGTCACTGGTGGCCGCGCTGTCGCTGTTCCACGACTGCGCGGCCACCGAGTTCGACACGGACTCCGTCCTGGAGATCCTCTCCGCCTGCTACGAGGCCGTCCTCCACACCGAAGGCCTCCCGCAGGAGGTCCTCGACTCCGAACGGGACAGCGAGAACTGCGCCCGTTTCGTCGACTTCCAGTGGGAGGTGATCACACGCTTCGCGTGACCGGCGTCAGCGCCCGTACGGATACCCCTGCTGATACGGATACGGCTGCCCGGCGGCCCCGTACGCCGCCGGCGCCTTCCTGTCGAACACCGCGAACAGCAGCATCCACGTCGCCACCGCGAGCGACACCAGCACGGCGACACCGAGGAACGGATCCCCCTCCCCGTCGGCCGTGATCAGCGCCCACGGCAGGGTCAGCACCTCGTACAGGGCGAACGCCGCGAAGGCAGCCCAGTCCGAGGAGTGCCCGCGCCGGATCGCCACGTACAGGAACGGCACCCACACCAGCAGACCCAGCGAACACCACCCCAGGGCCGCCCAGGCCGCACGCTGGAACCAGCCCGCCTCCAGCCGTCTGTGCGGCCCCGTCGCCATACCCGTCGTCCCCATGCTCATGTCCCGCCCCCAGTCG
Source organism: Streptomyces sp. A012304 (assembly GCF_026008495.1). Classification (GTDB taxonomy): domain Bacteria; phylum Actinomycetota; class Actinomycetes; order Streptomycetales; family Streptomycetaceae; genus Streptomyces. The sequence continues at coordinate 45,680 of NZ_BQUN01000003.1, forward strand.
CGCAGAGGGCAAGAGCAGGGCACGTCCCGCCCATGCCGGATCCCTCTTTCTTTACTGGGACATGAGCGAATCTTGTGGCTATGCGAGGCCTGCTTTTCCCGATCCCGGAACCGCCCCGGGATAGCGTGCGATCCGCTTCGAGCGACGAACGCACGGACCAACGAACAGGCGGGGTGGAGATGGCTCAGCACCGGCAGTCCAGGAAACGCAGATACCTCACATGGGCGGTGGCCGGCGCGGCCGTCGTCGCCGGAGGAGGCATCGCCGCCCAGCAGTCCCTCGCGGCCACCACCTGGCCCGCCCAGAAGACCTACACCGGCCGCGCCTTCGACACCTGCGCCGCGCCCTCCCTGGCCGCCATGAAGGCCTGGCACACCGGCTACTACGGCGCCGCCGCCGTCTACGTCGGCGGCAGGAACCGCGGCTGCGCCCAGCCCAACCTGACCGCCTCCTGGGTCAAGTCGGTCACGTCCGTCGGCTGGAAGCTCATCCCGATCTACGTCGGCGCCCAGCCGCCCTGCCAGACCGGCTCCAACCCCGAGAAGCTCACCGCCACCACGGCCGCCTCCCTCGGCGCGACCGACGCCACCGACGCCGTCGCCAAGGCCTCCGCGCTCGGCATGAAGGCCGGCAGCCCCGTCTACCTCGACATGGAGCCGTACGACATCACGAACAAGGCGTGCAACGACGCCGTGCTGACGTACGTCCGCTCCTTCACCAAGACGCTGCGCGCCAAGGTCTACCGGGCGGGCTACTACGGCTTCACCAGCTCCAGCGCCAAGGCCGTCGCCACCGCGACGGACAGGACGGACCTCCCCGGCAACCTCTGGTACGCGCTGTGGGACAAGCAGGACACCACCACCGCCGACTGGCCGTGGGGCGCCACCCAGTACACCGACCACAGCCGCGGCCACCAGTACCTGGTCAACAGCAAGGAGTCCCGCGGCGGTTACACGATCACCGTGGACCGCGACGCCTGGGACGCGCCGGTCGCCATCGTCGGCTGACGCCCGAGCGGATCCGGCGGGACGAGGGACGGGAGAACAACGGTGGCGAGGAAAGTACGACAGATGAGCCGGACGCCCCCCGCGGCGACCGCCCGCGGCGGGCGGCTCACGACCCTGCGGCGGGCCGCCCTCGCGCGGCTGCGCGCCGTGCGCGGCCGCACCCTCGCCGCCGGCGCCGGCGCCCTCGTGGCCGCCGCGGCGGTGGCCGTGACCGCCGTGCTGCTGCTCTCCCACGACGACCGCCCGCCGATCCCCGACCCACGCGCGCGTGTCTACGCCGACATCGACGCCTGCCTCCTCACCGGCGACAAGGGCATCACGGCCGGCACCACCGCGGCCACCGTCTGGCAGGGCATGCGGGACGCCTCCCTGAAGACCCACGCGCGCGTGAGCTACGCGCAGGTCACCGGCGAACAGAGCCCCGGCAACGCGCGCCCCTTCCTCAACGGCCTCCTCCAGCGCTCCTGCGACGTCGTCCTGGCCGTCGGCGCGCCCGAGGCCACGGCGGCCGAGGAGACGGCCCCGCGGTACCGGAAGGTCGACTTCGTCGTCGTCGGCGGGGAACACACGGGGGCGAACCTGAGCGCGGTCGCAGCGGACGACGGTCTGCGCGCCGGCGTCGCCACCGCCGTCGAACGCGCGGTCGACGAGGGGCGCTGAGCGGGCCGGGCGCGGCGGTGCCGCAACTCCCGGTGAATCGTTGGTCGAATGGGTTGGCCACAGCCGTACCACTGCCTACCATCGATCACCGCAAGACTTTGTGCACCGTCGCACAATCTCCTCGGGAGGCTTCCTTGCACCGCCGCCGTCGCACCGCGCTCCTGCTGTCCGCCGCGATCATGGCGGCTCCCCTCCTCACTGCCTGCGGAAACGATGCGCATCCGGGCGCGGCGGCCGTCGTCGGCGGCCAGCGGATCACCGTCTCCCAGCTGGAGAACCGGGTGAAGGAGGTGCGCGCGGCCCAGCGCGCCGCCGTCACCGACGACACCCAGTACGCGCAGGCCATCGCCCAGACCGGCACCCTCACCCGCGACACCCTGCACGGCATGGTCCTCGACCGGGTGCTGCACCGCGCCGCCGAGGACGCGGGGATCACCGTCACCCGCCGCGAGGTCCAGGAGATGCGGGGCGGCCTGGAGCAGCAGGCGGGCGGCGCCAAGGGCCTGGAGACGGCCTGGCTCCAGCAGTACGGCATCCCGCCGCAGCGCCTCGACGAGAACCTCCGCCTCCAGCTGGAGGCCCAGAAGCTCGCCACGAAGCTCGGCACCGACACCAGCCAGCCGGCCTTCTGGGCGGCCCTGTCCAAGGCGTCCACGGACCTCGGCGTCGACCTCAACCCGCGCTACGGCGACTGGGACGTGAAGAAGGTCAGCCGCGTCGACGTCCAGGCACCGTGGGTACGGGACGTCACGACGACGGGGACCCGACAGCCGGCCTGATCCGCCGGGGGACCGCCGGCGCCCCACGCACGCGTGGGCACCACAGGGAGCCGCCCCCGAGGCGCGCCCGCCTGTGGACGGCTGATCGGCAGATTCGCTGATCGTCCTGTCGGTGGCGTGGGTTACGTTCGAAGCGTGAACGATGTGACCGCACCCACCGGCTCCGCCCCGGGCCGAGTCGTCCTGCTCACGACCAGCCACCGCGTCGCCCCCGGCCTGCTGTCCTGGCCCGCCTGGCAGGCCCTGCGCACGGCCGACCGCGTCCTGTGCGCGGACGGCGCGCACCCCCAGCTGCCCTACCTGCGCGAGGCGGGGATCGCGGTGCAGGAGTCGTCGCCGACGGCGCGGGACCTGGTCGACGCCTGCGCCGGCGGCCGCACGGTGGTGGTCGTGGCGACCGGCGAGGGCGAACCGGCGCTCACCGACGGCCTGGCCCGCCTCGCCGGCTCCGGCCGGGTCTCCCTGCCCGACCTGGAACTGCTGCCCGCCTCCTACGACCTCCCCGGCGCCCGCCTCCTCGACCTCGTCCAGGTCATGGACCGCATCCGCGCCGAATGCCCCTGGTCCTCCCAGCAGACCCACAAGGGCCTGGCGAAGTACGCGGTGGAGGAGTCGTACGAACTGGTCGAGGCGATCGAGGACGGCGACCACGACGAGCTGCGCGAGGAACTGGGCGACGTCCTGCTCCAGGTCGTCTTCCACGCGCGGATCGCCGAGGAGCACCAGGAGACCCCGTTCTCCATCGACGACGTGGCGGGCACGATCGTCGCCAAGCTCATCCACCGCCACCCCCATGTCTTCGGCGACGCCACGGCCACCACGCCCGAGGAGGTGAAGGAGCACTGGCTGCGCACCAAGGCGGTCGAGAAGCGACGGGAGTCGGTCACGGACGGCGTGCCCCTGCACCAGCCGGGCCTGGCCCTCGCGGCGAAGCTCGCGTCCCGGGCGCGCACGGCGGGCCTGGAGGTGCCCCTGCCGGCCGCCGAGGGCATCGGCTACGAGCTGCTGGCGCTGGCCGCCCGCGCGGAGGCCGAGGGCGTCGACCCGGAGGCCGCGCTGCGAGCGGCGGCCCGCGCCTACCGCGACGCGATCCGTGCCGTCGAGGGCGTGTAGGGCGCACAGGGCGTCGAAGGCACGGAGGGCGCGCAGGGCGCGCAGGGCGTCGAGGGCGGGGAGGGGCGGTCCGGATACCGTCAGGGGGTGACCGACCAGCCCACCCCCGACAGCACCGCGCCCGAGCTCTTCACCTGGGAGTTCGCCACCGACCCCTACCCCGCCTACGCGTGGCTGCGCGAGCACGCCCCCGTGCACCGCACCCGGCTGCCCAGCGGTGTGGAGGCCTGGCTGGTCACCCGATACGCCGACGCCCGCCAGGCCCTGGCCGACCAGCGGCTCAGCAAGAACCCCGCGCACCACGACGAGCCCGCGCACGCCAAGGGCAAGACCGGGATCCCCGGTGAGCGCAAGGCCGAGCTGATGACGCATCTGCTGAACATCGACCCGCCGGACCACACCCGGCTGCGACGCCTGGTCAGCAAGGCCTTCACCCCGCGTCGCGTCGCCGAGTTCACCCCCCGGGTGCAGGAGCTGACGGACCAGCTCATCGACCGGTTCGCCGAGCGGGGCAGCGCCGACCTCATCCACGACTTCGCCTTCCCGCTCCCCATCTACGCCATCTGCGACCTGCTCGGCGTCCCGCGCGAGGACCAGGACGACTTCCGCGACTGGGCGGGGATGATGATCCGGCACGGCGGCGGCCCGCGCGGCGGTGTCGCGCGGTCGGTGAAGAAGATGCGCGGCTACCTCTCGGAGCTCATCCACCGCAAGCGCGAGGCCCTGCCCGCCGAACCCGCCCCCGGCGAGGACCTCATCTCCGGCCTCATCCGCGCCTCCGACCACGGCGAGCACCTCACCGAGAACGAGGCCGCCGCCATGGCCTTCATCCTGCTGTTCGCCGGCTTCGAGACGACCGTCAACCTCATCGGCAACGGCACCTACGCGCTGCTCACCCACCCCGGGCAACGCCACCGCCTCCAGGACGCGTTGCGCGCCGGCGACCGCACCCTCCTGGAGACCGGAGTGGAGGAACTCCTGCGCTACGACGGCCCGGTGGAACTGGCCACCTGGCGGTTCGCCACCCGCCCGCTGACCATCGGCGGCCAGGACATCGCGCCCGGCGACCCCGTGCTCGTCGTGCTCGCCGCCGCCGACCGCGATCCGGAGCGCTTCGCCGACCCCGACGTCCTCGACCTCTCCCGCCGCGACAACCAGCATCTCGGCTACGGCCACGGCATCCACTACTGCCTGGGCGCACCGCTCGCCCGGCTGGAGGGCCAGACCGCTCTGGCCACCCTTCTCACCCGTCTGCCCGACCTCCGACTCGCCGTGGATCCGGTCGACTTGAGGTGGCGCGGGGGGCTCATCATGCGCGGGCTGCGCACCCTGCCCGTGGAGTTCACCCCGGCCCCGCGCACCGGTACCGAAAGCACTTTCCCCGTACAAACGTGACACGCTCTCAAGTCTGTGATCTTCACGTGATCTGCGCGGCATTAACTTGTGACAAGTGATCGTCTGCCTATACGTTCACTCGTCAACGCGACGGGGAAGTATCACCCGCCGCGTGGGTCAGTGCTGTCTCGAGAAAGGCCCCCGCATGCTCTCCGGGAACGGTCGTCACCGTCGCCCCCGTCAGGCCCCGGCCCTCCTCGTCGCGGCCGGCGTGACCGGCTCCGCCATCGCCATCCCGCTGCTCGGCGCCTCCGGCGCGAGCGCCGCGGACGGCACCGTGTGGGACAAGGTGGCGGAGTGCGAGACCGGCGGTTCCTGGAGCGCCAAGGAGGCTGGCGGTGAGTACGGCGGTCTGGCCCTGAGCCAGGAGGACTGGGAGGCCTACGGCGGCCTCGACTACGCCTCGCGCCCCGACCTGGCCAGCCGCAACCAGCAGATCGCCGTCGCCCAGAAGCTCCTCGCGGACCAGGGCGTCGGCGCGTGGGGCACCTGTGGGCTGACGTCCGGGCTCAGCAAGGAGTCCGGCGGGGGCACCGTGGACACCGGTGTGCCGGACGACTCGTCCGACTCGCCTGTCTCATCCGGATTGTCCGACCTGTCCAAGGGTTCGTCCGGCTCCTCGAATTCCGGGGGCTCCACGGGCGCGTCCACCGACCCGTCCGCCGAATCCTCCACGGATTCCTCCACCGGTGACGGCAATTCCGCGAATACGCCGTCATCGTCTCCTTCATCCCCTTCGGCCTCTTCGACCCCTTCGACCCCTTCGTCTACTTTCCCCTCCTCCGACGCCGACGACTCCGCCGCGTCGAACCCGTCCGACGGCTCCGGCTCGAGCGGCTCACGGGAGGCCGAGGGCTCGCCCGCGGCGACCCCCGGTGCGGACGACTCGGACAAGTCGGGGCAGAGTGCGGGTTCTTGGAGCCTCGTCGACACCGGCTCCCTCGACACCGACTCCCTCGGCTCCGGCCGTCACCGCGGTGCCAGCGCCGAGGAGGGCACGGACGGCGCCTCCGCCGCCTCCACCGGCCGGCATGCCGCGAACACCCTCGGCGGCACGGCCGGCGCCTACACCGTCCGGTCCGGCGACTCCCTGGTGTCCATCGCCGACTCCCTTGACCTCGACGGCGGATGGCGCGCGCTGTACGCCGAGAACCGGGACCTCATCGGTGCCGACCCGAGTGCCATCGTCCCCGGTCAGACCCTGGACACCGGCATCGAATAGGGCGGAAAACGGGCCGAAGACCCGTACGGAACAGCGGGAGTTCGCGTCACACTTCCTGCTGAATGTCTGTTTTGGCGAAAGTGTGGGATGAGTCTCAGAAGCCCTGATCGTCTTTGAAATTCCGCCGATCGCGTGTCTACGGTCATGACCGCTCGGCAACCCGAGCCCCGGCTGTCGCAACGCCGAATCCTGCCAGCGGCCGCCCGGGAACAGTCGTCGCGTCAAGCGCCGTAGGCAGGAGCGGGGGACCCAAGGTAAGTGCCGGTCCCGGCAGTTGATGCCGGCTCCGGCTTGGGGTGAAGTCACACCTCCCACGGGAGGGGTGACCGGGCAACTCAACCGGCCCGAACCCGACAGCTCACCTCGCAGGCGTCGGTGAGGGGATCGATCCATGCTGTTTTCCGGCAAGGGCAAGCACCGTCGTCCGTCCAAGGCCACCCGCGCCATCGCGCTGGCCGGTGTCACCACCGCCGCCGTCGCCGCCCCGCTGATGGTGGCCGGGAACGCCTCCGCCGCCACCGCCTCCGAGTGGGACGCGGTCGCCCAGTGCGAGTCCGGCGGCAACTGGTCCATCAACACCGGCAACGGCTACTACGGCGGCCTGCAGTTCTCCGCCTCCACCTGGGCCGCGTACGGCGGCACGCAGTACGCCGCCACCGCCGACCAGGCCACCAAGGCCCAGCAGATCGAGATCGCCGAGAAGGTCCTCGCGGGCCAGGGCAAGGGCGCCTGGCCGGTCTGCGGCGTCGGCCTGTCCAACGCCACGTACAACGGCGGCTCCTCGGACTCCGGCGGCTCCTCCGAGAGCACCACCCGCTCCACCGAGCAGCAGAGCGCCTCCCGCTCGGCCGAGCGTCCGGCCGCGAAGTCCCAGAAGACCGTCACCACGCCGACCGGCAAGAAGGTCAAGAAGGGCGACGGCGAGTACAAGGTCGTCAAGGGCGACACCCTCAGCTCCATCGCCGAGAAGCAGAACGTCAAGGGCGGCTGGGCGAAGCTCTTCGAGCTGAACAAGGACATCGTCGAGGACGCCGACCTCATCTACCCGGGCCAGCAGCTGCACCTGAAGTGACAGCGGGCCCCGAGCAGGGCCACAGCCCCCTCACCGTCCAGGCCCGCACGCTGAAGGCCTCGTGAGGGTGCCCCCCGTCCCCACGGGCTCCCCGCCCCGGTGCGTCTTCCCCCGTACGCACCGGGGCGGGGTCTTTTCCCGTCCGGCTCTCCCGCCGCCGCCCCGCCTTCTTCCCCCCTGCCGCCCCGCCTTTCTTCTCCCGTTGTTGTCCCGGAGTTCCCCCGAACCCTTTGTTCCGGCCGGAAACAATGTGTACCGTCTGTCTGTCCGCGGGACGGTCGGTCGGCTGCCGATGGCCCGGGGGCGGTTAGGCTCTAGTCGCAAGGCTCCGCGAGGGTCCGTCACGGCCCTCCAGCCCCGCACTACCAGCGTCACATCCCAAGAAGGAGATGCTCGTGCCGTCCATCGACGTCGTCGTAGCCCGGGAAATCCTGGACTCCCGAGGCAACCCCACGGTCGAGGTCGAGGTCGGCCTCGACGACGGCAGCACGGGTCGTGCCGCCGTCCCGTCCGGCGCCTCCACCGGCGCCTTCGAGGCCATCGAGCTCCGCGACGGCGACCCGAACCGCTACCTCGGCAAGGGCGTCGAGAAGGCCGTCCTCGCCGTCATCGAGCAGATCGGCCCGGAGCTGGTCGGCTACGACGCCACCGAGCAGCGCCTGATCGACCAGGCCATGTTCGACCTGGACGCCACCGACAACAAGGGCTCCCTCGGCGCCAACGCCATCCTCGGCGTCTCCCTCGCCGTCGCCCACGCCGCCTCCGAGGCCAGCGACCTCCCGCTCTTCCGCTACCTGGGCGGCCCCAACGCGCACCTGCTGCCGGTGCCGATGATGAACATCCTGAACGGCGGCTCGCACGCCGACACCAACGTGGACATCCAGGAGTTCATGATCGCCCCGATCGGCGCGGAGTCCTTCTCCGAGGCCCTGCGCTGGGGCGCCGAGGTCTACCACACCCTCAAGAAGGTGCTGAAGCGCAAGGGCCTGAACACCGGCCTCGGCGACGAGGGCGGCTTCGCCCCGAACCTGGACTCCAACCGCGCCGCCCTCGACCTCATCCTCGAGGCCGTCAAGGAGGCCGGCTACACCCCCGGCGAGCAGATCGCCCTGGCGCTCGACGTCGCCGCCTCCGAGTTCTACAAGGACGGCGTGTACGTCTTCGAGGGCAAGGAGCGCTCCGCCGCCGAGATGACGGACTACTACGCCGAGCTGGTCGACGCCTACCCGCTGGTCTCCATCGAGGACCCGCTGTTCGAGGACGACTGGGACGGCTGGAAGACCATCACCGAGCGCCTCGGCGACAAGGTCCAGCTCGTCGGTGACGACCTGTTCGTCACCAACCCCGAGCGCCTCGCCCGCGGCATCGAGGAGGGCGCGGCCAACGCGCTGCTCGTCAAGGTCAACCAGATCGGTTCGCTGACCGAGACCCTGGACGCCGTCGAGCTGGCCCAGCGCAACGGCTTCAAGTGCATGATGTCCCACCGCTCCGGCGAGACCGAGGACGTCACCATCGCCGACCTCGCCGTCGCGGTGAACTGCGGCCAGATCAAGACCGGCGCCCCGGCCCGCTCGGACCGCGTCGCCAAGTACAACCAGCTGCTGCGCATCGAGGAGATCCTCGACGACGCGGCGGTGTACGCCGGCCGCAGCGCCTTCCCGCGCTTCAAGGGCTGACACCTGGTGAGGTGACCCACCGGGTCACCGCTCAGCCAGTCGTACGTACGTCCCCGTACTCGGTCCCGTACCGTGTCCGGGGACGTACGCACATGTGAGACGGGAGGCGGGGACACATGGCCGGGAAGGACCGGGACCGTTTCTCCACCGCGACCAGGATCAGGCTGCTCGGCGAGCAGACGGCGGCCCGCGTCTACCGCTCCCAGACCAAACGGCAGGCCCGCCGCTCCCGCCTCACCGGCCGCGCCGCCCTCCTCGCGCTCGTGCTGTGCTCGATGGTGGTGGCCCTGGCCTACCCGATGCGCCAGTACGTCTCGCAGCGCGCCGAGATCGCCGACCTGCAACGCGAGCGCGAGCAGGCCCGGGAGCGGGTGGAGCAACTGCGCGACCTCAAGGCACGCTGGCAGGACGACGCGTACGCCGAGCAGCAGATCCGGCAGCGGCTGCACTATGTGATGCCGGGGGAGACCGGCTTCATCGTCATCGACCCCGACGCGGCGCGGCAGTCCCGCGCCGACCTGAGGGCCGCCGACCGCCCCTGGTACTCGAACGTCTGGGACGGCGTCGACAAGTCCGACGCCTCCGACCAGTGAACCGACAGAGAGACACCCCGCGAAGCATGGAAACCCCTCCGCCGACCACTCCGCGCACCGAGCCCACCGACGCGGACGTCGAGGCCTTCAAGCAGCAGCTCGGGCGCCCGCCGCGCGGTCTGCGCGCCATCGCCCACCGCTGCCCGTGCGGCCGGCCGGACGTCGTCGAGACGGCGCCCCGCCTCCCCGACGGCACGCCCTTCCCCACGCTGTACTACCTGACGTGTCCCAAGGCGAACTCCGCCATCGGCACGCTGGAGGCCAACGGCGTGATGAAGGAGATGACGGAGCGCCTCCAGCGGGACCCGGAGCTGGCCGCCGCCTACCGGGCCGCGCACGAGGACTACATCCGGCGCCGGGACGAGATCGAGGAGCTGAAGAACTTCCCCAGCGCGGGCGGCATGCCCGACCGGGTGAAGTGCCTGCACGTCCTGGTCGCCCACTCCCTGGCCGCCGGCCCCGGCGTCAACCCCCTGGGCGACGAGGCCCTGGAGATGCTGCCGGAGTGGTGGAGCAAGGGCACGTGCGTGACGCTCCCCGCCGAGGAGTGACGGCGGGCCCCGCACCGCTCCCCGCTGCCGAGGAGGCGTGGGGACAGCCCCGCCCGGGGCTGCCGCCCGGCTGACCTCGTCCGCCCCCCCGATCCGTCCCCCGACCTGAAGGAACCGCTCATGACCCGCGTCGCCGCCGTCGACTGCGGCACGAACTCCATCCGTCTGCTCGTCGCGGACGCCGACCCGGACACCGGCGAACTGGTCGAACTGGACCGCCGTATGACGATCGTCCGCCTCGGCCAGGGCGTCGACCGGACCGGCCGGCTCGCGCCCGAGGCGCTGGAGCGGACGTTCGCGGCGTGCCGGGAGTACGCGGAGGTGATCAAGGAGCACGGCGCGCAGCGCCTGCGTTTCGTCGCCACCTCCGCCTCCCGGGACGCGGAGAACCGGGACGAGTTCGTGCGTGGCGTGCTGGACGTCCTGGGCGTCGAACCGGAGGTCATCTCCGGCGACCAGGAGGCCGAGTTCTCCTTCACCGGCGCGACGAAGGAGCTGACCGGACGCGCGGATCTGCGCCGTCCGTTCCTGGTGGTGGACATCGGCGGCGGCTCCACCGAGTTCGTCGTCGGTGACGACCGGGTGCGCGCGGCGCGCTCGGTCGACGTCGGCTGTGTGCGGATGACCGAGCGGCACCTGGTCGTCGACGGCGCGGTCAGCGACCCGCCGACCGCCGAGCAGATCACGGCCATGCGCGCCGACATCGAGGCCGCCCTGGACCTCGCCGAGCGGACCGTCCCGCTGCGCGAGGCGCACACCCTGGTGGGCCTAGCGGGCTCGGTGACGACGATCTCCGCGATCGCGCAGGAACTGCCGGAGTACGACTCCGCGGCGATCCACCACTCCCGCGTCTCCCACGACCGCGTCCGCGAGATCACCGAGTGGCTGCTGCACTCCACCCACGCCGAACGCGCGGCGGTCCCGTCGATGCACCCGGGCCGGGTGGACGTCATCGCCGCCGGCGCGCTCGTACTGCTCGCGATCATGGAGCGGATCGGCGCGGAGGAGGTCGTGGTGAGCGAGCACGACATCCTGGACGGCATCGCCTGGTCCGTGGCGTAGCCCACGTTTGTTACTCGCAGGTAGCACTCTGCTGAGCAGTACGGATAACGTATGAGCGTCGCCGAGGGGCCTTTTTGGACGCCTCGGCGACACCCCGTCGGAAAACTTCGTGAAGTTCTTCACAAGGAATTCGGCCCTGGAGGAGGACGGGGGCGCCTCCGTTGACCGTTCCGGGGCTCCGAGACCCTGGTGAACGTGTTCAAAAGAGGAAGGCGCGGACGTTCGCGAGGGTCCCGCGCGGCCCTGTTTCCGTCGCCTCACGCCACCGCGTCACACCCGGAGAGGCAGCTCACGCGCCATTGACAACGGCGGCATGGGTGCACAGGTTCCCGTTTTCCGCCATGACCTGGATCACGCGGGTCGCGGAGGATAGCACACCCCCTGAAGAAGCTTGTGAAGGGGCGCACGAGCGACCCCCTCCAACCGGGTGGATACTCGATGGCATGAGCACCACGGAGCGTCCCAGGATCCTCGTAGTAGGCGGTGGGTACGTAGGCCTGTACGCAGCTCGGCGCATCCTGAAGAAGATGCGCTACGGCGAGGCGACCGTCACGGTCGTCGACCCCCGGTCGTACATGACCTACCAGCCCTTCCTTCCCGAAACCGCCGCCGGCAACATCTCCCCGCGCCACGTCGTCGTCCCGCTGCGACGCGTGCTGCCCAAGGCGGAGGTGCTCACCGGCCGGGTCACCACCATCGACCAGGACCGCAAGGTCGCCACGATCGCCCCGCTGGTCGGCGAGGCGTACGAGCTGCCTTTCGACTACCTGGTGATCGCGCTCGGCGCGGTCTCGCGCACCTTCCCGATTCCCGGCCTCGCCGAGCAGGGCATCGGCATGAAGGGCATCGAGGAGGCCATCGGCCTGCGCAACCACGTCCTCGAGCAGCTCGACAAGGCCGACTCCACGACCGACGAGGAGATCCGCCGCAAGGCGCTCACCTTCGTCTTCATCGGCGGTGGCTTCGCGGGAGCGGAGACCATCGGCGAGGTCGAGGACATGGCGCGCGACGCCGCGAAGTACTACAAGAACGTCTCGCGCGAGGACATGCGTTTCATCCTCGTCGACGCCGCCGACAAGATCCTTCCCGAGGTCGGCCCCAAGCTGGGCCAGTACGGCAAGGAGCACCTGGAGAGCCGCGGCGTGGAGATCTACCTCTCCACCTCGATGGACTCCTGCGTCGACGGCCACGTGGTGCTGAAGAACGGCCTCGAGGTCGACTCCAACACCATCGTCTGGACGGCCGGCGTCAAGCCGAACCCGGTCCTCGCCCGCTACGGCCTCCCGCTGGGCCCGCGCGGTCACGTCGACACGGCCGCCACCCTCCAGGTGCAGGGCACCGACTACATCTGGGCCGCCGGCGACAACGCCCAGGTTCCGGACCTCGCCGGCCGCAAGGCGGGCAACGAGAACGCCTGGTGCCCGCCGAACGCCCAGCACGCGCTGCGCCAGGCCAAGGTCCTCGGCGACAACGTGATCTCCGGCATGCGGGGCTTCCCGCAGCAGGAGTACTCGCACTCCAACAAGGGTGCCGTGGCGGGCCTCGGCCTCCACAAGGGCGTCGCGATGATCGTCATGGGCAAGATGAAGATCAAGCTGCGCGGCCGCCTGGCCTGGTACATGCACCGTGGCTACCACGGCATGGCCATGCCGACCTGGAACCGCAAGATCCGCGTCTTCGCCGACTGGACCCTCGGCATGTTCCTCAAGCGTGAGGTCGTCGCCCTCGGCGCCCTGGAGTCCCCGCGCGAGGAGTTCTACGAGGCCGCCAAGCCGGCCCCGGTCGCCGCCCAGCCCACCAAGACGGAGGAAAAGGCCAAGGCCTCCTGACCTCCCCTTTACCCCTCCAAGGGGCCGCCCGCCATCCGTGGTGCGGGCGGCCCCTTGGTGTGTGCGGGGGAGACCGCGCGGGGGCGAAGCCCCGCCGGGTGCGGGGCGGAGCCCCGAGGGGGGCTTCTCGGCCCACCGAGTGGGGTGGGTGGGCAGGGACAAGAACCCCCGCCACCCGGAGTGTTTTGCGCAGACATGACGTGCGTGGGGGACTGCGACCCGGCCCTCCAGGTGTTTACGTGGTGTCAGGACATTCCGGGATCTCCGTCACGGAGGTGTGCACCATGGCTGACGCCGCGTCGCGGCTCCACGCCCTCGTCGAACAGTTGCTGGGAGCCCCGTTCCCGATGCGGCTCCGCGCCTGGGACGGTTCCGAGGCGGGACCCCCCGCCGCGCCGGCCCTGGTCGTCCGCAACCGCAGGGCGCTGCGCCGGCTGCTGTTCAAACCCGGGGAGCTGGGTCTGGCCCGCGCCTGGGTCGCCGGTGACCTGGAGATCGACGGCGACCTCTACACCGGCCTCGACCTGCTCTCCGGGATCGTCTGGGAGCGCGGCGAGGACGCCCGTACCCTCGCCGAGGCCCTGCGTGACCCCCGGTTCCGCGCGGCGGTCGTAGGGCTGCTGAAGCTCGCCGGGCCCCCGCTGCCGCCCGCCCCGCCCCGCGAGGAGGCCCGCCGCACCGGTCACCTGCACACCCGCCGCACCGACAGACGCGCCATCAGCCACCACTACGACGTCGGCAACGACTTCTACGAGCTGGTCCTCGGCCCGTCCATGGTGTACTCCTGCGCCTACTGGGAGTCCCCGGACGGCACGCTGGAGGACGCCCAGCACGACAAGCTCGAACTCGTCTGCCGCAAGCTCGCCCTGAGCCCCGGCCGGCGCCTGTTGGACGTCGGCTGCGGCTGGGGCTCGATGGCGATCCAGGCGGCCCGCGAGCACGGCGTGAGCGTCGTCGGCATCACCCTCTCCCAGGAGCAGGCGGCGTTCGCCCGTAAACGCGTCGCGGACGCCGGCCTCACCGACCGGGTCGAGATCCGCGTCCAGGACTACCGCGACGTCACCGACGGGCCGTACGACGCGATCTCCTCCATCGGCATGGCCGAGCACGTCGGCGCCGAGCGGTACCTGGAGTACGCGACCGCCCTGTACGCCCTCCTCAGGCCCGGCGGGCGGCTGCTCAACCACCAGATCGCCCGACGCCCCCAGCGCGACGAATCCACCTACCACGTGGACCCGTTCATCGACGCCTACGTCTTCCCGGACGGCGAGCTGGCCCCCGTCGGCACCACGGTCACGCAGCTGGAACGGGCCGGCTTCGAGGTCCGCGACCTGGAGTCGATCCGTGAGCACTACGCCCTCACCCTGCGCCGGTGGGTGGCCCGCCTGGAGGCCGACTGGCACCGGGCCGTCCAGCTGACCAGCCCGGGCCGCGCCCGCGTCTGGCGGCTGTACATGGCCGCCTCCGCGCTCGCGTTCGAACGCAACCACATCGGCGTCAACCAGGTCCTGGCCGTGCGCACCCCGGACGACGGCACGTCCGGTCTGCCCCTGCGGGCACGCACCTGGAGCTGACGGCACGACGAAAGGGGCCCCGCGCCGTACTGGCGTCGGGGCCCCACCGCGTCGCGGTCACGCGCCGCGCGCTACTCCGACTTGATCGCCGCCAGCATGTTCAGCCGTGCCGCCCGCCGCGCCGGCCACAGCGCCGCCAGGACGCCCACGGCGCCGGCCAGCGCCAGGAACACCGCCATCCGGCCCCACGGCAGGACCAGCTCGTAGGTGGCCATCTTGGTGCCGAGCAGCTCACCGGCCGCCCAGCCGAAGAACACGCCGAGCCCGATGCCGAGCACCCCGCCGAACAGGGAGATCACCAGGGACTCCAGGCGGACCATCCGCTTGACCGCCTTGCGGTCCAGGCCGATGGCGCGCAGCATGCCGATCTCCTGGGAGCGTTCGAACACCGACATCGCCAGGGTGTTGATGACCCCGAGCACCGCGACGATCACGGCCATCGCGAGCAGCCCGTAGAGCATGTTCAGCATCAGCGTGAACATCTGCGCGATCTCGTTGGAGAGGTCCTTCTTGCTCTGGACCTTGATGGCCGGGTTGGAGCCGAGGGCCTTCTCCAGCTTGTCCTTGGTCGCGTCGGAGCTGCCGCCGGACGTCTTGACCATGACCCGCATGTCGGAGGGGTCGTCCATGTGCGGGGTCAGCACGCCGTTGTCCAGCAGCACGCCCTGGATCAGATCGTTGCCCTCGTAGACCCCGGCGACCGTCAGCTGCTCCTTCTTGCCGTCCTCGAACGCCGCCGTGAAGGTCGACCCGGCCTTCCAGCCGTGCAACTTGGCGGTGTCGGCGTCGACGACGACCCGGCCGCCGCCGACCGTGAAGCTACCGTTGTCGATCTTGAGGTCGGTCAGCTCGCCGATCGCTGAGCCGGTGACGCCGGTGAGGTACTCGGTGTCCCCGTCGACCCGCGCGGGCGCGTTGCGCATCGGGCTGGTGAGGCTCACCCCGGCGGTGGCCTTCAGCTTCCGGTCGACGTCGGGGGAGAGGGTGTTGCCGTTCGCCATCGACACGACGTAGTCGGCCTTGACGGCGGCGGAGGCCATCTTGTCGATGGACTTCTGGAGGCTGCCCGCCATGACCGTCATTCCGGTGATGAGGGTCAGGCCGATCATCAGCGCGGAGGCCGTGGCGGCCGTACGGCGCGGGTTGCGCACCGAGTTCTGCCGGGCCAGCTTGCCGGAGACCCCGAAGACGCGCAGCACCGGCGAGGCGGCGGCGATCAGCGGCCGGGACAGCAGCGGCGTCAGCACGAAGACGCCGATGATCAGCAGTACCGCGCCGATCCCCATCGGGGCCTGGCCGTCGGAGCCGCTCATGGTGGTCGCGGCGAGGACCACCGCGACACCGGCGGCGGAGAAGAGGGCGCCGATGGTGTTGCGCAGCACCAGCGACTTGGTGGTCGCCTTGGCGTGCAGGCTGCTCATCGCGGCGACCGGCGGGATCTTCGCCGCCCGGCGGCCGGGCAGCCACGCGGCCACCATGGTGACGACGACACCCACGACGAGGGCGGCGGCGACCGTGCCGGGCGAGACGACCAGCGGGCCGTCCGGGACGGTCGCGTCGAGCGTGCCCATGAGCGACCTGAGGCCGGCGCCGATGCCGACGCCCGCGACGAGCCCGGCGACGCCGGCGACCGTGCCGACCACGAACGCCTCGATCAGCACCGACCGGGTGACCTGCCGGCGGGAGGCGCCGACCGCCCGCAGCAGCGCCAGCTCCTTGGTGCGCTGGGCGACCAGCATGGTGAAGGTGTTGGCGATGATGAAGGTGCCGACGAACAGCGCGATGCCGGCGAACACCAGCAGGCCCTGCTTCAGACCGCTCATCTGGGAGGCGATCAGCTCCGCCAGGTCGTCGGCGAGTTGCTCGCCGGTGGTGGTCTCGACGAGGTCCTTCGGCAGGGCCTTGTCGAGGGCGGTCTTCAGCGCGGTCTGGGAGGTGCCGGCGGCGGCCTTGACGTCGATCTCGTCGTAGGTGCCGGCCTTGCCGAACAGCTGCTGCGCGGTGGCGGTGTCGAACAGGGCGAGGCTGCCGCCGGCGGCGACGTTGCCGTCGTCGGTGGTGAAGATGCCGGTGATCTTCGGCGTGAGGACCGGGCCGTCGACGGAGATGCGGACGGTGTCGCCGACCTGGTAGCCGGCCCGTCGCGCGGTCTCGGAGTCGAGGACGACCTGACCGGCACCGTGCGGGGCGGAACCTTCCTTCAGCGGGTAGCGGGGGTCCTTGTCCCCCCAGTAGTTGCCGCCCCGCGACTGGAAGCCGCCGCCGACGAGCTTGCCGTTCTTGTCGGCGATCGCGGTGAAGTCCGTGACCACGCCGATGGCGGAGGCGGCGCCGGGCACCTTCGCGCTCCGGTCGAGCAGGGCCTGCGTCAGCTCGGGGGTCCTGCCGACCCGGTCCCCCTCGCTCTCCTGGTACTCGGGCGTGACGGCGACGTCGACCTGGTCGAAGCCCTTGGCGGAGCTCTTCTGGTAGGCGTCGGAGATGGTGTTGGTGAAGACCAGGGTCCCCGACACGAAGGCCACGCCGAGCATCACGGCGAGGACGGTCATCAGGAGCCGGGCCTTGTGCGCGAGGACGTTGCGCAAGGCGGTGCGGAACATGTGGGTTTCTACTCCGAAGGTGATTGACCGGATGTCAGCCGGACGTCAGCTGGTGCGGCCCTTGGCGTCGAACTGCTTCATCCGGTCCAGCACCGAGTCGGCGGTGGGCCCGTACACCTCGTCGACGATCCGTCCGTCCGCGAGGAAGACCACCCGGTCCGCGTACGCCGCGGCCACTGGGTCGTGGGTCACCATCACCACCGTCTGCCCCAGCTCCCGAACGGAGTTGCGCAGGAAGCCCAGGACCTCGGCGCCCGAGCGCGAGTCGAGGTTTCCGGTCGGCTCGTCACCGAAGATGATCTCCGGTCGGGAGGCCAGGGCGCGGGCCACGGCGACGCGCTGCTGCTGGCCGCCGGAGAGCTGGGAGGGCCGGTGGCCGAGCCGGCCGGACAGCCCCACCATCTGGATCACCTTGTCGAGCCACTCCTTGTCCGGCTTGCGGCCCGCGATGTCCATCGGAAGGGTGATGTTCTCCAGAGCGGTCAGCGTCGGCAGCAGGTTGAACGCCTGGAAGATGAACCCGATCTTGTCCCGGCGCAACTTGGTGAGCTGCTTGTCCTTCAGGGAGCCCAGCTCGGTGTCGCCGATGCGTACGGAACCGGAGGAGAAGGTGTCCAGACCGGCCACGCAGTGCATCAGCGTGGACTTGCCGGAGCCGGAGGGGCCCATGATCGCGGTGAACTCGGCCTGGCGGAAGTCGACGGAGACGCGGTCCAGGGCGACCACCTGGGTCTCGCCCTGTCCGTAGATCTTGGACAGGTCCGTGGCGCGTGCGGCCACGGCGGTGGTCCGGTCGACGAGAGGGCTGGTGGTCACGGGTACGACTCCTGTCGGACGGTGGTTTCTTCCCGGAAGGGGGACGTGAACCATCGTCCCGGCCGCTTGCCGCCGTGTAGTCAGTCGCAGTTCCCGTTCCGAGGGCAGACTTCGGTCGGACAGCGGGCGGCCGTGTCATCCCAAAGGATGACGGCCACCCTGGAGAGACGGTTCGTCAAGAACCGGTGGAGCACCCTCGTTCGGGCGGTGAAATTCCGTCATTCCGCATGCGCGGCAGACCGGCGCACGCGAGGCTATTGGCAAGTGCGGATGGCCAGTTCCCGGGGCTGATGCTCCCTCAGACCTCAATAAAATAAGACAACATCGGTCCGCTCTTCGGCTGTTCGAGGGACGCGTCCCGATAGGCTCGGACCTCGACGCGGAGCCCATGGCCTGCCCGGATGGTGGAATGCAGACACGGCGAGCTTAAACCTCGCTGCCCCTCGCGGGCGTACCGGTTCAAGTCCGGTTCCGGGCACCTCCGACCCACGCGGTCGGGGCGCATCCTTCTCCTCGGCTCCCTCGACCCCTCGGCTTCCCGGCCCCTCGGCTGCCCCGTGCGCGGCGCGGCCGGCCGTTGACACCCGATGAAGACGGGCGCAGACTCACATCCGACAAGAGTGAAGAAAATTTCACCACACGAACAAGCAGTCTGGACATCCTCCCGAAGGGACGCCCGATGCGCACCACCGTCGGCATCATCGGCGCCGGCCCCGCCGGCCTCCTCCTCGCCCGCCTCCTCCACAACGCCGGCATCGACTCGGTCGTCCTG
This sequence comes from Streptomyces sp. A012304, assembly GCF_026008495.1. Classification (GTDB taxonomy): domain Bacteria; phylum Actinomycetota; class Actinomycetes; order Streptomycetales; family Streptomycetaceae; genus Streptomyces. Next base: position 64,401 of record NZ_BQUN01000003.1, read on the forward strand.
GAGAGCCGTGACCGGGCCTACGTCGAGCACCGGCAGCGGGCCGGGATCCTGGAGCAGGGCACGGTCGACGTGCTGCGCGCGGCCGGCGCCGGGGAGCGCATGGACCGTGAGGGACTGCGCCACGACGGTATCGAGCTGCGGTACGCCGCGCGGCGCCACCGCGTCGACTTCCCCGCCCTCACCGGCGGCCGGTCGGTGATGGTCTACGCCCAGACCGAGGTCTGCAAGGACCTCATCGCCCTCCAGCTGAAGGAGGGCGGCCCGCTGCTCTTCGAGGCGGAGGCGCTCGCCGTCGAGAACGTCGCGGACGACGCCGCCGGCCGCCCCCGCGTCCGCTTCCGGCGCGAGGGCACCGAGGACGTCCTGGAGTGCGACTACGTCGTCGGCTGCGACGGCTTCTGGGGCGTGGCCCGCAAGGCGGTCCCCGCGGAGCTCACCCGCGTCTTCGAGCGCGCCTACCCCTTCGGCTGGCTCGGCATCCTCGCCGACGTGCCGCCCTCCCACGACGAGCTGGTCTACGCCCGCCACGACCGCGGCTTCGCCCTGCTGTCCATGCGCTCCCCGTCCGTCTCCCGCCTCTACCTCCAGGTGCCCGAGGGCACGGACGCCGAGAGCTGGACCGACGAGGAGATCTGGGACGAGCTGGAGCGCCGCTTCGAGACGGCCGACGACTGGCGGCTGGAGCGGGGGCCGATCACCCAGAAGTCGGTGACACCGATGCGGTCCTACGTCCACGAGCCCATGCGGCACGGCCGGCTCTTCCTCGCCGGGGACGCCGCGCACATCGTGCCGCCGACCGGCGCCAAGGGCCTCAACCTGGCCGTCGGCGACGTCGTCACCTTCGCGCGCGCCCTCACGCACCAGAAGGAGACCGGATCGGCGGAGCTGCTCGACGCCTACTCGCAGACCTGCCTGCGCCGGGTCTGGCAGGCCGAACGGTTCAGCTACGACATGACCACCCTGCTGCACCGCGCCCCCGACGCCACCCCCTTCGACGACCGTATCCAGCTCGCCCGCCTGGAGCGGATCGCCACCTCCCGGGCGGCCGAGACCGACCTGGCCGAGGGGTACACGGGGTTCCCGTTCGGGTGACGTCAAGGCGGTGTGAGCGACTGATCTCCGGCCGGTTCCGGGCAGGTACCGGGTTGGTCATGAATGAGGTCCTCCGGTGCCGGGAATCAGGGATCCACGTAGCGTGTTGCGCAGCACGATGAGGGAAAGATCCTTCCCAAGCAGTAGGGTCAATCCTTTGCCTACCCATTACCCTTGAGGCCAAGGCCACGCAGCGTGGCCATGGAGGAGTGAAATGGAGAGCAGAAACCCGGTCTTCTCGCGACGGGGGTTCAGCCGCGACAACGGCTACGCGGGCTTCAACGCGCAGGCCGGGGGACCCGCTGTCGGTACGCAGGCCAACCCGTACGCCCAGCAGGCGGGCAACCCGTACGCGCAGAACCCTTACGCCCAACAGGGCGTGGGCGCCCCGCCGCAGGCCCCGGTCACCCCGGGCGCCATGACCATGGACGACGTCGTCGCGCGCACCGCGACCACGCTCGGCACCGTGGTGCTCACCGCGGTCCTGTCCTGGCTGCTGCTGCCCGTCGACGAGGCCAACCTCGGCAAGTCGTACGGCATCGCGGTCGGCGCCGGTCTGGTCGCGATGGTGCTGGCGCTCGTGCAGTCCTTCAAGCGCCGTCCCGCGCCCGCGCTGATCCTGTCGTACGCCGCCCTGGAGGGCGTGTTCCTCGGCGTGATCTCCAGCGCGGTGTCGACGTACATCTCGGACGGTGTGGTCGCCCAGGCCGTGCTCGGCACCATGGCGGTATTCGCCGGTGTGCTCGTGGCCTACAAGGCGGGCTGGATCCGCGTCAACCGCCGCTTCTACGGCTTCGTCATGGCCGCCGCGCTCGGCTTCGTCCTGCTGATGGCCGTGAACCTCCTGTTCACCGTCTTCGGCGGCGGCGACGGCCTCGGCTTCCGCAGCGGTGCGCTCGGCATCGTGTTCGGTGTCATCGGCATCATCCTCGGTGCCTGCTTCCTCGCCCTGGACTTCAAGCAGGTCGAGGACGGCATCGCCTACGGCGCCCCGCGCGAGGAGGCCTGGCTCGCGGCCTTCGGCCTCACGCTGACGCTGGTGTGGATCTACATGGAGTTCCTGCGACTCCTCGCGATCCTCAACAGCGACGACTGACGCCGCCGGACCGGCCGCGCCGGTCCGGCACACACGAAGGGCCCCGGTTCGCCGGGGCCCTTCGTCGTGTCGGTGTCCGGTGCGGTCTCGTGCTGGCGCGCTACAGCAGCTTGCGCGCGGCCCTCCTCAGGTCGTACTCGTGGATGATCGCCTTGGCGTGGCCGTACGCGAGGTTGTGCTCGTGGCGCAGCCAGCTGACCTTTTCCTCGAAGCGGAGAGCGGGGCCTTCGTCGACGGTGCGCAACCAGTCGGTGATGTCACGACCGGTGCATTGGGGGATGCGGGCTAGCAGGTTGCGATGGGTCTCCTCGGAGAAGACTTGGGACATCGGCGCCTCCGAACGCAATGGGCTGTAAGCCGGTCCTTCAGGTCACGGTGCCTGAGGGTTCGCCCGTTGGCAACAGTCCCGGTACGACGCGTACGCTCACCGCGTGGTTGATACGACGCCTCTTACCCGTGCGGTGGATCACTTCGCCGACCGCCTTCGGGCGGCCCCCCAGAGCCGGCTCCAGCGAGGTGCGGCCGCGGAGGCGCTGGCCCTGGCCAGGGAGTTGGCGCTGTGGGCCCAGCGGATCGAGGACCCCTCGGGGGAGCAGCGGGTGATGCCGGACGCCGGTATGTTCGCCGCCGCCGACCAGATCACCGTCGCCGTGCACGACCTCGCCGTCGTCCTGCGGGACGAGGGCGAGGTGCAGGAAGCGGTGCGGCTCGTGGAGGAGGCGCAGAAGCGCGCCGGAGTGTGAGGGCGGGCCGGGGAGAGGCGGAGGCGCTCCGGGTCGGTCAGAGGCTCGCGATGACCCGGTCCGCCAGGATGTAGACGTTCTCCTCGCCGCACGCGAACGTCAGCGTGTACGCGCCGGAGATGCCCGAGCCGCCCAGCAGGTAAGGGGTCTCGCCCGCCGTCAGGGCGGTCGCGAGGCGCTCCGCGGTCTCGCGGTGCCCCGGGGTCATGCACAGGGTGGTGCCGTCGGCGAAGACGTAGACGTCGAGGGTGCCCAGCGGGCCCGGACGGACGTCGGTCAGCTCGGTGCGGGCGGCGGCCAGGTCCTCCAGCGCGGTGACCGTGCGCTCGTGGTCGCCCGCGACCGGCGACTGCACGGGCACGAAGTCCGGGTGCGAGGGGTGGCGCCGGCGGGCCGCGGCCAGCTCGGGGGACTCCCCGGCGAACTCGTCGATGTCCGCGGTCGGCTCGGTCACCGGCTCCAGCGGCTCCAGGCCCACGAAGTCGGTCTGACGGGGCAGGAACAGCTCGCTGTCCGGCAGGCCCAGCAGGGAGGGGGCGTCGGAGGCGTCACGGGCCTCCTGGGCGGCCCAGAAGGCGCGCGCCTCGGCCAGCTCCCGCTCCCGCTCCTCCGCGAGCGCCTCGGCCACCGCGGCGCGTATCTCGTCGGTGTCGGCGGGGGGGCGGGCGGCGGGCACCGAGCCGTGCGGCTGGGCGGTGTGCTGCTCGGTGAGCTGGGTGTGCAGGTCGGCCACCTGCCGACGCAGCTGCAGGAGGGTGCGCAGGACGGCGACGCCCACGGCGCCGGTGGCGGCCGTGGTGACCAGCATGGCGATCGGCATGGCGCTCACTGACGTACTCCCGGTTCAAAGTCGACCCCCGACTTCCTACATCAGCTTGAAGGGTGGACTATCCAGCTGTCAGTGCGTAACGTCACGAAACGGACAGGGTCTTGGGTCCGCCGTGGGGGGTCGGACGGGTCTGAGCTGCGCTTTCCCTGTGGTGAGGGAGATAGGTCACATCCTGGGGGACATTCGATCACAGAACGGCCCGGAGTCCAGGGGCTTCCCGGACTCCGGGCCGTCGGCTCACGATGGGTGCCGTGCCGGCTACCCAGCGGTGACGCCTTCTAGCTGAGGCGCTCGATGACCATCGCCATGCCCTGGCCGCCGCCCACGCACATCGTCTCCAGGCCGAACTGCTTGTCGTGCCACTGGAGGGAGTTGATGAGCGTGCCGGTGATGCGGGCGCCGGTCATGCCGAAGGGGTGGCCGACGGCGATGGCGCCGCCGTTGACGTTCAGCTTGTCCAGGTCGATGCCCAGCTCACGGTAGGAGGGGATCACCTGGGCGGCGAACGCCTCGTTGATCTCGACCAGGTCGATGTCGTCGATGGTCAGGCCGGCCCGACGCAGGGCCTGCTGGGACGCCTCGACCGGGCCGAGGCCCATGATCTCGGGGGAGAGGCCGGAGACGCCGGTCGACACGATCCGGGCGAGCGGGGTGAGGCCCAGCTCGCGGGCCTTGGTGTCGCTCATGATGACGACCGCGGCGGCACCGTCGTTCAGCGGGCAGCAGTTGCCCGCCGTGACCAGGCCGTCGGGGCGGAAGACCGGCTTGAGGCCCGCCACGCCCTCCATGGTGACGCCGGCGCGCGGGCCGTCGTCCTTGCTGACGACGGTGCCGTCGGGGAGGGTCACCGGCGTGATCTCGCGCTCCCAGAAGCCGTTCTTGATGGCCTCCTCGGCGAGGTTCTGCGAGCGGACGCCGAACTCGTCCATCTCCTGGCGGGTGATGCCCTTTGCGCGGGCCAGGTTCTCCGCGGTCTGGCCCATGGCGATGTACGGGTCGGGCAGCAGGCCGTCCTCGCGCGGGTCGTGCCAGGTGGTGCCCTCCTGCTGGGCGACCTCGGCGGTGCGGGCCTCGGCCTCGGCGAAGAGCGGGTTGCGCCCGCTCGGCATGTCGGAGGTGCCGTTGGCGTACCGGGAGACCATCTCGACACCGGCGGAGATGAAGACGTCGCCCTCGCCGGCCTTGATGGCGTGCAGGGCCATGCGGCTCGTCTGGAGCGACGAGGAGCAGTAGCGGGTGATCGTGCAGCCGGGCAGGTGGTCCATGCCCATCTGCACGGCGACGATCCTGCCGAGGTTGTGGCCCTGCTCGCCGCCGGGCAGACCGCAGCCGAGCATCAGGTCGTCGATGTCCTTCGGGTCCAGCTCGGGGACCTTGGCGAGGGCCGCCTGGATGATCGTGGCGGTCAGGTCGTCCGGGCGCAGGTCCTTGAGGGAGCCCTTGCCGGCGCGGCCGATGGGGGAGCGGGCGGTCGAGACGATGACGGCTTCGGGCATCACGGCTCCATTGGCGTACGGGTTCTTTGAGGCACGGCTGTCTGGGAAGTTACCCGTACGTATGGTCAGGGTCACGGGGGTGGCGGTGTGACCCTGACCGCACTTTACTAAGCGCTTGCTTTCCCGAGATCCGGCCGACCCTGGACGGGCGCCCGGGCGGACCCGGGCGGGGCCTTCCCGGCGCACCTGGACGGGCCCCCGGTTGGACCCGGGCGGACCTCGTCCTCATACCCCGGACGGGCTGGTGGGGGTCGTCTCCGGTTCGGGGACCCGGCGCCGCCGTCGGCGCTTGAGCAGGGCCCACGGTCCCCGGGGGCCCGTCGGCATCGCCGCCGTGACCTCCGTACCGGCCTCGGAGGCCGCCTCCGCCGCCGCCCGGGCCACCGGCAGGAAGCCCTCGCGGCGTGCGACGTCCGGTCGCTCCTCCTCGGCCGGCCACAGGCCGAGCGCCGCGCACATCGTCGGCAGCACGGCCATCGCGGCCGTCGCGTAGCCCTCCGCCGAGGGGTGGTAGTGGTCGGGTCCGAAGAGTTCCCGGGGGTTCGCCTCGAACTCGGGACCGAGCAGGTCCCCCAGCGACACCGTGCGGCCGCCCTGCTCGACCACGCCGATCGTCTGGGCGGCCGCCAGCTGGCGGGAGGCACGTCTGGCCAGCCAGCGCAGGGGCTGGCCGACCGGCTCGATGGTGCCCAGGTCGGGGCAGGTGCCGACGACCACCTCGGCACCGGCGGTGCGCAGCCGCCGTACCGCTGCCGAGAGGTGGCGGACCGAGCGGGTCGGGGGCATGCGGTTGGTGACGTCGTTCGCGCCGATCATGATCACACAGATGTCGGGCACCCGGTCGGCGTCGCCGAGGACCAGCGCGACCTGCCGGTCCAGGTCGTCGGACTGGGCGCCGGGCAGCGCCACGTTCCGCAGCTTCACCGGGCGTTCCGCCACCGCCGCGAGGCCGGAGGCCAGCAGCGCGCCCGGGGTCTGGCCGGCCCGGCGCACGCCCTGTCCGGCGGCCGTGGAGTCGCCGAGCAGGGTCAGCCGCAGGGCCTCGACGCCGGGGGTGGTGTAGGCCCGGCCGTACAGACCGTCGGCCTGCGGGACGCGGGGATTCTCGCCGTTGCCGTTGACATGGCGCCGGGCCAGTTGCGCCTCCGCCACCAACAGCCCGACGACCGCCGCCCCGGCCAGGCCGATCCCGCCGCCGCCGTAGGCCGCGCCGGCCGCGATCCGCCGGGCCACTCGTGCCCTGGACATGCTCGTCATGCCTCGCCGCCACCTCCTTGTGTCCGTACACCCACTCCTTGCCCCGTAAGGACCGTCGGCCAATCTCAGCAGCGAGTGAACGTCACGGCCGGGCCGTAGGCTGGCGGGACCACTAAGACCACTGTTTTGCAAGCAACCGGAGACAACGGTGCAATTCCACGACTCGATGATCAGCCTCGTCGGCAACACCCCGCTGGTGAAGCTCAACCATGTCACCCAGGGCATCAAGGCGACCGTGCTGGCCAAGGTGGAGTACTTCAACCCGGGCGGTTCCGTGAAGGACCGCATCGCCCTGCGCATGATCGAGGCGGCCGAGCAGAGCGGGGAGCTCAAGCCGGGCGGCACCATCGTCGAGCCGACCAGCGGCAACACCGGTGTGGGGCTCGCCATCGTCGCGCAGCAGAAGGGGTACAAGTGCATCTTCGTGTGCCCCGACAAGGTGAGCACTGACAAGATCAACGTGCTGCGGGCGTACGGCGCCGAGGTCGTCGTCTGCCCGACGGCCGTGGACCCGGAGCACCCGGACTCCTACTACAACGTGTCCGACCGGCTGGTGCGCGAGACGCCGGGCGCGTGGAAGCCCGACCAGTACTCCAACCCCAACAACCCGCTCTCCCACTACCACTCCACCGGCCCGGAGCTGTGGGAGCAGACGGACGGAAGGATCACCCACTTCGTGACGGGTGTCGGCACCGGCGGCACCATCTCCGGCACCGGGCGCTACCTGAAGGACGTCAGCGACGGCCGGGTGAAGGTCATCGGCGCCGACCCCGAGGGCTCGGTGTACTCCGGCGGCTCGGGGCGGCCGTATCTCGTCGAGGGCGTCGGTGAGGACTTCTGGCCGACCGCCTACGACCGGACCGTCGCGGACGAGATCGTGCCGGTCTCCGACAAGGACTCCTTCCAGATGACGCGCCGCCTGGCCAAGGAGGAGGGGCTGCTGGTCGGCGGCTCCTGCGGCATGGCCGTCGTGGCGGCGCTGCGGGTGGCCGAGCGGCTCGGTGAGGACGACGTCGTGGTCGTGCTGCTGCCCGACAGCGGCCGCGGCTACCTCAGCAAGATCTTCAACGACGAGTGGATGGCCGACTACGGCTTCCTGGAGGACGAGGGCCCCAGCGCGCGCGTCGCCGACGTCCTCAACGACAAGGTGGCCGGCGCCATCCCGTCCCTCGTCCACATGCACCCCGAGGAGACCGTCGGCCAGGCCATCGAAGTGCTGCGCGAGTACGGCGTCTCGCAGATGCCGGTCGTCAAGCCGGGCGCGGGGCACCCCGACGTCATGGCGGCGGAGGTCGTCGGCTCGGTCGTGGAACGCGAGCTGCTGGACGCCCTGTTCAGCAAGAAGGCCTCGCTGGCCGACCCGCTGGAGAAGCACATGTCCGCCCCGCTCCCGCAGGTCGGCTCCGGCGAGCCGGTCGGAGACCTGATGTCCGTCCTGGGCACCGCGGACGCGGCGATCGTCCTCGTCGAGGGCAAGCCCACCGGCGTCGTCAGCCGCCAGGACCTGCTGGCCTTCCTCGCCAAGGGCGGGAAGTAGCTTTCGGGGCCCGGAAGGGAAACCTCCGGCAAACCTGCGGTGAACCGGCCCGTCGAGCGGTGAACTTCCGTCGGCCCGACGCGGTGTCGGACTTCGCGGAAGTGGTACGAGCGCGTCACGTCCGCGCAGCACACGCTTAACACGGGTCCGGCACATTTGGGGGTGTCGGCAGGGCGGGAGCGGCTCCCCGCCCCGGCCGGCACCGAAACGGCGTCACGGACCTCCGGAGCGGCTCCCGGACCTCCACAGGCGCCATGGACGCGAAGGCCCGGCCTGACCCGGCCCGCGTCCCTCGCGGGGACCGCCGTCGTCCCGCCCCCCGGTGACGGGGGTGCGGCGGTCCCCGCGCACGACTTCCGCCCGGCATGAGAGCATCCCGGGATGCCCCTGCCCCGCCCCCGTGACCTCACCTCGCTCGTGCTGCGCACCGACTTCGCCGACGACGCGGCCTGGGAGGCGCTGCGCGCCGCGTTCGACGAGGACCACGCCACCTTCGTCAGCGACCCCCGCTTCGCGGACGTGGGCATTGCCGCGCTGATGCACGAGGACAACGCCGCCGCCGAGGACGAGAAGCTCGTCCACCTGTTCCTCGCGGACGCCGCCGCCCTGGCCGACCCGCGGCACCACCTGCTGGCCGTCGACCTCTACGACGAGCCGGGACGGACCTTCCGAGTGCCGCCGGACCGGTTCCCGGACGTCTCCGCGAACCTGTGCCTGGCCAACCTCGACTTCGAGGACTACGCCGACAGCGTCGACGAGACGGGCACGTTCCGCGGCTTCCGGTGACGGTGGGCCGTCGGGCCGTCAGCCGGTGGGAAGCCGGTCGGCGGGCCGTCGGGCCGTCGGCCGGAGACCGTCAGTCCTTCCAGTCGTCGTCCCGGTCGGAGCCGCGGCGGCGCAGGCCGAACAGGCCGGGGCTGGTGCGCGCGGCCTGCACGACGTTGACGCCGACGATGCCCACCCAGGTGACCAGCAGGCCCGGCAGATGGGCGGTGCCGGCGCCGATCGCGGAGAGCGGCACCGCGAGCACCAGCGACACGATGCCGAAGCCGAAGCGCTCGCCCCAGGAGTCCGTCGCCCCCGGGGAGCGGCTGTCGCGGGCCGCCGCCATCTGCGATTCCGCGAACTGGCGGCGCACCCGGCGCTCCACCGCGGCGTCGACGCGCTGGTCGACCTTCTCCAGGAAGGAGTCCACCAGCGCGGACTCGTACTCCTCGCCCAACTCCCTGCGGGCCTGGAGGCTGGCGTCGAGTTCCCTCTTCAGCTCGGTGTCCCGTGCTTCCATTCCGGTCATGCCGTTCACGGTAGGGAGCGGCCGGGCCGGGGGCACTGGGGTTAGCCCCCCTCTTCGTACGGGTGGGAGCCGCCCCTGATCACCAGGGTGGGGATGAGGGTCCGCAGTCCGGACGCCTTGCCTGGCTGCATAGTGTCATGCAGAGTTCTTGGTGAGTGAATAGGTCGTCGATGGAGGGGGAGCGGGGCATGAGCGGGGACAGGGACACCGGGGTGGGCGTGACGGACAGCCCCGCCGCACGCCTCCAGGCGCTCTTCGAGGGGCACCGGCTGACGCCCACCCAGCGCCGTATCGCGCACAGCATGGTGCGGCGCGCCGCCGACGTGCCGTTCCTCTCCAGCGTCGAACTCGCCGAACTGGCCGGCGTCAGCCAGCCCTCCGTCACCCGGTTCGCCGTCGCCCTCGGCTTCGACGGCTACCCGGCGCTGCGCAGGCACCTGCGCGAGGTCGCGCCCGCCGAGCAGACGGCGGACGCGCGCGCGTACAACGAATACCAGCAGGCCGTCGAGGCCGAGATCGAGAACCTGCGCCACCTCGCCGAGGTGCTCGCCGACCCCCGGCCGGTGCGGCGGGCGGGGCGGCTGCTCGCGGCGTCGCGTCCGCTGCCCGTCCTCGGCCTGCGGGCCGCCGCCGCCCAGGCGTACGGCTTCGCGTACTTCGCCGCCAAGGTCCACCCGGACGTCCGGCTGCTGCACGAGGGCGGCTCGATGCTGCACGACCGCGTCGACGCCGCAGTACGCGCCGGTGCCTCCGCCCTGCTCTGCTTCGCGCTGCCCCGCCACCCCCGTGAGGTCGTCGACGCCCTCTCCTACGCCAAGGAGGCCGGGCTGACGGTGGTGACGGTCGCGGACTCCGCGTTCGCGCCGGTCGCCAAGGTGTCCGACCTGCTGCTGCCGGCGGCCGTCGGCACCGGGCTCGCCTTCGACACCGCGTGCGCGCCGATGCTGCTCGGGCGGGTGCTGCTGGAGGCGATGTGCGACGACCTGCCGGAGGCGCAGGCCCGGCTGGAGGAGTTCGACGCGAAGGCGGCGGCGCGCGGGCTGTTCGTCGAATGACACCCCCGGCGCCCGCGACACCGGCGACATCCGCGGCACTCTCGGCGGCCCGGCGGCCCCGATGTCCCGCTCGTCGCTCTCAGACTCGTCTCACGTTCGCTCGATAATCTGCTCGACCACACCCCTGTGGTGTCTGTCGGAAGTGTGTCGAGTCGTGTCGAGACGACGAGGAGGCGGATCGTGGCACGTGGAGGTCAGGGACTGGCTCGGGTGGCCGTCGTCGTACGGGCCGGTGCGGCGCCCCTGTGGTGGCTCGGGGTGCTCGCGGCGGGCGTCGGCGTCCTGGTGCCGGGTGTCACCGGGCGGCGCATCGGCGTGATGGCCGGGGCGGCGCTGTTCATCGTCGCGACGGCGGTGGTGGCGCTGGCGCGCCGCAAGCGGTACACCGTCCTCGCCCGGGCGGCGGTCCGCGCGGGCAAGCACGATGTGCTCCAGGACCGCGGGGAGACCGTCCGCGACTGGCGCCGCGGTCACCGCTGGTGGCTGCTGCTCGCCTGCGCCGCCGCGCTGGGCTGCGCGTTCGCCGTGCCGGCCGCGGGCGGCATGCTGCTCGCCGGGTGCGGTGCGGGGCTCTGGCTGAAGGCCGCCTGGCTGGGGCGGCGCGAGCGGGTCGAGGGCGCCCTGCTGTGGGTGCGCGTCGACTGGCTCGCGGGCAACGGCGGCCGTCCGGCCGGCAAGGCGGTCAAGTCCTACCGCAGCACGGGCATCGCGGCCGGCGACGCGGCCCCCGGAGGAGCACGCCGCCGCACCGCGGCACTCGTCTAGCGGGTCCAGCGGGTCCAGCGGGTTCAGTGGATCCAGCGGGTCCAGCGGGTCCAGTGGATTCAGGGGGTCACCGGATGCCGGACGTCGGGCGTCTCAGCCGGACGTCGGGCGTCCGACCGGTCTCAGACCTCCAGATCCCCCTCGATCCTCCGCAACTGGTGGCGGGCCATCGCCAGATTGGCCCGCTTGGCGTCCAGCACCAGGTACAGGAAGAGCCCGTTGCCGCCGCGCCCGCTGATCAGACGGATCAGGTGGTACTGGTCGGACAGCGTGATCAGGATGTCCTCGATCTGCGCCTTCAGCCCGAGGTGCTCCATGGTGCGCATCTTGGCGCGCACCACGTCGGTGTTGCCGGCGGCGGCGACGTTGAGGTCGAAGCTCTTGCTGCCGCCCATCGTGCCCAGCGCCATGCCGCTGGTGTAGTCGACGAGCGCGACGCCGGTGGCGCCCTCGATGGAGGCCAGCGCTTCCTTCAGCGCGGTTTCCGTGTTGGCCATGAGTGTGGATTCCTCTCAACTTTCCGTGGTGGTGCGCGCGTTGGTGGTGGCTGTGGTGCGCGCCGTTCTTGGTCGTGAGGGCAACCTGGACGGCGACCGTGCGGGCGCCGGCTCCCGGACCGGGGCGGCCCGCTGCTCCGCCGCGTCGACGATCGCCCCGATCCGGGCCCCCGTCCGCCGGCCCTCCAGGTGCAGGCGTCCGACGTTGACCCGGTCCTGCGCGAGCACTGTCAGCACGGCGGTCCGGCCGGCCGCGTACGTCGCGACGTAGCCGTTCTCGCCGCGCACGAGCAGCTCACGGAAGTCGCCGCGGCCGGTGGTGTCCGCCATCCGCAGGGCGACCGCGAGGGCCGTCGCGGTGAGCGCGGCCATGCCCTCCGGTTCGACGCCGGGCGTGTCGTGGGCGAGGACCAGGCCGTCCACGCCCGCCGCGAGCACGCCGGTCACCTGCGGGACACGGGTCCGCAGCCGTCGCAGCTCGTCGGCGATCTCGGGTGCGGCCGTCATCAGCTCGCTCCTCTCGGCGCGTGGTCGCTGCCGTTCAAAGGGCCTCCAGCGCATCCCTGAGCCTCTTCAGCAAGGTGATGTCGGGGTCGTCGACCCGGGGCAGGGCCAGGTCGGGCGGGGGCGGCGGGACGGGCGGCGGGAACCGCGCCGTCACCAGCCCGGCGGCCGCCAGCCGACGGACCTCGACCAGCGTGGGGAAGGCCCGCCGGCCCAGCTCCCGGGCGATGCCGGACGCGGTGCGCACACCGTCCACCAGCGCCAGCACGCCCCGCTGCCGGGCGGTGAGCGGCGGTGCGGCGACGGGCTCGGTCGGCAGCAGCGGCGCGCTGTCCGGCAGGGGGTCCGGCCACAGGCGGTCCAGCAGCGCGCGGCGGCGCAGCGTCTCGCGCTCCAGCACATCGACCGGGACCGGCCGCAGCACGCCGAACCAGTGCCCGGTGCCGTACCGGAAGTGGCCGGGCGTGCTGCTGGGGGCGAGGGCGAAGTACGCGGCGTCGTACAGCGCCCCCAGGTGGCACAGCTCCAGGGCGCCCCGCCCGATCCGGCCGGACTCCAGCAGCAGCCGGGCCGCGCCCGCCTTCTCGTCGGCCCGCTCCACCGCCTCCCGCCAGGTCGCGGCGTCGAGCGTGCCGTGTGCGCACAGCAGCACCTCCAGGCCGGGGGAGAGCGGGCTCTCCGCGTGCACCACACGGCCCTCGACGAGGTGCAGCGCGCCGCGCTCGCGCTCCAGTACGCCGGTGGCGCCCTCGGCGGCGAGCCGCCTGAGCATCGGCGAGAGCCCGCCGCCCGCGTTCTCCCGGGCCGCCGTCCTGTCCCGCACCGGCAGCCGGGGCGGTGGGGTGGTCCCCACGACGGTCATCCCAGCACCAGCCGTCCGGCCATCTCGCCCAGCCGGATGCGGGCCAGCGCGAGATTGCCGTCCGACCGGCCCAGCCACACGTGCAGGAACACGCTGCTGTCGAAGGACGTGGGCACGAACCGCAGCACGTGGTAGCTGTCCCGGTTGCTGATGATCAGGTCCTCGACCGGGGGATCGGTGGCCTCCGCCGCCTCGCCGCCGTGGTTCTCGGGGGTGAACGCCCGCTGCTCGGCCGTCAGCCGCGCGACTTCCGCGGCCTCGGCCGCGGCGGCCTCGTGGTCGCCGCCCGGGAACTCCCCGACCGCGCCCAGGGCCAGTCCGCTGGTCCAGTCGACCAGCGCGGCTCCCCGGGCCCCGGGCAGCCGCATGGCCTCCAGGAGACACTCGTCGATTCCGGGCACCGTTGGGCTCCCCTCCCGCCTGCGGTTCGGCTGAGTGAGGAAGAAGCTACGCACCGTGTGCGCGAAGCGTGAGGCTTCTGGCATTTTCCGGCGGAACATGCGCCGGTGTGACTAAGGTGGGTCGGCTGCCCCCCCGCCTCCTTCGGCGCGCCCGTCGAGCCGGCCCCTCGCCCGCCTCGACCTGATCGCCGCGCCCACCTCCCGCCCGCTCCGACCTGAGCGTCGTGTCCGCCCCCCGGGTCTCCCCCGCCTCCTTCTGTGCGATCGCCGTGGCCGCGGATCCTCGCGACCTTGCCCGCCTCAACCCCTGTCCGCGCCGGTGTCGCCCCCGCTGCCGGTGCCTCGTCATGCCCTCGGCGTATTGACTAGCTCTATTCAGAGGTTCAGGATGTGAATAAGAGCAGCAACAGTCCGCCGGGACATCCCATCCGCAAGGAGGCAGACCATGTCAGGACCCCGCCCCGTACGAGCGCCACGCGGTACGGAACTGAGCGCCCTGGGATGGCAGCAGGAGGCCGCCCTGCGGATGCTCCAGAACAACCTCGACCCCGAGGTCGCCGAACACCCCGACAAGCTCGTCGTCTACGGCGGCACCGGGAAGGCGGCCCGCGACTGGCGCTCCTTCGACGCGATGGTGCGCACCCTGCGGACGCTGAAGCAGGACGAGACCATGCTCGTGCAGTCCGGCCGCCCGGTCGGCGTCATGCAGACCCACGAATGGGCCCCGCGCGTCCTCATCGCCAACTCCAACCTCGTCGGCGACTGGGCCACCTGGGAGGAGTTCCGCCGCCTGGAGGCCCTCGGCCTGACCATGTACGGCCAGATGACCGCCGGCTCCTGGATCTACATCGGCACCCAGGGCATCCTCCAGGGCACCTACGAGACCTTCGCCGCCGTCGCCGCGAAGAAGTTCGGCGGCTCCCTCGCCGGCACCATCACCCTCACCGCCGGACTCGGCGGCATGGGCGGCGCCCAGCCGCTCGCCGTCACCATGAACGACGGCGTCGCCCTCTGTGTCGACTGCGACCCCCGCGCCATCGAGCGCCGCATCGAGCACCGGTACCTGGACGTGCGGGCCGACTCCCTGGAACACGCCCTCCAGCTGGCCGTCGAGGCCCGCGACCAGCGCAGGCCGCTCTCCATCGGCGTCCTCGGCAACGCCGCCGACCTCGTCCCGCAGCTCCTCGCCATGGGCGCCCCCATCGACATCGTCACCGACCAGACCTCGGCCCACGACCCGCTGTCCTACCTGCCGACCGGTGTCGCCTTCGAGGACATGGCGTCCTACGCCGCCAAGGACCCGGCCGGCTTCACCACCCGCGCGCGCGAGTCGATGGCCCGGCACGTCGAGGCCATGGTCGGCTTCCAGGACGCCGGCGCCGAGGTCTTCGACTACGGCAACTCCATCCGCGGTGAGGCCCGACTCGCCGGATACGACCGGGCGTTCGCCTTCCCCGGCTTCGTCCCCGCCTACATCCGTCCCCTCTTCTGCGAGGGCAAGGGACCCTTCCGCTGGGCGGCCCTGTCGGGCGACCCCGCCGACATCGCCAAGACCGACAAGGCCATCCTGGAACTCTTCCCCGAGAACGAGTCCCTCGCCCGCTGGATCAAGCTGGCCGGCGAACGCGTCCACTTCCAGGGCCTGCCCGCCCGTATCTGCTGGCTCGGCTACGGCGAACGCGACAAGGCTGGCGAGCGGTTCAACGACATGGTCGCCGCGGGCGAGCTGGCCGCCCCGCTGGCCATCGGCCGCGACCACCTCGACTGCGGATCGGTCGCCTCGCCGTACCGGGAGACCGAGGCCATGCTGGACGGCTCCGACGCGATCGCCGACTGGCCGCTGCTGAACGCCATGGTGAACGTCGCCTCCGGCGCCTCCTGGGTCTCCCTCCACCACGGCGGCGGCGTGGGCATGGGGCGGTCCCTGCACGCCGGACAGGTGACCGTGGCCGACGGCACCAAGCTGGGCGGCGAGAAGATCCGCCGCGTCCTGACGAACGACCCCGGCATGGGCGTCATCCGCCACGTCGACGCCGGATACGACATCGCGGAGTCGGTCGCCGACGAACGCGGCGTGCGGGTGCCCATGCGTGAAGGTGACGACGCGTGACGTTCCACAGCATGTGGGCCGAGCTGCTGCCGATCGGCCGCAGCTCCGCCTCCGGCGGCTACCGCCGCTACGCCTGGACCGCCGCCGACACCGACTGCCGGGCCTGGTTCGAGGCGCAGGCCCGGACCCGGGGGCTGGCCTACGAGGTGGACCGCAACGGCAACCAGTGGGCGTGGCTCGGGGACCCGTCGGCCGGGGACGCCGTCGTCACCGGCTCGCATCTGGACTCCGTGCCCGACGGCGGCGCCTTCGACGGGCCCCTCGGCGTCGTGTCCGCCTTCGCCGCGCTCGATGAACTGCGCGCCCGCCGGGTGACGTTCACCAAGCCCCTCGCCGTCGTCAACTTCGGTGACGAGGAAGGCGCCCGCTTCGGACTCGCCTGCGTGGGCTCACGGCTCACCGCCGGACACCTCACCGCCGAGCAGGCCCACAAGCTCACCGACGGCGACGGCATCACCCTCCCCAGGGCCATGGCGGCCGCCGGACACGACCCCGACGCCATCGGACCCGACCCGGAACGGCTCGCCCGCATCGGCGCCTTCGTCGAACTCCACGTCGAACAGGGCCGCGCCCTCGACCTCAGCGGCGACCAGGTGGGCATCGCCAGCGCCATCTGGCCGCACGGCCGCTGGCGGTTCGACTTCCGCGGCGAGGCCAACCACGCCGGCACCACCCGGCTGGCCGACCGCCACGACCCCATGCTGCCGTACGCCGAGACCGTCCTCGCCGCCCGCGCCGAGGCACGGCTCGCCGGTGCCGTCGCCACCTTCGGCAAGATCTCCGTCGAGCCGAACGGCGTCAACGCCATCCCCTCCCTGGTGCGCGGCTGGCTCGACTCCCGCGCCGCCGACCAGGCCACCCTCGACACCGTGGTCGGCGGCGTGGAGAAGGCCGCCCGCCAGCACGCCGCCGCGCACGGCGTCGACCTGGACGTCGTCCGTGAGTCGTTCACCCCCGTCGTCGAGTTCGACCACGCCCTGCGCGACGAACTCGCCCGCGTCCTCGGCAAGGACACCGACCTGAAGGTCCCGGTCCTGGGCACCGGGGCCGGACACGACGCCGGAATCCTCTCCGGGAGCATCCCGACCGCCATGCTGTTCGTGCGCAACCCCACTGGTGTCTCGCACTCCCCGGCCGAGTTCGCCGCCGAGGACGACTGCGTGGCCGGGGTGCGCGCACTCGCCGACGTACTGGAAGGGCTGGCCTGCACGTGACCCCCACGCAGCGGACACGGACGTACTGGCTGGAGCACGCCTGGCTCGGCACCCACGTCGAGCCGGGCGTCGCCGTGGAGGTGACGACGAGCGGATCCGCCGCGGGGACCGACGGCCGGATCACCGCCGTCCGCACCGACACGCCCGCCCCGCCGCCCGGTGCGGAGGTGCTGCGCGGGCTGACCCTGCCCGGCCTGGCCAACGCCCACAGCCACGCCTTCCACCGCGCCCTGCGCGGCACCGTCCAGGTCGGCTCCGGCACCTTCTGGACCTGGCGCGAGGTCATGTACGCGGTCGCCGACCGGCTCACACCCGACACCTACCACGCCCTCGCGCGCGCGGTGTACGCCGAGATGGCCCTCGCCGGCATCACCGCCGTCGGCGAGTTCCACTATGTGCACCACGCCCCCGGCGGCACCCCGTACGCCGACCCCAACGCGATGGGCGAGGCCCTGATCGAGGCCGCCGCCGACGCCGGCATCCGCATCACCCTCCTCGACACCGCCTACCTGTCCTCCGGCTTCGGACAGCCGCCCACCACCCACCAGCTCCGCTTCTCCGACGGCACCGCGGACGCCTGGGCCGAACGCTGTTCACTTCTCAAGGAACGGGATCACGCGCGGATCGGGGCGGCCGTCCACTCCGTACGGGCCGTGCCCGCCGAGCAGCTGGCGACCGTGGCGCGGTGGGCCGAGGAACGCGGGGCGCCGCTGCACGTGCACCTGTCCGAGCAGACCGCAGAGAACGACGCCTGCCGTGCCGCCCACGGGTGCACCCCGACCCGGCTCCTCGCCGAGCACGGCGTCCTCGGAGCGCGCACCACCGGCGTCCACAACACCCACCTCACCGACGAGGACATCGCCCTCATCGGGGACTCCGGCACCGGCACCTGCATGTGCCCGACGACCGAACGGGACCTCGCCGACGGCATCGGCCCCGCCGTCGCCCTGCAACAGGCCGGCTCACCGCTCTCCCTCGGCTCCGACAGCCACGCCGTGATCGACCTGCTCGAAGAGTCCCGCGCGATGGAGCTCAACGAGCGGCTGCGCAGCCGCACCCGCGGCCACTGGACGGCCGCCGCCCTGCTGCGGGCCGCCTCCGCCGACGGTCACGCGGCCCTCGGCCGCCCGGACGCGGGCACCCTGGAGACCGGCGCGGCCGCCGACTTCACGACGATCGCCCTCGACTCGGTCAGGACAGCGGGCCCGCCGCCGCGGCTCGGCGCCGAGACGGCCGTCTTCGCGGCGACCGCGGCGGACGTACGGCACACGGTCGTCGCCGGCCGGCACGTCGTACGGGACGGGGCGCACACGCTCGTACCGGATGTGCCGCAGGCCCTCGCGCGGGCCGTGGCAGCCCTGCGCGCCTGACCACCGCCCCCGTCCTGGCCGACCCGGCCGCCCTGGCCGGCCCGGCCGTCCCCGCCACCGACAAGGACGTCATGAGCAGCACCGTCATCACCAACATCGCCACGCTGGTCACCAACGACCCCTCCCTCGGTGACAACTCCCCTCTCGGACTGATCCGGGACGCGGCCGTCGTCATCGACGGCGACCGCGTCGCGTGGACCGGTGAATCAAGCAAAGCACCCGCCACTGACAATCGGGTCGACGCCGGCGGCCGGGCCGTCCTGCCGGGCTTCGTCGACTCCCACTCCCACCTGGTGTTCGCGGGCGACCGGACGGAGGAGTTCAACGCCCGCATGTCCGGGCGCGGTTACACCGCCGGCGGCATCCGCACCACCGTCGCCGCGACCCGCGCCGCCACCGACGAGGAACTCGAGGCCAACCTCACCCGTTACCTCACCGAGGCCCTCCGCCAGGGCACCACCACCTTCGAGACCAAGTCCGGCTACGGCCTGACGGTCGCCGACGAGGAGCGCGCCCTGCGCCTCGCCGCCCGCCACACCGACGAGGTCACCTACCTCGGTGCCCACATCGTCTCCCCCGACTTCGCCGACGACCCCGCCGCCTACGTCGCCCTCGTCACCGGCGAGATGCTCGACGCCTGCGCCCCGCACGCCCGCTGGATCGACGTCTTCTGCGAGCAGGGCGCCTTCGACGGCGACCAGGCCCGCGCGATCCTCACGGCGGGCAAGGCCAAGGGCCTGCACCCCCGCGTCCACGCCAACCAGCTCTCCTACGGGCCCGGCGTGCAGCTCGCCGTCGAACTCGACGCCGCCAGCGCCGACCACTGCACCCACCTCACCGACGCCGACGTCGACGCCCTCGCGAACGGCGACACGGTCGCCACGCTGCTGCCCGGCGCCGAGTTCTCCACCCGCGCGACGTGGCCGGACGCCCGCCGCCTCCTCGACGCGGGCGTCACCGTCGCGCTGTCCACCGACTGCAACCCGGGCTCGTCCTTCACGTCCTCCGTCCCGTTCTGCGTCGCGCTCGCCGTGCGGGACATGCGCATGACCCCCGACGAGGCCGTCTGGGCGGCCACGGCCGGCGGCGCGGCCGCCCTGCGCCGCACGGACATCGGCCGCCTCACCCCCGGCGCCCGGGCCGACCTCACCCTCCTGGACGCGCCCAGCCACGTCCACCTGGCCTATCGGCCCGGCGTCCCCCTCGTCTCGGCGGTGTGGCGCCGGGGCGTCCGAGTCGTCTGACCACCGGCCGACCCCCGACCCGGCACCGGTCGCCCGGGCACCGCTCCGTCCTCCCCGTCACCCGTCCGCCCGGGCACCGCTCCCTGCTTCCCATCACCCGTCCGCCCGGGCGCGTCGGCGGGTTCCGGCACCGGTGCGGGCTCCCGCTTCCGGTCCGCCGCCGCGCGGCCCCACCCCGTCCCGACGAGGACGAGCACCGCGCCCGCGAGGCCGAGCAGCCCCGGGCGGTCGCCGGCCAGGGCGATGCCCACGGCCGCCGCCCACACCGGTTCCGTGCCCAGGAGCAGGCTGACCCGGGACGGGGAGGTGCGGCGGACGGCCCACATCTGCACGAAGAACGCGAACAGCGTGCAGAACACCGACAGGTACACCAGGCCCAGCCAGTCCCCGGTGTCGAAGGCGCCCGCGGCGGCCCACGGGGAGGCGCCCGTTCCCGGTGCCGCCACCAGCGCCGCGAAGACCAGTACGGCCGCGCCGAGTTGCACGGTCGTCAGGGACAGCGCGTCCGCGCCCCGCACCGACTCCATCCGGGCCATGGCCAGCACGTGCGCCGTACGGGCCACCGCGGCTCCCAGCATCAGCAGATCGCCCCCCGAGGGAGCCGTGAAACCGGCGCCCTGCGTCAGCAGCGCCACGCCCAGCACCGACAGACCGGCCGCCGCCAGGAACGGCCCCGGCAGCCGCACCCCACGCGCCCGGCTCTCCGCGAGCGGCGTGAACACCATGGTCAGGCTGATGATCAGCCCGGCGTTCGTCGCCGAGGTGTGCACGACTCCGTACGTCTCCAGCAGGAAGATCCCGGCGAGGAGCACGCCGAGCAGCCCCGCCCCGCGCAGCTGCCGTCCGTCGAGCGCGCGCAGCCGCCGCCACCCCGCCACCACCAGCACGGGCAGGACGACGGCGAAACGCAGCACCAGCACCGCCAGGACCGTGTCCGCGGTGGTGACACCCTTCGCGGCGAGGTAGCTGGACCCCCAGACGACGGCGACCAGCAGGACGGGCAGGTCGGCGAGCCGACCGAGACGCGCGGGGGTGACGGACATCGGGCTCCTCACGAGCAGAGGGCGGGGCTGGCCCAGCGGCTCTGCTGGTCAGAGGGCCGGCACAGCGTAAACGCCGGCACGGCCTGAGGTCAGCACCTTTTCTCACGACGAGGACGTCACATCACGGACACCGCACGAGGACGCCCGCCCCGACGGCAGGGGCGGGCGGTCCGCACTGGTCTTCGGGGGAGGCCCGCTGAGGGGCCGCTGCCTCACTCCTCCAGCGTCAGCCCCTTGCGCAGCCGCACCAGGGTCCGCGACAGCAGGCGCGAGACGTGCATCTGCGAGATGCCGAGTTCCTCGCCGATCTCCGACTGGGTCATGCCGGCGACGAAACGGAGGGAGAGGATCTGCCGGTCCCGGGAAGGCAGTTCGGCGATCAGCGGCTTCAACGACTCGACGTACTCGATGCCTTCGAGCCCGTGGTCCTCGTAGCCGATGCGGTCGGCGAGGGCGCCCTCGGCGTCGTCGTCCTCGGGCTGCGCGTCCAGCGAGGAGGCGGTGTAGGCGTTCGACGCGGCCATGCCCTCGACGACCTCCTCGTTGGAGATGCCGAGGCGCTCGGCCAGCTCCGCGACGGTGGGCGCGCGGTCGAGCTTCTGGGCCAGTTCGTCACCGGCCTTGGCGAGGTCGAGCCGGAGCTCCTGGAGCCGGCGCGGAACGCGCACCGACCAGGAGGTGTCACGGAAGAACCGCTTGATCTCGCCGATGATGGTTGGCATCGCGAAGGTGGGGAACTCCACACCCCGGCTGAGCTCGAAGCGGTCGATCGCCTTGATCAGACCGATCGTGCCGACCTGGATGATGTCCTCCATGGGCTCGCTGCGGGAGCGGAAGCGGGAGGCGGCGAACTTGACCAGGGCGAGGTTCAGTTCGACGAGCGTGTTGCGAACGTACGAGTACTCGTACGTGCCTTCCTCCAGCGACTCCAGCCGCTCGAAGAGGGTCTTGGACAGGGCCCGCGCGTCGACGGGACCGACCTCGTCGTACGGGGGGATCTCCGGGAGCCCGGCGAGTACGTCCGTGGCGTCGTCGGCGGGATCACTGCCCCGCTCGGCGGGGGTCCCGAGGGGATCCAGGGGGTCCGGAGGGGGTGTCGACGTCGCTGTGTGGGTATGCGGGGCGTCGAGCCGGGATGACATGATGTCCTCCATCGTTCTCGGCATATGGCTGCCGAAGCCAGTGCGTGCACTACGGTGTGCGGCGCCTCCAAAGCCGGCCGTGTCGGTTACGTGTTCCATCTAGCCCTACCTGCTTTACTCGACCGATCGCAAGTGCATTTTGTTCGGTTATGTCCGTTTGTGGGTGGTTGTTCGGCTGTTGAAGCACGCACCGAAGGCGTAGTGTTCGGGGGCGTCAGGTAGCAGTCACGAGCCTCGGGAGAAGAGACGGCATGGACCGCGGGACGGTCGGCAGCGCACAGTCTGGCCGGCTTCTGGTGGAGGTGCGGGAAGAGGGCTCCAGTGCCGTCGTGACCCCCGCCGGTGAGTTGGATCACCATACGGCCGATCTGTTGCGCGAGCCTCTCGAGGAGTGCCTCTCCAAGGGGCTGAGCCGACTGGTCATCGACTGCACCCGGCTGGAGTTCTGCGACTCCACGGGCCTGAACGTGCTGCTCGGCGCCCGCCTGAAGGCGGAGGCGGCCGGTGGCGGGGTGTATCTGGCCGGGATGCAGCCGGTGGTGGCGCGGGTCTTCGAGATCACCGGGGCGGACGCCGTCTTCTCCGTGCACGACACGCTCGCCTCGGCCCTCGCGGACAGCGGCGGGGACGGGGACGGCTGACCGGTGCCACGCCCGGCGTCCCGCGAACCTGCCCTGCCCCGGTCGACCTGTCCTGCCCCCGCCTCGGCCTGTCGTGCCCACGCCGCCGTCCCGTCGGCCTCGGCAGCCGCTCCGCGTCCCTCCCGTCTCTGCCGTGTTCACCGTGCCCGCCGTGTTCACCATGTGATTAGGGAATCCCGGGTCTTCCGCGGGCCACGGTTCCCGGGTCCGGACAGGGCGGGTCACATCCGGGCGAACGGGGGGTGTTCCGCCGGGCCCGTCGGGCAGGAGAACATCCTGAACATGTCGGTGGCACGAGTACCACGAGTACCGAGAGAGGGCGGGATGCGCAGACCGACCGTGCGACGGCCGCGGACCGTGTGTACTGACTTCTGTGGACATCCCGTCCACCGTCTCCATCGTGAACTGGTGAATCGGTGAGGTGAAGCGCTGATGAGCACCACCCGGCCTTACTCGCCGGGCGAGCGCGGCCCGGAGCCCAGCGGCGCTTCCGGAGCGTCCGCGGGTCGTCAGGTCCGCAGGCTGAGCTTCGACGGCGCCAGCGGGGTCGTTCCACTCGCCCGCGACTTCGCCCGTCAGGCGCTGTACGCGTGGGGCTGGCTGCCCGCCGCCGGCGCCGAGCAGCGGGCCGCCGCCGAGGACGTACTGCTCGTCGTCTCCGAACTGGTCACCAACGCCTGCCTGCACGCCGAGGGCCCGGACCAGCTCGTCCTCGGCTGCGACAACAAGGTCATCCGCGTCGAGGTCTCCGACCGCGGCACGGGCCAGCCGGCCCCGCGCACCCCGCACCGCGCGGGCCGTCCCGGCGGCCACGGCATGTTCATCGTGCAGCGGCTCTGCCTGGACTGGGGGGTCGTACGCAACCCGGGCGTCGCGGGCAAGACGGTCTGGGCGGAACTGGGCGCCCCCGCGTGAGGCCGCCCCCGCGTGAGCCCGCCCCCGCGTGAAGCCGCCCCCGTGTGAGCCCACCCCCACGTGAAGCCGTCGCATCGGGCCGGATGCCGGTCACGCCGATGAACCTCCGGAAATTCGTTTCTCCCCGTCCGCCCCGGCCGCCTACCCTCACCTGCAACGCGCTGACGGAGACAAGTAGCCCGGGTCCCGCGAGTGCAGAGAGCCGCCGGAAGCTGAGAAGGCGGCCTCGCGCCCCGAGGTGAATCCCCTCCCGAGTGCGGGGAGGCAATGCCCCGCCGGCCGGCCCCCGTCACCGGGCCCGAACGAGACCGCCGTACGGCCGTGCAGCAGAGTGGGCACGCGGATACGGCGGTGAAGGCGTGGTGGCACCGCGAGCACCCTCTCGCCCACGCCCCGAGGGACCACCCCGGGGCGGCCCGCGTCCGTCCCGGCCGATCGGACGGAGCGCCTGCCATGCTCGACGTCACCCTCATCCGCACCCGGCCCGACCAGGTCCGCGAGGCCCTGCGCAAACGCGCCGTGGATCTCGACGTCCCGGCCTTCCTGGCCCTGGACACCGCGTACCGCGAGGCCCGCACGGCGGTGGAGCACCTGCGCGCCGAACGCAACCGCCTCACGGCCCGCATCGCGGCCCACCACCGCGCCGCCATCGCCATCGACCCCGACACCGCGACCGCACCCGCGGCCGAGCACACAGCCGAGCACGGAACGGATCGCACAGGAGAGCACACAGCCGAGCACCGAACCGACCCAACAGAAGAGCACACAGCCGAGCACGGCCCCGCACACCGAACCACGGCCGACCCCCAGGCCCTCCGCCGCGCGGCCGCCGCTCTCGGTGTGCGCCTGGCCGACGCCGAAGCGGAACTCGCCCGGTTGGCCGCCCGCCATCAGGCGTTTCTCGACGCTCTGCCCAACCTCCCCGACGACGACGTGCCCGCGGGCGGGAAGGAGGCCAATCAGGTGGTGCGGGTCGGCGGGCGGCGGCCGGAGTTCGGCTTCGCGGCCAAGGACCACGTCCGCCTCGCGGAGGACCTCGGCCTGGTCGACCACCGGCGCGGCGCGGCGCTCGCCGGCCGCGGGCACTGGGTCTACCGGGGGCAGGGCGCCGCCCTGGAGTGGGCGCTGCTCAACCACTTCCTCGACACGCACCGCCTGGCCGGATACGAGTTCGTGCTGCCGCCGCATCTGCTGACCTACGAGGCCGGGTACACGGCCGGCCAGTTCCCCAAGTTCGCCGACGAGGTCTTCGTCACCGAGCGGGGCGAGGACGGCCGGCCCGCCCGCTTCCTCCTGCCCACCGCGGAGACCGCGCTGGTCAACCTGCACCGCGGCGAGACCCTCGACGACCGCGACCTGCCGCTCAAGTACGTGTCGTACACACCGTGCTACCGCAGGGAGGCGGGCGCCCACCGGACGGCGGAGCGCGGCACGCTGCGCGGGCACCAGTTCAACAAGGTGGAACTCGTGCAGTTCGTACGGCCCGAGGACTCGGAGCAGGCCCAGCGGGAACTCCTCGCCCGCGCCGAGGAGCTGGTCACGGGGCTCGGCCTGCACCACCGCGTCACCAAGCTCGCCGCGGGGGACACGAGCCCGGCGCAGGCGAAGACGTACGACGTCGAGGTGTGGCTGCCCAGCCTCGGGGCGTACGCGGAGGTCAGCTCGGTGTCGAACGCCCGTGCCTACCAGGCCCGGCGCGGCGGTATGCGCTACCGGCCGGCGGAGGGCGGCCGGGCGCGGTACCTGCACACCCTCAACGCCTCGGGCCTGGCGACCAGCCGGCTGCTGCCCGCACTGCTGGAGCAGCACCAGCGGGCCGACGGGACGGTGGCCGTGCCGGAGGTGCTGCGGCGCTGGGGCCTCCCCGACGTCCTCACCGCCCCCTGACGGCCCCGCCCGTCCGGTGCGCCGGATCGTCACAACTCCGGCGCACCACGTCTCTTCCTTCCTCACGGCCCCGGGCGTACCTTGACGGCTCGATCTGATGAAACGTCAGTAACAGTCGGGATGTCAGCACAGTCAGGAATGAGGGGACCGTGTCCTACCGGAAGCGAACCGCCGCGCTCGCGACTGCCGCGGCCCTGGCCGGCGCGGCGGTATGGACGGCCGCCCCCGCGGCCGTGGCCCAGGTCGTCGACGTCAGCTACTCCTGCAAGACGCCCATCGGTGACAAGAGCGCCGTCTCGCCCATCGACATCAAGGGCGTGAGGAGCGGCGACGGCTACAGGATCACCATGTCCTGGCAGAAGGGCGTCTCCTCCAGCCCGGTGGAGCTCGGCAAGGGCTCCATGAAACCGAGCGCCACGATCGAGCTGGGCGGTGCGGACAGCGGCACCCTCACCGTGACGGGCCCCGCCAACCAGACCGCCATCCCGGCCGACACGCCCATCAAGATCAGCGACCTGAGCGGCACCTACACCCCGAGGAAGACCGGCAAGGTCACCTTCACGGCCGGTGTGCTCACCATCAAGGCGCTCGGTACGACCACCACCTGCACGCCCACCGGCAGTGCCGGACCCTCGCTGACCCTCGACGTGACGGCCGCCACGGGAGGCGGAAGCGGGGGCAAGGACGGCAACGGCGGTGACGGCGACGGCGGCACGCTTCCGCAGACCGGCCCCGAGGACTCCGCGATCGCCCTCGCCACCTTCGGCGGAACGGTCCTGCTCGTCGGCGCCGCGGGCACCCTCTGGCTGACCCGCCGCCCCCGGACGCGCTGACCACCCGCTCCGCCCTGAAGGCCTGGAGCCGAGCCGCTGGAGCCGCCGATGTCGCAGAGATCGCAGAGGTCACCGATGCCGCCGACGTCGTACGCCGCCGTCCTCCGGGCGACGGCGGTCGCGCTGGCGCTGGTCCTGCTGCCCTGGGCGGCGGGGCCGGCCACCGCGGCGGACACCCCGACCGTCCGCCTGTCCACGGCCCAGGCGGGGACGGGCGGTTCGATCACCGTCAGCGGCAGCGGCTGGCGGCCGAGGGCGCTGCTGATGCTGCTGATCTGCGGGCAGGCCGAGTCGGCCAGGGGGATCGTCGGCGGCACCAACTCCTGTGCCAACGCGGACGGCCGGGCCGTCACCACCGACGCCGACGGCCGTTTCAGCCGCGCCCTGCCGGTGGCCGACCCGCCGGTGCCGTGTCCCTGCGTGGTGCACGTGGCCACCGCGACCGGGCCGAAGGCACAGGCCGACGCGGTGTTCCAGGTGGCCGGGCACCCCGTCCGGCCGCTGCCCGCCGAGCGGGCCGGGGGACGCCTGTCGGTGCTCACCAGCCCCCGCCTGGAGGGCTCCGACGGATTCCTCACCTGGTTCGGGGCCCCGCCCGCCCGCACCCTGGTCCTCACCGTCGGCAACCTCGGCACCGGGGCCGTGCGCGACCCCGTCTTCCAGGTGGGAACCGCCCACGGGGTGTTCGCCCCGCAATGGGACGAACGGCAGTGGCGCGGCAGCATCGCCCCCGGTGAGAAGGCCCGCGTCGAACTGCCCGTCGAACTCGCCGCCGGCGCCCACGGCGACTACACCGTCTCCCTGAGGTACGGCGGGAAGGTCCTCGCCGAGCAGCCGTGGGGCGTCGCCCGGCCGTGGGGCGTGACCCTGTTCTGGGTCCTGCTGTGCCTGGTGGTCCCGGCGGCCGTGTTCCGCGTCGGGATGGCGGTGGTGGACCGGGTGCGTCCGGCCCCGTCCGCCACCCGCGCGTCCCGGAGCCGGGCCGGCGTCCTCCCGTGGCGCCGGACCGCTGCCCCGGAACGGGCCCCCGCCCCCGGCCGGGCCCCCGCGCCGGCTCGGGCCTCGACCTTGCCGTGGTTCGCCCCCGACTCCGGTCCGGGCACCGCGGGCCGGCTCTCCGCACCGCACGACGCCCCTCCGACCACTCCCACGACACCCGGCAGGAAGGCAGCCCCGTGAGCAAGCGCGCGAGAGCCGAGACATCCGTATCCCGAGGACGGCGGCCGGCCGCCACCGCGGCCGTCACCGTCCTGGCCTGCGGGGCCGCCCTCCTGCTGGGCGTGGCCGTCCCGCAGGCCCAGGCCGCCGAGGTGTCCTACGCCACCCGCTGCGTCCCGCCCGCCGGCATCGGCCTGCCCGAGGTCAACGGCACCACCAAGGTGGAGATCACCGCCCCGGCCACGGCGAAGGTCGGCGACACCGTGGAGATCGTCTGGAAGTTCACCCAGGCCGCCTCCAAGAACCCCGACATCATCGATCTGCCCGCCGATTCGGTGCAGCCCTCCGGCACGCTCAAGGCGGCCGGCGCGCAGACCGCCGCCGTCGCGATGCGGGGCCCGCGCGAGAACCCGCCGATCCCCAAGGGCGGCGCCATGACCCTCTCCGAGATGAAGGGCACCCTGAAGCTGACGGCGGCCGGACAGGTGACGCTGACACCGGACGCGTACGTCGTCAACGCCCTGTCGACGGACACCAGGTGCGCGCCGACGGAGCCGGTGCAGCCGGCGGCGACCATCACCGTGACGGCGGGGGGCGGCCCGTCGAGCGGCTCCCCGTCCCCCTCCCCGTCGCCGTCCCCGAGCCAGTCCCCGTCACCGTCGCAGTCGCCGTCCCCGTCGGCCTCGCCGAGCCAGTCCCCGGCCCCCTCCCCGTCCCCTTCCGGCAGCGGCGGCGGTCAGACCGACTTCACGGGCAAGGTCGTCGACATCCCCTACACCTGCGCCTCGCCGATCGGCGAGAAGAAGGCGACCTCGCCCGTGCAGATCAACGCCCGTAGGAACGGCGGGAGCTACGACCTCACCGTGCAGTTCAAGAAATCGGTGATGGACAGCCCGATCGACATCCCCGCGAACGCCGTCAAGCCGTCGATGCAGATCGTGCTGGGCGGCTCGGACCGGGGCTCGGTGCGGGTGGAGGGCCCGACCAACGCCGCCGCGATCAAGTCGGGAGCCCCGATCGAGATCCCCGACCTGACCGGCACGTACAAGCCCGGTGCGACGGGTGAGTCGACGCTCTCGCCCGGCGTCCTGACCGTGGAGGCGCTCGGTACGACCACCACCTGCACCCCCGACCGGACGGCCGTCTCCCTCACCCTCGACACCACCGAACAGGCCAGCGGCGCCTCCGGCGGCGGCAACGGCGGCGCGGGCGGTTCCTCCTCCGCCGCGGGCGGTACGTCCACCAGCGGCGGCCTCGCGGAGACCGGCGGCGGCGACCACGGCACCCTGAAGGCCCTCGGCCTGGTCGCCGGGACGGCGATCCTGCTCGGCGGGGCGGTGTTCACCTTCATGCCGGGCCGACGCGACGCCCGCTGAACGACCCGGGCAGAACCGCAAGCCCGCAGAACCGCAGCCACACAGAAACCGCAGTCACACGGAACCGCGGAAAACACGGCAGGGCCGCCGCGACCGAAGTCACGGCGGCCCTGCCGGCGGGCCGACGTCAGTTGACGTCGCCCATGAGCTCCTTGACGCGCTTGCGGTACATCCACACCGCCGTACCGGCGATCACGGCGAGCACGGCCTCCAGGGCCACGACGCCCGTCCGGTTCAGGTCGACGCCGGCGATGGAGAGCAGACCGGTCGTGGCGTCACCGGCGGTGACCGCCAGGAACCACACGCCCATCATCTGCGAGGCGTACTTCGCGGGCGCCATCTTCGTGGTGACCGACAGGCCGACCGGGGAGAGCGTCAGCTCACCGACGGTCTGCACGAAGTAGATGCCGACCAGCCACATCGCCGCCGCCTTGTGACCGCCCTCGGCGATCGACAGCGGGGCGAGGAACAGGAAGAAGGACGCGCCGATCAGGACCAGGCCCATCGCGAACTTCACCGCGGTGCTCGGTTCCTTGCCGCGCCGCGCCAGCGCCAGCCACGCCCAGGCGAAGACCGGAGCCAGCGCCATGATCATGACCGGGTTGACCGACTGGTACCAGGAGACCGGGAACTCCCAGCCGAAGACGCTGTTGTCGGCCGAGGCCTCGGCGAACAGGGAGACGGTCGAGCCACCCTGGTCGTAGATCATCCAGAACACGGCCGCGGCGACGAAGAACCAGATGTACGCGGACATCTTCGACTGCTCGGCGCGGTCCAGCTCCTTGTCCCGCTTGATGCGGGTGATGACCATGACCGGGATGACGAGACCGGCGACGGTGATCGGGACCAGCAGCCAGTTCAGCGTGTAGTGGCCGGAGAAGCCGACGATCGCGTAGAAGACGGCCGCGACGGCCGCCCACAGCGCCGCCTTGCGCAGCGTGGCCGTCTTCTCCGCGGCGGTCATCGGCGTGGGGACGACGTCCGAGCGGGAGCTGAGGTGGCGGCCGCCGATCAGGAACTGGGCGAGGCCCAGCGCCATGCCGAGCGCGGCGAGCGCGAAGCCCAGGTGCCAGTTGACGTTCTCGCCGATGGTGCCGATGACCAGCGGGGCGGCGAAGGCGCCGAGGTTGATGCCGATGTAGAAGACGGTGAAGCCGCCGTCGCGGCGCGGGTCGTCCGGGCCGTCGTAGAGGTGGCCGACCATCGTGGAGATGTTGGCCTTCAGCAGACCGGAACCGATCGCGACCAGGCCGAGGCCGGCGTAGAAGGTGCCGGTGGCCGGCAGGGCGAGGGTGAGGTGGCCCAGCATGATGACCGCGCCCGCGACGGCGACCGTCTTGCGGGGGCCCAGGACACGGTCCGCGAACCAGCCGCCCGGGAGGGCGAGCAGGTACACGAGGGACAGGTACACCGAGTAGATCGCGGTCGCGGTGGCCGCGCTCAGGTGCAGGCCGCCCGGTGCCACCAGGTACAGCGGGAGCAGAGCCTTCATGCCGTAGTAGGAGAACCGCTCCCACATCTCGGTCATGAAGAGAGTGGCCAGTCCGCGGGGGTGGCCGAAGAAGGTCTTCCCGGAGCCGGGGGTGCCCGGACGGGCCGAGTCCTTCGTCAGGCTGGACGCCATGGTCGTTCCTTGCTGGTCGGGACGCACGGTGCGGAACCGGCGGATGTCGGCCCGCACACAAAGAAGACCTCCAGCGTCGAACGGCCGAAGGTCGTTGTGTGCTACATGCGTCTTTCACCATACGGCAGGACAGCGCCGGAAATGGAAGGACATGAGACAGGTATCACAGGTGATCATGGAGCCAGGGGCGCGGTTTCCAAGGTCCATACCAGGATGACATCTCCGGACCCCAGGTCCGTACCAGTACGGCCGGACGTCGGCGATCGGCTTGTCCGGCATGTCCACAGGTAAGAAACAGCGGTCGTCGTCACACCTCTGGGCGCGCCCCGACCGGACTACCATCGGCTCATGACCCGTGTACTGCTCGCCGAGGACGACGCGTCCATCTCGGAGCCGCTGGCCCGCGCACTGCGCCGGGAAGGGTACGAGGTCGAGGTACGTGAGGACGGACCGTCCGCGCTCGACGCCGGAATCCAGGGCGGCGTCGACCTGGTCGTGCTGGACCTCGGCCTGCCCGGCATGGACGGCCTGGAGGTCGCCCGTCGACTGCGCGCCGAGGGCCACGCCGTGCCCATCCTGATCCTGACCGCGCGCGCCGACGAGGTGGACACCGTCGTCGGTCTGGACGCGGGCGCCGACGACTACGTCACCAAGCCCTTCCGCCTCGCCGAACTGCTCGCCCGGGTCCGGGCCCTGCTTCGGCGCGGCTCCGCGGAGCCGGCCCAGCCGCCGGCCACCCACGGCGTGCGCATCGACGTCGAGTCGCACCGGGCCTGGATGGGCGACGAGGAGCTCCAGCTCACGGCCAAGGAGTTCGACCTGCTGCGGGTGCTCGTGCGGGACGCGGGACGGGTCGTCACACGGGACCAGCTGATGCGTGAGGTGTGGGACACCACATGGTGGTCCTCGACCAAGACGCTCGACATGCACATCTCCTGGCTGCGGAAGAAGTTGGGTGACGACGCGGCGAACCCTCGTTACATCGCCACCGTGCGGGGAGTCGGGTTCCGGTTCGAGAAGAGCTGAGCGCCACCCCCTGGGCGGGTCGCCCTAGGAGGTCTCCGTGGGCGGGTCGCCCAGGGGGGTCTCCCTAAGGGGGTCTCCCTCGAGGGGTCGTCCCCCCGCCCGTCCCAGAAGTCACCGCCCGGAGGGCACCGTGCGTCGCCGTCTCATCCAGTCCACCCTCGCCGTCGTGCTCGTCGTGATCGCCGTGTTCGGGGTGTCGCTCGTCATCGTCGAGACGCGGACGATCAGCAACAGCGCGCAGGAGCGGGTGGACCTGGAGGCGGCGCGGCTGGCGAGCATCGTGGACAGCCGGCTGCTGGGCGCGGGCGCCGTCGACGCGGAGGTCCTGCGCGACCAGGTCACGCAGGACCGTTACGCCGTGATCCGTATCCCCGGTCAGCGGGCCATCGAGGTCGGCACCAAGCCCGCGGGCGACGTCATCCGGGGCGAGGCGCGGGGCGAGGAGGGCGAGACCGTCGTCATCGAGGAGCCGCGTTCCTCGGTGACCCGGGAGGTCGGCCGGACCCTGCTGATCATCGCGCTGGTGGCGCTGCTCGCGGTGGTCGCCGCGGTCCTGCTGGCCATCCGCCAGGCCAACCGGCTCGCCTCCCCGCTCACCGACCTCGCCGAGACCGCCGAACGCCTCGGCTCGGGCGACCCCCGCCCCCGGCACAAGCGTTACGGCGTCCCCGAGCTGGACCGGGTCGCGGACGTGCTGGACTCCTCCGCCGAACGCATCGCCCGCATGCTCACCGCCGAGCGCCGCCTGGCCGCCGACGCCTCCCACCAGCTGCGCACCCCGCTGACCGCGCTGTCGATGCGGCTGGAGGAGATCACCGTCACCGACGACCCTGAGACGGTGAAGGAGGAGGCGACGATCGCGCTGACGCAGGTGGAACGCCTCACGGACGTCGTGGAGCGGCTGCTGACGAACTCCCGCGACCCCCGCACCGGCTCCGCCGTCACCTTCGACCTCGACGAGGTGATCCAGCAGCAGCTCGCCGAGTGGCGCCCGGCCTACCGCGGTGTGGGCCGCGCGATCGTCAGCTCCGGCAAGCGGCACCTCCAGGCGGTCGGCACCCCGGGCGCGGTCGCGCAGGTGCTGGCGGCCCTGATCGAGAACTCCCTCATGCACGGCGGTGGCACGGTCGCGCTGCGCACCCGGGTCACCGGCAACCAGGCGGTCATCGAGGTCACCGACGAGGGCCCCGGCGTCCCCGCCGACCTGGGCGCCCGTATCTTCGAGCGCGCGATCAGCGGCCGCAACTCCACGGGCATCGGGCTCGCGGTCGCCCGGGACCTGGCGGAGGCCGACGGCGGCCGGCTGGAGATGCTCCAGGCCCAGCCGCCGGTGTTCGGCCTGTTCCTGTCCAGGACCCCACCGGAGAAGAAGGCCGCGCAGGGCGATGAGCCCACGGTCAGATGAGCCGGGTCCTCCACCGATAAACCCCCGGCCGGACGAGCCGGCTCAGCTGACCCGCTGCCTGGGCTTCTGCCTGCGCGACTCCGCCGCGAGCATCGACTCGGCCCCCGCCACGGCCTCCCGAAGGGGCAGCGCCCGGAACACCCAGGTGCGGTACGACCAGAACCGGAACAGCGTCGCGATCCCGATCCCGAGGAACTTGAAGACGTTGCTCTGCAAGGGGCTGTCCCAGCCGAAGCCGTACGTCGCGAGGAACAGCAGCCCGTTCTCGATGACCAGCCCCACCGCGCTGAACAGCAGGAACAGGGTCATCTCACGGGTGCGCCGGGTCTTGTCCCGGT
Organism: Streptomyces sp. A012304; assembly: GCF_026008495.1. Classification (GTDB taxonomy): domain Bacteria; phylum Actinomycetota; class Actinomycetes; order Streptomycetales; family Streptomycetaceae; genus Streptomyces. The sequence goes on from NZ_BQUN01000003.1 coordinate 97,155, forward strand.
CGCGGTAGGCGAAGTACCGGAAGCCGACGTAGTTGAAGGCGATGGCGACGACCGTCGCGATGACGCTGGCCCGCACCACCTGGAGGTCGGTGACGTGCCGCACGAGGTTGAACACACCCAGGTTGACCAGGAGCCCCACGCCGCCGACCGCGCCGAACTTGGCGACCTCGCGGGCGAGTCTCCGCAGCCTTCCGTCCCCCGAGGAACCATGTCCCATGGTCGTACAGGCCCCCGTCCGGGTGTCGGTTTCGTCAACTCAGCCATGCTAACCACCCCTCTTCCAGGTTTCCTGTGGTGGGATTCACGGGTCGCGACCGGAAGGTGAAGAACGCCGGGAAGATGGCGGAAAAGGCCAGGTATGAGGCTGGAAAGAGGCGGGTGAGAGCCGCGGAATCCGGCCGGTCCGGCGTGGCCGATACCCTAGGGGCGTGACGTTCCCGGTAGTCGGCATGGTCGGCGGTGGCCAGCTCGCTCGTATGACACACGAGGCGGGCATCCCGCTGGGCATCAGGTTCAAGCTCCTCAGTGACACTCCTCAGGATTCCGCGGCGCAGGTCGTCGGTGATGTCGTCGTCGGCGACTACCGCGACCTCGACACGCTGCGCGAGTTCGCGCGCGGCTGTGACGTGATCACCTTCGATCACGAGCACGTGCCCACCGAGCACCTCAGGGCGCTGGAGGCGGACGGCATCCCCGTCCGCCCGGGCCCGGACGCGCTCGTGCACGCCCAGGACAAGGGCGTGATGCGGGCCAGGCTCACCGAGATCGGTGTGCCGTGCCCGCGGCACCGCATCGTGACCGACCCGCAGGACGTGGCCGCCTTCGCGGCGGAGGGCGGGGGAGGCTTCCCCGTCGTCCTCAAGACCGTCCGCGGCGGCTACGACGGCAAGGGCGTATGGGTCGTCGACTCCGTCGAGGAGGCCGCGGAGCCCTTCCGCGCGGGTGTCCCCGTCCTCGCCGAGGAGAAGGTCGACTACGTCCGTGAGCTGGCCGCCAACGTCGTACGGTCGCCGCACGGCCAGGCGGTCGCCTACCCGGTGGTCGAGTCCCGGCAGGTCGACGGCGTCTGCGACACCGTGATCGCCCCGGCGCCCGACCTGGAGGCCGCCCTGGCGCTGAAGGCCGAGGAGATGGCCCTGACCATCGCCAAGGAGCTGGACGTCGTCGGCCACCTCGCCGTCGAGCTGTTCCAGACCCGCGACGGCCGCATCCTCGTCAACGAGCTGGCGATGCGCCCGCACAACTCCGGCCACTGGTCCATGGACGGCGCGATCACCAGCCAGTTCGCCAACCACGTCCGCGCGGTCCTCGACCTGCCGCTGGGCGACCCGCGTCCGCGCGCGAAGTGGACGGTCATGGTGAACGTGCTGGGCGGCGACTACCCGGACATGTACCCCGCGTACCTGCACTGCATGGCCCGCGACCCCCAGCTGAAGATCCACATGTACGGCAAGGACGTGAAGCCCGGCCGCAAGGTCGGCCACGTCAACACCTACGGCGACGACCTGGACGACGTGCTGGAGCGCGCCCGTCACGCTGCCGGCTACCTGAGAGGCACGATCACCGAATGAGCCCGGTTGTAGGCATCGTCATGGGGTCGGACTCCGACTGGCCCGTCATGGAGGCCGCCGCCAAGGCCCTCGACGAGTTCGAGATCGACTACGAGGTCGACGTCGTCTCCGCGCACCGCATGCCGCGCGAGATGGTCGCCTACGGCGAGCAGGCCGCCGACCGCGGCCTGAAGGTGATCATCGCCGGCGCCGGGGGAGCGGCCCACCTGCCGGGCATGCTCGCCTCCGTCACCCCGCTGCCGGTCATCGGCGTGCCCGTGCCGCTGAAGTACCTCGACGGCATGGACTCCCTGCTGTCGATCGTGCAGATGCCGGCCGGTGTGCCCGTCGCGACCGTCTCCGTCGGCGGCGCCCGCAACGCCGGTCTGCTCGCCGCCCGTATCCTCGCCACCCACGACGAGGACCTGCTCTCCCGCATGCGGGACTTCCAGCAGGACCTCAACGACCAGGCCAGCGAGAAGGGCAAGCGGCTGCGCGCCAAGGTCGAGGGGTCCGCGAACGGCTTCGGCTTCGGGAAGTGACGCCGATGACCCGGCTGGAGGAGGCCCGGGAACTGCTGCGGGAGTTCCCGGTCGTCGACGGGCACAACGACCTGCCCTGGGCGCTGCGCGAGCAGGTCCGCTACGACCTCGACGCCCGTGACCTCACCACCGACCAGACGGCCCACCTGCACACCGACCTGCCCCGCCTGCGCGCGGGCGGGGTCGGCGCGCAGTACTGGTCGGTGTACGTACGCGCGGACCTGCCCGACGCGGTCCCGGCCACACTGGAGCAGATCGACTGCGTACGGCGGCTCATCGACCGCCACCCCGGTGAGCTGCGCGCCGCGCTGACCGCCGCCGACCTGGAGGCGGCGCGCGCCGAGGGCCGTATCGCCTCGCTGATGGGCGCCGAGGGCGGGCACTCCATCGCCAACTCCCTGGGCACCCTGCGCGGGCTGTACGCGCTCGGCGTGCGCTACCTGACGCTCACCCACAACGACAACGTGGACTGGGCGGACTCCGCGACCGACGTGCCGAGGACCGGCGGCCTGTCGGCGTTCGGCCGTGAGGTGGTCCGGGAGATGAACCGGCTCGGCATGCTGGTGGACCTCTCCCATGTGGCGGCCACCACCATGCGCGACGCGCTGGACACCTCCACCGCGCCGGTGATCTTCTCCCACTCCTCCGCGCGGGCCGTCTGCGACCACCCGCGCAACATCCCGGACGACGTACTGGAACGGCTGCCCGGCAACGGCGGGCTGGCGATGGTGACGTTCGTGCCGAAGTTCGTGCTCCAGGCGGCCGTGGACTGGACGGCCGCCGCCGAGAGGAACATGCGCGCCCACGGCTTCCACCACCTCGACACCACCCCCGAGGCGATGCGGGTCCACCAGGCCTTCCAGGAGGCCCACCCCCGCCCCGTGGCCACCGTCGCGAGCGTCGCCGACCACCTGGACCACATGCGTGAGGTGGCCGGCATCGACCACCTCGGCATCGGCGGCGACTACGACGGCACGGCCTTCACCCCGCAGGGCCTCGACGACGTCTCCGGCTACCCCAACCTCATCGCCGAACTCCTCGACCGGGGCTGGTCGAAGACCGACCTCGCCAAGCTGACCTGGCAGAACGCGGTACGGGTACTGGGCGCCGCCGAGGACGTGGCGCGCGGCCTTCAGCAGACCCGGCCGCCGTCGAACGCGACGATCGAGGCACTGGACGGCTGATCGTCCTCACCCAGGGCGGGGTGGTCGGTGCATCCGGTCGCCCCGCCCACATCCATCAGGTACCGGTCCCGCAGGGGTTCAGCGGCGCGCCACCCGCAGGACCTCACCGACGTCTCCGGCTACCCGCACCTCATCGCCGAACTCCCGCGCCGGGGTTGGCCGGACGCCGACATCACCCTGCTGACCTGGGGCAACATACAACGCGTCCTGCGCAGCGCGGAGTTCGTCGCAGGGGCGGCCGGGGAACGCCGGCAGCCGTCGACGGCGATGATCGCGGAACTCGACGGCTGACGCGGCTCACGGGCGTTCGATCCGGCACAGACAGAACGGATGCCCGGCCGGATCGGCGTACACCAGGAAGTCCTTCTTCTCCCGGTCCTCCAGGTCCAGCGGACGCGCGCCCAGCGCCAGCACGCGCCGATGGGCCGCGTCGACCTCCTCCCAGGTGGCGCCCGCGTCGAAGTCCAGGTGGAACTGCTGGGAGTTCCGGTCGGCCCGCGGCCACTCGGGCGGGGTGAAGCCCTCCGCCCGCTGGAAGGCGAGCTGCGGCCCGTCGGGGACACGCAGGACGACCCACTCGTTGTCGGCCTCGGGAGTGCCGCCCGCGACGGCCGCGTAGAACTCGGCCAGGGCGTGGGGATCGGGGCAGTCGATCACCACGGAACGCACAGGGATGACGGGTGCCATGCCCGACCTCCTCGTCCTCGGGGCCAGAACGAGTGCCCGGCCGCGCCCCCGCGGTAACCCCGCCCACCGCCCGCGCCCGTACGGCAGAATGCATCCAGACACCGGTTCGGCCGACTGAGCCTCGGCCGAACCGGTGTCGCCCGGGACGCGGAATCCGTCGCTCTCAGGCCGTCGGCCGGCCCATCGCCCGGTACGTCCAGCCGGCCTTGCGCCAGAGTTCGGGGTCGAGGGCGTTGCGGCCGTCCAGCAGGACGCGGGCCGCGGCGACCTCCCCGAGGGCGGCCGGGTCCAGGTCGCGGAACTCCCGCCACTCGGTGAGGTGCAGGACGACGTCGGCCCCGCGTACGGCCTCCAGCGCCGAGTCGGCGTAGCCCAGCGTCGGGAAGACACGGCGGGCGTTGTCCATGCCCTTCGGGTCGTAGACGGTCACCTGGCCGCCCTGGAGGTGGATCTGCCCGGCGACGTTCAGCGCCGGGGAGTCGCGGACGTCGTCGGAGTCCGGCTTGAAAGTGGCGCCCAGCACCGCGACCCGCTTGCCCAGGAAGGGCCCGCCCCCGAGCGCCTGCCGCGCCAGCTCCACCATCTGCCCGCGCTGGCGCATGTTGATGGAGTCGATCTCGCGCAGGAAGGTCAGCGCCTGGTCGGCGCCCAGCTCACCGGCCCGGGCCATGAACGCCCGGATGTCCTTCGGCAGGCACCCGCCGCCGAAGCCGATCCCCGCCCGCAGGAACTTCCTGCCGATCCGGTCGTCGTACCCGATGGCCTCCGCCAGCTTGGCGACGTCACCGCCGGCCGCCTCGCACACCTCCGCCATCGCGTTGATGAAGGAGATCTTCGTGGCGAGGAAGGAGTTCGCGGCGGTCTTCACCAGCTCGGCGGTCGGGAAGTCGGTGACGACGAACGGCGAACCCTCCGCGATCGGCGTCGCGTACACCTCGCGCAGCAGCTTCTCGGCCCGCTCGCCGCGCACGCCGACGACGATCCGGTCGGGGTGCAGCGTGTCCTCGACGGCGAACCCCTCCCGCAGGAACTCCGGGTTCCACGCCAGCTCGGCGTCCTCACCGGCCGGCGCCAGCGAGGCGATCGTCCGGGCCAGCCGGTCCGCGGAGCCCACCGGCACGGTCGACTTGCCGACGACCAGGGCGGGCCCGTGCAGATGCGGCGCCAGCGAGGCGATCGCCGACTCGACGTACGACATGTCGCAGGCGTACTCGCCGTGCTTCTGCGGGGTGTTCACACAGACGAAGTGGACGTCGCCGAAGGCGCCCAGCTCCGCCCAGTCCTGGGTGAAGCGCAGCCGCCCGGTGGATCCCTCGAACCCCGGCACATGCCGGCGCAGCAGCTCCTCGAGACCCGGCTCGTACATCGGGGTCTCGCCCCGCTCCAGCTTCTCGATCTTCTCGCGCACGATGTCGAGGGCGAGCACCTCGAAGCCCAGCTCGGCCATGGCCGCGGCGTGCGTGGCACCGAGATAACCGGTACCGATCACGGTGATCTTGAGGGCCATGAAGCTGCTCCTGGGCTGGACGGAGGCCGGACGCGCATGAGCATAGTCGGGGCGTACGCCCGCCCCTCACCGGGCAGTTCTCCCTTGCGATTCGTCCTGTCGCCAAGCTCACGTATCACTCCCGTGGGCAGGGCCCTAAAATTTGAGTTACTTAACGGTAATTAGCGAGATCGTCCCGCGAGATCACCCCAGTGTTTTGGAGCGTGAGAAACCTTGGCCGGATCGGCTGACTTCGACCTGTACCGCCCGTCCGAGGAGCACGACATGCTCCGGGACGCCGTCCGCGCGCTGGCCGAGGCGAAGATCGCGCCGTACGCCGCCGCGGTGGACGAGGAGGCCCGCTTCCCGCAGGAGGCCCTCGACGCGCTGGTCGCCAACGACCTGCACGCCGTGCACGTACCCGAGGAGTACGGCGGCGCGGGCGCCGACGCGCTCGCCACGGTCATCGTGATCGAGGAGGTGTCCCGCGCCTGCGTGTCCTCCTCCTTGATCCCCGCGGTGAACAAGCTCGGCTCGCTGCCCGTGATCCTCTCCGGCTCGCAGGACCTGAAGAAGAAGTACCTGGCCCCGCTGGCCAAGGGTGACGCGATGTTCTCGTACTGCCTCTCCGAGCCGGAGGCGGGCTCGGACGCGGCCGGCATGAAGACCAAGGCGGTCCGCGACGGCGACCACTGGATCCTCAACGGCGTGAAGCGCTGGATCACCAACGCGGGCGTCTCCGAGTACTACACGGTGATGGCCGTGACGGACCCCGAGAAGCGCTCCCGGGGCATCTCCGCCTTCGTCGTGGAGAAGTCCGACCCGGGTGTCTCCTTCGGCGCCCCGGAGAAGAAGCTCGGCATCAAGGGCTCCCCGACCCGCGAGGTCTACTTCGACAACGTCCGCATCCCCGCCGACCGCATGATCGGCGAGGAGGGCACCGGCTTCGCGACGGCGATGAAGACCCTCGACCACACCCGCATCACCATCGCCGCCCAGGCGCTCGGCGTCGCCCAGGGCGCCTTCGACTACGCCAAGGGCTATGTCCAGGAGCGCAAGCAGTTCGGCAAGCCGATCGCGGACTTCCAGGGCATCCAGTTCATGCTGGCCGACATGGCGATGAAGATCGAGGCCGCCCGCCAGCTGACCTACGCCGCCGCGGCCAAGTCCGAGCGCGGCGACAGCGACCTGACCTTCCAGGGCGCCGCCGCCAAGTGCTTCGCCTCCGACGTGGCCATGGAGGTCACCACGGACGCCGTCCAGCTCCTCGGCGGCTACGGCTACACCCGCGACTACCCGGTCGAGCGCATGATGCGCGACGCCAAGATCACCCAGATTTATGAGGGCACGAACCAGGTCCAGCGCATCGTCATGGCGCGCAACCTGCCGTAACCGCCCCTGTCGCGGTCGACGACGGGGACGCCCCCGCCCGCTGCCGGGCGGGGGCGTCCGTACGCTCAGACGAACAGCGGCGCGAGCGCCTGCTCCAGATCGGCCGCCTCGCGGAAGTGCACGGCCGTCATCCCCAGCGCGGCCGCCGCCTCGACGTTCTCCAGGGTGTCGTCCACGAACAGGCAGCGCTCGGGCCGTACGCCCGCCCGGGCCGCGGCGAGTTCGAAGATGCGCGGGTCGGGCTTGGCGAGGCCGACCCGGGCGCTGTTGACGACATGGTCGGCGAGTTCGGTCAGGCCGAGCGCGTCCAGGTCCCGTTCCAGGCCGAGCGTGGCGTTGGAGAGCAGGACCAGCGGCACCCGGATCTGCGCCCGGCGCAACAGGGTCACCACGGCCTCGTCGGCGTGGAAGGGCGACTCCAGCAGGGCCGTGCCCAGCGCCCAGCCCGTCTCCTCGTCCACCAGGCCGGCCAGTCCGGCGGCGATGGCCGCCACCCACTCCTGCTCGGTGATCCGGCCGAGCAGCAGCGGACCGTCGACCTCCGGGGAGAACGCCACCTTCTTGGTGGTGCCCTCGGTCAGCCCGGCGGCGCGTTCCAGCGCCTCCAGATGCGTGGAGTCGAAGTGCCGTATGACGTTGTCGACGTCGCACAGGACGGCGCCGAACGGCGGTCTGCCGCCGGGCTGGTCACTCACTCGACACCGTGACCTTCTCGTCGTTCCTCAGCTCTGTGACCAACTGCTTCACCTTCGCCTTGTCCCAGACCAGGTTGCCGCCGGAGGAACCGGAGATCGGCATGTTCATCGACTTGCCGTCGCCGCCGCTGACGCCCTTCATCGCCCAGAACATCGACGCCAGGTCGTACAGGCCCATGTCCTTGTCGACGATCAGCGAGTCCAGGCCCGCGCCCATGGTCGGGTAGAGCTTGAACGGGTTCAGGATCGTGCCCGGGGTGGCCACCTGGTTGGCGAGGGCGGAGAGGAACTTCTGCTGGTTCTTCGTGCGGTCCAGGTCGGAGCCCGCGAGCGCGTACCGGGTGCGGACGAAGGCGAGGGCCTGCTCGCCGTTCAGGGTCTGCTTGCCCTTCTTGAGGTCCGCGCCGGACTTGGTGTCCTTGATGTCCTGCGGGATGTCCATCTCGACGCCGCCGACCGCGTCCACGATGTTCGCGAAGCCGGCGAAGCCGATCTCGACGTAGTGGTCGATGCGCAGACCGGTGTTGAACTCGACGGTCCGCACGAGCAGTTCGGGCCCGTCCTCGGCGTAGGCGGAGTTCAGCTTGGTGTGCCGGCCCGTGCCCTCGTACCGCTTGCCGGACTCCGAGCCGACGAAGCTCGGGATCTCCACGTCGGAGTCGCGGGGCAGGGAGATCAGCGTGTCGCCGTTGTCGCCGACGTGCAGGATCATCATCGAGTCCGTGCGCTTGCCGTCGGCGGACCCGGTGTGCAGTTCCTTCTTCTCCTCGGCGGACATGCCCTCACGGCTGTCGGAGCCGACGATCAGGTAGTTGGTGCCCTTGCCCTCCTCGGGCCGGTCGATGACCTTCGACAGGTCGACCTCCCGCTTGAGCTTGGAGTCGGCCCAGAAGTACGTCGAGACGGTCGTCACCACCAGCACGGTCGTGACGGTGATCGCCGTCCACTTGATGCGGCGCCGCCAGTTCGGCGCGGGACGCGGACCCCCGCCACCCGCCCCGCCTCCGCCGCCGGGCCCACCGTAGACCTGGCCCGTGTTGTAGCCGCTGTCGTACCCGGTGTTCCGGGCGTTCGTGAAGTCACCGTGTCCCTGGCCGTCGACGTACGACGGCTGCTGCGGGACGCCGCCGTGCGGCGGGGCGGCCGGCCCGCGACGGACCTGGCGCATCACGCGCGCGCTCTCCGGCTGTGCGCTCGCGCTGCCGCCGCCGTACCGGCTGCCGCGGTTGTCGTCGGACCATCGCTCGGGCCAATCGTTCATGCGCCTTAGTGTGCCGGTCCAGGCTGTATGCCTTACAAGGGTCGTCGGAAAATAAGAGCGCCGCTGTTGCCAAGCTGACACAAAATCCCGCCTTGTCCCCCTCGGCATAAGGTGGAGGACATGACAGACCAGGTCACCGCAGCGGAGTCGGGCACCTCGGACATACCGGGCAAGCCCACGTCCGCGTCCCGTACCACCCTGAGCCACATCATGACCCACAGCGACACCAACCTCCTGGGCACGGTGCACGGCGGGGTGATCATGAAGCTCGTCGACGACGCGGCGGGCGCCGTCGCCGGCCGGCACTCCGGCGGGCCCGCCGTCACCGCGTCCATGGACGAGATGGCGTTCCTGGAGCCGGTCCGCGTCGGTGACCTCGTCCATGTGAAGGCCCAGGTCAACTGGACCGGCCGCACCTCCATGGAGGTCGGCGTACGGGTCCTCGCGGAGCGCTGGAACGAGTCCGCGCCGCCCACCCACGTCGGCTCCGCCTACCTCGTCTTCGCCGCGGTCGACGCCGACGGCAAGCCCCGCCGCGTCCCCCCGGTCCTCCCGGAGACCGACCGCGACCGCCGCCGCCACCAGGAAGCCCAGATCCGCCGCACCCACCGCCTGGCCCGCCGCCAGGCCATCATGGCCCTGCGCGAACAGCGAGCGGCCGAGGGCCTCGACGGCTGACCCCCGCCGTCGCGCGCCGCCCGGCGGCTCGGCCCGGGCCCCGCGATGCCGGGACGATCCAGACGACAGGGCCTAACGGCACCCCACCTCGTCCCCCCGCACCACGCCCTGTGCCTCGAGGACCGGGTTATGGGGTTTCACCTTGCGCACCGGGCTCGAGGCCGTTCCCACGGTCACCTTCAGGGTCGGGCCCAGGGACTTCACGGGACGCAGTTCGCTGCCGGGGAGGGCTGCGGCCAGGGACTTGGCGGAGCGGTCCCAGCGGGGGTCGTAGCTGATGACCGTGCGCCGCGCCGTGCGGTCCGCGGCGGTGCTCGGCCGGCCGGTGGTGGAGAAACCGACGGCGGCGAGCGCCGCGTCCATCCGCTTGGCGAGGCCGGGCGTGCGGGTGCCGTTCTCGACGTGCACCCGGATCCGCCGCGGTTCCACCTCCACCCGCGGTGTGACGTCGCGCACCCGGGACCGCTCCACGGCCAGCGGCTTGTCCTCGCGCAGGGACTTGAAGAGCCGCTCCGACTTGACCGGGTCCCACTTCACGGTCGAGCCGATGCCCTTCACGGCGTATTCCATCCGCATGATGGGGACGGTCGTGAACTCCGAGGAGGACGGGGAGAAGGTGCGCATCGCCCGGCCGAGGTCGAGCAACTCGTCCGTGCCGAAGCCACGGTCGGCGCGGACCGAGCCGAGCACCGCCCGCGTCACGTCCCGGAACCGCAGCGGGTTCAGCAGGATCCCGGACGAGGTCGCCCGGTCGATCAGCGCGGCCATGAACCGCTGCTGACGCTTCATCCGCCCGAGGTCCGAGGAGGCGTCGGCGTGCCGGGAGCGCACGTACTGCAACGCCGCGCCGCCCTTCAGCGTGTGCGTGCCGGGTGGCAGGTCGAGGCCCGTGTAGGTGTCCTTCAGCGGCTCGGCGGTGCAGACCTTCACGCCGCCGAGGACGTCGACGGTCTTCATGAAGCTGGTGAAGTCGACCTCCAGATAGTGGTCGATCTTCACATGGGTCATGTGCTCCACCGTCCGCACGGTCAGCTGCGGCCCGCCCTCCGCGTACGCCGCGTTGATCTTGATGGGGTGCCCGGCGTGCGTCTCCCCGGTGGTGCCGTCGGTGTGCGGGGGCGTCTGCGCGTACGAGTCGCGCGGCAGGCTCACCACGCTGGCCCGCTCCCGGTCCTCCGAGATGTGCACGATCATCAGCGTGTCCGTGCAGTGGCAGGGCGCGCCGCCCAGCCGGTAGCGCCGCCGCTCCTCCGGCGTGATCCGCTCGCGGCCGTCGGTGCCGACGAGCAGCACGTTCATCCCGTGCCCGGCCCGCGGACGGTTCTTCATGTCCTTGAAGGCGTCGACCCGGGCGATGTTCGAGTCCAGGCTGCTGACCACCGAGTGGCCGATGCCCGCGGAGGCCATGATCACCACCGACAGCGTCATCGTCGCCCGCATGGCCCAGCGGGGACGTCTCCTGCGGACGGGCGGCCGCAGCGGCGGGCGGCGTGGGGGCCGGGAGGCGGCGGAGGACCGGGGCGGGGTGGGGGGCATGCGGGTCACCTCCGGGCGACGGCCGTACGAGGGGGAGCCGTGAGCACAGTAGGCCGATACGATCTGTCGCCCGGCGCAGCGGACCCGGCGGGGCGCACCGGTGTCCCCCGTTCGCGGTAACGTGAGCCCCCTATGAACGCCAAGTCCGACGTGCAGCTCCCCGCCGTGTCCGTCATCATGCCCGTCCTCAACGAGGAGCGGCATCTGCGCGGAGCCGTCCAAGCGATCCTCGCGCAGGAGTACGCCGGCGAGATGGAGGTCGTGATCGCCCTCGGTCCGTCCACGGACCGCACGGACGAGATCGCCGCCGAGCTCGTCGCCGAAGACCCGCGCGTGCACACGGTCCCCAACCCGACGGGCCGTACGCCCGCCGCGCTGAACGCCGCGATCAAGGCCTCGCGCCACCCGGTCGTCGTCCGCGTCGACGGGCACGGCATGCTCTCGCCGAACTACATCGCCACCGCCGTACGGCTCCTGGAGGAGACCGGCGCGCAGAACGTCGGCGGCATCATGCACGCCGAGGGCGAGAACGACTGGGAGCACGCCGTCGCCGCCGCCATGACCTCGAAGATCGGCGTCGGCAACGCCGCCTTCCACACGGGCGGTCAGGCGGGCCCGGCCGAGACGGTGTACCTCGGTGTCTTCCGGCGTGAGGCGCTGGAACAGCAGGGCGGCTACAACGAGGAGTTCATCCGCGCCCAGGACTGGGAGCTGAACTTCCGCATCCGCGAGGCGGGCGGGCTGATCTGGTTCTCGCCCGAGCTGAAGGTGTCGTACCGGCCGCGGCCCAGCGTCAAGGCGCTCGCCAAGCAGTACAAGGACTACGGCCGCTGGCGGCACGTCGTCGCCCGCTACCACGAGGGCTCCATCAACCTGCGCTACCTCGCCCCGCCGACCGCCGTGTGCGCGATAGCGGCGGGCCTGGTCGTGGGCGCGGCCGTCACCCCGCTCGGTTTCGTCGTGCCCGGCGGCTACCTCGCGGCGATCGTCGCCGGGTCGGTTCCGGCCGGCAAGGGCCTGCCGCTGAAGGCGCGCCTGCGGATCCCCGTGGCCCTCGCCACCATGCACATGTCGTGGGGCTGGGGCTTCCTGACCAGCCCGAAGTCGCTGGCCAGGAAGGTCATCGCCTCCCGCCGTCCCGCGGTCCTCAGCGCCGAGACGCGCTGAGAGCCCCGGGAGACGCAGGACGCAGCACGCAGAAGGCTGTCACCGGACCCGGACTACCAGGTGTAGTCCGGGTCCACGTGCATGCACTGGCTGGTGTCGGAGGCGTTCATCGCCCGCGCCGACTCCGGGGTCGTGTCGTCCTGCGCGGGCGCCTCGTACGTCGTCCCCGTCCGCCAGTCGGCGCCCACGAACAGCGTGACGCCGGAGACGTCGGTGGACTTCTTCACCGCGCTCGCCGGGATGCCCAGCGCCTTCGCCACCCGCTCGGCGTCGCCCTGGAGGTCGGCGCTCGGGTAGCGGACCACCGTCGTCTTCTCCGCGGTGGCCGGCGTGTTGTCCGCCACGGCCTCGGTGAAGCCCTGGTCGACCAGCAGCCTCGCCACCGTGTTCGCCCGCCCGCGGGCCGAGCCCAGCTCGTCGGTGTAGGTGCTGTTGCGGACCTGCACCGCGATCTCACCGTCGGCGGCGGCCTGGTCGCCGGGGGAGGGCGAGGCGGTCGGGGTGGCGCCGGCGGTCGGGGTGGCACCCGCGGCCGGGGTGGCGCCGGCCGTGGGCTGAGCGGCGTCCTCGGTGCCCTTGGCGTCCTTGCCGTCCAGGGCGATGTCCTCGCGCACCAGCCGGAACAACTGCTGCGCGTCCTCGGTGGGCTCCACCCGGCTGCCGACATAGCGGTTGGGCATCGTCGTCATGGTGATGCGCTCGGTGGGCACCTTCTGCAGCTCGGTCGCCAGGTCGTACATCTTCTTGATGCTGTCCAGGCCGTCGTCGACGGTGATCGCCTCGGTGGCCGCCTCGGCGAGCCTGCGCAGCGCGTTCGGGTTGGACAGCCTGGCCTCGGAGCGCAGCTGACGGACCATCGAGTTCATGTACATGTGCTGCGCCTTGGCCCGGGCCAGGTCGGTGTCGTCCTCGAAGCCGTAGCGGGTGCGCAGCCACTGCAGGGCCTGCTTGCCCTTGATGTCGTGGGTGCCCTTGGCCAGCTTCAGACCGGAGCCCTTGCCGTCGCGGGTGTGCGAGTACACGTTGGCGTCCACGCACACCGGTACGCCGCCGATCGCGTCCGCCATCGACACCACACCCGCGAAGTCGATCATCATGAAGTGGTCGATGTGGATGTCGGTGAGCTTCTCCCACGTGGCCACCGTGCAGCCCGGACCGCCGCGGCTGAGCGAGCTGTTGGTCATCGCCCGCTCCAGCGCCTTGTACACGTGCCCGTCGTCGGGGTCCGTGCACTTGGGGATGGACAGCAGGGTGTCGCGGGGCATGCTCACCACCGACATGTTGCTGCGGTCCGCCGAGACGTGCAGCAGCATCTGCACATCGGCGAGCGGGGGACCGTTGAAGGTGTCCCGGGCGCCGCCGAGCTTCTGGTTCTCCTCGCTGTCCCGGGCGTCGGAACCGATCAGCAGGATGTTCAGCGCCTTCTGGCCGGCCGCGTTGGCCTTGGTGTCGGCCGCCCGGTCCTTGGCGTCACCCAGGTTCAGGTCGTCGCTCTTGATGTTGGCGTTGAGCCGCTCGTAGTAGAGGTAGCCGGCGCCCGCCCCGCCGAGTATGACCAGCGCCAGCACCGTCGCCGACCAGCGCAGCACGCGCCGTCTGCGCCGTCTGCGGCCGGGTCTGTGCCCGTCGCCCGCACCACCGGAGTCGCCCGTACCGCCGGAGTCCTCGGCGTCGGTGGCTTCACCGGCGTCGGAGGCGTCGTCCGTGGTCCCGGCGTCCTTCGCGTCGGCGGGGTCCTCAGCGGTGGCGTCCGCGGCGTCGTCGGCGGTGGCGTCGGCGTCGTCGGCGGGGGATCTCCGCCCGTCGTCGGCCGTGTCCCGGTGCCGCGTGTCGTCCGTCGTGCTCCGGTCCTGCCCGTGGTCCGTGCTCCGGCCCTGGCCCTGGCCCTGGTCCTGTTCCTGGTCCCGGACCGCCGTGGATGTCGTGTCCTCGGTCCCGGGAGCCTCCCCCCGCACACTGCTCCGCGCCACTTCCCCTGCCCTCCCCGCCCTGCGCCTGCCTGACACGGGCCCGTCCCGCGTCACGTCAGACGCACGACGGGCCCGCAGGGTTACCTACTTGGTGATTACTTGGCGCACTCGACCTTGTCCGCCGTGGACTTGTCGACGGTGGCCGGCACCTTCGTCGGAGCGGTGAGCGAGACGCCCGCACCCTTGAAATCCTTGCCCAGCGTCAGCGTCATCGTCGGCAGCCCCTGGGCGTTCTCGACGCTCTCGCCCGGCTTGAGCGCGGTCCCCGGCAGTCCCATGACGGCGGCGAGCTTGCGCGCCTGGGCGGCCTGCTCCGGCGCGTACTCGAGCGTCGTATTGCTCAGTTCCCGCGGCGCGTTGCCCGCGTTCTCGGACTTCGTCACGCCCTCCTCGTTCTGCAGCCAGCTGAGGGTCTCCTGGGCGCTGCCGGCGGGGGCGCCGCCGTTCATCACCCGCACCCGCACCTCGGAGGCGGCGGACTGGGTGCCCTTGAGGCGGGCCGCCGCGGCCGCGGCCGCCGCGCTCTTCGACGCCTGCGCCTTCTCCTTCACCTCGGTGAAGGACACGTCGTCCCGGATCATCTGGAAGACGGTCGGCGCGGTCGACTGGTTGAGGACGACCGTCGCCTTCACCTTCTCCGCCGGGTTGTCGACCACCGGCACGGTCGTGAAGGTCAGGTTCTTGGTGTTGAGCTTGCCCAGCTCCAGACCCAGGTCCTTCAGCTTGCCGATGCTGTCCAGCTGGGAGTCGACGGTCAGCGCCTTGGTGCCCGCCTCCGCCAGCTTGATCATCTTGCTGGGGCTGGTGAGGGTGTCGTTCGACTTCAGCTTGCGCATCAGCGAGCTGAGGAACTGCTGCTGGATCCCGATCCGGCTCAGGTCGCCGCCGAAGCCCACCGAGTGCCGGGTCCGTACGAACGCCAGCGCCTGCTCGCCCTCGATGGTGTGTGTGCCCTTCGACAGCTTCAGGTGCGAGTCCGGGTCGTCGATGTCCTTGGCCAGGCACACCTCGACCCCGCCGACCGCCGTCGTCAGCGTCTTCACCGCGTTGAAGTCGGCCACCATGAAGTTGTCCGGGGTGATCCCGGTCAGCTCGGTGACCGTGCGCATGGTGCAGCTGGGCGTACGGCCGTCCTGGCCGAGGCTCGTGTTGAAGCGGACGTTGTCCGAGCCCGGGATGACCTTCTTGGAGCCGTCCTCCTGCGTGGTCTCGCAGTCCGGGATGTCCACCAGCAGGTCGCGCGGGATGCTCAGCGCGGTCGCGTTCGTACGGTCCTTGGAGACGTGCAGCAGGATCGTGGTGTCGGCGTGGCCCACGCTGCCGGAGTCGCCGTAGCCCTCGTTGCCCGAGCCGGTGCGCTTGTCGGTGCCGATCAGCAGCAGGTTGATCGCCTTGTCCTTGCTGAAGCCGCCCGTGCTCGCGCCGTCGTCGGAGAGCGAGTTGATGTTGTCGTTGAGGTGCTCCAGGTAGAGGTAGGCCGCACCGGCCGTGCCCACCAGGACGAAGGCCATGACGCCGCCGGTCCACAGCAGGACCTTCTTCGCCTTCGACTTCTTCTTCACCGGCTGCCGACGCCCGCGCCGGCCCGGAAGCGGTTCCTCCGGCGCGGCCCGGCGGCGCCGCTGCCCCGGCACCTCCGCGGTCTCCCGGCCGGGGGCCGCCGTACGGCTCTCCTGTCCCGCCGTCCGGGCGCGTCCCGCGCGGGAGGCGCCCCTGCGGGGCGCCGGGACCGCCGGTTGCGGTGCGGAAGGGGTCAGTCGCAGTTCGTATTCGCCGGTGTCCGGATTGAGCACCCACTGGTCTGCGGGGTCGATGTTGTCCGCCCGCCCACGGCCTTGCGCGTCCACGGTTGTCCGAATCCTCCGTCGGGGCCACGCGGCGCCTTTCCCCCTCAGAAGGCGCTCGGGTCGTCTCGGTCACTCAGTCGCTCAGTGCACGACCCCAGGACGGACCTCGCGGCCGGGTGCACCGGATCGCTCACACTATCCGCCCAGTTCAGCGTGGAGCGACGACGGTGACAAATTCCACTTCCCTACAACCGGGCAATCCGTCCCATTTCCTTGAACTTAAGTTCGTTCGTGTGCGTCGGAAGACGTTTGGAAGGGGCTCGGGCGGGCCAGGCTTGGCAAGCGCTTTACCCGCACGTGTCCTCGGCGGCCGTGGTGCCGCGGAACGCGGGCGGCGGGGATTCGTACCCGGTGTGACCGCGCGACCGCGCGGAGGCAGGACGCTCGGCGCCCTTCGCGGTCCTCTTCTTCGGTTCGATCGGAACGGGTGCATCGGTGCGCAACAGTTCGAAGAGTTTCTCCGCCTCGGGCTCCACGAGTTGGTCGCGATTGGCGTTGTAGACGTACGACTCCCGCGGAACGGTCAGGAATCGCACCTGTTCGGTGGGAATGTCGCGCAATCCGCGCACAAGGTCGTAGAGCCCGCGCAGACTCGCCAGATCCGGGTCGGTGGTGAGAGAGGACGTGGCGGCGTCCAGCACCGGATACAGCTTCACCGGATTCAGCAGGACGTCATTGCTCCGCACCTTGTTGACGAGCGCCGCGAGGAACCGCTGCTGGCGGTCCATCCGGTCGGTGTCGCTGCCGTTGCCGAGGGACTTGCGGGCGCGGACGTAACCGAGGGCCTGCTCGCCGTCGAGCGTCACCCGCCCCGCGGGCAGCCGCAGCTTGGCGTCCTTGTCGCGGATCGGCTCCTTCAAGCACACCTCCACCCCTTCGACGGCGTCGACCATCTTCTTGAAGCCGCGGAAGTCGACGACGACGTGGTGGTCGACGCGGATGCCGGTCAGCTTCTCGACCGTGCGGATCGTGCAGGCCGAGCCGCCGGTCTGAAAGGCGTAGTTGAACATCGCGAACATCGGTTCGGTCCGGGTCCCGTCCGGCCGCCGGCAGCTCGGCACGTCCACCATCAGGTCACGGGGCAGGGAGACGGCGGTGGCGCTGCGCCGCCCGGCGGACAGGTGCAGCAGGATCGTCGTGTCCGACCGCTCGGTCCCCGAGTCCCGCCCGTACTGTCGGTTGCCGGCGCCCGCGCGCGTGTCCGACCCGATCAGCAGGATGTTCCGCGCGTCCTTCACCAGCGAGGTCGGCCGCTCCTTCGCGTACCGCTCCAGCTCCGCCGCGGCGGCCTCGTCGGGCGTGATGTTCCCGTCGAGCTTCGCGTACACCGCCCACGCGGCCACCCCGGTGCCGACGACGAGAACGGCGACCGCGCCCGCCGCGCACCGCAGCCACCGGCGCCGACGCCGGCGTATGAGCCCCACCCCGAACGCCGAGGCCCCCACCTCCGGCCCGAGGGGCCCCTTGGCCGTGCCCGCGCTACCGCCCACGCCCACCACCCCTCCTGCCCACCGTAGGAGCCACGGCACCACTCACCTGCCGCTCCTACGACGATGGCCCGAGTGGGGGGCGGGGTGGGGGTGGAGGTAGGCCGAACGGGTGACGGGACGACGGCGGACCCCGGCGGTGCGGGGGTGGCGGCGGTGGGCCTCGGCGCGATGAGGGGGTGTGGGCGGTGGGGCTTGGCGTGGCGAGGGGGTGGCGGCGGTGGGCCTTGGCGCGCTGAGGGGGTGTGGGCGGTGGGGCTTGGCGTGGTGAGGGGGTGGCGGCGGTGGATCTCAGCGCGGTGAGGGGGTGGCGGCGGCGGTGGATCTCAGCGCGGCGAGGGGGTGGGTGCCGGGGCTCCAGCGTCAGCAGGGCTGCCGCAGCTCACCCCGGCGGCGTGGTCGACGCCCCAGGACCCGGACCGGCGGCCCGGGCCTTGAAGCCCGGGTCGCGACAGCCGTGCGCGGGGCCGGCACCCGAAAAGGCACCCCGGCCCCGGTCGTCCGGCCTAGGCCCTGCGGCGCCGGGATGATCCGAACGACAGGGCCTAGCGGGCCGTGGCCGTCACGCGCTCGCTTTCGATGCGCTTGTCGAGGGTCTCCTCGGACGCCTGGTCCAGGTTCCGGCACAGGACCACGGAGCCGCCGCTGGCCAGCGGCGCGTACAGGCCGGCGCTCAGCCCTTCCCAGGTGTCGTACGGCAGGCCCGACAGCAGCCGGGAGCCGGGGCCCGTCAGGCCGAGGCCCGCCGCGTCCGCCCGGGCCCGCTCGGTGATCTCCGCGCCGGTGTACTCCGCCCCGGCCACGATCAGCGCCGGCTCCTCCGGGTCCACCGGCGCGTACGCCACGAACCGGTCCCCGTGACTCGGCACGTCCACGGCGTAGTCGGCATACCCCTCCGGCGGCCCCGGCACGAACCGCCGGCCGAGCGGCGCGAGCGACAGCGCGTACCGCTCGCCCCGGCACGCCAGCCCCGCCTCGAACCGCCCGGGCCCGGCCACCACGAAGTCCGCGCGCGCGGGATCCCCGTCGACGTCCGCGACGACCCCGACCGACGCACACGCCAGCAGCCACGCCGCCGTCTGCCAGTGCGCGGGCAGCAGCAGCGCGACCCGGTCGCCGGGCTCGGCGGACATCCCGTCCTGGAGGAGGTTCGCGGTCTTGGCCACCCAATTGGCGAAGGTGGCGACGGACAATTCGACCCGTTCCCCGGTGGCGTCGTCGTAGAAGGTCACCAGCGGGCGCGCGGGATCCGCGGCGAGCGCGGAACGCAGCAGGTCGGCAGGGGTGCGATCGGTGGCGTTCACCCGGGCAAGCGTACGCGCCGCACGCTCCGGGCACCCCCCGCCGGGCCACCGGTTCGGCGGAACGGGCCCGACACCCCGTCAATTCCTCGATATGCGGATACGTATGGGTCTGTCCAGGATCAGTGCCATGCGTGGATTGCTTGCTTCCTCGATCGGTGTCACCTGTGCGGCGGCTCTCGCCCTTCCGCTGGCGCCGCCCGCCACCGCGGCGACGGTGCGGCCGGCGTCGACCGCGGAGACGGCGACCGCCGCGTCCCGGGCCACCGCCCCGACCACCGCCTCCCTACCCGGCCGCACCCAGTCACTGCCCCTCACATCCCTCACCCACGACCGCTCCCTCGGTCCCACCGGAGCCGAACAGGGCCTGACCCGCCGGGGCGTGCGCCCCTTCTCCCTGCTCGGCGTCGTCTGGGACGACCCCGGCGCCGAACTCCACGGCCGCGTCCAGGTCCGCACCCGCGCCACCGCCACCGGCATCTGGTCCGACTGGCAGGACGTCGACCCCCACAACATCGACCACGGCGCAGACCCGGACACCCCCGAACGCACCTCGGGACGCGTCCGCGGCGCCACCGCCCCGCTGTGGGTCGGTGACTCCGACGGCGTCGAACTCCGTGTCAGCCCCGCCGCCGGACACACCGAGCAGCACGCGAACGACCGTACGGACGACGTCGCCCGGGCCACCCGTACGGCGCCGACGGCCGCCGCACTCCCCTCGGGCCTGCACCTGGAACTCGTCGACCCAGGCACGACCGGCCTCACCCCGGCCCACGCCCCGGTGGGCTCACCGCGCACCCGCGCCCTGCCGGCCACGGCCCGCACCGACGCCGCAGCCGTCGTGAAGGCGGCCGAACCGGCGGCAGCAGCCGTTGCCGCGCCGGCCGTCCCGGCCGGAGCGAAGCTGACGAAGGGTCAGCGGGCCAAGCCGTACATCGGCCCGCGCCCGCGCATCGTCACACGCGGCGGCTGGAGCGCCGACGAGACGCTGCGCGAGAAGGGGTTCCGCTACACCACGACGGTCAAGGCGGCTTTCGTGCACCACACGGCCTCGGGCAACAACTACAAGTGCGCGCAGGCCCCGTCCGTCATCCGCGGTATCTACCGCTACCACGTGGTGAGCATGGGCTGGCGGGACATCGGCTACAACTTCCTCGTCGACAAGTGCGGAAACATCTACGAGGGCCGGGCCGGGGGCGTGACGAAGCCCGTCCTGGGCGCCCACACCCTCGGGTTCAACAGCAACAGCATGGGGATCGCCGTCCTCGGCACCTACACCAAGACCAAGCCGCCGGCCGCGACCGTGACGGCCATCGCTCGGCTGACCGCGTGGAAGTTGGGTCTCTTCGGGGCCAATCCGAGCGGAAAGACATATCTGAAGTCCGGAGGTGGCAATCTCTACCGAAAAGGTAAGAACGTACGACTGAACGTCATCTCCGGCCACCGGGACGGCTTCGCCACGGAATGCCCAGGGCGGCAGCTATACGGCAAGCTCGGCTCGGCCCGCTCCGCCGCGGCGCGCCTCCAGGGGCGCTGAGGCAGGCCGGAACGCGTGCCCCGGGGCCTGGGGAGGCCCCGTGGGACACGTGCGCGTTCAGTGGGGGGCACATTCCACAGCCGTCGGGGGGACAGCGCATGGAGTACCGCATGCGACACCGCACGGCCATCGAAGTTGCCGCACAACGGTCTGCATACACTGGCCGGCCGAAAGACAGTTCGGCCGGTCCCGGCAGGAAGCAGAGACGAAGGTGACAGAAGCGATCCTCCTGGTCGGCGGCAAGGGCACCCGGTTGCGCCCGCTCACGGTGCACACGCCCAAGCCCATGGTCAGGGCGGCCGGAGTGCCGTTCCTGACGCACCAGCTGGCGCGGGCCAAAGCCGCAGGCGTGGACCACATCGTCCTCGCCACGAGTTATCTGGCGGAGGTCTTCGAACCGTACTTCGGGGACGGCTCGTCGCTCGGCCTGCACATCGAGTACGTCACCGAGGACGAACCCCTCGGCACGGGCGGCGCGATCCGCAACGTCGCCTCCCGGCTGCACTCGGGCCCCGACGACCCGATCCTGGTCTTCAACGGCGACATCCTGACCGGCCTCGACATCCGCAGGCTGGTCGACACCCACGAGACGACGGGCGCCGACGTCTCCCTGCACCTGACGAAGGTGACGGACCCGCGCGCCTACGGCCTGGTCCCCACCGACGACACGGGCAAGGTCCTCGCCTTCCTGGAGAAGCCCCAGACGCCCGAGGAGATCGTCACCGACCAGATCAACGCGGGTGCCTACGTCTTCCGCCGCTCGGTCATCGACACCATCCCGCTCGGCCGCCCGGTGTCGGTGGAACGGGAGACCTTCCCCGGCCTCCTCGCGGCGGGGGCACACCTCCAGGGCATGGTGGACTCCACCTACTGGCTGGACCTCGGCACCCCGGCGGCCTTCGTCCGCGGCTCCGCCGACCTGGTCCTGGGCCGGGCGCCCTCCCCGGCGATCCCCGGCCGCTGCGGCGACCGTCTGGTCCTGCCGACGGCGACCGTGGCCCCCGACGCGAAGCTGACCGGCGGCACGGTGGTCGGCGAGGGCGCGTTCGTCGCGGAAGGGGCGAGGGTCTTCGGCTCGACGATCCTGCCCGGCGCGGTCATCGAACCCGGCGCCGTCATCACCGACTCCCTCATCGGCACCCGCGCCCGCGTGGGTTCACGCTCCGTCCTCACCGGCACGGTCATCGGGGACGGCGCGATCGTCGGCCCCGACAACGAACTGCGCGAGGGCGCACGGGTGTGGTGCGACGCGAAGATCCCGGCGGGGGCCCTGCGGTTCTCGTCGGACCAGTAGCCGCCGGTAGCGCGAGAAGCCGCCGGCAGCCGGCGCACGCAGCGCGAGGCGACACAGACAGCGCGAAGAGCGCGAGGAGCCGCCGGCGCTGGCGCACGGAGCGCGAGGCGGCGCAGATAGCGCGAGGAGCCGCCCGGAGCGCGAAAAAGACGTCGGCAGCGCGAAGAGACGCCGACAGCGCAAGAAGCGCGGGGAGGCGCCGGTAGTACGAGGCGGCGCCGGTAGCGCGAGGCGGCGCGCACAGGCGTGACTCGGCCCGTCGGTACGCTCTCGGCGGGCCCGAGCACGAGCAGCCCGTCCGGGTGCGCGCCCCCGGGCCGGGGGACGTCACAACCGCCCGATGTCCCCCCGGGGCATCCGCGGCGCCCGCCGCGCCGGCACCTTCCCGCTCAGCAGGATCAACCGAGCCGCCCGATGCCGCTGGCCCGCGTACGGCTCCAGCAACTCCAGCATCACCGCGTCGTCCGCGTCGCGGTCCCCCGCCAACGCCCACCCCACGATCCCCGGCAGATGCAGATCGCCCACCGTCACCGCGTCCGCCGCCCCATGACTGCGCTGCACCGTCTCCGCCGACGTCCACGGCCCGATCCCGGACACCACCTCCAGCCGGGCCTGCGCCTCGGCCGGAGACATCCGCACGGCCTCCTCCAGCCGCCCCGCCACCCGAACGGCCCGCAGGATCGTCGACGCCCGCTTGTTGTCGACCCCGGCCCGATGCCACTCCCACGACGGGATCAGCGCCCATGTCCGAGGCGCCGGCATCACCCACATCGGCCGCTCACCGGCCCCGGCGGGACCCGGCGCCGGCTCCCCGAACTTCCGCACCAGCCGCCGCCACGCCCGGTACGCCTCGTCGGTGGTGACCTTCTGCTCCAGGATCGAGGGGATCAACGACTCCAGCACCAGTCCGGTCCGCGTCAACCGCAGCCCCGGCCGCCGGTGCCGCGCCATCGCCACCAGCCGATGCCGCGGTACGAAGGCCTCCGGATCGTCGGCGGCCCCGAGCATCTCCGGCATCCGCTCCAGTAGCCAGTCGGCCCCGGGCCCCCAGGCCTCCCCCCGCACGGCCCCGCCCCCGGGGACCGCGACGACCCGCAGCGTCCCGGGCCCGGCGGGCGTCAGGCTGGCCCGCCACACCGACCCGTCGGGCGTCGTCCGGAACGTCGGATCCCCGGGCCCCCGCCTGAGCGGCCCCAGCACCAGCCCGAGCTCGAGCGGCCCTTCCGGCACCCACGTCCGCACCCGCCCCGTGACCGGCCGCGCGCCGTCCCGCGCGCCGGGCACGGCGACGTACCCGCCGCGTACGGTCGTCCGCGTGGGCCGGGGAGCGAAGCGTCCTGCCACGGAAGAAGTCCTGGGGAAGTAGGGAGTGCGGGAGCCGAAGAAGAGACAGCAGGGAAGAGGAGGAGCGGGGCGAGCGGGAACGGGAACGGGCTGGTACCGCCCCTAAGAGACTAGGCGCCCCGCCTCACCGCACCTCGATGAACCCTCCCGCGTCCCGCTCCGGCCGAGCCCGCGGCTCCTCCGCCGGACGCCCGACCGCGACCGCGCCCATCGGGTCCCAGTGCTCCGGCAGCTCCAGTACCTCGCGCACCACGTCCCGGCAGAACATCGTCGACGACACCCACGCGGAGCCCAGCCGCTCCCCGGCCAGGGCGACCAGGAAGTTCTGCACCCCGGCGCCGGCCGCGACGACGAACATCTCCCGCTCGGCCGCGTCCCGCCGCGGGTCGCCGTAGGTGTGCGACCCGTCCATCACCAGGCACGGCACCACCAGATAGGGCGCGTTGCGCAGCACGTCCCCCCGCCGGACCCGCTTGGCGATCGACTCCTCGCTCTTGCCGTCCCGCCGCAGGTCCGCGATCCACGCGTCCCGCATGGCGTCCAGCAGCCGCACCCGCGCCGCCTGCGACTCCAGCAGGACGAACCGCCAGGGCGTGGTGTGGTGCGGAGCCGGCGCCGTGACGGCCGCGGCGACCGCCCGCCGTACCGCGCCGGGGTCCACGGGGTCGTCGGTGAAGGCGCGCACCGTACGTCGCTGGGTGACCGCGAGCCGGACCGCCTCCGAGGTGCCCAGCCGGAACATGTCGTCGCGTGCCCCGCGCACCATGGCCCGCGCGCCGTCCTCGTCCCCGCCGGTCAAGACGACGTGCGCCAGGCCGCGTACGACGGCCACGGGCAGCCCGGCGGCCTTGCCCTTGACCAGGTCGCCGGCGGCGGCCAGCTCGTCGGCGGTGGCGACGACGGTCGCGCTGAGCGGATTGCCGTACGCGTCCGTGCCCCCGCGCAGGTCGTCCAGGACGCGCACGCCGGCGGCGCCGATCGCCATGTCGGTGAGCCCGGCGCGCCAGGGCCGCCCGCATGTGTCGGTGACGACGACCCCGACCCGCACGCCGAGGATGTCCCGCAGCCCGTCGCGGATCGCGCGCGCGGAGGCGTCCGGGTCCTCCGGCAGCAGCAGCACCGTCCCGGCGGGGGTGTTGGAGGCATCGACGCCGGCGGCCGCCATCACCAGGCCCTGCCGGTTCTCGACGATCCTGAGGGTCCCGCGCCGGGCCACGACCCGGACGGTCTCCGCGTCGATCGCGGCCTCCCGGTCGTCGGCCCGCACGACACGGCCCTCCGCCTTGGACACGATCTTGGAGGTGACCAGCAGCACGTCCCCGTCGGCGAGCCCCGGCTCGGCGGCGGCGATCAGCTTGGCCAGGTCGTCGCCGGGGCGCACCTCGGGCAGGCCGGGCACGGCCCACACCCGGTACCCCCGGTCACCGGCCTCGTCCTCCAGGGTGCTGTCGACGGTATCGGTCACGCCCCGCGCACCTCCTCCGCCAGCGCCAGCGCCTCCTGGGCCATCCGCGCGGTGGCGTCGATGTCGGTCATCATCAGCGGGACGGCGCGGCAGCGGATCCCGGCGGCCTCGACCCGCTCCACGGTGCCCGCGTCGACGGTGTCGACGAGCCAGCCGTCGAGGAGGCCCGAGCCGTAGTGTTCGGCGACCGCGGCGGCCGTCGACTCCACGCCGACCGCCGCGAGCACCTTGTCGGCCATGCCGCGCACGGGCGCGTCCCCGACGATGGGGGACAGGCCCACCACCGGCACCCCGGCCTCGGCGATGGCCTCCCGGATGCCGGGCACGGCCAGGATCGTGCCGATGGAGACGACCGGGTTGGACGGCGGGAAGAGGACGACGTCGGCCTCCGCGATCGCCTCCAGCACCCCGGGCGCGGGCTTGGCCTGCTCCGCGCCGACGGGCACGATCGCCTCGGCCGGCACCGACGCCCGCAGCCGCACCCAGTACTCCTGGAAGTGGACGGCCTTGCGTTCGCCGTCCACCTCGACGGCGACATGGGTCTCGACGCGGTCGTCGGTCATCGGGATCAGCCGCACGCCCGGCTGCCACCGGTCGCACAGCGCCTCGGTGACCGCGCTGAGCGGATACCCGGCGCCGATCATCTGGGTCCGCACGATGTGCGTGGCGAAGTCCCGGTCGCCCAGCCCGAACCACTCCGGCCCGACGCCGTACGCGGCGAGCTCCTCCTTCAGATGGAAGGTCTCGTCGGACCGGCCCCAGCCCTGCTCCTCGTTGATGCCGCCGCCGAGCGTGTACATCACCGTGTCGAGGTCCGGGCAGACCTTCAGCCCGAAGAGGTGGATGTCGTCGCCGGTGTTGCCGATGACCGTGATGTCCGCGTCCGGCACGGCCCGCTTCAGACCGCGCAGGAACCGGGCACCGCCGATGCCGCCTGCCAGAACCACAATGCGCATGGGGGCAAGTCTGGCAGGCGGGTACGACAACGCGTCACGCGCTCACGGTGGTCGCCGAGCACTGGAAGGAGTGCACGGGCATCTCCGTGAGCCCCGGGTAGTACACGTGCAGGCTCACGGCCGGCTCGAGCGCGTCGTTGACGACCTCGTGCACGTACCCCGGCGCGAAGACGCGCTGCGCGCCCGCGCCCAGCGCGCGCGTGCCGCGCTCGGTGCGCTCGGTCAACGTGCCCTCCAGGACGGTGAGGACACCGGAGGAGCGTCCGTGGCCGTGCGGCCCGCTGCCCTGGCCCGGCACCCAGGACAGCAGCCACACCTCGTAGCCCGGTCCGGTGCGCAGCCGGTGGTACCAGCGGCTGGTCGCGTCGTAGCGGACCAGGTGCTCCCACGCGGAGCGGTCGGCGGCGATGGAGCGGGCCAGGCCGACGAACTCGGCGACGGTCGCCGGGTGCTCGCGCGGGGCCTGGAGGAGGTGCGGGACTTCGAGGATGTCGCCGGCGATCTGAAGGTCGCTGTCGCTGTTCATGGAGTGCGTGGTTCCTCGGGGAAGGAGCGGAGGAGTGGGGGGCTGGTGTCGCGTACCGCCGCCCGGGTCACGGGCGGGAGGAATGCCCGGGTCGGGGCGGGGAACAAGCAGCCGAGTCGCGGTGGACTCAGGGGAGGTCGGCCGGAGCGCTATGGGCTCAACAGCCGGAACAGCAACAACAGCTACAGCGAGCACGGGCAGCACCGTGGGACCCGGCGGTGCGGGTCGAGGTGAGCGCCAAGTTCGCGAGCATGCCCACAAGGACACCGGTTCACACCTCCGCTGTCAACTCGACAGCCGGCATGTGGGACCGGTTCACCTCATCCGGTTCATCTGTCAGGTGAAAGGTTTGTGCACATGGCTGCCGGGACACATGGCGCACAAGCCGGGCGCGCAAGCCTCGTTGTCATCCCGTGATCCGACTGTGATCCGGTTCGCTTCCGCGCACGTGTCGGAACGGGATCGAACCCGTGGGCGTCCTTCCCCTTAGAGGCGCCGCGCGGGCCGGGAGCCCTCCGGGACCCCAGCTGCGTGTCAAGGTATATGGCGATTTGAGTACTTAACGCACGCCCTTGGTTCCGCAGAGTGAATAAGGGGCTCAATAGCAGATCTCGGCTTGACTCGCCCGGAGCAGCACACTTGTAATTTCACTCGTGTCGTTCAGCCGCAATCGGTAACGGCCACGTCACGGGGACGCGAAAAGACAGAGCGAGGGGCGCACATGACCGAGCTGGTGCAGCAACTGCTGGTCGACGACGCGGATGAGGAACTCGGCTGGCAGGAGCGCGCGCTGTGCGCCCAGACCGACCCCGAGTCCTTCTTCCCCGAGAAGGGCGGCTCCACCCGCGAGGCCAAGAAGGTCTGCCTCGCGTGCGAGGTCCGCTCCGAATGCCTCGAGTACGCCCTCGCCAACGACGAGCGCTTCGGCATCTGGGGCGGCCTGTCCGAGCGGGAGCGCCGCCGGCTGAAGAAGGCGGCCGTCTGAGCCCACGGCACGCCTCCACACCCGTAGATCACGAACGGCCCGTCGCCCGTGGGTTGTCCACAGGCGGCGGGCCGCCGTCATGCCCAGCCGATAGTGTGGTCGCTCGTCCGAGAAGCCCCGCCGCCCCCACGCGGCGCAGGCATCCACCGCAGTCCATCGAACCGGGGCCCGTACCTCGATGTCCGTGCACAGCCAACCGGCAGCCCACCAAGACGTCGCTGCCACACCTGAGTTCCCGCGTCATGTCGTGACCGCGGTGCTCGTCTCCCACGACGGTGCCCGCTGGCTGCCCGACGCGCTCGCCGGGCTGCTCGGCCAGGAGCGCCCCGTCCAGTCCGTCATGGCCGCCGACACCGGCAGCGCCGACGACTCCGCCCAGCTGGTCACCGACGCCCTCGGCGCCGACCGCGTCCTGCATCTCGCCCGGCGCACCGGCTTCGGCCAGGCCGTCGAGGAGGCCAACCGCACGGCCCCGGTCCTCACCCCCGAGGAACTGCCCTACCTCAAGCGCCCCAGCGGCTGGGACCCCGTCACGCGCACCTGGCGCGACGACGCCTACGACCTGCCCGAGCTGCCGCACGGCGAACCCGTCCAGTGGCTGTGGCTGCTGCACGACGACTGCGCCCCCGAACCCGACGCCCTCGCCGAACTCCTGCGCGTCGTGGAGAACGAACTCGAACTCGGCCGCGACGACGTGGCGATCGTCGGCCCCAAGCTGCGCGGCTGGTACGACCGCCGCCAGCTGCTGGAGGTCGGCGTCACCATCGCCCACTCCGGTCGCCGCTGGACCGGCCTGGACCGCCGCGAACAGGACCAGGGCCAGCACGACCACGTCCGCCCCGTGCTGTCCGTCTCCACCGCCGGCATGCTGATCCGCCGCGACGTCTTCGAGGAACTCGGCGGCTTCGACCGCCGCCTGCCCCTCATGCGCGACGACGTCGACCTGTGCTGGCGGGCCAACGCCGCCGGCCACCGCGTCCTCGTCGCCCCCGACGCCGTCGTCCGGCACGCCGAGGCCGCCTCCCGCGAGCGACGCACCGTCGACTGCGCGGGCCGCACCACGGCCTCCCCGCACAAGGTCGACAAGGCCGGCGCCGCCTACACCCTCCTCGTCAACAGCCGTACCGCGCTGCTGCCCTGGATCCTGGTCCGCCTGGTCCTCGGCACGCTCGTGCGGACCGTCGCCTACCTCGTCGGGAAGGTCCCCGGCCAGGCCATCGACGAGATCCGCGGCCTGCTGGGCACCCTGCTGCGCCCCGAGCGGATCGTCGCCGGCCGGCGACAGCGTGGAAAGCCCCAGGTCGACAAGGGCGAGCTGCGGCCCCTGTTCCCCCCGCCCGGCGCGACCGTCCGGGCCACCGTCGAACAGGTCGCCGGCGACCTCTTCGGCGCCTCCGACTCCGAGACCGCCACCGGGGCGGGCCGGCACGGCGGCGCCATCGAGTCCGGCCCGGGCGGCGACGACGCCGACTTCCTGGAGATCGAGCAGTTCGCCCGCCTCAAGCGCATCGCCCGCAAACCCGGCCCGGTGCTCTTCCTGGTGCTGCTGCTGGTCTCCCTCGTCGCCTGCCGCAACCTCCTCGGCGGCGGGGCCCTCGCGGGCGGCGCCCTGCTGCCCGCCCCGGCCGACGCCTCCGAGCTGTGGTCGCGCTACCTGGACGCCTGGCACCCGGTGGCCGCCGGCGGCACCTCCTCCGCGCCGCCCTACCTCGCCGTCGTCGCCCTGCTGGCCTCGCTGCTGTTCGGCTCGACCGGCCTCGCCGTCACCGTCCTGCTGGTCTGCTCGGTGCCCCTGGCGGGCCTCACCGCCTACTTCGCCTCCCGCCCGCTGGTCGCCTCCCGCCTCCTGCGCGCGTGGGCCGCGGTCGTCTACGCCTTCCTGCCCGCCGCCACCGGCGCCCTCGCCGGCGGCCGCATCGGCACCGCCGTCCTCGCCGTCCTGCTGCCGCTCATCGCGCGCGCGGGCATCGCCGCGAGCGGCCTGGCCAACTCCTCCGGCGCCCGCGGCAGCTGGCGGGCCACCTGGGCCTACGCGCTGCTGCTGACGATCACCACCGCCTTCACACCGATCGTGTGGCCCATCGCGCTGGTCCTGGGCGTCGCCGTGCTCGCCGTACGCCGCACCGAACTCCCCGCCTACGGCCTGCGCTTCCTCGCCCAGCTCGGCACCCCCCTGCTGCTCCTCGCCCCCTGGTCGCTCACCCTGCTGCCGCTCGGCTTCTTCACCGAGGCGGGCCTGGAGTACGGCCCCTCGGCGGCCACCGCGCTCGACCTGCTCGGCGCCAGCCCCGGCGGACCCGGCACCGTCGACGGGCTGATGCTCATCGGCGTCGTCCTGGCCGCGCTCGCCGCCCTGCTGCGCTCCGAGCGCCAGTCCGGAATCTGGACGGCCTGGGCGGCCGCCCTGGTGGGTCTCGTCTTCGCGGTCCTGTCCAACAGCTCCACCTGGGCCGGCCCCGCCACCCTCGTCTACGGCCTCGCCCTCCTCGCCGCCGCCGTCATGGGCGCCGACGGGGCACGCGCGCGCGTGGCCGAGCAGAGCTTCGGCTGGCGCCAGCCCGTCGCCGCCCTCATCGCCTTCGCCTCGGCCGCGGGTCCGCTGCTGGTCGCCGCCGGCTGGATGATCGGCGGCGCCGACGGTCCGCTGGAGCGCCGCGACCCCGTCCAGGTACCCGCCTTCGTGGCCGAGGACAGCGGCACCCGCGACCAGGCCCGCACCCTCGTCCTCGACAGCGACTCCACCGCCCACGTCGGCTACATGCTGGTCCGCGGCTCCGGCGCCCGCCTCGGTGACGCCGAACTCGCCGCCGCCGACGGCGAGAACGCCACACTCGACAAGGTCGTCGCCAACCTGGTGGCCGGCTCCGGCGCCGACCAGACCGACCAGCTGGGCAAGTTCGCGGTCCGTTACGTCCTCGTCCACAAGGGCGCCCCACGCGAGGTCACCCGCGTCCTGGACGCCACACCCGGCCTGGCCCGGATGAGCCAGCAGGACGGCAGCGCCCTGTGGCGGGGGAACCAGGAGGTCTCCCGCGCGGCCATCGTCCCCGCCTCCGGCAACGGCACCCCGACGCCGGTCGGCGCCGGACCCGTCGAGATCCACACCACGATCCCCGACGGCTCCGACGGCCGCGTCCTGCGCCTGGCCGACGCCGCCGCCGACGGCTGGACGGCCACCCTGGACGGCAAGCCGCTCACCCCCACCACGGTCGACGGCTGGGCCCAGGGATTCGAACTCCCCGCCAGCGGCGGCCGACTGGACGTCACCTACGACGACCCGTTCGGCCACACCGCCTGGCTGTGGGCGCAGGGCTTCCTCGTCCTCGTCCTCGTCGTCCTCGCCCTGCCCGGCCGCCGCCGCGACGTCGACGACGACCTCCCCGAGGAGGAGCCGGTCCCCGCCGAGGCCGCCGCCGGCGAGGGCCGCCGCGCCCGCCGCCTGCGCGCCCAGGCCGAGGCCGAGGAACCCGGCCCCGACGAGCGAGCACCGTCCCCCGAGCGGGAGCAGACCCCGGCCCCGGTCCCGCAGCAGCCGTCCTACGCCGACTGGGACACCGCGAACCCCGCGGCCGCCGAGTACGGCGGCTACGGCGAGGAGCAGTACCAGAGCGCCCAGCAGCAGTACCCGGCCGGCTCCTACGACCAGGCCTACGACCCCTACCAGGCCGGCCAGTACGACCCGTACGCCTACCAGGGCCAGAACACCGGCTCCTACGACCAGACGGGCTACCAGCAGGGCTACGACCCGTCGTCGTACGGCCAGGGCGGCTACGACCCCGCCTACGACCCGGCACAGCACCCCCACGGCACCGGCAGTGAGCGCCCCGACGGGAGCCAGCAGTGAACCGCACCACCCTGTCCCTGATCGCAGGCACGGCCGCGCTCGCCGCCGTCACCGGCTTCGCCACGCTCACCGAGCCGGCCGCCCCCGGCGACGGCGGCAGCGCCACCGGGGCGGCCGCCGTCCTGCCCGTGGAGCGCACGAGCCTGCTGTGCCCGGCGCCCAGCTCCTCCGACCTCGCCGAGACGACGTACACGTCCTTCACGCCCGTCACCAAGGGCACGGGCAGCGACGGAACGGCCCAACTCCGGGCCGCCACCGCGGACTCCGCGGCAGCGGGCAGCGCCGCGGACGACAAGAAGAAGCCGGCGGCCAAGCCCGTCCTCACCCCCAAGGCGCCCGGCACACCCGTCACCGGCGACACCTCCGGCGGCGACGCGCCCGCCCTCGTCGGCACCGCGGACGGCAGGTTCGCGCCCGGCTGGACGGTCCAGGAGACCACCCAGGTCGCCGCCGGCACCGGCCGCGGCCTGCTCGGCGTCACCTGCGCGGAACCCGACACCGACTTCTGGTTCCCCGGCGTCAGCACCGCAGCCGACCGCACCGACTACCTCCACCTCACCAACCCCGACGACTCGGCCGCCGTCGTCGACCTCGAGCTCTACGGCAAGGACGGCGCCGTCCCCACCACGGTGGGGGAGGGCCTCACCGTCCGGCCGAACTCCAGCGAGCCGATCCTGCTGTCCACGCTCACCGACCAGAAGCAGGACGACCTCACCGTCCATGTCAACGTCCGCAGCGGCCGCGTCGGAGCCGCCGTACAGGCGCTGGACGACAAGCTCGGCGGTGACTGGCTGGCCGCCTCCACCGACCCGGCGGGCAGCCTGGTCGTGCCCGGCATCCCCAAGGACGCCACCGCCGTCCGGCTGGTCGCCTTCACCCCGGGCGACGCCGACGCCGACCTGAAGGTCCAACTCGCCGCCCCCTCCGGCCTGATCACCCCGGCCGGGAACGAGACGCTGCACGTCAAGGCGGGCATGACCACCGCCGTCGACCTCGGCGACGTCACCCGCGGGGAGGCCGGCTCGCTGGTCCTGACCCCCACCGACCGGTCCGTGCCGGTCGTCGCGGCCGTCCGGGTCGTGCGCGGCAAGGGCGACAAGCAGGAGTCGGCGTACATCCCCGCCGCGAGCCCGGTCGGCACGCGCGCGTCCGTCGCCGACAACACCGCCAAGGGCTCCACCCTCTCCCTGACCGCCCCCCAGGGCACCGCCAAGGTGAAGGTCACCGCCTCCGCCGGCAGCGCGGGAGGCGCGGCCGCCTCCCAGACGTACACGATCAAGGCAGGCACCACCCAGGACGTCCCACTGCCGGTCCCCGCCGGTCTGAAGGGCACCTACGCCCTGACCGTGGAACCCCTCACCGACACCCCCGTCTACGCCTCCCGCATGCTCGTCGGCACCGCCGACGGCGTCCCCGGCTTCACCATCCAGACCCTCCCGGACGACCGCGGCACGGTCGCGGTACCGGAGGCGGAGGAGGACCTGCGGGTGTTGCAGAAGTAGCGGCGCACCGCGGGTGGTGAACGCGCGGTACGGGGAGCTCAGTCCTCCCCGTACCGGGGATCCACCGTCTCAGGAGTCAACCCCAGCAACTCCGCCACCTGCTCCACCACGATCTCGTGCACCAACGCGGCCCGCTCGTCCCGCCCCTTGGTGCGGATCTCGACCGGCCGGCGGTAGACGACCACCCGCGCCCGCCGCCCCTCGCGCGCCGGAATCGTCCCGCCGAGCGGCACCGCCTCGTCGCTCCACGGCCCGCTCCCGTCCAGCCGGGGCACCTCCAGGACCAGGAAGTCGATCTCGGCGAGCTGCGGCCACCGCCGTTCCAGCCGCTCCACGGAGTCCTGCACCAGATCCGCGAACACATCGGCGCGGCTCGCGGCCAACGGCACCTGAGGGGGCGCGATGGGCCCTCGCATGCCCCGTCCGTGGCGATCACGACGGCGGGGTCCGGGGCCTGCGGCACGGGGCGGTACGGGGCTGTCCATCACCACCGAAGCGTAGTCCCCGCCGGGGCCGGGCGCCCGGCCCCACGCGGCGACCCGCACCCGCTCCGGCCGCTTGGCACCGCATGTCGCGGGATGACCATTCCAGCCAAGGTTGGGCTCGATTCCGCATCTCTCCGAGACCGGTGAACTCATGACAATTGATGGTGTTTGTACGGCCCGACGATCGGATCCGAGCACCTTCCTCCCCGCAAGGACTGGTGTTCGTGCAGGTCAGCGGGGTATGACTGGAGTGGTCTGTGGGGCGTTTCACAACACGACACGGTGGAGTGACCTGGTGGAGAGTCGTCGCGGCCCGCTCAAGAGTGCGGTACCGTCCAACGTCGTGAGCCCTGTACGTCGCTGTTCGCGAACCGCCTGCGGCCGACCCGCCGTCGCGACGCTGACGTACGTCTACGCCGACTCGACCGCGGTCCTCGGCCCGCTCGCCACCTACGCCGAACCCCACTGCTACGACCTGTGCGCCGAGCACTCCGAGCGCCTCACCGCCCCGCGCGGCTGGGAGGTCGTCCGGCTCCTCGACGGTTCGGCTCCCGCCCGCCCCAGCGGCGACGATCTGGAAGCGCTTGCCAACGCCGTCCGTGAGGCGGCCCGCCCTCAGGAGCGCGCGGCCGGAGCCGGCGGCGGGGGCCGGGGAGCGGACCCTATGGAGGTCGCGCGCCGCGGCCACCTGCGGGTGCTGCGCTCACCCGACAACTGACGACAGCCGACCTCGGTGGCGGGCCGTCAGACACCGCTGCTCGCCCTCGTCGTACCGCTCGCGCTCGTCCTGCTGGCCGACATCGGCACGGCGGCCGTCCTCGGCGTCCACGCGCGCCTGCGCTGAAGGAATGGGCCGCCACGGTCCACGAGCCGCGCTTCGCCGTCCTCACGGGGTCGAACCCGGGGCCGGAGCCGTCGCCGACCCGCGACCGAGGCAACCCTTGACCTGAGGCGACGGCCCGCGCCACGTCCGGGAGCCGGACTCGGCGGGACACACAGCGCACTGTCAGTCGCTCCGGGTAGTTTGTGGTGACTCACAGGACTTTCAGGAAGGTTTGGCCGTGGCTGCTGATCTGTCGCAGATCGTGAAGGCGTACGACGTACGCGGGGTGGTCCCGGACCAGTGGGACGAGTCGCTGGCCGAACTGCTCGGGGCGGCCTTCGCCCAGGTCACCGCCGCCGAGGCGATCGTCGTCGGCCACGACATGCGCCCCTCCTCACCCGGCCTGTCCACCGCCTTCTCCCGCGGCGCCGCCGCCCTCGGCGTCCACGTCACCGAGATCGGCCTGTGCTCCACGGACCAGCTCTACTACGCCTCCGGCGCGCTGAACCTGCCGGGCGCCATGTTCACCGCCTCCCACAACCCCGCCCAGTACAACGGCATCAAGATGTGCCGCGCCGGCGCCGCCCCCGTCGGCCAGGACACCGGCCTCGCCGAGATCCGCGAACTCGCCGAGCGCTGGACCCGCTCCGGCGCACCGGAACCCGCCGCCACCCCGGGAACCGTCACCCGCGCCGACACGTTGACCGACTACGCCGCACACCTGCGCTCCCTCGTCGACCTGACCGCCATCCGCCCCCTGAAGGTCGTCGTCGACGCGGGCAACGGCATGGGCGGCCACACCGTTCCCACCGTCTTCGCCGGCCTGCCCCTCACCCTCGTCCCCCTGTACTTCGAACTGGACGGCACCTTCCCCAACCACGAGGCCAACCCCCTCGACCCGGCCAACCTCGTCGACCTGCAGAAGCGGGTCCGCGAGGAGGGCGCCGACCTCGGCATCGCCTTCGACGGCGACGCCGACCGCTGCTTCGTCGTCGACGAGCAGGGCGACCCGGTCTCCCCGTCCGCGATCACCGCCCTCGTCGCCGCCCGCGAACTCGCCCGACACGGCGGCAAGGGCACGGTCATCCACAACCTGATCACCTCCTGGACGGTCCCCGAGGTCGTCGAGGAGAACGGCGGCACCCCGGTCCGCACCCGCGTCGGCCACTCCTTCATCAAGGCGGAGATGGCCCGCACCGGCGCGATCTTCGGCGGTGAACACTCCGCCCACTACTACTTCAAGGACTTCTGGAACGCCGACACCGGCATGCTGGCCGCCCTCCACGTCCTCGCGGCCCTCGGCGGCCAGGACACCCCCCTGTCCGCCCTGGTTTCCCAGTACGACCGCTACGCGGGCTCCGGCGAGATCAACTCCACCGTCGACGACCAGGCATCCCGCATCGCCGCGATCAGAACGGCGTACGAAGGCACCCCCGGCATCACCCTCGACGACCTCGACGGCCTCACCGTCACCTCCCCCGACTGGTGGTTCAACGTCCGCCCCTCCAACACCGAACCCCTCCTCCGCCTGAACGCGGAAGCCCGCGACGAGACGACGATGCGCAAGATCCGGGACGAGGTACTCCACCTGATCCGCGACTGAGCAGAGCACAGGCGCACAAGCCCCGTCGAAGCCGGAGGGGCGACACCCACGGCCGAGGGGAACAAGCGACGGAGGAAGGGAACGGGCGACGGGGGAGAGATACGGGGAACTTGAGGAGGGGAACGGGCGACGGGCGAAGGGAACGGGGAACTGGGAGGAGAACGGGCGACGGAGGAAGGGAACGGGGAACCGGGGAGGGGAACGGGCGACGCCGACGGGGGCGAACCCCCCACGGCCACCCCAACGCCCCACCCCCACCAGCGGTACCCTGACCAGGCACATCCCCACACCCCCGACCCCCACGACACCGACCACGAAGGGACACCCCATGCCGCTCGAAGCCGGCCTCCTGGAGATCCTCGCCTGCCCCGCCTGCCACGCCCCCCTC
>NZ_BQUN01000004.1 GCF_026008495.1 Streptomyces sp. A012304
GACCTCCAGATAGGCACCGGCGGCCCAGCCCAGCACGGCCTCGGCGAGGGCGACGGCGAGGCCGTCGTCGAGCTGCTTCAGCTGGTCGGCGGTGTGCGCGCAGTGCCGGCACCGGTCCAGGTGGGCGCGCAGGTCGGGGTCGACGTCGACGCCGCCGCGGCGCCAGGTGACGTCCAGCAGCCGGTGGTAGCGGTGGCACTCCTCGTCGACGGCGAGTTCACGATGGAGCTGGAGGCACTCCTCGCGCAGCCGCTCCCGGCCCCGGCGCAGCTCGACGCGGGCGCAGTCCTCCGCCAGGCCGAGCAGACCGGCCGGAACGGCCAGGGGTTCGGCCTCGACCTCGGTGTGCCACAGCAGGCAGCGGGAGGACTGGGGCAGCCGCTGGAACGCGCGGGACAGCAGGCGTCGGTTCGGGGGCGGGAGCAGGCGGGCGGCGAGGCGCTCGGTGTCGCCCTCGACGGCGCGCAGCTCGGCGTGGAGCAGGTCGCGGCGGCCGTCGGTGTCCCACTCGGCGGCGATGCGGCGCACGGTGACCAGGAGGTGGGGGCGCCAGGCGGCGGTGGGGCCGTTCTGCCGCAGGGTCTCTCCGAAGAGCCGGGTGAAAGCCGCCGTGGTGAGCATGCCGGCCGCGCGTTCCCCGTCGGCGCAGAGCCGGGCGTAGGCGAAGGCCGCTTCCCAGTGCCGGTCGAGGAGTTCACCGACGGGCTGCAACGCGGGCGAGGCTCCCGTCCAGTTCTTCAGCTCCGCGCTCAGCTGTTCGTCGGTCACCTCGAAGCGGCGCGCCGAAGGGGAATTCGACAGGCCTGCGTCATTCACGGGTGCATTCCTCCCGGGGACATGCGGCATAAAGTCCATACCAACGGGTATGCGAACCCGCCGAGCGGTGGCGGGGTCTCTCGCAAGGGGTCGGCATCTCGGCGTCCGCGTGACGCAGCTCTTGTGAAGCGTGGGGAGTCCGGACGAGAGGTGCCTCATGCGCACGGTGAGAGAAAATATTGTCCGTGCGCCGACAAGGCACACCTTCGCACAGGCGGTGGAGGCGGAACAAGGGATCTCACGGTTTTGTGCTTTGCGCACGGCGCGCACTCTTTTGACGGAACGTCAATCAGGGTCGGCGACACGGTTCGTCATACGGTTCGCCATAAGGGTGGTCCCTACATTTGTGTCCTTTTCGGGTGGGTGATTTGCGGCGCGCATTCCGTCCCGGTACGCGCCGGGCGGCATCCCGTACCGGGCTCGGAAGAGGCGGGTGAAGTGGAAGGGGCTGACGAATCCCGAGGCCGCCGCGACCCGTTCCACGGACAGCCCGGTGACCTCCAGCAACCGCGCGGCGTGCCGCAGCCGCGCCTCCCGCAGCGCCCGCATCGGTGACTGCCCGACCTGCTCGGTGAACAGGTGCGCGAAACGTGAGGGGGACAACGCGGCCTCCGCGGCCAGCGAACGCACGGTGTGCGCGGCGCCCGGGTCGGCGGCGATCCGGTCCTGGGCGCGTCGTATCCGGTCGTCACCGCCCGGCGGTGGCAGGGGCGAGCGCGCGGACGCGGTGGCGAGCAGGACGGCCTCCTCCAGCGCGCACAGCGCGAGCTCCCGGGCCACCGTCGCGTGGGCCACGGCGATGCCGGCAGGCGGGCCGCCCGGCAGGCCGGGACCGGTGGGCTGCTCCGCCCCGGGCAGGTCGCCGCCGGCCAGGCGGGCCCCGCTGTGCGCGCGCCGGAACGCGGCCTCCAGCCGCTCGCGCAGATCGTGCGGTACGGGGCCGACGACGTACACGCCGTCGCCGCTCTCGTAGGGGCGAAGCCAGGGGGTCCAGGTGGGGCGGGCCTGGCAGTGGGTCCACCAGAAGCGCCAGTGGGAGGCGTCGGGGTCGGTGGCGTAGCGGTGCGGGACGCCGGGCGCCAGGATCGTCAGGTCGCCCGGGCCGGCCCGGGTCCCGGTGCGGCCCTGGCGCAGGCGGCCCCGGCCGGACGTGGTCCAGGTGAACAGCCAACTGTCCGAGCCGTGTGGCCGGTTGACGCCGTAGCCGGGCCCCTGGTCGAAGTGGCCGACGACCACCAGGCCGAGCGGCGGGGACGGATCGCCGGGCGTGGCAGTCCCGGGCAGGTCGTCAGCACCCATGGGCATCCTCCGGGACCTCGCGTCCGCCTAGCGTGGCGGGCCGAGGGCAGCGCACCGAGGAGGGTACGCATGACAGTCATGGGCATCGACGCCGCCGGGGCTCCCATCCTGACGGACGCGGGGCTGCGGCAGTATCGGGAGGACGGCTTCACCGTCGTCCGCGGCCTGTTCGGGTACGACGAGGTCGAGCGGTTGCGGGAGGAGTTCACGGCGCTGCACACGGCCGGGCGGCGGGTGCCGGGGCATTTCGAGCCGCGTGCGGGCAGCGACCCGCTGGACGCCTGGCCGCGGGTGATGCACCCGCACGAGATCAGCCCGCTCGCCCGCCGGGTACTGCTGGACGCGCGGCTGCGCGAGGCGCTGGAGGCGCTGCTCGGCGAGGAGGTGCTGGCCGCGCAGAGCATGTACTACTTCAAGCCGCCGGGCGCCCGCGGCCAGGCGCTGCACCAGGACAACTTCTATCTGCGCGTGGAGCCGGGCACCTGTGTGGCGGCCTGGCTGGCGTGCGACGAGATCGGCCGGGACAACGGCGGTCTGGAGGTGGTGCCGGGCACCCACCGGATGGAGGTGTTCTGCCCGCAGCAGGCGGACGCGGAGGTGTCGTTCGCGCGCGAGTACGTGCCGCCGCCGCCCGGTCTGGAGCCCGTACCGGTCGACATGGCGCCGGGTGACGTGCTGTTCTTCAACGGCAGTCTGGTGCACGGCTCGCAGCCCAACCGCACCGCCGACCGGTTCCGCCGCTCTTTCATCGGGCACTACGTCGGCCGCTCGGCCGAGCGCATCGGGGAGTTCTACCGCACGCTGTCGATGAGCGGGGAGCGCGTCCCGCTGCCCGGGAGCGAGGGCGCGGGCCCGTGCGGCACCGGGTTCGAACCGCAAGCACCGCATTAGCGGCGCCTTGGTGGCCGGCGATCGGGTGGGGGACGTAGGGCCGCTCCGGCTCCTCGGTCTCCTGCTCGGTCGCGGGTGGCGGGCCCGGGCGCGTTGCTGCCCCCAGGTGACTGCACGGCGTGGGAGCCGCGGGCCGGGCGGCCCCTCGCGCATCCTCGGCGCAGGCGACCGGTGTCCGGCCGGTCGACGACCGCGGGAGGAACCCGGTGCCGACGCGACGGACCAAGCTCAGGACCCTGCTCGGAGCGGCCGTGCTGCCCCTCGCCCTCGTCTCCCCCGCGTGGGGTCTGCCCGGCCCGCCGCCGGCGCCCTCGGCCCCGTCGGCCGTGGAACCGGCGACGGTGTGCACGCCGGCGGGTGTGCTGTACGGCGAGGGCGGCCAGCGTGCGCAGGTCAGTCTGTGCGCGGACAGCGGCGGCCCGCTGATGGCGGTGTCCGCCCCGGCCGGCTGCCGGCGGCCCGGCTCCGGCGGCCGCCTGGCCTGCCTGACCTCGGGCACCTGGACCGCGCGCCGCTCCGGGACGGTGGTCGCCACCGGCACGCTCCCGGGCTCGCACGCGCACCCCGGCCCCGGCACCTACGACTTCACGGCCACCGTACGGGTCCGCTCCGAGCCGGCCGGTGTGGACGTCGTCGGCACGGTGCACGCGACGCTGACCCTGACCGCGCCGACGGCGGCGGGGGTCTGACTCACTCCACCAGGTCCAGCGCCCGCTCCCACGCGAACTCCGGCCGGCCGCCGTCCCCGGTGTCCGCGTCGCCGTAGGGGTCGCCGAAGCGCACGCCCATCCCGCGCAGCCGTATCAGGCTGTCCTGGTAGGCGGGGTGGGCGGCGAGCGCGTCGGCCACGCAGGGCAGCGCGGCGATGGGCACGCCGAGGCCGGCCGCCTCGCACAGGGTGCCCACGGCGAGGGTGTCGGCGATGCCGGCCGCCCATTTGTTGATGGTGTTGAAGGTGGCCGGGGCGACGACGACCGCGTCCGGCTCCGGGAAGGGCCGTGGGTCCGCGGGGCTCCGCCAGGCGGAGCGGATCGGGCGGCCGGTCTGCGCCTCGACGGAGTCGGCGTCGAAGAAGCCGTTCATGGCCAGGGGCGTCGCGATGACGCCGACGTGCCACCCCCGCTCCTGCGCGGCGGTGATGAGACTGCCGACGCCGGAGGCGACGCCTGCGGCGCAGACGACGACGTAGAGGAAGGGCGGCAACTCGTCCTGTTCGGTCACCCGCGCGACCTTACATAGTCGAGCCGCACGGCCCGCCGCCGGGTGAGGCGTCGGTGAGCTTCTCCCGCCGCGGGCGCGCGGCCCGGTGTCGGCGTCCTGCGCTCACAGGCCCGCGAGGGTGAGGGCGGTCGCCGTGACGGAGCGGGCGATCGCGGTCGCGAAGCGGGTGTCGTAGTCCTGGTCGAGGAGGGTGTCGCCGGGCGTGTGGTACTGCCGGGTGCCCGTGCCTTCCCCGCCGCCGGCGGCGGGGAACAGGTCCTCGCAGACGGCGACGGCCGCCCAGCCCCGCTCGTGGAAGCTCACATGGTCGCTGCGGCCGATCGCCGGGTCGTCGGGGCCGGTGAGCCGTTGGACGCGCAGGTCGCGGTCGAGGACGGGGACGGCGCCGGCGACCAGGGCGCCCAGCGCGTCGGAGGCGTCCTCGACCGGGCCCGGTACCGAGGAGCCCGAGTGGATCTCGACGGTGGGGGTGCTGCCGGGCCGACGACCGGCGATCATGTCCATCTGGAAGACGCCGGCGATGCGTTCGCCCGCCGCGGCGGCGGCCCGCGCGTAGAACTTGCTGCCGACCATGCTCTGTTCCTCGGCGTTGAAGAGCACGAAGCGCACGGTGCGGGCCGGTGTGGCGCCGTCCGCGAGGAGCGCGCTCAGGCATTCGGCCGCCGCCATGACCGCTGCGGTGCCGCTGCCGTCGTCGTCGGCGCCGGGTGCGGGATCCACGGCCGGGTCGTAGTGGCGGGGCAGGCCGTCCGGGCCGGTGAAGTCGCCCTTCGCCGCGGTGGAGTCCAGGTGCGCGGTGATGAGCACGCTGGAGTCCGCGCCGGGGACCCGGTGCTCGGCCTCCACGTTGAACAGCCGGCGCCCGTGCCAGCGGAACGGATGCAGTCGCACCCTGAACCCCAGGTCCCGGAAGCGGCGGGCCAGTGCCTCGACGACCCGTGGGTTGTCCTCGGCGGACACGTCCCGGCTGCGGACCGTCGTGGGCTCGCCGTCGTCGAGCGGTTCGACGCCGGAGATGCGGGCGACGTGGCCGCGCAGCACCTCTGGGGTGACGGCCGCGCGCACCGCGGCGATCGTGTCCGGGGAGGGCAGCCCGTCACCGGACGCGGCCGCGGCGGCCGGGTGCGCCCGAGGGTCCCGCGGGGGGCGGCCGGCCGCTTCCGGCGCCCGTGTCCCGCCCGGGCGGGACAGGAGGGCCGGGTCGGGCAGCAGCCGTTCGGTGTGGCCGGGTTTCGCGCCCGGCAGGTGCACCTGCTCGATCGGGACGTCGGCGGGCGCCGCGACGTAGACGCCGCCCGGTGCGGGGCCCAACGGGACGAGTGCCGGGGCCGCGGTCGCGGAGAGTTCCTCGACGACGCGGCCGAAGGCCGAGGCGGCGCTCGGCGCCGGCGCCGCGTTCGACAGCGGGCGGTCGTCGCGGATCAGGAAGGCGGCCATCTCCTGCACCGGGCCGCGCAGGTCCACGGCGAACCCGGCCTGTTCGAGCGCCTCCGTCCCTCGGGTGCTCGCCATGACCAGCACCAGCCGTTCGGAGGCGACGTGCAGGGGCACGACCTCGGTGTCGCCGACGACCGCCTCCAGCCGGCGCAGTCCCGCGCCCTCCGGCAGGGTGATCCGGGCGAAGTGGACGGGACGGTTCTCCAGGGCGGCGAGGGTGAAGACGGGGTGGGCCGCCGTGCGCAGCCCGGCCTCCCGGGCGAACGCGCGTTCCTGGGCGTCCTCCCCGACGAAGACGCACTGGTCGGCGGGGACCGCCGGGTCCTCCTCGGTCTCCGTGCCGGCGACCGCCTCGGTGAAGATGCGTCGGCTGGTCTTCGCGCCCCAGTGCAGCAGCGCGTTGTCGGTGAACCGGCCCGGGAACGCCTCGTGCAGGGCGGACGCGGCCTGCGCGGCGGCGGCTCGGCCCGGGCCCGGGTTGGAGATGACGCCCTTGCGCATGTCGCGGAAGGCGTCGAGGACGCTCAGGACACGCGGCCGGGGCAGCAGGGTCAGCGAGCCGTCGGCCTCGAATCGCGGGTCGGCCAGGGTCGCCCCGATGTCGAAGAAAAGGACGGGCATTTCAGCGCCTCCACGGAGTGGACCGGTCCCCGAGTCGACACGTTCTTTCCGCACCCGCGCGGTCTCTTTCCTTTCCTGCGGCCATTTCCGTCCGCTCGTCCGGCCGAGTCACCGCAGGTCACAGCGCGGGCTTTCCGCGTCCCATGCTCCTCCTGCGCCCCGCGGCCCCGCAACCCCCCTGATTCAGGGAATGGTTGACACCGCAAAATGTGAAGAGAAAACGAGAAAGGCGTGGTCGTTCCGGGCGGGGCGCGGCTGAGCCGAGTGCAGCAATGCGAGGAGCGGGGAGTGTCCCGGGCCGGAAGGCTTGGCGGCGGTACCGACCGAACCCTTTCGGGAGCCCTGATGCCTCTGTGCTGCGCACCACCCCGCCGCACCCCGTTCCGGGGACGCCTGCGGGCGACGGCCGTCCTCACCGTCTGCCTGGGGTCCCTCGTCCCGGCGCTCGTGTCCGGCGACGCCTCGGCCGTCTCGACGGGCACGCCCCGGCCGCCGGGCGATCGCGCGCTGGACCGCCTGATCGAGAAGTTCGTGGACGAGCCGGGCGGCCCGCCCGGTGTCATCGCCGTGCTGCGCGGCGACGGCGGGAGCCGGGTCGTCGAGGCCGGGGTCGCCGACCTGCGGACCGGCCGAGCGCCCCGCCCGGACGACCACATGCGGATCGCGAGCACCGCCAAGGCCTTCAGCGGGGCGGTGGCGCTGTCCCTGGTCGACCGGCGCCGGCTGAAGCTGGACGACACCCTGGGCGAGCGTCTGCCGCGACTGCCCGACGCCTGGGGCGCGGTGACGCTGAGGCAGTTGCTGAACCACACCAGCGGCCTGCCCGACTACACGGAGAGCCCCGCGTTCCTCCGCGTCCTGCGGGCCGACCCGCGCCATCGCTTCGACTCGCGGCGCCTGCTCGACCATGTGGCCGGTGAGCCCCTGCGCTTCGCGCCGGGCACCCGGTACCGGTACTCCAACTCCGACAACATCGCCGTCGCGCTGATGGCGGAGGCCGTCACCCGCACCCCGTACGAGCGGCTGCTGCGCGAACTCGTGTACCGGCCGCTCGGCCTGCGCGACACCAGCCTGCCGCAGGGCCACCGGATGCCGGCGCCCTACCTCCACGGTTACGACGTGACCGGGGCCCCGCCGCCGGAGGACGTCAGCGAGGTCCTCAGCGCCTCGGGTGTGTGGGCGTCCGGCGGCATCGTCTCCACCCCCGCGGACATGACCCGTTTCATCCGCGGCTACGCGGGCGGGAAGCTGTACGACCGGTCCGTGGTGCACCGGCAGCGGCGGTGGCGGTCCGGCGCGTCCGAGCCCGCAGGGCCGGGGCACAACAGCGTGGGGCTGGGCATCTTCCGCTACGCGACGCGGTGCGGGGTGGTGCTGGGGCACACCGGCAACTTCCCCGGCTACACCCAGCTGGCCGCGGCGACACCGGACGGCCGCCGCTCGCTGACCTTCACCGTGACCACCCAGATCAACAAGACGCTCACGCCGGCCCGGGTGAAGCGGCTGCGCGCTCTCCAGGAGGACTTCGTCTGCGCGTTGCTCGGCCGCCGGCCCTGAACCCGTGCAGGCTGCCGGGGTGCCGCCCCCGAGACCGGTCGCCGCCAAAACCGGTTGCCGCGGCAGGGGCCGCACCCCCACGATCTGGCCATGCGAACCCTCCTCTCCCCGCTGCCGCCGTTGTCCGCCGCCGTCCCTGCCGCGGCGCTCCAGCAGCAGCCCTGCCGTCCGCGGAGGCCCGAGCCCGCGCGCCGGTGACGGCCGCGCTCGTCGCCGGCCTCGTCGCGGGCTACGGCATCGCCGTCCCCGTCGGCGCGGTCGGGACCTACCTCGTCTCCCTCACCGCCCGCACGTCCCTGCGCACCGGTGCGTGCGCCGCGCTCGGCGTGGCCACCGCCGACGGGCTGTACGCCCTCCTGGCCACCCTCGGCGGCTCCGCCGTCGCCGCCGCGCTGCGCCCGCTGCTGGGGCCGCTGCGCTGGGCCTCCGCCCTGGTGCTGCTGGCGCTGGCCGCGTGGGGCGCGGTCACGGCCGTACGCCGCTACCGGGCCCACAGGCTCGCCACCCGGTCGCTTCCCGCCCCGCCGGGCCCGGCCCGGGCCTATCTGAGCCTGCTCGGCATCACCCTGCTCAACCCGACCACCGTGGTGTACTTCGCCGCGCTCGTCCTCGGCACCGGCACGACCGACGCCGTACGCCCTGTGGACCAGGGTGTGTTCGTGCTGGCGGCGTTCGTCGCGTCCGCGAGCTGGCAGCTGCTGCTCGCCGGGGGCGGCGCCCTGCTGGGCCGCGCGCTGACCGGACACCGGGGGCGGCTGGTGACGGCACTGGTGTCCAGCGGGGTGATGACGGCGCTCGCCGTCCGGATGCTGCTGTGACCTCCCTCCGGCCGCGGCCCCCCGCTGACCTCGGACGGGAACCGGCCCGGATGAAACGCGCCCCCGCCGGTGTTGACGTCGGACGCAGTCGGACGCGACACGAAGGGAACGGAAGACATGCCTCTTGAGGGCGAGTACGAGCCCAGCCCGACCAAGTGGGTGCGCGACCAGGTGGAGTTGTACGAGAGCTCCGGTGGCACGGAGGGGACGACTCTCATGGACACGGGTTGGCCCGTCATCCTGCTGACGACCCGGGGCGCGAAGAGCGGGAAGATCCGCAAGACGCCGCTGATGCGGGTGGAGCACGAGGGCCGGTACGCCGCGGTCGCCTCCCTCGGCGGGGCACCGAAGCACCCGGTCTGGTACCACAACGTCAAGGCGGATCCCCGGGTGCAACTCCAGGACGGCCCGGTGAAGCGGGAGATGACGGCCCGTGAGGTCACCGGCGCCGAGAAGGCCGAGTGGTGGGAACGCGCCGTGGCCGCGTACCCGCCGTACGCCGACTACCAGAAGAAGACGGACCGGGTGATACCGGTCTTCGTCCTGGAGCCGGCCGAGGGGCAGGCGTAGAGAGCCTCGGGGCATACGGAAAGACCGC
Source organism: Streptomyces sp. A012304 (assembly GCF_026008495.1). GTDB lineage: Bacteria > Actinomycetota > Actinomycetes > Streptomycetales > Streptomycetaceae > Streptomyces. The sequence continues at coordinate 9,259 of NZ_BQUN01000004.1, forward strand.
TCGGAGAGATCCGTAAAAAAATTTCTGCTCGGGTGCGCATGGACGGTCCCGCGCCGGGCACCCGAGGATCAGGCCCCGCCGCGTTCCCCCGTCGCGGCGGGGCTTTTCCCTGCCGCGGACGGTTCTCACGCCAGTGCGCGGTGTCGTCCAGGGCCTGGTCGATCCGGCCCAGCGCACCGGTCAGCCGGGTGCAGTCGACTCGGGCGGGGAGGCCCCGGCGCGGGAGCACTCCAGGCTGATCTCGCCGAGGTGCGGTTCTCCAGGTCCTGCCGCCCACTCCGACGGGCTCGGCCACGTGCTGGCCGCGGGCCGCCCTGAGGTGGGCCGACCTGATCGCCTCGTCCAGCCGGCTGGAGCTCTACCGGCTGAACGGCCGCCGGCCGCCCCGGCCGGCCCCCCCTCGCCCCGTGCCGTCCGCGGAAAACCGTGCCGTCCGCGGAAAACGGGGAACGCGTTGAGCAGGACACACACCACCGCGGCGGGAGGAACCATGCGCGACGGGCGCGCCGGCAACAGCGCGTACGGGCACCAGGCGTTCGAACGGTCCCCGAGTCACTTCACCGACCGGATCACCGCCGACGGCCGGGACGGCTGGCCCGTGGAGCCGGGCCGCTACCGCCTGGTAGCCAGCCGCGCCTGCCCCTGGGCGAGCCGGGCGGTGATCTCCCGGCGGCTGCTGGGGCTGGAGGACGCGCTGTCGCTGGCGCTCACCGACCCCATCCAGGACGACCGCAGCTGGCGCTTCACCCTCGATCCGGGGGGCCGCGACCCGGTCCTCGGCATCCGCTACCTCGCCGAGGCCTACGAGCGGCGGGAGAAGGACCACCCGGGCGGGGTGAGCGTGCCGGCGGTCGTCGACGTGCCCAGCGGACAGCTGGTCACCAACGACTACCAGCGGCTCACCCTCGACCTCGCCACCGAGTGGACCGCCCTGCACCGCGCGGGCGCGCCCGACCTCTATCCGCACCGGCGGCGCGACGAGATCGACTCGGTCATGGCCGAGGTGTACGAGGACGTCAACAACGGTGTCTACCGGGCGGGTTTCGCCACCGGTCAGCGGGAGTACGAGCAGGCCTGCGCCTCGGTGTTCGGGCGGCTGGAGCGGTTGTCGTCCCGGCTGGCCGGGCGGCGCTATCTGGTCGGCGAGACGATCACCGAGGCGGACATCCGGCTGTTCACCACGCTGGTGCGCTTCGACGCCGTGTACCACGGCCACTTCAAGTGCAACCGCTGGAAGCTGACGGAGGATCGGGTGCTGTGGGCGTACGCCCGGGACCTCTTCCAGACGCCCGGCTTCGGTGACACCGTCGACTTCGACCACATCAAACGGCACTACTACCAGGTGCACACCGGCATCAACCCGACCAGAATCGTGCCGCTGGGTCCCGATCCCTCCGGGTGGCTGACCCCGCACCACCGCGAGGAGCTGGGCGGGCGCCCGTTCGGGGACGGGACACCGCCCGGCCCGGTACGCGCCGGCGAGGAGGTGCCGGCGCGGGGCCGCCCCTGACCCCTGTTGTCCTGCTCGTCCTACGCGAAGGAGGCCCCCGTGGGCAAGAAGCAGAAACTCCCCCTCGTCTACCAGCCGATCGGCTTCGTGTTCGGCTGGGCGAGCGGATGGCTGGCCGGCCTGGCCTTCCGCAAGACATGGAAGGCGATCCGGCACGAGGACGACGCACCCGACGCCCTGGACCGCGACCGCGGCTGGGGGGAGGTGCTGCTGGCCGCGGCGATCCAGGGCGCGATCTTCGCGGCGGTGCGCAGCGCGGCGGACCGTACGGGAGCGAAGGCGATCGAACGGTCCACCGGTGTGTGGCCGGCGAAGGAGAAGGGGGGCCGGGACTGAGGTGCCGGCCGGGCCGGTCGCGCCGGCGCCGACGGGCAACCGGTGACGTTCCGGGCCCCGCCGTCCCGGGAAGGGCGGCGGGGCCCGGACCCGTCACCCGGGGAAGTCGACCCAGTTGAGGCAGACCGTGGAGGACTTCGCCTCGTTCGTCACCCCGTTGACGGTGAACCGCACGGTGCCGCCGTAGGGGCCACCGGTGGCTCCGGCTCCCCAGTCGTAGCAGTCGGGGACGGCCGCCGTGGGTCCGTAGCAGGCTCGCTGGGTACCGCTGCTCAGCGTCATCTGCTCGCAGGAGGCGTCACCGAAATCGCTGGTGATGGCTCCGGAGACGGTGACGGCTCTGCCGGAATGATTGTTCACGACGAGAACGACCTGGGCGCGGCCCAGCTCGCTGACGACGAGACAGCCTTGGAAGTTCACCCCGCCGACGGCGGTGTGCGCCACGCTCTTCTCGCAGCTGGTGATCTTGCCGACGGACTGCCACTGCGGCGCGGCCACGGCAGTGCCGGAACCCAGGATGACGCTGCCGAGCACGGCAGCTCCCGCCGAAATCGTCTTCACTGTTCGACGCATGGCGCCCCCCTCTGTGATGTTCGACCACGAGATTCGAACACTAGATCAATTCAGAGGGGGGCGCCCTTCGCTTTTCGGACAACCGGTCGAGGCGGAGCCGTGAGCGGGCAGGGTGCCGTCAACCCTGCTTCGGGGCCGTGGGCGGCAGGCGGCGCAGGGTGAAGGAGTGGCCGGCCGGGTCGGCGTAGCCGCGCTCCTCGTAGGGGCCGGGGGCGCCCTTGGCGTCCAGGGGGCGGCCGCCCAGGCTCACGACCCTGCGTTCCGCCTCGTCGAGGTCCTCGACGAGGAAGTCCAGGTGGGCCTGGAGGGAGTTCTCGGGGCGGGGCCAGCTGGGCGGGGTCGCGTTCATGTCGCGCCGGAAGGCGAGCCGGGTGCCGCCGGCGCCCGTGACCTCCACCCGGTTGGCGGTCGCGAGGGTCTCCTCGGCGTCCAGCAGCCCCTTGTAGAACTCGGCGAGCTTCTCGGGCTCGGCGCAGTCGAGCACGACGAAGCCCGCATTCACCAGTGCCATGTCTCCTCCGCGGGTTCTCGGCAGCGGGGCGGACGTCCGCCGCCCCGGACCATGCGGATACCCCGGTTTCAGTCGGCCACCAGCCACGTCCCGTCGCGCATCAGCTCCCGTCCCTCGATCTCGTTCGCCGCGCGCCAGGCCTGGATCCGTCGCGGCAGGACCCGGAAGTAGAGATAGGGCGCGGCCAGCCGGCGGGGGTCGAAGCCGGTCTTGCCGGCGAAGATCTCGGCGTCCTCCTCCGGCAGGTCGGCGGGCGGCACGGACGTCGCGGTGCCCTCGACCATGACGACGTCGTCGGTCGGGCCGATGCCGAGGCGCACGGCGCCGCTGCTCAGCAGGTTGCGGCCGGTCGGGCTGGTGGCGGGTGTGGCGAACAGGAAGGTCGCGCCGTCCCAGACGAAGGACAGCGGGACCAGGTAAGGGGCCGCGCCGTCCTCGGCGGCCGTGGCGACCCAGGCGTCGATGTCCTGTTCCAGCCGGTGCAGGGTGTCCTTCTTGCGTTGCTGCGCGGAGCGTGCGGGTGCTGAAGTCATGCCTCCAGTGTGACTGCCGTCACCGACAACGGCCGGGATTTCCTGGACAGGTGTCCAGCTATAGTGGACACCTGTCCAAGACAGCTGTCCATGACACCTGTCGAGAAGAGAGAGACGAGAGACGAGGCAGGACATGGAAGCCGTCGCGAACGTTCTGGTGGCGCTGGTGGCCGCGCTGCACGTGTACATCCTGGTGATGGAGATGTTCCTGTGGCAGCGGAAGCCGGGGATGTCGTTCCACGGCTTCGACCGCGAGATGGCGCGGCGTACCGCGGCGATGGCCGCCAACCAGGGGTTGTACAACGGCTTCCTCGCGGCGGGCCTGGTGTGGGGACTGGTCGCGGCCGACCCGACCGGGTTCCGCGTCCAGGTCTTCTTCCTGGCGTGCGTGATCGTCGCGGGTGTCTACGGCGCGGCCACGGCCAACGTCCGCATCCTGGTGGCGCAGGCACTGCCCGGCGCCATCGCCCTGGCCGCCGTGCTGCTCGCGCGGTGACCCGCCCCGAGCCCGGGGACCCGCGGGCCGCGCGCACCCGGGCGCGGCTGCGTCAGGCCCTGCTCGCGGAGTGCGCCGAACGGCCGCTGGCCGAGGTCGGCGTGGCCGCCCTGGTCCGCCGGGCGGGCGTGGGCCGGGCCACGTTCTACGTCCACTACGACGACCTGGAGGCCCTCGCGGTCGACGCCTGCGCGGACGTCGTACGCGAGGCCGTGGAGGCGTTGCACGCCTGGCGGGGGCGGCCCGATCCGGTGCGTGCCCCGGCCGCGCTGGCGGAGTTCTTCGCCTCGCTCACCCCGCACACCGCGCTGTACCGGACACTGCTGGCGCCGGGCGGCGGAGGGCCGCTCGGCCGGGTCCTGCACCGGGACCTGCGGGCCTACAGCCTGCGGGAGAGGGAGCGGGCGGGCGCGGCGGACGCCCCGCTCGTCGCGTCGGCCGTCGCCGCCACCTTCGCCGGGGTGCTGGCCGACTGGCTGCACGGGCTGCTGGAGGCCACGCCCGCCGACATCGCCGATCAGGTGTGGCAGCTGCTGGTCGCGCTGCACGCGAGCCGCTGAAGCCTCACATGCATCCCACGCCGTCCTTGGCCGAAGGCCAGGCCTCCACGCCGTCGGGTGTGCGGACGTACGCCGTGGTGCGGTCGTCCGTCAGCCACAGCTGCCGGTCCCCGAGGCGGTAGCCGGTGTCGCGCGCGTCGGCGGGCATGCGGACGTCGCCGTCGTAGGGCGCGGTGAGCATGCCGGGTTCGAGGACGCCCTCGGGGTCGCGGACGTACGTCATGGCGTCCGGGCCCCGGCCGAGCGCCAGGAAACGCGCCTCCTGCCAGCCGCAGTGCTCGGCGCCTGCGGACGAGTGGATCCTGGAGACCGGCTGCCGCTCGCCGTGCGCGTCGGTCCAGATCTCGTACCAGGAGGCGTCCGTGAACTCCGCCGGGAGTTCGGCCGGGTCGCAGGAGGCGTTGGTCTCCGGCCCCCAGCCGGGCCGGCCCTTCTGGTCCCGGGCCACCACCACCGCCACCTTCGTCCTTCCGGCGACGTCGAAGGAGTACAGGACCCGGTCGGCGCCGCGGCGCTCCACTCGGTAGCCGTGCCGGGGGACTTCGGGCTCGAACATGTGGAAGTAGAGCTTCAACCCCTCTTCGGGTGTGCCGCCCCCGTCGCGTCCGCTCCAGCCGTCGGGGCCGCCGCCGTGGTAGATCTCCCCGTCGCACTCCAGGGCCCGCCCCGCGGCGCCGGACCCGGCGTACAGCGCCTGCGGGGAGTCCTCGTCCAGCGCCCGGGTGGGGAGGTCCAGCGGGCCGTCGTACGGAGCCGGGGGCGGTGTGCCCTCGACGACGACGGCCGGCCCGCCCCCGTCGCCGCACGCCACCGCCGCCACGGCCGCCAGCACCGTCACCGCCACGAACCCTCTGCGCATGCCCGCCCCTGTCTCCCGGTCGACCTCGTGCTCCTGCGACGCCGGGAGGGGACGCAACGTTCAGCGGGTCGCCGTGGGACGGGACCGCGTCCCAAGGCGACCCCTCGCTCTCAGAAGGTGAGCACCGGCTTGATCGTCTTGCCCTCCGTCATGTCCCGCACCGCCCGGTCGATGTCCTGGAAGGGGTAGGTGCCGACCAGGCGGTGCAGCGGCAGCCTGCCTGCCTTGACCAGCTCGACCAGGGCCGGGATGAAGGTCTGCGTCTCGCTGTCGCCGAGGGTGAGGCCGACGATCTGCTTGCCGCCGAGCAACCCGTTGACGTCCAGGGCGACTTCGGTGCCGAAGGGCGGGGCGCCGACGACCACCAGGGTGCCGCGCGCGCCGAGCGCGTCGACGCCTTGGCGCAGGACGCCGACGTTGCCCGTCGTCTCGACGACGCCGTCGGCGCCCTGCCCGCCGGTGATCTCCGCGATCGCCTCACCGAGTCCGGTGGCGCCCGCGTCGACGGTGTGGGTGGCGCCCAGCTCCTTGGCGAGTTCCAGGCGCTCGGCCACCCGGTCGACGGCGACGATCGTGGTGGCCGGGGTGAGGGCGGCCGCCATCACCGCCGACAGGCCGACGGCGCCGGCGCCGAGGACGACGATCGTGCTGCCGGTCCGTGGCCGCAGCACGTTCCAGACGGCGCCGACCCCGGTCTGCACCCCGCAGCCCAGCGGGGCGATCGACTCCAGCGGCACCTCGGGGTCGACCTTGACGAGGCTGCGCTCGTCGACCAGCGCCCGCTCGGCGAAGGAGGACTGGCCGAAGAAGTGGCCGCCGAGGGGCTCGCCGTCCCGGCTGAGGGTGCTGGAGCCGTCGGCGCGGCGTCCGCCGATGAGGTTCAGCGGCAGCCAGGTGGCGCAGTAGGCCGGGTGGCCGCCGTGGCAGTTGCGGCAGTCGCCGCAGGAGGTGAAGGACAGCACGACGTGGTCGCCGGGCGCGACCCCGGTGACGGCCGAGCCGACCGCCTCGACGATCCCGGCGCCCTCGTGGCCGAGGACACCGGGCAGCGGGAAGGGCAGCCCGCCGCTCGCCACGCCGAGGTCGGTGTGACACAGGCCGGTCGCCACCAGCCGGACGAGGGCCTCGTGCGGGGCGGGGTCGTCCAGGACGACGTCGGAGAGGGTGAAGGGCGCGCCGCCGGACTCGACGACGGCGGCGCGGGTGGTGATGGGCATCGGGCGTACTCCTGGGGTGCGGCGCTCAGTCGAGCGAGACGACGACGGACTTGACCTTGGTGTAGGCGGCGAGCGCCTCGGGGCCGTACTCGCGCCCGAAGCCCGAGTCCTTGACACCGCCGAAGGGGACGGCGGGGTCGAGCATCGCCCAGTCGTTGACCCAGACGATGCCGGCCTGGAGCCGGTCGGCGACCCGGTGGGCACGGGCCAGGTCGCCGGTCTGCACCCCCGAGGCCAGTCCGTACGGGGTGGAGTTGGCGAGGGCGACGGCCTCGTCCTCGGTGTCGAAGGCCTGCACGGTGAGGACCGGGCCGAAGATCTCCTCCTGGACGGCACGGGAGTCGTTGGGCAGGTCCGCGATCACGGTGGGCTGGTAGTAGTAGCCGCCGTCCAGCTCGATCCGCTCGCCGCCGCAGACGACACGGCCGCCGTCCTTGCGGGCGATGGCGACGTACTCCTCGACCTTGCGCAGGTGCCTCTCCGCCGCCATCGGGCCGATGACGGTCTCCGGCTTGCGGGGGTCGCCCACGGGCACGCCGGGGACGGCGTCGGCGAGGATGTTGAGCAGGGTGGCGTAGACCGGGCGGGCCACCAGCAGGCGCGGGCCGCCCATGCAGAACTGGCCGGTGTTGAAGACGAAGCCCTTGATGACGGCGCCGACGGCCTTCTCCAGGTCGGCGTCCTCGAAGACGATGTGCGCGGCGTTGCCGCCGAGTTCCATGGTGACCGGCTTCAGGTTCTCGCCGGCGACGCTCGCCGCGTGCCGGCCGATCGCGGTGGAGCCGGTGAAGGCGATCTTGTCGACGCCGGGGTGGCGCAGCAGCGCCTCACCGGCGACCGGTCCGCTGCCGGTGACCACGTTGACGACGCCGTCGGGGACACCGGCCCGCTGGAGCAGCCCGGCCATGTACAGGGCGCTCAGCGGGGTCTCGTCGGCGGGCTTGTGGACGACCGTGTTGCCGGCGGCGAGGGCCGGGGCGATCTTCGAGCCGGCCAGGATCAGCGGGAAGTTGAACGGGGTGATCGCGGCGACGACCCCGAGCGGCCCGCGCCTGGTGTAGGCGAGGGCGTTGAGCGGGGTCTCGCGCTGCGCGCCGTCGAGGGTGTAGGCGAGGGAGGCGAAGTACTCGTAGTCGTTGGCCGCGTTCGTCACGTCCACGGCGTGGGCGAGGGTGATCGGCTTGCCGACGTCGAGGCTCTCCAGCCGTGCGATCTCGTCGGCGTTCTCCCGGATCAGCTCCGCCACCCGGTACAGGATCCGGCCGCGCTCCCGGCCGCTGAGCCCCGACCACCGGCCGGAGTCGAAGGCCTCGCGGGCGGCGCGTACCGCCGCGTCCACGTCGGCGGCGCCCGCCTCCGCCACGGTGGTCACGACCGCGCCCCGGGACGGGTCGACCACCTCGGTGCGCGCTCCGTCGGCGGCCTCGCGCCACTGTCCCCCGATGAAGAGCCGACCGGGGTCGATCTCGAAGGTGGTCATCGCCACTCCTCAGCATCGTCGCTAAGATTTCAACCAACAGGATTCCTGTTGGTGCGCAGTCTCATTACAGACAGGTTTCCTGTCAATGCTCTAGGCTCGGCCCCATGGCCGGCACCCAGACAACCAAGGCACCCCCGTCCCTCCTCTACATGGTGAAACAGGTGGAACTGGTCGTGCGATCCCACCTCGACGAACTGGTCCGACCCTCCGGGATCACCGCCCTGCAGTACACCGCGCTGACCGTGCTGGAGCGCCACGACGGGCTGTCGGCCGCCCAGCTGGCCCGGGACTCCTTCGTCACCGCCCAGTCCATCGCCGACCTGGTGCGCTCCCTGGAGGGCCGCGGCCTGATCCGCCGGGAGCGCAATCCGCGCAACCGGCGCGAGCTGCTGATCCTGCTCACCGAGGAGGGGCGCGAACTGCTCGCGCGACACGAGGGGCCGGTGCGGGAGCTGGAGGAACGGATGGTCCGGGACCTCACGGCACACCAGAGCGAGCAGTTCCGGCTGGCGCTGACCAAGGCGTGGCAGGCGCTGTCGTAGCGATCCTCCGGGGCACCCCCGAGGACCTCCCGGGCCCGGCGCGCGGGTCGTCCGACCCGTTCACGACCTCGTTCACGGCCTGGTTCATGGCCTGGTTCACGGCTTCGTTCACGGCGCGAAAAAACTCGGTCGAGACACGCCCTCAATTCGAAGACATATGTCAACCGAACATGCTGGAATTCACTCCATCGGGGGTAACTTGCTGGAGCGGGGAACTGCTGTGCGCTGCCCCGCCGTTGGAGGCTCCCGACCGGTGGAGCGGCGTTGGAGGCGATGTCGTCGTGCAGCAGGAACCCACCGCGGACACCCCGCATCTGCGCGTCCGCAGGGACCGGGGGTACACGGTCCTGGAGTTCCACGGCGAGATCGACATCGTCGCCGAGACGGAGATCGCCCCGCACCTCGACGACGCCACCGCCGGCAACGCCCCTCGGGTGGTGCTCGACCTGAGCCGCATCGACTTCTTCGACTGCTCCGGACTGCGCCTGCTCCACCGGGCCCGCAACCGCGTCCTGGAGCACGGCGGGCAGCTGCACCTCGTCTGCGACCATCCGCTGACCCTGCGCGTCCTGCGCGCCACCGGCCTGCTGCGGCTGCTGCCGGCCGCGCCGACACTGGATGCGGCCCTGCAACGGCCGGAGGCCACGTCCGGCTCGTTATGAACGCGGGGCCTCACCCCGTGCTTCTCGCCACCGCGCGCGCCGCAGGCGGGTGACTCTTCAGTCCCAACCGTCCCGCCCCGCCCCACTCTGTCACGGAACGTCAACAACAGGGTCTGGCAAGGAGTTCGACGGGAATCCGTTCCCCAGGAAGGAGGACCGTCGGCATGACGACTCCCATCAGGCGCCTCCCGAGGCGCATGCCCGGTTGGGCCAAGGCGCTCACCGCTGTCGTGGCCGTGCTCGTCGTGATGTTCGCCGGGATCCGGCTGAGCCTCCTGCCGGGCCTGCGCGACTTCTTCGGCACCGAGACCCACGACCGCTCCGGCCCCGCCCTGCTCAAGTCGATCCAGGACATGAGCCGCTACGAGGCCGCCTCCGGCACGTTCCAGGTCGTCGTGGACCTGGAGAAGGACGCCAAGTACCTCCCGGACGCGCTGCGCGGCACCCGCACCCTGTACGTCGGGGCGGGCACCGTGGACGCCTACGTCGATCTCGGCGAGGTCGACGACAAGGACGTGACGGTCGACGACGCCCGCACGTCGGCCACGCTGCGGCTGCCCCACGCCCGGCTCGGCACCCCGGCCCTGGACCCCGACAGCTCCTACGCGGTCTCCAAGCAGCGCGGTCTCCTCGACCGCCTCGGCGACCTGTTCTCCGACAACCCCAACAGCGAGCAGGCCGTGCAGCAGCTCGCCGTGCGGCACATCGCCGACGCGGCCAAGGAGAGCGAGCTGACCGCGCGCGCCGAGACCAACACGACCGGCATGCTCCAGGGCCTGCTGCGCTCCCTCGGCTTCAAGGAGGTGCGTGTGTCCTACGGCAGCTGACCGGACGGCGGGCCGCATCCTCGGGCCGTCCGCGGGTAACCGCCTTATGACGCACGGAAGTTGACGTAGAGCAGCTGGACACCCGGAGGACCGCATGGCCCGTGCAGTCTCACGTCCGTCCGCCTCCCTCATCGGGCGGGTCGCGTCCCGTCTGCGCCCGCGCGGTTCGGCACCGCCGACGGCGCCCGCCGAGCCCGCCCGCGAGCCCGGGCGGTCCCGGCCCGCCGGACGGCGGGCGCGGGACGGCGGGCGCGGCGAACGCCGTCCGCTGCCGTTCCCGCTGCGGCTGCTGGCGATGGTGTGCGCCTTCGCGTTCATGGTGGCCTTCGCCGTCGTCCTGGCCCGCCTCACCTTGGAGCCCTCCCCCGCGTCCGAGGAGCTGGTGCACTCCAACCTGCGTCCGGGCCGCTCGCTGCGGGCCTATCTCGACCAGCCCGAACTGCGCGACGCGGTGAAGCAGATCGGCGGCAACCTACTGCTGGGCGTGCCGTTCGGCGTCCTGGTGCCGGTCCTCGCGCCCCGCGCGCGCGGGCTGGTGCGGGTGCTGCTGCTGACGGCGTGCGTGATGCTGTCGGTGGAGTTCGCCCAGGGCGCGCTGGTGACCGGGCGCGCCTTCGACATCGACGACGTCATCCTCAACACGGCGGGCGCGCTGATCGGCTACCTGCTGCTGGGCCGGCGCGTCAGCCGGGCGGTGCACGCACGCGAGCGGCGCGTGTGACGCCGCACGCCGGGGGCGAGCGGGCGGCTAGCGCGGGGACCAGGTGTACCGGTCGCCGCCCACCCAGCGCACCACGTCCGGGTCGTCGAGGTCGTGGACCGTGATGCCGAACGCGGCGGCCGTCTGGAGGACGTCGGTCACGGTCCTCGCCTCACCGACCACCTCACCGTCGATTTCCACGATGCGGAACGGCGATGTGCCGGGCTGCACCCCGAGCACCGTGATCCGCGGATGGGAGATGTAAGGGCTCGCGATTTCGGTCATGACATAGAGCGTAAGACGCAACCGGCCGGTACGAATCACCCGATTTCCCCGTATAGCGGATCCGGCACCGCCGCCTCCACCGCGCCTTGAGTGGCCGGCCGTCCGAAGGCGCCGTGCTCACCCAGCCGGGAGAGGACGGGGCGACCGTGCGGCCCTGGTCGAACAGCAGGAACTCGTGCGCTGTCTCGTCGGCTCAGGGGCGACGCCAGTCGTCGCCGGTGAGGTGCGAGCCGGCCTGCGGGCCCATCCGCAGCATGCCGCCGTCGACGCTCCAGGAGGCCCCGGTGACGTACGAGGCGTCGGGCCCGGCGAGGAAGGCGATGACGGCGGCGACCTCGCGGGCGTCGCCGGGGCGGCCCAGCGGCACACCCGGCCGCTCCACGGTGTGCACGTCGACGTCCTCCTGCCCGGTCATGGGGGTGGCGATCTCGCCGGGGGCGACGGCGTTGACGGTGATGCCGAACTCGGCGAGTTCCAGCGCCATCACCTGGGTGAGCAGACCGAGGCCGCCCTTGGCCGCGCAGTAGGGGGCGGCGCCGACGCGCGGCTGGTGCTCGTGGACGGAGGTGACGTTGACGATCCGGCCGCCGTCGCCCTGCCGGATCATGTGCCGGGCCGCCTTCTGCCCGCACAGGAACGGCCCGATCAGGTCGACGTCCAGCACCCGGCGCACCTCGTCGAGTTCCAGGTCGACAAAGGGCGTCATGGTGCCCGTACCGGCGTTGTTGACGAGGACGTCGAGGCGGCCGAGCCGGTCGCACAGCTCGTCGACGGTGCCGGCGGCGGTGGGCAGCCGGGTGAGGTCGAGCTGCGCGACGGCGGCCCGCCGGCCGTGCCCGCGGACCTCCTCCGCGGTCTCCTCGGCACCCCTGAGGTCGCTGTGCCAGGTGATGCCGATGTCCATCCCGGCCTGGGCGAGGCGTACGGCGGTGGCGCGGCCGATGCCGGAGTCGGCTCCGGTGATCACGGCCACCCTGGGGCGGGGCGCGGCGGGGGCGGACATCGCGGGGCCTCCTCGGACGGCGGGGGTGGTGGGACGTCGCAGTACCCGGGTGCGTGCCGGACAAACCGCGTCGCCCGTCGCCGTGCGGACCGGGCGCGGTCGGGGAACCCTGGAGCCAGGAAGAGGCCAGGAGGTGCCGATGGATCCCGTCGAGGCCCTGGAGCGGATCGCCTTCCTGCTGGAGCGGTCGCTCGCGCCGACGTACCGCATGCGGGCCTTCCGCACCGCGGCCGCGGTGGTGGGGCGGCTGCCCGCCGGGGAGGTCGAGGAGCGGGCGGCCGCGGGCACGCTGGAGTCGCTCAAAGGGGTCGGCCCGAAGACCGCGCAGGTGGTGCGTGAGGCGCTGGACGGGCGGGTGCCGGCGTATCTGGAGAAGCTGGAGGGCGAGGTCGGCGGGCCCCTCGGCGCGGGCGGCTCCCGGCTGCGGGCGTCGCTGCGCGGCGACTGCCATGTGCACTCCGACTGGTCGGACGGCGGCAGCCCGATCGAGGAGATGGGCCGGGCGGCGATCGCGCTCGGGCACGAGTGGATGGCGCTGACCGACCACTCGCCGCGGCTGACGGTGGCCCGCGGGCTGTCCGCGGAGCGGCTGCTGCGGCAGCTGGACGTGGTCGAGGAGCTGAACGCGACCTGGGCGCCGTTCCGGCTGCTGACCGGCATCGAGTGCGACATCCTCGAGGACGGCTCGCTCGACCAGGAGCCGGAGCTGCTGGACCGGCTCGACGTGGTCGTGGTGTCGGTGCACTCCAAGCTGCGCATGGACGAGCGTGCCATGACCCGCCGGATGGTGCGGGCCGTGCGCGATCCGCACGCCGACGTGCTCGGGCACTGCACCGGCCGGCTGGTGACGGGGCGCGGGCGGCCGGAGTCGCGGTTCGACCCCGACGAGGTGTTCGCGGCGTGCGCCGGGTCGGGCACCGCGGTGGAGATCAACAGCCGGCCCGAGCGGCTGGACCCGCCCCGGCGGCTGCTGCGGCGGGCCGTCGAGGCGGGAGTGCTGTTCTCGGTGGACACCGACGCGCACGCGCCGGGCCAGCTGGACTGGCAGATCCTCGGCTGCGAGCGGGCCGAGGAGTGCGGGGTGCCCGCGGAGCGGGTGGTGACCACCTGGCCGGTGGCGGACCTGCTGTCCTGGACCCGACAGGGGCGGGTGCCGGCGGGCGTGGCGGGTGGCTGACGTGGTACCCGGGGCTCCCCGCGAAGGAAGGACTCCCCGGATGGAACGCGCCGCCGTCTTCGATGTCGACGGCACCCTCGTCGACACCAACCACCTCCATGTCGTGACCTGGTGGGAGGCCCTGCGCCAGGCAGGGCACCGGGTGCCGACACACGCCGTGCACCGGGCGATCGGCCTGTCGTCCACCGACCTGATCGCCCATCTCCTGGGCGAGGACCGCGACAAGGACCAGGACGCCGGGCTGAGCGCCGCCCACAAGGCGCTGTACGGGCAGTACTTCGACCGGCTGGCCGCGCTGCGGGACGCCGGCGCGCTGCTGGAGCGGCTGCACGGCGACGGCTGGAAGGTGGTGCTCGCCACCTCGGCGAGCGGGGCGGAACTGTCGGCGCTGCGCCGCGCCCTGGACGCCGACGAGGCGATCACGGCCACGGCGAGCGCGGACGACGTCGAGCGGGGCAAGCCCGCGCCCGAGCCCGTCGAGCACGCCCTGGAACTGGCCGGCGTGCCCGCCGAGCGGGCCGTGTTCGTCGGCGACTCGGTATGGGACATGCGGGCGGGTCGCCGGGCCGGGGTGCGCTGCGTGGGCGTGCTGTGCGGCGGTGTCCCGCGCGCCGATCTGGAGGAGGCGGGCGCCGAGGCGGTCTACGCCGACCCGGCCGACCTGCTGGCGTCCCTGGAGGACAGCCCGCTGGCATGAGCATCGGGGTGGGGAAACGCTGGACGGAGGCCGTACGCCGGGAGGCGGGTGCCGTCGCCCGGGCCGTACGGGCGGCCCGGAGCGGGCCCGGGCGCGAGCGGGACCTGATCGTGCAGTCGCTCAAGGCGACGCTGGCCGCGGTGCTCGCCTGGCTGGTCGGAAGCGTCTGGCTGGGCGACCCGATGGCCCTGATGGCGCCCTGGGTGGCGCTGGTGCTGGTGCAGACCACGGTGTACGGCTCGCTGCGCCAGGCCGCCCAGCAGTGGACGGCGATCTGCGCGGGCACGCTGCTCGCCTCGGCGGCGCAGGCGCTGACCGGGGACACCCTGGGCGCGCTGGCGCTGTCCGTCCCGCTGCTGATGCTGCTGGCGCACTGGCCCCGCTTCGGCGACCAGGGCATCTACGCGGCCACCACGGCGGTGTTCACGCTGGCCTCGGGCGCGGTGTCGGTGTCGGCGGTCGGGCACCGGGTGGGGCAGGCGGCGCTCGGCGCGGTGATCGGGGTGGTGGTCAACGCGCTGGTGCTGCCGCCGGTCCATCTGCGGGACGTGCGGGAGAACCTCGCGGCGCTGGCGCGGGAGGCGGGCGAGACGCTGCACGCGGTCGCCGCCGGGCTGGCCGACGGCGAGTGGGACGGGACGACGGCCGACGACTGGTCGCGGGGTGCCGGCCGGCTGGAACGGCGGTGCGAGGGCCTGCGGTCGGCGCGGGGCTGGAGCCGGGAGAGCCTGCGTCTGACGACCGGCCCGCTGCGCGCGCTGCACCGGGTGCCGCTCGATGTGCCGCCGGAGTGGGAGGACGGCCGCTGGAGCCGGGTGGCGGAACATGTCACGGCCCTCACCCGCACCCTCGCGGTCGCGGCCGACGACGACCGCGCCCCGGCCCCGCCGGAGGCGGCGGCGCTGCGGGTCTACGCCCGGCTGCTGGAGCTGATCGGCGACGCGTGCCGGGCCGAGGCCGACCGTTTCCTGCGCGCGGGCCCCACCGCTCTCGACGGGGCGGGCCGGGCGGACCGGGGCGAGGCGGAGATGCGGGAGCTGCGCGCCCGGTTGCAGGACAGTCTGCGCGACCACGCGGGGCGGGGCGCGGCGCACACGGCCGTGCTCGGGACGCTGCTGCTCCAGGCGGAGAACCTCTGGGCCGAGGTCCTTCCCGGCGCCCGGCGGGAGAGCCGGCAGGCGTGACGCGGCTCACCGCGGTCGGCGGCGGGCGGGGGAACACCGGCCGATGGTTTCCCGTTGAACCGGCCGTGGGTGCGGACGGGACAGTGTCCCCGGGCCTCGACCTCCGCCCACAGGGACGATCGTTCGGCTGAAGCCCTGTGGAGCCTTTCGCCGAGAGGCGACCGCCGTCCGCGCCCACCTCAGGTCCGCCCCGACCGTGCTTCCCCCGTCCGGTCGGGGCTTTCCCGTGTCCGGCGCCGACCGCGTTCGTAGGGCACGCCCCTGGGGGTACTCGGGTCGCTCCAGCCGGACACGGCGAGAGGAGTCGACGGTGAGCAGCGGGTCGGGCAGGAAGGTCGTGGTCACGGGCGCGACCGGCAATGTCGGCACCAGTGTGGTGCGGCTCCTGGCGGAGGATCCGGAGGTCGGGTCGGTGGTGGGGCTGGCCCGGCGGATCCCGGACTGGGCGCCGCCGAAGACGGAGTGGTCGGCGGTGGATCTGGCCTCGGAGCAGGCGCAGCCGGCGGAGGTGTTCGAGGGCGCGGACGCGGTGGTGCATCTGGCGTGGGCGTTCCAGCCGACGCACGATCCCGCGAGGACCTGGCGGACGAACGTCCTGGGAAGCATCCGGGTCTTCGAGGCGGTGGCCGCCGCCCGGGTGCCCGTCCTGGTGCACGCCTCCTCGGTGGGCGCGTACTCGCCGGGGCCCAAGGACCGGGCGGTGGACGAGTCGTGGCCGACGCACGGCTGGCCGGACGCCGCGTACTGCCGGGAGAAGGCCTACCTGGAACGGACCCTGGACACGTTCGAGCGTGACCACCCGGACGTGCGGGTGGTGCGGATGCGGCCGGCGTTCCTGTTCAAACGGGAGTCGGCGAGCGAGCAGCGCCGGATCTTCGGCGGGCGGCTCCTGCCGGGACCCGCCGCCCGACCGGACCTGCTGCCGTTCCTGCCGGACGTCCCGGGGCTGCGGGTGCAGGCGCTGCACACCGAGGACGCGGCGGAGGCGTACCGGCTCGCCGTGCGCACGGACGTGCGCGGGGCGTTCAACCTGGCGGCCGATCCGCCGGTCGACGCGGCGCTGCTGGGCGAGATGTTCGACGCCCGCCCGGTGCGGCTGCCGCGCACGGCGGCTCGCTCGGCGATCGCCGCGGCGTGGAACCTGCGCCTGCTGCCGGCCTCCCCGCATCTCTTCGACGCGGTTCTGCGGCTGCCGCTGATGGACTGCACGCGCGCGCGTGTCGACCTCGGCTGGCGCCCGGAGCGTACGGCGACGGAGGTGCTGGAGGAGTTCTGGCACGGTCTGCGGGCCGGCGAGGGCGCGCCGACGGAGCCGCTGCGCGGGCGCAAGGTGGGCTGAACCCGTGACACCGCCCTCCGGTGAGCCGGAGGGCGGTGTCGGGTCTCATGGGCCGTTCGCGTGTCTCAGGAGGTCGCGTGTCTCGGGAGTCTCAAGCGGACGGCTCGTCGGGGACGGGCTGTTCGGGGTGGACGGTGGCCGCGTGCGGGGCGCCCCGACGGCCGGTGCCCGCCTCGTCCGTGTCGGGGACGTCGGTGGCGGACTCCTGCTCGTCCGGCTGCCCTTGCGTCCGCGCGCCCTCCTCGTCCGAAGAAGCGTCCCAGGGGTCCTTCTCGCCCTCGTGGACCTGCTGGTCGGGCAGGTCGCGCGGGATCGGCGTGCCGTTCTCGCCGGGCGCTTCGGGGCGTTGGCCGGCCACGGTGTCCTCCCTTCGGGGTCGTGCCGCGTACGGCTGATCGGACAGTCCCAGGCAAGTACCTCCGCCGTGTTCGGCGAAACGTCAGCGTGGGGCGCGTCCCTCCAGGGGCGTGCGCCGGGCGGGCGCCGGGCCGGCGGGCAAGGCGCCGGCGCGGTGGCCGCCGCGGGAGAAGAAGTCGGCCAGCGGCAGGATCGCGGCGCCGATGGTGACCGCGTCGGGGCCGAGCCGCCCCAGTTCGACGGTGACCTTCCCGGCCGGATGGCGCAGCGCGTACGCGGTGGCGTGGCGCCGTACGGCGGGCAGGAGGAGGGGGCCGAGCCGGAGGCCGGCCCAGCCGCCGATGAGGACGCGCTCGGGCTGGAAGAGGTTGATCAGGTCGGAGAGGCCGGCGCCCAGGTATTCGGCGGTCTCCTCCAGGACGGCGAGGGCGGCGGGGTCGGCCGTCGCGTCGCCGGCCGGGTGGGCGGCGGTGAGCATCGCGGTCAGCGCGCTCTCCTCGTCGCTGCCCTCGGGCGGCCGGCCGCCCGCCTCCCGCCAGCGCTCCAGCAGCGCCTCGGCGCCCGCGTACGCCTCCAGGCAGCCGAGGGCGCCGCACCGGCAGCGGCGTCCCCGCAGCCGCACGGTCAGGTGCCCCCACTCGACGGCCCGGCCCTGCTCGACGTCGGGGGTGACGAGACAGGCTCCGACGCCGGAGCCGAACAGGAGGACGACGGCGTTGCGCGCCCCGCGTCCGCCGCCGAACCACATCTCGGCCTGACCGAGCGTCCTGGCGCCGTTGTCGATGAAGTACGGCACGGTGTCGGGCAGTGGGGAGACCTCGCGCAGCCGTTCCTCCAGCGGGACGGCGTCCCAGCCGATGGTCTGGCCGTGCACGACGGCACCCCGGTCGGGGGTGTGCTCGACGATGCCGGGGACGCCGACACCCACGCCGAGGAGGCGTTCGGGGCGCAGGTCCGCGGCGTCCAGCACCTCGGCGACGCCGTCGCGGATGTGGCCGACGACGTCCTCCACCGCGTAACCGCGCCGCTCCACGGGGCGTTCGGCGCGGGCGAGTTCGGTGAGGGTGAGGTCGAACAGCTCGACGCGGATCCGGGTCTCGCCGACGTCCACGCCGATCATGTGGCCGCTGGCGGCGGCGACCTTCAGCAGGGTGCGGGGCCGCCCGCCGTCGGAGTCGACGCTGCCGGCCTCCTCCACCAGCCCGTCGGCGACGAGGTCGGCGACGACATTGCTGACCGAACCGGAGCTGAGGCCGGTGACGGGGCCGAGCTCGAAGCGGCTGAGGGGTCCGTCGAAGTAGAGCCGTCGCAGGACGGCCGTGCGGCTGGCCCGCCTGAGATCGCGTACCGTACGCCCGTTCGGCCCCGCCATGTGGCTCCCTTCACCCCCTGCCCGGCCTGCAACATACCGTCACGGCACGGTGCGGACGCCGTTCGTCCCCCCTTGGTTCACGGTGTGATCCCGAGGGGGCGAGCCGTACCGCGTGAGCCGGAGGAGCGCGTCGAAGGGGTGCGTCGAGGGCCTGAGCTAGAGGTCGCCCGCGTGCTCGATCTCGTCCAGCGCCCGCAGGAGCTCCGGGGCGACCGCCTCCCGGACCCATCGGTGGTGTTCCTCGTCGGCCGCCCGGGGCATCGTCTCGGTGAGCATGATCAGGTAGAGGTAGGCGCGGTAGAGGGCGAGGCGCAGCCGGGCCGGGGTGTCGAAGACGGCGTGGCCGCCGGCCTCCCGGTAGCCGGCCAGGAACGCCTCGTCCGCGCGGATGTCGCCCAGCAGCGCCAGGGAGACGAAGTCGGCGAGCGGGTCGCCCCAGAACATGCGTTCGCCGTCGATCAGACCGCCGATCCTCACCTCGCCCGCCGAGCGGTCGACCAGGATGTTGCCCGGCCACAGGTCGAAGTGGACGAGACGGGGAACGGTGACCTCGTCGAGGGCGTCATGGGCGCCGCGGGCGACGGCGGCCACCTCATCGGCGGGGCGGGGCAGCCAGGCGCCGTAGTCACGGGCGTCGTCGAGGACGGCGTCGAACATCGCGGTGAACGCGGTCCGCCAGTCGGCGGCGAGCGGACCGAGCGCGCCGGACGGGTAGCCGAAACCCGGCCCGGTCACCTCGTGCAGCCGGGCCACCTGACGGCCCAGCTCGGTACGCAGGGGGCCGCGTTCGGCCTCCGGGAGCGAACCGTCCCAGGGCTCGCCCGGGCACAGGGTCATCAGCAGATGCGGATCGTCGAGGACCACCAGGCGCGGTGCCGGTACCCCGACCTCGGCCGCCGCACGGTAGAAATCGGCCTCGGAGACGAGCAGTCGGCGCTCATGGCGCAGCCCGGGCACCGTGGGCGCGATCTTCAGCACGTACCGGGTGCCGTCCGTGAGGCGGACTTCCTCGACGGTGTTGTAGGTGCCGCCACTCAGGGGTTGCAGGCCGGCGAGGCGGGCGGGTGGGAGACCCGCCGACGCCAGAGCCTGCCGGGCCCGTTCCCAGGAGTCCACCACCGTGCGCCCACCCCTCTTCCGTCGGTCAGCCGGCGGCGCACCCGCCCTCGCCGTACCGCCCGGCCGCGATCAGCTCATCGAACCATGCCCCGGCGGCCGTGGCGTCGGCGCCGGGCGTGCGGTCCCGGTACAGCGTACGCAATGCCTCCCGCATGCCGGGGGCCATCAGCCGGCCGTCGCCGCACACGTACACCCGGGCGCCGGCACCGAGCAGTACCCTCCTCCAGCCAGGCGGTGAAGGCGGTAGGGACCTGGGGCTTGCCGAACGGCGCGGACCCGGCTCCGGGACGACGGCCGCTGATTACCCTGGCCCGATGACCACCGCCGCGCACGTGCTGTCGATCGCCCTGGACGAGACCTCGGATCCGCCGTTGCGGCCGTTGCCCACGCCGGTCGCCGAACTGCTGGGGGACCTCGGCGCGCCGCCCCGGCTCGTCGCCCATCTGCGGGCCGTGCACGACGTCGCCGCGCAGCTGCTCGACTGGGCCGGCGCGCGCTGCCCGGACCTGGCGCTGGACCGGGAGGCGGTGCTGTTCGGCGCGGCCACGCACGACGTGGGCAAGGTCGTGCACACCGCCGAGCTGTCCGGCCCGGGCGCGCGGCACGAGGAGGCCGGGCGTGAGCTGCTGCTGGGCCGCGGCGTGCCGCCGGAGCTGGCGCGCTTCGCCGCCGGACACGCCTCCTGGTCCGCCGGTACGGCCGTCGAGGACCTGCTGGTGAGCCTGGCCGACAAGGTCTGGAAGAACAAACGCGTGCCCGAGCTGGAGGATCTGGTGGTCGCGGAGCTGTCGCGCGCGGGCGGACGTCCGGTGTGGGAGGAGTTCATGGAGCTGGACGAGTTCCTCACCCGGGTCGGTGAGGGCGCGGACGGCCGGCTGGCCTGGCAGTCGGCACATCCCGTGCGGGGCTGAGGGGACCGGGAGCGGGCGGCATGTGCTGGAGCGGTTACCGCCTGCGCCGTCTACCGGCCCGCCTGCGGGCGGCCAACCGCACGGAACGCGTCGCCCGCGCCTACGCGCTCGGGGTACTCGCACCGGGGGGTGTGGCCGTCGACGGCCGTGACGGCAGAGGCGCCAGCGGCGCGTGGCCTCATGGAAATTCGCTGGCTGCCCCTGACAGTGGATGTCTACGCTAGCCGGGAACCTAGACCCCCTAGGGAAAACCCGAGCCCTCGGGCGACAGCACCAGGAGAACACCCCCATGCGATCACTCACCGAGCAGGACATCCGCAGCTCGTTCGTCAACTGTTCCAAGGGGGAGGCCAAGCGCCTGGCGGTGCCGCGGGATCTCGACGGACGACCGTGGGCCGACCTGGACTTCCTGGGCTGGCGGGACCCCGGCGCGCCCGACCGCAGCTACCTGGTGGCCGAAAGAGAGGGGCGGCTCGTCGGCGTCACCCTGCGCTTCCCGTCCTCGCAGCGCGGCTTCCTGCACCGCAGCATGTGCTCGCTGTGCCTGACCACCCACCCCGGCGGCGGTGTCTCCCTGATGACGGCCCGCAAGGCCGGCCCGGCGGGCCGCGAGGGCAACTCGGTGGGCCTGTACATGTGCACCGACCTGGCCTGTTCCCTCTACGTACGAGGCAGGAAGATCCCGGAGTCGGGCGGCCGCTTCGAGGAGAGCCTCACCCTGGAGGAACAGATCGCCCGCACCACGGGCAACCTCTCCGCCTTCCTCGACAAGCTCTACGACTGACCGGCCCCCCTCACCGGGCCGGCCCGGGGCCCCGTACCATCCGGTTGCTGAAGAAACGTTCGAGTCACCTGAGGAACGGGAACTGGCCAAAGGATGGCAGATGTACGTGAGCGTGCCGCGCCGCTCGTGCGGTTCGTGCGACTGCACCGGGAACCCGTGGTCGTCCAGGCCCTGCGGTCCGCCGCGGCGGCGACGGTCGCCTATGTCATCGCGCTGCGGCTGAGCCCCGAGGCCGCCCCGCTCACCGCGCCGCTGACCGCCCTGCTCGTCGTCCAGGTCACCCTGTACGCGACGCTCACCAACGGGGTGCGCCGGGTCAACTCGGTGGTGGCCGGGGTGCTGGTCGCCATCGCGTTCAGCCTGCTGGTGGGTCTGACCTGGTGGAGCCTCGCGCTGCTCATCATCGCCTCGCTGGCGGTCGGCCACCTGGTGCGGGTCGACGAGTACGTCCCCGAAGTGGCGATCAGCGCCATGCTGGTGCTGGGGGTCACCACCGTCGGGGACACCGCCTGGGCGCGTGTCCTGGAGACGCTGATCGGGGCGGTCGTCGGACTCGGCTGCAACCTCCTGCTGCCCCCTCCGGTGTGGGTGGAGGAGGCGGGCGAGTCCATCGAGCAGATGGCCCGCCGGGTGCGCCAGCTGATGCTGCGCATCGGTGAGGAGGCCGCCCGCCGCACCCCCGCCGAGCAGGCCGCCGCCCGCCTGCACGAGGCGCGCCGCCTCGACCACGACATCGTCGAGGTGGACGCGGCCCTGCGGCAGGCCGAGGACAGCCTGCGGCTCAACCCGCGTGTGCGCGAGGGCCTGCTGCACCGGGTGGTGCTGCGCACCGGCCTGGACACACTGGAGATCTGCACGGTCGTCCTCAGGGTGCTCGCGCGCACCCTCACCGACCTCGCGAAGGAACGCGAGCCGGAGCCGCTGTTCCCGCAGGAGACGGGCGAGGTGCTGGAGCGGCTGCTGTCCGAGATCGCCGACGCGGTGGTCAGCTTCGCGGTGCTCGTCACCACGCATGTCAGCCTCAACGCGGACGCCGCCGAGGCCCGTCTCACCGCCGAGCTGCGGCAGGCCGCCGCCAGCCGCGACAAACTGGCCCAGCTGCTGCTGGAGCGGCTCCAGCACGACGCCCGCCAGTGGCAGTTGCACGGCGCGGTGCTCACCGAGGTCAACCGCATCCTCGACGAGCTGGACACCGAGCACCGCTCCCGCCGCCTTCTGGAGGAACTGGACCGGGTCTCGGGCGAGCAGCGCGCCCGGATGCCGCGGCTGACCCGACTGCGCGAGCGCCTGGGCGTCCAGGAGGACCTGTGGCGCAGCCGCACGGGGATCGGCGGACCCTTCCGCTGAGGAAGCGCCGGTACGGGCGGAGGGCCGCCGCGACGCGGCCGGAGTTTTGCGTTCCGCGGTCCGCGCGCGTCAGGGTGGTGGTCACGGCGGTGACGGACGACGACCCGAGGTGCGGCAGATGGGCAGTGGGACGCGAGCGACGAGCGGTGGCTGGAGCAGGCGGCGTTTCGTCGGGGTGCTGGGCGCGACCGCGGCCTCCGCGGCGGCCGGCTGCGGCGGCGCGTCACAGGATCCGCCCGCCGGGGCGGCGACGCCGTCCCGCACGCCGGCCGCCCGGCCGACCGCCTCGCCCGGGGCCTCCCGCCGGCCCTCCGGCCCCCGTCCGCTCTACCTCGGCACCTACACATCGGCCGAGGGCGGCGGCCGGGGCATCGGCCTCGCCACCTATGACCCGGTGTCCGGCCGGATCACCGGCGTGGGCACGGTCACCGGCGTCCAGGACCCGTCGTACCTCGCGGTGCACCCGGACGGCCGCACGCTCTACGCGGTGGAAGAACGCGAGCGGGGCGCGGTCACGGCCGTGCGCCTGGCCGACCGGAAGGTGCTGGGCAGCCGGGCCACCGGCGGAGCGCACCCGTGCCATGTGTCGGTGCATCCGGGCGGGCGCTGGCTGCTGAGCGCCGACTACGGCTCGGGCAGCGTGAGCGTGCACCCGATCGACGCCTCGGGGGCGCTCGGCGAGCGCACCGACCGGGTCGTCCACCGCAGTCCGGCGCCCGGGCCGGGACAGGAGGGACCGCACGCGCACCAGTTCGTCACCGCGCCGGACGGCGGTCATGTCCTCGCCGTCGACCTCGGCACCGACACGGTCTACACCTACCGCCTGGACCAGACGTCGGGCACGCTGACGGAGGTCGCGCAGGCGCACACCCGGCCGGGCGCCGGGCCGCGCCACCTCACGTTCCATCCGGGCGGCCGGTACGCCTACCTCGCCAACGAGGCCGACGACACGCTCACGGTCTGTGCCTACGACCCGGCCACCGGCCGGCTGACCGTCGGCGCGCCGCAGTCCACGGGCGCGAAGGCGGACCCCAACTATCCGGCGCAGGTGGCGGTCACACCGGACGGCGCCCACGCCTTCCTCGCCAACCGCGGTGACAACACGCTCGCGCGGTACGCGGTGGAGGCGGACGGGGCCCGGCTGCGGCTGCTCGGCACGGTCGCGGTGGCCGGGGACTTCCCCCGGCAGATCGCGCTCTCCCCGGACGGCGGCCTGCTGTTCGCGGCGAACCAGCGTTCCGGCACGGTCAGCGTGTTCCGCGTGGACGGCGCGAGCGGCGGCCTTGCGCTCGCGGGCGAGCCGTTCGCCTCACCCGTCGCCGTCTGCGCGCTGCCGGTGTAGGGCGCGCGGGCAGGAGGCCGTGGCGGCCTGGGTGAGCAGCACGTGCATGCGCTCGGTGAGCTGCCCGACGTCGTCCGCTGGCGCGTGGAAGGGCAGGCGTACGTCGCCGTGGGCGCGGGTGCGCTCGATGCGCAGCGTCAGACCGTGCCGGTCGACGGCGAGCGGCTGGACGCGGACGACGCCGTGCAGGCTGTCGCGCTGGACGAGCCGGGTGAGACGCTCCACCGCGTCGGGGTGGGCGTCCGCGAGGTGGGTGAGGAGCTGGGCCTCGGCGGTGGCGAGCGGGTCGGGTGCGGCCGCGGCGAACTCGTCGAGGTCGACGACGACCGCGCCGGAGGGTTGTTTGAGCACGACGCGGGTGGCGTGGAAGGCGAGGCTGCCGTCCTCGGGGGTGAACCAGCCGGCGAGCCACAGCCGGGCCCGGATGCGGTTGCGGACGGGCACGGGGGCGACGTCCGCGAACTCCAGCACGGCGGACGGCTCTCCTCGGGGGGCGCAGATGGCCGCCGTGAGCAGGGTGCTGTCCTCCGGCACCCGGAGGAGCACCCGTCCGTCCTCGTCGACGGTGTGCGCGCCGACGAACTCCTCGCGGCCGCCGCCCGCGGTCACCGCGCAGGACCACGCGGCGGCGAGCACCGACCGGGCCCGCTCGGCCGCGGCAGGCGCGGCCGTCCAGCTGTGGCTGTCACCCATCCCAGACCTCCTTAGGTAAGCCTTGCCTAACCTATCGGAGATTCGGGGCGACGCCAACCGTGGTGGCCACACCCGTCGTTCTCGGGCATCAGCCGCCACCCCTCGGGGGTGAAGGTGAAGGTGTCGTCCAGAGGGCCGTCCTCCCCGCAGCGCACCGCGAGCAGCACGGGTTCCGCGCGCTTCGGCGGCCATTCCCCCTCCGGTTCGGCGCCGTTGTGGAGGTGGAACCAGACCGCCGGCTGCGCCGGGTCGGCCCCGAAGTAGCCGAGCGTCTTGCCGTAGAGAGGGTTGGTGCCGCCCAGCGTCAGGGCGGGCTCGCCGAACTCCGTGGTCACGTCCGACCAGGTGCGGTCCTCACCCGCCCAGGCCCGGGCCCGGTCACGCACCCGCGCGCAGGCGTCGGCGTCCAGGACACGGTCAGGCACCAGCCAGCCGCGCCCGCGCGCGAACTCCGCGTACACCGACGCCAGAGCGTCCTCCTGGACGCGGTGGCCGGGCGACATGTCCCGGAAGACTCCCCTCACGCCCGTGGCCCGGCCGGCGCGCTCCAGCCAGGTCCGCCACTGCCGTTCCCATGCCTCGGTGCCCTGCTCGACGAACGACAGATGCCGCAGGGCCGCCCACAGGGCCGGCTCGCCCCCGTACATGCCGAGCCGCCTCAGCATGCTGTTCACCTGCTCGACGAGGAAGGCACGGATCGCTTCGGACGAGGCGAGGGAGTCCGAGGAGACCTGGGACTCCGAGGAGACCTGGGAGTGCGACGAGGCCACAGGGTCCGGCGAGGCCGGAGCGGAGGAAGACATGCTCGATTCTCCCCCACCGCGGATCACCCCGTGGGCGAAACGACCCCCAGCAGCGCCCGCGCGCACAGATCGCGCACCTGGTCCCGGGACAGCTCCGAGCCGCGCAGCCACTCCAGGCAGACCGCCGTCGTGAACGCCAGCCAGCCGCGCACCGCGAGGCGTACGTCGGGGCGTCGCTCGAAGAGCGGGCCGAACTCGGGGTCCGCGGCGAGGGCCGCCAGGATCTGGCCCTCCTGCGCCGCCAGGGCCCGCTGGTAGACGCGGCGCACGGCCTGGTCGCCGGCCGCGTCGGCGCGGTGGAAGGCGCGGTAGCCGTGGGCGTGCTCGTGCACGTACTCCAGGAAGGTGTCCAGGCCGGCGGTGAGCTGTTCGCGCACGGGGACACCGGGCACGGCCGCCGTCATGCGCAGCATCCGCTCGCTCTCGCGCTCGACGACCGCCGCGAAGAAGTCCCGCTTGGTCGGGAAGTAGTGGTACAGCAGCCCCCGCGAGACCCCGGCGATCTCCGCGACCTGCTCGATCCACACGTCGTCGTACGGGCGCTCCGAGAACAGCCGGGCGCCGACCGACAGCAGCTGTTCCCTGCGTTCCCCGGTGCTGAGGCGGCGCCGAGTGCGCCCGCCCTGGTTCGCGGCCATGCCCGCACTTTACTTGACGTCGGTTCAACAGCGGGCCCAGACTGAGCGCGTTGTTGAACCCGCGTACAACATGCTCGACCGGCCGCAGTCAAGGGAGATGGCGTCATGGCGGAGACGACGACCGGGGCGACCTCGGCGGCGGCGGCGGTGCCGAAGGGCTTCCGCGGGGCCGAGCTGGGCTGGCCCGAACTGCACCGGATCCCGCATCCGCCGTACCGACTGCCGCTCCTCGGGGACGTGCTGGGCGTGAGCCGGAGCACGCCCGTGCAGGACTCGCTGCGGCACGCCCGGCGGCTCGGGCCGATCTTCCGGCGCCGCGCGTTCGGCCGGGAGTTCGTGTTCGTGTGGGGCGCGCGGCTCGTCGCCGACCTGGCGGACGAGACGCGGTTCGCCAAGCATGTGGGGCTGGGCATCGCCAATCTGCGGCCGGTCGCCGGGGACGGGCTGTTCACGGCGTACAACCACGAGCCGAACTGGCAGTTGGCGCACGATGTGCTGGCGCCCGGGTTCAGCCGGGAGGCGATGGAGGCCTACCACCCGATGATGCTGGACGTCGCCGAGCGGCTCACCGGCCACTGGGACCGCGCGATGGCCGACGGACGGGCCGTGGACGTGCCCGGCGACATGACGAAGCTGACGCTGGAGACCATCGCGCGCACCGGCTTCGGCCACGACTTCGGGTCCTTCGAGCGCTCCCGGCCGCATCCCTTCGTGACGGCGATGGTGGGCACGCTCAGCCACGCGCAGCGGCTGAACACCGTGCCGTCGCCCCGGCTGCTGCCGCGGGCGGCGCGGCGCAACGCGGCCGACATCGCCTACCTCAACCGCACGGTCGACGACCTGGTCCGGGCCCGCCGTGCCGGCGCGGGCGGTCAGGGCGACCTGCTCGACCGGATGCTGGACACCGCCCATCCGAGCACCGGGGAACGCCTCTCGGCGCAGAACGTGCGCCGCCAGGTCATCACCTTCCTGGTCGCCGGACACGAGACCACCTCGGGCGCGCTCTCCTTCGCCCTGCACTACCTCGCCCGCCGCCCGGACGTCGCGGCCCGCGCCCGCGCCGAGGTGGACCAGGTGTGGGGGCGAACGGCGGTGCCCGGCTACGACCAGGTGGCCCGGCTCCGGTACGTGCGTCGGGTGCTGGACGAGTCGCTGCGGCTGTGGCCGACGGCGCCCGCGTTCGCCCGGGAGGCCCGCGAGGACACCGTGCTGGCCGGGGAGCACCCGATGCGGCGGGGCGCGTGGACGCTGGTGCTGACGCCGATGCTGCACCGCGACCCGCAGGTGTGGGGCGCCGACGCCGAACGCTTCGACCCGGACCGCTTCGAGGCCGGCGCGGTCCGTGCCCGGGCGCCGCACACCTTCAAGCCGTTCGGGACCGGCGCGCGGGCCTGCATCGGACGGCAGTTCGCGCTGCACGAGGCCACCCTCGTCCTGGGCCTGCTGCTGCGCCGCTACGAACTGCGCCCCGACCCCGCCTACCGGCTACGGGTCGCCGAGCGGCTGACCCTCATGCCGGAGGGCCTGCGCCTGCACCTGGACCGACGCGCCACCGCCACCGCCGAACCCACCGGCTCAGCCCTGCCCCGCCCAGTGCGCGGGACGGACGACTGACCCGGGCAGTCGGGTGCCGGCGGTCCCCCGGGCCGCGGCGAGTTGGGGCTGGGTCAGGAAGAAGGCGTCTGTCAGGTCCGCGTCGGTGAGGTCGGCGTCGCGCAGGTCGGCGCCGATGAGGTCCGCGCCGCGCAGATCGGCGCCGGTGAGGTCGGCCGCGATCAGGTAGGCGCCCCGCAGGTTCGCCCCGCGCAGGTTCGCCCCCTTGAGGCGGGCGCCCATCAGGTCCGCGCCCCGGCGTTCCTTCTTGCGTCCGGGTATACCGGCCCGCACCAGCTCGCTGGTCCTCAGCAGCAGGACGTTGACCTCCTGCCGGTGGGCGGGCACGTCCAGCGCGACGAGTTCCCCGGGGCCCAGCCGGGTGAGCGCCTCGGTCCGCTCCAGCGCGCGGCGCAGCTCTCCGTGGACGGGGCGGGCGGCGGGCAGGGTGAGCGCCTCGGTGAGGTACCACAGCAGCTCGTGGAGCTGGCGGACGACCGGGAAGACCTCGGCCATACGCCGGCTGTGTTCGGGTCCACCGGTGCGCCGGTCCCGGCCGCCGAAGGTGACCTGGGAGACCTTCTGGCCCGCGCCGAAGCAGTCGTAGACGGTGCAGCCGGTGAAGCCCTTCTCGCGCAGCCGGGTGTGGATGCCGCAGCGGTGGTCCTCGCGCAGGTTGGGGCACGGCGTGCCGGCCGGCTTGTCGAGCGCGAAGTCCGCCGACCGGGCGAACGGCAGGGCCACGCAGCACAGCCCGAAGCAGTTCTCGCAGTCGCCGCGCAGGCCGTCCCGGTCCACCTTCTGTTCTCGCATTCCGTCCACCTTACTGACCTGCGGTCACGGCGCGGACATCCCAGTGGTCCCCGTCCGGGAGAAAAACTCACCGCTGAGTTTCCGCTCCTGTGGGGGTCCTCTCATCCAACGGAAAACAACGTCGGCTATCACGGAGTCAGGAGCCGGCAGCGGCCACGAGCCGACGGACCGAGGAGTGCCACATGTGCAGTCACCAGCCCCCGTGCCCGACCACGGAAAGCGCCGACGGTCACACGGCCGTCGTCGTCACGGCCCACCCCGAACAGGGGTGGAGCCTGCTGTGCGACGGGACCGTCGTCTTCGACGACACCGGTGAACTCCTGCCGGACGGACGGGTGGTGGACCCCCACCGGGCCCCAGGCCCACCCGCCGTCGCCGTCTGATCCACGTCGTCCGATCCGCGCTGTCTCGTCCGCGCGGGCCCGGTCGGGCCGTCCGGTGTCCCTAGCGGCCGAACAGTTCGAACGCCACGGCGGGCCGGCCGCCGAACCGCTCCCCCACCGACCGGGCCGCCCCGGTCAGGAAGCTGCGCGCGTAGGCCTCGGGTTCCTCGTCGGTCAACGCCTCGATGTACGCGCGGTGTTCCAGCAGCGAGGCCACCGCGCGCTCCAGGCCGGCCGTCGCGTCCACGGCGTGGGTGGGGGTGGCCGATCCGGCGACGGCGACCCACCGCACCCCGTTCCAGGGTTCGAGCCCCTGCTCGGCGAGTTCCGGGAAGATCCAGCGGTTGCCGGCGTCCCCGGCCGCGTCCAGCGTGGCGCGGCCGACGGCCACGTGGTCGGGCGTGTTCCAGGCGACGCCGTCCCAGGTGTCGCGGTGGTTGAGGGTGATGACGAGTTCGGGGCGGTGACGGCGGATCGCGGCGGCGATGTCCCGGCGCAGGGCGGTGCCGTACTCGATCACGCCGTCCCGGTGGTCGAGGAACTCCACGGTGGAGACGCCGACGACGGCGGCGCTCGCCCGCTGTTCGCGCTCGCGCAGCGGTCCGCACTCGGCGGGCGGGATCGTGTCGATGCCCGCCTCGCCGCGGGTCGCCAGCACATAGGCGATCTCCCGGCCGGCGTCGGTCCAGGCGGCGACGGCCGCGGAACAGCCGTACTCCAGGTCATCGGGATGGGCGACGACGGCGAGGGCGCGCCGCCAGTCCTCCGGCATGGGGGTGAGCTGAGGAAGCGTCGGCTCGGTCATGCCCGCAGACTAGTCGTCGCCCCTCCCCCGCACCGGCTCAGGCCTCGTCTCGGGTCAGCGCCAGCAGCCGGTCCAGGACCCGGGGCCCGGCGGCGCGCAGCCCGTCGTGTTCGTACTCGTCGGTGACCCAGGTGCGCAGGCCGCGGACGGCGCGGGCGGTGCGCAGGGAGTGGGCGGTGTCGACGTACAGGTCGTCGTGGTAGATCGCCGCCGCGACCGGGACCTCGTTGGCGGCGAGGCGGGCGGGGTCGTACAGGGGCGTCCAGTCGGTGCGGGCGGCCAGCAGGTGGGCGGTCTCGCGCAGCGGGCGCAGTGCCGGGTCGCAGTCGAACGTCCAGGGGTGGACGGTCTCGCCGGTCAGCGGCAGCGGTCCGTCGCCGGTGAGCGCTCTGGCCGCGTCGAACGAGGGGAACTCGGCGCGCACCCGCTCGGCCGACCAGGCGGTGGGCCGGGCGTCCTGGGCGTAGATCGCCTCGTGGACGAGGGCGTACAGGGGGTGTCCGGCGTACGAGAGGTGGCCCTGGATCTGCTCCTGGAAGGCGTCGGAGAGCGCCGGGCCGCGCGGGGTGGGGACGAAGGCGTCCTCCAGGAGGTGGTGCAGCCGGTGGCTGCCCTCGCTGCCGCCGAGGAGGATGCCGAGGCTCTGGAAGGCCTCCACGGTCAGGCGGTAGCCGTTCGGCAGGGTCACCTCGTGCTGGAGCAGGTGGTCGGCGATCCGGCGGGCGCGTTCGACGTCCTGGGGGTAACGGGCGTAGTGCGCGGCGGTCTTGCGTTCCATGCGCGGGTAGGCGGCGCGGTAGACGTCGTCGGCGTGGGCGTCCAGGGAGGGCAGGCCGCCGGTGATCACGGCGGCGGCCAGGCCCTCGGGGGCCAGGGAGAGGTAGGTGACCGTGCAGAAGCCGCCGAAGCTCTGGCCGAGGACGGTCCAGGGGGCGCCGCCGGTGACCTGGCGGCGCGCCAGCTCGCAGTCGCGGACGATGGAGTCGGCGCGGAAGCGGGTGAGGTGGTCGGCCTGCTCGGCGGGGCCGCCGCGCAGCGGGAGTGTCTGCCGGTTGTCGGGTGTGGAGTGGCCGGTGCCGCGCTGGTCGAGCAGCAGCACCCGGTACTCCTTCAGGGCGCGGCCCAGCCAGGCCTGCCGGCCGACGAACCGGTTGGCGCCGAAACCGGGGCCACCCTGGAGGTAGAGCAGCCACGGCAGGTCCTGGCCGGCCTTGTCGCTCGCGACGACCTCACGGGCGTACAGCTCGATCGTCTCCCCGGACGGGTCGGCGTGGTCGAGGGGCACGGTGAAGCGGCGGTCGGTGAGGACGACGCCGGGCTGGCGGTAGCTGAGGGACAACGGGGCTCCCGGGGGCGGTCGGTGCGCGGGCCGCGTCCCAGTTCAGCACAGGTCGGGCAGCCGGCCGCGGAGCCCGAGCGTGACGGACGCCGCCGAAGGCGGGATCAGCGCGCCGACAGGCTGGAGCGCCGCACCACCAGCTCCGGCTGGAGCACCACCCTGCGGTGTTCGTGCCGGCCCGCGTTCTCCTCCGTCTCCTCCAGCAGCAGTTCGGCGGCGAGGGCCCCCATGGTCACGGCGGGCTGGCGCACCGAGGTGAGGGGGACGGCCGCGGCGGCGGCGAACTCGATGTCGTCGTAGCCGACGATCGCGAGGTCGTCGGGGACGGTGACGCCGGCCGCGTACATGGCCTGAAGGACGCCGAGGGCGAGCAGGTCGTTGGCGCAG
This sequence comes from Streptomyces sp. A012304, assembly GCF_026008495.1. Taxonomy (GTDB): domain Bacteria; phylum Actinomycetota; class Actinomycetes; order Streptomycetales; family Streptomycetaceae; genus Streptomyces. Next base: position 40,436 of record NZ_BQUN01000004.1, read on the forward strand.
AACACGGCGGTGGGGCGGTCGGCGAGGCCGAGCAGGCGGGCACCGGCGTCCCGGCCGGCGGCCACGTCGAGCCGCTCGGTGGGCAGCTCGCGCAGCGCGTCGGGGCCGAGGCCCGCCTCCGCGAGGGCGTTCAGGGCGCCGGTGCGGCGGTCGCGGACCTGGGTGAAGCCGGGCGGGCCGCTGACATAGGCGATCGAGCGGTGTCCGGCGTCGACCAGATGGCGTACGGCGAGGGCGCCGCCGGCCACGTCGTCGACGGAGACGGAGCACTCGCTGGTGCCCTCGGCGACCCGGTCGACCAGCACGAAGGGGATGCCGTGCCGGCGGAAGGAGTCGATGTTGCGGCCGGTCGCGTCGGCCGGGGTGAGCAGCACGCCGCGCACCCGCTGCTCGGCGAAGAGGGCGAGGTACTCGGCCTCCTCACCGACGCTCTCGGCGCTGTTGCAGACCATCACGCCGAGCCCGGCGTCACGGGCCGCCCGCTCGGCGCCCCGGGCGACGTCCACGAAGAAGGGGTTGCCCATGTCGAGGACGAGCAGCCCCATGATCCGGCTGCGGCCCGCGCGCAGTTGGCGTGCCGACTCGCTGCGGACGTAACCGAGCCGGTCTATGGCGGACAGCACGCGGGCCCGGGTCTCCGTGGCGACGGTGTCCGGGCGGTTGATGACGTTGGACACCGTGCCGACGGAGACTCCGGCGGCACGGGCGACGTCCTTGATACCCACCGACTGGGCCATCAGGCGAGGACCTCCAGGTGAACGAGGGGCGGCGGGCGAGGCCTTCACATTACCGTCATCCCGCCGCACTCCAGACCGGTCAGGCGGGCAGCCGGAAGTCGACGACGTGGAGCGCCGAGGGGGTCGTCCCGGTCGACTTCTCCTGGTACATGACGGACAGGACGTTGTCCTGCGCGACACGTGTCTCGTCGATGACGACCTCGCCGAAGGCGTTGAGGCCGCTGCCGTCGAAGAGCAGCTTCCAGTCGGTGTGGCCGGAGGCCTTCGACGCGCCGGCGATCCGGCCGAAGGGGAAGATCGCGTAGGCGTTGTCGTACTTGTCCAGGATCAGCTTGGTGCGCTGGCTGGAGCTCAGCGGGACGGGGATCTCCGTCTTCTGCCAGGCGCCCGAGGCGTTCTTGCGGACGTGGAAGGCGCGCCCGTTGGCGGTGCGGTCGGCGACGTAGCTCGTCGTGCACTGGCCGAAGCGGCCGGGGACATAGCTGATGATGGCGTGCGGGAGGCCGGTGGAGTCGGTGAACTGGCTCTCCTGGTTCATCAGGGAGTGGTCCGGGTTGAGCGGGTCCACCACCAGGCCGGCGTCGGTCACGGAGACCCGGTCGGAGCCGCCGGTGGTGCCGACGACGGTGCCGGCGTTGTTGCGCCAGGTGCGGCCGCGGTCGTCGGAGTAGACGTAGCCGGTGTCGTGGTTGGTGATGCCGCCGCCGGAGCACATCACGGCGCCGTTCTGCTCGCGCCAGGTGAAGAAGGAGTGCAGCCGGCCGTTCCTGTCGTAGTCGATGCCGTGCAGGTACATGTTGCGGGCCGTGCTGGAGCCGTGCTCGCTGCTGTAGGTGCCGGTGGAGCTGGTCCACTCGCCGAGGTTGGTCCAGGAGGTGCCGTTGTACTCGGCGAGGGCGTTGCGGCCGTTGCCGGAGATGCCGACCCGGTAGCTGAGCTGGAGCTTGCCGTCGGGCGTCGAGATGAACTGCGGGTAGGTGAACTGCGAGGTGAGGGCGAGTCCGTCGAGCGTCGACTGGGGTGCGCCGAAGCGGCTCGTGGTCCAGCTCAGGCCGGCCGGGTCGTCCATGAGCCCGGCGACCGACTTGACGTAGGTGAAGCCGTCGCTGTGGGAGTCCATGTTGAGGTGGAGACGGCCGTCGATCTTGGAGACGCCCATGGAGATGACGTTGTGGGAGTCGTTGTACCGCAGGGTGTGGCCGACCTTGACGGTGGACCAGGTGGTGCCGCCGAGGACGCGGCGGCCGACGACGGCGTTGCGGTCGGCGGTGTACCAGACGGCGTACTGGTAGCCCTTGTAGGTCAGCAGGCCGTTCTTCTGGAACGAGTTGTTGTTGACCAGGCCGTCGTAGGAGACGAAGAAGATCGCCTGGCTGTCGAGCGTCGTGGTGCCGGTCCGGGTGACGGACGGGCCGGGGTCGGCGGCGCGGGCGGTGCCGGACGCGAGGGCGGGGGAAACCAGGGCACTGGTGAGGGCGGCGCCCAGCAGGGTACGTCGTTTCATCTCGGGGGACTCCGTTGTCGGAACGAGGTGAGGGAGGGGGACGGGCGTGGGGGTGGGGGTGACGCATGGGGGTCAGGCGAGGTGGAACACCTCGGTGAGGGGTTTCATGGCCTCGTCGGGCCGGGCGCCGTCCAGCGACTCGAAGAACGGCGCCATCTCCGCCTGCCAGCGGGCGTTGACCTCGGTGGCTTCCATGCCGGCCTGGGCGGCGGCGAAGTCCTCCGTCTCCAGGTAGCCGACGAGCAGGCCGTCCTCGCGCAGGAAGAGCGAGTAGTTGTGCCAGCCGGTGGCCGAGAGCGCCTCCAGCATCTCCGGCCAGACGGCGGCGTGCCGCTCGCGGTACTCGTCGAGGCGGTCGGCCCGGACCTTCAGCAGGAAGCACACGCGCTGCATCAACACCCCTCCAGGGATCAGAAGTTGAACTGGTCGATGTTCTTGGCGTCGAACACGGTCGGCTTGCCGAGGCTGATCACGCCGTCCTTGCCGATGGTGTAGGTGGTGCCGCCCGCCTTGAAGGTCTCGCCCTCCTTGCCGGTGATCTGGCCGGAGACCAGGGCGACGGCGGTCTGCGCGGCCAGGGCGCCGAGCTTCGCCGGGTCCCACAGCTCGAAGGCGTCGACGGTGCCGTTCTTGACGTACTTGCGCATGTCGTTGGGGGTGCCGAGGCCGGTCAGCTTGACCTTGCCCTTGTACTTCGAGCCGGACAGGTACTGGGCGGCGGCCTTGATGCCGACGGTGGTCGGGGAGATGATCCCCTTCAGGTTCGGGTACTCCTGGAGCAGGCCCTGGGTCTGCTGGAAGGACTGCTGGGCGTCGTCGTTGCCGTACGCGACCTTGACGAGCTTGATGTCCTTGTACTTGGGGTCCTTCAGCTCGTCCTTCATGAAGTCGATCCAGATGTTCTGGTTCGTCGCGGTCTGCGCGGCGGACAGGATCGCGATCTCGCCCTTGTAGCCGATCTGCTCGGCGAGCAGCTGCACCTCGGTGCGGCCGAGGTCCTCGGCGGAGGCCTGCGAGACGAAGGCGTTGCGGCACTCCGGGTTGGTGTCGGAGTCGTAGGTGACGACCTTGATGTCGTTGCTCATGGCCTGCTTGAGCGCGGTGCACAGGGCGCCCGGGTCCTGCGCGGAGACGGCCATCGCGTCGACCTGCTGCTGGGTGAGGGTGTTGACGTAGCTCACCTGGCCGGAGGTGTCGGTGGCGCTGGAGGGGCCGACCTCCTTGTAGCTGGAGCCCAGCTCCTTCAGGGCCGCCTCGCCGCCCTTGTCGGCGGTGGTGAAGTAGGGGTTGTTGACCTGCTTGGGCAGGAAGCCGACGGTCAGGCCCTTCTTGGTGGCCGCGTTGGGGTCGGCCTTGCCGCCGGAGGCGGCCGCGCCGGTGCTCTCGTTCTTCACGTCCTCCTTGGTGGTGCCGCCGCAGGCGGTGGCGGCGAGGGCGAGGGAGGTGACGGCGGCGAGGGCCGCGCAGGCACGACGGAGGGATGACTTGCGCATGGCGGGTCCTTTATGAGGGGTGAGCGGGGTTTCAGGCCGTCGGGGTCGAGGCGGCGGCTCTACGGCCCGCCCTCGCGACGGAGATCTGGCGTGCGACCCGGGGGCCGAGCACGGAGACGACGAGCAGGACGCCGGTGACGACGATCTGCGACTGGGCGGAGACGTCCTGGAGGCTCATCACGTTCTGCAGCGCTCCGAGGAGGAAGACTCCCGCGATCGCGCCGCCGAGCGTGCCCTTGCCGCCGTCGAAGTCGATGCCGCCGAGCAGCACCGCGGCGATGACGGAGAGTTCGAGCCCGGTGGCGTTGTCGTAGCGGGCGCTGGCGTAGTGCAGCGCCCAGAAGACGCCGGTGAGGGAGGCCATCAGGCCGGTCAGGACGAACAGCAGCAGCTTCTGCCGCTTGACGCGGATGCCGGCGAAGCGGGCGGCCTCCTCGCTGGCGCCGATCGCGAACAGCGACCGGCCGAACGGGGTGGCGTGCAGGGCGACCACGGCGATCGCGAGCAGGACCACGAAGGGCAGGAAGGCCTGCGGGACGAAGCTGTCGCCGATGCGGCCGGCCGCGAAGTCCAGGTACTGGCTGGGGAAGTCGGTCACCGCGTCGGAGCCGAGCACGATCTGCGCGATGCCCCGGTAGGCGGCGAGGGTGCCGATGGTGACGGCGAGGGACGGCAGTCCGAGCCGGGTCACCAGCAGGCCGTTGATCAGACCGCACACGACGCCCAGCAGCAGGCAGATCGGGATGATCGCCTCGATGGTCAGGCCCTGGTTCCACAGGGCGCCCATCACGGCGCCGGAGAGGCCGGCCGTGGAGGCGACCGACAGGTCGATCTCCCCGGAGACCACCAGCAGGGTCATCGGCAGCGCGATCAGCGCGATCGGCAGGGTGTTGCCGATCAGGAAGGACAGGTTCAGCGCGTTGCCGAAGCCGTCGACGAAGGTGAAGGAGAACAGCAGCAGGACGATCAGGAGGGCGCCGACGACCGTGTCCCAGCGGACCGCGCGGCTCGCGAAGGATCCGGACTCAGGCATGGCGGGCGTTCCTCTTCTTCAGGGCCGACGCCACCCGCAGCGCGACCACGCGGTCCACGGCGATGGCGAGGAGGAGCAGGATGCCGTTGATGGCGAGCACCCAGACGGAGCTGACACCGAGGGCGGGCAGCACACTGTTGATGGAGGTCAGCAGGAGCGCGCCGAGGGCCGCGCCGTAGACGCTGCCGGAGCCGCCGGTGAAGACCACACCGCCGACGACGACCGCGCTGACGACGGTGAGTTCGTAGCCGTTGCCGGTGCCGGAGTCGACGTTGCCGAAGCGGGCCAGGTACATCGCCCCGGCCAGGCCCGCGAGGGCGCCGCAGAAGGTGTAGGCGACCAGGATCCGCTTGCGGACGGGGATGCCGGCGAGGCGGGAGGCCTCCGGGTTGGAGCCGAGCGCGTACAGCTCGCGGCCGCTGCCGAAGTGCTTGAGGTAGTAGGCGGTGGCGATCAGCACGGCGAGGGCGATCAGCGCGAGATACGGCACGGCGGAGATGCCGTCGGAGCCGAAGTCGACGAAGCCGCCGGGCAGGTCGGCCGCGGTGATCTGCCGGGAGCCGACCCAGATGGAGTCGACGCCGCGGACGATGTACATCGTGCCGAGGGTGACGACGAGGGCCGGCACCTGGCCGAGGCTCACCAGCAGGCCGTTGAGCAGGCCGACGCCGATACCGAGCAGCACCGCCAGGGCGATCGCGACGACCGGGTCGCCGCCGTCCTGGAGGTGGACGCCGGCGGCGAAGGCGGTGATGCCGAGGGTGGAGCCGACGGACAGGTCGACGTTCCTCGTGATCACCACCAGGGACTGGCCGGTGGCGACCAGGACCAGGATGGTCGCGTTCAGCAGCAGGTCCTTGATGCCCTGCTCGGAGAGGAACTCGCTGTTGCCGGCCTGGGTGACGGCGATCATCACCAGGAACACGATCAGGATGGCGAGTTCGCGCATCTTGAAGACGCGGTCGACCAGCCGGGTGCCGCTGGACCGGGGAACCTCGGCGGCGGGGGCTTGGTTGGGGGTGGTCACCGTCATGCGGCGGCCCTCCCGGTGGCGGCGGCCATCACGGTTTCCTCGGTGGCGTCGGAGCGGGGGATCTCGGCGGTGAGCCGGCCCTCGTGCATCACCAGCACGCGGTCGGCCATGCCGAGGACCTCGGGCAGGTCGGAGGAGATCATCAGGACGGCGACCCCGTCGGCGGCCAGCCGGCTCAGCAGGCGGTGCACCTCGGCCTTGGTGCCGACGTCGATGCCCCGGGTGGGCTCGTCGACGATGAGCACCTTGGGGGCGGTGGCCAGCCATTTGGCGAGGACGACCTTCTGCTGGTTGCCGCCGGACAGGGTGTTGACGGTGTCGGCGATCCGGGCGTACTTCACCTGGAGCTTGACCGCCCAGTCGAGGGAGCGGCTGCGCTCGGCGTCCCGGTCCATCAGGCCGGCCTTGACGGTGGTCCGCAGGCCGGTGAGGCCGATGTTGCGCTCGATGGACATGTCCATCACCAGGCCCTGGGCGCGCCGGTCCTCGGGGACCAGGGCCAGCCCGGCGGCCATCGCGGTGGAGGGGGCGCCGTTGGTGAGCTTGCGCCCGTCGATCTCCACCTCGCCCGCGTCCCAGCGGTCGATGCCGAAGATCGCCCGGGCGACCTCCGTGCGCCCGGCGCCGACCAGTCCGGCCAGTCCGACGATCTCGCCGCGCCGGACCTCGAAGGAGACGTCGGTGAAGACGCCCTCCCGGGTCAGCCGGCGGACGCTGAGGGCGACCTCGCCCGGGGTGACGTCCTGCTTGGGGTAGAGCTCGTCGAGGTCGCGGCCGACCATGCGGCGGACCAGGTCGTCCTCGGTCATGCCGGCCAGCGGTTCGCTGGCGATCCAGGCGCCGTCGCGCAGGGTGGTCACCCGCTGGCAGATCTCGAAGATCTCCTCCAGCCGGTGCGAGATGAACAGGACGGCCGCGCCCTGTTCGCGCAGGGTGCGCACGACACCGAAGAGGCGGGCGACCTCGCTGCCGGTGAGGGCGGCGGTCGGCTCGTCCATGATGAGCACGCGGGCGTCGAAGGAGAGGGCCTTGGCGATCTCGACGATCTGCTGGTCGGCGATGGACAGGCCGCGTGCCGGGCGGTCGGGGTCGAGGTCGACGCCGAGGCGCTGCATCAGGGCGGCGGTCGCCCGGTGGGTGGCCTTGTGGTCGATGCGGCCGAGGGCGCGGCGCGGCTGGCGGCCCATGAAGATGTTCTCGGCGATCGACAGGTCCGGGAAGAGCGTGGGCTCCTGGTAGATGACGGCGATGCCGGCGTCGCGTGCGTCACCGGGGCCGTGGAAGACGACGGGCTCACCGTCGAGCAGCACCTGGCCGGCGTCCGGTCGGTGCACCCCGGCGAGCGTCTTGATGAGGGTCGACTTGCCCGCGCCGTTCTCACCGGCGAGGGCGTGCACCTCGCCGGGGAACAGCTCCAGGGAGACGCCCCGCAGGGCGCGTACGGCGCCGAACGACTTGGCGACGTCCGTGAGCGCCAGCACCGGGGCCGGTCCCGTGTCGGACGGGTGGGTCATGGGTGGCTCCTCGACGACGTCTGCGAACTTCCCATCGGGGGCCGTCACGACGTCGTGAAAGGTTTCAACTGGATGGCCGGGACGTTAGGCATGGCGGCCATGTCACGTCAATGGCTACAGCTCGAAAAGTTTTCGATAATCGAAGGTCACGCGTCGGTCACGGAGAACGGTCCAGGACAGGGGGCTTGACACTCCCCCGGCGGGCTCATAGCTTCCCGTTCTGAATCGTTTCATCGAGAGCTCCTCAGGAGCTCGCCCACAGCTCGTTTGAAGCTCGTCCGGAAGCCTCCGGACCGATGTCACAGGAGCCCGAAGTGACCGACCTCGCCGCGGTGAAAGCCGCGCTGAAGACACAGGCCGTCGAGACGCCGTCGTGGGCGTACGGGAACTCGGGGACCCGCTTCAAGGTGTTCGCCCAGCAGGGCGTACCGCGCACGCCGCAGGAGAAGCTGGACGACGCGGCCCAGGTGCACGCCTTCACGGGCGTGGCCCCGACCGTCGCCCTGCACATCCCGTGGGACAAGGTGGAGGACTACTCCGCACTTGCGAAACACGCCGAGGACCGGGGTGTGCGCCTGGGAGCCATCAACTCCAACACCTTCCAGGACGACGACTACAAGCTGGGCAGCGTCTGCCACCCCGACGCGGCGATCCGCCGCAAGGCCGTCGACCATCTGCTGGAGTGCGTCGACATCATGGACGCCACCGGCTCGACGGACCTGAAGCTGTGGTTCGCCGACGGGACGAACTATCCCGGCCAGGACGACATCCGCGCCCGGCAGGACCGGCTGGCCGAGGGGCTGGCCGAGGTGTACGAGCGGCTCGGCGAGGGCCAGCGGATGCTGCTGGAGTACAAGTTCTTCGAGCCGGCCTTCTACACGACGGACGTCCCGGACTGGGGCACCGCCTACGCGCACTGCCTCAAGCTCGGGCCGAAGGCGCAGGTCGTGGTGGACACCGGGCACCACGCGCCCGGCACCAACATCGAGTTCATCGTCGCCACGCTGCTGCGGGAACAGAAGCTCGGCGGGTTCGACTTCAACTCGCGCTTCTACGCCGACGACGACCTGATGGTGGGCGCCGCCGACCCCTTCCAGCTGTTCCGGATCATGTACGAGGTGGTGCGCGGGGGCGGTTTCACCCCCGACGTCGCGTTCATGCTCGACCAGTGCCACAACATCGAGGCGAAGATCCCGGCGATCATCCGGTCCGTGATGAACGTGCAGGAGGCCACGGCCAAGGCGCTGCTGGTCGACCGGTCGGCACTGGCCGCCGCGCAGGCGTCCGGGGACGTGCTGGAGGCGAACGCGGTGCTGATGGACGCGTACAACACGGACGTGCGTCCGTTGCTGCGCGAGGTGCGCGAGGAGATGGGGCTGGGTCCCGACCCGATCGCGGCGTACCGGGCGTCCGGGTGGGCCGAGAAGATCGTCGCCGAACGGGTCGGTGGCGAGCAGGCCGGCTGGGGGGCGTGAGCGTCCGCCGGGTTCTGTTCGTCGCGGACCGCGGGCCGTTCGTGGCTGGTCGCGCCCACGCGGCGGAGCCGCTCATCGAAACAGCCCCGCGCCCCACAGCACGCACTCACGCTCTCTCATAAGTAAGGACTGACCTTCATGGCACCGCATCCCGAAGCCGCCGCTCTCCTCGCCCGGTCCCATCGGCTGGGTTCCGACCCCCGCAACACCAACTACGCCGGCGGCAACGCCTCCGCCAAGGGCTCCGACACCGATCCCGTCACCGGTGGTGACGTCGAGCTGATGTGGGTGAAGGGGTCCGGTGGGGACCTCGGGACGCTCACCGAGGCGGGGCTGGCGGTACTGCGCCTGGACCGGCTGCGGGCGCTCGTCGACGTCTACCCCGGGGTCGAGCGCGAGGACGAGATGGTCGCCGCGTTCGACTACTGCCTGCACGGCAAGGGCGGTGCCGCGCCCTCCATCGACACGGCGATGCACGGGCTGGTCGACGCCGCCCATGTGGACCACCTGCACCCCGACTCGGGCATCGCGCTCGCCTGCGCCGCCGACGGGGAGAAGCTGACCGCCGAGTGTTTCGGGGACAGCGTGGTGTGGGTGCCGTGGCGGCGGCCCGGGTTCCAGCTGGGGCTGGACATCGCGGCCGTGAAGGAGGCCAACCCTCAGGCCATCGGCTGCGTCCTCGGCGGGCACGGCATCACCGCCTGGGGTGACACCGCCGAGGAGTGCGAGCGCAACTCGCTGCACATCATCCGCACCGCCGAGGCGTTCCTCGACGAGCGGGGCAAGGCCGAGCCCTTCGGGCCCGTCCTCGAGGGGTACGAGGCGCTGCCCGACGCCGAGCGCCGGCAGCGGGCCGCCGCGCTCGCCCCCCACGTGCGGGCCGTCGCCTCACAGGACAGGCCGCAGGTCGGGCACTTCACCGACGCGGACGTGGTGCTGGACTTCGTCTCCCGCGCCGAGCACCCGCGGCTGGCGGCACTGGGCACCTCCTGCCCCGACCACTTCCTGCGCACCAAGGTGCGGCCGCTGGTCCTGGACCTGCCGCCGACCGCCCCGCTGGAGGAGGCGATCGCCCGGCTGAAGGAGCTGCACGCCGCCTACCGCGAGGAGTACGCCGCCTACTACCAGCGGCACGCCGAGCCCGACTCCCCCGCGATGCGCGGCGCCGACCCGGCGATCGTGCTGGTCCCCGGCGTGGGCATGTTCTCCTTCGGCAAGGACAAGCAGACCGCGCGGGTGGCCGGCGAGTTCTACGTCAACGCCATCAACGTCATGCGGGGCGCCGAGGCGGTCTCGACGTACGCGCCCATCGAGGAGTCGGAGAAGTTCCGCATCGAGTACTGGGCGCTGGAGGAGGCCAAGCTCCAGCGGATGCCGAAGCCGAAGCCGCTGGCCACCCGGGTGGCGCTGGTGACGGGCGCCGGCAGCGGGATCGGCAGGGCGATCGCGCACCGCCTGGTGGCCGAGGGCGCCTGTGTCGTCGTCGCGGACCTGAACGCGGAGAACGCGGCCGCCGTCGCCGAGGAGCTGGGCGGTCCCGACAAGGCCGTCGCCGTGACCGTCGACGTGACGTCCGAGGAGCAGATCGGGGCGGCGTTCGAAGCGGCCGCGCTGGCCTTCGGCGGGGTGGACCTGGTGGTCAACAACGCCGGCATCTCCATCTCCAAGCCGCTGCTGGAGACCTCGGCCAAGGACTGGGACCTCCAGCACGACATCATGGCCCGCGGGTCCTTCCTGGTCTCGCGCGAGGCGGCCCGGGTGATGATCGCGCAGGGGCTGGGCGGCGACATCGTCTACATCGCCTCGAAGAACGCCGTCTTCGCCGGTCCGAACAACATCGCCTACTCGGCCACCAAGGCCGACCAGGCGCACCAGGTGCGGCTGCTCGCCGCCGAGCTGGGCGAGCACGGCATCCGCGTCAACGGCGTCAACCCGGACGGGGTCGTGCGCGGCTCCGGGATCTTCGCGGGCGGCTGGGGCGCGCAGCGCGCGGCCGTGTACGGGGTGGAGGAGGAGAAGCTGGGCGAGTTCTACGCGCAGCGGACCATCCTCAAGCGCGAGGTGCTGCCCGAGCACGTGGCGAACGCCGTGTTCGCGCTGACCGGCGGTGAGCTCACCCACACCACCGGGCTGCACGTCCCGGTCGACGCCGGCGTCGCCGCCGCCTTCCTGCGGTGACGGCCGTGCGCTCGTACGCGGCGGTCGACCTCGGCGCCTCCAGTGGGCGGGTGATGGTCGGCCGCGTGACCCCGGACTCGCTGGAGCTGACGGAAGCGCACCGCTTCCCCAACCGGCCCGTGCGGGTCCCGGAGGGGCTGCGCTGGGACGTCCTCGGGCTGTACGCGGGCGTCCTCCAGGGGCTGCGGGCGGCCGGCGCCCACTGCGGTGGACGGCTCGACTCCGTCGGCATCGACAGCTGGGCCGTCGACTACGGCCTGCTGGATGCCGACGGGGCCCTGCTGGGCAACCCGGTGCACTACCGCGACGCCCGCACCGAGGGCGTCGCGGAGAAGGTGTGGGCCACGGTCCCGGCCGCCGAGCTGTACGCGGCGACGGGACTCCAGTACGCGCCGTTCAACACGCTCTACCAGTTGACGGCGGCGGCGTCCTCGGCACAGCTGGCCCACGCCCGGCGGCTGCTGCTCGTCCCCGACCTGCTGTCGTACTGGCTCACCGGGGAGCAGGGCACCGAGCTGACCAACGCCTCCACCACCCAGCTCATCGATCCGCGCACGCGTGACTGGGCGTACGGCATCGCCTCGCGGCTGGGCATCGACCTGAAGCTGTTCGCCCCGCTGCGGCAGCCCGGGGATCCGGCCGGTGTGCTGCGGCCGGAGGTGCTGGAGGAGACGGGACTGACCGGTCCGGTGCCGGTGACGGCCGTCGGCTCGCACGACACCGCGTCCGCGGTCGCCGCCGTCCCGGCGACGGGTGAGCGCTTCGCCTACATCTGCACCGGCACCTGGTCCCTGGCCGGCCTGGAGCTCGACGCGCCCGTGCTCACCGAGGACAGCCGCGCCGCCAACTTCACCAATGAGCTGGGCCTGGACGGCTCGGTCCGCTACCTGCGCAACATCATGGGCCTGTGGCTGCTCCAGGAATGCGTGCGGGCCTGGGGCGACCCGGACCTGGGCGGGCTGCTGCGCGAGGCCGCCGCCGTCCCGGCGCTGCGCTCGGTGGTGGACGCGGGCGACGCCGCCTTCCTCGCGCCCGGCCGGATGCCCGAGCGGATCGCCGAGGCCTGCCGGGTCTCGGGGCAGCCGGTGCCCGAGTCGCGCGGCGAGATCACGCGCTGCATCCTCGACTCGCTGGCCCTGGCCCACCGCCGGGCGGTCGACGAGGCCCAGCGGCTGGCCGGTCACCCGGTCGACGTGGTGCACATCGTCGGCGGGGGCACCCGCAACGCCCTGCTGTGCCAGCTCACCGCCGACGCCTGCGGGCTGCCGGTGGTGGCCGGCCCGACCGAGGCGGCCGCCCTCGGCAACATCCTGGTCCAGGCCCGGGCGCACGGGCTGGTCGGCGACCGCGCCGCCATGCGGCGGCTGCTGGCCCGCACCCAGCCGCTGACGCGGTACGAGCCGCAGGGCGACACCGGTGCGTGGCGCGCGGCGGAGGCCCGGCTCACCACGCGGTGAGACCGGGCTCGCCCCGACGGCACCCGCCGACTACGCTTCACCCATCCGATGACCTACCCCGAGGAGCCGCGATGCGTGTCGCACTGTTCCTGACCTGTGTCAACGACACGCTCTATCCGGAAACCGGCCGTGCCGTGGTGAAACTCCTGACCAGGCTGGGTGTCGAGGTCGATTTCCCGATGGCCCAGACCTGCTGCGGACAGGCTCACTACAACACCGGCTACCGTCATGAGGCCGAACCCCTCGCCCGGCATTTCTCCGATGTTTTCGGGGAGTACGAGGCGATCGTCACGCCCTCCGGGTCATGCGGGGCGATGGTGCGGGAGCTGTATCCGCGGATGGGTGAGCGGGCCCGGGCAGAGGGACGCGGGAACGCCCTCGCGGCCACCCTGGCGCCCGTGGTCCCCAAGACCTACGAGCTGACCGAGTTCCTCGTGGACGTGCTGGGCGTGACGGACGTCGGCGCCCATTACCCGCACAAGGTGACCTATCACCCGACCTGCCACGGGCTGCGCGGGCTGGGGCTCGGTGACCGGCCGCGCCGGCTGCTCCAGGCCGTCAAGGGGCTGGAGCTGGTGGAGCTGCCCGGCGCCGACGAGTGCTGCGGCTTCGGCGGCACCTTCGCGCTGAAGAACTCCGACGTCTCGGTGGCGATGGGCGCCGACAAGGTGCGCAACGCCGCCTCGACCGGAGCGGACGTGCTGTGCGCGGCCGACAACTCGTGCCTGATGCACATCGGCGGCACCATGACCCGGCTCGCGGTGGGCATGCGGCCGGTGCACATCGCGGAGATCCTGGCGAGCACGGAGGAGGACGCGACCGTATGAGCGGGACGTTCGTCGGGATGCCGGCGTTCCCGAAGGCCGCGCGCGAAGCGGTCGGTGACCGGACCCTGCGGGGCAATCTGCGGCACGCCACGCACACCATCCGCGGCAAGCGGGCGAAGGCCGTCGCCGAGGTGTCGGACTGGGCGGAGCTGCGCGAGGCGGGCAAGCGGATCAAGGACCACACGCTCCGCCACCTGGACCGCTATCTGCTGCGGTTGGAGGAGTCGGTGACGGCCGCGGGCGGCATCGTCCACTGGGCGGCCGACGCCGACGAGGCCAACGCGATCGTGACCCACCTCGTCAAGATGACCGGCGAGTCGGAGGTCGTGAAGGTCAAGTCCATGGCCACGCAGGAGATCGGGCTCAACGAGGCGCTGGAGGCGGAGGGCATCCGCGCCTACGAGACCGATCTGGCCGAGCTGATCGTGCAACTGGGCAAGGACCGGCCCTCGCACATCCTCGTCCCGGCCATCCACCGCAACCGCGGCGAGATCCGTGACATCTTCGCGAGCGAGATGAGCGAGTGGGGCCGCCCCGCCCCCGAGGGCCTCACCGACACGCCCGCCGAACTCGCGGAGGCCGCCCGCCTGCACCTGCGGGAGAAGTTCCTGCGGGCCAAGGTCGGCATCTCCGGCGCCAATTTCATGGTCGCGGAGACCGGCACCCTCGTCGTGGTCGAGTCCGAGGGCAACGGCCGGATGTGCCTGACCCTCCCCGAGACGCTGATCTCCGTCGTCGGCATCGAGAAGATCGTGCCGACCTGGCAGGACCTGGAGGTGTTCCTCCAGACCCTGCCCCGCTCGTCCACGGCCGAGCGCATGAACCCCTACACCTCGACCTGGACCGGCACCACGGACGGCGACGGCCCGAGCACCTTCCACCTGGTCCTGCTCGACAACGGCCGCACCGACACCCTCGCCGACGAGGTCGGCCGCCAGGCCCTGCGCTGCATCCGCTGCTCCGCCTGCCTGAACGTGTGCCCCGTCTACGAACGGGCCGGCGGCCACGCCTACGGGTCCGTCTACCCCGGGCCCATCGGCGCGATCCTCAGCCCGCAGCTGCGCGGCACGCAGAGCGAGATCGACGCCTCGCTGCCCTACGCCTCGTCGCTGTGCGGCGCCTGCTACGAGGTGTGCCCGGTCGCCATCGACATCCCGGAGGTCCTGGTGCACCTGCGCGAGCGGGTGGTGGAGGGCGGTCCGGTGACCCGGGACGGCAACAAGGTGGTGCTGAAGCCCGCCAAGGGGCACGCCGCGGAACGGGCCGCGATGCGCGCGGCCCGCTGGGCGTTCGGCCGGCCCGGGGCCCTGCGCGCCGGCCAGCGGCTCGCCTCCCGCACCCGGCGCCTGCATCCCCGTACGCTGCCGGGCCCCGGCAAGGCGTGGACCGGCAGCCGTGATCTGCCGGCCGTACCCGCGGAGCCGTTCCGCGACTGGTGGCAGCGCACGAACGGCGGAAAGGACGAGGTCGAGTGAACAGCAGGGATCGGATCCTCGGCCGGGTGCGGCGCGCCCTGGCCGACGTACCGCCGGACGACACGCCCTACGAGGAGGCGGTGCCGCGCGCCTACCTGCGCGAGCACGGTGCCCTCGACGCCGAGGAGAGGGTGGAGCTGCTCGCCGAGAACCTCGCGGACTACCGGGCGCTGGTGCACCGCTGCGGCGAAGGCGAACTGCCCTCGCTCATCGCCGAGTTGCTGGCGCGGCGGGAGGCGGCGACCGTGCTGGTGCCGGTCGGCCTGGAGGAAGGCTGGCTCGCGGGGACACCGGTCACGCGGGTCCCCGACCGGGCCGAGAGCACCCCGCACGAGCTGGACCGGGTCGACAGCGTGGTCACCGCGTGCGCCGTGGCCGTGGCGGAGACCGGCACGATCGTGCTGGACGGCGGGCCCGACCAGGGGCGGCGCCGCGTCACCCTGGTCCCCGACCACCACATCTGCGTCGTGCGCGTGCCCGACCAGGTCGTGTCCTCCGTGCCGCAGGCCCTGGAACGGCTGGACCCCACCCGTCCGCTCACGTGGATCTCCGGGCCGTCGGCCACCAGCGACATCGAACTGGACCGGGTGGAAGGGGTGCACGGCCCGCGCACCCTGGAGGTGATCCTGGTCGGCTGAGCCGTCCTCACAGGTCGCGCCGCTCCAGGGGCCGCTGGGCCGGACCCTGGACGACGCGCCCCTCGACGTCGAACCGGGAGCCGTGGCACGGGCACTCCCAGGCGCGTTCGGCGCGGTTGAAGGCCACCAGGCAGCCCATGTGGGTGCAGCGCGCGGACAGGGCGTGCAGTTGCCCGGCCTCGTCGCGGTGGACGGCGCAGCGCTCCCCGGAGACGCGGACGACCGCGCCGTCGCCGGGGGCGATCTCGTCCACCGCGGGTCCGGACGCCGTCGGCAGCCGGTCGCCGACGAAGTGGCGGGCCACGTCGGCCTGGTGCTTGAGGAAAGCCGCGCCCTCGCGGACCACGGAGGCGATACGGCGGGGGTCGTAGAGGTCGCTCCAGGGGCAGGTGCGGCCGGTGATCCGCTCGCTCAGCAGCCGGCCCGCCATGATGCCGCTGCTCATGCCCCAGCCGCCGAACCCGGTCGCCACGTACGTGTTCCTGCTGCCGGGGTGCAGGGCGCCGACGAGCGGCACGGAGTCGGTGGAGTCGTTGTCCTGGGTGGCCCACCGGTGGGTGAAGTCGAGCTTGCCGAAGCGTTCGACCGCCCAGTCGGCGAGCCTGCCGAAGCGTTCGTCGACGTCCCCGCCGGTGCCGGGCGTGAAGTGCTCCCCGGTGACGATGAGCAGGCGCCGTCCGTCGTCCAGGGGAGCCGTGCGCACCGAGCGGGTGTTCTGCTCCTGCGTGATGTACATGCCGTGCGGGGCGGTGGCGGCGTCGACCGGCGCGGCCAGCACGAGTTCCCGGCGCGGCGAGAGCCGGGTGAACAGCAACGCCCGGTCGAAGACGGGGTAGTGGGTGGCGACGACGACGGCCTGGGCGGTGACGGTCGTGGCGGACGTGCCGGACTCGACGGTCAGCTCGCAGGGGTCGCCCTCGTCGAGTCCGGTGACGCGGGTGTTCTCGTGGATCGTGCCGCCGAGCCGCCGGATGCCGTCGGCGACGGCCAGCAGGTACTTGCGGGGGTGGAACTGGGCCTGGCCGGCGACGCGGACCGCGCCCGCGACGGGGAACGGCAGTTCCGTCTCGGTCACGTACTCGGCGGGCAGCCCGGCCTCCCGCGCCGCCTCCGCCTCGGCCTTGAGGACGTCGGTCCGCGAGGGGTCCTCGACGTAGGTGTAGGAGGCGGTCTCCTCCCACTCGCAGTCGACGCCCAGCTCCTCGGCGACCTCCTTGGCGTGGCGGACGGCGTCCGTCTGGGAGAGCGCGTACAGCCGGGCCCCCTCCGGGCCGCGGGTGCGCCGCAGGTGGTCGTAGATCAGGGTGTGCTGGACGCTCACCTTGGCGGTGGTGTGGCCGGTGACGCCGGCCGCGACGCGGTGCGCCTCCAACACCGCCACCGAGCGGCCCCGTCGGGCCAGCTCCCAGGCCGTGCTGAGTCCCGCGATGCCCGCGCCGACGACGGCGACGTCGACGCGGAGCGGCCCCTCCGGCGGGGGCGCCGGGTCACCGGGCGGTGCGGTGTCCAGCCAGTACGACCCGTGGATGTGCGCCTGCTCGCTCATGGCGGCCGAGTTCCCGCGACCGGGCCGGTCACACGGCCGGCCAGGTCCCACGGTCTACTGATTGGACTCCGCGGCGCTGATGTCTCCGAGCGCCGACTCCGGATCGCGCTCGATGGCCAGGTCTCCGAGGGAGACGATGCCGACCGGCCGGCCCTCCTCGACGACCGGGACGCGGCGCACCGCGTGCTCGCGCATCACCTGCACGGCGTGGTCCAGATCCTCGTCCGGGCCCACGGTGACCAGGTCGTCGCTGCACACCGTGGCCACCGTCGTCTGCGCCGGGTCCCCGCCCTCGGCGAGGGCGCGCACCACGAGGTCGCGGTCGCTGACCAGGCCGCGCAGCCGGTCGTGGTCCGTGACCAGGACCGCTCCGATGTTCTCGTCGCGCATGAGCCGGGCCACGGCCGTCACCGATGCCTGCGGTTCCACCGTCACGGGCTCGGCCGTCATGATGTCCCGCACGTGCTGAGTCACGGCTGTCCTCCTTCCGGTGGGCGGCGGTCCGTCACCGCCGCTCGGCGCACGGGTACCCGTCGCGGGCGCCCGCACCCCGGGCGGACGGCGCGTACGGCGTCACTTTCCGCGGAGGCGCCGCCTTCAGGAGTAGGTGAGCGGGCAGCCGTAGCGCAGCGAGTACTGGGCGGCGCGCAGGTACAGCGCCACGTAGAAGGCCGTGTCCAGGTCGTCGCTCCACGGGCCGGGCCGGGTGGCGGCGAGCCCGCCCGCGCTGCCGTCCATGAACCACGCGGTCAGTTCCAGGTTGGCGCCCGTCGCCGGTATCGCGTCCAGGGGCAGGCCGAGGAAGCCGGCCAGCCGCTCGGCGAGGGCGAGGACCTGCGGGGCTCCGGCGATGACGGTCTCGTCCGCGAACCAGGAGCCGATGGGCAGCGGGATCGGCTTCTCCAGGGAGAGCGGCACCAGGACGGTCCAGTCCTGGAGGGTCTCGCGCTCGGCGTCGCTCAGGCGGGCCCGGCACAGTGCGTCGAACCCCGTCATGGACGGGCTGACCTTCTCCTCGAACCAGCCGCGGTCCGGTCCGGACACGGTGTCGTACGGCGGCAGGCCCCGCGCTCTCAGCTCGTCGTTCAGCGCCGCGGCCACGTCCCCGTGGCCGCCCTCCTCCTCGCCGAACCATTCCCGCCCGTCGATGCTCACCAGATAAACGCCCATGATCGCACCGTACCGGGGGGCACTGACAGCACCGGTCCTGATGACAAGGCACTGACAGCACTGGTCCCTGTTCCTGATGACAAGTCACTGAACAAGCGCTTAGATATCTCCGGGTGCTCGGACAGCTCCCCGATCCCCCGTGCCCGACGCCGACCACCGGAGGCCCCGTTGTTCACGTCCGTCGACGATGTCTCCGCCCGTCTCGCCGAGACCGGCTACCTGGCCTCCCCCGCCGTCGCCACGACCGTCTTCCTCGCCGACCGGCTCGGCAAGCCGCTCCTCGTGGAGGGCCCGGCGGGCGTCGGCAAGACCGAACTCGCCAAGGCGGTCGCCCAGGTGGCGGACGCCCGGCTGGTGCGCCTGCAGTGCTACGAGGGCGTCGACGAGTCCCGGGCGCTGTACGAGTGGAACCACGCCAAGCAGCTGCTGCGCATCAGCGCGAGCCGCGACGAGACATGGGACGAGACCCGCACGGACATCTTCAGCGAGGAGTTCCTCCTCCCCCGCCCCCTGTTGACCGCGATCCGCGGCGACGAGCCGACGGTGCTGCTGATCGACGAGACCGACAAGGCCGACGTCGAGGTGGAGGGGCTGCTCCTGGAGGTGCTCAGCGACTTCCAGGTGACCGTGCCGGAGCTGGGCACGATCACCGCGAGCCGACGCCCGTTCGTGGTGCTCACCTCCAACGCCAGCCGTGAGCTGTCGGAGGCGCTGCGCCGCCGCTGTCTGTTCCTGCACCTCGGCTTCCCCGACGAGGAGCTGGAGCGGCGGATCGTCCGGCTGAAGGTGCCCGGCATCGACGCGGCGCTGGCCGCGTCCGTGGTGCGGGTGGTGGGCGCGCTGCGCGCGATGGACCTGCGCAAGGTGCCCTCCGTGGCCGAGACCATCGACTGGGCGCGGACCCTGCTCGCCCTGGGCGCCGACACGCTCGACGAGACCCTGGTGCGTGACACGCTGGGCGTGATCCTCAAGCACCAGGACGACGTCCTGAAGGCCGCCGCGAAGCTGGACCTGGACGCCGTATGACCGGCCCGGCCGATGCGGCGGCGCGGCTGACGGGGTTCGTCGCCGCGCTGCGCGCGCACGGGGTGCGGATCGGCACCGGTGAGACGGTGGACGCGGCCGGGGCCGCCGCGGCACTGGGGTTCGCGGACCGGGTGCTGCTGCGGGAGGGACTGGCCGCGACCCTGCTGCGCTCCACGGACCAGCGGCGGCTGTTCGACACCGTCTTCGACCTGTACTTCCCGAGGAGCGTCGGCGCGCCCGGGAACGGGCCCGGGGACCGGGAGGACCTGCGCGACCGGCTGGCCGCCGCGCTCGCCGACCACGACGAGGCGCTGCTGGGGCGGCTGGCCGTCGAGGCGGTCGACGGCCTGGGCGGATACGGGAGTTCACCGGGGTCGGACGGCTGGTCGTCGTACCAGACCCTGGACCGGCTGCGGCCGCAGACGCTGCTGGCGCGGGTGCGGGACGACGTGCGGGCGCGAGGCGGGGCCGCCGGGTTCACGGACCGGTTGCTGGAGGACGAGATCCGGCGGCGCATCGAGGTGTTCCGGGCGCTGGTGGCGGCGGAGGCGCGGCGCCGGGTGGCGGAGCGTCGCGGCCGGGACGAGATCGCCCGGCGGGCGGTGGCGCCGACCGCCGACCGGGTCGACTTCCTGTACGCGGGCAAGGACCGGCTGGCCGAACTGCGGCGCACGGTGGGGCCGTTGGCGCGCAAGCTGGCGACCCGGATGGCGGCACGGCGGCGCCGGGCCGCGCGGGGCTCGATCGATCTGCGCCGCACCCTGCGCGGTTCGCTGTCGACGGGCGGGGTGCCGATGCGGCCCGTGCTGCGCCGACGGCGCCCGGCCCGCCCCGAACTGGTGCTGCTGTGCGACGTGTCGGGCTCGGTGTCCGGCTTCTCCGACTTCACCATGCTGCTGGTGCAGGCGCTGCACGACCAGTTCGGCAAGGTGCGGGTCTTCGCCTTCGTCAACCGGATCGACGAGGTGACCGGCCTGCTGGAGCACGGCGCCGCCGACCCGGAGGGACTCGGCGCCCGCATCCGCGCCGAGGCCACCCTGACCGGCTGGCACGGCAGCAGCGACTACGGCGTCGCCCTGGGCGAGTTCGCACAGCGCTACGAGGGCGCGGTGGGCCCGCGCACGACGGTGTTCGTGCTCGGCGACGCCCGGACGAACATGAGCGACCCCAACCTGCCGGCCCTGAGGCAGATCGCCGAACGGGCCCGCCGGGTGCACTGGCTGAACCCGGAGCCGCGTCCGCAGTGGGGCACGGGGGACTCCGTCGCACCGCTGTACGCCGAGCTGGTGGCGATGCACGAATGCCGCACCGCTCATCAACTCGGCGCGCTGGTCAGCAGGTTGCTGCCGGTGTGACGCGAAGCGTCCAAGCCCCGCGACGCCGGGATGATCCAAACGACAGGGTCTAGTCGCCCGAGGCCTTCGCGTACTCCTTGGCCATCTGGCCCGCGAAGTCGTACGCCACGACCTGTTCGTCGCCCACCACCCAGGCGTCGTGACCGGGCGGGCACACGAACACGTCACCGGGGCCGACCTCGCTCTCGCCGCCCTCGTCCATACGGATGTGCAGGCGGCCCTGGACGATGTACCCGTTGTGGTGGACCTGGCAGCTGTCCGTCCCCGCGATCGGTGCCACGGACTCGGACCAGCGCCAGCCGGGCTCGAAGGTCGCCACGGCGAAGTCCAGCCCCGTCATGTGGACGGCTTCGAGGTGACCGCGCGGGAAATCGCGCCGCTCGTCCGGCTTGTCGAGCGTCTTCACTTCCAGCATGACGCTCCTCCCTTCCGGCCGCGCTCACCACGGCCGGGGCCCGTCTCCCCCGGCGGCTCTGGACGTCACCGGTGAGGGCCGAGCCCCACACCTCCATCGTCCGCCCGCCACCCGGGCGCCGCCATTCGGGCGATCGGCACCGCTCAGGCGCCGCCACCGCAGAGCCGCGCGAACCGCTCCGCGTCGATGTTCCCCCCGGAGACGATCACTCCGACACGGCGTGGCAGGGGGCCGAGGCGGCCGGCGAGCAGCGCGGCCAGCGGGGTGGCGCCGCTCGGTTCCACCACGATCTTCAGCCGTTCGAAGGCGAACCGCATGGCCGCGCGGATCTCGTCGTCGGTGACCAGGGCGATCGCGTCGACGAGCCGCCGGTTCACCGAGAAGGTCAGTTCGCCGGGTGTGTGCAGGGCCTGTCCGTCGGCGATGGTGCGGGGCACCGGGATGCTCACGCGCCGCCCGGTCTCCAGCGACCGCTTGGTGTCGTCCCCGGCCTCCGGCTCGATCCCGACGACCCGGATGCCCTCGTACAGTGCCTTCGCGACCGTCGCGCTGCCGGCGATCAGCCCGCCGCCGCCGACCGGTGTCACCAGCGCGTCCAGCTCCCCTGTCTCTTCGAGGAGTTCGAGTGCGGCGGTGCCCTGTCCGGCCATGACGTGCGGGTGCTCGTAGGGCGGGATCAGGGTGAGGCCCCGCTCGGCGGCGAGGGCCTCGGCGATGGCCACCCGGTCGCCGGCGTAGCGGTCGTACGTCACGATCTCGGCGCCGTAGGCCTCGGTGGCCTCCCGCTTGGAGGGCGGGGCGTCCTCGGGCATGACGATCACCGCGGTGGTGCCGACCTCGCGGGCGGCCAGGGCGACGGCCTGGGCGTGGTTGCCGGAGGAGTAGGCGGCGATGCCCCGGGCGAGCTGCGCCGGGGTGAGCCGGGAGGCCGCGTTGTAGGCGCCGCGGAACTTGAAGGCACCCACCCGCTGGAAGTTCTCGCACTTCAGCAGGATCTCGGCGCCGACGAGGGCGTCGAGGGTGCGGGAGCGCAGCACGGGCGTGCGGTGGGCGACGCCCCGGAGGCGGGCGGCGGCGTCACGGACGTCGTCCGGGGTGATCGGCGGCGGTGGGGTGGTCATGAATGTGCTCCCTCGCTGGTGTCGGTCCGGCCGGCGGGGTGGGACGCCCGCGCCTGGGACAGGTAGCTGTAGGCGGAGGCCCGGGAGATGCCGAGGCGGGCGGCGACCTGCTCGATCGCGCGGCGCACGGCGAAGACGCCGCGTTCGTCCAGATTGCGGAAGAGGGCCAGGCGCCGGGCGCGGTCGAGCGCCTGCCAGGTCGTGCGCTCCAGGTGGGTGTCGAGGAGGGCGTCGACGACGGAGTCGATGTCGTCGCCGAAGGTGGTCACCGGCGGGTCCGCGGACGGTGCGGCGGTCCCGGCGAGCGCGCCGAGCAGGCTGTGGACGCGGTCGACCTCGGTGACGTCGACGTTGACGCACAGGGCGCCGAACACCGCGCCGCCCGAGTCGCGCAGCACCATCGTCGACGACTTCAGCAGCCGTCCGGTGCCGGTGCGGGTGACGTAGTTCAGCTCGTCGGCCGCGTCGTCGCCGCGGGCGAGGACCCGCAGGCCGATCTCGCTCATCGCGCCGCCCACGGTCCGCCCGGTCACCGACCCGGCGACCGCGACCACCGACCTCTCCGGACTGCGGTAGTCGTGCAGCACGACCTCGCAGACCGGCCCGAAGGTCGCCGCGATGCCGTCCACGACGGGGCGCAGCGCCCGCAGGATCGCGTCCCGCTCCGCTTCCCGTGATCCCTCGACCGCCATTCGCCCTCCCTTGTCCCGGCCGGCTCCTCATCCGGACCCCGCCATTAGACTACACGTCCAATGCTTGGACACACAGTCCAACACCGACGCCGTCGGGTCCCCGTGTCCCGCCTTCAGGGGAACCGCCGATCAAGGGGTGGCACCGCCAATTGCCGCTTCCCTAGGATGTGTTGTCGACCGCGCCGGTCCGCGGCACGGCCCGGAGCTGGGGGAAAAAGGATGCAGCCTGGCAAGCAGCTGTCCACGAAGATCGACGCCACGGTCCCCACGGCCGCGCGCATGTACGACCACTACCTGGGCGGCAAGGACAACTACGCGGCGGACCGCGCGGCGTGCGAGGAACTCGACAAGGTCGTCCCCAGCACCCGTGCGCTCGCCCTGAACAACCGGCGCTTCCTGCAACGGGTCGTACGGACCCTGACGCAGGAGCACGGCATCCGGCAGTTCCTCGACCACGGCTCGGGTCTGCCCACCCAGGACAACGTCCACCAGATCGCCCAGCGCGTCGACCCGAGCGCGCACGTCGTCTACGTCGACAACGACCCGATGGTCCTCGTCCACGGCCGGGCCCTGTTGGAGCAGGACGAGCGCACCACCGTCATCCACGCCGACATGCGCGAGACCGAGGCGATCTTCACCCACCCCGACACCGAGCGCCTGATCGACTTCTCACAGCCGGTGGCCGTGCTGTTCAACTCGGTCTTCCACTGCATCCCCGACAGCGGGACCGACGGCCCGCCGGCGGTCGTCCGGCGTGTGGCCGAACGGCTCGCGCCGGGAAGCTTCCTGGTGATGTGCCAGCTGGTGAGCGACGATCCCAAGGTGCGGGACTTCGTCACGAACTTCATGGACCAGGTCACCCAGGGGCACTGGGGCCGGGTGCGCGAGGAGAAGGACGTCGCCGAGTGGTTCGAGGGCATGGACATCCTCGACCCCGGCCTGGTGGAGGTCTCCACCTGGCGACCCGACAACGAGGTGGCGCCGCGCCAACTCACTCAGGAGTGGATCGAGTTCGGCGGCGTGGGCCGACTGCGCTAGACGACACGGGCGGCGCCGCTCCGGGCCTTCCCGGGCGGCGCGACCGTGCCGGAAGTCACGGGTAGCGCTGCTCCAGGGCCTTCCTGAGCAGCGCCACCGACTCGCGCGGCTGGAGCGCGTCGTCGGCCAGCCGGTCCAGCGTGGCCCGGTACTCCTCCGTCTCGTCCCGGTCCTCCAGGAAGGTGGCGCTTCCGATGTGCTCCAGGTAGACGACATCGGGCAGGTCGGCACCGCCGAAGCGCAGATAGGTCACCGGAATGGACGGCGCGCAGGCGTGCGTCACGTCCAACGGCACGATCTGGACGGTCACATGGGGCAGCCCGGCCATCTCCACGAGATGCGCGAGCTGCTCCCGCATCACCTCGGGGCTGCCCAGGACACGCAGCAGCACCGACTCGTCGAGGACGGCCCACACCCGCGGGGCGTCCGGCCGGTGGAGCAGCTCGGTGCGCCGGGTCCGCAGCTCCACCCGGCGCTCCACCTCGCGGTCCGGCGCCGTCGGCATCCCGCGCCGCACGACCGCACGCGTGTAGGCGGGTGTCTGCAACAGCCCCGGCACGTACTGGATCTGGAAGGTACGGATCGCCGTGGCCGCCTCCTGGAGTCCGACCAGACGGTCGAACCACTCGGGCATGAGGCGTTTGTCGTACCGCTGCCACCAGCCCGGCTCGCCCGCCCGGCGCAGCAACTGCACCAGGACCGACGCCTGGTAAGCGTCGGTCCGGTACAGGTCGAGCAGGCGGCGCACATCCGCCTCGGTGGGCGGACGGCGCCCCTTGCCCGCCTCGATGCGCGACAGCTTCGCCGGGCTGAAGCCGACGGCACGCGCGGCCTCGAGCTGGGACAGCCCGGCGTCCTCCCGGATTCCCGCCAGCTGCACTCCGACCAGCATCTTCAGCAGGGTCGGGGCGGGTTCGGGCCGGGTCAGATACGGTTCGAGACGGGAGACACGAGCTGACTCGGCAGACATCCTGACTCCCCGTGGGCCGGCAGACGATAGACCGCATTATCGCATCCGGAGCCCTCCGGCCCGCTAGGCGGAAAAGTGGATCCCCCTCACCTGTGCCGTCCGGCCTGCCGCAGCAGGTGGTCGAACTCCCCGTCCTTCGCCCCGGCGAGGAACGCGGCCACCTCGGCCGGCGTGTAGACCAGAGCGGGGCCCTCGGGGTCACGGGAGTTGCGCATCGCCACTCCGCCCCCGTCCAGCACGGCCATCTCGACGCAGTCGCCCTCAGGGCCGCTGTGACTGCTCTTGATCCAGCGGGCGTCCAGCTCGCTCGCCCGTACTCCGTTGCGCATCGACGACACTGCTCTCTCCTCGCTCTTGCGCGCAATTTCCCGTGAAATTGCACGAGGACATCGGCAGCGTGGATAATAACCACGTCGTCAACAGCATTTCGCCCGAACCGATCTGACCTCGCCTCAGGGAGATGCCGTGTCATCACCTGCGCAGTTCCGGAGCCACGAGTCCGTCCGCGACTCGTCCAGAACCGCCACACTGCATCTCACGGGCAGCCGGGAAGACTTCGCCCAGGCGCGGGACTTCACCCACCGCACGCTCGACAGCTGGTCCCTGGAGCACTGCACCGACGACGCGCTCACCGTCGTCACCGAACTCGCCGCCAACGCCGTCCTGCACGGCCTGCCGGACCTGGACCTTCCGGATCTTCCGGATCTTCCGGAAGAGGACGCGGACGTACGGCTCAGGCTCAGCCTGCGCCGCTCCCACCTGGTGTGCGCCGTCACCGACCCGAGCGACGAACTGCCCGTCTACCCGCACACCGCGGACCCCTTCCAGGAACACGGACGCGGGCTGCGCATCATCGAGGCCCTCTCCGAGCACTGGGGCTGGACCCGCCGCTCCCCCGTCGGCAAGACCGTCTGGGCCATGCTGCCGACCCGCCCCCCGGTCTGACATGCCCGCCCCCCAGAGACCCGCGCCGCTGAAGGACCTGGGACATGTGCCCTGGCCCGCCTTCAAGGACTCGACCGGATCGGCCGCGGCCATCCCCTCCCTGCTCACCACCGTCGCCCGGGGCGACGCGGACACCGCGGGCTCCGCGCTCGACCAGCTGCGCCGGCGCATCTGCCAGTACGGCTTCGTCGTGGACCAGGCGACGGCGGCCACGGTGCCGTTCCTCTGGGAACTGGTCCGGCTGCCCCAAGTCACCTGCCGTGTCGAGATCCTGCGCCTGCTGAAGAGCATCGCCGACGCCCGGCAGTGGGAGACCACGGCCGCCGCCTACCCCAAGCTGCTGCGCCACCCCGACAACCATGTCGCCTGGGAACGCGCCGCCCGACGCGCCGTCCGCGCCCAGCGCGGCGTCCTGCGCCGCCTGCTCGATGAACCCGACACGGAGATCGTCCGGGCCAGCAAGGAACTCGCCGCCGCCCTCACCGACTGATCCCGCTCCCCCGGGAGTCGGCCGCATCAGCGGGGCCAAATAGTAGCCATGGACATAGTATCCATGTAACGTATTGCCCATGAGCAAGGGATTCGAACGGGCCACGCCCGGTTTCCTGGTGTGGCGTCTGTCGACGAAGTGGCGTGTGGCGGTCGACCGCGCGGTGGCACCGCTCGGCCTCACCCACGCGCAGTACTCCCTGGTGGCCTCGCTGCACGGCATGCGACGCGCCGGTGAACACCCCAGTCAGCGCCGCCTCGCCGACCACACCGGCCTGGAGCCGCTGTACGTGTCCAAGCTGGCGCGCGCCCTGGAGGCCGCCGGCCTCGTGGAGCGGACGCGCAACCCCCGCGACCCGCGGGCCGTGCAACTGGCGCTCACCGAGCGGGGCGAGGACGTCACCCGCCGGGCCGTCCAGGTGGTGCACGGGCTGCTGGAGCAGCTCCTGGAGCCGCTCGGCGGCCTGGACAGCGCCCGGACGCACACGTTCACCAGCGAACTCAGGGCCCTGCTCGACGTACCGCTCGACCCCGGCGATCAGCACACCCCGCAGCACACCGACCAGAACGAGGGACTCTCATGACCACCACCGCAACTTCCGTCAACGGCCGGGTCATCGGCCTCGCGCACTACGCCGGCCGCGCCGTCGTGGAGCGCGTCCTCGACCGGCACGGCGCCACGTTCCAGGAGTCGGTGACGCTACGGGCGGCCGTCGTCGCCGACGGCCCCGTGCACCGGGACGCACTCCTCAGGGAGGTCACCGACTCCCTCAAGGCCGACCCGGCCGAGATCGGCGCCGTCGTCGACGCACTGCTGGACAAGGGGCTCCTGGCGGCCGACGGCGGGCGGCTGCGCGTCACGGAGGCCGGAACCGCGCTGCACACCACGGTCGCCGCCGAGACCGCCCCGATCTCGGCCCGGATCTACGCCGGCATCCCGGCGGAGGACCTGGCGACCGCCGGACGGGTCCTCGCGCTGGTCACCGAGCGGGCTGGCACCGAACTGGCCGCCCTGTAGGCCCAGCGGGCCTCCACCCGGACAGTGGAATATTCAACGACCACGGCCGGTTGACGGCGGCGAAGGAGGCCCGAGTGAACATCACCCACGACTACTACGCCCACGGAACGCCGGCCGAACGCTGGGAGCGCGCACGGCAGTTCTTCGACGCGAAGGACTACGCCGCCGCGGCGCGCGTCCTGGTCGGGCTGGTCGAGGAGGTGCCGGAGCAGACCGGACCGCGGCTGCTGCTGGCCCGTTCCTACTACCACTCGGCCCAACTGCGCCGCGCCGAGGCCGAGTTGCGGATCATCGTCGAGCGCGACCCGGTGGAGCACTACGCCCGGCTGATGCTGGGCCGCACCCTGGAGCGGCAGGGCCGGCACGAGGAGGCGGGACCGCACCTGCGCCTCGCCTCGGCGCTCGCGGGCGACTTCCCGGAGGCCTGAACGGCACACGGCGCAAAGGCGGCCCGGCGGTGACGATCACCGCCGGGCCGCCGCCCGTCGTCGTACCGCTCGTCAGGCCGCTCGTCAGGCGGCGGCCCGCCTGCCCCGCCGGTGCGCGATCTCGCCGAGGACGACGTCCACGACGAGGAACGCGGCGAGCGGGATGCCCAGCAGTGGAACGAAGTAGCCGAGGACCGCGATCACCGCCAGCAACGGCACGAGGACGTACGGCGGGACCTGGGCCCAGGCGCCGCGCGGGACCGGCCGGCCGAAGGCGGAGCCCCGGCCGCGCTGCCACCACATGCGGTAGCCCCACAGGATCAGCAGGACCAGCGACAGCGCGAGCGCCATCAGCAGGATCTGGTTGGCCAGGCCGAACAGGACGCCGGTGTGCAGGTCGATGCCCCAGCGGGTGAGCTTGGCGAGCACCGGGTGGTCCGCGAACCGCAGCACGTCGGTGACCTCGCCGGTGGCCGGGTCGATCGCGACGGAGTCCTGCTTGGTGGGCCAGCTGCGCTGCACCTGCTTGACGACGTACGCCGACTCCGCGTCCGCGGGCGGCACGATCTCCACCGGGTCGCCCAGGCCCTCGGCACGCGCGGCGGACAGGACCTTGTCAAGGCCGACGCCGTGCTCACCGTTGCCGCCGGTGCCGGAGGCGGCGTCGTGGCCGGCGTGCTCGCCGCCGCCACCCGCCGCCACCGAGAGCGACGGGGTGGCCCCGCCGAGCGAGGTGCGCAACTCGTCGATGTTCGCCCCGGCGTACTGCGACCAGGTCAGGCCGGTGGCGGACAGGAAGAAGAAGCCGGCCGCGGCCCACACGCCGACCGTGCCGTGCAGGCCGAGTGTGCGGCGCCGTCCGCTGGTGCCGCGGACCTTGCGCAGGGCGCGCCGGCGGGAGAACCACAGGACGACGCCGCCGCCCGCGATCACCCACAGCCAGCTCGCGGCGAGTTCGCTGTAGAGCCGGCCGTTCTCGCCGAGGTGCAGATCGCGGTGGAACTCGTCGATCCAGGTGCGCAGCGGCAGCGCGCCGGTCGAGCCGTACTGCTCCAGCGCGCCGCGCACCTCGCCGGTGTACGGGTCGACGAACACGGCGAGGGAGTGGGTGGGATCGACGCCCTTCACCCCGGACAGCAGCACCCGGGTGGTGGCGTCGTCCGCCGGGGAGGGCCGCACGGCCGTGACGGTGCCCTCGGGATGCGCCTCGCGGGCCGCGGCCACCTGCCGCGAGACGGGCAGCTTGGTGTCACCGGCCGGCACGGTCGTCTCGTGCGCGTAGACGATCCTCTCGGCCTGGAACGCGCCCGCGTACAGGAAGCCGGTGACGGCGGCGACGAGCAGGAAGGGGGCGACGAGCACGCCGGCGTAGAAGTGCAGACGCAGCACCAGGGGACGCAGCGGGGCCCAGGGCCCGCGGGACGACGGTGCGGGCGCCGCGGGTTGCGGGGCCTCGTCCGATGAGGGTTCCCCCGCTGGATCGGAGCCGGAAGCGGGGGAGGTCGAGGGAGCGGTGGACATCGGCGGGCTTCTCCGGAGGGTTCGGTGGGTTTTCGCGGGGACGTTTCAGCCGTGACGGTCCAGTAGTCGGGGCGGAATCCCGCCGAGTTCCCGCCCTTTCAAGTGACCTGCGTCACAACGGCGTTCGGCGTGGCATGCTGGCCCGATGGCATCTCCCGCTCCCCGCGCCCCTCTTGCCGAACGGATCGAGGAACTCCTCGCCCCCGGCGGCCCGTTGCCGATCGTGGCGGCCGGCGACCCGGTGCTGCGCGCCGGTACCGAGCGCTACGACGGGCAGCTCGACCCCGCGCTGCTGGCCCGTTTCGTCGAGGCCCTGCGCGTCACCATGCGGGCGGCGCCGGGCGTGGGCCTGGCCGCCCCGCAGGTCGGGGTGGAGCTGCGGATCGCGGTGATCGAGGACCCGGCACCGGTGCCCGAGGAGGTGCGTCTGGCCCGGGGCCGGGTGCCGCAGCCGTTCCGGGTCCTGGTGAACCCCTCCTACGAGCCCGTGGGCGCCGGCCGGGCCGCGTTCTTCGAGGGCTGTCTGAGCGTGCCGGGCTGGCAGGCGGTGGTGGCCCGGCACGCCGAGGTGCGGCTCAGGGGCGAGGACGAGCACGGCCGTCCCCTGGACGAGGTGTTCGGGGGGTGGCCCGCCCGCATCGTGCAGCACGAGACGGACCATCTCGACGGCGTGCTCTACCTGGACCGGGCCGAGCTGCGGTCGCTCTCCGCCCAGCAGACGGTGGTGGAGCGCTGGGCGCAGCCGACGCCGGTCCAGGCGGCCGAGGCCCTCGGTTTCGAGTTGCCGTGAGGGATCTCAGGTGTCCCGGAGCGCCTCCAGCAGCCGCAGCCACACCTCGCTGATCGTCGGGTAGGACGGGACCGCGTGCCAGAGGCGGGCGATCGGCACCCGGCCGGCCACGGCGATCGTCGCGGAGTGGATCAGCTCACCCACGCCGGGGCCGACGAAGGTGACACCGCGCAGGATCTCGTCCTCCAGGTCGACGACCATGCGGGCGCGTCCCTTGTAGCCGTCGGCGTACAGGCCCGCCCCGGCCACCGAGGACAGCTCGACGTCGACGGCGCGGACGCGGTGTCCGGCCTGTTCCGCCTCCGCGAGGGAGAGGCCCACGGAGGCGGCCTCCGGGTCGGTGAAGACGACCTGGGGGACGGCGTGGTGGTCGGCGGTGGCGGCGTGCGCGCCCCACGGGCCAGAGTCCAGGTCCGCCGTCCCGGAGGCGCGGGCGGCGATGGCGGCGCCCGCGATCCGGGCCTGGTACTTGCCCTGGTGGGTGAGGAGGGCGCGGTGGTTGACGTCGCCGACCGCGTACAGCCAGTCGCTGCCGACGACGCGCAGGCTGTCGTCGACGGTGAGCCAGGAGCCCGGTTCCAGGCCGACGGTGTCGAGGCCGATGTCGTCGGTGCGCGGGGCGCGGCCGGTGGCGAAGAGGATCTCGTCGGCCTCGACGCGGTCGCCGGTGTCGGTGCGGACCACGACCGTGCCGTCGTGGCGCGACACCGACGCGACGGAGGTGCCCGTACGCACGTCGGCGCCGGCCTCGGTCAGCGCCTCGGCGACCAGTTCGCCGGCGAAGGGCTCCATCCGGTTCAGCAGCCCCTTGCCGCGCACCAGGACCGTGACCCGCGCGCCGAGCGCCTGCCAGGCGGTGGCCATCTCGGTGGCGACGACGCCGCCGCCGACCACGACGAGGCGGTCCGGGACGGACTGCGCGCTCGTCGCCTCCCGGCTGGTCCACGGCCGGACCTCGTCGAGGCCCGGCAGATCGGGCAGGACGGCGCGGCTGCCGGTGCACACGGCGACGGCGTGCCGGGCGGTGAGGACCTTGTCCCCCACCGTCACCGTGCGGGGCCCGGTCAGCCGCCCCTGACCTCGGTACAGGTCGGCGCCTATGCCGTCCAGCCAGCCGACCTGGCCGTCGTCCTTCCAGTCCGAGGTGTAGTGGTTGCGGTGGGCGAGGACCGCGGACGCGTCCAGGGGCCCCTGCACCGCCTGGCGCAGGCCGGGCAGGCGGCGGGCGTCGGCGCGGGCGATGACCGGGCGCAGCAGGGCCTTGCTGGGCATGCAGGCCCAGTACGAGCACTCGCCGCCGACCAGCTCGCTCTCCACGACCGCGGTGGTGAGGCCGGCCGCGCGGGTGCGGTCGGCGACGTTCTCCCCCACGGGCCCGGCCCCGAGCACCACGACGTCGTACGCGATGGTTTCCGTTTCCGTCATGGGGTCAGTCTGGTGGGTGGTGTGCGGGGAGGCCACACGGGTAGGGGCGCGGAATACGCGACCGGCCGCACGTGTTGTGCGGACGGCTTCACCCCATGTCAGGAGCCCCTGGCAGGAAGCACCGGGAAGAGGGAATCAGGCCATGAGCAGCACCGTGGAGCTCACCAAGGAGAACTTCGACCAGACGGTCACCGACAACGACTTCGTCCTGATCGACTTCTGGGCGTCCTGGTGCGGGCCGTGCCGTCAGTTCGCCCCGGTCTACGAGAAGGCCGCCGAGGACAACCCGGACCTGGTGTTCGGGAAGGTGGACACCGAGGCGCAGCCGGAGCTGGCCGCCGCCTTCGGTATCCAGTCCATCCCGACCCTGATGATCGTCCGGGACCGGGTCGCCGTGTTCGCGCAGCCGGGCGCCCTGCCCGAGGCCGCCCTGGCGGACGTCATCGGGCAGGCCCGCAAGCTGGACATGGACGAGGTCCGCAAGGCGGTCGAGGAGCAGCAGACCGCCCAGGGCCAGGGTTCCCAGGGCGAGTAGCTCCTACAGGGAGCAGTTCCTAGAAGGGGTACGGCGCCACGTCGGCGCGCACCGTCGTCCAGCGCAGCTCGGTGAAGGCCTCCAGGTTGGCCTCGCCGCCGAACCGGGCGCCGGTGCCGGAGGCGGCGATGCCGCCGAAGGGGGCGACGGCCTCGTCGTTCACCGTCTGGTCGTTGATGTGCACGATGCCGGTCGGGATGCGCTCGGCGAGGTCGAGGCCGCGGGCGGCGTCACGGGTGACGATGCCCAGGGAGAGGCCGTAGGAGCCGGCGGCGGCCAGGGCGGCGGCCTCGTCCGGGGTGGTGAAGGAGCGTACGGGGGCCACCGGGCCGAAGACCTCCTCCGCGTAGGCGGGGGTGTGGTCGTCGACGCCGGCGAGGACGGTCGGGCGGTAGAAGAGGCGTTCGTGCCTGCCGCCCGCCACGAGTTTCGCGCCGGCCGCCGTGCTGGCCTCCACCAGGCCGTGCACCTTGCCGAGCTGGCCGTCGTCGATGAGCGGGCCGAGGTGGACCTGGGCCCGGTGCGGGTCGCCGACGGCCAGCGACTCCGCCTTCGCGGCCAGCCGCTCGACGTACTCCTCGTAGAGGGAGGCGTGCACGAGGTGGCGGCCGGTGGTCATGCAGATCTGGCCCTGGTGGAAGAAGGAGCCCCAGGCCGCGGTGGAGATCACCGCGTCGAGGTCGGCGTCCTCCAGCACGACCAGGGCGGAGTTGCCGCCGAGCTCGAGGTGGGCGCGCTTGAGGTGGCGTCCGGCGGCCTCGCCGACCGACCGGCCGGCGGCGGTGGAGCCGGTGAAGGAGATGACCGGGACGCGCGGGTCGGCGACCAGCGCCGCGCCGGTGTCGGCGCCGCCGGGCAGCACGTGCAGCAGGCCCTCGGGAAGGCCGGCCTCGGCGAAGACCGCGGCCAGCGACAGTCCGCCGCACACCGCGGTGCGCGGGTCCGGCTTGAGCACCACCGCGTTGCCGAGCGCCAGCGCGGGCGCCACGGAGCGGATGGACAGGATCAGCGGCGCGTTGAACGGCGAGATCACCCCGACGACACCGACCGGGACCCGCCGGGTGTAGGACAGCCGGGGCGCCTCGCTGGGCAGCACCTGCCCGGCCGGGCGGGAGGCGAGGGCGGCGGCCTCGTAGCACTCCTGGGCGGCGACGTGCAGTTCGAAGTCGGCCTTGCCGACGATGGAGCCCGACTCGCGCACCAGCCAGTCGCGCAGTTCGTCGGCGTGCGCGGCGAACAGGTCGCCGGCCTTGCGCAGCACGCCGGCGCGCACGAAGTGGGGCATGCGGGCCCACTCGGCCTGGGCGGCGCGGGCCGCCTCGGTGGCCGGGGCGACGTCCTCGGCGGCGGCCAGGACGACCGTGGCGAGGGTGTCGCCGGTGGCGGGCTCGGTGACGGTGTACCGGGGGCCCGTCAGGGCACCGCGGGACTGCCAGGTCGTGGGGTCGAGCAACGGCATGACGGCTCTCCGATCAGTCACGCGGGACTCACTCGGGGAGTGGAGGTCCCGTGCGGTTCGCCGCCGGTTCGGCGGCCGCGTTGCGGGATGCGGCGATCCGGAACGCATCCCTATCTGGTTGAGCGCGCAACATCCTAGTCATGTCGTACGCGCGTGCGGAGGGTTCAGGTGGAGTCGCGGTGCACCACGGTGGCGCCGAGCAGTTCGTGCGACTCGGGTGCCGCGCCCGGGTTGCGGACCGCCCGGTCCACCAGCTCGGCGAGATCGCGGCCGGAGGGCAGCGCGATCCGGACGGTGCTCAGCCGGGGGCGCAGCAGCCGGCCCAGCATGAGGTCGTCCGCACCGATGACGGCCGTGTCCTCGGGGACGCGCACGCCGGCGTCCTGGAGGGCGCGCATCAGCAGCATGGCGTACTCGTCGTTGTAGGCGAAGACCGCGTCGAGGCCGAGGGCGGGCCAGCGGGCCGCGAGGTCGGCCGCCGAGTCCTCGGTGTAGGCGAGGGACAGTTCCGTGACGGTGGCGTCGGTGCCGTGCAGGGCGGCGCGGACGCCGGCGAGCCGGGGCACGGAGAACATGTCCATGCCGCGCTCCTCGGGCACGACGACGCCGACGCGGCGGCGGCCGCGTGCGTACAGGTGCCGCGCGGCGCTGCGGCCGGCCCCCGCGTGGTCCAGGAGCAGGGCGTGGGCGCCCTCGACGGGCTCGGAGCTGAGGGTCACGACGGCGCGGGCCCCGGACCGCTTGAGCACGGCCACGCCCTGCGGGCCGAGCCCGGGGCCCGGCACCAGGACGGCGACCGGCCGCAGTTCGGCCCAGGCGCGCGCGGCGTCGTCCCCGCGCAGGCCGCTGGCGCCGTACTGGACGACGGTGTAGTCGAGGCGGCTGAGGGCGCCCTGGAAGTCGTGCACGAACTGGCTGTAGAGGGGGCCCGCCGGGACGGGCGGGGCGGGCATCAGCACCATCCGGCTGTGTCCGGCGCGCAGGCTGCGGGCGGCCGCGTGCGGCACGTACCCGAGGTCCTTGGCGGCCTGGTGGACCCGTCGGCGGGTGGGCTCGCTGATCCGTACGGCGCTGGTGTTGTTCAGGACGTAGGAGACGGTCGCGCGCGAGACGCCGGCCAGGCGGGCCACGTCGGCGCTCGTGGGCACGGGGCGCGGCACCGACGACGCTGTCGGCGCGGGCTTGTTCGGTATCTGCACCATGACGTACCGCATCTTGGCAGAAGCGGGGACCGGTTTTCCGGGCGGGGGTGACGCTCAATTCGTCAGTTGTTTAACGAAGTTGGCCGCGACGGGCGTCTTCGCGCGGGGCGTCACCGGTCGCGGCGCTCGCCCGTCACCCGGTCCACCAGGTCGATCCAGCCGGCTTCCAGCCGCTCCAGCGGCAGGCCGCACTGCCGCGTCAGATGGTGGACGAGGACCGGGTTGAGGTAGCCCATCAGCGTGTGGGCGAGCAGTTCGCCGTCCGCGTCCGGCACCGCCTGGCGCAGCAGCAGCACCAGATGGCCGTGGAGCACGCGGCGGGCCGGTGCGGCGAAGCGGCGGTCGGCGTCGGCCTCGGCGGCCAGTTGCAGATCCAGTTCGTCC
The DNA here is from genome assembly GCF_026008495.1 of Streptomyces sp. A012304. Taxonomy (GTDB): domain Bacteria; phylum Actinomycetota; class Actinomycetes; order Streptomycetales; family Streptomycetaceae; genus Streptomyces. Next base: position 75,329 of record NZ_BQUN01000004.1, read on the forward strand.
GTCGAGCGCCGCAGCATCGCGACACCGAAGGCCCGCAGCCGCTCGGTGGGCGGCGCGCCGGGCCCGAGCGGCGGCGGGCCGCTGAGGAAGGCCGCCTGGAATGTGCGCTCCGAGTGGTCGAGCAGGGCCATGAGCAGTCCGGTACGGTCGCCGAACCGGCGGAAGACGGTGCCCTTGCCGACGTTCGCCGCGGCGGCCACCGCCTCCATCGTCACCGCTGCCGCGCCGTGCTCGGCGACCAGCTGGGCGGCGGCGCACAACAGCCGGGCCCGGTTGCGGGCCGCGTCGGCACGCAGGCAGGGCTCGTCCTCGGCGGACGACCCGAGCTGGAGCAGCTCGGGCTCACCGGCGTTTTCCTGAGACTTCGGGAAGGGCGGCAGCGCGGCGGACATGAAAACAGCGTAAAGCACCGGGAATGAAACTGGACCACGGTCCGGTTAGGGTGATACAAACATAAACGGACCCCGGTCCGTATCGTTACGGCACTGTTTCAGCCTCTGGGAGTATCCATGTCTGTTCGTATCCTCGCGCTCGTCGGCAGCCTCCGCGCCGGCTCGACCAACCGCCAGCTCGCGGAGGCCGCCATCAAGGTCGCGCCCGAGGGCACCGAGGTGGAGCTCTTCGAGGGCCTGGCCGACATCCCGTTCTACAACGAGGACATCGACGTCGAGGGCAGCGTCCCGGCCGCCGCCGTCAAGCTGCGCGAGGCCGCCCAGGCCGCCGACGCCTTCCTGCTCTTCTCGCCGGAGTACAACGGCACCATCCCGGCCGTGCTGAAGAACGCCATCGACTGGCTGTCCCGCCCGTACGGCGCCGGCGCCTTCGGCGGCAAGCCGGTCGCCGTGGTGGGCACCGCCTTCGGCCAGTACGGCGGCGTGTGGGCGCAGGACGAGGCCCGCAAGGCCGTGGGCATCGCCGGCGGCAAGGTGATCGAGGACCTCAAGCTCTCCATCCCGGGCTCCCTGACCCGTTTCGCCGAGACCCACCCGGTGGACGACGCCGAGGTCGCCGCCCAGCTGACCGAGGTCGTGGCCCGGCTGCACGGCCACGCGGGCGAGACCGCGGCCGCCTGAGCCGGAAGGCCGTAGCCGCACGAAGGGGTCCGGAGCATCCGGACCCCTTCGTCGTGGACGGGTCGCCGCCGGCTCCCTGACTCCCGGTTCCCGGCGCCCCCGGTCCCCGGCACCCGGCCTCCTGACTCCCGGGCCTCCTCCCGGCCCCCGGTTCCCGGCGCCTGGCTCCCGGTCTCGCGGCTCCCGGCTCTCCGAGGAGACCGGTGTGGCGAATGTGGGCCGAGGGGGCGACCGCGGTCCCTCCCGTCTGATAGGGGTGGCGGGATGCAGACCCTTTACCGACGACTGCTCCGGCTGCTGCCCCGCCTCGGCGTCCGGGTGACCGACCTCGCCCCGGGAGCGGCGATGGTCTCCCGGTCCGCCGCCCGCCTCTCGGTCACCGCCGCGGACCGGAGCACCTGGATCGTGCGCCGCACGAAGAACGGCGCGCCGCCGCAGGGCGAGGGCAGCGCCGTCCGGCTCGGCGACAGCGGCGGCGTCCTCCTGCTGGACGCGGCGGCGCGGCGGGACGAGCGCGGACTGCAACTGGCGGCCGCCGAGTACCTGTGCACCCACCACGTGGCCGCGATGCTGGAGCGGTACGCCGTGAACTGCGTCTTCGACGTCGGGGCCAACACCGGCCAGTACGCCCGGCGGCTGCGCCGGCTCGGCTACACCGGCCGGATCGTCTCCTTCGAGCCCGCCCCGGAGGCCTTCGCCCGGCTGGAGCGGGCCGCCGCCGACGACCCCGACTGGCGGGTGCACCCCTTCGCCCTGGGCCGCGCGGACACCGCCGCCGCACTGCACACCGGCTGGAAGACCATGAACTCGCTGCTCGCGCCCAGCGACTACGGCAAGGGCCGCTACGGACGGTTCGCCACCTCCGACACCCAGGAGATCCCGGTGCGCCGGCTGGACGGCGTCATCGACGAGGCGCTGGCGGGCCTGCCTGAACCGCGCCCCTTCCTCAAGATGGACACCCAGGGCTACGACCTGGAGGTGTTCGCGGGCGCCGGGGAGCGGATCGCGGACTTCCTCGGTCTTCAGTCGGAGGTGGCCGTGCTGCGCCTGTACGAGGGCAGCCCGTCGATGGCCGAGTCGATCGCCGCGTACGAGGGGGCCGGCTTCGGCATCACCGGGATGTACCCGGTGACGCGCGAGGCGGCGACGGGGCGGGTGGTGGAGTTCGACTGCGTGATGATGCGGGCGGACGCGGCGCCTACACCGTAGAGCCGTCCGTGGCGGCGGCCTCCTCCTGGCGCTTGGCGGCCCGCAGGCTGGTGACGGTCGTCACGGCGAGGACGAGCACGATGAAGGAGAGCGAGAAGGGGATGCTGATCTCGGGGACGTGGACCCCGGACTCGTGCAGGGCGTGCAACAGCAGTTTGACGCCGATGAAGCCGAGGATGATCGACAGGCCGTAGCTGAGGTGGACCAGCTTCTTCAGCAGGCCGCCGATGAGGAAGTACAGCTGCCGCAGACCCATCAGCGCGAACGCGTTGGCGGTGAACACGATGTACGGGTCCTCGGTCAGACCGTAGATCGCGGGGATGGAGTCGAGGGCGAACAGGACGTCCGTGGAGCCGATCGCCAGCATCACCACCAGCATCGGGGTCATGACCCGCTTGCCGTTCTGCTCGATCCACAGCTTGGTGCCGTGGTAGCGGTCGGCCACGCCGAACCGGCGCTCGACGGCCTTGAGCAGCTTGTTCTCCTGGTACTCCTCGTCGTGGCCGTCCTTGCGGGCGTCCTGGATCAGCTTCCAGGCGGTCCAGATCAGGAACGCGCCGAAGAGGTAGAACACCCAGGAGAACGTCGAGATGATCGCCGCGCCGAGCGCGATGAACACCGCGCGCAGCACCAGGGCCATCAGGACGCCCACCATCAGCACCCGCTGCTGGTACTGGGAGGGCACCGCGAACTTCCCCATGATGAGGACGAAGACGAAGAGGTTGTCCACGCTCAGCGACTTCTCGGTGATGTAACCGGCGAAGAACTCACCCGTCGGGCCCCCGCCGCCGAAGACGTACAGGCCCACTCCGAACGCGCAGGCCAGGAGGATCCAGACGACGGTCCAGGTGCCGGCCTCCTTGACCGACACGTCGTGAGGTCTGCGGCCGACGAAGAAGTCGACGGCGACCAGCGCGCACAGGGCGGCGACGGTCACCAGCCAGACGGAGACGGAAACGTTCACGGGTTGGTACTCCTGGTGCCTGTGTGAAGCCTGTGGGGTCTCGACAGCGTTGTCGACGTCCGGGACCCGCACCACCGCGAGGCGGTGAACAAAGGGTCATGAAATGGCAAGCTTCCTGGTCGGCCGGCGTGTCACCCGCCGGATGGCGGGCAGGTTCCGCCGGACGGCGGTGGTCCGGCGGGCGCGGGGTGGGCCGACCATGGGCGCACGAGCCGCCGCGTTCCCCGCGTGAGGAGAGACCATGACCCTGGTGCCGCCGCCCTTCGACCCCGAACTCGCCGCCGCCCTGGAGATGATCAAGGACGTGATCTCTCCCGCCATGACCCCGGAGGACATCGACATCGTCCGCCAGGGACCGGGCATCGCGCTGCTCGCGGATCTCGACCTCACCCTGGGCGGCGCCTTCGAGGTGGAGGACCGGACGGTCCCGGGCCCCGAGGGCGCGCCCGGCGTATCGCTGCTGATCTGCCGGCCCACCTCGCCCGTGCCCGACCGCCCGCGACCGCTCGTCTACCACGTGCACGGCGGCGGCATGGTCCTCGGCAACAACCGGGTCGGCGTGGACGTGGCCCTGGAGTGGGCGCGGGAGCTCGACATGGTCGTGGTGTCGGTGGAGTACCGGCTCGCCCCCGAGCACCCGCACCCGGCGCCGGTCGAGGACGTGTACGCCGGCCTGCTGTGGACCGCGGAGCACGCCAAGGAGCTGGGCGCGGACCCCGACCGCGTCGTCATCGCCGGGGCCAGCGCCGGCGGCGGGCTCACCGCGGCGCTCGCGCTGCTGCTGCGCGACCGCGGGGGGCCGCGTCCGATCGGCCAGCTGCTGATGTGCCCGATGCTGGACGACCGCAACGACACGCCGTCCTCGCACCAGATGGCGGGCCTCGGCGTCTGGGACCGTACGGCCAACGAGACCGGCTGGACGGCCCTGCTGGGCGAGCGGCGCGGCGGCCCCGACGTCCCGGCGTACGCGGCCCCCGCCCGCGCCGAGGACCTGTCCGGTCTGCCGCCCGCCTTCCTCGACGTCGGCTCCGCCGAGACCTTCCGGGACGAGGTCGTCGCCTACGCCTCCCGGATCTGGCAGGCCGGCGGCATCGCCGAGCTCCATGTCTGGCCCGGCGGCTTCCACGGCTTCGACGGCTTCGCCCCCCAGGCCGCCCTGTCCCGCTCGGCGCGAGCGGCCCAGGTGGACTGGCTGCGCAGGCTCCTGGCGGAGTGAGGGGCGCGGGCCGGCCCGGTCAGCGGCGTTTGAACTCGACCGGGCCCGCGTTCATCTCGATCGTCCCGTCCGCGTGGAGCACCGGGCGGCGCTCGGTCATGCGGGCGCTGTAGGCCTCGACGTGCCGGACGGCCGCTCCGTCGGCGGAGGTGAAGTCGACGAGCGCGATCGCCACCCAGTACCGGGTCTTGGTGTTCTCGTACAGCGGGACGGTGACGACGGAGCCTCGGCCGTCGTCGACGACGACCTTCGCGCCGAAGCTGCGGAAGGAGCCGAATCCGTTGCTGACCGCCGAGTAGGCGCACAGCAGGACGTAGCCCTGCTCGTCGGGGCGGACGATCTGCACCGCCTCACGGCCCGGGACGCGGGAGTCGCCGTCGAGACGGATGTAGGGACGGGCGGTGAGCGAGCCGAGGCGCTTGTAGTAGACGACGTCGGCCTTCTTGCCCGCGTCGGCCTTCTTGCCGGTCTTCGCCACCGTGGACGGGGCGGCCGGGGCCGCCTCGCCGACTCCGCGCACCGGCTCGCCCTGGACGACGTGGCCGGACTTGACGAGGGTGCCGGGCGCGTCCTTGCCGCGCAGCGCCTTGGTGGCGGGCACGTACAGGGCGTACAGGTCGAGGTCGGCGCCCTGCCTGCGGCGCCGTTCGCTGCCGCCGTCCCACTCCAGGGCCACGGTGACCTTCAGGTCTCGGTCACCCTTGTCCATGCTGATGGACACCTGGCTGCCCTTGTCGAGGCTGATCCTGCCGAGCGGCGGCTTCACCAGGCTCGGCGGGGTCGGCGCGGGTGCGGCGGGCGGCGCGAGGGGCGCGGCGACGGGCGCGGGGGCGGGTTCGGGGGC
>NZ_BQUN01000005.1 GCF_026008495.1 Streptomyces sp. A012304
CCGCCACGACGCGGCCGCCGTGGCGATCGGCAGGCGCGCCCTGGGGCACCCGATCCGGCGACGGGCGACACCGCCCCCGCACGACCAGAGTGATCGTGCGGGGCATCGGACCGTCCAGGCCCGACCGGAGGCCCCGGGGCGTGAGGAACCCCGCCCCCGCATCCCCGGACCACGGACACGATCCGTGCACGCCGGACGCGGAGCGAACGCGGGAGACCAGGACGCCCAACACCGTTCGGAGCGTCCGGCTGAGCATGGGTTCTGGCAGCAGGACTCACTCCCGCTCAGTCTTTAGGAACGGTGTGCAGCTGGTACACGTTGAACGCCCGCCGGATGACCGGCTGGGCCACGTTCCGCACCCGGACGCCGCCGGCCGTCATCCCGTGCTCGCTGCCCATGTGGGCGTGGCCGTGCACGGAGAGATCGGCGCCCGCCGTGTCGATCGCCTCGGCCAGCAGATAGCTGCCGAGGAACGGGTAGATCTCCGGCGGCTCACCGGCGAGGGTGTCGGCGACGGGGGAGAAGTGGGTGAGCGCCACGCGCAGCTCGCAGCCGTCCCGGTCCAGCTCCTCCAGCGCGCCGTGCAGGGCGTCCGCGCAGCGGCGGGTGTAGCGCACGAACTCCTTCATCAGCGGCTCGCCGAACTCCCCGGCGCTGCGGCCGACGAAGCCGCCGCAGAAGCCCTTGGTGCCGGCCACGCCGACGCGGGTGCCGCCGCACTCGACGACGGTGCCCTCGCCCTCCAGGACCGTCACACCGGCCTCCTGGAGGATCTCGGTCACCTTCTCGGGCTGCTCGTCGTGGTGATCGTGGTTGCCGAGCACGGCCACCACCGGCACCGGCAGGTCCCGTACCTCCTGGGCCACGACGCGTGCCTCGTCCGGTGTGCCGTGCCGGGTCAGGTCGCCCGCCAGGAGCAGCAGGTCGGCACAGTCGTGCAGGGTGTCGAAGGCGGGCCGCAGCAGGCCCTGGCTGTCGGGGCCCATGTGGATGTCCCCGACCGCGGCGACACGGATCATGGCAGGTCCTCCGCATGGTCGGGGGAGGCGGTCTCCGCCACCACGACGTCGGTGTGCACGGCCAGTCCGGCCAGCTCCTCGCGGACAGTCCGCAGCAAGGTCTCGCGGCACTCCGCCGACGGCACCGTGCCGGTCACCACGACCGACCCGGCCCGCACCTCGGCCCGTACGCCCAGCTCACCCAGTTCCTCGGCGGCCAGCCGGTCGCGCAGGTGGGCGACGCGGTACTCGACGTTCTCCGAGGCAGCGCCGGTACCTCCGGCATGCTCTGCCACGGGCTCACTCATGGCCGTTCCTCCTTCGGCCTCGGCGGGATGACCTCCAGTCGCTCCAGGAAGTAGAAGAACGCGTCGGGCATCGGCTCGTCCCCGCAGGCGCCGCGCACCCTGTCCCAGTCGACCTTCTCCCGCAGCGTGCGGGCGATGGGCAGCACCGCCCCGAAGTCGCAATGGTGCTCGGAGAAGGCGGCCACCAGGCTGTGCACCAGGTCGGTCGGCGCCAGCACCGGCATGAAGACCGAGTCGACCGACAGCTCCTGGGCTCTGGCCAGCAGCTCGGTGGTGACCGGCTGGTGCGCCAGCTCGAAGATAAGGTCGACCTGCTGACCGAGGCAGGTGGACTTCAGCAGCCAGTCCTCCGGCGGCGCGTACACCGGAAGCCCGGCTTCCTTGAGGGTCTCGGCGACGGCGTCCGCGTCCTCGGGGCGGAAGCAGAAGTCGACGTCGTGCTGGAGGTTCTGGGAGCCGCCGTGCGCGTACACGGCGACACTGCCCGCCAGGGCGAACGCGTGCCCCTTCCGCTTCAGGATCCCGCCGACCTGCTTCGCGGCCTGGAGGATCGCCTGGTTGCGGTCGAGCGGCAGGTCCGCCTCCCCGAGCACGTCGTTCTGCGGGACGAGACCGGGGTCGCCCGACGCGAGACGCAGTTCCGCGACGCCCGCGTCCCGGGCGAGAGCGTTGTCGTCCGCCTGCTGCGTCATCACTGCCCTTCCTCCTGTCGGCCGGCACGCCCGGCGCACCGACTCCGAAGCACCGAGAGCCCCGAGTACCCGCCCCCCGCCCCCCGACACAGCCCGACGACGGACGACGCCCACCCCGGCCGCGGGTGCCATCACCGGCACGGATGCCGGTGGCGGCCCGTACCTGTGCCGGAACGGCGGACTCAGCCGGGCACGCCCGGGCCGACGAGACAGGCGCCCGACGACGGACCGCCGCACGCACGACGTACCGACCGCCGACGCAGCCTGCGCCCCGCGCCCGCGCGACGGCGGGGCGGGCCCGAGCGGCGGGGGAGCGGTGAGGGTCGCCGCGCGTACCACTTGCCTCCCGCCGGGGCAGCAACGGTCGGTGGCCGTCGGGGGCGTGGTCGGCAAGGGCTCGACGCGGTCGTCGGCATGCGCCTCGCCGTCGCGCGACGGCCGGGCCGTCCCGTCCGAGCCACGATGGCCGGGGCCTTCCCGAGCGGCGGGCCCGGCCCGGGGAGGGGCCTGGCGGCGCGTGGCGTCGACGTGCCCCCGGCACTTGCGCGGGGGGCCGTGACGTCGACATGCGCCCCGCACTCGCGCGGGGGCCGGGCCCGCCCCGCCGGCGGGAGTCGCAGCGCGGCCCGGTGAGCGCGCGTCCGCGTGGCTCGCGGGCGGGTGCCGTTCGGCCTTCCGGGGCACTCGGGACGCATGGACGGCAAGGACACGCGGGTGTGGGCCTCCGGAGCGGAACGGGAGGTCGTCGGGCGGATCGTCGAGGCGTGGCTGGCGGAGGCCGAGCGTCATGATCCGGGCGCGGCCCGGGAGGCCCGGGACGGGTGGGAACAGGGGTCGATGTCGGAGCGGGCCGCCCAGGAGCTGGCCCTGTGGGTCACCGCCCGCGTCACCGACACCGGTTTCAACGAGGACGAGGGCCCGCAGGTCGACGGCCCGCTCCGCATCACCCCGGCCGACAAGGAGACCGTCCACCGCTGGCTGGCGGCTCAGGGGTACGCGATCTGAGCCGCCGAGGACGCGGGCCTACTGGTCCGGCGCCGCCAGCCCGGCCCCGGTGGCCGGATGGGGGTTGAACACCGGGTGGTAGCTCTCCGGCGGCGCCAGGTACGCGGCGGGCAGACCGCCGGTGTCGATGACGATCTGGTCGACGGCGATCGCGGGATCGACCATGAACAGCCGCAGGACGTGCTCGCCGGGCCGCCCGACCGTCACCGTGGCGGTCAGCTTCTCGACGCCCTCCTCCACGTTCCTGGCCCAGGCGTCGCCCCGGTTGCCGGTGGCGACGGCCTGCCCGGACAGCACGGTCACCGGTTGGTCGTCGAGGGCGAGCGCCAGCCGGCGGTGGCCGCGCTCGTCGAGGGAGGGCAGCCGGAAGACCGTGACCGGGAAGGTCCCCGTACTGGAGAACCGCACCCGGTACCGCAGCTCGGCCGCCGCGGTGGCGAAGTCCCCGGTGACCGGAGCCGCCGTCGACGGCACCGCCTCCACCGCGCCGCTGCGCCGGCCCAGGCCCCGCACGGTCCGCCAGCACGCGCCACCCCGCGCCACGCGCTGGTCGGTGTGCACGGCGTCGATCGACACGAGACCGTTGGCCTCGACGAACCCGCGGGCCCGTCGGCGCGCCCGCTCCCCGTCGTTGCGCACCCGCAGCGGTACGGCGATCTCCTGCCCGCCCCCGCGCACGGTGACCGTCGCCTCGTGCGCGCCCTCCGGCACCCTCGCCCAGTCGATCTCCACCCACAGCCGGACCTGCTCGGTCAGCGAGCCGCCCGCCGCGCTGAGCCGCACCCACGGCAGGTCCGCCTCCGCCGCCCAGTCCACCGGCAGGAACCCGGTGTTGAAGACATCCACGAAACGCCGGTCGCGGGTCCAGGAGGAGAACGACAGCGGCCGGGCCGATCCCGTCTCGTTGCCCTCGGCGGCCACCCCGAGCCCCGAGGTCTCCTGACGGGCGATCCGGGTCACCGTGGGACGGCCCGGCGCCTTGGGGATCTGCGAGGGGTACGGGTTGACGATCCCGTCCCATTTCCCGCCCGCCACCTGGGTGTTGTACCGCTGGGTGATCGCCACCTCCTCGGCGTGGGCCGCGTGCGCCAGGTCGGCGAAACGGTTCGTGCCGGCCCCCCGGCCCTGCCGCACGGCGAGCGCGTTGCGGTCCGCCCAGTAGTACTTCAGGTTCATCAGGTACGCGCCGCGCACCGGGTACTCGACCAGCTCGAAGTACGCGTCCCGGTACGCCTCCGGCAGTTCCGCGCCGAGGTCCCGCACCCGCGTCAGCAGCCGCTCGTACGCGGCCAGCCGGCGCCCCGCCTCGTCGCCGTGGTGGACGACGGAGAAGATCCCGCGGTCGATGAACTCCGGCCGCCGCTCCGCCGCCAGCCGGTAGTACTCGGTGCGGATCGCCGCGATCCGCGCGCCGTTGCGGCGGCCGAACTGCCGGCCGGCCCACTCGGCCAGGAAGTCCTCCACGTCGCCGGCCCGCCACCGGTCCACGTCCCAGGCCATGTCCATGCAGAAGGACAGACCGGTCTCGATCGACTTGACGTCACCCACGTTGAAGATCCACATGCGGTCGGCGCCGTGCTCGTACACCCGCCGCAGCTCCTGCCACACCTTGGACAGCTGGGTGGTGTCCAGCCACAGATAGCTGCGGGGCCGGCCCCAGTAGGAGAGGTGGTAGTAGATGCCGTTGCCGCCCGCGCGTGCCCGCTCGGCCGCGTCGGGCAGCTGGCGCATGTTGCCGTGGTTGTCGTCGGGCCATATCAGCGTGACGTCCTCGGGCACCCGGACGCCCGCGTTGTACAGCTCCAGGACCTCCTTGTACGGGATGAAGATCTGCGGCTGGGCCGCGGCGCCCACCTCCTCGGCCAGGATCCGCCGCTGCTCGGCGATGATGTCGTTCATCACCGCGACCTTCTCGGGGACGGTGGTGGCGTGCTTCGTCTCCAGCGCGCTGTCGTGCAGCCCGCGCATGCCGAGCGTCCAACTGCTCTCGTAGCCGGCGTTCTGCCGGGCCCGGGCCCTCCAGTAGTCGGAGATGACCCCGGGGTTCACCGTGTAGTCGTACACCGGCAGGGCCCCGTCCGCGCCCCGGTGCTCCTCCGCCCAGGGCGCCCACTCGTGGACGCCGTTGCGCAGCAGGGCCTCGGGGTGGCTGGAGCCGACGACGATGCCGTAGCGCTCGGCCAGCTCCGGGTTCTCACGGTGCTTGTTGAAGAAGTCGGAGTACGGATGCATGGCCGGCCAGAGGTAGTTGGCCTTCAGACGGAGCAGCAGTTCGAAGATCCGCTCGTAGGTCCTGGGGCCGATGTTCTTGTCCGGTTCCTGGGTGCGGTGCGACCACGTGGTCAGGTTCTGCTCGTCGTTGATGAAGACGCCCCGGTAACGGACGGACGGCTCGTACCGCTTGAACGGCCCGGCCGGCACCGTCACCGAGGCCCGCCGCTCGACCGGGACGTCGGCCCACCAGTACCAGGGCGAGACGCCGATCCGTTCGGAGGTGTCGTAGACGCCGTAGACCGTGCCGCGCCGCTCGCTGCCCGCGATCACCAGGGCGCGGTCCACGCCCGGGAGCGGACGCTCGACCACCTGGGTGACCGAGGCCTCCCACCGTCCGCGCACCCGTGTGACGTCCAGCCGCCCCTGCGCGACCAGCCGGTCGACGACCGGGCTCGCGCCGAGGGTTCCCACCAGGACCAGCCCCGCCGCCCGCTCCGGCAGTGTGTGCCGCATCGCCGGGCGCACTCCGGCGACCCGTTCGACGTCGGCCAGGAGATCGCCGGCCGCCCGGATCACGGCGGCGTCGTCCGCCGCGTCCACGAAGACGTCGACCGGGACCCCGTCCCGCACCAGCGGGAAGTCCGGCCGCCCGGAGACGGCCCGGGCGGCCGATGGGGACACCCCGGGCAGCAGCGGGGCCAGTCCGACGGCCGTCACACCCCGCAGGAACGACTTGCGGGTCCAGCCCTGCGCGGGGTCCTGCGGTGCGGCGTGCGGCATGGTCGCTCCCTCGGCCTGGGGTACCTCGACGGTGATGGCATGGGCATGCTAGAAAGCGCTTTCCTTGCACCCTAGGACCACTGCGGCCGCGCCGTCCAGAACCAAGTAGGCTCCGAAGCATGCGGATCTCCGTCTCCTCCGACATGGACGAACCCGTGGCCCGCGCCCTCGTCGCCCAGCTGCGTGAGCGTGGGCACGACGTCGTCACACACGGCGCGCTGCGCCCCGGCGCCGACCCGCAGTGGGCGGTGTGCTCCGAGGCGGCCGCCCGGGACGTGGCCGACGGGACCTCCCAGCAGGCGGTGGTGTGCTGCTGGACCGGCACCGGCGCCTCGATCGCCGCCAACAAGGTGCCCGGCGTACGCGCGGCCCTGTGCGCCGACGCCTACACCGCCGAGGGCGCCCGCCGCTGGAACGACGCCAACGTCCTCGCGCTCAGCCTGCGCCTGACCTCCGAGCCACTGCTGAAGGAGATCCTGGACGCCTGGTTCACCGCTGAGGCCAGCGACGACGCCGAGGACCGGGGGAACGTCACCCACGTCGACCGGCTGGACCGGGGCCGGACGGGTACCTGACGGGCGGTCGCCCCTGGCGGGGACCCGGAGGCCGGGACAGGGTGGGGGTACGGACCGGCACCACCCCCCGTCGCACCCGATCCGGAAGGAACCGAGATGCCCGTCGACCCGCAGCAGGCGTCCGCCCCGCTCACCGACGAGGAGCTGAGGACGCTGGACGCCCACTGGCGCGCCGCGAACTACCTGTCCGTCGGCCAGATCTACCTCATGGCCAACCCGCTGCTCACCGAGCCGCTGCGTCCGGAGCACGTCAAACCGCGGCTGCTCGGCCACTGGGGCACCTCACCCGGCCTGAACCTCGTGCACACCCACCTCAACCGTGTCGTCCGGGCCCGGGACCTGGACGCCCTGTGCGTCTGGGGCCCCGGCCACGGCGGGCCCGCGGTGGTCGCCAACTCCTGGCTGGAGGGCTCGTACACCGAGATCTACCCCGATGTCACCCGGGACGCGGCCGGCATGGCCCGGCTGTTCCGGCGGTTCTCCTTCCCCGGCGGCATCCCCAGCCATGTCGCCCCCGAGACGCCCGGCTCCATCCACGAGGGCGGCGAACTCGGCTACTCGCTCTCCCACGCCTACGGCGCCGCGTTCGACAACCCGGACCTGCTGGTGGCCTGCGTGATCGGCGACGGAGAGGCGGAGACCGGGCCGCTGGCCGCGTCCTGGCACTCCAACAAGTTCCTCGACCCGGTCCACGACGGCGCCGTCCTGCCGATCCTCCACCTCAACGGCTACAAGATCGCCAATCCGACGGTCCTCGCCCGCCTTCCCGAGCCCGAGCTCGACGCGCTGCTGCGCGGCTACGGCCACGACCCGGTCCACGTCACCGGCGACGACCCCATGGCCGTCCACCGCGCCATGGCCGAGGCCATGGACACCGCCCTCGACCGCATCGCCGCCCTCCAGCGGGCCGCCCGCGAGGACGGCGTCGGCGAGCGTCCCCGTTGGCCGGTGATCGTGCTGCGCACCCCCAAGGGCTGGACCGGCCCCGGACAGGTCGACGGCCTGCCCGTGGAGGGCACCTGGCGCTCCCACCAGGTGCCGCTGGCCGCCGTCCGCGACAACCCCGAGCACCTGCGGCAGCTGGAGGCCTGGCTGCGCTCCTACCGGCCCGAGGAGCTGTTCGACGAACACGGCTGCCCCCGGCTCGACGTGCTGGCCTGCGTCCCCGACGGCCCCCGCCGGCTCGGCGCCACCCCGCGCGCCAACGGCGGCCTGCTGCTGCGCGCGCTGCCGCTGCCCGCCCTGGAGCCGTACGCCGTCGCCGTCGACAAGCCCGGCGCGAGCCTGCACGAACCCACCGCCGTCCTCGGGGAGTTCCTGGAGGAGGTCATGCGCTCCACCGCGGAGCGGCGCGACTTCCGCCTGGTCGGCCCCGACGAGACCGCCTCCAACCGCCTCCAGGCCGTCTACGGCGCCAGCGGCAAGGCCTGGCAGGCCCAGACCCTCCAGGTCGACCAGGACCTCGACCGGCACGGCCGGGTGATGGAGATCCTCTCCGAACACACCTGCCAAGGCTGGCTGGAGGGCTATCTCCTGACGGGCCGTCACGGACTGTTCTCCTGCTACGAGGCGTTCGTGCACATCGTCGACTCGATGGTCAACCAGCACGTCAAATGGCTGCGCGTGACCCGGCGGCTGCCGTGGCGCGCCCCCATCGCCTCCCTCAACTACCTGCTCACCTCGCACGTCTGGCGCCAGGACCACAACGGCTTCTCCCACCAGGACCCCGGCTTCGTCGACCACATCCTCAACAAGAGCCCCGAGGCCGTCCGCGTCTACCTCCCGCCGGACGCCAACACCCTGCTGTCCGTCGCCGACCACGTCCTGCGCAGCCGCGACTACGTCAACGTCGTCGTCGCCGGCAAACAGCCCTGCTTCGACTGGCTCACCCTCGACCAGGCCCGCGTCCACTGCGCGCGCGGCGCCGGCGTCTGGGAGTGGGCCGGCACCGAGGACGGCACCCGCGAACCGGACGTCGTCCTCGCCTGCGCGGGCGACGTCCCCACCCAGGAGGTCCTCGCCGCCGCCCAGCTGCTCCGCCGCCACCTGCCCGAACTGGCCGTGCGGGTCGTCAACGTCGTCGACATCGCCCGCCTGATGCCCGGCGAGGAACACCCGCACGGCATGAACGACTTCGAGTACGACGGCCTGTTCACCGCCGACAAGCCGGTGATCTTCGCCTACCACGGCTACCCGTGGCTGATCCACCGCCTCGCCTACCGCCGCACCGGCCACCGCCACCTGCACGTGCGCGGCTACAAGGAGATCGGCACCACGACCACGCCGTTCGACATGGTCGTCCGCAACGACCTCGACCGCTACCGCCTGGTCATGGACGTCATCGACCGGGTGCCCGGCCTGGCGGTGCGCGCGGCGGCCGTACGGCAGCGGATGGAGGACGCGCGGCTGCGCCACGACGACTGGATCCGGGTCCACGGCACCGACCTTCCCGAGGTCGCCGACTGGTCCTGGGACGGCTGAGCCGCGCCCCGGGCAGGGCGCACGGAACGGGGCGGACGGCGCAGAAGCAGGGGCAAGGGACCGTCGGGTGTGCGCCCTGTTACGGCGTCCCGCAGGGCGCTTACATTGGTCGGCCCAGCCCTGCGGCGCGGATCCGGCGGGGCGAGTCCCACCACTCCCGTGGTCACCGGCCGTCCCGTCCGGCACCCGCCCGGACCCGGGTACGGCCCGCACACCGGCGCGGCTTCAGGGCGACGGGTGCGCGACCACCCGCGCGACAGGCACCACCCCGTGACCCCGCTCGGGCCGTGCTATCGGGTGCCCGCGGTACGAGCGCGTGTCGAGAGCCACTGGAGGCCGTTGTGTCCCGACCGTGCATCGCCCTGATCGCCGACCCCACCTCGCCCGAAGGCTGCCGTGAGTACCTCGCCGAGGCGGTGGAGCTGCTCACCGGCGCACCGCCCGTGCGCGTCGACTCCCGGCACTTCGCGACCGGCGGCAGCGGCCGCGGCATCCGCGACGCGGGCCGGTTACGGCTCCAGGTCCCCGAGGAGCGGCTGGACTTCGTACCCGACATCGTCCTGCTCTACGAGATCCCGCCGCACCGCCGCCGGGACCTCGTCGGCTTCCAGGAACTCCTGGAGCACCACGACGTGGTCACCCTCGGCACCGGCCCCGACGCCTGGCGGACGGCGACCGAGAAGAACCTCACCGTCGAACGGTTCCGCAGGGACGGCATCGCCCAGATGGAGACCGTCGTCCTGTCCCGCCCCAGCGAGCGGGAGGCGGCCGACGCCTTCGAACGGCTCGG
The DNA here is from genome assembly GCF_026008495.1 of Streptomyces sp. A012304. Lineage (GTDB taxonomy): Bacteria > Actinomycetota > Actinomycetes > Streptomycetales > Streptomycetaceae > Streptomyces. The sequence continues at coordinate 9,844 of NZ_BQUN01000005.1, forward strand.
CGGCGACACCTGGGCGCGGCCCGTCGTCGGAACCGGCGGCAACGACACCTTCCACGTCACCACCCCGGGCGAACTGGACGACGCCGTCGCCTACTACGCCAAGCACGGCACCGACTGGCTGCTCTCCCGCGACGCGGGCAACGTCACCGCCGACGGACAGCGCCACCAGTTCCGGGTCTTCGTCCTCGGCGGCCGGGTCGTGCACGCCCGTGAGCACCTCCAGCCCGCGCCCGACACCCCGTGCAACACCTGTCAGGGCGCCACCCCCGTGCCCATCGCCCCGCCGGACCTGCCGCCGCGCCTGGCCGAACTCTCGGTCGCCGCCACCGCGTCGGTCGGCCTGCCCTTCGCCGGTGTCGACCTGGCCGTCGAGAACGGCGGGGTGGTCTTCGAGGTCAACGTCCAGCCGGCCTTCGTCGACGGCGAACTGCACACCGTGGCCGTGCCGTACGTCCAGGCGCACCTCGACGCCCACGCGGCGGCGGAGCGCGCCCGGTGGACGCCGCCGCTGAGCCGCCGGGGGTTCACAGCCTCAGCGTGAACCAGGTCGTCTTGCCCTCGTCGGTCGGCCGCACGCCCCAGCCGTCGGCGAGGGTACGGACCAGCAGCAGGCCCCGTCCGGACTCCTCATCGCGCTCCGCCGGACGCGGCTGCGGCAGCTGCGGACTGCGGTCGCCGACCTCGACCGTGAGGCCGGTGGCCGTACGGTGCAGATGCAGCGCGATCGGGCCCTCGCCGTGCTGGACGGCGTTGGTGAGCGTCTCCGACAGCAGCAACAGCGCGTCGTCGGCGACACGGTCCGCGCACCGCCACGAGGCCAGCGCCCGGCGCAGGAAGGCACGCCCCTCCGGCACCGAGGCGGGCACGGCCGGCAGATCGGTGGAGACGGCCGCGAGCGGCCCGGCCGGGAGCCGGGCGAGCAGCAGGGTGACGTCGTCGTTGTGGCTGTCCGGATCGGGCAGCAGGCCCGCCAGCACCTGGTCCGCGGCGGTCTCCAGCGACGGCGTGCCGGCGAACAGCTTCTCCAGCAGCACGGTGAGTTCGCCGATCCGCGACTCGATGTCGCTGCCCGGCGTCTCGACCAGGCCGTCCGTGTACAGCACCAGGGTCGCGCCCGGCGGTATCTCCGAGCTGCCCTGCTCGAAGAGCACGTCGCCCACGCCGAGGGGCGTGTTGACCGGGGCGACGAGCGGGCGCACCCCGTCGCCCGCCCCGGCCACCAGCACCGGGAGATGGCCCGCCGAACAGACGGTGACCGTCCCCGCGTCCGGGGCGATCACCAGGTAGCAGCAGGTGACGAGCTGGTCGGGCACATCGAGGTCGGCGACGCACGTGTCCAGCGCCCGCATCAGCTGCCGCGGCTGCATACCGGTCTTCGCCAGCGCGTGCGCCGCCGAGCGCAGCTGGCCCATCACGGCGGCGGCCTCCAGCCCCCGGCCCATCACGTCGCCTATCAGCACGCCCACCCGGTCGGCGCCCAGCGGTACGAGGTCGAACCAGTCGCCGCCCACCCCCGCGCCCTGGGTCGCCGGCCGGTAGCGGCTGGCGGTGGCCAGGCCCGGCAGCGCGGGCGGGGTGCCCATCAGACTGCGCTGGAGGGTCAGCGCGATGTGCCGCTGCTGCTCGTACAGGGCGGTGAGTTCGGCCTCCGCGCGCTTGCGGTCGCTGATGTCCCGCACGATCGCGCACGCCCCGACCACCGCGCCGTGGGTGTCCCGGGTGGGCCACAGGGTGACGTCCACGTCGAGCAGCGCCCCGGTGCGGGTGACCCGCAACGTCTCGAAGTGCTCGACCTTGCGGCCGCGCCGCAGCCGCTTCAGCAGCGCCCTGACCTCGCCCCGCAGCTCCGGCGGGGCCAGCAGGGAGACGTGCCGGCCGATGGCCTCCTCGGCGGTGTAGCCGTACAGGCGCTGGGCGGCCGCGTTCCAGTAGGTGACGTACCCGTCGAGGGTGTGGGCCAGGATCGCGTCCTGGGAGGACTCCACGAGCGCCGCCAGCTCGTTGATGCGCGCCTCGGCCGCCTTGCGGTCGCTGACGTCGCGCACGGCCGCCGACACCAGCAGCCCGTCCGCGGTCTCCAGGGGGCTCAGACTGATCTCGACGGGGAACTCGGTGCCGTCCTTGCGCAGCCCGTGCAGTTCGAGACCCGCGCCCATGGGACGCACCTGGCGGTTGGCGGTGTACCCGCCCCGGTGCGCGGTGTGCTGGTCACGGAAACGGTGCGGGATCAGCAACTCGACCGGGCGGCCGAGGAGTTCCTCACGGCCGTAGCCGAACAGCGCCTCGGTCTGGGCGTTGACGAGGCGGATCGTGCCCGTGTCGTCGACGATGACCATCGCGTCCGGCGCCGCCTCCAGCAGCCCCCGGAACCGCTCCTCGGCCCCGCCCTCCGGCCCGGCGGTACGCCGCCCGTACCGCCGCCGTGCCACTGGTTCCGCCCGCACCAAGTCGGCCATGATCCACCTCACCTCGCGCGATGTTTCAGGCCATCACAGCGCCTCCACACCGTCTCCGCTCCGCGATGTCGCTTACTGACCGTTCATGCCCGAACCCGCCCATGAGCGTCCCCGGTCTGTCACCGCGCCGGCGAACTGCCGGGTTCTCCCGCTGAGTCGCCGCCGCGTCGCCGTACCCTGGGCGCCGTGTACACGTCCGACAGTCCCGGTGCCGCGGCGGCCCGGCTCACCGGAGGCGCCGTGCTCCGGGAACGCCCGCTGTCCGCGTCCCTCACGGAGGCCGACCTCGACGGCGGTCCGACGGTCATGGTCAAGCGCGCCGACGGCGCCGGCGCGGCGCGGGCGGAGGCCGCCGGTCTGCGCTGGCTCGCCGACGCCGGCACGGTGCGGGTGCCGGTGGTACGCGGGCATGACGAACGCTGGCTGGTGACCGACCGGGTGCCGACGGGCCCGCCGAGCCCCGAGGCCGCCCTGCGCCTCGGCCGGGATCTCGCCGCCCTGCACTCCGCCGGCGCCCCCGCGTTCGGCGCCCCGCCGCCGGACGGCCCCAAGGACGCCTTCATCGGCCTCGCCCCGATGCGGAACGTCACCGGCGACGACTGGCCGGGCTGGTACGCCGAGCACCGGGTGCTGCCGTACCTGCGCAGCGCGGTCGACGACGGCGTGGTGCGCCCGGGCGAGGCGGCCGTCGTCGAGCGGGCCTGCGAGCGGCTGCCCGGGCTGGCCGGCCCGGCCGAGCCGCCCGCGCGGCTGCACGGCGACCTGTGGAACGGCAACGTGCTGTGGGGCACGGACGGACACGCCTGGCTGATCGACCCGGCCGCGCACGGCGGGCACCGCGAGACCGACCTCGCCATGCTGGACCTGTTCGGCTGCCCGTACCTGGAGCGGATACGGGACGGCTACCAGCAGGCCGCGCCGCTCGCCGAGGGCTGGCGCGACCGGATCGGTGCCCACCAGCTCTTCCCGCTGCTGGTGCACGCGGTGCTGTTCGGCCGCGCGTACGCCGAGCGGGCGCTGGCGGTGGCCGAGCGCGTCGGGTAGCGGGCGGGCAGCCGTGAGGGACAGGGCACGGGCCCTGTCCCTCCTCGACGACACGGCGCGCGGCCGGCCGGTCGGCGTTACGTCCGGTTGCCCTTCGGCTTGCCCCGCTGGTCCGGGGTGCCGTGCGGCGGCGGGCTGGACGGCTGCGGCGAGGTCGCGGGCGACACCGGCGAACCGCCGTGCCGCTCGGACCGCTCGGGACGCAGCGCGCCCGGATCGCCGGACGTCGGCTCGGCGCCCGCCTTCAACTGCTCCAGACGTGACGTCAGCAGCTCGGTGACCGGGAGCCGGTCGGCATGCGTGCGCTCGTAGGCGAGCAGCTCCTCCACCTCCCCGGCGGTGAGCGACCGTACGCGGCTCTCCAGACCGCCGATGGGCAGGTGGTCGTAGTCGGGCAGGGGCAGGGTGCTGCGGCCGTGGTCGGCCATGAATCTCACTTCCGTTCGCTCAGTCGCCTCGAGCGGTCGTACGGTCGCGGTGCGCGGCGTTCGCGATGGCGGCCTCAGCGGGGCGGGCGCGCCCAGCCGCCGGGTGGGCGCGTCGCCCCAGTGAGGCGTCCGCGAGCAGGGCACCGCCTCAGTGGGCGCCCAGGCCGCCTCCGCCGAACGAGCCGCTGCTGCCCGGGCTCCAGCGCCGCCGGGCCTTGGACGCGCTGGTCCGGGTCTGCATGTTGGTCAGTTCGTACGGGGTGAGCGGGCGGCCGCCCTCGGGCATCCGGGGCACTTCGTCGGGCTCGCGGATCTCCCGGACCTCGTGCACCGGACCCTCCGGCGGCAGATGCGGCTGCTCCTCGGGGCGCGGCCGGGGCGGCTCGCGCAGTTTGATACGCGCGCCCAGCCAGAAGCTGCCGGCCAGCATGGCCACAAGGACGACGCCGACCAGGAACATGCCCAGGCTGAGCAGGCCGCTCGGCGCGGCCAGCTGCTGAGTTGCGGTACTCATATCAGGCGAATACCCCTGTTACCACCCGCGAACCACGAGGCGACGGCCGTCGCCACACGCATCCGGAGCCTCACGCACGGTGTCCGGCGGCGAGCCCGCAGAGGGGTCGGCGAGGGGTTTGACGCGGGCCGTCGCGGCTACCCGCGTCTTGTGACTTCGACGACATCCCAACAGGAACTCTTCCGGTTCCTGGAGGACCGCTTCGCTTGCGCACAGGCGTGCACCGAGTGTGCCCGGGCCTGTGCGCTGCGCGCGAGCCTCGTGGATCCGGACGGAACCGAACAGCAGGAACTCATACGACGCAAGGGCATCATGTGCGCGGAGGTCTGCGACGCGACCTGCCGGGTGCTGTCCGAGGACAACCGGATGGACGAGGACAGCATCCGCGTCCAGCTGGAATGGTGCCGCACCGTCTGCCTGGAGTGCGCCCACGCCTTCGACAAGCAGCCCGGCGCCGAGGAGAGCGCGGCGGCCTGCCGCGCCTGCGCCCAGGCCTGCACGGACTTCATGGCCACGCTGACCTAGGCACCTCGGCGACCGCTCCCACGCTCATCTCGTGGAGTGTCCGGCGCACGACCGCGACGGTCGGGGCGCCGGATCGTCACGGGCGCCGGATGTCGGCCCGGCCCGCTCCTGCCATTCCCAATTTCTGGAACACGTTCTACGGTGTGCGCCGTCAGGACACCGGCCTTGGGAAGCCAGGAGGCGCCGTGCACCTCGACCAGACCCCCGAGCAGCAGCGGCTGCGCAGCGAACTGCGCGCCTACTTCGCCGAGTTGGTGCCGGACAACGCCTACGCCCGGCACACCGACCCGGTCGCCGCCAAACGCTTCTACCGCGCGACCATCCGCCGGCTCGGCGCGGACGGCTGGCTCGGCGTCGGCTGGCCGAAGGAGTACGGCGGGCGCGGCCTCACCCCCGTCGAGCAGTTCGTCTTCTTCGACGAGGCCGCCCAGGCCGGCGTGCCGCTGCCGCTGATGGCCCTCAACACGGTCGGCCCGACGATCATGCGCTACGGCACCGACGAGCAGAAGGCGTACTTCCTGCCGCGGATCCTCTCCGGCGAGATCGACTTCGCCATCGGCTACAGCGAACCCGACGCGGGCACCGACCTCGCCGCGCTGAGGACACGGGCCGTGCGGGAGGGGGACGAGTACGTCGTCAACGGCCAGAAGATCTGGACCACCAACGGCGACACCGCCGACTGGGTCTGGCTCGCCGTGCGGACCGACCCCGACGCACCGCCGCACAAAGGCATCAGCATGCTGCTCGTCCCGACCACCGACCCCGGCTACTCCTGCACTGTCATCCGCACCCTGGCCTCCCACGACACCACGGCCAGCTACTACGAGGACGTCCGCGTCCCCGTCTCCCGCCGCGTCGGCGCCGAGAACGAGGGCTGGCGGCTGATCACCAACCAGCTCAACCACGAACGCGTCACCCTCGCCGCCCACGGCACCATGGCGATCCGCGCCCTGCACGACGTGCAGCGCTGGGCGACGGAGACCAAACTCGCCGACGGCCGGCGCGTCGTCGACCTGCCCTGGGTACGCCGCCGGCTCGCCCAGACCCACGTGAGGCTCGACGCGCTCAAACTTCTCAACTGGCAGATGGTGGGCGCCCTCCAGGACGGCACCCTCACCCCGCAGGACGCCTCCGCCGTCAAGGTCTACGGCTCCGAGGCGCGCCGCGAGGCCTACGCCTGGCTGCTGGAGGTCGTCGCGGCCCCGGGCGCCCTCCAGGAGGGCTCGGCCGGCGCCGTCCTCCACGGCGACCTCGAACGCGGCTACCGCTCCGCCGTGATCTTCACCTTCGGCGGCGGCAACAACGAGATCCAGCGGGAGATCATCTCCTGGATCGGGCTGGGGATGCCACGCGTACGACGCTAGTCCGCTGTGGCGAGGCTTTTTGGCCGGCGCGTGATCAGCCGAAGCACAGGGTTTGGCCGGCCCGTCGGCTTCAGGGCCCTGTGCGGTGGCTTTGAGAACGATGCCCCGGTGCTCGACTGTCTTGCGGTTCTCGAACCGGGACACGTTGACCGATGCGAGGCCGCGGTCGTCCGGGGAACTGGCGGCCTTACGGTGGTACGCCGGGTGAAGGGTGCGTGCGATAGGGCCGACCGGTCCTGGTGCCCGGGTCCGGTAGGGCCTTCCTCATGCGGTCGTGGACAGGCCGCCGGGGAAAGCCTCCTGTCCGGTCGTCGGACGGGGCCGACCGGCCCATGCGCCGCCCACCAGGCCGCGACAAGCTGGATATGCGGTGCAATCCCGGCATCATGCCCACGGCAGGAAGGTGGGAACGCCATGAAGGGCTATGTTTTCCACGGCCCCGGACAGTCAGCCTGGGAGGACGTCCCGGACCCCGGTATCAAGGAGGCGACGGACGCGATCGTGCGTGTCGACGCCGTCACCATCTGCGGGACGGACCTGCACATCCTCAAAGGCGACGTGCCCGAGGTACGCCCAGGCACGGTGCTGGGGCACGAGGCGGTCGGTGAGATCGTCGACGTAGGCGGTGACGTGCGCACTGTGCGGCCGGGGGACCGAGTACTGGTCTCCTGCATCACCGCCTGCGGCCGCTGCCGGTACTGCCGGGAGAGCATGTACGGCCAGTGCCGGGGCGGCGGAGGCTGGATCCTGGGCCACCTGATCGACGGCACCCAGGCCGAGTACGCGCGCGTGCCGTACGCCGATCTCTCCGTGCACCCGCTGCCCAACGCCCTGGACAGCAGGGACGCGGTACTGCTGGCCGACATCTTCCCGACCGCCTACGAGGTCGGTGTGCTCAACGGGCACGTACGGCCCGGGGACACCGTCGCCGTCGTGGGCGCCGGTCCCATAGGGCTCGCGGCCATCGCCACGGCCAAGCTGTTCGCTCCGGAGCGGATCGTCGCCGTGGACCTCGTCGCCGCGCGACTGGAAGCGGCCAGGCAGCTCGGCGTGGACGCGGTGGCGGACGCCCGGGAAGCCCCCGAGCAACTGATCGAGGACCTCACCGACGGGCTGGGCGCGGACGTGGCCGTCGAGGCCGTCGGCGTGCCGGAGACCTTCGAGACGTGTACGCGCATGGTGCGGCCTGGCGGGCACGTGGCCAACGTCGGCGTGCACGGCAGGCCCGCGACCCTGCACCTGGAAGACCTGTGGATCAAGAACGTGACCATCACCACGGGCCTCGTCGACACGTACTCCACCCCCACCCTGCTCCGGATGGCGGCCGCCGGCCGACTGCCCACCGAGCAGCTGGTCACTCACACCTTCCCGCTGACACGCATGCAGGAGGCGTACGACGTCTTCTCTCAGGCATCCGACACCGGTGCGCTCAAGGTCGTGCTCGGCGGGGAGCAGCACGAGGTCGTCCCAGCTCGGGCGGCCTGAACTCCGGCCGACCTCGGCGGCTGCGGCAGGAACCGCCGGACAGGCCATAGGCTCCGACTACGGGGTTCCGCTTTCAGGTGACAGGGCCATGGGAGATGTGGATGAAGTGGTTGGTCTCGCTGGCCGGCGCCGGGCTCGTCATGCTCACCCTGCGGGACCTCTTCCATACCCTCTGGCACCCCACCCGTCACGGTGGCCTGAGCCGCCTCGTCATGACGGCGTTGTGGCGTCTGGCCCGGCGCTTCCGTGCGCGCAGGCGGGTGGTCGGGCTCGTCGGACCGCTCGCCATGGTCACGGTGGTGGGCATGTGGGCCTTCACCGTCGTCCTCGGCTGGGCCATCATCTACTGGCCCCACATGCCCGGGGCGTTCGCCTTCTCACCCGGTTCCAAGGCGGCGCAGGAGCCCGCGCTGCTCGACTCCGTGTACCTGTCGCTCGTCACGGTGGCCACCCTGGGCCTGGGAGACATCGCACCCGGCGAGGGCTGGCTCCGCCTGGTCTCCCCGTTGGAAGCTCTCGTCGGCTTCGCCCTCCTGACGGCCACTGTCTCCTGGGTGCTGGAGATCTACCCGGCGCTGACCCGCAGGAGGGTCCTGGCCATCCGGCTGGCGCTGCTGCGCGACTCGGACCCGACGCCGCAGCAGATCGACTGCACGGCGGGGGCGCTGCTGCTGGACAGCCTGGCCACGGAAGTCGTACGCGTGCGTATCGACTTCACCCAGTACGCCGAGGCGTACTACTTCCATGACGGGGAGGACCATTCGTCGCTGGCGGCCACGGTCGGCTACGCCGCCACCCTCGCCCAGCGCGGACAGGCAGCCCAGCGGCCGGAGGTGCGCCTGGCAGGTGACTTGCTCGCCGGTGCGCTGAAGGACCTCGCGGCCATCCTTGACCAGCGCTTTCTCCACACCGGTGGCACGGCGACGGAAGTTTTCGCAGCGTACGCCGCGGACCACGGGCGCAGCCTCGCACAGCCCTGACCGACCAGCCCATGCCCGATACACCGGCCACTGGCCGCATTGCTCGTGGCAGGGGCCCGGCTTCGGCTGGACCGGGCGGCGCTGGACCGCGAGCTGCCGCGCGTGGAGGAGATTCCGCTCGACAGCGGCCGCAAGCGCGTGACGACCGTCCACCGCCTGCCGGACGGAGCAGAGTGAATGATCCAGCGGCGCCCTGGGGAGGCTCCGAGGTGATGTCGTGGTGGGGGATGTGCCGACGCAGGCGAGTGAAGGATCTGGGGGCCAGGTCGACGTGATGCTCAGGAGACACCTGGCGGCTGTGGTCCCATCTGCCGGTATGACAGGCGACCCGGGGCTGTTCGGACCGAACTCCGTGACCTGGCAGCTCCACGCCGACCCCATGATGTGGGTCGCCGGCATCCGCGCGCTCTACCTCCAGGCCCTCCACCCGCGCGCGGTACGCGGCGTCATGCAGAACTCCGACTTCCGGCGTGACGCCTGGGGCCGCCTCATGCGCACCGCCCACTTCGTCGGCACCACGACGTACGGCACCACCGAGGCCGCCGAGCGGGCCGGGGCGCGCGTCCGGAAGATCCACCGCATGCTGTCGGCGACCGACCCGGACACGGGGGAGCGGTACCCCGTCGACGAACCCGCGCTGCTGCGGTGGGTGCACTGCGCCGAGATCGACTCCTACCTGCATGTGCTGCGCCGCTCCGGCTATCCCCTCTCCGACGCCGCGGCCGACCACTACCTCGCCGAACACCGCGTCAGCGCCCGCCTGGTGGGCCTCGACCCCGACGCCGTACCCGCCGACCGGGCCGGGATGGACGCCTACTTCGAGAAGGTGCGCCCCGAACTCGCCGCCGGAGAGGAGGCCCGCGCGGTGGACGACTTCCTGCTCCGCCCGCCCACGCACCCCCTGCTCGTCCCGGCACGCGCCCTGCTCTGGCGGCGCGTGGCCCACCTGGCGTACGCCTCCCTGCCGCCGTACGCCCACGAGCTGTACGGCAGACCGGCCCCGCCCCCCGCCACCGTCACCCGGCGGCTGCGGGCCACGGGTGCGGCGCTCCGCGCCGTTCCGGCCCAGGTGCGCTGGCAGCTGCCGCCCAAGCATGTCCTCACCGCCGTGGCGCGCCTCGGCCCAGGGACGCGTCCGGCACCGCACAGGGCCGCGCGGTAGACCCCTCAGTCCCAGCCCCGTTCCGCCTCAGTCCCAGCCCAGCTCCGTGTACGGCCGCCCTTCCCGGATCCCGTCGAGGGCCGCCCGCGCGTAGCCGACCATCGGGTCGGGCAGCGCGTCGAGGGGCCACCACCCCCAGCCGAGGCACGCGTCCGGCTCCAGCACCCGCGGCTCACCCGCCCACCGCCGGGCCCGGAACACCAGCTGGAGGCGCGGCGGGGCACCGGGCGCGTCCACGACATGCACGGTGTGGACGAGCTCGACGTCCGCCGCCTCGATCACCAGCCCGGCCTCCTCCCGCGCCTCCCGGATCAGGCAGGCCACCGCGGACTCCTGCTCGCAGTGACCGGCGAGGAAGTGGTGCTGCGAGGGCGCGAAGGGCGACTCGGGGTGGCGCAGCCCGAGGAGCACCTTGCCGTCCCGCTCCAGATGGAGGTGCACGCCGACGACATGGGCGACGGCTCCCTGCCCGTGCCCCCGCGGCGGGCGCTCGGCCCGCTCGGCCCGATGGCGGGCGAGGACCTCCGCCACCCAGGGCGCAATCGTCAGCCGGGCGGTCGTCGCGGCGTCGAAGAAGGCGAACATGATGCCCTCGGTGACCGGCAGCCGGGACGGATCGCCGTCCCAACGGCCCAGGAACACCTGCATGGTGTCGTCGACGACGGTGAACCGGGTCAGCCCGTCGACGACGAGGCCCGTCTCCTCCAGCAGCTCACGCGCCACGGCCTCCTCCAGCGTCTCGTCGCCCTCCCTGGCCCCGCCCGGCAGGGACCACATACCGGCATCGTTGATCGGCTTGTGCGCGTCCCGCAGATGGAGCAGGTACTGGCCGTCCCGGTTGACCAGGAGGGCGGCGGTCCAGCAGGGCTCGGCGGTCATGGGGCTCCTTCGGGCGCGGCGTGATCGGCGACCCCTTCTGTCTGCCCGACCACCGTCCCGTCCAAGCTGCTTGGATGACGGGATGACCGCCGAGACCGCGTACCACGGAGAGATGGGCGAGCAGTTCGCCGCCCGGGCCTCCACCAGCGTCTACAACGCCCACACCGACCGCCCGGCGATGCTGGGACTCGCCGGTGACGTGAGCGGACGGCACGTCCTGGACCTCGGCTGCGGCGCCGGGCACTACGCCGCCGCCCTCCTCGACCGCGGCGCCGCACACGTCGTCGGCGTGGACGGCAGCGAGAGCCTGCTGCGCGCGGCACGCGAACGCCTCGGCGACCGGGCCGTCGCCCTGCACCACCACGATCTGGAGGAGCCCCTGGCCTTCCTGCCGGACGGCTCCTTCGACCTGGCGCTGATGGCCCTCGTCTACCACCACGTGGAGGCCCGCGCACAGCTGCTCTCCGAGATCCGCCGCGTCCTGCGGCCGGGGGGCACCCTGCTCGTCTCCACCACCCACCCCACCGCCGACTGGACCTACTACGGCGGCTCCTACTTCGCCGACGACCGGGTCGCCCTGCCCTTCGGCACCGAGTACGCCCTCAGCTACCGGCGGATGACGCTGGAGGCGTTCCTCGGGGAGCTGCTCGGCGCCGGGTACGTGCTGGAGAGGCTGCTGGAACCCCGGGCCACCGAGACCGCCCGCCTGGTGGACCCCGGCCGGTACGAGAAGACGCACCGGTCCCCGACCTTCCTGGCCGTGCGCCTGCGCCGCCCCTGACCGCACCCGTACCCCTGGCCGGTCTTGATCGTCCCGTGTTACCAAGAACCATGCCTGCACACGAGGGACACCACGGACACCCGGGACACCGCGCGTACGACGTCGCCATCGTCGGCGGCGGACACAACGGCCTGGTCGCCGCCGCCTACCTGGCCCGGGCCGGACGGTCCGTGCTGGTGCTGGAGCGGCTGGACCACACCGGGGGAGCCGCCGTCTCCACCCGCCCGTTCGCCGGTGTGGACGCCCGGCTGTCGCGCTACTCCTACCTGGTCAGCCTGCTGCCGCGGAAGATCGTGCGGGACCTCGGCCTGGACTTCCGCGTCCAGGGCCGCACCATCTCGTCGTACACACCCGTCGAGCGCGGCGGCAGGCCGACCGGGCTGCTCGTCGGCGGGGGCGAGGAGCGCACGCGGGAGGCATTCGCACGGCTGACGGGCGGCGAGCGCGAGTACGCGGCCTGGCAGCGCTTCTACGGCATGACCGGGCGCGTGGCCCGGCGGGTGTTCCCGACGCTCACCGAACCGCTGCCGACCCGTGAGGAGCTGCGCCGCCGTGTCGACGACGAGGAGGCCTGGCGGACCCTCTTCGAGGAGCCGATCGGCGTGGCGATCGAGGAGCGCTTCGCCGACGACCTGGTGCGCGGCGTGGTCCTGACCGACGCGCTCATCGGCACCTTCGCCGACGCCCACGACGCCTCCCTCAAGCAGAACCGCTGCTTCCTCTACCACGTCATCGGCGGCGGCACCGGCGCCTGGGACGTGCCCGTCGGCGGCATGGGCGCCCTCACCGACGCCCTGGCCACGGCCGCCCGGGACGCCGGCGCCGTCCTCGCCACCGGCCACGAGGCCGTCCGGATCGCCACCGACGGCCGCAGCGCCGAGGTCACCTACCGCACCGCGGACGGCGAGGGTGTCGCCACCGCCCGGCACGTCCTGGTCAACGCCTCCCCGCAGGCGCTCGCCGCCCTCACCGGCGACGAGCCGCCCGCCCCCGCCGAGGGCGCCCAGCTCAAGGTGAACATGCTGCTCAAGCGGCTGCCCCGGCTGCGGGACACGGCCGTCGACCCGCGCGAGGCCTTCGCCGGCACCTTCCACATCGCCGAGGGCTACCGGCAGCTCGCCACCGCCCACGCCGAGGCCGCCGCCGGCGGGCTGCCCACCGCCCCGCCCTCCGAGATCTACTGCCACTCCCTGACCGACCCGAGCATCCTCGGCCCGGAGCTGGTCGCGCGGGGTCACCACACCCTGACACTGTTCGGCCTGCACACGCCCGCGCGCCTGTTCGAGAAGGACAACGACGCCGTCCGCGAGGAACTGCTCGGGGCGACCCTCGCCCAGCTCGACGCCCACCTCGCCGAACCCCTCGCCGACTGCCTCGCCACCGACGCCGACGGCCGCCCCTGCATCGAGGCGAGGACCCCGCTGGACCTGGAGCGCGACCTCGGCCTGCCCGGCGGCAACATCTTCCACCGGGATCTGGCCTGGCCCCACGCGCAGGAGGGCACCGGCCGCTGGGGCGTGGAGACCCGGCACGCCAACGTCCTGCTGTGCGGGGCGGGCGCGGTGCGCGGGGGAGGGGTGAGCGGGGTGCCGGGGCACAACGCGGCGATGGCGGTGCTGGAGGCCGAAGAGGGCTGACGGCTCGCATGGGCGGGGGCGGGGAGGGGTACTGCGGCACAACGGAAGAAGACCGCACCTGTGACAGGAGGCTGTCATGGCGGAAGTCAGCCCCATCGACCTGCAGAAAGCCCTCAGCGGCATGGACTACCCGACGGACAAGCAGCACCTGGTGGAGCGTGCCCGGAAGAACAAGGCCGACGACAAGGTCGTCAGCCGCCTCAACGGTCTGAAGCAGGACCACTTCGACGGGCCGAACGAGGTGCAGAAGGCCGTCTTCAACGAGTAGTCGACCGGAGCGGAGCTCCCTCGGGCCGGCCGACGGACCGTCCTCGGCCGGCCCGAGGACAATAATCTGACGGAGCATCAGAAAAAGTCTTCCGTCGGCACGGCCGCTGCGGCATCCTGCGCCCATGCAGACGGAGCTGAGCAACCTCCTGGGAGTCGAGCACGCCGTCTTCGGCTTCACGCCGTTCCCTGCCGTCGCCGCGGCCATCAGCCGCGCGGGCGGCTTCGGCGTGCTCGGCGCGGTCCGCTACACCGCCCCCGACGACCTCAAACGCGACCTCGACTGGATCGACGCCCACGTCGACGGCCGGCCGTACGGGCTGGACGTCGTCATGCCCGCGAAAAAGGTCGAGGGCGTCACCGAGGCGGACGTCGAGGCGATGATCCCCGCCGGGCACCGGCAGTTCGTGCGCGACACCCTCGCCAAGTACGGCGTACCGGAACTGGCCGAGGGCGAGGCCTCCGGGTGGCGCATCACCGGCTGGATGGAGCAGGTCGCCCGCAGCCAGCTCGACGTCGCCTTCGACCACCCCATCCGGCTGCTCGCCAACGCCCTCGGCTCCCCGCCCGCCGACATCGTGGCCCGCGCCCACGAGCGGGGCGTCCTGGTCGCCGCGCTCGCGGGCAGCGCCCGGCACGCGCTCAAACACAAGGAGGCGGGCATCGACATCGTCGTGGCGCAGGGCTACGAGGCCGGCGGACACACCGGCGAGATCGCCTCCATGGTGCTCACTCCCGAGGTCGTCGACGCCGTCGCCCCGCTGCCCGTGCTGGCGGCCGGCGGCATCGGCAGCGGACGGCAGATCGCCGCCGCCCTCGCGCTCGGCGCCCAGGGCGTCTGGTTGGGTTCCCTCTGGCTGACCACCGCCGAGGCCGACCTGCACTCGCCCGCCCTGACCCGCAAGCTCCTCGCGGCCGGCTCCGGCGACACCGTCCGCTCCCGCGCCCTGACCGGGAAACCCGCACGCCAGCTCCGTACCGAATGGACCGACGCCTGGGACGACCCGCACGGACCCGGCACCCTCCCGATGCCCCTCCAGGGCCTGCTCGTCGCCGAGGCCGTCTCCCGCATCCAGAAGTACGAGGTCGACCCGCTGCTCGGCACACCCGTCGGCCAGATCGTCGGCCGGATGAACGACGTCCGCAGCGTCCGGGCCGTCTTCGACGACCTCACCCGCGGCTTCGAGCGGGCCGTGGACCGCGTCAACCGCATCGCCGGAAGGAGCGGCCAGTGACCAGCACACCCCCCACCGGCTTCTGGAGCCAGGCCACCGCCGACCCCGACCGCGTCGTCCTCGTCGCCCCGGACGGCGAGGAATGGACCGCCGGCCGCCTGCACGCCGCCGCCAACCGCCTCGTGCACGGGCTGCGCGCGGCCGGCCTCGCACGCGGCGACGCCTTCGCCGTCGTCCTGCCCAACTCGGCCGAGTTCTTCACCGCCCACCTGGCCGCCACCCAGGCCGGCTTCTACCTCGTCCCCGTCAACCACCACCTCGTCGGCCCCGAGATCGCCTGGATCGTCTCCGACTCCGGCGCCAAGGTGCTCATCGCGCACGAGCGGTACGGCGACGCCGCCCGTCGTGCCGCCGACGAGGCCGGCCTGCCCGCCGGCCGGCGGTACGCCGTCGGCCGGGTCGAGGGCTTCCGCCCGTACGCCGAACTCCTCGACGGGCAGCCCGCGTCGGCACCCGCCGACCGCACCCTCGGCTGGGTCATGAACTACACCTCGGGCACCACGGGCCGCCCGCGCGGCATCCGCCGCCCGCTGCCCGGCAAGCCGCCGGAGGAGGCCTACCTCGGCGGCTTCCTCGGCATCTTCGGTATCCGGCCGTTCGACGACAACGTCCATCTGGTCTGCTCGCCGCTCTACCACACGGCCGTCCTCCAGTTCGCGGGCGCGTCCCTGCACATCGGGCACCGCCTGGTCCTGATGGACAAGTGGACGCCCGAGGAGATGCTCCGCCTCATCGACGCCCACCGCTGCACCCACACCCATATGGTCCCGACCCAGTTCCACCGCCTGCTCGCCCTGCCGGAGCCGGTCAGACGGGCCTACGACGTCTCCTCCATGCGGCACGCCATCCACGGTGCCGCGCCCTGCCCCGACCACGTCAAACGGGCGATGATCGACTGGTGGGGCGACTGCGTGGAGGAGTACTACGCGGCCAGCGAGGGCGGCGGGGCCTTCGCCACCGCCGAGGACTGGCTGAAGAAGCCCGGTACGGTCGGCAAGGCCTGGCCCATCAGCGAACTCGCCGTCTTCGACGACGACGGCCACCGCCTGCCGCCCGGTGAACTCGGCACCGTGTACATGAGGATGACGACGGGCGGCTTCAGCTACTACAAGGACGAGGCCAAGACCCGCAAGAACCGCATCGGTGACTTCTTCACCGTCGGCGACCTCGGCCACCTGGACGAGGACGGCTACCTCTTCCTGCGCGACCGCAAGATCGACCTGATCATCTCCGGCGGCGTCAACATCTATCCGGCCGAGATCGAGTCGGCGCTGCTCGCCCACCCGGCCGTCGCCGACGCCGCCGCCTTCGGCATCCCGCACGACGACTGGGGCGAGGAGGTCAAGGCCGTCGTCGAGCCGGCCCCGGGCCACGCGCCCGGCGCCGGCCTCGCCGCCGACCTCCTCGCCCACTGTGCCGACCGCCTCGCCGGCTACAAGCGGCCGCGGAGCATCGACTTCGTCACCGAGATGCCCCGCGACCCCAACGGCAAGCTGTACAAACGGCGGCTGCGGGAGCCGTACTGGGAGGGCCGCACCCGGCCGCTGTGACGGTCACCGGCGCTCACCGACCCGCACGACCTTCAGCGCCGGCGAGGACAGGATGTCCTTCTCGCAGAACCGGGACGTCACCCACCGCTCTCCGGAGAACAACCGGGTCTGGTCGGTGTGATGGGGCGAGCCGGGGTTCGAGGACTGGGAGTACGTCAGCAGCGTCCGGGCCACCGGGCAGCGGCCGCCGTCCCAGCCGACGGCCTGGAGGTAGCTGGTGCCGGTCGTCACCTCGGTGTAGCCGCCGCCCGCCGGGTTCCACACCTGCTCGACCTTGTTCCACACGCCGAGGGACTCGGTGCCGCCCGGTACCGGGATCCGCTTGCCGTCGCGTACGACGAACTGGTGGTCGCCGAGCGGCGCGTCGAGCGGGATGCCGGCCGCGCGCAGTTCGGCGACCGCGTCCGCGAGGGCGGTCCGGAACGCCGGGGCGTCCGTGTCGAGTGTGTGCGGGGTGCGCACGGGGTCGGCCGCCGAGAAGGGCACCTTCCACTGCTGGGCGGTGGGGAACCTGCGCCAGAACCGGTCGAAGAGCAGCGCGCCCCGGCTGCCGGTGTCGGCCCTGCGGTCCCACGCGGCCAGCACCCCGCACGCCTCACCGACGTCGACGGCCTTGCCGTCACTGCCGGTCGCCGTCCCGTCCGGCAGCGCGGCGCACGCCTTCGCCGCGTCCGTGGCGGCGAGATCGGCGGCGGGCACCCGGTTGGCGTACTGCTGCCGTTGCAGGTCCCGCACGGTCAGGCCGCCGCGCCGGGCCATCGCCGCCACGTCCTCGATCGCGCCGCGGGTGCGCAGCGAGCGGGCGGTGCCGATGGTGCCGAAGACCCGCTCGTAGCCCGTCAGTGGCCGGTCCGCGTTGGCCAGCCAGGCACTGTCGTTGGAGTTCTCCGCGTACGGCGCGTCCGTCAGGGTGGGCAGTTTCGCGGGCCCGAAGACACCCGGCTGCACGGCGTCGGGGTCGCTGCCGAGGGCGCAGTCGCCGCGCGAGCCGTCCAGGACCGCCACTCCGGACGCGGGGTAGGTGGCCCTGCCGAGCGGGGTGGAGCAGCGCCGGTCCAGCTCGTCGGTGACGCGGGGCAGCACCTGGGACTGGGTGAACAGGGTGTGGCCGGTGGAGTCGGCGGCGACGGTGTTCACCCACGGCAGGCCCTGGGTGCGCCGCAGGGCGGCGAGGACGTCGGCCGTGCTGTGGGCGGTGGCGAAGCCGAGAGCGGTGTCGGAGGCGCGCAGGTTGGTGGCGTTGGGGTCGTTCAGGGCGTAGGCGGTGGTGGTCGTCCAGGGCAGCGGCAGGGCGGGGCCGAGGGAGGTGACCACCGGGCCGTAGCGCGTCCACCACTGGGTGCGGGTCACCGAGGTGCCGTCCCGCACGGGCACGGTCACCGCGCGCCGGGTCATCCGCTCGGGCCGGCCGTCCACCAGGTACACCGTCGGGTCGGCCGGATCCAGTGTCAGCTGGTGGAGGTTGAGGGGCACACCGGTGGCGACGGTGTGGCTCCAGGCCACGTGCGCGGTGTGGCCTATGGACACCGTCGGGGTGCCGAGCAGCGAGGCGCCGGAGACGTTCAGCCGGCCCGGGACGGTCTGCTGCGACTGCCAGAAACGGCGGCCGCCCTGCCACGGGTAGTGCGGGTTGCCGAGCAGCAGACCGCGGCCGTTCGCCGTGGTGGCGCCGCTGAAGGCGACCGCGTTGGAGCCCATGTCGGCGGTGTCCGCGGCGAACAGCTCCGCGGCGGCGCGCGCGGTGTCCGCGGCGTCGATCGGCGCGGGGGAGGGCGCGGTGGGCGGCTGCGCGGCCGTGATGCCGTCGACGGCCCGGCCCTGCCCGCCGAGCACGGCGAGGGCGAAGCCGCGCGTCGCCACGTCCAGTGTGGTGATCGGGCGGACCCACGCGGCGCCCCGGCAGGCCGGGTCGGTGATCTCGTTCTGCCGCAGCCAGGCGTTGTACCCGGCCGCGAAGCCCCGCATGAGGTCCTTGGCGCTGCGGCTCGGACCGGCCGGCGCCGGCCGCGCCAGCAGGCCCTCCACCGTGCCCGCCTCCCGCACCCCGCGGAAGTACAGGTCGCTGGAGAGGTTCCTGGTGGCGGAGGAGAGCGAGAAGTCGGGCGCCGCGTCGGGCCCGAAGAACCGCGACCGCTCCCCGCGCACGGTCACGAAACCGTCGGCGAGCGTGCACACCTGGTCGGCGGCCTGCGCCCAGCCGGTGCCGAAGCCCAGGTCCGCGTAGTCGCGCGCGAGGATGTGCGGAATGCCGTACTCGGTGTAGCGGATGACGGCGGACAGGCCGCCGGCGGAGGGGTGTTCCGGGCGGGACGGGTGGTCCTGCCGCCCGGTCGCGGTCGCCGGTGGCGTCGCCGCGACGGTGAGCAGGGCGACGGCGCCGACGACGATTCGTCTCAGGCGGGTACGCATGGTGCCTCCCAACGTCCTTGAGGGAAGGGGCGGTTGAGCGTACCAGCGGGTATGTGATCGGGCCGGGAGGAGAGTCGACGGTTGAGCGTGAACCGGACTCGGTCGCCGTCCGCCGCCACGCCCGCCTCGTAGGCGAGCAACGTGTCGAGGAAGAGCCGCCGCTGATCGGGCGTCAGCGGGGCCGGCGCCCTGCGCCAGGCTTCCGCGCCTGGCGCGAGCCACGCCGAGATCGCCGGCTCGTGCTCCGCCGCGAGGGCGACGATCCGCCGACGCCGGTCCCGTTCGTCCTCCCGGCGCTCCAGGAACCCCTTCCGGCTCAGGTCGCCGATCAGCTGGCTCACCGTCGTCGGCGCAGGTACGCACCCACGCGAACGGAGACGCACCATGCCGCACCACACCGTGCACCTCGGCGAGGAAGCCCTCGACGGGACCGTGGAACCGAAGCTGATCGCGGCCTGACGATCGTGACCGTCGTCGGCGTCCCCGACGGACGCACGGGGGTGGCGGGCGCGGTGGCCTGACCCCCGGCCGCGGGAGGCGACTTGACCCGCCCCGGCCGCCCCGCCGAGGATCATGCGTCATGACGCCCGGACACGGCAGCACGGTCGACGGGGCGCTGCGGCGCAGCGCCCGGCGCACCCCGGCACGCGTGGCGGTCGAGTACCGCGACCGCTCCTGGACCTACGAGGAACTCGACGAGGCCGTCTCCCGCGCGGCGAGCGTCCTGCTCGACCAGGGCCTCGCCCCGGGCGACCGGGTCGGCGCCTACGGACACAACTCCGACGCCTACCTCCTCGCGTTCCTCGCCTGCGCGCGCGCCGGCCTGGTCCACGTCCCCGTCAACCAGCACCTCACCGGCGACGACCTCGCCTACATCGTCGGCCAGTCGGGCAGCACCCTGGTGCTGGCCGACCCCGACCTCACCGACCGCCTCCCGGACGGCGTACGGACGCTGCCGCTGCGCGACACCGACGACTCGCTCCTCGCCCGGCTCACCTCCGCCCCCGCGTACGACGGCCCCGAGCCCCGCAGCGAGGACCTCGTCCAGCTCCTCTACACCTCCGGTACGACGGCCCTGCCCAAGGGCGCGATGATGACCCACCGCGCCCTGGTGCACGAGTACCTGAGCGCCATCACCGCCCTCGACCTGAGCGCCGGCGACCGCCCCGCCCACGCGCTGCCGCTCTACCACTCGGCGCAGATGCATGTGTTCCTGCTGCCCTACCTCGCGGTCGGCGCCACGAACACCGTCCTCGACGCGCCCGACGGCGACCGGCTGTTCGACCTGATCGAGGAGGGCCGGGTGGACAGTCTCTTCGCCCCGCCCACCGTCTGGATCGGCCTGGTGAACCGGCCCGACTTCACCACCCGCGACCTGAGCGGCCTGCGCAAGGCGTACTACGGCGCCTCGATCATGCCCGTCCCCGTCCTGGAACGCCTGCGCGAACGCCTGCCGAAGCTGGCCCTGTACAACTGCTTCGGCCAGAGCGAGATCGGACCGCTCGCCACCGTCCTCGCCCCCGAGGAGCACAAGGGCCGCCTGGAGTCCTGCGGACGCACCGTCCTGTTCGTGGACGCCCGGGTCGTCGACGAGAACGGCCAGGACGTGCCCGACGGCACCCCCGGCGAGATCGTCTACCGCTCGCCCCAGCTGTGCGAGGGCTACTGGGACAAGCCCGAGGAGACCGCCGAGGCGTTCCGCGACGGCTGGTTCCACTCCGGTGACCTCGCCGTGCGCGACGCCCACGGCTACTTCACGATCGTCGACCGCGTGAAGGACGTCATCAACTCCGGTGGCGTGCTGGTCGCCTCCCGCCAGGTCGAGGACGTCCTCTACACCCACGAGGCCGTCGCCGAGGCCGCCGTCATCGGACTGCCCGACGAGAAGTGGATCGAGGCGGTGACCGCGGTCGTCGTCGCGCGCGGCGAGGTCTCGGAGGCCGAACTCCTCAGCCACGCCCGCGACAAGCTCCCCGCCTTCAAGGCGCCCAAGCGGGTGCTGTTCGTGGACGAACTGCCGCGCAACGCCAGCGGGAAGATCCTCAAGCGGGAGCTGCGCGAGCGGTTCACCCGGGACTGAGCCGCCACCCGCCCGCCCCCGGACCATGCCGCGAAAACCACGTTGCACGACGTCCACGACCCCACCGAGGATCCCCTCCATGCCCACCTTCACCGCACCCGACGGCACCCGGCTCGCCTACCACCTGCGCGGCGAGGGCGCCCCGCTCGTCGTCCTGCCCGGCGGCCCGATGCGCGCCTCCGCCTACCTCGGCGACCTGGGCGGTCTGAGCGCCCACCGCCGGCTGGTCCTGCTCGACCTGCGCGGCACCGGCGACTCCGAGGTGCCGGCCGACCCGGCGACGTACCGCTGCGACCGGCTCGTGGACGACGTGGAGGCGCTCCGGGACCACCTGGGCCTGGAGAGCATGGACCTGCTCGCGCACTCGGCGGGCGGCAGTCTCGCCCTGCGGTACGCCGCCCGCCACCCGCGGCGGGTGGCACGGCTGGCACTGATCACCGCGACCCCCTGGGCGCTGGGCATGCCGGCCACCCCCGAGGACCGGCTGGCCGCCGCACGGCTGCGCGCGGACGAGCCGTGGTTCGCGGACGCCTTCCCGGCGTTCGAGGCCTGGCTCGCCGGGAAGAGCGACTTCGACCCGGCGTTCGCGCCGTTCTTCCACGGCCGCTGGGACGAGGCCGCCCGGGCGCACGCCGCCGCCGACGACGAGCAGAGCAACGACGAGGCGGCCGAGGTGTACGGCTCCGACGGCGCCTACGACCCGCCCGCGACCCGCGCCGCGCTCGCCGGACTGTCCGCCGAGGTCCTCGTCCTGGCCGGCGAACTCGACGGCGGACCCCGCCCCGGACTGGCGCGCCGCACCGCCGACGTCTTCCGCCACGCGCAGCTCGCCGTGCAGCCCGGCGCGGGGCACTACCCGTGGCTGGACGACCCGGAGTGGTTCGTCCGCCGCACGGTCGCCTTCCTCGACGGGAAGTGACTGACCCCGGTGCGGGCCGTAGGGGGCGGTGCGTTCGCGGATTCCGTGCGGGCCCCGGCCGCTGCCCGGCCCGTCACCCGCGGGGCGTGAGGCCGGCGTCGGCCGCCGCCACCTCCCGCGCCCACCGGTAGTCCGCCTTCCCGCTCGGCGAGCGGCGGACGGCCTCCGTGATCACCAGCCGACGGGGGATCTTGTACCCGGCGAGACGGGTGCGGCAGTGGGCCTGGATGTCCGCGAGGGAGGGGCGCGGCACTCCCGTGCGCAGCTGGACCACGGCGGCCACCTGGCTGCCCCACCTCGCGTCCGGCACTCCCGCCACCAGGGCGTCGTACACGTCCGGATGCGACTTCAGGGCCTGCTCGACCTCCTCCGGGTACACCTTCTCGCCACCGGTGTTGATGCACTGCGAACCGCGGCCGAGCACGACGACCACGCCGTCCTCGTCGACCGTGGCCATGTCGCCGAGCAGCACCCAGCGCTCGCCGTCCTTCTCGAAGAACGTCTCCGCCGTCTTCGCGGGGTCGTTGTAGTAGCCGAGGGGGACGTGCCCGCGCTGGGCGACCCGGCCCATCTCGCCCGCCGCGACCGGCTCGTGGGTCACCGGGTCGACCACCCGGGTACGGGAGTTGACGCGGATTCGGAAGCCGCGTTCGGGACCGGCGTCGTCCGTCGCCGTGCCGTTGAAGCCGGACTCGGAGGAGCCGAAGTTGTTCAGCAGCATCGCGTTCGGCACGAGCGCCCGGAACTGCTCGCGGACCGTGTCGGACATGATCGCCCCGGACGAGGAGACGCTGAAGAGGGACGAGCAGTCCGTGCCCTTCATCGGGCCCTCCAGCGCGTCGATCAGCGGCCGCAGCATGGCGTCACCCACCAGGGAGACGGCGCTGACCCGCTCCTTCGCCACCGTCCGCAGCACCTCCTCCGGTACGAACTTGCGGTGAATCACAACCCGTTGGCCGAAGTTGAAGCCGATGAACGCCGTCAGCGTGGAGGTGCCGTGCATCAGCGGGGCGGTGGGGAAGAAGGTGATCCCCGACCCGCCGGCCGCCACCCGCTCGGCCACCTCCTGCGGCTTCCGCACCGGCTCACCGGTCGGCGCGCCACCGCCCAGACCGGCGAAGAACAGGTCCTCCTGACGCCACATCACACCCTTGGGCAGGCCGGTCGTCCCACCCGTGTAGATGATGAACTGGTCGTCCCCCGACCGTGCCGGGAACCCCCGCTCCGGTGACCCGCCCGCCTCGGCCTCCGTGAAGCCGACGGCCGCGACCTGCTCCGCCCCCGCCCCCACCCGGATCAGCCGGCGCAGCGCCGGGGCCTGCGGCACGGCCGCCGCCACCCGGTCCGCGAACTCCGCCTCGAAGACCAGGGCCACCAGGTCGGCGTCCCGGTAGAGGTACACCAACTCCTCTTCGACGTACCGGTAGTTGACGTTCACCGGCACGATCCGCGCCTTCAGGCAGCCCAGCACCGTCTGGAGGTACTCGACCCCGTTGTAGAGATGGAGCCCGACGTGCTCGCCGGGGCGGACGCCGCTGTCCAGGAGATGATGACCGATGCGGTTGGCCGCCGCGTCCAGTTCCGCGTACGTCAGCCGGCGCTCCGCACCCGTCCCCGGGTGGTCGACGTACACCAGCGCCTCACGGTCCGGCACCACGTCGACGACCGACTCGAACAGGTCGGCAAGGTTGTACTCCACCGTTCCTCCTGACCTCGGACGGCCTGGCTCCCTGAGGGTTGCCGGTCATCAGAGCAAAGGGCGCACCAAGTGTGAAGGGCTCCCACCAAGAAATCTGACTATGTGTCAGAAAACCCTTGAAGTGCCTCCCGCCCTCCTGCAACCTGTTCTCGTTCTGTCAGAGGGGAGATGGGTGATGGGCGGTACGGAACACCTCACCGTGCGGCGCGAAGGCGCCACACTCGTGCTCACGCTCAACCGGCCCGAGGCGAAGAACGCGCTCTCGCTCGCCATGCTCGTCGGCCTGTACGACGGCTGGATCGAGGCCGACGAGGACGACTCGGTCCGCTCGATCGTGTTCACCGGCGCGGGCGGCACGTTCTGCGCCGGCATGGACCTCAAGGCCCTCGCCGGGAAAGGCATGGAAGGCGAGCAGTACCGCCACCGGCTCAAGGCCGACCCCGACCTGCACTGGAAGGCGATGCTGCGCCACCACCGCCCCCGCAAGCCGGTGATCGCCGCCGTCGAGGGCCACTGCGTGGCGGGCGGCACCGAGATGCTCCAGGGCACCGACATCCGCGTCGCCGGCGAGTCCGCCACCTTCGGGCTCTTCGAGGTGCGCCGCGGCCTGTTCCCGATCGGCGGCTCCACCGTTCGCCTGCCCCGCCAGATCCCGCGCACCCACGCCCTGGAGATGCTGCTCACCGGCCGCCCCTACAGCGCGCGGGAGGCCGCCGCCGTCGGTCTGATCGGACACGTCGTCCCGGACGGCACCGCCCTGGAGACGGCCCTGGAGATCGCCGAACGGATCAACTCCTGTGCCCCGCTCGCCGTCGAGGCCGTCAAGGCGTCGGTGTACGAGACCGCCGGGATGACCGAGACCGACGGCCTCGCCGCCGAACTCACCCGCGGATGGCCCATCTTCGACACGGCCGACGCCAAGGAGGGCGCCCGCGCCTTCGCCGAGAAACGCCCGCCCGTCTACAAGCGGGCCTAGCAGGTGCCACCGCCCCACGCCCTCCAGCCCCCTGAGCGAGGGAGTCACCGTGCCTGACGTCCTCCGAGCCCCCTGAGCGAGGGAGTCACCGTGCCCCACGTCCTCAAAGCCCCCCTGGTCGTCCAGTTCCCCTTCACCCGGTCGCTCGGACCCGTGCAGAGCGCCTTCCTCACCGGCCTGCGCGAGCGCGTCGTCCTCGGCGTGCGGGCCACCGACAGCCGCGTCCTCGTCCCGCCCGTCGAGTACGACCCCGTCACCGCCGAAGAGCTCCGCGACCTCGTCGAGGTGGCCCCCACCGGCACCGTCACCACCTGGGCCTGGAACCACGCCCCCCGCCGCGGCCAGCCCCTCGACACACCCTTCGCCTGGGTCCTGGTCCGCCTCGACGGCGCCGACACCGCCCTCCTGCACGCCCTCGACGCCCCCGGCCCCGACGCCGTGCGCACCGGGATGCGGGTCCGCGTCCGCTGGGCGCGGGAGCCCTCCGGCGCCATCACGGACATCGCCTGCTTCGAGCCGTACGACGGTGATCCGGTCCACGTCGCGGGCTCCTCCGGCGAGTTCGAGGAGCCGGTCGGCGGCATCGTCGCCGAGGCGCGCCTCGACTACACCTACTCACCCGGCCGCGCCCAGAGCGCCTACATCGACGCCCTCGCCGAACACCGGATCGTCGGCGAGCGCTGCCCCTCCTGCCGCAAGGTGTACGTGCCGCCGAGGGGCGCGTGCCCCACCTGCGGCGTCGCCACCGCCGAACAGGTGGAAGTGGGCCCGCGCGGCACGGTCACCACGTTCTGCATCGTCAACATCAAGGCCTCTCATACGGCGAACGCGGACATCGAGGTGCCCTACGTCTACGCCCACATCGCCCTCGACGGCGCCGACCTCGCGCTGCACGGCCGCATCGGCGGCATCCCCTACGACCAGGTGCGCATGGGCCTCAGGGTCGAGCCGGTGTGGACGCGAGGAGCCCGTCACCCCGACCACTACCGGCCGACCGGCGAACCCGACGCGCAGTACGACACCTACAAGGAGCTGCTGTGACGCGTGACATCGCGGTCGTCGCCTTCGCCCAGTCCGCCACCCTGCGCACCACCGAGGAACTCTCCGAGGTGGAGATGCTCATGCCGGTCCTGCACGAGGTCCTGGACCGCACCGGCCTGAAGACCGCGGACATCGGCTTCACCTGCTCCGGCTCCAGCGACTACCTCGCCGGCCGCGCCTTCTCCTTCACCCTCGCCCTCGACGGCGTCGGCGCCTGGCCGCCCATCTCCGAGTCCCACGTCGAGATGGACGGCGCGTGGGCCCTGTACGAGGCCTGGACCAAACTGCTCACCGGCGACGCCGACACCGCGCTCGTCTACTCCTACGGCAAGTCCTCACCCGGTTCGCTGCGCGACGTCCTCACCCGCCAGCTCGACCCGTACTACGTCGCCCCCCTGTGGCCCGACTCCGTCGCCCTCGCCGCCCTCCAGGCCCAGGCGCTGATCGACGCGGGCGCCACCGACGAACCCGCCCTCGCCGCGATCGGCGCCCGCAGCCGACGCGCCGCGACCCTCAACCCCCACGCCCAGCTGCGCGGTCCCACACCCCACGGCGACTACGTCGTACGGCCCTTGCGGACCGGTGACTGCCCGCCCGTCGGCGACGGCGCCGCCGCCGTGATCCTCGCCGCGGGGGAGCGGGCCCGCGAGCTGTGCTCCCGCCCCGCCTGGATCCGCGGCATCGACCACCGCGTCGAGGCCCACGCCCTCGGCGTGCGCGACCTGACCGACTCGCCCTCCACCCGCCTCGCCGCCGAGAACGCCGGCGCCTTCCAACGACCGGTCGACACCGCCGAGTTGCACGCCCCCTTCACCTCCCAGGAGGTCGTCCTGCGCAAGGCGCTGCGGCTCGACGACAGCGTGCGCGTGAACCTCTCCGGCGGTGCCCTCGCCGCCAACCCGATGATGGCCGCCGGCCTCGTCCGCGTCGGCGAGGCCGCCGCCCGCGTCCACCGGGGCGACTCCGACCGCGCCCTGGCCCACGCCACGTCCGGCCCGTGCCTGCAACAGAACCTGGTCGCCGTACTCGAAGGGGATCCGCGATGAGCAAGGAGCCCGTGGCCGTCGTGGGCATCGGCCAGACCAAGCACGTCGCCGCCCGGCGGGACGTCTCGATCGCCGGACTGGTCCGGGAGGCCGCCCGACGCGCCCTCGACGACGCCGAGTTGACCTGGGCCGACATCGACGCCGTCGTCATCGGCAAGGCACCCGACTTCTTCGAGGGCGTCATGATGCCCGAGCTGTACCTCGCCGACGCCCTCGGCGCCGTCGGCAAACCCATGCTGCGCGTGCACACCGCCGGGTCGGTCGGCGGCTCCACCGCACTGGTCGCCGCCAACCTGGTCGCCGCCCGCGTCCACGCCACCGTCCTCACCCTGGCCTTCGAGAAGCAGTCCGAGTCCAACGCCATGTGGGGCCTGTCCCTGCCGATCCCCTTCCAGCAGCCCCTGCTGGCCGGCGCGGGCGGCTTCTTCGCGCCGCACGTGCGCGCCTACATGCGGCGCAGCGGCGCCCCCGACACGGTCGGTTCGCTCGTCGCCTACAAGGACCGCCGCAACGCGCTGAAGAACCCCTGGGCCCACCTCCACGAGCACGACATCACCCTGGAGAAGGTGCAGGCCTCGCCCATGCTCTGGGACCCGATCCGCTACTCCGAGACCTGCCCCTCCTCCGACGGCGCCTGCGCGATGGTCCTCACCGACCGCGCCGGAGCGGCCCGCTCCCCGCGCCCGCCCGCCTGGATGCTCGGCGGCGCGATGCGCAGCGAACCGACCCTGTTCGCCGGGAAGGACTTCGTGTCGCCGCAGGCCGGCAAGGACTGCGCGGCCGACGTGTACCGCCAGGCCGGGATCTCCGAACCGCGCCGGGACATCGACGCCGCCGAGATCTACGTGCCGTTCTCCTGGTACGAACCCATGTGGCTGGAGAACCTCGGCTTCGCCGACGAGGGCGAGGGCTGGAAACTCACCGAGGCAGGCGTCACCGAACTCGACGGCGACCTGCCCGTCAACATGTCGGGCGGCGTGCTCTCCACCAACCCCATCGGCGCCTCCGGCATGATCCGCTTCGCCGAAGCGGCCCTCCAGGTGCGCGGACAGGCCGGGGAACACCAGGTGGACGGCGCCCGCAGGGTCCTCGGACACGCCTACGGCGGCGGCTCCCAGTTCTTCTCCATGTGGCTCGTCGGCGCGCAACCCCCGGACAGCTGAAAGGTCGCCGCCATGTGCTCTGTCCGGGCCCGGTGACGATCGCTAGGCTGGCCGCGGACGACGAACCGGGAGGAGCACGGACGTGGCCGAGAGCACCATCCAGCAGCAGCCGTTCGCGGGCTGGGAGAAGCCGGAGCTGGACCTCAGCAACGCCGAATGGCAGTCCAGCAGCCGAGGCCGGGGGGATGTCCAGATCGCCTTCGTCGAGGGCTTCATCGCGATGCGCAACAGCGGCCGCCCCGAGAGCCCGTCCCTGATCTTCACGCCCGCCGAGTGGGGCGCGTTCGTGTCGGGGGCGCGGGAAGGGGAGTTCGACCTGACCTGAGCCGCCGACCGCACCCGGCCCCGCCTCGACGGGCCGAACCGGCGGTGTTCGCCCTCAATTTCCGGACACGCGACCCACGGGACGCGGCCGGGGCCGATGCCTGAGCCAGGCTGGCCCCAGCAGGACACGGGTCGTATCCGGAGGTGGGACCATGAGCACCCTGCCGGTCGTCGCGGCGGTCGACGGTTCCGACGACAGCTGGCGCGCCCTGGACTGGGCCCTCGACGCCGCACGCCGTCGCGGTGCCCCCCTGCGCGTGGCGCACGTACGCCAGTACGACGCCTGGGCCCACCCCGGCGCCCCTGTCGTCCTCCCCCCGCCCCCGGACGAGGATCCGGTGCTCGCCGAGGCCCGCGCCCGGCTGGCGGGCACGGCGGAGGGGACGGAGGTGGAGTACGCCGGGCTGGACGGGGCGCCGGGCGCGCTGCTGCCGGAACTGGGGGCCGAGGCCGATCTGCTCGTCCTCGGGTCCCGGGGCCGCGGCGGCTTCGCCCGACTGCTGCTCGGCTCCAACGGCCTGACCGCCGCCCGGGACGCCGAGTGCCCGGTCGTCATCGTGCCGCGGCCCGGCCGCGAGGTCGACGGCCCACCGCCGCGGCCCGGCCCCCGCGTGGTCGTGGGCCTCAAGGTGGACGGCCCCGACGACGCCACCCTCGACCTCGCCTTCACCGAGGCCGCCCTGCGCGACGCCCGCCTGGAGGTGGTCGCCGCCTACCCCTGGCCCCTCCAGACCTGGGCCGCCCCCGGCGAGCTGCTCCCGCCGCCCGTCGACCAGCAGGCCGTCGAGCACGAGACGCGCACCCTCGCCGAGGGATTCCTCGCCGCCCACCGCGAGCGCCACCCCGAGGTCCCTGCCGAGCCCCGCCCGGTCCCCGGCGACGCGGCCGGCCACCTCGTCGCCGCCTCCCTCGAGGCCGACCTGGTCGTCGTGGGCCGTCACCGCCGCCGCCTGCTGGCCCCCGCCCGCATGCTGGGCTCCGTCACCCACGCGGTCCTGCTGCACGCGGCGAGCCCGGTGGCCGTGGTGCCGCCCGCGCCGGCCGAGGACCACTGACCACCCACGCGTCTCCGTCCCACCCACCGCACGTGACCTCCCGCACATCCTGGAACGGCACCACGTACCATGGCCGCATGTCGTTCCTCCGCCGCCGCAGCGCCACGCCCGCCGGGCCCGACTTCGACGTACTGGCCATGGACCCGGGCGACTGGCCCGGCAACCTCGGCGCCGGACTGCTGCCCGCCCCCGACGGCAGCTGCCAGGGCGTCTTCCTGCGCTACGACCTGTTCGGCGGCCGGGGCCCCGCGATGATCATCGGCAATCTGCCGGAGGGCTCCCCCGCCCGTGACGTCGCCGAGGGCGAGGTCCCCTTCGAGGTCGCCCAGCTGCTGCTCGCGCTGGAGAACGACGAGGAGGTGACCGTCGTCGGCACCGAGGACATGCCGGTGATGCAGGGCGACAACCTCCTGATCGTGCGCCGCCTCAAGCTCTCCGAGAGCCGCATCTCCTGCGTCCAGTTCGACCGCAGCGACAACGTCCTGGTGACCATCGCCGCCTGGGACCGCCCCATCACCGACGACCTGTACGCCCTGCTGAAGCCGCTCCCGGCGGAGCTTTTCCAGCAGGGCTGAGCGATCCGGAGGGCTCTTCCGGACCCCTAGACGGCCGACAGGCGGACGTCCGCCGCCCGGACGAACGCCACCCGGTGCCCGTACTGGATCTCGTAGTACAGCTCCTTGCCCACCACGACGCGGTGCGCGTCGGTGGCGAAGCCGCCCGCGTAGTAGTACTCGCCGGGCACCTTGCCGCCGACGACGTACTTCTGCCCCTTCGGCAGCCGGTACGGCAGCGGTGACAACGGCTGGGCCGGGACCCCCGCCGGATAGGCCGACGCCTCCGGATAGGCGCGGCCGTACACCGGGACGCTGTCCAGGCCGTCCTTCGGGGTCACCACCGAGCCGGACGCGGGCACGGCGGCCGGCTGCCGCGCCGGGTTGCGGAACCACGCCTTCTGCCCCAGGTACCAGATCGCCGTCCACTCGCCCCACCGGTCGGCCACCGCGAACCGCTGCCCGGTCGAGACCCGCGAGGAGAGGTCGTTCACGCCGGTCGTGGGGGCCGTGCCCAGGCCGACGTCCTTGATCAGCGGCGATGTCTCGTCGTGGTCGGAGTACAGCCGCACCGCGCCGGAGCCGTGCGCCGCGCACGGCTCACCCCGGGTGCGGCAGCCCGTGAACACCGGCCGGTTCGTCGTGTACTCCGGCAGGATCGTCACCAGCCCGCCGCCCACGCGGGCCGTGGCCTCCAGGGGCCGGCCCAGCAGCTCGAAGTAGTGCCGCCAGTCCCAGTACGGGCCCGGGTCGGTGTGCATGCCCGGCGCGGACGCCGCCGTCGCGCCGGGCACGGTGTCATGGCCGAGGATGTGCTGCCGGTCCAGCGGAATGCCGTACTTCGCGGCCAGGTACGTCACCAGCCGCGCCGACGACCGGTACATCGCCTCCGTGTACCAGGCGTCGGGGGAGGCGAGGAAGCCCTCGTGCTCCAGACCGATCGACTTGGTGTTGACGTACCAGTTCCCGGCGTGCCAGGCCACGTCCTTCGCCCGCACATGCTGCGCGACATGGCCGTCGGTGGAGCGCAGCGAGTAGTTCCAGGACACGTAGGCGGGGTCCTGGACCAGGTCGATCACTCCCTCCCAGCCGCCCTCGGTGTCATGGACGACGATGTACTCGATGGACTGCGAGGCCGGGCGGTCGCCCAGGTCGTGGTTGCCGTAGTCGTCGTCGCCCCACCGCGCGTACGGTGCCGGGACCCACTCGCAGGACACGGTCGCCGGGCACTCGGTGCCCGCCGCGGTGGCCGTCCGCATACCGCTGTGCCGCAGCTGGCCGGTGTCGGGCCGCAGACCCGGATGCGCCGGCAGGGTGACTTGCTGCCCCGCGTCCGTGGTGCGTCGCGCGCCGGTGCGGATCACCTCGTACACGTCGTTCGCGTAGGCGGCGCCCGTCGCGGTGTCGTCGGCGCCCGAGAAGCGCGCCACCGCGCCGTACCACTCCGCCGGGTCGGCGCTCAGCGGCTCGCCCAGGTCGCGCTGGGCGGCGGCGAGCAGGGCGGCGCCGCCGGAGATGTTGGCCACGGGATCGGCTCGCACCGTCTCGATGCTCACGCCGATCAGCTCAGCCGCCGACACGAGCGTCTTGAGCCGGGCCGGGATCTCCGCGTCGTCCGGGAGCGCCGCCGAGGGGCGCAGGGGCCGGCGCGCCTCGTCGCCGCGCGGGTCCTCCGCGCCCCCGCTGTGGTGCGGGGCCGTGGTCAGGGCGGTGCGGGCGTCGGTGAGGTGCATCGGGCCGTAGCCGCCGATCACGCTCGGCGCCCCGCCGTGCGTGTCCCAGCGGGACTGGAGGTAGGAGACGCCCAGGAGCACACTCTGCGGCACCCGGAACTGGGCCGCCGCCGCGGTGAAGGCGTTCTGCAGCGAGTCCGGCGGCTCGGGCGCGGGCCGGCCGAGGGGTGGTGCGGCGCCGCCCATCAGGGGCAGCAGCAGGGAGACCGCGGCGAGGGCGCCGGCGTTCCTGCGGGTGCGTCTGTGTCCGGTGAGGGTGCGGGGGTCGGTGACGGATCCTCGCAAGGCGGCCTCCTGAGGCGTGCGAGCGGGGCGGGCGTGCGGAACCGGACCTGTGTGCGCGGTACCGGTTTGTCCGACGATCCGTCAATCATGCCGACCGATGGGTCATTTCCCACGGTACGAGGGGTTCGGCGCGTTTCGTGGTGGTCCGGACAGACGAAGGCCCGCGGTGCGCCGCCGCTCTGGCGCACCGCGGGCCTCCCTCCCCTCAGCGAGTGCCGACCGCCGCCCGAACGGCCCGTCGGGCCAGCTGGCAGTCGTCGTGCAGCCGCCGCAGCAGCAGCCGCTGCTCCTCGCCGGACGGCGCGGCACCCGGGTGGGCCATCCCGGGAGCCGTCGGGGCCGTGTCGTGCATCGAACGCTGCACGGCCGTCTCGTAGGTGCGGATCTCCCGGGTCAGGACCAGCATCAGATTCACCAGGAAGGCGTCCCGCGAGGCCGGGCCCGCGGACTGCGCGATCTGGCTGATCTGCCGCCGTGCCACCGGCGCGTCGCCCAGGACCGACCACAGCGTGGCCAGGTCGTAGCCCGGCAGGTACCACCCCGCGTGCTCCCAGTCCACCAGCACTGGACCGGCCGGTGACAGAAGGATGTTCGACAGGAGGGCGTCGCCGTGGCAGAACTGGCCCATGCCCTGACGGCCCGCGGTCGCCGCGATGCCGTGCAGCAGCTTCTGCAGATCGCCCAGGTCCCGGTCGGTGAGCAGACCCAGTTCGTGGTAGCGGGAGATCCGGGCCGCGTAGTCCAACGGTGCGTCGAAGCTGCCCGCCGCCGGCCGCCAGGAGTTCAGCCGGCAGATCGCGGCGACCGCGGCCCTGATGTCCGCGCGCGGCGGGGCCTCCGTCGGATGCCGCTGGAGCGCCGCCGCCCGGCCGGGCATCCGTTCGACGACGAGTGTGCAGTTGTCCGGGTCCGCCGCGATCAGTCTCGGCACCCGCACCGGAGGGCGCTGCCGGACGAACGTGCGGTATGCGGCTATTTCATGCCGGATCCGCTCGGCCCATACCGGGGAGTGGTCCAGTAAACACTTGGCGACGGCCGTGCTGCGTCCCGTCGTGCCGACCAGGAGCACGGACCGTCCGCTGCGGCGCAGCACCTGCACCGGGGAGAACTCCGGGCAGATCCGGTGCACCGACGCGATCGCCGTGCGCAGCTGGGCGCCCTGGGGGCCGGACAGGTCGAGCCTCCCGCTGAGCGGTTGCGTGCCGATCCCCGCCGCGCGACGGGCCCGGCCCGCGCCGAGCGCGGGGGCCGCCGACCGCGCGGGGTCGAGGTAGGGGCCGCCGCCGCCCGGGCGAGGGTGCAGCGACCGGGGCGGGGCGGACACGGAGGACGATGCTGCGTACATGGGCGAAACAGATCCCTTCGTGTGCCAGAAGTCAAAACGCTGCCCCGACCGGCCTTCGCGGGTGCACCCTGGGGAATGTCCCTCGGCGACCGGGTCGGGGTGGCGCGTTCCTACCTGACACCCGATGCCCAGTGGCACACCATCTGGCGCACCCTGGCGAACCCTGGCGAATAGTCGCCCGGCAACTTTCACGGGGCTACTGTCAACTCAGCCGAGAACCTGGGGGCTTGACGTGAGCGGACAACCCAACACCCGCCTTGCGGACCTGTTCGGCCTGGCCGGCTGGTCCAAGGGTGAACTCGCGAGGCTGGTCAACCGGCAGGCGGCGGCCATGGGCCACCCCCAGCTGGCGACGGACACCTCCCGGGTGCGGCGGTGGATCGACATGGGAGAGATCCCGCGCGATCCGGTGCCGCGGGTGCTGGCGGCCCTGTTCACCGAGCGTCTCGGCCGTGTCGTGACCATCGAGGACCTCGGTCTGGTCCGGCACGGGCGTACGGGAAAACGGCCACGCGGCGGGAGTGCGGAACATCCCGACGGCGTGCCGTGGGCGCCCGAACGGACTGCCGCGGTCCTCACCGAATTCACGGGAATGGACCTCATGCTCAACCGACGCGGCTTGGTGGGCGCGGGTGCCGCGCTCGCCGCGGGATCAGCACTCAGCAGCGCCATGTACGACTGGCTGCACACCGACCCCACCCTCTCCGCCGACGCTCCCGTCATCGACCACCCCCTCCTGCACGCCGACTCCGCCGGGTTCGACCGCTACGAGGCCGCCCCCATCGGCAGGGAGGAGGTCGACGAACTCGAGCGCTCGGTGGAGGTGTTCCGAGCCTGGGACGCCGCCCGTGGCGGCGGCCTCCAGCGCAAGGCCGTGGTGGGCCAGCTCAATGAGGTGGGCGGCATCCTCGCCTACCGTCATCCGCCCCACCTTCAACGGCGCCTGTGGGGCGTCGCCGCCAACCTCGCCGTGCTCGCGGGCTGGATGTCGCACGACGTCGGTCTGGAGCCCACGGCCCAGAAGTACTTCGTGATCGCCGCCCATGCCGCCCGGGAGGGCGGTGACCGGCCGCGGGCCGGGGAGGCGCTCTCCCGGGCGGCCCGTCAGATGGTCCACCTGGGCCGGCCCGACGACGCCCTCGACCTGATGAAGCTCGCCCAGTCCGGCGCCGGCAGCGAGGTGCTGCCGCGCACCCGGGCGATGTTCCACACCATCGAGGCCTGGGCGCAGGCGTCGATGGGCAAGGGCCAGGCCATGCGCCGCACCCTCGGCCAGGCGGAGGACCTGTTCGTCTCCGACAAGAGCGACGTGGAACCGCCGTCCTGGATGCAGACCTTCAAGGACGAGGACCTGTACGGCATGCAGGCCCTGGCCTACCGCACGCTGGCCGAGTTCGAGCCGGGAGCGGCCGTGCACGCCCAGTACTACGCGCAGAAGGCGCTGGCGCTGCGGGTCGACGGACGGGAGCGGTCGAAGATCTTCGACCACCTGTCGATGGCCTCGGCCTGCTTCATCGCGGACGACCCCGAACAGGCGGACCGGTACGCCCGGCTGGCCCTGATGTCGATGGGGTCGAACTCCTCCCGCCGTACCTGGGACCGGCTGCGCCAGATGTACCGGCTCACCGGGGAGTACGCGAGCTACCCGAGGATCAGCGAGCTGCGCGAGGAGATCCGTCAGGCGCTGCCGAAGCAGAAGGGGGGCAGGCAGGGCGGCTCGGCCCAGGCATAGAGCAGCCCTGCGGTGCCCGGGTCATCCGGTGACCCGGGCGACGAGCACGCAGGCCTCGTCCTGCCGTTCCTCCGTCTCGCACTCCTCGACGACCATCCGCAGGCAGTCCTGTGCGGTGGGCGCCCCGGCGAGGCGGGGGGCCAGTTCGAGCAGGGGGGTCGGTTCACCGTCGCGGGGCACGAGTCCGTCGGTGTGCAGCAGGAGCAGGTCGCCCGTCTGGAGGTTCTCCTCGGCCTGTCCGTACTCGGCGCCCGAGGTGGCGCCGAGGAGAACGCCCTCCGGCGCGGTCAGCCGGCGCCCCGTCCCGTCGCGGAAGAGCAGCGGGGCGGGGTGTCCGGCCTGCGCCCACAGCAGGGTGCGGGTGCCGGGGAGGTAGCGGCAGCAGACGGCGCCGGCGAGGGCAGGCTGGACACCTGCGTCGAGTAACTGGTTCAGCCAGGACATCAGTTGGGCCGGCCGGGCGCCGGCCATCGCCATGCCGCGCAGGGCGCCCAGCATCATCGCCATGGTGGAGGCGACGGCCGGGCCGTGCCCGGTGAGGTCGCCGACGCTCAGGAGCGTCTCGCCGTCGGAGAGTTCGAGCGCGTCGTACCAGTCGCCGCCGATGAACGAGGTGGTGGAGGCGGGCAGGCAGTGGGCGGCGAGGTCGAGGGACCGGGGGCCCTGGTGCGCGAGCCGCAGGGAGCCGCGCCAGGGCGGCAGCACGGCTTCCTGGAGCTCGACCGCGATCCGGTGCTCGGTCTGTGCCACCTGCCGGTCGCGCCGCAGCGAGTCACGGGTCTCGCGCACCGCCCGCCGGCCGCTGTGCAGTTCGCTGACGTCACGCAGCACGGCCCACATGGAGGCGGTGCTGCCGTCGGCGTCGAGCACCGGTTCGCCCATCATGTGCACGGTACGGACCTCGCCGTCCGGCCGGACGACGCGGAACTCCCCGTCGATGGGCCGGGCGTCGACGAGACACCCCGTGACCATCGCCGTCAGCCGCGGCCGGTCCTCCTCCAGGACGAGGGAGGGTAATTCGTCGAGGGTGAGCGCGGGGGCGGCCGGGTCGCGGCCGAGGATCCGGCAGAGCTCGGCGGACCAGACGGCCTCGTCCGTCAGCAGGTTCCACTCCGCGGTGCCGACCCGGCTGAGCTGCGCGCCGCGCCGCGAGCCCGTCGGTGCGGGGGCGGCGGGCGCGGCCTCGGCGGCCGGCTCGGGGCCGTCCCGGAGCTGCGCCAAGTGCGCGTCCAGATCGTTGAGCTGATGCAGCGCCAGGTCGTAGAGAGCGCGCTGCCAGCGGCCCTGCGGGTCCGTTCCGTCGCCCTGTGCGTCCCGCCGTACGGCGTCCACGTCGCCCTTGAGTCGCCTCGTCTGCGTGATCAGCGCGTCGACCGGGCCGCGTCCTGGTGGCTGGGCGGCTGGGCGGTCCGCAGAGCGAGGGGACGGCATGACGCACTCCGATGCGGGGGACGGGACGGCCGGGGGGACGGAAAGGGCCGTTACGACTGTTGCACAGCCCGCGACTCCGTGTAAGGGATTTGGCAACACACGATACGGTGGTGCATCCGGCATATGCCACAGTCTTCACGGGGGGATCCCGGGGCCCGAACGGCGTACCCCGTTCCCCTGGTCAAGTCGTAGACAGCGTACGCGACTTGACGGATGTGACGGTGGCGCGGGGCGCACTTCACGCCCCTGTTCGACGGTCGTGTGTTCCATGGTGCGGGGGCGCTCTCGAGCGCGGCTGGGCGCGCGTGACGCAGCTCACATCAGTTACTCACGGGTTTCGCGTAATGCAAAACGCCCCCGCGAAGTCCTACAAGCATCACGCCGAAACGAACCGACGACCTCTCACCGCTGCGGAGATCGACCATGGACATCGCTCACGTCACCGTCCGACAGCCCGTCCGCGCCCAGCTCATCACCCTGGAGGAGCAGGAGCTCCCGGTCTCCGCCACGCTCCGCTACAGCGCCGCCGATCCGCTCGCGGTGCACCTCGACTTCCCGCCGGAGGCATCCCTGCACGGCGAGGCGGTCACCTGGACCTTCGGCCGCGCGCTGCTGGAGGAGGGGCTCGGCGGTCCGGCCGGCGGCGGCGACGTGCACATCTGGCCGTGCGGACGGGCCCGTACGGTCCTGGAGCTGAACTCGCCGTACGGGCTGGCCCTGCTCCAGTTCGACACGGTCGCCCTGCGGCGCTTCCTGCTGCGCAGCTACGCCGTGGTGGCGGAGGGCAAGGAGGACGTCGGCGCGGCGGTCGACGAGGGGCTGCACGCCCTGCTGGGCAATGTCTGAGGCGCCCCTGTGTCAGCGGTACAGGTCCGGGCGCGGAGCGAGGCCGACGGTCACGCGCGTTCCGCCCTCCAGCGCCCGTACGCCTGCCTCGGCCACGGCCGAGGCCGCGTAGCCGTCCCAGGCGGTCGGGCCGGTGACCCGGCCCTGCCGGGCGGCGTCGACCCACGCCTGCACCTCGCGGTCGTAGGCGTCCACGAACCGCACCAGGTAGTCCTGCGGCACCTGGGTGCCGGCGGTGCCGCGCGCGGTCACCTGCATGCCGTGGTCGTCGCCGACCCGGGCGCTGCCCGCCTCGCACACCGCCTCGCAGCGCACCTGGTAGCCGAAGCCGCAGTTGACGAACACCTCGACGTCGACCAGGGCGCCGCCGTCGGTCTCGAACAGCACGAACTGCGGGTCGAGCAGGCCCTCGGGCGCGCCGGCCGACGGGCGCGGGCGCAGCACGGTGACCGCGGTCAGCTCCTGGCCGAGCAGCCAGCGGGCCGCGTCGATCTCGTGCGACACCGAGCTGTCGATCAGCATCGCGCTGGTGAATCCGGGCGGCGAGGAGACGTTGCGGTGGACGCAGTGCAGCATCAGCGGCCGTCCCAGCCGGCCGTCGTCCAGCAGCGCCTTGAGCCCGCGGTACTCGGCGTCGTAGCGCCGCATGAAACCGATCTGCGCCAGCCGCCGGCCCCGCCGCGCCTCCGCCTCGACCACGCGCAGCGCTCCGGCGGAGTCCGGGACCATGGGCTTCTCGCACAGCACGGGCAGACCGCGGGCGAAGGCGGCGAGCAGGGCCTCCTCGTGCGCGGGGCCGGGGGAGGCGATCAGGACGGCGTCGACGCCGGGGGCGTCCAGCGCGGCCGCCACCTCCGTGTGGACAAAGACGCCCTCGATGCCGGCGACGGCTTCCTTCGCACGGTCGGCGTCGAGGTCCGCCACCGCGGCGACCCTGGCCCCGCTCACCACCCGATCCAGGCGACGTATGTGGTCGGCGCCCATGTGTCCGGCGCCCAGTACGGCCACGCCCAGCAGGTCACCCACGTGCTCTCCCTCCGGCCGGCGATCACGCCGTAGCGTACGCCGCCGGAAAGGAGCACCGAGAGGTCAGTAGCGCAGCACGCCCGCGATGCCGTTGGCCTCGCCCAGGGTGCCGTCCGGGACGAAACGGACCTCGGCGCCGGTCTCCAGGCACTGCTCGACGATCTCGTCCACGATGTCGTCGCGGGCGTCCAGGTCGCCCGTCGCGGCCGGGATCAGATGCTCGCCGTCGTCCCGCACGGTGACGCGGTAGTTCTCCTCGACGGCCAGCAGCCGGACCCGGCCCTCGCGGGCGCTCTGCCACAGCTCGTCGACCCCGGCGGCGAAGGTGCGGTGGCCGCGGGCGGAGTCCAGCTCCCGGGCCACGGCGGCGGTGTCCCGGCGGGCCTCCGCGTCGTGCAGGGGGCGCACCGCCTGCCACACGGCCTCGGGGGTGGCGTGGGTGAGGCCGCCGTGCGGGACGTGCACGGCGTCGCGGGTGACGCCGCCCAGTTCGTCCAGCAGGGACAACGCCGCCTGCTCGCCGGTGACGTACAGCGGGCGCGGGTCCTCGCGCAGCAGCCGGCCCATCGCCGCGTCGGCGTCCTTCAGGAAGTGGCGGGTGTCCTCGTCGCGGAAGGTGCTCGGCAGGTCGCCGACGCGTTCCATGCGCTCGGCGTCGAAGTTCTCCCGGCTCCTGGTCTTCGGGAAACCGCCGGTGCGCTGCTCGGTGACCCGGTCGGCGCCACCGTTCCACAGCGTGACGCGGTCGGCGGAGACCGACAGCACCCAGAACGGCCGTTCGGAGGCCTGCGCCGAGACGAGGTTGCGGGTGAGGAAGGTGTCGGAGAGGACGATCCGCTCGGGCACGGGACGGGCCAGGGACCACACCTGGTGCTCGCCCGGGGCGGCGAAGATCACCAGCCCGTCCTCGGCGTGCGTCAGGTCGACCTCGGCCAGGGCCCGGTCCAGCTGCTCGGCGACGTCCGCGCGCCGCTCCCGGGTGACCGACGGATCGGCCTCCAGCTGTTTCTTCGCCTCCGCCACCACATTGCGCAGCCGCACCCGGTCCTGGGCGTTGTCGGGTTCCCGGCGGTGCGTCGGTGTCAGCACGGACACCGCGGGATAGGGGCGCGGGCGGCGCAGTTCGGAGAGGGTCGCGGGGCTGAGTGCGTGCTCCATGAACAGCACGATAGGCCGGATTCACCTATGGGGCATTTGGGGCGGATGGGATCTCTTCGCCTTCGGTGCGTGGCTGCCGGTGAGGGGGCGTCGCGTTCCCGCGAGAACCCTTCGCGCACGGCAGTGACGACGAGCCCGGCCGCCCGTTACCGTACGCGTCAGTAACCGGACGGCACCGCACCGCAGGAGGCACCCATGCCGCAGCTCGAAGTCGACGGCGCAGCACTGACGTACGACGACGAGGGCCCGCGTGACGGCGGCGGGGTGCCGCTGGTGTTCGTGCACGGCTGGACCGCGAACCGGCACCGCTGGGACCACCAGATCGCGCACTTCTCCACCACGCGCAGAGTGGTCCGGCTCGATCTGCGCGGGCACGGTGAGAGCGGCGGCGCGGGCGTGAAGACCATCGACGAGCTGGCCGCCGACGTGCTGGCCCTCCTCGACCACCTGAAGATCGAGCGGTGCGTCCTCGTCGGCCACTCGATGGGCGGGATGATCGCGCAGACCATCGCCCTCGCCCACCCCGGCCGCGTGGAGCGCATGGTGCTGGTCAACTCCATCGGCCGGATGGCCTACAACCGGGGCCGGGGCCTGCTGATGGCCGCCTCCACCCTCGTCCCGTTCAAGCTGTTCGTCGCCGCCAACATCCAGCGCGCCTTCGCCCCCGGCTATCCCCGCGAGGAGATCCGCGCGTACGTCAAGGCCTCCGCGGACACCCCGCGCGAGGTGGTCATGACGCTGTACGGCGCCATGCGCGCCTTCGACCTCCTCGACCGTGCCGGGGAGATCGCCGTCCCCACCCTGATGATCCACGGCTACCACGACATCCAGCTGCCGCTGAAGCAGATGCTGCGGATGGCCAAGGCCTACCCGGACGCCACCGTCCGCGTCCTGGACGCCGGTCATGAACTGCCCGTGGAGAAGCCGGCCGAACTGACCGCCGCCATCGACGCCTTCGTGCGCTGACCGCCCGCGCCGGCGGGGCCTCAGTCCTCCTCGTCGGCCCCGCAGGAACTGCCGCTCGGCGGCAGTTCCCCGTACAGCAGGAAGTCGTCGACCTTGCGGTGCACGCACTTGGAGGAGCCGTATCCGGTGTGGCCGTCGCCGCGGTTGTCGAGCACCACGGCCGACGGCCCGAGCCGCTCCGCCGTCTGCACCGTCCAGCGGTACGGCGTCGCCGGGTCGCCCCGGGTGCCGACGAGCAGCATCTTCGGGGTGTCGAGGTCCTTCACCTCGTCGCGGATGAAGTCGGTGCCCTTGGGGCGGCCGTAGCACAGCAGGACCTGGGTGAGGCGGTAGCGGCCGAAGACGGGGGAGGCCTGCTCATAGGCGGCGCGCAGCCGCTTGAGGTTCGCGACGACCTGGGCGGCGGTGGGGCGGTCGGGGTCGTCCGCGCAGTTGATCGCCATCAGCGCCGCCGGAAGGTTGTCCAGGGGCACGTCCTCCTCGTCGACCAGGCCGCCGCTGGGATCACCGCCGCCCGGGTCCTTCACGGGCAGCCCCAGACCTCCGGTGGCGAACGCCACGACCCCGCTGGTGTCGCCGTGCTCGACGAGTTGGGCCAGCGCCCGCTCCAGGGACGGCCACAGCTCCCTGCTGTACAGACCCTGACCGATGGCGCCCACCAGGTCCTGTCCGCTGAACGGCTCACCGAAGTCCGTCGGCACCGGGTCCTCGTCGAGGGAGCGCACCAGCCGCAGGACCTCCTCCCGCGCCTTGCGCGCGTCCTGTCCGAACGGGCAGGCGATGTCCTTCACGCACCAGTCGACGAAGTCCTCCAGCGCCATCTGCTGCCCCCGGGCGCCCGCGATCCCCTGTTCGGTCAGCGGCTCGGTCAGTGTGTCCACGCCGTCCAGGACCATCCGGCCCACCCGGCCGGGGAACAGGGCGGCGTACACCGCGCCGAGCCGGGTGCCGTAGGAGAAGCCGAGGTAGTTGAGCTTCTTGTCGCCGAGCGCCTCGCGGATGACGTCCAGGTCCCGTGCCGCCTCGACCGTGCCGATG
Organism: Streptomyces sp. A012304; assembly: GCF_026008495.1. Classification (GTDB taxonomy): domain Bacteria; phylum Actinomycetota; class Actinomycetes; order Streptomycetales; family Streptomycetaceae; genus Streptomyces. The sequence goes on from NZ_BQUN01000005.1 coordinate 50,977, forward strand.
TGCGGCAGCACCGGCCCGGAGTGCTCGGCGCAGGCGGCGGCCGCCTTCTTCAGCTGCTCCAGCAGCGAGCGCGGGTCGGCGAGATCGTCCGGGCCCTCGTCGATGGCCGCCAGCCCGCTCTCCTCACCGTCGCCGCAGCTCACCGGGGAGGACCGGCCGACGCCCCGGGGATCGAAGCTCACCACGTCGTAGCGGTCGGTGAGATCCATGAACTCCTTGGCCCCGTAGGCGAGTTCGGGGACCCCCGGCCCGCCGGGCCCGCCGAAGTTCAGCAGCACCGAGCCGCGCCGGTCGCCGGTGGCCCGGTAGCGGGCGAGCGCCAGGTCGAGGGTGCCCGCCTCGGGCCGGTCGTGGTCGACGGGCACGGTCACCTTGCCGCACTGGAGATCGGCGGGCATCCCGTCGCCCGTGCACTTCTTCCAGGCGATCTTCTGCTCGTGGATCCGGGACGGATCGGAACCGGGAGCCATGTCCGCGGCCGCCGTCGGCAGCGCCGCGCCCAGCAGGGTCAGCGCGGCGGCGGCGGCGAGCGCGCCGCGCCGCAGGGCGGGCCGCGTCGACAGCTTGGCCAGCATCAGTGCCTCCAGAGGCGCCCGGCGGCGGACCGGTGATCGGTGCCCTGGCCCACGATAGGCGGCGTGCGCGGGGCCCGCCTCCGGGGCGAGCCCGCCCCCGTCGCGCGCTCCGCTCACCCATGTGCTGAAGACATGAGCCGGTTTTGCTACTAGTTCTACTCTTGTGGCGCCCGATGGGGTGAAAGACCCGTTGGCCATAACTCGGACGGTTCCGCCGCGTTCTACGGGGTGCGGGCGAGCGCCCGCGACATGTTCTGGAAGGCAGGGACCCCATGAGACGGGTTACCCGAAACGGTGTGATCGCCGTCGCCGCCGCCTCGGGCGCGATGGCCGTGACGATGCCCGCGTTCGCCGACTCGGCGGCCAACGGAGTGGCGGCGGGTTCGCCCGGAGTGATCTCCGGCAACACGATGCAGGCGCCGGTGCACATCCCCGTGAACCTGTGCGGCAACACGGTGGACGTGGTCGGCGTGCTGAATCCGGCCTTCGGCAACAGCTGCGCCGACAAGGGCGGGGCCGCCGCATCCGAGGAGCCCGGGAGCGGCGCCGAGGCGTCCGGCATCTCCACCGACTCGCCGGGTGTCGTCTCCGGCAACGGCGCCCAGGTGCCCGTCGACGTCCCGGTGAACGCCACCGGCATCAGCGTGGACGTCGTCGCGATCCTGAACCCGGCGTTCGGCAACCAGTCCGTGAACGACTCCGGCAAGCCGGAGTCGCCCTCGGAGCCCGAGCCCGTGCCGCCGGCGGAGCCGGCGCCGCCCACCGCGTCGCGCCCCGAGCCGAAGCCGATGCCCGCGGCCCCCGCGCCGCAGGCCCCCGCTCCGGCTCGGGCGGTCACGGCCCCCGCGCCGCAGGCCCCCGCTCCGGCTCGGGCGGTCACGGCGCCGGCCCCGACTTCCGAGACGACGTCCGCCCTGGCCGACACCGGAGCGGACGCCATGATCCCGGCCCTGGCGGGCAGTGCGGCCCTGGTCCTGGGCGGAGCCGTCCTGTACCGGCGGTTCCGGGCGGGAGCGCAGGGCTGAGCGGGTCCGGGCGCGGCTGAAGCGCCCCGGGACGACGGCCGCGGGTCCCCTGTCACCGGGCGGGGGGCCCGCGGCCTCTCCTGGGGCGTCGCCCGGCCGGCGCGGGCCGTCATGGGCGTTAATCGCTTTGAGGCGCGCCGCTCGGCGTGCTGGAGTGGGCGGATGGATCATGCCGCGGTACTCGCCCTCTACGACCGGGACATGCGCGAAGGCGCCCGTCCCGACGGCCCCGACGCCCGTGTGGAACACATCGGGAGCCTGGTCCGCCAGGTCGGCTCCGCCCAGGGCTGGAACGGCGTCCTGTGGTACGACCTCGATCCGGCCGACGCCGACGCGGCGATCGCCGAGCAGATCGCCCACTTCACCGGGCTCGGCCTCGACTTCGAGTGGAAGGTCTACGGCCACGACCGGCCGGCCGACCTCGCCGAGCGGCTTCTGGCGGCCGGGTTCACGCCCGAGCCCGAGGAGACGCTGATGATCGGCGAGACCCGCGATCTGCTCCTCGACGTCGAACTCCCCGACGGCGTCCGCGTCGTGCCGGTCACCGACCGGGCCGGCGTGGAACTCGTGGCCGACGTCCACGAGAAGGCGTTCGGCACCGACGCCTCGCGGCTGCGCCACCAGATGCTGGCCCGTCTCACCGCCGATCCGGACACCGTCGTCGCCGTCGTGGCCCTCGCGGGGGACGAGCCGGTGAGCTCGGCGCGCATGGAGCTGGTGCCCGGGACCCGGTTCGCCGGCCTGTGGGGCGGCGGCACCGTCGAGGGCTGGCGCGGCCGCGGCATCTACCGCGCCCTGGTCGCCCACCGCGCCCGCGCCGCCGCCGACCGCGGGTACCGCTACCTCCAGGTCGACGCCTCCGACCAGAGCCGGCCCATCCTCCAGCGGCTCGGCTTCGCCGCACTGAGCACGACGACGCCGTACGTGTACGTGCCCTAGGCCCCTGGTCGCCCTCGTCTGTCCACGACTCCGGCTGTCCTGACCTCGCGGACGGGATTCAGGGCCGTCCCGTCAGCGGCGGGCCTTCGCCCGGTCCAGGCCGGCGACGCCGAGCGCGGCCAGGCCGATCTGGATCAGCCACTCGACCCAGTCGACCCCGTCGGTGTCGGCCACGCCCAGGCCCGCGGCGACCGCCGAACCGATCAGCGCGGCCACGATGCCGACGGCGATCGTCCACAGCACGCCGATGCGCTGGCGCCCGGGCACGACGAGCCGGCCCAGCACGCCGATGACGATGCCGATGAATATGGCACTGATGATGCCGTCGATCTCCATCCTCGCCCCTCCTCCTCAGGACCCCGCTGGTCCGCGTCTGCCCGCTGAGGGGCGGGACAGTCCGTTCCGCCCCTCGGGACGTGGGTCGCGGCTGCGGCTACGCGGTGCCCCAGCCGGTGGCGGCCAGCACCTCTTCGGCGATGTCGGGCACCGAACGTCCGTCGGTCGCCACCCGGACGGTGTCCGCGGGCGCCCGCGCGTCCAGCATCCGCGCCTTGCGGAGGCTCCCGGCCAGCTCGCTGTCGAACTCCGAGCCCAGCTCCCGCCCCGCCAGCCGCCGCTCGGTGGTCTCGTCGGTGGCGGTGAGCAGGACCCGCACGAGCCGCACCCCGTCGCCCAGGGCCCGGCGGAAGCAGCCCGTCAGGTCGTCCAGCACACAGACCGTGTTCGTGTACACGAGCCGCCGGTAGCCGAGCTCGGCGTAGTTCCCCCATACGGCGGTGAGGTTGCGCTCCGCGATCGCGGTCCGGGTGGGGTCGCCCTCGGGCGCCGGATGGACCTGGCCCATGTAGTCGCCGTCGATCACCGCGTGCGGTACGCCGACGGCGCGCAGCCGGGCCGATACCTCCCAGCCGACGGTCGTCTTGCCGACGCCCGCGCGTCCGCCGATGAGCAGGGCTTCCGAATGCTGCATCCGGTCATCGTGGCAGCCGGCCCGGAGGGCGGACCAGCGCTTTTCATCCGGGGCCGGGCCGGCTCTCCGGGCCGGTGTCCGCGCGCAGGGCCCAGGTGCGCAGCAGGACGTCCCGGTCCTGGTGCGAGCGCCGCACGGCAGGCTCGTCCGTGAGGGCGAAACCGCACGAGCGCGCGACACCCTCGCTCGCCGCGTTCCCGGCCTCGACGCACAGCACCACGCGCCGTGGGCGCAGTACCCGCACGGCGTGCTCGGCGACCAGCCGCACCGCCCGCCCGGCCAGTCCCTGCCCCCGGTGGGCGGCTCCCACGCCGTAGGCGAGTTCGGCGTCCCGGCCGTCCGAGGAACTGCGGAAGAGCAGCACCTCGCCCTTGGGGCGCCGGCCGTCGGTGGTGACGGCGAGCTGCACCCCGCGCCCCTCGGCCAGGCCCGCCCGGGCCCGGTCGAGATAGGCGCGGGCCGCTCGTGCGTCGAACGGCGAGACCACCGGGGTCCACCGGGCGATCTCCGGGTCGTCGTACATCGCGACCAGGTCGTCGAGGTCGTCGTCCGACCACGGGCGCAGGACGATGCCGTCCCCTTCGAGGCGGAGCGTCGCGGGCAGGGTGAACGTCCCGTCGGTTTCCATGAGTCGATCCTGCCACCGGTCCGGGGCGAGGGGGCGCGGCGGACGCGGACGCGGCCCGGCCGGCCCGAGGGGCCGGGCCGGCCGGGCCGCCTTTCCGGCGCGGGGGATGGTTACGACCTGGGGACGCTCTTCGCCGCCGTACCGGCGCACATCGCCCCGAGGATCAGGGCCAGAACACCGATGATGATGTTGTTGACGACGACACCGGCGTCCGGGCTGTCGCCGACGACCCACGGGGCGATGATCATCCAGATGCCCAGCGCGCACATGGCCCAGCTCAGGCCGTACATGCGGGCGGGGGCCGCGGTGAACCCGAGCGCCAGCAGACCGATCGCTATGCCGACGATCAGGTTGTGCGTCATGAGCGCGGGCTGGCTGGCGGTGTAGTGGAGGATCCACGGGGATACGGCGCAGTACAGACCGAGCAGGAACACCGGTCCGTCCACGAGCGCCACATCACGACCACCGAGCATCCGGTCGTAGCGAGACCGCATCTCGGGAACATCGGGGTGAGTCGACATATCGCCTCTGGTGGGCGAGACGTTGGCCATGACTCGTCTCCTTTGACTTGCAGGCCTGACCGCGTCTGGTGCGGTGTGCGGTAAGCGCCGCGCATGTTCATTCTGCGCTTATTTGGCCTTTATGTGTAGAGGTCAGCGCAGTGAGACGGACATCGGCCGGTCAGCCCAGGCGCTTCAGGAGTTCCGTGGCCAGGGGGGCCGAGGAGGCCGGGTTCTGGCCGGTGACCAGGGTGCGGTCGACCACCACCTGCGGCGCCCACGGCTCACCCGCCACCACCTCGACGCCGACCTCGGTCAGCCGGTCCTGGAGCAGCCACTTGGCCCGCTCGCCGAGGCCCGCCTGGAGTTCCTCGGCGTTGGTGAAGGCGGCGACCCGATAGCCCGCGAAGGCGTTGAAGCCGTCCTCCGTCACCGCCGCCAGCAGCGCGGCGGGGCCGTGGCAGACGACGCCGAGCGGCTTGCCCGAGTCCAGCGCGTCGATCAGCAGCCGGCCGGAGGCGGCGTCGACGGCCAGGTCCTCCATCGGGCCGTGGCCGCCCGGGTAGAAGACGGCCGCGTAGTCGTCGAGGTCCACGTCCTCCAGCCGGATCGGGTGCTGGAGTTCGGTCATCCCGGCCAGCGCGGCGGCGACCCGGTCGGCGCCCTCCTGCCCGCCGTTCGCCTCGGCGGCGAGGCTGCCCTTGTCGACCGGCGGGACGACACCGCCGGGCGTCGCGACGACGACCTCGTGACCGGCCGCGCGGAACGCCTCCCAGGGGGCGACGGCCTCCTCGGCCCAGAAGCCGGTGGGGTGCAGGGTGCCGTCGTCGAGCGTCCAGTGGTCGGCGCCGGTCATCACGAAGAGGATCTTGGCCATGGTGTGTCTCCGAGGTGTCGTTCCTGACGCTCCGTGAGTGGGGCGTCAACGGGTCGGTGTTCTCGAACCTACGCCGTCGTCGGCATGGGAAACCAATGGGGATACCAATGGCAGGCATGGGAACGCCAATGCCGCCGGGTACGCGGGAGGGGATACTCGGTCCGGTGGAGCAAGCCCCTCACCTGGACCTCAACCTGCTGCGCACCTTCCTGGCGGTGTACCGCTCGGGCTCGTTCACCGGTGCCGCGCACCTCCTCGGCCTGTCCCAGCCCACGGTGACGACCCAGATGCGCACCCTGGAGCGGCAGACCGGACGCGAACTGTTCGAGCGGCTCCCCCGGGGGGTCGCGCCGACGGCCGTGGCGGACGCCCTCGCGGCCTCCGTCGCCGGGCCGCTCGACGAACTCGCCGCGGTGGCCGGCCCGGACCTCACCGCGACCCGCCGGGCCGACCCGGTGCACCTCGCCGGGCCCGCCGAGCTGCTGTGCACGCGCGCGCTGCCCGCCCTCGCGCCTCTGGTCGCGGAGGGTCTGCGGCTGCGGGTGGCGACCGGCCTGACCGACGCGCTGCTCGACGAACTGCGCGCCGGGCGCCACGACCTGGTCATCGCCACGGCCCGGCCGCGCGGTCGGGCACTGCCCTCGGTGCCCCTGACCGACGAGGAGTTCGTCCTGGTGGCCGCCCCGCTGTGGGCCGAGCGGCTCAGGGGGAGACCGGCCGCGGAGCTGCCCGTGGCGCTCCACTCCGTGCCGCTCGTCTCCTACGCGGAGGACCTGCCGATCGCCCGCCGCTACTGGCGGCACGTCTTCGGGCGGCGGCTGTCGGTCGTCGCCGCGGTGACCGTCCCGGACCTGCGGGGCGTCCTGGCCGTGGTGACCGCCGGCGCCGGCTTCACCGTGCTGCCCCGCTACCTCTGTCAGGACGAGCTGGCCTCGGGCACCCTGGTCGCGCTCCACGAACCGGACGACGCGCCCATCAACACGGGCTTCCTCGTCCAGCGCCCCGGCACCGTCGACAACCCCGACGTCACCCGCGTCCGCGACGCCCTGCTGGCCGACGCCCGGACCTGGTGAGACACGCGGCTCCCGACGACGGCGACGACGGCACCGGGCTCCCCGGCCGGGCGGACGCCCCGCCGGGGGATGTGGCACCCGTCGTTGGAGCGGCTGCTCAGGCGCCGTCGATCAGGGCCTCGGCCAGGTCGGGGGAGAAGCGGCCGGCCGGCGGGGAGCCCGCCGGGCACTGGTCCGAGTCGCCGTCCGAGTCGCCCGGGTTCTTGATCCACAGCTGGTACTCGGCCCCACCGGCGCTGCCGGCCCGGGAGGTCACGCCGAGTCTGCGCTGCGGCGGGTTGCAGAAGCCCACGTGGCCGCTGTCGGGCGAGCCGGGGACCACCCAGCCGCCGTTGCCGTTGCGGGAGGTGTCGACCACCCATCGGCTGGTGACGCCGAAATCGGACCGCAGCCGGGCGGTGAGCCGCGCCGCGTAGTCATCGGAGACGGGGGTGTCGTCGAAGTTGGACACGTTGACCGAGATCCCGCGCGCCATGGAGATCCCGGAACGGTTGAGCAGGTACGCCATCCGCTCCAGGCCGATGCCCTGCGTGCCGCTGAGGTCCGCGCCCAGCGTCCAGGTGGCGTTGCCGGCGTCCAGGTACGTCCGCACGGACGGGCCCTGCTGCTGGAGGTGCTGGGTGGCGTACCAGAGCATGTCGAAGCGCTGCTCGGCGGTGCCCTTCATACAGGCGTCGTCCGAGGCCTGGGCCACCGCGTCCGGCTCCAGCACGACGATCGCCGGACGGCCCGCGATGCCCTGGGTGAACTGGTCGATCCACGCCTTGTACAGGTCGGGGGACCCGGCGCCGCCGGAGGAGGCCCCGCCGCAGTCCCGGCCGGGGATGTTGTAGGCGACCAGCACGGGCAGCCGGCCCTGGTCGGCGGCGGCGCCGACGTAGTTCGACACCTCGGTCCGGATCGCGGTCGTGGGGTCGCCGTCGGCGTCCCAGTCGCCGAACCACTTCACCGTGTTGTGGTCCGCGACGGAGGCCTTGATCCTGGCGGCGCGCGGGTCCAGCGGATTGTCGCCGACCCAGGTCGCCGCGGTGTTGTCGGGGTCGGTGTAGAAGCCCTCGCGGGCGGTGGAGGTGGTCAGGGACACGTTGTCGAGGACGAAGTCCGTGGGCACCGGCTGCCCGCCCAACTGGAAGTTGAGCGCCCCGGTCGTGGTGTCGATCCCGGAGGTGAACGTCCAGGAGAAGCGCTGCGAGGTGGTCGTCAGGGCGACGGTCCGGTCCAGTGTCGCGGTGTACGGCTCGCCCCCGAGCTGCGCGGTCGCGCGCAGTGTCGCCGCCACGGAGGCCCGGGCGTCGAAGGAGAGCGTGTACCTGACGCCCGGCCGGAACCGGAGAGCGTCCTGGCCGACGATGGCGTCCCACGGGTCGGCCGTTGCGCCGTCGACGCTCGCGACCAGCTCTCCGCCGGTGGCGGTCATGGCGGCGCCCGAGGACCACCAGCCGGTGGTGCCGGCGGCGAAGGTGCCGTTGGCCGCCAGCTCGCCGTAGACCGGCTGGGGGTCGGCCGCGACGGCGGACGGGGCGGTGGGCGTCAGGAGGGCGAGGGCCAGTGCGGGGGCGGCGGCCGCCCGCAGCAGCCCGGATCTCATGATCATGGAGAAAGGGTCCTTCTTCACTCGTGAGGGGGCCGGCCGGGAAACGACACGGAGCCACGCCCGAGGAAGGTCCCCCTTCCGTACGGCCGATCGGCGAACGCACGGACCAACGCCTCATGATCCCCTGACAGTGGATCACGCGGCCATCGGGCGGCTGGAGTTGTGATGTGCACCATACCTCGTGCCGTCGTGGCCGGGACGGGACGCCCGGTCCCGCGCTGCGGCCGTGGCGTCGGCGGTGCAGGATGGGCGCGGACAGGCCCCCTCGACCGACGAGGGCATGTCCGTTCGAATCAGGCACCGACGGGAGGCGAAATGCTGCGGACCGCTCTGTGCGACCTCTTGGGCGTGGACGTGCCGGTCATCGGCGCGCCGTACGGCCCCTTCGAGCAGGTCGAGCTGGCCGCGGCGCTGTGCGGCGCCGGGGCCCTGGGCAGCCTCGGGACGGCGGTGCGTCCGCTGCCCGACCTGCGGCGCCAATGGGCGCGGATGCGGGAGCTCACCGACCGCCCGTTCGCCGTCAACCACACGCTGCGCCCGCTGAACGAGGAGGCGTTCCGGGCGACGATCGAGGAGCGCCCCGCCGCGATCTCCTTCCATCTCGGCGTCCCCGCCGACCTGGTCGCACGCGCCCACGACGCGGGCATCCTGTGGATCCAGCAGGTCATGGACGTGGAGCAGGCCGAGGAGGCCGTCCGGGCGGGGGCGGACGTCATCGTCGCCCAGGGCGGCGAGGCGGGCGGCAACGGCGGCGAGGTGGCCACCATGGTGCTGGTTCCGCAGGTGGTGGACATCGCGGGGGACATTCCCGTCGTCGCCGCGGGCGGGATCGCCGACGGCCGGGGTCTGGCGGCCGCGCTGGCGCTCGGCGCGCAGGGAGTCGTGCTCGGAACGCGGCTGCTCGCCTCGGTGGAGATGGGCATCGCCGAGGAATGGAAACAGCGGATCGTCGCGGCCGGGGCGACGGACACCGTCAAGCTGAGGCACGGCGACAGGGTCCTGCCCCCGTACTCGCGCCCCGGCCGCCACCCGGGCCGGCCCCGGACCCTGCGCACCCCCTTCCTCGACGAGCTCGAAGCGCATCCCGAACGGGTGGACCCGGCCGAGGCCGGGCCACGGCTGGTGGAGGCGGTGCTGTCCGGCCGGGGGCACGAGTTCCTGCCGTTCACCGGCCAGTCGGCCGCCCTCGTCCACGACGTCCTCCCGGCGGCCGAGATCGTGCGGGGGATCGTGGCCGACGCGGAGCGCGTCCTGCGCGGGATCACCGATGCCACCGGACCGCCGCGCCCCGCGGGGACGCCCCAGTAGTAGCCCGAGCGTGGCTCCCCGTCAGCGGTCCTGGACGCTCGCGGCCCGTCGGAACCGGGCGAGCCCCTCCGACAGCTCGATGATCCGATCCGGATAGCCGGTCGCCGCCCGCTCGGCGTCCGGCAGCTTCCACGGCTCGTGCACCGCCGGACCCCCGATCCCCGCCAGCTCGGGCACCCACCGCCGCACGTACGCCCCGTCCCGGTCGTGCCGCTTGGCCTGCGCGACCGGGTTGAGGACCCGGTTGGGCCGGGTGTCGCTGCCCGTCCCCGCCACCCACTGCCAGTTGAGCTGGTTGTTGGCCACATCCCCGTCCACCAGCAGCTCCAGGAAGTGGCGCGCGCCGATCCGCCAGTCGACGTACAGCGTCTTGGTGAGGAAGCTCGCGGTCAGTAGCCGGCCCCGGTTGTGCATCCACCCCTCGTGCCGCAGTTGCCGCATCGCCGCGTCCACCACCGGACAGCCGGTACGGCCCTCCCGCCACGCCTCGATGTCCGCCCGGGCCGTCCGCTCGGTCCGCCACCGGTGGCCGCGGCTCCGGTAGTCGGCGTGTGACGCCTCCGGGCGGGCCGCCAGCAGCTGGCGGTGGAAGTCGCGCCAGGCGAGCTGCCGTACGAACGCCTCGGCGCCCGGGCCGCCCGCCGCGCGCGCCCGGTGCACGAGTTCGACGGGGGAGACGGTGCCGAAGTGCAGATGGGGCGAGAGCCGGGAGGTGGCGTCACCGGCCAGGTCGTCGTGCCGGTCCTCGTAGGCGGAGATCCCCTGGCGCAGCCAGGCGGTCAGCCGTCCGCGGCCCTCCGCCTCACCGCCCGGGCCCAGTCCCGGCGACTCCCCCCGGTACGAGGGCGGCTCCAGCGAGCCGACAGCGTCCGGCACCCGTACGGTCCGGGGCGCGCCGAGCGGCTTGCGCGGGGTCTCGCCCGACCAGCGGCGTAAGTACGGCGTGAAGACGGCGAAGTGGTCCGCACCGGACGGGGTCACCGCACCGGGGGCCAGGACGGTCGTCACCGTGTCGTGGACGTGCAGCCGCACGCCCTGGGCCGCCAGGGCGTGCCGCAGCCGTTCCTCCCGGCGCTGCGCGTACCCGCTCACATCGGCCGCCAGGTGCACCGCGCCGGCCCCCGCCTCGGCGGCCACCCGGCACACCTCGGCGACCACGTCGCCCGAGCGCAGGACCAGCCGCCCGCCCCGCCGCCGCAGGCCCGCGTCCAGGTCGCGCAGGCAGTCGGAGAGGAACGCCAGCCGGTTGGGCGTGGCGAACCCGGCGCCGTCCACGGCCCGGTCGCGCACGAACAACGGGACCACCTCCCGGCTCGAGTCGAGGGCGGCGCGCAGCGGCGGATGGTCGTGCAGACGCAGGTCGGAGGTGTACAGGACCAGCGAGACGTTCATGGCGCTGACTTTCGGACGAGCGGTGGCGGCACACCTGCTTCGGTACCGCGGACCGCGTTCCGCCCCGGTGCCGCCGCGCCCGGCGCGGGTGCGGATCCCTCGGTCGGACGGGTGAGCCCCGGCGGGTGAAACATGAACATGTCCAGGCCGATCCGGGGCACACGACCTGTACGGGAAATGTCCGTCATACGACAGGAGGTGCCGACCGCTATGGGCGCGAGGGTGTTGGAGCGTTTTCCCGCTGGAGCTCCGCGCGGATCGTGGCCGGCGGAGGAGTACGCGGCACGGCGGCGGGCCGAGGGACTGCCGGCGACCGTGGTCATGGACCTCAAGTCGGACGCCTTCCTCGTCGTGGTGCGGTCGGGCGACGAGGAGTGACCCGCCCGGGGCCCAGGGTGCCCCGCACATCGTGCCGCCGGTCGGAAGTCACCGCCACTCGGAGCCGGCCTGATCCACGGCACACCGCCTAGCGCGGGCCACCCGTGAGCGCGTCGAGATGCGCCGCCCGGGACTCCGGGGTCTGACCCTGCACCAGGAGGAACAGTCCCTCCCTCGCCAGGCGCTGGGCCCTGCTCGTCAGCAGCATCGAGCGGCCGCCGCCGGCCACCACCGCCGCCGTGGTCGCCGCCCGCAGCAGCTCGTAGGACTGGATCCGCAGCGACAGGCGCTCCTCCAGGCGTTCGTCCGGCACCGGGTGGTCGGCCAGGGCGTAGGCCCGGCCGCGGACCTCGGTCAGGCGGGCGCGGAACGGGGCCGCCGTGTCCTCGTCCAGCAGGGTCAGGGCGGCCTCCGCGAGACCGAAGACCGCCGGACTGGCGCTCACCGCCTTGGTGCGGTCCGCCGCCGCCCACCGGTCGAGCGGCGTGCGCAGGGCCACCGCCTCCTCGGGCAGCCGGAAGCCGTCCAGGTCCAGGGAGACCGTGCGGGCGGCGGTGAGGGCCGCCAGGCGCAGCGGCCGTGAGGCGCGCAGACCCGGCTGCTCCCGCGACTCGGTGAAGGCGAAAAGGGCCTCGCCGGCGTCGGTGACCCCGGCGAGGAGCATCACGTCGTTCAGACCCCACCCCGTGTACCAGGGCACGGTCCCGTCGAACCGCCAGCCGTCCCGCTCCCGGGTCACCCGGACGGGGACGCGCGGGTACGCCCGCAGATGGGCGTAGGCCACCCCGGACAGCAGTTCTCCCCGGGCCAGTGGCCCCAGCAGCCGGTCGCGCACCGGACCCTCGCTCCGCGCCAGCGTCAGCACGGGCGTGTGGTGCTGGGTCTGGACGAACCAGGTCGAGCAGCAGGCCCCGGCCAGGATCTCCGCCGTCTCGCGCACCACCTCCGCCGGGGCCGCCGCACCGCCGTACTCCTTCGGCGCGTTCAGCCCCAGCAGGCCCGACCGCCTGATCTCCGTGAGGTGGCTCGCGGGAACCCCCTCCTGGTCGACGCGTTCCGCGTGGGGTGCGAGGAGGGTGTCGGCCAGGTGGCGGGCGCGGGTGACGAGGAGGTGCGGTGCGGTCATGCCCGCGATTCTCCCGGACCCGTCCGTCGAGGTCGGGAGCGGTGCGGAGCCAGCTCCGTGACCACGTCGAAGTCCAACCCGTCGTCCACCTACCTCACCCCGCTCGGCCAGGACCACTGGCGGCTGAGCCGGTGAACCGCTGGGCCCGTGATCGGCTGAGAGCCCGGCGGTGGGCGGACGCGGGCAGGAGCGGACGGAAGTAGTCCGCCAAGTGGCAGCAAAGGCGCGGCTCTTAGTCCGGAACGACAAGGTCCGTAGTCCGAAACGGCCAATTCCGGCGGACTTTCGAATCCGGCATGCACGAAACGGCACCGCCGGACGCCGTGGGGGCAGAAGGTGTAACCGTCGCCTTCCGGGGCTCAAGGGCCCCGAACAGCCAGCGGAGAGGACCGAAGGGTCCGTGAACGACCAGTTCGAACAGCTCGCCCGGGACGTGGCGTTGTCCCTGCTCGCCCTGCGGGTCTTCGGACCCGCCGCCGTCGCCCTCGCGCGCCGGGTCGTCGCCGCACTCGTGCGGGTCGGCGTCCGGGAGATGGATCACCGGCTCCCGGGAGGCGATCGGTGACCCAGGAGGAGTTGCGACCCGCCGGAAAACCCCGGGCGGCGGAGAAGCTGCCGCTGGACTTCACGGCCTTCCACCAGATGCATCGCCCGATCTACGTCCGCGAGGCCGAGCGCTGTCTGCGCTGCCGCGCGGACGCCGAGGAGGCCGTCGACGAGGCCTTCGTCCAACTCGCCCGCGACTGGGCGCAGATACTCCGGACCGAGAACCCCGCCGCCTACGCCTGGCGGGTGATGAAGAACCGCGTCATCGACCACGCCCGCGCCCGCGGCCGGCGCGCCACCCTCATGGACACCGCCGTCTTCGAGACGGTGACCCTCCAGGGCGCCGAGGACGCGTTCGAGGTGATCGAGCAGAACCTGCGGCTGTTCCGCGCGATCTCCGACCTCCCCGAGCGGCAGCGCGACGTCATCCGGCTGCGCTACTGCGAGGGGTGCAGCACCGCCGAGGTGGCGTTCCACCTGGGCATCACCGAAGCCGGGGTCCGCTCCATCGAGCGCTACGCCAAACGCCGGCTGCGGGAGATCTACGCATCGTGCGCCAAGGAGGAGGCGGAGCGTTCATGACCTTCGACACCACGAACGACATCGACCGCCTGCTGGCAGGGGCGCGTCTGGTGCCCATGGCCCCCTACAGCCACGCGGACATCGAGGCCGCCGAGGCCCGCGTCGCCGCCCGGGTCGCGGCCCGCGGCGGCGACGAGCCCACGGCCTCCGCCTGCCCCCGGCACGCCCTGGCGGCCCGCCGTCCCGCACGGCCCCACCCCGCGGCCCGGGACCTGAGGGTGCTGTGCGAGGCGCTCCTGACCCGCGCCGGCGCCCTGCACGGCCTCGGCAATTTCCTCGGCAGCGCGCTGCCCGAGCCGTCCGGCGCGCGGATCCTCGGTGCCCTGCTCTTCCTGGCCGGCTGCGAGGACAGCGCCCGCTTCTGGTGGCAGTACGGTGCCGGCGCCTCCGACACCGTCTCCTCGTACTGCCTCTACCTGCACCACCGGTCGGTCGGGGAGGACGAGGAGGCCGACTGGTGGCTGCGGCACACGGAGATCACCCCCGCCACGCTGAACCGGGAGGCCACCGAACTGGAGATCGCCACCGCCCTGCACGTGCTCACCGCCCTGCGACGCGGCCGCAAGGGGCTGCCGAAGGCGCTGCGGGCGCTGGTGGAGTACGTGCCGGCCGTGGTCGGCTTCGTCGACGACGACCTGGAACTGCCCCTGCCCGACGGTGATCTGGCCGACATCGTGGAGGAGGTCGTCGCCCATGGCACCCGGCCCGCCGCCGAGCGCCGGCGCACCCGGTCCGGCGCGCTGCCCGCCCGCCGGGAGCCGGCCGTGCACACGGTCTCGTCGGCCACCCCTTGGACGGTCCGCGAATGGAGCCGCGACGTCCAGGAGGCTTTGCGCAAGTGCGAGGAGACCGTGGCCTGTTGAGCCGCCCGCGGCTGCCCGTCCCGGTGCCCGCGGCGCGTGCGAGACTCCCCGGATGACCACCCACGCGATCACCGCGGACTCCGCGGGCACCTGGACCCTGGGCGATCTGCCCGTCAACCGCGTCGGTCTCGGCGCGATGCGGCTGACGGGCAGCGCCGCCTTCCACCTCGGGGCGCCGAGCGACCGGGAGCGCTCGATCGCCGTCCTGCGCAAGGCGATCGACCTCGGCGTCAACCACATCGACACGGCCGCCTTCTACTTCTCCTCCCTCCGCTCCGCCAACGAACTGATCAACAGCGCGCTGTCGCCGTACCCGGACGACCTGCTCATCGCCACCAAGGTCGGCCCGTTCCGCGACTGGTCGGGGGAGTGGGGCACCTCGGCCCGCCCCGAGGACCTGCGCGGTCACGTCGAGGAGAACCTGCGCCAGCTCGGCGTCGACCATCTCGACCTCGTCTACCTGCGCCGGATGCGCCAGGACTCGATCGCCGAGCACTTCGGAGCCCTCGCCGAGCTGCGCGAGGCCGGCCTGATCCGCCACCTCGGAGTCTCCGACGTCGAGTCCCGCCATCTCGCCGAGGCGCGGGCCATCGCCCCGGTGGTGAGCGTCCAGAACCGCTACGGGCTGGGCGACCACCGGCCCGGGACCGAGGAACTCCTGCGCATCTGCGGCGAACAGGGCATCGCCTTCGTGCCCTTCTACGCCATCGCCGGCGAGGCCGGACCGCAGGGCGCGACCACCGCGCACGACGAGGCGGTGCTCGCGGTGGCCGCCGCCCACGGGGCGAGCCCCGCGCAGGTCCGGCTGGCCTGGAGCCTGGCCCACGGCCCGCACGTGCTGGCCATCCCGGGGACGGGCGACCCCGACCACCTCACCGAGAACGTGGCCGCCGGCGCGCTGCGCCTGACCCCCGAGGAGCTGAACCGGCTGAACGAAGCCCACCGCAGGGCCACTCCGCCGAGCTGACGGAAACCCACCGCGGGGCCACGCGGCCGAGCTGATGGCGGCCACCGCAGGGCGGCCGTGCGGGCCGCGCCCTCCGGCCGGCCCGCGCCGGGCTCACACGATCCACGCCCCGTCCCGCATGATGTGCCGACGCGGCAGCTCCCGCGACTCGCACCAAGCCTGCACCGCCCACGGCCGCACCCGGAAGAACGCGTACGGTGCCGGGTCCGCGCGCGGGTCCCAGCCGGTCTTCGCGTGGAACGCGTCCGCCGCCGCCGACGGCACCTCGGACGCCGTGAACATCTCCACGGCGCCGTCGATGAGGACCACGTCCCGGGTGTCCCCGAAGGCCAGTCGGGCGCGTCCGCCGTCACGGAGGTTGCGGCCGGTGGGGTTGGCGGGCCGGGTGGCCAGCCACAGGTGCTTCCCGTCCCACACGAACCACAGCGCGACCAGACACGGCAGCCCCTCGGCGTCCGCCGAGGCCACCCACACGTCCATCTCCCGCTCCAGGCGTCCCAGGACGTCGTGCTTGCGCTGCGCGGCGGTTCGAGGCGGCTTGGTGATCTCCATGCCCGGGACGCTAACGGCACGGACGGACACCGCGCCTCGGGCCGCGGACCGACCCCCCGACCGACCCTCGACCTAGGCCACCCCCCGAAGCCCGGGCCCGAACTGGCGTCTGGGAAGTTTTACGTATAACCTCTCCCGTCAATCGCACGCTCCGAAAGGCACCGATGGCACACATCGCCCTGGTCACCCTCGTCGTCGACGACTACGACGAGGCGATCCGCTTCTACACCGAAGCCGCCGGCTTCCGCCTCGTCGAGGACGAGCCGCGGCCCGACGGCTCCCGCTGGGTCGTCGTGCGGCCGGGCGGCGAGGGCGCCGGGACCGGGCTGCTCCTGGCCCGGGCCAAGGGCGACGCCCAGCGGGCCAGGATCGGTGACCAGACCGGCGGCCGCGTCGGCTTCTTCCTGCACACCGACGACTTCGCCCGCGACCACGCCCGGATGCTCGCCGCGGGCGTGACCTTCCTGGAGGAGCCCCGCCATGAGGCGTACGGATCCGTCGCCGTCTTCCGGGACCCGTACGGAAACCGCTGGGACCTGCTCCAGCCCGCCACCGCCTGATCCACCGAACCACCCCTGCCGAGGAACCACGCCATGACCGCGCCCCGCATCGACACCCTCCGCCGCCTCCCCAAGGCCGTGCTCCACGACCACCTGGACGGCGGCCTGCGCCCCGCCACCGTCGTCGAGCTCGCGGAGGCCGTCGGACACACCCTGCCGACCACCGATCCGGACGAACTGGCCGCCTGGTACTTCGAGGCCGCCAACTCCGGCGACCTGGTCCGTTACATAGCCACCTTCGAGCACACCCTCGCCGTGATGCAGACCCGTGAGGGCCTGCTGCGCACCGCCGAGGAGTACGTCCTCGACCTGGCCGCCGACGGCGTCGTCTACGGCGAGGTCCGCTATGCCCCCGAGCTGATGCTGAACGGCGGGCTGACTCTCGCCGAGGTCGTGGAGACCGTCCAGGAGGGCCTCGCGGCCGGCATGGCGAAGGCGGCCGCGGCCGGTACGCCCGTCCGTGTAGGCACCCTGCTGTGCGGCATGCGCATGTTCGACCGCACCCGGGCCACCGCCGACCTGGCGGTCGCCTTCCGGGACGCGGGCGTGGTCGGCTTCGACATCGCCGGCGCCGAGGACGGCTTCCCGCCCGCCGACCACCTCGACGCCTTCGCGCACCTGCGCCGCGAGAACGTGCCGTTCACCATCCACGCCGGCGAGGCCCACGGCCTGCCCAGCATCCACCAGGCGCTCCAGGTGTGCGGCGCCCAGCGCATCGGCCACGGCGTGCGCATCACCGACGACATCGTCGACGGCAAGCTCGGCCGCCTGGCCGGGTGGGTGCGCGACCGCCGTGTCGCGCTGGAGATGTGCCCCACCTCCAACCTCCAGACCGGCGCCGCGACCTCCATCGCCGAGCACCCGATCACCGCGCTGAAGGACCTCGGCTTCCGGGTCACCCTCAACACCGACAACCGTCTGGTCTCCGGCACGACGATGACCCGTGAGATGTCCCTGCTGGTGGAGGAGGCCGGCTGGACCGTCGAGGACCTGCGCACCGTCACCGTGAACGCGCTCAAGAGCGCCTTCATCCCGTTCGACGAGCGCAACGCCCTCATCGAGGACGTCGTCCTGCCGGGTTACGCGGCCGCGCTCTGAAGCAGCCCGCGCACATAGGCGGCCTGTCCGACGTGCTGGAGATCGTCGGACAGGACGCTGACCAGCCGTACGCCCAGAGTGACCGGCGGATCCCAGCGCTCGTCCACGACGCGCTCCAGGTCCGCCGCCGTCACACCGCGCAGCGCCGTCAAGGTCCGGGCGTGCACGGCGTCGTAGTAGCCGGTCAGCAGGCCGCCCTCGGCGACCCGCACCTTCGCGACCTTCGCGGCGCTGTGCCCGTAGCCGGTGTCGTGCCGCGGCAGGTCCAGGTCGAACCGTTTCGCCCAGTCCTGCGACAGCCACACCTGGTCGAGCCCGAAGGCGTCCGCCACATGGTCGTCCTGGACCCGGGTGAGATGCCAGACCAGCCAGGCGACGGAGTTGGTCTCGGCGGTCGGGCGGGCGTTGAGGTCGTCGGCGTCCAGGCCCTCCACGGCGGCGTGGACCTCTTCCCGGATACGGCCGTAGCCGTCGATGAGGATGTCCTTGGCGTGCATAGGTCCACCATCGCGCACCCGCCGCTCAGCCGCCCCCCGATTCCAGCAGCGCCATCAGCGCCCGCGCCGCCGGACTGGTCGCCCGCTCCGGCGGCAGCAGGGCGACCGTCTCGTACACCACCTCGCCGGTGCCCTTGAGCGGCAGCGCGCACAGCGCCTCCCGCTTGTGCCGGAAGTGACGCGGTACGACGGCGATCCCGAGGTTCTCGTCCACCAGGTCCAGCAGGGTGTGCACGTCGTTGACCTCCAGGGCGACCGTACGGCGGACACCAGCGGCGGCGAAGGCGGCGTCGGTGGCCGGGCGCGGACCCCAGTCCGGGTGGAAGTCCACGAACACCTCGCAGGCGACGTCGGCCGGGGTCAGCGCCGCCGACCCGGACAGCCGGTGGTCGGGATGGCACAGCACGTACATCGGCTCACCGGCCAGCGGGGCCGAGCGCAGCTGGTCGTCGTCGGCCTGCGTGCGATAGGCGAAGGCGAGGTCGAGCCGGCCGGCCGCCACCTCCTCGGCGAGCGCGCCCGAGCCGGACTGGCGCAGCCGGATCTCCACATCCGGATGCCGCCGCCGGAACGCGGCCAGCAGCCCCGCCACATGCACCCCGGCGATGCACTGCTCGGTGCCCACCGTCAGCGTGCCCCGGACCACGCCCTGCACGGCGGCCACCGCCTCGTGCGCCGCCCGCACCTGCGCGAGGATCCGCTCCGCCTCCGCCAGCAGTGCCCGGCCCGCCTCGGTGAGCGTCACCCGGCGGGTGGTCCGCACGAACAGCGGGGCCCGCAGCTCCCGCTCCAGGGCCCGGATCGACGCCGACAGGCCCGACTGCGAGACCATCAGGCGTTCGGCGGCCCGGGTGAAGTGCTGGTCCTCGGCGACCGCGACGAAGTGCTGGAGGTGGCGCAGTTCCATGATTGAGAAGCCTATCCGCTGAATTCCATCGGATTCTTCTGTTGGACCACTACCCGCAGGTGGGGCCAGAGTGGGATGCGGTTCCGATGAACCGATCTTCCGTGCCAACCCTTCATGGAGTCGCGTTGTACACCGCACACCCCGACCGCTACTCGGCCATGCCCTACCGGCGCACCGGGCGCAGCGGCCTGAAGCTCCCCGCGCTCTCGCTCGGACTGTGGCACAACTTCGGCCCGGACCGCCCGGTCGAGACCCAGCGTGCCATCCTGCGCCGCGCCTTCGACCTCGGCGTCACCCACTTCGACCTGGCCAACAACTACGGCCCGCCGCCCGGCGCCGCCGAGTCCGCGCTGGGCGGGTTCCTGAAGGCGGACTTCGCGCCGTACCGCGACGAGCTGGTCATCTCCACCAAGGCCGGCTACCTGATGTGGCCCGGCCCGTACGGGGAGTGGGGCTCGCGCAAGTACGTGCTGTCCTCGCTGGACCAGAGCCTGAAGCGCATGGGCCTGGACTACGTCGACATCTTCTACTCGCACCGCCCGGACCCCGAGACGCCCCTGGAGGAGACGATGGGCGCCCTGCACTCCGCGGTGCAGCAGGGCAAGGCGCTGTACGTCGGCGTCTCGAACTACTCGGCCGAGCAGACCCGTGAGGCCGCCCGCATCCTCGGCGAGCTGGGCACCCCGCTCCTCATCCACCAGCCGCGCTACTCGATGCTCGACCGCCGCCCCGAGAGCGAGGGCCTGCTCGACACACTCGACGAGCTTCAGGTCGGTTCCATCGTCTTCTCCCCGCTGGAGCAGGGGCTGCTCACCTCCCGCTACCTTGACGGCATCCCCGAGGACTCGCGCGCCGCGAGCGACAGCCCCTTCCTGAACTCCGACGCCCTCACCGAGGACCTGGTGGCCAGGCTGCGCGCCCTCGACGAGATCGCCAAGTCCCGTGGTCAGTCCCTGGCCCAGCTCGCTCTGGCCTGGGTGCTGCGCGGCGGGCGCGTGACCTCCGCCCTGGTCGGCGCGAGCAGCGCCCGGCAGATCGAGGACAGCGTCGGCGCCCTGGACAACCTGGACTTCGACGCGGACGAGCTGGCCCGGATCGACGCGGTGATCAACGGCTGAGCCGCTCCGTCAGCCGGACGGTGACGACGTCGCCCTCCTCCTTCCCGACGGCCCCGCGCACCTCGGCCTTGACCGGGAGCTTGTGGGTGCCGTCCCCGAGGGCCATGAACGAGCTGCTGAACGGATGTCCGTCGATCGTCCCGCGGACCTTGACCAGTCCGCGGGTGCCGAAGAAGTCGACGGACTCCGGCCAGACGACATAGGTCCAGCCACCCTTCTCCGGGCTCTTGCGCAGCACCGCGGTGAATTCCGCTTCCACTCTCTGCGGCGTGGTCATGGTGTCCTCCGCTCGCGGCGGTCTTCCGCTCTTCCCAGGATGGACCGCCGCGCACCGCGGAATTCATCGCCGGGCCCGACCCCGGCCTTCCCCGGCGGGGACATTCCGGGCGAAGAGGGGTCGCTGACTTTCGGCCAAGAGTGGCGCCGAATATGCCAGGAGACTGGCCAAAAAGTCGTGGTGACACTGTTTCAGTAGTCAACATACTCGAACGACAGGGGGCAGTTCCCCCCACAGGAGCCGCACGGAAAGCGAGGCCGCACCGGCAGCGAGCGACGGGGGAGAAGCGCGTGCACGACGAATTCCTGTGCCATGTCACCGCATACGGGGTCTGCGACGGACGGCGCATCGGCGTACCGCTGGGCACCTACCGGGCCCCGACGCTGGCCCTCGCCCTGTGGTGGCTGCGGGACCGGGCCTCCTGGATCGCCGAGCGGCTCGACCCACGGCCCGACGGCCCGCACTTCCCGCCGAACGCCCTGGTCCCGGTCGCCGACACCGTGCCGGACGTGCCCGGGGTGCTGCGGTCCTGGTGCGCCGACATGGACCAGCAGGAACTGGTCGCGGACGAACTGGCCGCGGGACGTCTGGTGCGGATCGCCGCCAGCGACGAAACCACCGAGTACGAACTGCTCGCCGAGTCCGTCGACGCCCTGCGCATGCAGCGGACCATCCCGGCACTCGTCCTGCCCGTCGGCTGACCGGACCCGCGGCCCCGCACGCGGGCGTACAGGGGTGCGAATCTATAGAATTCCGTCATGGCGGAGCGGCCGGTCGCCTCGACTGCGCCCGAACTCGTGCTGGAGACCGAGACGGGTTCCACGGTGATGATCCCGCGCCACGCCTACCACGTCGGCCGGGACCCGCTCGGCGACATCGTCCTCGACGACCCCCGCGTCTCCTGGCACCACGCGGTGCTGCGGCCCGACGGGGACCACTGGACGCTGGCGGACAGGCACAGCACCAACGGCACCTACGCCGACGGCCACCGCGTCCACGAGTGGGGCGTCGGCCCCGGCACCGTCATCCGCTTCGGCAGCCCCGACGACGGGCCCCGCGCCGTCCTCACCGCCCGCCCGCCGCCCGCCCGGCGACAGCCGTCCACGGTGGCGAGCCCGGCTCTGACCGCGACGTTCCGGCGACCGACCACCGTCCACCCGCTGCCCACCCGCACCGTCCGCATCGGCCGCGCCCCCGACAACGACCTCGTCCTCGACGATCTGGTCGTCTCCCGCCGGCACGCCGAGCTGCGCGCCCTGCCCGGCGGCTACGAGATCGCCGACCTCGCCAGCCACAACGGCACCTACCTCAACGGCCTGCCCGTGACCGTCGCCCCCCTCCGCCCCGGTGACGTCGTCGGCATCGGCCACTCGGCGTTCTGCCTGGTCGGCGACCAGCTCCAGGAGTACGTCGACACCGGCGAGGTCTCCCTCGACGTGCAGGGCCTCACGGTCGCCGTCGACCACGGCCGCAAAGTGCTCCTCGACCACGTGTCCTTCCCGGTGGGGGAGAAGTGCCTGCTCGCGGTCGTCGGGCCCAGCGGCTCCGGCAAGTCCACCCTGCTGAACGCCCTCACCGGCCAGCGCCCCGCCGACCACGGCACCGTCGTCTACGACGGCCGCGACCTCTACCGCGACTACGCCGAACTGCGCCAGCGCATCGGACTGGTCCCGCAGGACGACATCCTGCACACCCAGCTCACCGTGCGCGGAGCCCTCGGCTACGCCGCCGAACTGCGCTTCCCGCAGGACACCGCGAAGGCGGAACGCCGCGAGCGCGTCGAGGAGGTCGTCCGCGAGCTGGGCCTGCACCAGCGCGCCGACCAGCCCGTGCACCGCCTCTCCGGCGGCCAGCGCAAACGCGTCAGCGTCGCCATGGAGCTGCTGACCAAACCCTCGCTGCTCTTCCTCGACGAGCCGACCTCCGGCCTGGACCCCGGCATGGACCGCTCGGTGATGCACATGCTGCGCGGTCTCGCCGACGACGGCCGCACCGTGGTGGTCGTCACCCACAGCGTCCTCAGCCTGGACGTCTGCGACCGCCTCCTCGTCCTCGCGCCCGGCGGCCGGGTCGCCTACTACGGGCCGCCCGGCGACGCCCTCGCCTTCTTCGGGTTCCGGCAGTGGCCGGAGGCCTTCGAGGCGTTCGAACACGACCGGCACCGGGACTGGGCGGCGGAGTACGCCGGCTCGCCGTTCCACCGCCGGTACGTCGTCGAGGCCGGGACCCAGCCGCCGCTGCCCCGCGCGGGCCCGGTGATCATGCTGCCGCCGGCCCGGCCCCGTAGCCGCGCTGCCCAGCTCGGCACCCTGGTCCGCCGCTACACCGCGGCGCTGAGCGCCGACCGCGCCTTCCTCGCCGTCATGATCGCCCTGCCGTTCGTGATGGGCGCCATGGCCCGCGCCCTCGCCGGCCGCGAGCTGACCCGGGACACCGCGATGAACGCGCTGCTGATCCTGTGCGTCGGCGGCGTCCTCACCGGGGCGGCCAACGCCGTGCGGGAACTCGTCAAGGAACGGGTGATCTACCGGCGGGAGCGGGCCGTCGGCCTGTCCAGATCGGCGTACCTGCTGTCGAAGGTCGTCGTCCTCGGCACGGTGACCGTCGTCCAGGCGGTCGTGCTGACCCTCGTCGCCCTGCTCGGCGTCGACCTGAACGCGCCCGACGGCCGGGGCGTGCTGCTGCCGCCGCTGGCCGAGATCACCGTCGCCGTCGCCCTGCTGGCCTTCACGGCGATGATGCTCGGCCTCGTCGTCTCCGCGCTGGTGCGCAAGGAGGAGGTGACGATGCCGCTGCTGGTGCTGCTCGCCATCGTCCAGGTGGTGTTCTGCGGCGCGCTGCTGCCGCTGGACGGCGTGCCCGGCCTGGAGCAGCTCGCCTGGCTCGTGCCCGCCCGCTGGGCGCTCGGCGCGATGGCCGCCACCCTCGACCTGTCCCGTCTGGTGCCCGGCGACATCACCGGCGATCCCCTCTTCGCCCACACGACCGCCGTCTGGCTGCTCGACGTGTCGATGCTCCTCGTCCTCTCGGCCGCCTTCGGACACGCCGTCACCCGCCTGCTGCGCCGCCAGGAACCCACCGTGATCCGCGGGTAGCGCACCGTCGGCGCGGGACCGCTCAGGGCACCCGCCCGTGCCCCGCCCCGCCGTGCGCCATCAGACCGCCCAGGAAGCCGGTGGCCAGGCCCCACAGTGCCGCAAACCCCAGGGACGTCCACAGCACGGGGCGCAGGAACAGCTCTCCGGACAGGCCGAGGCCGCCCAGGTCGCCGACGCCCAGCACGGACAGGCCGTATCGCGCGGAGATCCGGCCGACCAGGCAGATCATCAGCACGGTGAGGACCAGCGCCACCGCCATGCGCACCGCGTGCCGCCAGGCGGGTGTCCCGGCCGGTGAGCGGACGGCCATCACGAACGCCGCCGCCAGCAGCATCCCCGCGTCCGCCACCAGCAGCCACCACACCCGGCCGTCGTGCTCGGCGAGCGTGCCCAGGCTCAGCGTGGCGGTGTCCGGACCGCGCAGCACCTCGTCCAGGACGTGCGGCATCGGCAGCCCGAACGGGCCCTCGACCCGGCCCTCCCACCGCGCGCCCAGCCCGATCGTGAACGCGAGCCACACCAGGTTGGGCAAGCCCAGCAGCACCACCGCGAGGGTCTCGGCGGCACGGCCCCGCGTCACCGCCACCCCGAGGCCGATCAGCACGCCCAGGGCGACGCAGACGAGGAGCAGCACGACCATCGCGTACGCGGCCGGCCGCACCGACTCCTGGAAGCGCAGCAGACGCGGCGGAAGCGGCGCCCCGCGCGCGACCAGCAGCGCCAGCGCCAGCACCCCGGCCAGCCACACCAGGCCCACCAGCAGCGTCGGCGGCACGTCCGTGGTGAAACCGACCTGCGGACGCACCCCGAACAGATCACCCAGGTCGTCCAGCGTGTCGTCGCCGAGGGAGAGCGTGAAGGTCTGGCGCGCGGCCAGGGACAGACCCAGCAGGGCCGCCAGCCACACCACGGCGATCCGGGCCGCCCAGCCCGCCAGCTCCGGCCCGCCGGCGACAGCCCGGTGGCGCAGCGGCCGCAGGAACCCGGCGGCGGTCACCAGGGCGCCGACGAGCGTCACGGACAGCGGGATCACGGTCATCCCCGCCCGTGTCCCGGCGAGCCCGCCGGCGTCGCCCGACAGTTCGACGCGGCCCCCGACGGCCGTGACGACCGTCGCCGCGACCACCCGGGGGAACGCGCCGTCGGGCAGGTCCGCGGCGCCCGCCCCCCACAACCCGAGCGCCGCGGTCACGCCCATGGCGATCAGCGCGGCCAGTGCCGTGGCGACCGCCCGCACCCAGCCGTGACGGGCCGCCGCAGGGCCGGAGGGGGTGTGCGGAATCACCCTGCCCACGCTAAGCAGCGTCCGGTCGGCCCGCCCGCCGGGACGTCCGTCCGCGCCCGCTCGCGGCAGGCGCGGCCGGGCCCGCGAAGGCGGGGGACTGCCCGGCCCGGCACGGGGTACGAGCACTGGTGCAGCAGCGTCCGGCCAGTCCGGCCTCCGAGAGAGAAACGCATGACCGAGCACCTGGACGGGGCAGTGATACCGACCGGTTTCGACGTACCCGTGGAACCGCTCAGGCGAGCGGCGCACTACACCGGTGAACCCGGCTCCATCGCCGAGGCGCGCGCCTTCGCCGCGCACTTCGTCGAGCAGCTCAGGACTGAGTGGTGCGCCACCGTCGACGACCGGGTGAGCGGAGCGGTGATGCTGGTCGTCAGCGAACTCGTCACCAACGCCGACCGGCACAGCAACGGCCCGTACATCCTGGAACTGGAGGGCACCGACGCCTCGGTGACCGTCTCCGTCTACGACAGCAGCGACGCGCTGCCCCTGCGGTTCCCGAAGGACCCGCAGCGCATCGGCCGGCACGGTCTGGAGATCGTGCACGCGCTCGCGACGGAGGTCACCGCGGAGCGCGTCCCGGTCGGCAAGCGGGTCCGCGCGGTGCTCGGCTTCGAAGACGGGCCAGCGCACAGGTGAGCCGTGGAGCGGAGCGCCCCACGGCGTCCTGTCTCAGGCGCAGCCGAGTTCCCCCAGCATTCCCTTGCGCAGCCGGGTGATGATGCGCTTGATGAGCCGCGACACGTGCATCTGGGAGCAGCCGAGCCGCTCGCCGATCTCCGCCTGCGTCGCCTCCTCCACGAACCGCAGATGAAGGATCTGCCGGTCGCGTTCACTGAGCTCGGCCATGAGCGGGGCGAGTGACTGGAAGTCCTCCACGAGCCGCAGCCCGTCCTCCTCCACGCCGATGAAGTCCGCCAGCACCGCCTCGCCGCTCTCCGGCCCGTCGCCGGTGAGCGCGGCGTCCAGCGAGGAGGAGTTGTAGCCGTTGGAGGCGATCTGCGCCTCGACGACCTCGTTCTCGGAGAGGTTCATCAGGGTGGCCAGCTCCGCGACCGTCGGCTCCCGGTCCAGCCGGCTGGCGAGCTCGTCGCGCGCCTTGGCCAGCTCGACCCGCAGCTCCTGAAGCCGCCGCGGCACGTGCACCGCCCACGTCGTGTCCCGGAAGAACCGCTTGATCTCGCCGACGATGTACGGCAGCGCGAAGGAGGTGAACTCCACCTCCCGCGAGATCTCGAACCGGTCGATGGCCTTGATCAGGCCGATCATGCCGGTCTGGACGATGTCCTCCATGTCGTCGCCGCGGCCCCGGAACCGGCCGGCCGCGAACCGCACGAGCGACATGTTCATCTCGATCAGCGTATTGCGCGCGTACTGGTACTCGTGCGTGCCCTCCTCGAGCTCCGCCAGCCGCTGGAAGAACTGACGGGACAGCTCCCGCGCGTCGCGCGGGGCCACGCTCCTCGGGTCCTCGACTCCCGGCAGCGGTCCGCCACCCGTGCTGGTCCCGGCGGTGTCCTCGACGACCTGTGCCTCCGACCCGATCACGGCGGTGTGCATTACCTCTCCCACGAAAGTCACGGTTCGACGTCCTGCGGTCTCGTTCCGTGAGCGGACCGGACGCGCGCGTGCCCGCTCACCCGGCCGACTACCCCGACTTCGCCGGCCCATGCCTCCCTCGGTGCGCCGGCCTGGACGCCGCGGCGGTCGTACGCGTGATCGAGGAGTACGCCCGGCGCAACGGCCACGCCGACTTCCCGCGCGAACGTGTCGACGGACGGATCGGTCGGTAGGGCTCACCCGCGGCAGCCGTCCGCCCGCCGGGCTCCTGACCCGGGCCGGATTCCCCTGAGGGCGGAATGCCGCGCCCTTCCCGTGCCGGCCCGCGCTCCTAGGCTGGGAGGGTGAGCAACCAAGCGCCGAACCACGCCCGCGTGATCCCGCTGCGCCCCTCGGCCGAGCGCCCGGGACCCGTCCGCCCCGCCGACCGGCCGCCCGCCCCGAGGGAGCCGCTCTGGCGTGACCTGGTGGGCGACGTCCTGCGCCGCGAACGCCAGGCGCAGGAGCGCACGTTGAAGGACGTCGCCGACGCCGCCCGTATCTCCATGCCCTACCTGTCGGAGGTGGAGCGCGGCCGCAAGGAGGCCTCCTCGGAGGTCCTCGCGGCCGCCGCCCACGCCCTCGGCCTGACCCTCGGCGACCTGCTCGGCCGGGCCCAGGGCGAACTGGTCCGGCTCACCGGCCGACACCCCGTCAGCAGCCGTGCCTCGACAACCGGTTCGTCGTACGACGGGCTCTGCCTGGCCGCCTGACACGGGGCGCGGGCCGGCGTCTCACACCCGCGTGGGACGCCGGCTGAGCACCTCGTCGGCGAGGCCGTAGGCCACCGCCTCCCGGGCCGTGAACACCTTGTCGCGGTCCATGTCCGCGCGCAGCGTCGCCGGCTCGTGGTGGGTGTGCCGGGCCAGGACCTCCTCGACCTGGGCGCGGATGCGCACCATCTCCTTGGCCTGCAACGCCAGATCGGAGACCGTGCCCTGCCGGCCGCCGCTGGCCGGCTGCCCGAGCAGCACGCGCGCGTGCTCCAGCACGAACCGCCGCCCGGGATCGCCGCCCGCCAGCAGCACGGCCGCCGTCGAGGCGGCCTGCCCCACGCAGAACGTCGAGATCGGCGCCTGCACGAACGTCATCGTGTCGTAGATCGCCATCAGCGAAGTGAACGAGCCGCCGGGCGAGTTGATGTACAGCGCGATCTCGCTCTCCGGAGCCGCCGACTCCAGATGGAGCAGCTGCGCGATGACCACATTGGCGACGCCGTCGTCGATCTCGGTGCCGAGGAAGATGATCCGCTCGGCCAGCAGCCGGCTGTACACGTCGTAGGACCGCTCGCCCTGCGGGGTGCGCTCGACGACGTTCGGAATCGTGTAGGTCCCCATGTCACAACCCCATCCGTCGCTTCGAGGCGGCCGGCCGGACGTCGGCCAGCGACCGGACGACCTGGTCGACCATGCCGTACTCCTTGGCCTCCTCGGCGGTGAACCAGCGGTCGCGGTCGCCGTCGCGGGAGATGGTCTCCACGCTCTGTCCGGTGTGCTCGGCGGTGATCCGCTCGATGGTCCGCTTGGTGAACTCCAGGTTCTCCGCCTGGATCTCGATGTCCGCGGTGGTGCCGCCGATCCCGGCCGACGGCTGGTGCATCATGATCCGCGCGTTCGGCAGCGCGTACCGCTTGCCCGGCGCGCCGACGCTCAGCAGGAACTGGCCCATGCTGGCCGCGAATCCCATGACGAGCGTCGAGACGTCGTTGGGGATGAGCCGCATGGTGTCGTAGATGGCGAGGCCCGCGTGGACCGACCCGCCCGGGCTGTTGACGTACAGGCTGATGTCGGTGCGCGGGTCCTCCGCCGACAGGATCAGCAGCTGCGCGCAGACCCGGTTGGCGGACACCTCGTCGACCTGGGTGCCGAGCAACACGATGCGCTGGCCGAGGAGTTGGGCGGCGAGCTGGTCGTCGAAGCGGGAGGCGGGGGTGTCGCCCTCCTCGGCCCGGGGCAGCCGGGCCGGCGCGGGACCGGCGGTCAGTGGGGTCATGGACACTCCTTTTCGGACGTGGCGCGTGCGATCGCGCTCGTCCCCACCATCGGCCCGCAGCCGGCCCCGCGGCGGTTTTCCCTGCCCTCGGCAGATTCGCCGAGAGCAGAGCGGTCAGGCCCCCTGCTCGCGCAGTTGCCGGAAGAACGCCCGCACGTCACCCACCAGCAGGTCCGGCTCCTCCATCGCGGGGAAGTGCCCGCCGCGGTCGAACGACGTCCACCGCACCAGGTTCTCCGTGCGCTCGGCCTTGCGCCGCAGCGGGATCTGAGGCTCCGCCGGGAACAGCGCGAGGGCCGTCGGCGCGCTCGACGGCTCCTGCGGCGCGGCGACCCGGCCGGTGGTGGTGTGCTGCCGCTCGTAGTAGATCCGCGCGGACGAACCGGCCGTCCCCGTCAGCCAGTACAGCATCACGTTGGTCAGCAGCAGGTCCCGGTCGACGGCCTCCTCCGGCAGCTCCTCGCAGTCCGTCCACTCGCGGAACTTCTCCACGATCCAGGCTAGTTGACCGACCGGCGAGTCGCTCAGCCCGTACGCCAGGGTCTGCGGCCGGGTGGCCTGCTGGTAGTAGTAGCCGATGCCCTCCGTCGAGTACGTGGCCCACCGGCGCCAGGAGGCCAGCGTCCGCTCCCGCTCCTCGGGGCTCAGCGCGTCCAGTTCCTCCGTGGTGGGCTCCCGGGTGGCCTGCGCGCCCGGCAGCAGGTTGAGGTGGACGCCGATCACCCGGTCCGGGTGGGCGCGCCCCAGCTCCCGGGAGATCGCCGCGCCCCAGTCGCCGCCCTGCGCCCCGAACCGCTCGTACCCGAGCCGCGACATCAGCTCGGCCCACGCGTCCGCGACCCGGCCCGCCTCCCAGCCGCCGCCCGTGACCGGCCCGGACAGCCCGAACCCCGGAACGCTCGGCACGACGACGTGGAAGGCGTCGGCCGGATCCCCGCCGTGCGCCGCCGGATCCGCCAACGGGCCCACCACGTCCAGGAACTCGACGATCGACCCCGGCCAGCCGTGGGTGATCACCAGCGCGGTGGCGTCCGGCTCGGGGGAGCGGATGTGCGCGAAGTGGACGTTCGCCCCGTCGATCGTGGTCTTGAACTGCGGCCACGCGTTCAGCCGGGCCTCCGCCGCCCGCCAGTCGTAGTCGTGCCGCCAGTGGCGCACCAGCTCCCGCAGGTAGTCCGTGGGCACCCCGTATGCCCAGCCGGTGGGCGAGGATCCCGCGGGCCAGCGGGTCCGGTCGAGACGGTCGTGGAGGTCGTCGAGATCGCTCTGGGGCACGTCGAGGCGGAAGGGCCGGATGCCGTGGCCGGCGGTGGATGACGTCATGGACCGGATGCTAGTTCGGCGCGCCCGCGCGGCCATTCGGAGCAATCCGCGGTGCGAGCGATGAGTTTCGGGGCCCCGGCCGGTCGACACTGATGACCGCGCTCCACCCTCCAGGAGGAACCCATGACCACCGACGGATTCACCACCTACCTCTGGTTCGACGGCCAGGCCGAGGAAGCCGCCCAGTTCTACGTGTCGGTCTTCAAGAACTCCAGCGTCGGCGGCGTTCTGCGGTACACCGAGGCCGGGCCGGGCCCCGCCGGGACCGTCGTCACCGTGGACTTCACGGCCAACGGCCAGAGGTTCGTCGCGCTCAACGGCGGTCCGGCGTTCACCTTCAACGAGGCGATCTCCTTCCAGATCGACTGCGCCGACCAGGAGGAGATCGACTACTACTGGACCAGGCTCACCGAGGGCGGCGGCGCCCCCGGCTCGTGCGGCTGGCTCAAGGACAGGTTCGGCGTGTCCTGGCAGGTCGTGCCCACCGCACTGATCGAGATGATCGCCGACCCCGACCAGGAGAAGGCCGCCCGCGCCACCAAGGCCATGCTCTCCATGGGCAAGCTCGACCTCGCCGCCCTGCGCAAGGCCTACGACGGCGCGTAGGCGCCTGCGGCGCGGCTCACCCCGTCTCGGCCAGGATCTCCTTGATCACATGCCGGGAGTTCTCCGCCAGCGGCGGATTGGTCTCCCAGTAGAACGGCAACTGGATCAGGGAGATCGACAGCGCCCAGCCCCGGCCGCGCGCCCACTCGGCGTCGCCCGCGCCCACCGCATCCCGGAAGGTGGCGCGGGCCGACGCGGGCAGCAGGTTCCACGCCACGATCAGGTCGACGGCCGGGTCGCCCACCCCCACACCACCGAAGTCGATCACCGCCGTGAGCCGGCCGCCCTCCACGAGCACGTTTCCGGGCGAGAGATCGCCGTGCGCCCAGACGGGCGGCCCCGTGCGGGCCGGAACCCGCAGCGCCTCCTCCCACAGGGCGGTGACCGCGCCGGTGTCGATCCGCCCCTCCAGCCGGCCGATCGCCGAACGCGTGTCCGCATCCCGTTCCGTCAGCGGTACACCCCGGCCGTTCGGCGGCCCGTCGCGCGCGTCGAGGCCGCGCAGCCCGGCGACGAACGCCCCCAGGTCCGCCGCCAGCGCCCGCGGGTCCTCCATGGCGCCGGCCACCGGGTTGCGGCCGTCCAGCCACCGGTAGACCGACCACGGCCAGGGGAACCCCTCGCCCGGCTCGCCGTGCTCCAGCGGCACCGGTACCGGGACGGCCAGACGCGGCCCCAGCAGGGCCAGCCACCGCTGCTCGTGCGCCACGCTCTCCACGGCACCGGGATGCCGGGGCATCCGCACGACCTTGTCGTCCCCGAGCCGGAACATCGCGTTCTCGGTCCCGGAGGACGCCAGTCGCTGCACCGGCAGCGACGCCCAGCGGGGGAACCGCGCCGCCACCAGCCGTCGCACCAGCGCCGCGTCGATGTCGATCTCGTCCGCACGCATCCTCATGGCACACATGGGGGTCATTCGATGGGACCAACACGCCGCGCGTCCAACGAAATTCACGTCGCGCGACACGGCGGACCCGGGCGCCCGCGGGCCGGACCCGGCCCGTTCGACGCGCGGGGCGGCGAGTGGATGACTAGCGTGAGGAACCGGACGATTCCTCTCACCGGAAGGGCCGCCGTCATGGCCGTGCAACCTGAGGGAGCCCCCTGCTGGGCCGACGCGATGTTCGGCGACGTCGAAGGGGCCAAGAGCTTCTACGGCGACGTCCTCGGCTGGACCTTCGGCGAGGCGTCGTCGGAGTACGGCAACTACACCGAGGCCTACGCGGGTGGCACCGCGGTCGCCGCCGTCGTCCCGCCGATGCCCGGGCAGGAGGGCCCGTCCCAGTGGTGTCTGTACTTCGCCTCCGAGGACGCCACCGCCACGGCCACGAAGATCCGCGAGAACGGCGGTGAGGTGCTGATGGGGCCGATGGAGGTCGGTGAGTTCGGCACCATGTGCCTGGCCCGGGAACCCAGCGGCGCCGTGTTCGGTGTGTGGCAGGCGGGCACCCACGAGGGTTTCCAGACGATGGGCACCCCCGGCGCCTACGCCTGGGCCGAGGTCTTCACCCGCGAGCCCGAGAAGGCCGACGCGTTCTTCGTCGGCGTCTTCGGCTACCGGCAGAAGCAGATGGAGGACGAGGCGATGGACTTCCGCCTCTACGACCTGGGCGAGCGACCCCTGCTGGGCCGGATGACCATGACGGACGACTTCCCGCCCGAGGTCCCCTCCTACATCAACGTGTACTTCACCGTCCCCGACTGCGACGACGCCGTCGCCAAGGCCACCAAGCTCGGCGGGACGCTACGGTTCGGACCGATGGGCACCCCGTTCGGCCGGTTCGCCGCCCTCACCGATCCGCAGGGCGCGAACTTCTCGGTGATCGACGTCACCACCACCGAGGGCGAGCTGCCGCGGACCACGGACGTCCCCTAGCGCGATCCTCGGGGTCGGGTGCCCATGGCATGATCGTGCGCATGCGTGAACGTGTGGTGGCCGCCTGCGACGGGGCCTCGAAGGGCAATCCGGGACCGGCGGGCTGGGCCTGGGTGATCTCCGACGACCGTACGGCCCCGGCCCGCTGGGAGGCGGGGCCGCTCGGCAGGGCCACCAACAACGTCGCCGAACTCACCGCGCTGGAACGCCTGTTGGCCGCCACCGACCCGGACGTGCCGCTCGAGGTCCGCATGGACTCGCAGTACGCCATGAAGGCCGTCACCACCTGGCTGCCCGGCTGGAAGCGCAACGGCTGGAAGACCTCCGCGGGCAAGCCGGTCGCCAACCAGGAGCTGGTCGTCCGTATCGACGAGCTGCTCGACGGCCGTGACGTCGACTTCCGCTACGTACCCGCCCACCAGGTCGACGGCGACCCGCTCAACGACTTCGCCGACCGGGCCGCGAGCCAGGCGGCGAGCGTCCAGCAGCCCGCGGGCAGCGACCTCGGCTCGCCCGAGCCGCCGCCCTCGCCCGGCACCCCGCCGGCCGGGAACACGCGCCGCCGGACCGCCGGGGCCAAGGCACCCCGACGGTCCGGCGGTGGTCCGGCCCGCACGATCAAGGCCAAGTTCCCCGGCCGCTGCGTGTGCGGGCGTTCGTACGCGGCCGGGGAGGCGATCACCAAGAACGATCAGGGCTGGGGTCACCCGGAGTGCCGCACGGCGGCCGCCGGCTGACCGCGGCGGCGTCGGTCAGGTGACCACGCCGCGCCAGCCGCCGGTCTCGTGACCGCGCTCCTCGATGAACTCCTTGAAGCGCTTGAGGTCACCCTTCGTCTGCCGCTTCACGAACCCCAGCTTGTCGGCGACGGTCTCCGCGAGGCCCTCCGGCTCGAAGTCGAGCTGGAGCATCACCTTGGTGTGGTCGTCGTCGAGGCGGTGGAAGGTCACCACGCCGGCCTGCCGGGCCTCGCCGGAAACCGTCGTCCAGGCGACCCGCTCGTCCGGGATCTGCTCGGTGATCTCCGCGTCGAACTCGCGGTGCACGCCGTTCACGTCCGTGACCCAGTGGGTGAGTGTGTCGGTGCGCTGCTCGACCCGCTCGACCCCGCTCATGAACTCCGGGAACGTCTCGAACTGCGTCCACTGGTTGTAGGCCGTGTGCACGGGGACACCGACCTCGATGGATTCCTCGACCTGCGTCACGGTCGTCTCCTCCTTCGCTCTCTTCGGTATGTGCCGCCCGGGTACCCGTGACCTGCGGGGCGAACCGTAAGGGCGGTCAGTCGGTGTCGAAGGTGTAGTGGGCGGTGTGGTCGAGCAGGTCGGCGGGCGAGGTGTCGTTCCAGGGCTTCATGGTCTCGTTCAGGTCGACCACGTCCGGCGTCCCCGAGGCCGGCAGGTAGGCGGCTCCTGGATGCCGGCGCTGCCACCGGGCCCACAGCTTGTCGACATAGGCGTGGTGCAGCCAGAACACCGGATCGTTGGGGGAGACGCCGGTGGCCATCTGACCGCCGACCCAGACATGCACCCGGTTGTGCAGGTTCACGCCCCGCCAGCCCTCCAGGTGGTTGCGGAAGCCGTCCGAGGCGCTGTTCCAGGGCGCCATGTCGTACGTGGCCATCGCCAGCACCGACTCGACCTCGGCCGGTGTCGGCAGTTGCCGGACGCTCGCTCCCAGCGCGCGCCGCAGATACGTCCGCCCGTCGACCCGCACACTGATCGGCCAGTTCCCGGCGGACGCGGCGAACGGGCCGTCCGTCACCCGGCCGTCCCGGCTGCGCCCGGTGCCGCCGAGGAAGTCCGGCGCCCACAGCGAGGACCGCGCCGTCCGGTCCACCGTCCAGTCCCAGTACGGCAGCGCCACGGAGGCGTCCACCGACTGCAGCGCCCGCTCGAACTCCAGCAGGAATCTGCGGTGCCACGGCAGGAAGGAGGGCGAACGGTGACCGGTGCGCTCGCCGTTGTCGGTGTCCCCGAGGATGAAGGCGTTGTGCGTGGTGACGAAGGTGTCGTAGCGGCCGCTGCGCTTGAGTTCGAGGAGGGCGGCGACGAAACGCCGCTTCTCGTCGGCGGTCAGGGATGCCTGGTTCTTGCGGACGGTCATGTGCGGTGGCTCCAAGTGTGCTGTGCGGGCGGTCAGTTGGCGGGGAAAGGCAGCAGCTTCGCGCCCTGGAGTTCGTCTACGGCGGCCCGTGCGGCGGCGCGCGGCGAGGAGACCGGGTCGTAGTGGCTGACGACGCTGATCCAGGTGCCGTCGGCGTTGCGCATCAGGTGCAGTTCGACCCCGTCGACGAACACGGCGTAGCCGGCGCCGTGATGACCGCCCCCGTGGTGACCGCCTCCGGCCGTCGGCCGGCCCTGTATCCGGCGGCCCTTGTAGACCTCGTCGAAGGAGGCGGGGGAGCCGTGGTCGTGGCCGCCGGCCGCGCCGGCGGCGGTGGTGGCGGGGGCGGAGACGGTCTGGACACCGACCGTGGCGGTCAGGGCGGCCGCGGCGGTGAGCGCGCGGCGACGGCTGAGTTCCGGCATGCGGGACCTCCTGGGATTCGTTCGAACGGACGACCCCGCATGCCTATCGGCCCCCGGGAGAGCCGGAGAAATCCGCTCCGACGGGTTGGCTGCGATCCGGACAATCAATCACATGTCATGTAATATTGAACGAAGATGATCTTGCCGTCGACGGGGGCCGACATATGCCGGAGGCGGCAATTCCTTTCCGTGGGAGCGGTCCTTTCGGTGGTCTTTGCCTCACCCCCGCGCGGCCGGTGGCGCGCCTCACGTGCGAAAAGTGACGGAATCCGGGAGGCGGCGCACCCGGAGCGGCCCCCAACGACTGCTACCCTGCGTCGTCAAATGACCACGGCTGGTAACTCCTGGGGGTGTGCGTGAAGGTCGCCTGCGTCGGCGGCGGGCCCGCCGGCCTGTATCTCTCGATCCTGCTCAAGCGGCAGGATCCCTCCCACGACATCACCGTCCACGAGCGCAACCCGGAGGGCTCGACCTACGGTTGGGGCGTCACCTACTGGCGGGCCCTGCTGGACGAACTCCACGCCCGTGACCCCGAGTCGGCGCGCGCCGTCGACGAGAGCTCCGTCCGCTGGAACCAGGGCGTCGCCCACATCCGGGACACCCACACCTGCCGGCCCGGCGACCAGGGACACGGCATCGGCCGGCACCGCCTGCTGGAGATCCTCGCCGACCGCGCCCGATCCCTCGGCGTGCACCTGGAGTTCGAGCACGAGATCACGGCCGAGGACCTGCCCGACGCCGACCTCGTCGTGGCGGCCGACGGCGTCCACAGCGCCCTGCGCACCCGGCACGCCGCGCACTTCGGCAGCGAGCTGACCGAGGGCCGCAACCCCTACGTGTGGCTCGGCACCACCCGGGTCTTCGACTCGTTCACGTTCGCCTTCGTCGAGACCGAGCACGGCTGGATCTGGTGCTACGGCTATCCCTTCAGCTCCGAGCGGAGCACCTGTGTCGTCGAGTGCGCCCCCGAGACCTGGACCGGCCTCGGCCTGGACCGGGCGAACGACGCCGATGGACTGGCCCACCTGGAGAAGCTCTTCGCGCACATCCTCGACGGCCACCCCCTGATCGGCCGTTCCCCAGCCGACGGCAGCAGCCCGTGGCTGACCTTCCGCACCCTCACCAACCGCACCTGGCACCGCGACAACCTCGTCCTCCTCGGCGACGCCGCCCACACCACCCACTACTCCATCGGCGCCGGCACCACCCTCGCCCTGGAGGACGCCTTCGCGCTGGCCGACGCCCTGGGCGAGGACACCGACCTCCCGCGGGCCCTGGCGTCCTACGAGCGGCGGCGCCGGTCCGCGCTGCTCTCCCCGCAGAGCGCCGCCCGCCACAGCGCCCAGTGGTACGAGAACCTCACCCGCTACATCGACCTCCCCCCGGAGCAGATGTTCGCCCTGCTCGGCCAGCGCCACTCGCCCCTGCTGCCGTACGTCCCGCCCCAGCTGTACTACCGGCTCGACCAGGCCGCCGGACGGCTGGAGGCCCTGCGCCGCCTCAAGCGCTGGCTGGGCCCGAGGATCGCCCGCACCACGCACGCCCGGGCGCTGACCGCACGCAAGTGATCACGGGCCGGGGAAGAGCCGCTCGTGCAGCGGCGCCCGGAACACCCCGTGCGGGTCCAGCCGGTCCAGCGTCCCGGCGGCCTCGGGCCAGGCCCCGCCGTACGACGCCGGCACCACCGCCCCCAGCACCTCCTCGTCGCTCCAGGCGGCCTCGTCCGTGTACCCCCAGCCCTTCGACCACTCGACCCGGGTGAGGGCGTACGTGCCGTCGTACGCCGCGAGCAGGAACCGCTCCAGCTCGCGGAAGAACGCCGCGGTGTGCGGCGTGCCCGGCAGGGTCAGGACGTCCAGCCAGACCGCGGTGTCCCACTCCGGGTGGTCCGGGTCGGGGCGCAGCGCGGAGAGCGACGGCACGCGGGCGCCCGCGAACCGGGCGTCCGCCGGGTCGTCCAGGCCCGTCACCCGGATCTCCACCGAGCCGTTGACGGGGAAGCGGCCCCGGGCGGCGTACGCGTCGAGCCGCTCCCGGTAGAAGGCGGCGAACTCGGCCACCACGTGCTGCACCCGGTCCCTGCCGGTGAGCACCGCGTACCCGTTGGCGTGCACCCGCAGCGTGGTCGGCCGCAGGTACAGCAGCGTGTTCTTCGAGGGACCCCACAGGTCCGCCGACAGCGTCGCCACCAGCCCCAGCGCGGCCGCGTCGAACTGAGCCTCCCCCAGCACCGGCGCCAGGTACCAGGCCGCGTCCGCCACGATCCGCCCGGCCAGCTCCGCCACCGGCGTCGGGACGTTGTCCGAGAAGGGGTAGTTGTACGGCGCCGTCACCCGTCGCGAGGTCAGCGGCTTCGTCGGCGCCACCGACCACACCTTGAACCACGGGACCTCGGTGAACGCGAACCAGATCGCCTCGACGCGTCCGTCCGACTCCAGGAAGCTCGCCAGGGTCCGCCCACCGGATCCGGGCGCCGCGAACAACTCGCTCGCCGGGATGTCCGTACGGCTCACGCACCGCAGATGGCTGTTCGCGCCCACCCGCAGCACCACCTCGGTGACCAGCGAGCGCCCGAGATGGGTGAGCAGGGCCGCGCAGTCGGCCTCGTCACGGGTGAACGTCCGCAGCGCGTAGCCGCCGCGGGCGGCGTCCCACACCACGGCCGTGAGGGAGAGGACGAGGTTGCTGAGGGAGCCGTAGGTGTGCCCCGGCAGCCGTTCCTCGCCCCGCGCGGGGACGGCGGTCCCGTGCGCGTCGACGGCCAGCGCGCCGCCCAGCGTGAGGACGCCGGGCGCCGGACTGGCGGTGACGCCGAGACCGTGCTCCTCCAGGAAGGTGAGCAGGGCCTCCAGGGTGACACCGGTCCCGGCACGCACCGTGTCGGCCGACTCCAGGGCCAGCCCGGTCAGGTGCGGGGTGGTGTCGAGCAGCAGGACCCGCGCGTCCGGGGGCGTGCCCTCGGACACCGTCAGCGGCGCCCAGCCGTGCGCGGCCCCCCGGGGCCGTACCGTCCAGCCGTTGTGCCACGCCCAGTTGACGACGGCGACCACCTGGTCCGGGCCGTCGGGCGCGCACGCCCACAGCCCGGTGACGGTGATCTCGCCGTCCCAGTTGCGGTACGCCGTGCGGGAGAGGGCCACACCGGCCGGGAAGCCCGGCAGCTCCGCCGCGGCGGCGGCCAGGTCCGCGGCGATCAGACAGGGGACGGCGGTCAGGGCGGCCGCCGTGCGCAGAAAGCCGCGGCGGGACCAGGAGGAGTCGTCCGACGGAAAGTTGCTCACTGAACGATCGGTCACGGCCCCACGCTAGGCGCCCGTCGGCGGCGCGGCCCCGGCCGTCGAACGGCATCACCCGTGCGAGTGAACGCCACACCGGCGGAAGAGCGGAGCGGCCGGGTCCGCGCACGGCTGCCGCAGGTGACAGACTGACGCCATGGACGAACGCGAATTCGGTAGATCTGGTCAGCACGCATCCGTCGTCGGTCTGGGCACCTGGCAGCTGGGCGCCGACTGGGGAGACGTCGACGACAAGGAGGCCCTGAGGGTTCTGGAGGCGGCGGCCGAGTCGGGAGTGACCTTCTTCGACACCGCCGACGTCTACGGCGACGGTCGCAGCGAGCAGACCATCGCCGCCTTCCTCAGCGGCCGGCCCGACCTGCATGTCATGGTCGCCACCAAGATGGGCCGCCGCGTCGACCAGATCCCCGAGAACTACGTCCTGGACAACTTCCGCGCCTGGAACGACCGTTCCCGCCGCAACCTCGGCGTCGACCGCATCGACCTGGTGCAGCTGCACTGCCCGCCCACCCCCGTCTACTCCAGCGACGAGGTCTTCGACGCCCTCGACACGCTGGTCGAGGAGGGGCGCGTCGCCCAGTACGGGGTCAGCGTGGAGACCTGCGCCGAGGCCCTCACCGCGATCGCCCGCCCGGGCGTGGCGAGCGTGCAGATCATCCTCAACCCCTTCCGCATGAAGCCCCTGTACGAGGTGCTCCCGGCGGCCCGGGAGGCCGGCGTCGGCATCATCGCCCGCGTCCCGCTCGCCTCCGGCCTGCTGTCCGGCAAGTACACCAAGGACACCGTCTTCCCCGAGAACGACCACCGCACCTACAACCGGCACGGCGAGTCCTTCGACCAGGGCGAGACCTTCTCCGGCGTCGACTACGCCACCGGTGTGGAGGCCGCCGCCGAGTTCGCGGCCCTCGCCCCCGAGGGGTACACCCCGGCCCAGCTGGCGCTGCGCTGGATCATCCAGCAGCCGGGCGTCACCACCGTGATCCCCGGCGCCCGCTCTCCCGAGCAGGCCCGCGCCAACACGGCCGCCGCCAGGCTGCCCGACCTCCCCGAGTCCACCTTGTCCGCGATCCGGGACCTGTATGAGCGGCGGGTCAAGGACCAGGTCGAGTCCCGCTGGTAGCCGCCCGGGCGGACCCGGGAGACCCGGAGAGAAACGCCGCCGCGGGGGTACCCGCCGGGGAGAGAAACACGGCTCACTCGACCCGGGAGGAAACAGGTGGCGGCCATCCACGACGGCTCGGAGCGGCGCAGAGGGCGCAACGAGACCGAGGAGGAGAGAGCGGACCGGATGTGGGGGGAGCTGATACAGGAGGTCCGCGTCGCCCAGACGGGCGTCCAGATCCTCTTCGGTTTCCTGCTCACCGTGGTGTTCACGCCTCGCTACGCCGGGCTGGACGACACCGAACAGGCCATCTACATCGTCACGGTCGTGCTGGGAGCCTGCGCGACCGGGGCGCTGATCGGCCCGGTCTCGCTGCACCGGCTGGTCTCCGGGCGGTGGGTCAAGCCGCAGGCGGTGCGCTGGGCGTCCCGGCTGACGTTCGTCGGCCTGATCCTGCTGCTGGCCACGATGACGGCGGCGCTGCTGCTGATCCTGCGCGTGGCCACCCACGACGGCTATGTGCCCTACCTGGTCGCGGGCGTCGTCCTGTGGTACCTGCTGTGCTGGTTCGTCCTCCCGCTGTGGACGCGGCGCCGCTACACGTCCCGCTCGGACTGATCGGACCGATCGGGCCGATGGGACCGATGCCGGCGACGTGCAGCGGCGCGGGAGCGGGAGGTCAGCCGAGCGCCTCGCGCAGCGCGGGCAGCAGCGTGGACTTCGACCAGTCCAGGAAGGCGTCCTGCGACTCGCCGCCGATCTGGACCAGGGCGATCTCGGTGAACCCGGCGTCGGCGTAGGGGCGTACGGCCTCGACGAAGTCGTCCGGGTCGTCGCCGCACGGGATCGAGGAGGCCACGTCGTCCGGGGTCACGAACTGGGTGGCCGCCTCGAAGGCGTCCGGGTGCGGCAGTTCGGAGTTGACCTTCCAGCCGCTGCCGAACCAGCGGAACTGGGCGTGCGCCCGCTTCACGGCCGTGTCCCGGTCGGGGTCGTAGCACACCGGCAGCTGTCCGACCCGGGGCTTGCCCTCGCCGCCGTGCCGGTCGAACGCCTCCAGCAGCCCGGCCTTGGGTTCGGTGGCGATGACCAGGTCGCCGAGGTGGCCGGCGAGCTTGCAGGACTGCTCGCCGGAGACGGCGATGCCGATGGGCGGCGGCTCGTCGGGCAGGTCCCACAGCCGGGCCGACTCGACGTCGAAGTGCGCGCCGCGGTGGTTGACGTGCCCGCCCTCGAACAGGGCGCGGATGATCTCGACCGCTTCCTGGAGCATCTCGTGCCGCACGTCCACGGACGGCCAACCGCCGCCCACGATGTGCTCGTTGAGGTTCTCCCCGGAGCCCAGACCGAGCCGGAACCGTCCCTCGGACAGCAACTGGATCGTCGCCGCCTTCTGCGCCACCACCGCCGGGTGGTAGCGGAAGCTCGGACACGTCACGTACGTCATCAGCGGGATGCGGGACGTGGCCTGGGCGGCGGCGCCGAGCACGCTCCACGCGTACGGCGAGTGCCCCTGGGAGCGCAGCCACGGAAAGTAGTGGTCCGAGGTCACGGAGAAGTCGAAGCCGGCGGCTTCGGCGCCCACCAGATGGCCGACCAGTTCACGAGGGCCGGCCTGTTCGGTCATCATCGTGTATCCGATTCGCACCATGGGGCCCGAGTCCCCGGCGGGCGGGGGAGGAAACAGGCCGGCGATGGCCGGGCGAAACCCGTCGATGGGCGCGACACCCATGGGGCAGGATACGGGCATGCACGCGCGTCCCCTGCCCACGAGCACCCCGTCCGCCCAGGGCGTCGACGCCTCGGGCGTCCTCGCCTTCCTCGACGCCGTCGACGCGGCGGAGAACATCGAGCCGCACAGCCTGATGCTGCTGCGGCACGGTCAGGTCGTCGCCGCCGGCTGGTGGGCGCCGTATTCCGCCGAGCGTCCGCACCTGCTGTACTCGCTCAGCAAGAGCTTCACCTCGACGGCCGCCGGGTTCGCCGTCGCGGAGGGGCTGATCGGGCTCGACGATCCGGTGATCTCGTACTTCCCGGAGTTCCGGGCCGACATCACCGACCCGCGCAGCCGGGCGATGCGGGTGCGGGACGTGGCCTCGATGGCCAGCGGGCACGAGGCGGAGACCTACGAGCGGGCGGCGGCGCTCGACCCGGAGGAACTCGTCCGGGGCTTCCTGCTGCTGCCGCCGGACCGTGACCCGGGCACGGTGTTCGCCTACAACCAGCCCGCCACCTACACCCTCGCCGCGATCCTCCAGCGCGTCACCGGCCAGTCGCTCACCGCCTACCTGCGGCCCCGCCTGCTCGACCCGCTCGGGGTCGGGGAGGTCGCCTGGCTGGCCGACCGCCACGGCCGCGAACTGGGCTACAGCGGACTGCACGCCACGACCGACGCGGCAGCCCGCCTCGGTCAGCTCTACCTCGGCGAGGGCGCCTGGGAGGGCGAGCGGCTGCTGGCCCCGGAGTGGATCGCGGAGGCGACCCGGGCGCACATCCCGACGGCGGGCGCCATGGGCGACGCCGACCGGCAGGACTGGGACCGCGGCTACGGCTTCCAGTTCTGGCGTTCCCGGCACGGCTACCGCGGCGACGGGGCCTACGGGCAGTTCTGCCTGGTCCTGCCCGAGCAGGACGCCGTGATCGCCCTGACCTCCGCCACCGAGGACATGCAGGGCCTGCTGAATCTCGTCTGGCGGCATCTGCTGCCCGCCTTCCACCCGGACCCGCGCCCCGGCGCGGACGCCGCCGACGCGGCCCTCGCCGAGCGCCTCACCCGCCTCGCGCTGCCACCGGCCGGGGGCAAGGCCGCGCCACCGGATCGGGCCGGCACATGGGCGGCGGCGGAGTTCACCCCGTACGGCGGCGCCTGTCCCGACCAGCCCGGACTGACCGGCGCGACGGTCACCGCCGGCGCCGACGGCTGGACCCTGTCCCTCACCGAGCGCGGCCACCGCCTGGACCTGCGCCCGGGCGCGGGCGGCTGGCAGGTGACCGAGGACCCGCTGCCCACCGCGGTCAGCGGCGGCTGGGCCGACGGGGACACCCTCGCCGTGGACGTCGTCTTCCTGGAGACCCCGCACCGGCTGCGGGTGACGTGCGCGCTCCCCGACCGGACGTTCACCGCGCGCTGGGCCACCGTGCCGCTGCACGGCGGCCCGCTGCGGTCGCTGCGCGCACCACGCCGGCCGGCCTGAGCCGCGCGCCGCTCAGGCGGTGTCCGGCCGGAAGGTCTTCAGGAACGTCTCCAAAGTCTGCCGATTCGTGTCGTCGTCCCAGTCCGCGGCGGGTGTCGTCCAGCGCAGCGAGAAGCCGCGGTGCCCGCCGAGCAGGAACCCGCGGCCGAACGTCCGCACGCGCTCGCCGTCGACGTCCACCACCCACTCCATGTCGGCGGCCTCGTACCCCAGGTACGTCGTCGCCTCGATGGCGCCGATGCGCCGGAAGCCGTGGAGTTCCCGCAGGCCGGGCTCGACGTCGTCGCGCCAGACGGCGACCGGGTCCGGACCGACGCGCTCGCTGTAGGTCACCGCGAGGGTGCGCGGGTCGTCGTCCGCGCCGAAGGTGACGCGGTAGGAGCGGTCGGCGGCGCGTGAGGTGTCCAGACGCTTCCAGTCCTTCGGCAGGGCGACGGAGAAGCCCTCGGGCGCCCGGTACACGCGGAAACCGGCCGGCAGCGCCTCGGTGGAGGCCGTGGCGGAGGGCCTCGGCGGCGCGGCGGGCGGCGACGCGGAAGCGGACGGCGTCGGGGTCGGGGTCGGGGGCGGGGCCGGGGTGCCGGGCTGGGTCGGCGTGACGGGCACTCTGTCGCCGACCTCGTCACCGGGCGGGGCGGGGGAGACGGTGGGCTGGGCCTGCGCGCCGCCGGAGCCGGTGTCGTCGGTGCCGGGCAGCTGGCCGGTCGCGGCGAGCGCGGCGACGACCACCGTGACGACCGCCAGCGCCGTCCCGGCGGCCATCGCCCGGCCGCTCCACCGCGGCCCGACGAGCCGGGCGAGGGCGTACGTACGC
This sequence comes from Streptomyces sp. A012304, assembly GCF_026008495.1. Taxonomy (GTDB): domain Bacteria; phylum Actinomycetota; class Actinomycetes; order Streptomycetales; family Streptomycetaceae; genus Streptomyces. The sequence goes on from NZ_BQUN01000005.1 coordinate 94,045, forward strand.
CGCACCCCGGGCGCGGCCGCCGCGTGCGGGTCCTCGTCGAGGACCCGGGTGAGGGCCTGGCGGACCACCGGACGGGTCAGGCGCTCCCGCGAGTCCTTGCGCAGCAGCCCCTGCACCGTGGCGGTGAGTGAACCGGTGCGCAACGGGGTGCGCAGCGGCAGCCGGTCCACGCCCTTCAGCGTGGCCTCGGGCCGGTCCCGGTCCCGGTACGGCGGCCGTCCCTCGACCATCGTGTAGAGGATCGCGCCCAGCGCCCACAGGTCGGCCGCGGGCCCGATGCGCTCGTCGCGCGCCTGCTCGGGGGAGGCGTACGACGGGGCCGTCAGGCGGGGCGTGAGCGTCGCGCCGGCCAGCCCGAACCCGGTGACGACGACCGGTCCGCGCGCCCGCACGAACACCTGGCCGGGGCTGAGTTCGCCGTGGGTGATGCCCTCGCCGTGCGCGGCCTCCAGCACATCGAGCAGCTCCAGCGCGATCGTGGCGGCCCGGGCCGGGCTGAAGGCGCCCTTCTGCTCCATGAGCTGGCCCAGCGGCAGGCCGTCGATCCACTCGGTGACGGTCCACAGGGAACCGTCCTCGGCCACGGCGTCGAGGACGGTGGCGACCCGGCCGGGGCAGACCTGCGCCATGGTCTCGGACATCCGTGCCACCCGGTCGGCGGCCTGTCCGGCCTCCTCCGGGCCGAGTCCGGCGGGCAGTCCGATCCGGGTGACCAGGCATGGCCGTGCGCCCAACGTCTCCTCGACGTACTCGCCGTACCAGCTGACGCGGTTCGTCTCCCGGTGGACGACGTCGAGGAGCCGGTATCGCCCGGCGACCAACTCGTGCGTGGAGACGTGCGCCTTGACCATGGTCATCCCTCGCTGAACCACCGGAACCTTTCCCAGTGGTACGACCGGCGTGAGGGGGTCCGTTCAAGGGAACCGCAACTCCGGCGCGATTCCTGTCTTTCATTCAAAAACACCGAGTGCGAGTGCGAGCATATGTGCGAGAAAAGAAATTACTTCGGGCCGTCCAGCAGTGTAACCAGCGGTAAACGGCCCTGCCGGATGGCTGGAACGGGTCCCCGCGGGCGGTGGTCCATTGCGCGCGGGAACCGCTTCCCGGTGTTTTCCTAATCCCCTTCGCGCAGCCCGAAGCGTTCCACCCACGTCATCATGTCCGCGCTTGTCGCATTGCCGCCGCAGACCACCAGACCCAGCCGGGCGCCGGCCCCGACCCGTTCGACGACCCGACGGGCGGCCGGCAGGAGGCAGCCCGCCGCCGGCTCGGTCCACACCTTCGCGTGCTCGGCGAGTTCCAGACAGCCCCGCACGGCCTCCCGGTCCGGCACCACGAGCACCTCCGTCACCAGGGCGCGGACATGGTCGTACGTCAGCGGCGCGACGGCGGGCGCGCTCAGCGTCGAGACGATGGACGACAGCCGCACCGGCACCGGCCCGCCCGCCGTCAGCGCCTGCGACATCGCCTCCGCGCCCTCGGTCTCCACGCCCCAGATCCGCACGTCCGGCCGACGGGCGCGCAGCGCGGCCGCCACCCCGGCGACGAGTCCGCCGCCCCCGATGCTGACCAGTACGTCCGTCAACTCGCCCGCGTCGTCGGCGAGTTCCAGTCCGACCGTGCCCTGACCGGCGACGACCACCGGGTCGTCGAAGGGGTGCAGCAGCGTCAGCCCCTCGTCCCGCAGCCGGCCGACGAGTTCGAAGGCGCCGCCCATGTCCTCGGTGATCCGCACCGACGCGCCCGCCTCCTCGGCGATCTGTACGGCACGGGCGGGCGCCGAGCTCGGCATCACCACGGTGGCCTTGACGTCGAGCGCGGCGGCCATGACCGCGACGGCGATCCCGTGGTTGCCGCCGCTGACCGCCACCACCCCGGCCGCCCGCTCGGCCTCGCCGAGCGACAGCAGCTTCGCCGTCGCCCCGCGCGCCTTGAAGGAGCCGGTGCGCTGCAACAGCTCCAGCTTCACGGTGACCGGGACACCGAGCAGTGCGGACAGCCCCGGGCTCGGGAGCGTGGGGGTACGGACCACGTGCCCGGCGATCCGCTCCGCCGCGCCTTCGATGTCCGAGATGCCGATCACGACGACCACCTTTCCGGCGCGCGCCCTGATCGCGCGCCACTACGCACCCTTTCCCGTGCGGTGGCCAAGGTCAACAGCAGGGGTTCGCACCGGCCGGACAGGACGTGCTCACAGGTCACGGCGCACCAGGAAGTCCAGCAGCGCCCGGAGTTCCTCCGCCGGGCCCGGCCGCAGGGCCAGTCCGGCCAGGGCCGACTCCGCCGCCGTCACCTGGCGGCCCGCCTCGGCGAGGGCCGCCGTGCGGCCGCCGGCCCGCTCGATCAGCGTGGCCGCCTCGGCGGGGTCGCTCTCCGGGGACTCCAGGAGCGCGGCCAGGCGGCGGGCCTCGGGCGCCGGGGACTCCAGTGCGGCCAGGACGGGGTACGTCTTCTTGCGGGTGCGCAGATCGCCGTGGACCGGCTTGCCGGTCACCGCCGGGTCGCCCCAGACGCCGAGCACGTCGTCGACCACCTGGAAGGCGACCCCGAGATGCCGCCCGGCCCGGTCCAGCGCGGCGACGTCCGGCTCGGGCGCACCGCCGAGCGCGGCCCCGAGCGCGACCGCGCAGCCCAGCAGGGCACCCGTCTTGCCCTCGGCCATCGCCCGGTAGGCGTCCGGCCGTACCCGCCGCGGACCCGACCACGGCCGGGTGGCGAACAGCAGGTCGTCGGCCTGACCGTGCACGAGGTCGGCGAGGGCCGCGCTCAGCAGGCGCACGCCGGCGGCACCGCCCGGGCTCGCGGCGAGCGTCTCGACGGCCAGTGCGAACAGGGCGTCGCCCGCGAGGACGGCCGGCCCCGTCCCGTAGGCCTTCCAGACGGTCGGGCGGCGGCGCCGGGTCGGGTCGCCGTCCATGATGTCGTCGTGGAGCAGCGAGAACGTGTGCACGAGCTCCACCGCGACCGCGGCGGCGACCCCCGCCCGTGCGGGCGCGCCGGCCGCCCGGGCGCCGAGCACCGCGAGGGCCTGCCGCAGCCCCTTGCCCTCGGACGCGACGACGGGCGCCCCGCCCACCTCGCACCAGCCGAAGGAGTACGCGGCCATCTCGCCCACCCAGGGGTGCAGCCGTCCGACGGCCTCGGCCAGCGCCGGACGCACCAGCGCGCGGCACCGCTCGAGGACCTGGGGCGCGGAGACCGTCGCGCCCGCGGCGGGGGCGGCCGCCGGGGGAGTGGACAGCGCCGTCACCGTACGGCCTCCGCGGCCGCCGTGGCGCCGGACCCGCCGGTGTCCGCCCCGATGCCCAGCTCCTCCTGGGCCCGCGCCACCATCTCCCGTGCGTGCCGCAGCCCGATGCGCTCCAGCACCGCCGCCAGGTCGGCGAGTTCCGCCGCCGTCTCCGCCCGATCGCGCCCCAGGCGGGCCAGGGACTTGGCGAGGCCGAGCCGGGCGAGCGCCTCGCCGCGGGGCTCACCCATCCCGCCGAACTCCGCGAGCGCCCGCTCGTACAGCTCCCGCGCCTCGGCGTACCGGCCCGCCCGGTACAGGACGTTGCCGCGCATCTTGTGGTTGTAGGCCAGCGCGCTGGTCAGGTTCATCGCCCGGCACGTCTCCTCCGCCTCCGACAGCAGGGCGAGCGCCCGCTCGGTGTCGCCGTCGCGCACGGAGACGATGTCGGCCAGCCCGCGCAGCGCCCACGCGTGCCCGCGCCGGTCGTCGGCGCGCCCGGCGATCTCTGCGGCCTCCTCGAACAGGGCGTACGCGGTGTCGTGGTCACCGGAGTTGCGGTGCATCTGCGCGATGCCCTCCAGCGCCCACACCGTGTGCCGGGCCTCGCCGCGCCTGCGGGCCTCCGCCAGCAGCTGCTCGTGCAGCCTGCCGACCGCCTCGTAGTCGCCCTGGATGCGGCCGGTCTCCGCGAGGCCGGCCAGCGAGTAGCCGCGGACCACGACGTCACCGCCGCGCTCCCCGAGGTCGGCGGCGAGCCCCAGCAGCCGCCGGGCCAGCCGGAACGCTCCCCGCTGCCGGGCCAGGGTCCCGCCGCTCCACAGCGCCCAGGCCATCGCCGCGACGTCTGCGGCGTCCCGGGCCGCGCGGTAGCTCGCCTTCCAGGCCAGGTCCGCCTCGCGCACCTGTCCCAGCCGCCGGTGTGCCTCGGCCACGGCGAGCCCGGAGCGGGCCGCCTCGGCGCGCTCCCCGGCCCGCTCCGCCGCCTCTAACCGCTCGGTGCCGGCGGCCAGTACGTCGACCAGGGAGGAGTTCACGGACAGGGTGGTGAGGGTGCCCTGGTACTCCGGGGCGAATGCTTTGCCGTACATCGCGTCCTTTCCCGCCATCATGTATGCACTCAGCGTATACATGGTGTGTATAGTCCGCCGGATTCCGGCCACTGCCGTTCCGTATGCGGGGGGTTTCGTGATCCGCTGTCGCCGGTCAAGACGCGGGTGCGCACGGCCGGGTTGCCTGTGAGGCGTAGATCACGTGCTGGAACCGACGGTGCGTCAGGCGCCGAAGAGCTGCGTCCAGTACGTGCCCGCCGGGCCGCCGCCCGCGAAGCCGACGCCGAGGTGGGTGAAGGCGGGCTTGAGGATGTTGGCGCGGTGACCGGGGCTGTTCATCCAGCCCTCCACGACCTCGGCGGGGGAGCGCTGGCCGCAGGCGATGTTCTCGCCGATGGTCCGCCGTGTGGAGCCGGCCGCGGCGGCCCGGTCCCAGGGTTGGCCGCCCTCCGGTGAGGTGTGGGAGTAGTAGCCGCGCGCCACCATGTCGGCGCAGTGCCCCCGCGCGGCGGTGGCCAGCAGCGGATCGGCGGCGAGCGGCGGCAGCCCCGCCCGGGCCCGCTCACGGTTGGTCAGCTCGACGACCTCCGCCTCCGTCCGCGCCAGAGTGTCCGGAGTGAGCGGGCTCGCCCACAGGGCGGTCCAGTACGTTTCGCCGGTGCGGGGGTCCGTGCCCTGCCCCAGGCCCGCGTGTGTGAACGCCGGGTCGTGCAGGGTGCGCCGGGCCTGCTCGGTGCGCAGGCAGTACGCGACCAACTCGGCGGGCGTGCGCGGTCCGGAGACCAGGTGCTCGCCCACGCGCAGATAGGCGTAGCCCGCGGCCGTGACGCGCTGGTGCACCGAGACGCCGTCCGCGCCCTCGCCGCCGAGCCGTCCGGCCGCGGCCATGGCGGCGGCATGCCCGCGCGCCGCGGTGGCCAGACGGGCGTCGATCCGGACGGGCGGCGAACCGGCGGCCGCCCGCGCGGGGTTGACCAGCCCGAGGAATCCGTCCGGATCGGGGCCCGGAGCGTGGGCGGAGGGCGGCGCCGAGACGCCTGCCGGAGCGGGCGCGGGCGGGTCGTCCTCGACGACGTCCACTCCGAAGTCGCGCGCCAGGCCCGCCAGTCCGTCCGCGTACCCCTGCCCGAGCGCCCGCAGCTTCCAGGCCGGCCCCCGCCGGTAGACCTCCGCGAGCAGCAGGACCGTCTCCTGTCGCGCGGGCGGCGGCACGAACCGGGCCAGCGGACGGCCGCGCGGATCGGTGACGTGCAGGACGGGCGAGGGGAGGCGGGCCAGCGGGATGCCGGGCTCGGCGGCGCTGACGACGACCGTCACGCGGGTGGCGCCGGACCGCAGCCCGGCCGGGTCCAGCGTCAGGGTGTCGCCGTGCAGCCGCGCTCCGGGCGCCGTGGGCTGGTTGTAGAACACGAAGTCGCCGTCGCCCCGCACTCTGCCGCTGTCGTCCGTGACCAGCGCGCAGACGTCGAACGGGCCGGGCACCCGGACGGCCAGGGCGCCGCCCGGCAGGGGCACATTGCCCCCGGGGACCAACTCGCTCATCCTGCCGCCCTGATGTCGTCACCGGCCCCCGAGGGGCCTTGCCCGGAGAACGCCCGACGGGACCTGCGGGTTCCCGGTGTCGGCCCGCGGCCTTGGGCCGACACCGGCGCCTGCCCGTGAGGACTCCTAAGGCCGCAGGTCCTCGGCCTGCTCGGCCGGCAGGACCGTCCCCCTGCGCGCTCCCTTCGCCGTCCTCGTGCCGCAGAACGCGGACTCCAGCGTGCGCAGCATCGTGGTGTGCAGGCGGGCATTGTTGGAGGCGTTGGCGAGCGCGGCCAGGGAACGCCGGCCGCCCTGCGAGGCGAACGCGTACGTGTAGTAGCCCTGCACGGCGCCCGTGTGCCCGTACACCGACACCCCGCACGACAGCACCCGCCGCCGCAGCCCCAGCCCGTACGCCTGCCCGGTGCCCGCCGGGACCCAGCGCCGCATCTCGGTCAGCGACGCGGCCGAGGTCAGCCGGCCGCGCAGCAGCGCCGAGAGGAAGGTGTTCAGGTCCCTGGCACTGGAGACGAGGGCGCCCGCGCTCTGCGCCCAGGACACCGTCTGCCGGGTCGCGTCCACCAGGGCGGAGCCGGACCCGCCGGACGTGAGGTAGCCGCGCGTGTGACGGCCCGGCAGCGCCGTGTCCGGGTGGACGTAGAAGGTGTCCCGCAGCTTCAGCGGCTCGATGATCCGCTCGCGGTACTCGGCCGCCACGGAACGCCCCGTGAGCTTCTCGATGAGCAGGCCCGCGACGACGAAGTTGGTGTTGGAGTACGCGTAGCCGCCGCCGGGGGCCGTCGTGCGCGGCCGGCGCAGCGAGCGGTCGATCAGCTGTCGGTAGGTGAAGACCTTCGTGCGCACCGCCTCGAAGCCGGAGACCGAACGGGCGAACATGTCGTGCGTGTAGTCGTACAGACCGCTGCGGTGGCCCAGCACGTGCCGGACGGTGACGCGCCGGTCGTTCAGGAGCCTCGGCACGTACCGGTCGACCGGGGCGTCGAGGACGAGCCTGCCCTCGTCCGCGAGTTGCAGCACGACGACGGCGGTGAAGATCTTGGTGACGCTGCCGATCCGGAAGCGGTCGGTGGTGCGCAGCGCCCGGCCCGTGCGCCGGTCCGCGACGCCCGTGGCGAGCCGGTGGACCGTGCCCCGGTCGACGAGCCGGGCCATCGCCCCGGGCGCGCCCCGCTTCACCGCCGTACGCAGCACACCCCGCAGCCCGACGACGTCGGGCCCGGGCAGTGCGACGTCGGGCCCGGGCAGTGCGACGGCGACCGCGGGGTGGTGCGAGCGAGCCGTCGCGGCGGGCACGGCGACCACCAGCAGCGACAGCAGGGCCACCCCCAGCACGGCTCGGGCGGCCCGTCCCGGCCGGCCCTTCGCTGACACGCGGTCGGTCACGCTCACCCGAGGCACCCTCTTCCGTCCCGTCACATCGCGTGGGCGACGCACGGTCGGCGATCCGCCGATCACCGTGCGACGCGGTCGGCCAAGTATCGCCGCGAAAGAGTGCGAAACGGGTGATTCAGGGGCCATACGGCACGTCTCAGGGCGTTCCCGCCTCGATCAGCCCCTCGCGGTAGGCGATCGCCACGGCCTCCGTACGGCTCGCCGCGCTCAGCTTGGCGAGGATGTTGGAGACATGGACGCTCGCCGTCTTGCCGCTGATGAACAGCTCCTCCCCGATCTGCCGGTTGCTGCGGCCGAGGGCCAGCAGCCGCAGCACGTCCTGCTCCCGGGCCGTGAGGACGGCCGACGTCTCCCGCCCGGGCGGGGTGTCGGCGAGGCGGCCCCGCCGGATCAGGGCGTCCACCCGCTCCCGCAGCGGCCCGGCACCCAGCCGGACGGCCGTCTCCCGCGCGGCGCGGGCCTCGACGGCGGCCTCCTCGCGCCGGCCGGCCGTCAGCAGGGACTCGGCCGACCGCAGCCGGCAGCGCGCCCGTTCGTAGACATCGCCCTGCTCGAACGCGGCCACCGCCGTCGCCCAGGCCGCCGCGTCCGGCTCACCGGCGGCCCGCGCCCGCTCCGCCTCGGCGCGGGCCATCCAGGCCCGCCCCTCCGGCCCCTGCGGCACCCCGGTCCTGCCGTTCTCGGCCACGCTCCGCGCCAGATCCCGCAGTTCGACGGCGACGGCCGTCCAGTGGCGGGCGGTCGCCTCGTCGCCCGCGGCCCGGGCCCGGACCGCGGCGTCCGCGACGGGGGCGAGGCCGAGCGCGCACAGCCGGACCGTGACGTCGGGGCGGCTGCCGCTTTCGTCGGTGAGCACCTCCACCGAGGACCGCACCTGCGCCACCGCCGCCTCGGCGTCACCCCGCAGGGCCGCCGCGTCGGTCAGCACGATGCCCGCGATGAGCGTCGCCATCCAGTCGAACGGTCCCTCCAGCAGCGCCCGGGCCCGCTCGACGGCCTCCGCCTCCCCGCGCGCCAGCCCCACGTACAGCGCGGGCCCGACGGTGTACCCGCCCGCCGAGGGAAGCGCGGCCGGCTCCGTCGCCGCCGTCTTCACGCACTCGTCCCAGCGGCCCAGCGTGTACAGCAGCAGCACCTGCAAGTACCGCATCTCCAGCGGGTACAACGACGACAGCAGCCCCGCCCGGCGGGCCCGGACGCTGTTGGTAAATCCGGTGCGGGCGTGACGGCGGCCTGTACGACTCCGTTGGGGTGG
>NZ_BQUN01000006.1 GCF_026008495.1 Streptomyces sp. A012304
GCGCCTCGACCGGCTCGGCCGCCGGCTCCTGGGCCTGCTCGGGCTGCTCGGTCACTGCGGGCTGCTGCGGCTCCTGGTCGATGGCGTCGCCGGCGGCGCCGGCGGGCGTCCGCACGGCGTCGGTGACCTCGGCGGCCTCGGGCGCGCCGACGGGCGCGGAGGCGCGGCGCGTGGCACGACGGCGGGGCCGCGCGGCGGGCGTGGCCTCGACGGTCTCAGCGGCCTCAGAAGCCTCGGCGGTCTCCTTCGCCTCGGTGACCGCGGTGGCCTCCTGGGCCACCGGCTCGGCGGCGGCAACCACGCTCTGCGCGATCTCGTCCCCGGCGGGCGCCCCGGCCGGCGCGGACACGCGGCGCGTGGCACGGCGGCGGGTCCGGCGCGGAGCGGCGTCCTCGCCGTCCTCACCGGAGGTGACCGGCGGCACGGGCTCCGCGACCGGCTCGGGCGTCGGCTCGACGGCGGCCGCGGGGACGACGGTCTCGGCGACCTCGGCCCCCTCGGGCGCTCCCGCGGGTGCGGACGCCCGGCGGGTCGCCCGACGACGCGGACGCGCGGCGGGTGCGGCCTCGGCGGCGGGAGCCTCTTCGGTCTTCTCCGCCTCTGCGGTGACCTCGGCCTCAGCAGTCACAGGTGCCTCGGCGGTCTCGACGGTCTCCACCGTCTCGTCCGTCTTCTCCTCTTCGCTGTCCTCTGCCAGCTCGGCGGACGCGACGGCCGGTATGGCCGGCGCGGTGATCTCGGCCGGGGCGTCGGAGGCGGCCGGCGGACCGGCGGGGCGGGACGCGGCACGGCGCCGGCGACGCGGCGGCAGGGTGTCGCTGGGGGTGTTCGATTCGGAGTCCGTCACGGACTCTGTGGATTCGGTCGGCTCGAGCATGCGGGTGTGTCTCCCGTCAGGCTCCCGGGCGCCGCACCTGGTCCGGCGTCGATCACCGTGGATCGATCACCGTTGACGTCCGCGGCTCGCGCTGTGCGCGGTGCCGCCGTCCGGGGCGCGGCCGCCGCACGGGAGCTCTCTGTGTCCTGTCTCGCCGGTTCCGTACGCCATGTTGCGTACGGCCTGGCGAAAGTCTTGTGGTCGGTGCGCTGCCCGACCCAGGTGGCTCCCGAGTACGAGGGCGGCGCTACGACGTCCGTCCTACGGGGGACCGTCCTTACGCCGGCGCCTTCGCGGCGGCAGCGGGAGCGGCCACTCGGGCCTCCGCCGCCTCGCGGTCGGGCGCGAGCGGGTCGGTCACCTCGCCGGTCTCTTCATCGAACAGCCCCTGCGCCAGCCTGGTCACCGCTGCGGGGACCGGCGGCGCCAGGTCGGCCACGGCGCGGAGACCGGACAGGACGTCGTCGGGTCGTACGGCAGGCGTCACGTGCCGAACAACCAGCCGCAGTATCGCACAGGGCTGGTCGCCAGGCCTATCAGCCGGCGAGGGGTGCGTTTCCAGCCGTACCACGGCGGGGCGGGCGTCGAAGGTACGGACGCCGTTCTTCGTCATGCGCTGGACCTCGACGGTGTCGGCCGTGGTGAAGGCGGCCACCGCGCGGTCGGCGTCCGCGGGGTCCACGCCGTCCAGGCGCAGCTCCCACACGGATGCCGTGAGCCGGTCGGCCAGGCCCGAGGTGCGGGCCTCGACCGCCTCGATCACGTCGAGCCCGGCGGGCAGCGACTCGTCGAGGAGCTCACGCAGCATGTCCGGGTCACGCGGCTCGGTGAGCGCGATCTCCAGGTACTCCGCCTCGCTGCCCGTGCCGGTGGGTGCGGCATTGGCGTACGACACCTTCGGGTGCGGCGTGAACCCCGCCGAGTACGCCATCGGCACCTCGGCACGGCGCAGCGCACGCTCGAAGGCGCGCTGGAAGTCACGGTGACTGGTGAACCGGAGGCGGCCGCGCTTGGTGTAACGCAGTCGGATGCGCTGCACCGCGGGTGCGGGCGGCGGGCCTTCGGGCTGTCGCTTGCCCAGTGGAACTTCTCCTTGACTACGGCGGTCGATCAGGCGCTTCCCCGCCGGAGCGGGGTGCACTCCGGTCGACGCCTGTCGGCGTCGAGCAGTCCGGATCATCCCCGCGTCGGCGGGGACATTTCGCGCCTGGTCCTTTGCTCCAGGGTACGCGCCTTCTTCAGCGCTGGTTCCCCGCGGGCCACGGCCTCACGCCCCCGCGGCTCCCCGAAGAGCATCCGGCGGACGTCGGCGCGGGCCTGCCGTACGGACTCCCGGGCGGCGGTGAGGGCCTGGCGGGTGGTGCGGCCCACGGCGCGGGCGGCCGCGGCGACGGGGCGCAGGACGGCGTCGCGCACGGCGTGCCCGACCGGGGTCAGCACGCTGCGGTACACCCAGCGCACCGGCTCCACGAAGGTCCACCGCAAGAGGGTCGCGAGGAACCGTCCGACGGCGAGGGAGATCCGTCCGGCGACACGCCAGGCGTGTCCCAGGGCGTCCCACACCTCCCGTCCGACGAGCGCGAGGACGCGGCCGACGGGGGCGAGGATCCAGCGCCACAGCGCGAGCGCCGGCAGCACGATCAGGATCCGGGCGACCCAGTACAGGACCCAGCCGACTCCGGTGACGAGGAGCGCGAGGAGCCGCCCGAGCCCACGCGCGCACCAGGCGATCGCGCGTCCGACGGGCGCGAGGATCCAGTCGTACAACCATCGGGCGGGGATCACGACGAGGTGGCGCGCCAGCCAGGCGGCGGCGGTGGCGATCCCGACGCCGACGGGGACCAGCACGCGCGCGTACACCCAGGCGAGGATCGCGCCGATGCCGCGCGCCAGCCGGACGAGGGCGTGGCCGGCCGGGGTGAGGACATGGCGGTGGCACCACACCAGCGGAACCACGACGAGGGTCCTGCCGAGCCAGGCGAGCGCCCGGCCGACGGGGACGACGACGTACCGCCACAGGGCGGTGAGGGGCTGGACGACCAGGACCTTGCCCAGCCACAGCAGGGCCCGCCCGCAGGGCCGCAGGACGGTGTCCCGGAGGAACCGCCCGGCGACGACGAGCGCGTCCCACGCCATCCGCACGGGCACGACCAGCACGAGCGCGACGATCCGCACGGGCAGCCGGATCGCGACGACGAGACAGCCCTCCGGATGCTGCTGCGCGGGCTGTCGGGAGGGGGGCTTGTCGAGGTCCATGTCCACGTAGACGCCGCAGCCGCCTGCGCGGATCCCCCACCGCCCTTTTTCCGTCCGCCGAGAAGATGACCCATCCGTACGCACCATTTAATCCGATATGTCGACAAAAGGGCTTGTTCATACCGTTTCGACTGGTCGGACCCGGGTAACGGAGTCAGGCTCGCTCTCAGGTTCGGGGGTCGCCCGAACCGTCGAACCACCGAACCATCGAGACAGGAGCACGCACGTGATGAGTCCTGACCGCAGGACCACTTCGGCGCTCGGGCCGCTGGCCCGGGACCGGTTCAAGAAGGCCGGGATGCTGGCCTCGCTCGCGCTGGTCCTGGCGGCCGGCGTGGTCAGCCCGGCCACCGCGGCGGCGAAGAACGTGACCGCCCGGCCGACGGAGAAGACGGAGGCGCTCGTCCAGGCGGGCAACGAGTGCAACACCGGCCACCACAATCCCCACGGTCCCAATGGCCATGACTGGGACGAGTGCAGGGGCGCGACCGGAGCCACCGGAGCCACCGGAGGGACGGGCGCCACCGGCGGAACCGGCGCGACCGGAGGCACTGGCGCCACCGGAGGGACCGGCCCGGCAGGCCCCTGCATCGACATCGACGCCACTCAGGACAGCGACGATTTCGAGCTGCGGGCCGTGCTGGACGGCGAGGACACCTACGCGGGCATCCGGGACCTCACCGGAGCCACTCCGGGGCCCTACCGGTGGACCGACCTCAGCACCCACCGCGACTACCCGGAGGACGCCTGTGCCGTCTCCATCGCCCAGCACAGCCTGGGCGGGACGGTGGAAGGGGACGTCAGGATCAACGTGGTGACCACCGAGGGCGTGATCTGGGAGACCAGTTGCCAGGTGGTCACCAGCGACCGGACCCTGAACTGCAACGACGCCCAGGGCGTCCCCAACCCCTGGGTGCGCGTGACCCTTCAGCCGACCCCGGGAACCATCAACGGCGGCAACCCGTAGACCGGTTCCGCGCGCGGGGGTGTCCGCCGGGCCGACGCACCGGACACCCCCGCGGTACGTCGGCCGCTCGCTCTTCCCCTCAGCTGTCCTCAGCTCTCCTTGCGCACCAGCAGGCTCACGGTCATCCCCGTCACCGGTTCGCTCACCGACAGCTCGTACCGGCTCCGCAGGGCGTTCGCCTGCTCCTGGTCGATGGCGTCGAACGGGGACTCGGGGCCCTGGGTCAGCAGCCAGACGCGCCGCTCGTCCCCGAGGCACAGGATCGGCACGGGGCACTGGACCACGTAGAGGTCGTCGATCGCGTCGGGCGCCTTCTTCAGGAACACATCACGCATGGTCAGCTCGCGGGGCAGGTAGTAGCGGACGCCGCCGTCCAGCTTCCAGGAGTTCTCGCGGTCGTAGACGACGGCGTCACCCGGCCGGTGGCGTTCCTCGATCACCGCGGCCGCGGCCGCGTAGTCGAGGGGCACGGGCGCGTTGTGCTCGAACGGCTGCCGCATCTGCCGCTGGTCGGGCAGCGTGAGGACGGCCAGCGCCACGACGACGACCGCGGCGCCCTTCGGGGAACGAGTGGCCGCGGCGAGCCCGGCGCCCGCCAGGAGCGCCCAGGCCGGGAGGGTGAACAGGACGTAGACGTGGCGGAAGTAGGAGACCTCGCCGTGCGAGGCGAGCCAGACGAGGACGGGCGGCAGCAGGGCCCAGGCGCCGCACAGCACCAGGCCGGCCCTGCGGGGCGAACGCGCCAGCAGGGCGAGGGCGATCAGCGCTCCGGCGCACAGCACGGAGGCGAAGGCGTCCCGGGTGAGGGTGAACAGCGCCCAGGCGTCGGGTTCGGGGACCCAGTACAGCTGGCGTCCGGCCTGGGAGCGGCCGAGAAGGAGGACCGGAGCGACGCACCCGGCGACGGCGAGGAGCGCGAGGACGGACTTCCACGCCAGGGAGCGGTCGCGTCGCGCGGCGGCCGCGAGCAGACAGACATGGGCGAGGACGACGGACAGCGCGATCAGATGGAGAAGTCCGACGACCGTCAGGGCGAGCGTGTAGCCCGCCCAGCGCCAGGGACCGCGGGGGTGGTCCAGCACCCGCAGCAACAGCAGCGTCGCGAGGGCGACGGCGCACACCACAAGGGCGTAACCACGGGCCTCCTGGCCATAGCGGCTCACCGCCGGCACGAGAGCGAAGAGAATTCCGGCGAGAATTCCGGCACGGTATCCGAAGAGTCGGTCCCCGACGAGAGCGACGACGGACGCAGCGGCGGCCATGGCCAATACGGTAGGGAGCCGCAGGGAAACGACGGAATCACCGAAGAGTTCCACCCACAGGTGCATCAGCAGGTAATAGGCGCCGTGGACGGCGTCGACGTTGTCGAGCGTGGCGAAGATGCGGCCGGTGTCCCGGTTGACCATGTCCCAGGTGACCAGTTCGTCGCGGCCGAGCAGGGAATCGGTCAGTCCGTAGCCGGTCAGGCCGAAGGTGAGGGCGAACGGCCAGAGCCACAGCGCCACCCGGCGGCCGGTGAACTCGGCCGCCCGGGAACCACGGTTTTCCTCGGGCGGAGAAGGCGGAGAGGGCGGAGAGGGAACCGGCGTGGCGATTGCCATGAAAAACTCCCGTGCCCGACAGCAGGAACGTGCCCACTTATACACCAGTGGCGGTCCTTGCACGGGAATTGACGACTCACTAGAGTCACCGACCGATCTGACCAATGCTTTTCATCACAGAAAAGAAAAAGTCATGAAAACGGTCTGCCTGAATATGATCGTCAAGGACGAGGCGCATGTGATCCGGCGCTGCCTCGAATCCGTACGCCCCCTCATCGACACCTGGGTGATCCTTGACACGGGCTCGACCGACGGCACCCAGGACGTCATCCGCGAGACGTTCGCCGACCTGCCCGGCACGCTGCACGAGAGCCCGTGGAAGGGCTTCGACCTGAGCCGTACCGAGGCGATCGAACACGCCCGGGACCGCGCGGACTATCTCCTCTTCATCGACGCCGACGACGTGCTGGAGACCGCCCCCGGCTTCACCATGCCCGAACTCACCCACGACTGCTACGACTTCGAGGTGCGCCACGGCCCCGTCGTCCACTGGCGCCCGACGATGGTGTCGACCCGCCTCCCCTGGCGGTACGTCGGTGTCCTGCACGAATACCTGGAGTGCGACACGCGCTTCAGCCGGGCCACCCTGGAGGGCGTGCGCATGGTCATCGTGGGCGGCGGCGGACGCCTCCAGGGCGACCAGCGGCAGAAGTACCTCCGCGACGCCGCGGTCCTCAAGGACGGACTCGCCAAGGAGCCGGACAACGCCCGGTACGTCTTCTACCTCGCCCAGAGCTGGCGCGACGCCGGCGAACCCGCCAAGGCGCTCGCCGCGTACGACCGACGCGCCGGCATGGGCGGATTCGCCGAGGAGGTCTTCTGCGCCCGGCTCTACGCGGCCCGGCTCGCCGTGCAGCTCAGACGCCGCACACCGGAGGTCACGGCCCGTTTCCTGGAGGCTCACGAGTGCCGGCCCACCCGGGCCGAACCCCTCGGTGAGCTGGCCCATCTGTACCGGGTGAACGGGGAGCGCTGGCCGCTCGCGTACCTCTTCGCGCGGCGCGCGGCCGAGCTCCCGCCACCGCCGGACATCCTGTTCCTGGAGCACGGCTGGTACGACTGGCGGGCCGTGGACGAGCTGGCGGTGGCGGCGTACTGGATGGGCGAGTACCGCGAGTCGCTGGAGTGCTGCGAGAAGCTGCTGGACGGCGGCAGACTCCCCGCCGACCAGCGGGAACGAGTCCTGGCGAACCGGGACTTCGCCCTGGCCAAACTGCGCGTGAACAGCGGCGCGGGCACCCCGTCACTCGTCGGCGGCTGACCCGCCCGCGCCGGCCGGCGACAGTCCGGTGCGCACAGCCCCGGCACGCGGGGCGGGCCCTGTGCGCGCGAACCACGCACAGGGCCGCTCGGCTAGCTGTTGACGACGGTCAGCGGCAGCAGCTTCTTGCCCGTCGGGCCGATCTGGATCTGGGTGTCCATGGCCGGACAGACACCGCAGTCGAAGCACGGCGTCCAGCGGCAGTCCTCGACCTCCGTCTCGTCGAGGGCGTCCTGCCAGTCCTCCCAGAGCCAGTCCTTGTCCAGACCGGAGTCGAGGTGGTCCCAGGGCAGGACCTCCTCGTAGGCGCGCTCACGGGTGGTGTACCAGTCCACGTCGACGCCGAAGTCGGCCAGCGCCTTGTCCGCGCAGCTCATCCAGCGGTCGTAGGAGAAGTGCTCGCGCCAGCCGTCGAAGCGGCCGCCGTCCTCGTAGACGGCGCGGATGACGGCGCCGATGCGGCGGTCGCCACGGGAGAGCAGGCCCTCGACGATGCCCGGCTTGCCGTCGTGGTAGCGGAAGCCGATCGAGCGGCCGTACTTCTTGTCGCCGCGGATCTTGTCGCGGAGCTTCTCCAGACGGGCGTCCGTCTCCTCGGCGGAGAGCTGCGGCGCCCACTGGAAGGGGGTGTGGGGCTTGGGGACGAAGCCGCCGATCGACACCGTGCAGCGGATGTCGTTGGAGCGGGAGACCTCGCGGCCCTTCTGGATCACGCGCGTCGCCATGTCGGCGATCTGCAGGACGTCCTCGTCGGTCTCCGTCGGCAGACCGCACATGAAGTACAGCTTCACCTGGCGCCAGCCATTGCCGTAGGCGGTGGCGACGGTCCTGATCAGGTCCTCTTCCGAGACCATCTTGTTGATGACCTTGCGGATGCGTTCCGAGCCGCCCTCCGGGGCGAAGGTCAGACCCGAACGGCGGCCGTTGCGGGTCAGCTCGTTCGCCAGGTCGATGTTGAAGGCGTCGACCCGGGTGGAGGGCAGGGACAGGCCGATCTTGTCGTCCTCGTAGCGGTCCGCGAGGCCCTTGGCGACCTCGCCGATCTCGCTGTGGTCGGCGCTGGACAGCGACAGCAGGCCGACCTCCTCGAAGCCGGTCGCCTTCAGGCCCTTGTCGACCATCTCGCCGATGCCGGTGATGGACCGCTCGCGCACCGGGCGGGTGATCATGCCGGCCTGGCAGAACCGGCAGCCGCGGGTGCAGCCCCGGAAGATCTCCACCGACATGCGCTCGTGGACCGTCTCGGCCAGCGGCACCAGGGGCTGCTTCGGGTACGGCCACTCGTCGAGGTCCATGACCGTGTGCTTGGACACGCGCCACGGGACGCCCGACTTGTTGGGGACCACGCGGGCGATACGGCCGTCGGGGAGGTACTCGACGTCGTAGAAGCCCGGGACGTACACCCCGCCCGTCTTGGCCAGGCGGAAGAGGACCTCCTCGCGGCCGCCGGGGCGGCCCTCCGCCTTCCACTCACGGATGATCTTCGTCATGTCGAGCACGGCCTGCTCGCCGTCCCCGATGACCGCCGCGTCGATGAAGTCCGCGATCGGCTCCGGGTTGAAGGCCGCGTGGCCGCCCGCGAGGACGATCGGGTCGTCCAGGCCGCGGTCCTTGGACTCCAGCGGGATGCCCGCCAGGTCCAGCGCGGTGAGCATGTTCGTGTAGCCCAGCTCCGTGGAGAAGGACAGGCCGAACACGTCGAAGGCCTTCACCGGACGGTGGCTGTCCACCGTGAACTGCGGGACGCCGTGCTCCCGCATCAGGGCCTCCAGGTCCGGCCACACGCTGTACGTGCGCTCGGCGAGGACGCCCTCCTGCTCGTTGAGGACCTCGTAGAGGATCATGACGCCCTGGTTGGGCAGGCCTACCTCGTACGCGTCCGGGTACATCAATGCCCAGCGGACGTCACAGGACTCCCAGGGCTTGACGGTGGAGTTCAGCTCGCCGCCCACGTACTGGATCGGCTTCTGCACATGCGGGAGCAGGGCTTCGAGCTGCGGGAACACCGACTCGACAGACATCGGGGGAACTTTCGTGAGCTGACAGGGGTGACCATCAAGCCTAACCCGCCCGGAGACACTCCCCGGACCCTCAGACCGCCACAGCCGCGCGGATGCTCCCCCACGCCTCCGGCAACGCCCCTTCCACCCGCTCCGCCCGCCGCTCCTCCCTGCCGTACAGCAGTCCGTAGGTGAAGGCGCTCTCGCCCGCCGCGTGGGCCTGGGCGGCGAGGTCGCGCAGGGCCTCGCGGGTCATCACGCTGTCCTGGTGGTCCCCGAGCAGACTCTGTAGGGACTTCATCCCCCGGACGGCGTCGGTGGCGCGGTCACCGAGCGCGGATACGGCCGCCTCCGCCGAGTAGCGGGTCCGCTTCGCCTTCTTGCGCGCCTCGTGCAGCGCCAGGTCCCGGTCGGCTCCGGGCGGCTGCCCGAGGGCCTCCTCGACCAGCGCGGCCACCTGCCCGAAGTCCTTCCGTACGGCCTTGGCGATCACCTTCTCGGGCGGGCCGGCGGCCGCCGAGAGGAGCGGCGGGTCGTCGAGCAGCCGGTCGAACGCGTCGAGCAGCTCCAGATACCGTCTGCCGTCCAGGACGGCGATCAGGCGCCGGCGCGAACCGCCGCTGCGCGCCCGTGACCAGGTGCGCAGCCGGTTGCGGACGGGGCCGGTGACGAGCGGACGGGGCAGTTCCGTGAGGGCCGTCGTGATGCGCTCGGTGAGCACCTCCTGGTCGCGGTCCACGCCCAGCTCCCCGGCGAGCCATTTCAGCTCCTGCCCGATCGGGTCGGTGACGGCGCGGTCGAGGACCTTGGCGAAGGAGCGGAGGGCGCTGCGCGCGCGGCGGGTGGCGACGCGCATCTGGTGCACGGAGTCGGGCAGGTCCCGGCGGACGGCGGGGTCCAGAGCGACCAGGGCGTCGCGCTGGGCGCGCAGATAGGCCAGGACATGGTCTCCGGCGGTCACCGGCCCGGTGGAGGGCTTCTGCCCGGTGGAGGGCTTCTCCCCCGCCCGGCCGCGCTCGGCGCGCCCGCGTTTCTTCTTCGGTCCGGTCTCGGCCAGCGCCCGCGCCAGCTTCGACGCCGAGGCCGACGGCCGTACGCCGGCCTTGCCCAGGCGTTTCTCCACCTTGTCGAGGAAGCGGGGGTCGCCGCCGTCGGCGAGTTCCACCTCGATCTCGGTCCACTGGGCGGAGCGGCCGGGTCCGGTGAGCCGGTCGGCGCGGACGGCGTCCACGCTGACCTCGGCGAGCAGCCGCCCCTCGTCGTCGACGAGGTCGCGCACATCACGGGCCGAGCGCAGCCGGACCACCGGCACCAGCTCGGCGTCCCGTACCCGGGAGCGGACCAGGCCGGCGAGGGCGCGCGGGAGGGTGTCGGAGAGGGGGGCGCGGATCTCGTCGCGGACGCCGGGGGCGACGGGGAACTTCAGGTGCCAGCCGGCGTCGGAACCGCCGGTGCGGCGGCGCAGGGTGAGGGATGCGGCGGCGAGCCGCTGGTCGGCGGTGTCGTAGTACGTGGCGTCCAGTTCGGCGACGCCCTTGTCGAGGACGGCCGCGACCCCGGCCACGCCGGTCAGGTCGGGCAGTCCGCTGTCGTCGGATTCGTACTTGCGCTCGATCTCGCGTTTCGTCTCCGCCATGGACCGAATCTAGTGGCAGTCGGGCCGCGACGGCAGTGGCCTGCGCCACCGGATCAGGTTGCCAGCAGGGCGCGCATCGCCTGCCCTTCGGGGTAGGGGGCGTCGGTCGCCGTCCGGGAGAGCAGGTGGACGTGGGCGTCCTCGAACTGGTGGTACGACAGGGGCTCCGGGCCCTGGCCGACGAGCAGCACGGTGTGGTCCAGGCGCCAGCTGACGTACCGGGTGTCGTACTTGGGCTGCCGAATGTCGTGGTCCGGCAGGCCGAGCCGGTCGGTGAAGCGCTGGACGACGGTGCCGACGTGGGCGTCGAACTCCGGCCGCCAGGCGCCCTCCTCGCTTCTCCAGCCGGGCAGCGTGCCCCAGCAGTCCTCGTCGAGCAGACCGCCGTCGACCGTGTACAGGTAGGCGAACGGCAGGTACAGCGAGCCGTCGCCGTCACAGGTGACGAAGTGGCCGTACGGCGTGACATGGGTCGCCTCGGGCACGTCGGACGTGTTCTCGTACGCCGGCCCGCGCACCGCCCGCGACCAGTCGGGCCAGCCGAGCTGCCGGGTCCGCGCCCCGACGGCGTCCGCGTCGGTCAGGTCCAGCTCGGCCAGCGCGAGGAGGTGGCTCACCAGTTCCTCGGTCACCGGGCACAGGGCCACACGCTCCTCGGCCATACCGCTCCCCCTCCCGTATGCCGCTACGCCGACAGCGGCCGCTGCACTCTGATCGACTGCAACAGCCCCACCGCCACCCACACCGCGAACATCGACGAGCCGCCGTAGGAGACGAACGGCAGCGGCAGGCCGGTGACCGGCATGATGCCGAGGGTCATGCCGATGTTCTCGAAGGACTGGAAGGCGAACCAGGCGACGATCCCGGCGGCGACGATCGTGCCGTACAGCTCGGTCGTCTCGCGGGCGATGCGGCAGGCCCGCCACAGCACGACACCGAGCAGCACGATGATCAGGCCCGCGCCGACGAAGCCGAGCTCCTCGCCCGCGACGGTGAAGACGAAGTCGGTCTGCTGTTCGGGCACGAACTGGCCGGTGGTCTGCGAGCCCTGGAAGAGGCCGGCGCCGGTGAGCCCGCCCGATCCGATGGCGATGCGGGCCTGGTTGGTGTTGTAGCCGACGCCCGCCGGGTCGAGGCTGGGGTTGGCGAAGGCCGCGAAGCGTGCGATCTGGTAGTCGTCCAGGATGTGCAGTTGCCAGACGGCGACCGCGCCGATTCCGCCCGCCGTGAGCAGGCCGAAGACCCAGCGGTTGGAGGCGCCGGAGGCGAGCAGCACCCCCAGCACGATGATGACCATGACCATGACCGACCCGAGGTCGGGCATGAGCATCACGATCAGCATCGGCACGGTCGCGAGGCCGAGGGCCTGGAGGACCGTGCGATGGTCGGGGTACGTCTTGTCGCCGGCGTCGACGCGGGCCGCCAGCAGCATCGCCATGCCCAGGATGATCGTGATCTTCACGAACTCCGAGGGCTGGAGCGAGAAGCCGCCGCCGAGCACGATCCAGGAGTGCGCGCCGTTGACGGTGGAGCCGAGCGGGGTGAGCACCAGCAGGATCAGCACGACCGACAGGCCGTACAGGACCGGCACCGCGTTGCGCAGGGTGCGGTGGCCGAGCCAGACCGTGCCGATCATCAGGGCGAGCCCGATGCCGGTGTTCATCAGATGCCGGACCAGGAAGTAGTACGGGTCGCCCTGGTTGATCTCGGTGCGGTTGCGGGTCGCCGAGTACACCAGCAGCGAGCCGACCAGCGACAGGGCCAGCGAGGCCAGCAGTATCGGCCAGTCCAGACGGCGGGCCATCGAGTCGCGGGCGAAGAGCCGCGTCCAGCCGGCCCGCTCGGGCCCGTACCCGGAGACGGAGAAGCTGTTCGCGCCGGTCATGTGCACGTCCTCCGGCTTCCGCGCCCGCGCCGCCGCCGGCGTCGTCGTCGCGTGTCACGGTTGTCCGCCTCGGGCGAGGCCACGGTCGCGGCCGGCGCCGTGCCGTTCGGGCTGGGCGAGCCCGAGGGGGTCGCCTTCTGGCTGTTCTGCTGCTCCTTCGCCGGGTCCTTGGAGACCTTCGGGGAGGTGATGGTGCCGTCCGTCTTGATCTTCGGCAGGGCCTTCTGCGGGGTGGGCAGCAGCGCGTTCTTCGGGTTGATGGTGCCGTCGTCGGAGACGCCGTACAGCGCGTCGTAGATGTTGCGCACGGCCGGGCCGGAGGCGCCGGAGCCCGTACCACCCTGGGAGATCGTCATGACGATCGAGTAGTCCTTGGTGTACGTGGCGAACCAGGACGTCGTCTGCTTGCCGTAGACCTCGGCGGTACCGGTCTTGGCGTGCATCTCGATCTTGTCCTGGGGCCAGCCTCCGAAGCGCCAGGCGGCGGTACCGCGGGTGGCCACGCCGGCGAGGGCGTCGTCCATCTGGGCGAGGGTCTGCCGGGTCACCGGCAGCTTGCCGTGCGACTTCGGCGCGATCTCGGTGACCTTCTTGCCGTCGGGGCTGACGATCGCCTTGCCGACGGTCGGGTCGTACAGCGTGCCGCCGTTGGCGATGGCCGCGTAGATGGTGGCCATCTGAATGGGGGTCACGAGGGTGTCGCCCTGGCCGATGGAGTAGTTGATCTCGTCACCGGCGCGCATCTTGTTGCCCTCGAGGCAGTTCTCGTAGGCGATCTTCTCGACGTAACTGCCGTCCTTCTTCCCCGTCTTGCACCAGGCGTCCTTGTTGGCCTCCCAGTACTCCTGCTTCCACTGGCGGTCGGGGACGCGGCCGGAGACCTCGTTGGGCAGGTCGATGCCGGTCTCCTTGCCGAGTCCGAACTGGTGCGCGGCCTTGAAGAACCAGTCGTTGGGGGTCTTCTTCGGGTTGATGCCGCCGTCCTTCTGCCACTGGGCGTGCGCGAGCCGGTAGTAGACGGTGTCGCAGGAGACCTCCAGGGCGCGCCCGAGGTCGATCGCGCCATGGTTCTGGGACTCGAAGTTCTTGAAGACCTGGCCGCCGACCGAGTACGAGCTGGAGCACTCGTAGCGGCCGTCGAAGTCGTAGCCCGCCTGCACCGCGGCGGCGGTGGAGACCACCTTGAAGATGGAGCCGGGCGCGGCCTGACCCTGTATGGCCCTGTTGAGGAGCGGGTAGTTGGAGGACTTTCCGGTCAGCTTCTTGTAGTCCTTGGCGGAGATGCCGCCGACCCAGGTGTTCGGGTCGTACGTGGGGTTGGACGCCATGGCGACGATGCGGCCCGTCCTGGCCTCCATCACGACGACCGCGCCGGCGTCGGCCTTGTAGTTGGTCCCGGTGTTGCGGTCGTGCTGCCTGCGGGCCTCCTTCATCGCCGCGTTCAGCTCGAACTCGGCGACCCGCTGGACGCGGGCGTCGAGGCTGGTGACGAGGTTGGAGCCGGGCTCGGCCGGGGTGGCCTCGGCCTGGCCGATGACCCGGCCGAGGTTGTCGACCTCGTAGCGGGTGACGCCGGCCTTGCCGCGCAGCTCCTTGTCGTACTGGCGTTCCAGACCGCTGCGGCCGACCTGGTCGGAGCGCAGGAAGGGCGAGTCGGTGTCCTGGGCCTTGGTGATCTCCTCGTCGGTGACCGGGGAGAGGTAGCCGAGGACCTGGGCGGTGTTGGCCTTGCCGGGGCTCGGGTAGCGGCGCACGGCCTCCGGTTCGGCGGTGATGCCGGGGAAGTCCTCGGCGCGCTCACGGATCTGCAGGGCCTGCTTGGGGGTGGCTTCGTCGGTGATGGGGATGGGCTGGTACGGCGAGCCGTTCCAACAGGGCTGCGGCGTCTCGGCGTCGCAGAGCCTGACCTTCTGCATCACCTCTGCGGGGGCCATGCCGAGGACACCGGCGAGCTTGGCCAGCACGCTCTTGCCGTCGTCCTTCTGCTTCAGCAGGTCGGTGCGGGAGGCGGAGACGACGAGCCGGGTCTCGTTGTCGGCGAGCGGCACTCCGCGCGCGTCCAGGATCGAGCCGCGGACGGCGGGTTCGACGACCTGCTGGACGTGGTTGCCGGAGGCCTCCTTGGCGTACTGGTCGCCCTCGCGGATCTGGAGGTACCACAGACGGCCGCCGAGGGTGCCGAGGAGGGAGAGGACGAGGATCTGGATCACGACGAGCCGGATCTGGACCCGTGGGGTCCGCCCGGTCTCGGGGATGTTCGTCACTGCGGCTGCCTCCCCCTCTCGATGCGTGGACGTGTGTGCGTATGCAGGATGAACGACCGGCCTGCGAGGCCCCGTTCCACCGGCTCCTCCCCCGTTCGGGTGAACTCGCCCGGGGTCACAGCCGCTTGACCCCCTTGATGCGGCCGACCCGCGCCGTGCGGGCCCGGACGGCCTTCATGCGCAGTCCGCGCTGGCCGCCGACGCGCAGGCCGGTGCCGGAGGCGAGCCAGCCGGAGGAGATGTCGGCCGCCTTGGCCGAGTTGGTCTCGGCGAGCGGGTCGTTCTCCGCGCGCCGGGCCAGGAACATCACGGCGGGCACGACGAAGGGCGCGAGCAGCAGGTCGTACAGGGCGGCGGAGAACAGCAGGCCGGTGAGGCCGACGCCGCGGGCGGCGGTGTCACCGACGAGCGAGCCGACGCCCGCGTACAGCAGGGTGGAGCCGATCGCGGCGGCCACCACCACGGCCATCGGACCGGTGGCCGACTTGATCTGCCCGGTCTCCGGCTTGACGAGCCCGGCGAGGTAGCCGATGACGCACAGCACGAGGGCGTAGCGGCCGGCCGCGTGGTCGGCGGGCGGGGCGAGGTCGGCGAGCAGGCCGGCGCCGAAGCCGATGAGGGCGCCGCCGACATGGCCGTAGACCATGGCGAGGCCCAGGACGGTGAGGAGCAGCAGGTCCGGGACGGCGCCCGGGAGGTGGAGGCGGGCGAGGACGCTCACCTGGACCACCAGGGCCACCACGACCAGCGGGACGGAGAGCAGGATCCGGTTGACGCGCATGGGTAGTCAGCTCCTACTGCTCTTGCCGGCCGTCGGCGGGCTCGTTCGCGTTCGGGGTGACCGTGACGGTCACCGTCGGCGTGGGGACCGGCTTGGGCTTGGTGGGCAGCACCGTGTCGCGCGGGTCCTTCTTCGGCGCCTCGACGACGACACCGACGATGTCGAGCTTCGTGAAGCTGACGTACGGCGTGACGTAGAGGGTGCGGGTCAGGTCGCCGCCGGAGGGGTCGACACGGGAGACCACGCCGACGGGGACGCCGGGCACGAAGGGCTTGTCGGCCTGCGAACCGAAGGTGACCAGCCGGTCGCCCTTGCGCACGTCGGCCTTGCCGTTGAGGAGTTCCACGCGCAGCGGGCGGTCGCCCTGCCCGGAGGCGAAGCCCAGTTCGTCGCTGGCCTCCATCCGGGTGCCGACGGTGAAGTCGGGGTCGTTGGCGAGCAGCACGGTGGAGGTGCTCGGACCGACCGTCGTCACCCGTCCGACCAGTCCGTCGCCGTTGAGCACGGTCATGTCGCGTTTGATGCCGTCGCCCGCCCCGACGTCGATGGTGACGGTCCAGGAGAAGCCCTGGGCCGCTCCTATCGCGATGACCTCGGCGCCCTTGATGCCGTACTGGCCGGCACCGGCGGTCCTGAGCATCTTGTCGAGCTGCGCCAGTCGGCTGCGGTTGCGGTCGTCGCTGCCCAGCTTCGCCTTGAGGGCCGCGTTCTCCTTCTCCAGCGCCGCGAGCCGGTCGTGGCGCTCACCGGATTCGCGGACCGCGGCGACGGCGTTGCCGACCGGGTCGACCGCCGAGGACACACCGTCCTCGATCGGACCGAAGACCGCGGCCGCGGCCTGTCGGGCACCGTCGACCGGGGAGTCCTCCCCGCCGCGGATGTCCACCGTGATCAGCGCGAACGCGACGGCGATCAGCAGCACCAGGAGCAGCCGGCTCTCTCGTGTGTCCCTCACGTGCGGCGGCCGTGCCCTTCCTCATAGGAGCGATATGGGGGCGTTGTGGAGCTTTG
Source organism: Streptomyces sp. A012304 (assembly GCF_026008495.1). GTDB lineage: Bacteria > Actinomycetota > Actinomycetes > Streptomycetales > Streptomycetaceae > Streptomyces. The sequence continues at coordinate 16,540 of NZ_BQUN01000006.1, forward strand.
GAAGGCCATGGGGAGCTATGCGTGGTTGTACGGAGCCATGCGGAGCTGTCCAGAGCCTTTCGGAGCGTATGCCTCTATATCAACGATCCGCCGCACGAGTGGAGATCATCTCGTACGGCGGAATCGAAGCGTCACGTCATCTGCGCGGCGCGGCGTCCAGGACCTGCTGGAGCGCCTCGAACTCCTCGACGCACTTGCCCGATCCGAGCGCCACGCTGTCCAGCGGGTCCTCGGCGATGTGAATGGGCATGCCGGTCTCGCGCCGCAGCCGCTCGTCCAGTCCGCGCAGCAGGGCGCCGCCGCCGGTCAGAACGATTCCTCGGTCCATGATGTCGCCGGACAGCTCCGGCGGACACTTGTCGAGCGTCGTCTTCACGGCGTCGACGATCGCGTTGACGGGTTCTTCGATCGCCTTGCGCACCTCGGCGGCCGAGATGACGACGGTCTTGGGCAGCCCGGAGACGAGGTCCCGGCCGCGGATTTCGGTGTGCTCGTCGGAGTCCAGGTCGTACGCCGAGCCGATGGTGATCTTGATCTGCTCGGCCGTCCGCTCACCCAGGAGGAGGCTGTACTCCTTCTTGATGTGCTGGATGATCGCGTTGTCCAGCTCGTCGCCCGCGACACGGATGGACTGGGCGGTGACGATGCCGCCGAGGGAGATGACCGCGACCTCCGTGGTGCCGCCGCCGATGTCCACCACCATGTTGCCCGTGGCCTCGTGGACCGGCAGGCCGGAGCCGATGGCCGCGGCCATGGGCTCCTCGATGATGTGCACCTGACGTGCACCGGCCTGCGTCGACGCCTCGATGACGGCACGGCGCTCGACGCCGGTGATACCGGAGGGCACACAGACGACGACACGCGGACGGGCCAGATACCGCCGCTTGTGGATCTTCAGGATGAAGTAGCGGAGCATCCGCTCGGTGATCTCGAAGTCGGCGATGACGCCGTCCTTCAGCGGACGCACGGCGACGATGTTGCCGGGGGTGCGTCCGATCATCTTCTTGGCTTCGGCACCGACCGCGAGGATGCCACCGGTGTTGGTGTTGATCGCGACGACGGACGGCTCGTTGAGTACGATCCCGCGACCCCTGACGTACACCAGCGTGTTGGCGGTCCCGAGGTCGACAGCCATGTCACGGCCGATGAACGACATTGAGTTCCCCATCAGGATTCGACTGGCCTTCCCATGAGCTTTTGAGGGCTTTTCAGGTCGGCGAGGTGGGTGCTGTGACGTGAAGGCTTCCATCGTAAACGCGCCTGCACGAACACTGCGCGAGGGTCTTCGCCATTGTCAGCAGATGCCGCGGCCGCCCGCTTGTGGAGACGGTCCATAGGGGGCACGCGTTCCCTCGATCGGCACGCATATGCCAAGGGACGGCCGAAAAGGTACGGCCGTCCCAGCTCAGGCGAGACAACGAAGTGACGGAGCCTCAGAAAAATCCGCGAAACGTCCGCGTCCGAAGCCGAACCGTGGCTCAGCCACGGCCCGGGAAGAAGAGCTTCACCTCGCGCTCGGCGGACTCCTCGGAGTCGGAGGCGTGGATGAGGTTCTCGCGGACGATGACGCCGTAGTCACCGCGGATGGAGCCCGGCGCGGCGGCGATCGGGTCGGTCGGACCGGCGAGCTGACGCACACCCTCGATGACCCGCTCGCCCTCGACGATCAGCGCGACGACCGGCCCGGAGGACATGAACTCCACCAGCGGCTCGTAGAAGGGCTTGCCCTTGTGCTCGCCGTAGTGCTGCTCCAGCGTGTCCTGGTCCAGGGTGCGCAGCTCCAGCGCGGTGATCGTCCAGCCGGCCTTGCGCTCGATACGGCTGATGATCTCGCCGGTCAGGCCACGACGGACGGCGTCGGGCTTGAGGAGGACGAGGGTGCGCTGGCTCACGGAGGGCTCCTTCTACTGCGGTGTGCGGTGGGACGAGATTACAGGGCGTGTCCGGGCCCGTGTCACACAGCGTCAGCGGTCTCCGAGGCGGAGGAACCGCCCTCCGCGGCGAAGCGGGCCTTCGCCTCGTCGATCTTGCGGCCGAAGTGCACGGACGCCCACCACAGGCCCCCGAAGAGCACCCCCAGGACGAACATCATCGGCACGAAGAAGCCGGCGGCGACCAGCGCGACCTGGAGGGCCCAGCCGAGGGCGACGCCCCCGGGCCGGGTGACCATGCCGCACAGCACCACGCTCAGGAACATCGCGATCCCGCACACCGTCCACACCGTGGACATGGACAGGTCGGGGTCCTTCATGGCGACCAGTCCGGCGAAGCCGATGATGAAGAACTCACCGATCAGGGTCGAGGAACACAGCGTACGCATCTCGGGGTCTCAGCCCTTCCCCAGCAGCAGTCGGGCCTCCCCGACGGTGATGACGGAACCGGTGACGAGCACGCCCCCGCCGGCGAACTCGCCCTCCTCCTCGGCGAGCGTGATCGCCGCCTCCAGGGCGTCGGGCAGCCGCGGCTCGACCTGGACGCGCTCCTCGCCGAACACCTCGACGGCGACCGCGGCCAGCTCGTCTGCGTCCATCGCCCGGTGGCTGGAGTTCTGGGTGACGACGACCTCCGCGAAGATCGGCTCGAAGGCCTCCAGCAGCCCCCGTACGTTCTTGTCGCCGCTGGCCCCGACCACGCCGATCAGCCGGCTGAAGTCGAAGGCCTCACCGATCGCCTCGGCGGTGGCGCGGGCACCGGCCGGGTTGTGGGCGGCGTCGAGCACGACGGTCGGGGACCGCCGTACGACCTCCAGCCGGCCCGGGGAGGACACGGCCGCGAAGGCCTTGCGCACGGTGTCGATGTCCAGCGGCTCGGGCCGCTGGGAGCCGACGCCGAAGAACGCCTCCACCGCGGCGAGCGCGACGGCGGCGTTGTGCGCCTGGTAGGCGCCGTGCAGCGGGAGGTACACCTCGGAGTACTCGCCGCCCAGCCCGCGCAGGGTGAGCAGCTGTCCGCCGACGGCCACCTGCCGGGCGACGACGCCGAACTCCAGCCCCTCACGGGCCACCGTCGCGTCCACCTCGACGGCCTTCTTCAGCAGGACCTGGGCGGCGTCGACGGGCTGCTGGGCCAGGATGACGGTCGCGTCCTGCTTGACGATGCCGGCCTTCTCGGCGGCGATCGCGGCGGGCGCCCCGCCGAGCCGGTCGGTGTGGTCGAGGTCGATGGGGGTGACGACGGCGACGTCCCCGTCGATCACGTTGGTGGCGTCCCAGGAGCCGCCCATCCCGACCTCCACGACCGCCACGTCCACGGGCGCGTCGGCGAAGGCGGCGTACGCCATGCCGGTGAGCACCTCGAAGAACGACAGCCGGTACTCCTGCGCGCCGTCGACCATCTCGAGGTACGGCTTGATGTCGTGGTACGTCTCGATGAACCGCTCGGCCGAGATGGGCGCGCCGTCCAGGCTGATGCGCTCGGTGATCGACTGGACGTGCGGGGAGGTGTACCGCCCGGTCCGCAGCTCGAAGGCGCCGAGGAGGGCCTCGATCATGCGGGCCGTGGAGGTCTTGCCGTTGGTCCCCGTGATGTGGATGGAGGGGTACGACCGCTGCGGCTCGCCCAGCACGTCCATCAGCGCGGCGATCCGGGTGACGGACGGCTCCAGCTTCGTCTCGCCCCAGCGGGTGGCCAGCTCCGCCTCGACCTCGCGCAGGGCCTTGTCGACCTCGGGGTCCTCGGGCCGGGCGGGCACATCGGCCTGCGGCGGCCCGCCCTGGGTGCGCAGGGTACGGCTGCCTGCCTCGATGACGGCGAGATCCGGGTCGCGGTCGGTCTCGGCCGCGACGATCTCGTCGAAGGAGTCGAGGGGGTCGGGCTGGTCCTGGTTGCCGGGGAGGTCGCTCACGGAGTCAGTCTACGTACCCGCCCACGGGCGGTCGCGCCGCTGATCCGGCTCGACCGCCCACAGGCGGCGGGTACTAGGCGGACGGCAGCCGGTCCAGCTGGGTCCGGATCCGGGCGATGTCCTCGTCCGCCTTGGCGAGGCGCGTGCGGATCTTCTCCACCACGTGGTCCGGGGCCTTCGCCAGGAACGCCTCGTTGCCCAGCTTGGCCTGCGCCTGCTGGCGCTCCTTCTCCGCGGCGGCGAGGTCCTTCGCCAGCCGCTTGCGCTCCGCCGCCACGTCGATCGTGCCGGACAGGTCCAGCGCGACCGTGGCTCCCGCGACCGGCAGGGTCGCCGTCGCGGAGAAGCCCTCGCTCTCCGGCTGGAGCCGGAGCAGCTGGCGGATGGCGGCCTCGTGCGGGGCGAGGGCCGTGCCGTCCAGCTCCAGGCGGGCCGGAACCCGCTGACCCGGCTGGAGGCCCTGGTCGGCGCGGAAGCGGCGGACCTCGGTGATGACGGACTGGAGGGTCTCGATCTCCCGCTCGGCGCCGGCGTCGCGGAACCCGCTGTCCTTGGGCCACTCGGTGATGACCAACGACTCACCGCCGGTCAGCGTCGTCCACAGCGTCTCCGTGACGAAGGGGACGACCGGGTGCAGGAGCTTCAGCGTGACGTCGAGGACCTCGCCGAGGACACGCTTGCTGACCTCGGCCGCCTCGCCGCCCGCCTGGAACGTGGTCTTCGACAGCTCGACGTACCAGTCGAACACCTCGTCCCACGCGAAGTGGAACAGGGCGTCGGAGAGCTTGGCGAACTGGAAGTCGTCGTAGTACGCGTCGACTTCGGAGACCACGGAGTTCAGCCGGGACAGGATCCAGCGGTCCGTGGCCGACATCGCCGACGGCTCCGGCAGCGGGCCCCGCACCGTCGCGCCGTTCATCAGCGCGAAGCGCGTCGCGTTCCAGATCTTGTTGGCGAAGTTGCGCGACCCCTGGACCCAGTCCTCGCCGATCGGCACGTCCACACCGGGGTTGGCGCCGCGGGCCAGGGTGAACCGGAGGGCGTCCGAGCCGTACCGGTCCATCCAGTCGAGCGGGTTGATCACGTTCCCGAAGGCCTTGGACATCTTCTTGCCGTGCTCGTCACGCACCATGCCGTGCAGCACGATGGTGTGGAACGGCGGGACGTCGTCCATCGCGTACAGGCCCATCATCATCATCCGGGCGACCCAGAAGAAGAGGATGTCGTAGCCGGTGACCAGGACGGAGTTCGGGTAGAACTTCGCGAGCGACTCGGTCTGTTCGGGCCAGCCGAGCGTCGAGAAGGGCCACAGGCCGGAGGAGAACCAGGTGTCGAGGACGTCGGTGTCCTGACGCCAGCCCTCGCCGCTCGGCGGCTCCTCGTCCGGGCCGACACAGACGACTTCGCCTTCGGGGCCGTACCAGACCGGGATCCGGTGCCCCCACCACAGCTGACGCGAGATGCACCAGTCGTGGAGGTTGTCGACCCAGTCGAAGTACCGCTTCTCCATCTCCTGCGGGTGGATCTTGACGCGGCCGTCGCGGACGGCGTCACCGGCGGCCTTCGCCAGCGGACCGACCTTGACCCACCACTGCATGGACAGGCGCGGCTCGATGGTGGTCTTGCAGCGCGAGCAGTGGCCGACGGAGTGGACGTAGGGCCGCTTCTCCGCGACGATCCGGCCCTCGGCGCGCAGCGCGGCGACGATGGCGGAGCGGGCCTCCAGGCGGTCCAGGCCCTGGAATGGGCCGTGCGCGGTGATGACGGCGTGCTCGTCCATGATCGTGATGGCCGGCAGGTCGTGCCGCTGGCCGATCTCGAAGTCGTTCGGGTCGTGGGCGGGGGTCACCTTGACGGCGCCCGTGCCGAACGCGGGGTCGACGTGCTCGTCGGCGACGACCGGGATGGAACGGTCGGTCAGCGGCAGCTTGACGAGCTTTCCGATCAGGTGCTTGTAGCGCTCGTCGTCGGGGTGGACGGCGACGGCCGTGTCGCCGAGCATCGTCTCGGCACGGGTCGTGGCGACGACGATGGTGTCGTCCCCGTCGCCGTACTTCATCGACACCAGCTCGCCGTCGTCGTCCTGGTACTCGACCTCGATGTCCGAGATGGCGGTCAGACAGCGGGGGCACCAGTTGATGATGCGCTCGGCGCGGTAGATCAGCTCGTCGTCGTGGAGCCGCTTGAAGATGGTCTGGACGGCCTGGGAGAGGCCCTCGTCCATGGTGAAGCGCTCGCGCGACCAGGCGACGCCGTCACCGAGACGGCGCATCTGGCCGGAGATCTGCCCGCCCGACTCGGCCTTCCACCGCCAGACGCGCTCGACGAAGTCCTCACGGCCCAGGTCGTGCCGGGACTTGCCCTCCTTGGCCAGCTCGCGCTCGACGACGTTCTGCGTGGCGATGCCGGCGTGGTCCATGCCGGGCTGCCACAACGTCTCGAAGCCCTGCATGCGCTTGCGGCGCGTGAGGGCGTCGATGAGGGTGTGCTCGAAGGCGTGGCCGAGGTGCAGGCTGCCCGTGACGTTCGGCGGCGGGATGACGATGGTGTACGCGGGCTTGTCGCTCTTGGCGTCGGCCTCGAAGTAACCCCGCTCTACCCAGCGCTCGTACAGCGGCCCCTCTACGTCGGCCGGCGCGTACTGGGTCGGCAGTTCGGTCGTGGGCGCGGGTGGCTGCTGCTGAGCGTTCTCGGTCACGGGCTCAGTTTAGAGGCGTCACGGCGCAGTCCCGAAACGCGTTTGTTCTGTAACGGTGGGGGCCCCGGCGCCATGGGCCGCTCACCTGTGAGCCAGGATGTGAAAACCACATAAGCATCTGGAGGGGAACCCAGAAATGAGCTACAACCAGCCGGGCCCGTACGGCGGGCAGCAGCCCCAGCAGCCCGGTCCGTACGGCCAGCCGGGCCCGTACGGCCAGCCGCCGCAGGCGCCCCAGCCCGGCTACGGCTACCCCCAGCAGCCCCCGCAGGGCGTCCCGCCCCAGGCCCCGCCGTACGGCCAGCAGCCCCCCGCCTACGGTCAGCAGCCTCCCTACGGCCAGCAGCCGCCGTACGGGCAGCAGCCGCCCTACGGCCAGGCCCCGTACGGCGTGCCGCAGCCGCCGGCGGCCGGCGGCGGGAAGAAGAAGGCCGGGATCATCATCGGCGCGGTCGCGGTCGTGGCCGCGATCGGTGTGGGCGCGTACTTCGTGCTCGGCGGGGGCGGCGCGGGCGGCCTGGAGGACGACGGCGCGCACACGCTGACGACGCCGGCGACCGTGCTCGGCGACTACAAGCGGGCCTCCAAGGACGGCGCGACGGCCGGCGACGACTCGGTGGCGGAGCTGGAGAAGAGCGGCGTCAAGAACGGCAAGTCGGTCATCGGCTTCTACTCGACGGCCGACCTCACCGGCTACGACCCCAAGGACCCGAGCACGCTGCCCGACGAGACGGAACTGGCGACGGCCAAGGGCATCACCTACGCCGGCGCGTACGGCGAGATCGCCGACCCCGAGAAGGCGCTCGACACGTTCTTCGCCAACTTCAAGAAGTCGTCCCAGGAGAGCTCCTCCAGCAGCAGCTCGTCGGGCAAGAGCGAGCTGGTCGGCGAGCCCGAGGAGGCCGAGATCGACGGCGCGGTGATGAAGTGCCAGGCGGCCAAGGGCACGGACCAGAGGACCAAGCAGGAGAAGACCGACTGGTTCTGCGCGTGGGCCGACTACAGCACCATCGCCATGGTCTCGCCGGGTGACGCCACGAAGGGCGTCACCAAGGACGTGGCGATCGACATCACCAAGAAGCTCCGCGAGGAGGTCCGCGTCAAGGCGTGACACGGCGCCTCAACCACGAAGGGGCCCCGGTCGGTTGACCGGGGCCCCTTCGTCGTGGTCACGCTGTGGTCAGGCCGTCTTCTGCTCGCCCGGGCCGCGGCCGCCGCGCGCGTCGCGCGGGATGAGGGTCGGGTTGACGTTGGAGTGGACGACGTCGGCGGTGATGACGACGCGGGCCACGTCCTTGCGGGACGGGACCTCGTACATCACCGACATCAGCACCTCCTCCATGATGGCGCGCAGGCCGCGCGCGCCGGTCTGGCGCAGGATCGCCTGGTCGGCGATGGCCTCCAGGGCCTCCCGCTCGAAGTCCAGCTCCACGCCGTCGAGTTCGAACAGGCGCTGGTACTGCTTCACCAGCGCGTTGCGCGGCTCGACCAGGATCTGCAGGAGGGCCTCGCGGTCGAGGTTGTGGACCGAGGTGATGACCGGCAGCCGGCCGATGAACTCGGGGATCATGCCGAACTTGACCAGGTCCTCGGGCATGACGTCCTCGAACTGGTCCTTGGCCTCGAGCTCCCGCTTCGAGCGGATCGTCGCGCCGAAGCCGATGCCCTTGGCACCCGCCCGGGACTCGATGATCTTCTCCAGGCCCGCGAAGGCACCGCCCACGATGAACAGGACGTTCGTCGTGTCGATCTGGATGAACTCCTGGTGGGGGTGCTTGCGTCCGCCCTGCGGCGGGACCGAGGCGGTGGTGCCCTCCAGGATCTTCAGCAGGGCCTGCTGGACGCCCTCGCCGCTGACGTCACGCGTGATCGACGGGTTTTCGCTCTTCCGGGCGACCTTGTCGATCTCGTCGATGTAGATGATCCCGGTCTCGGCCTTCTTGACGTCGTAGTCGGCGGCCTGGATCAGCTTCAGCAGGATGTTCTCGACGTCCTCGCCGACGTACCCCGCCTCGGTGAGCGCGGTGGCGTCCGCGATCGCGAACGGCACGTTCAGCATGCGCGCGAGGGTCTGCGCGAGGAGGGTCTTGCCGGAGCCCGTGGGGCCCAGCAGGAGGATGTTGGACTTCGCCAACTCGATGGCGTCGTCGCGGCCTTGGGCGCCGCCGTTCTCGCCGGCCTGGACGCGCTTGTAGTGGTTGTACACCGCGACCGACAGGGCCTTCTTGGCGGCCTCCTGGCCGACCACGTAGCCCTCGAGGAACTCGTAGATCTCGCGCGGCTTCGGGAGTTCCTCCCAGCGAACCTCGCTGGTCTCCGCGAGCTCTTCCTCGATGATCTCGTTGCAGAGGTCGATGCACTCGTCGCAGATGTACACACCGGGCCCTGCGATGAGCTTCTTGACCTGCTTCTGGCTCTTGCCGCAGAACGAGCACTTGAGCAGATCGCCGCCGTCACCGATGCGTGCCACGGTGTGCTTCCCCTTCGCCTGGGAGACGCCTGGACATCTTTCGAGTCCAGCGGCTCCTGGTGCTGCCTTATGTCGACGGTACCTTGCCGGGCCCCCCGTTCGGGCCCCCCTTGGCACGGTTCACGTCCGCGCATCGTCACGCGGACCGGTCACACGGTGCCAAGGGGCGGCAGACGATACTCCCCCTCGCGCGCTAGCGCAGCGAGGTGTTGTTCATCTTCCGGGTCGAGATGATCTGGTCGATCAGGCCGTACGACAGGGCGTCCTCGGCCGTGAGGATCTTGTCGCGCTCGATGTCCTCGCGGATCTTCTCGATCGGCGTGGTGGAGTGCTTGGCCAGCATCTCCTCCAGCTGCGAGCGCATGCGCAGGATCTCGTTCGCGGCGATCTCCAGGTCGGAGACCTGGCCGCGGCCGGTCTCGCTGTACGGCTGGTGGATCAGCACGCGGGCGTTGGGCAGCGCCATGCGCTTGCCGGGCGTACCGGCGGCCAGCAGGACGGCGGCGGCGGAGGCCGCCTGGCCCATGCAGACCGTCTGGATGTCCGGCTTCACGAACTGCATCGTGTCGTAGATCGCCGTCAGCGCCGTGAAGGAGCCGCCGGGGCTGTTGATGTAGACCGAGATGTCCCGGTCGGGGTCCATCGACTCCAGGCACAGCAGCTGCGCCATGACGTCGTTGGCGGAGGCGTCGTCGATCTGGACGCCGAGGAAGATCACCCGCTCCTCGAAGAGCTTCGCGTACGGGTCGTACTCGCGGATGCCCTGGGAGGTGCGCTCCACGAAGCGCGGGATGACGTAGCGGGACTCGGCAGAGGGGCCGGTGTACTCGGCGCGCGTGCGGTCGTGCAGGCCGCTGCCGGGGAAGTCGTTCACGGTGTCTCCTGGAGAGAGGGCTGGGGCGGTTACTCAAGGGGGCTGGACGGGGCTGTGACGGCCCCGGGGGCACCGGAGGCCGGTGGGGTCCCCCGCGGCCGCGATCGGCCCTGTCAGGCCGCCCCGGTGCCGCCGCCGCCCGGCATGCCGGCGGCCGTCGGGATCACGTCGTCGATGAGGCCGTACTCCTTGGCCTCGAAGGCGTCGAACCAGCGGTCGCGGTCCGAGTCGCGGGTGATCTGCTCGACCGACTGGCCGGTGTGCTGGGCGGTCAGCTCGGCCATGCGCTTCTTGGTGTGCAGCAGCCGCTCGGCGTGGATCTTGATGTCGGAGGCCGAGCCCGCCAGACCGGCGGAGGGCTGGTGGATCAGGATCTCGGCGTTCGGCAGCGCGAAGCGCTTGCCGGGCGTACCCGCGCTGAGCAGGAACTGGCCCATCGAGGCCGCGAGGCCCATGGCGATGGTCACCACGTCGTTCTTGATGAACTGCATGGTGTCGTAGATCGCCATGCCGGCCGTGATCGAACCGCCGGGGCTGTTGATGTACAGGTAGATGTCCTTGTCCGGGTCGGCGGCAAGGAGCAGCAGCTGTGCGGTGATCTTGTTCGCGATGTCGTCGTCGACCGGCTGGCCGAGGAAGATGATCCGCTCGTTGAGCAGCCGGTTGTAGACCTGGTCACCGAGGCCGCCACCGATGGAAGGCTCGCCGGCGGCGGAGGGCATCAGATTCGTCACGTATCCACCTGCTCGTCTTACGACGGCGTCCGGGCCGTCTCACGTGTTCCTGCCTGGGGGCGTCAGGGGACTCCCCTGCCCCCGTATTCATGGACCCTAACGCGCGGGTCCGTCCGGGGAATCCCGGAGAGGTGAGTGTTCGCCGGGGGCGTAGTTCGCCGCACCCGTTCCGGTACGCCGACGGGCCCCGGGACTTTTACGTCCCGGGGCCCGTCCGAAGGCTGCTTACGCCTCGTTCTTCTCCTCGGAGGCCTCGGCGGCCTCGGACGCCTCGGAGGTCTCAGCGGCCTCGGCGGCGGCCTCGTCCGACTCCTCGTCCTCGTCGTCCAGGTCGATGACCTCGCCGTTGGTGTCCTTCACCGTGGCGGACTCGACGACCGTGGCCAGGGCCTTGCCGCGGGCGACCTCGCCGACCAGGAGCGGAACCTGGCCGCCCTCGACGACCGCCTGGGCGAACTGGTCGGGCGACATGCCGGAGGAGGCGGCACGGCGCATGAGGTGCTCGGTGAGCTCCTCCTGGTTGACGTTGAGCTTCTCGCGCTTGACCAGCTCGTCGAGGACGAACTGGGTCTTGATGCCCTTGACCGCGGCCTCGCGGGTCTCGGTCTCGAACTCCTCGGCGGTCTTGCCCTGGATCTCCAGGTACTTGTCGAGGGTCAGACCCATCTGGCCGAGCTGGTGGTGCTCCAGGTTGTGCTTGCGGGTGTTGATCTCGTCCTCGAGCAGCTTCTCGGGGACGGGCACCTCGACGAGCTCCAGCAGCTTCTCCAGGACGCGCTCCTGGGCCTGCGTGGCCTGGTCGTACTGCTTCATGTTGGTGAGGCGCTTGCGGCTGTCGGCCCGCAGCTCCTCCAGGGTGTCGAACTCGGAGGCGAGCTGCGCGAACTCGTCGTCCAGCTCGGGCAGTTCCCGCTTGGCGACCTGGGTGACCTTGACGGTGACCTCGGCCTCCTTGCCGGCCGCGGAGCCGCCCTTGAGCTCGGAGGTGAAGGTGGCCTCGCCACCCGCCTCCAGGCCCTTCACGGCGTCGTCGATGCCGTCCAGCAGCTCACCGGAGCCGATGGTGTAGGAGACGCCCTCGGCGACGCCGTCCTCGAGGACCTCGCCGTCGACCTTGGCCTGGAGGTCGACCGTCACGACGTCGCCGTCCTCGGCGGCGCGCTCGACCGGGGAGGTCGAGGCGAAGCGCTCACGGAGCTGCTCGACGGACTTGTCGACGTCCTCGTCGGTGACCTCGATGGCGTCGACCTCGACCTCGATGGAGGAGAAGTCCTCGGGGAGCTCCAGGGCGGGGCGGACGTCGACCTCGGCGGTGAAGTTCAGCGTCTCGCCGTCCTTCAGCTCGGTGATGTCGACCTCGGGCTGGCCCAGGACGTCGATCTCGGCCTCGTTGACCGCCTCGGTGTAGAACTTCGGGAGCGCGTCGTTGACGGCCTCCTCCAGCACGGCACCGCGGCCGAACCGCTGGTCGATGACCCGGGCGGGGATCTTGCCCTTGCGGAAGCCCTTCACCGTGACCTGCTGGTTGATCTTCTTGTACGCCGCGTCGAGGCTGTCCTTGAGCTCCTCGAAGGGCACCTCGACAGTGAGCCGAACCCGGGTCGGGTTCAGGGTCTCCACGGCGCTCTTCACGGTTCGGTCTCCTTGTGGCTGACTTCTTGGTTTTCGCCGGAGCCAGACAGGTCCGGCGATTCGCCGCCCGGGAGAGTTCGTAGGCCGAGTGGGCCGGGACACACGGGCGCGCAGCTTGCATAGTAACCGCAGCCGATGACCGGCCCAAAAGACGATCACCGGCGAGGCGCCCCGTGATCGCGCAGGTGGTCGGGGTGGCGGGATTTGAACCCACGGCCTTCCGCTCCCAAAGCGGACGCGCTACCAAGCTGCGCCACACCCCGTCTGGTGCGACACGTAGGGTACATGCCCGCAGGCCGCCGGACCGCCGCATTCACCGAGCGTGCGGACGGGCGGGGCACCCGGGACGAAACGGGGTGTGCGGCGGAGGGGGCCGACCCGCTAGGATGCCTTCGGTGCCGCGGTCGTCCGACCTGCGGCGCGCCTGTGCGGGCGTAGCTCAATGGTAGAGCCCCAGTCTTCCAAACTGGCTACGCGGGTTCGATTCCCGTCGCCCGCTCCAGCATGGCTCAGGCCCAGGTACGAGGGTGTTCACCCGGTTCCTGGGCCTGAGTCGTTCCAGGGGGCGGAGCGGCCTCCGGGAGAGAGGAGCCGTGGTGGGACCGGTGACCGTGCGTCCCTTCGAGGCGGCCGACCTGCCCGGTGCCGCCAGGGCGCTGATCGAGGTGTACGAGACCGACGGCTATCCGGTCGAGGGGGTCGACGACCCGGAGGCGTGGCTGAGGTCGGAGCATGTGTCGGCCGCCTGGGTGGCCGAGACGGGTGGGGACGTCGTCGGGCACGTCGCGATCATGCGCCCGCAGGGTGAGGACGCGGTCTCCCTGTGGGCCGGACAGAACGGCGAGGACGGCGAGGACGGCGAGGACCGCGAGGACCGCGAGGACCGCGAGAACGAGGTTGACGCGCGGGTCGCGGTCCTGGCCCGGCTGTTCGTGATCGACGCGGCGCGGGGGCGGGCCACGGGCAGACGGCTCGTCGAGGCGGCCATGGACCATGCCCGCGCCCACGGTCTCCGTCTGGTCCTCGACGTCATGGCGAAGGACGCCGCCGCGATCCGGCTCTACGAACGCCTGGGGTGGCGCAGGACCGGCGAGTGCACCCACCACTTCGGAGCCGGGCGGAGCACCCCGGCCCTGTGCTTCGTCGCGCCCGAGGGCTGAGCTCTCAGACGAATCTGCTCACACCGGAGGACGGCAGCGGGCGGTCGGGGGCGTCAGAAGCTGATCGAGTTGATCGTTTCGGCGAGCGAGTTCATAAAGCGGTTGATCGACGGGGCCATGCCGGTGGAGGCGAGGAAGAAGCCGAAGAGGACGGCGACGATGGCCGGGCCGGCCTTGATCGACCCGCCGCGGATCATCACGACCAGGATGATCGCCAACAGCAGCACCACTGACAGTGAAATGGCCACAACTCATCACACACCCTCGGTCGGTCCGCTCTGCCGGCCCGGAGGCGCACCCCGCGCACCCCGCCCGAGACCATCGTGCCACCAACCCGGCCCGGCTATGCGGCCCGTGAGGCATTCACCACGGCAACTGTCCGTCACCGGCGCGCCCGTACCGATCTCGAATCCCCACTCCCCGACGAATTCCGGGACTCGCTCTCCATCGAAATTCACAACTGCCGTACAGGGAATTCGAATTGTGGCCACAGGCACGTCAACAGCACCCCCACAACCGGCGTTATGCACCTTTTAGTCGGGATGAATCATGACATCCAGGGCGACGGAAGGACACTCAACTCCGGTAAATGCAGGAATGGCAGCGCTATGACATGCGGTGTTTTACGTATCGCCACAGACGACGCTAGGGTGCCTCAGATGTTCCACGCCGCTTCGTCTCTCGTGCCGAGTCCGCGCTCACCCAAGAGCCAGAAAGATCAGCACCTTCCGTCACAGGACAGACCGTCCCAGCGGCGTGACGCGTTCTTCGACAACGCCAAGTACCTGGCGATCGTGCTGGTGGCCCTGGGCCACGCCTGGGAGCCGCTGAAGGGCGACAGCCGGGTGCTCACGGCGGCCTACGTACTCGTGTACACGTTCCACATGCCGGCCTTCATCGTCATCTCCGGCTACTTCTCGCGCAGCTTCGACGGCAGTCCCGGCAAGCTGAAGCGGCTGGTGACGGGCATCGTCGTGCCGTACGTCGTCTTCGAGACCGCGTACCCGCTGCTGAAGACGTACGTCGACGGCGCCCCCCAGGACATCAGCCTGCTCGACCCCTACTACCTCACCTGGTTCCTGTGCGCGCTGCTCATCTGGCGGCTGACCACCCCCTTCTGGAAGCTGGTCCGGTATCCGCTGCCGCTCGCGCTGGGCATCGCCATGGCGGCGTCCGCCACCCCGAACATCGGTGACGACCTGGACCTCCAGCGCGTCCTGCAGTTCCTGCCGTTCTTCGTGCTGGGGCTGCATCTGAAGCCGGAGCAGTTCCGGCTGGTGCGCCGGCGCTCGGTCCGGATCGCGGCCGTGCCGGTGTTCGCCTTCGCGCTGGCCTTCTCCTGGTGGGCGGTGCCGCGGATGAACAGCGGATGGCTCTACCACCGCAACTCCGCGCAGGAACTGGGCGTCCCGTGGTGGGTCGGTCCCGTCATGCAGCTCGCCCTGTTCGGCTGCTCCCTGCTGCTGACCGCCTGCTTCCTCTCCTGGGTGCCGGGCCGCCGGATGTGGTTCACCGCGCTCGGCGCGGGCACGCTCTACGGCTATCTGATGCACGGCCTGGTGCTCAAGGCCGCCGACTACCGCGGCTTCTTCGACCACCCGGCGCTGCACCGCCCGCTCGGGGAGATCGCCGTCAGCGTCGCGGCGGCCGCGCTCGTCACCCTGTTGTGCAGCGGGCCCGTGCGGCGGATGTTTCGGTGCGTGGTGGAACCGAGGATGGAGTGGGCCTTCAAGCGGGACGCGGCCCAGCTCGCCCGGGAGCGGGAGACACGGCCGACGTCGCGGGAGCGAGAGAAGGTCGGCGCCTAGGCTCGCTCGGGGCCGAGGCCGAGGAGGGCGCGCATCCGGGCGTACTTTTCGGTCAGGCGGGTGCGGGTCGGCTCGTCCAGGACGGCCAGGCGGGCCGGGTTCGCGTTGTGCGCCATGTCCGCCTCCTTCACCAGCAGCGCGCCCGGCGTCGCGAGGATGCGCCCCGCGTACGCCTCCGGCGCCTCCCCGGCCCGCTTGGTGACCGCCAGGACGATGGCCCGCGTACGGTCGCTCACATCGGCCTCGCGCAGCCAGGTCTCGGAGAGGGCGTCGTCCTCCACGGCGTCGTGCAGCCAGGCGGCCGCGATCTGGTCGGGGTCGCCGCCCCGGGCCCGTACGCCCTCCGCGACCGCCTGGAGGTGCTCGGCGTAGGGGCGGCCCGCCTTGTCGGTCTGGCCGGCGTGGGCGGCGCGGGCGAGCGCTTCGATCTCGGCGAGGGTGAGCACGCGGCTGCCTTTCGGAGGGTCAGCGGACCAGGGCCGCCTGGGCGGTGGCGCCCTCACGGCAGATCAGCAGCAGGGCACGGTCGTCGTTGACGTCCTTGGCGACCGCCTCGATCAGGTGCCAGGCGGCGCCCTGGAAGCCGCCGGCGACATAGCGGTCGGCCTCGCCGGTGAGACGGTCGATGCCCTCGACGATGTCCCGGTCGGACGTCTCCACCAGGCCGTCGGTGAACAGCATCAGCACGTCGCCGGGGCGCAGGGAGCCCTTCACCGGGTCGAACTGGGCGCCCTCGTACACGCCGAGCAGCGGGCCCTCGGCGGCCTTCTCCTCCCAGCGGCCGCTGCCCGCGCTGAGCTGGAGGCCCGGCGGGTGCCCGGCGGAGTACAGCTCGTAGTCGCCGGAGTCCAGGTCCAGGACCAGGTGGATGGAGGTCGCGAAGCCCTCGTCCCAGTCCTGGCGCAGCAGGTAGCCGTTGGCGGCGGGCAGGAAGGCGTGCGGGGGCAGGCTGCCGAGGAGACCGCCGAAGGCACCGGACAGCAGCAGGGCGCGGGAGCCGGCGTCCATGCCCTTGCCGGAGACGTCGGTGAGGACGACCTCCAGGGTGCGGCCGCCGTTGGTGCGGGCCGCGACGACGAAGTCACCGGAGAACGACTGGCCGCCGGCCGGCCGCAGCGCCATCTCACGGTGCCAGCCCTGCGGCAGCGTGGGCAACTTGCTCTGCACCCGGATGCGTTCGCGCAGGTCGAAGAGCATGGTGCCGCCGCGCCGCCAGGGCACGCCGACCCGGCTGCGGAACTGGGCGATGAGGAGGCCGAAGAAGCCGCAGGCGGCGACCACCAGGACCACACCCGGGGTGACCCGCGACGGGCCCTCGGTGTACGGGCCGAGCCGCACCGACTCCACGATGAGCGCCGTGGCCGCCGCGGCGTACAGGCCGAGCAGGCTCGCCGGGCGCAGCAGCAGACCGCCGGCCACGATCGGCAGGACCAGTGCGGCCGGAGAGCACCACACCGGGTTGGCGAGCGTGGTGACCGCGATGAGCGGGACGGTGAGCAGCAGTCCGGCCAGCGCGATCCAGTCCGAACCGTCGCCGCGGAAGTAGTCCACGGCGCTTTTGCGCACGCCGGTGCGGACCCGGTGCATCAGATGCTTCAACCGGGCCGTCAACGTCTCGGCTTCCGCGCGCCGCTGTCGTCCTGCTGCCATTAGTTCGGGACCCTATCCATCCAACCCACCGCTTGGCACGGGAGGTCCCACTTGTCCCCCGTCCGAGGTTCAACTTCACAGTGAACGTCACGGAAAGCGCTCGCGCGGCACAGAGGGAGAAATTCCCTGGCTCGTCCCGCATTGGGCTGCTAGGCATGGATCCATGACGACTGAGGCGATGGGCCGCACCGGGTCTCCGGCGGCCGACCTGCGGATATTACGGCCGGACGACTGGGACAGGTGGTACGAGACCCTGCTGCGGGCCTTCGGCGGGGTCGGCGAGACGGCGGAGGAGGGCGCGCTGTGGAAGGAACTGACCCGGTGCGAGCGCTCCCTCGGGGTGTGGGACGGGGACGATCCGGTGGGCACCGCCGGGGCGTTCGACTTCCGGCTGACGGTGCCCGGCGGGGCGTCGGTGCCGGCCGCGGGCGTCACCATGGTCGGTGTGCTCGCCACGCACCGGCGGCGCGGGCTGCTGACGGCGATGATGCGGCGGCAGTTGGACGACATACGCGCGTGGGGCGAGCCGCTGGCCGTCCTCACCGCCTCCGAGCCCGCCATCTACGGGCGGTTCGGGTACGGCGCGGCGACGTTCGCGCTGCACGGCGAGATCGACACCGGGCGGGTCCGGCTGTCCGTCCCGGAGGGGACGGACGACGTACGGCTGCGGTACGCCGATCCCGTGGACGCCCTCGGGTCGTGCGAGGCGGTGTACGCGCGGACCGTGCCGCTGCGGCCGGGGATGCTGGCGCGGCGGCCGGGGTGGGAGCGGGTCTGGGTGCTGGATCCCGAGAGCGGGCGGGACGGGGCGTCGCCCTTGCAGTGCGTGGTCGCCGCGCGGGACGGGGAGGTCGTCGGGTACGCCCGCTTCCGGGTCAGGCCGCAGTGGACGGACTCCGGGCACAACGGGCAGGTGCGGTTGCAGGATCTGGCCGCGGTGGAGCCGGCGGCGGAGGCGGCGCTGTGGCGGTTCCTGTTCGGTATCGACCTCACCAGCTCGCTGACGGTGCGGGGGCGGCCCCTCGACGAGGGCTGGCAGCATCTCGTCTCCGACATCCGGCGGTGTCGACTGCGGGTGCGGGACGGGCTGTACGTGCGGCTGGTGGACGTCGGCGCGGCGCTGGAGGCGCGGACGTACCCGGCGCCGGTGGATGTGGTGCTGGAGGTCGAGGACGCCTTCTGCCCGTGGAACGCGGGGCGCTGGCGGCTGACCGGGGACGCCAAGGGGGCGAGCTGCGCGCGTACGACGGACTCGGCCGATCTGGCCCTGTCGGTACGGGAGTTGGGGGCGGCGTATCTCGGGGGTGTGAGCCTCGGGTCGCTCGCGGCGGCCGGGCTGGTGCGGGAGCTGCGGCGGGGGGCGTTGGCTGAGGCGTCGGTGGGGTTCGGGGCGGGGGTGGCGGCGGCGTGGATGCCGCATGGGTTCTGAGGGGGGGTCGCTCTTCCCGGTCCGTCACTTCTTCTGGCAGGTCGGGCACCAGAAGAGGTTGCGGGCCGCCAGGTCCGCGGTGCGGATGCCGGTGCCGCAGAGGTGGCAGGGCTGGTGGGTGCGGCGGTAGACGTAGACCTCGCCGCCGTGGTCGTCGACGCGGGGCGGGCGGCCCATCGCCTCCGGGGTGTGCTCGGGGCGGACCGTGTCGATGCGGTTGTTGCGGACGCCCTCGCGCATGAGGGCGACGAGGTCGGACCACATCGCCTTCCACTCGGTGGGGGTGATGTCCCGGCCGGCGCGGTAGGGGTCGATGCCGTGGCGGAAGAGGACCTCGGCGCGGTAGACGTTGCCGACGCCGGCGATCACCTTCTGGTCCATGAGGAGGGCGGCGATCGTCGTACGGCTGCGGGAGACGCGGTGGTAGGCGGCCTGGGGGTCGGCGTCCGGGCGGAGGGGGTCCGGGCCCAGGCGGTCGTGTATCGCCTGCTTCTCGGCGTCGGTGATCAGGGCGCAGGTGGTGGGGCCGCGGAGGTCGACGTAGGCGGTGGGGTTGGCGAGGCGTAGACGGACGGTGTCGGTGGGCGGGGGCGCGGGGGCGTCGCCGAAGGTGACCTTGCCGAAGAGGCCGAGGTGGATGTGGACCCAGGTGTCGGGCTGCTCTGCCGCGTCGGAGCCGGAGCCGGAGCCGAAGCCGAGGAAGAGGTGTTTGCCGTGGGCCTCGGTGCGGGTGAGGGGGGTGCCGGTGAGGAGGGCGGCGGCGTCGGAGAACTTGCCCTGGGGGCTGGTGACGTGGGTGGGGGCGCCGGAGAAGCGGGTGGCGTAGTCGTGGGCCAGGCGGTGGATGGTGTGGCCCTCTGGCACGGGGTCCCTCCGGGGGTTGTGCGTCGTTCTCCGCCCGCCCGCCCACCCGACTCGGTGGGCGACGAGGCGCCGTCG
>NZ_BQUN01000007.1 GCF_026008495.1 Streptomyces sp. A012304
GCCGCGGACCCCGACGCCAGTCTCGTCGTGGCCACCGCGAAGGAGGGCGGACTGCGGGTCTACGACCTCGACGCCCGCCTCGTGCAGTCGATCGCCGCGCCGGCCGGCCCCGGCGCCGACGACGCGCCGGGCCGCTTCAACAACGTCGACCTGGTGCACGGCCTGAAGCTGTCCACCGGGCGCGCCGACCTGGCGGTCACCACCGACCGGGGCAACGACCGGCTGCGTTTCTACCGCATCGACCCCCGCAGCCCCGGCCGTCCCCTCACGGACGTCACGGACCCGGCGGCCGGGCCGGTCTTCTCCGCCGACCAGGCCGAGATCAACGAGCAGCGCACCGCGTACGGCCTGGCCACCTGGACCGACCGGACCACCGGCCGCACCTACGCCCTGGTCAGCCGCCGGGAGCGCACCGCCATCGCGCTGCTCGAACTCACCGCCACCCCCGGCGGCAAGGTCGGCTACCGCAAGATCCGCACCCTGACGCTGCCCTCGTCCTTCTCCCTGCCGAACGGCACGTCCTGGTCGCCCTGCGCGGAACCGGGCGAACTCCCCCAGGTCGAGGGCATGGTCGTCGACCCGGCGAACGGCACGCTCTACGCCGGGCAGGAGGACGTCGGCATCTGGCGGCTGCCCGCCACTCTCAACGGCACTCCCCGACTCGTCGACAAGGTCCGGGAGTACGGCGTGCCGGGCACGTACGACGAGGCCACCGAGGAGTGCGTGAGCGGAGGCGACCCGGGCTACGGGGGCACCCGGCTGTCCGCGGACGTCGAGGGCCTGACCCTCCTCACGGAGGCGGACGGCGACGGCTATCTGCTCGCCTCCAGCCAGGGCGACAGCACCTTCGCCGCGTACGACCGCGAGGTGGCCGACGCCAACGAGTACGAGGGCGGCTTCCGGGTCGGCGCCACCGCGACGGGTCCGGACGGCTCCCAGGAGTGCGACGGAGCGGCGGCGCTCAACGCGCCGCTCGGCAGGAGGTACCCCCACGGTCTGCTGGTCGTCCAGGACGGCGATGACGACGCGGGCGGCGACGAGCGCACCGCCACGAACTTCAAGTTCGTCGACCTCGGTGACGTGCTGACGGCGCTGGACGACTGAGGCGGCCGGGTCGCGGCGCGTGTCCCGCCGCGACCCGTCTGTCCCCCGCTGGCTCCGCCTCTGCGTCCGTCCGGCGCAGGACACACCCCGCCCCGCTGTCACATCCCGCCCGGGCCCGCGTCGCCTTTGAGGCGTTCCAGGTCCGAGGGGCGGACCTGGATGACCAGGACGGCGATCAGGGCCGCGAGGACCGTGCAGATGGCGGCCATGACGAACGCGGCCGAGACGCCCGCGGCGAGCACCTCGTCGGACCAGGGCGGCGGGAGTTCCCCGGTGCGCTGGAAGCGCAGGCGTTCGGCGGGCGTCGCCTGGGCGAGGAAGGCCGGGACCTGCTTCTCCGCCTCGTTGTTGCTGGCCGTGCCGAACATCGTGACCAGGATGGACAGCCCGAGCGAACCGCCCACCTGCTGGGTGGCGTTGAGCAGTCCGGAGGCCGCGCCCGTCTCCGGCGTGGGGACGTCCGACAGGGCCATGAGGGTCAGCGAGACGAACTCCATGCCCATGCCCAGGCTGAAGACGAGCATCGGGCCGAGGATGCTGCCGGCGTAGGTGGAGTCGACGTCGGTCAGGGTCAGCCAGGCCAGTCCGGCCGCGGCCAGGATGGCGCCCACCACCATGAACGGTTTGGGGCCGTACGTCGGCAGGAAGCGGGAGGCCAGTCCGGCGCCGAGCGCGATGACGGCGCTGACGGGCAGGAAGGCGAGCCCGGCCTGCAACGGGCTGAAGTCCAGCACGTTCTGCACGAAGAGCGTGAGGAAGAAGAACATGCCGAAGATCGCGGCGGCGAGGCACAGCATGATGCCGTAGGTGCCCGCGCGGTTGCGGTCGGCGAACATGTGCAGCGGTGTGATCGGTTGCCGGGAACGCCGTTCGATCAGGACGTAGGTGACGAGGAGGACGACGGCGCCGGCGAAGGAGGCCAGCGTCAGCGCGTCGCGCCAGCCGTCCTGGGCGGCCCGGATGAAGCCGTACACCAGCAGGACCATGCCGGCGGTGGAGGTCAGCGCGCCGGTGAGGTCGAAGTGGCCGGGGTGGCGCTCGGACTCGCGGATCCAGCGGGGGGTGGCGAGCGCGATGAGCAGCCCGATGGGGACGTTGACGAAGAACACCCACCGCCAGTCCAGCCACTCGACGAGCACCCCGCCCGCGAGCAGGCCGATCGCGCCGCCGCCCGCCGAGACCGCGGCGAACACCCCGAACGCCCGGTTGCGTTCGGGCCCTTCGCGGAAGGTGGTGCTGATCAGCGCGAGGGACGTCGGGGAGGCGATGGCGCCGCCGACGCCCTGGAGGGCGCGTGCGGCCAGGAGTTGGCCGGGTCCCTGGGCGAGGCCGCCGAGCAGGGAGGCGACGACGAACAGCAGGACGCCGAAGATGAAGACGCGCCGTCTGCCGAGGATGTCGCCGGCCCGTCCGCCGAGCAGCAGCAGCCCGCCGAAGGTGAGGGTGTAGGCGTTGACCACCCACGACAGGCTCGTGGTGGAGAAGTCCAGGGAGCGCTGGATGTCCGGCAGCGCGATGTTCACGATGGTGATGTCCAGGACCACCATCAGCTGGCACGAGGCGATGACCAGCAGCGCCATCGCGCTTCCGCCGCCGCCCTGGCGGGTGGAGGTCCGGGGCGCGGAAGTCGGCTGCGGGGTACTCATGACGCGGTACTCATGACGGAGTGCTCATGACGGGACGCTCATGACGGGGTGCTCGTGACGTGTCGCGCGCTCGGAAGCGAGCCCGGGGAGCCCCCCGGGAAGTCAGTGGACGGAGGCGTCCGCTGTGGGGGCCACCGTTCGACCGTACGCCTGCGGCAGAACCGTCACCACTCGATCATCCGCCGGCGGGGCCGGGCGGGCGTGGCCATGGCGGGCGTTCTCCAACCGCCGGTCGCGGATGTACGCGGCCATGCCGACACCTCGGCCTGGAAGAGGCGGTAGAGGTGGCTGCGGGAGATGTGGTGGGCTGCGGCGATCGTCTCGGGGGTCAGGTCGGGGTCGTCCAGGTGCCGGCCGCAACGTCCTGCTGCGGGGCGTCGACATCGGCTCCTTCGTCGGCTGCACAATCACGCTCGACACCGGTGACGGCCCGGTCGTGTTCGCCGTGAACCGTCCGGCGCGGCCCCGCGCGTGGAGGGACGTCACCGTCGGGCCGGGTGCGCGGCGCGCGCTGCGCGGCAAGGGCGGGGTGCGGTGCACACCGCTGTCCGACGGGGTTGCTCACTGTGGGCGCGGCGACGTTCCGCGTCGTCGGCGAGGCCGCTCCTCGCTGACCGTCCGGGTCAGAGGCCGTCGAACAGGCGGAGACGGGCGACGATCCGTTTGCCGACCGGTTCGGTCACGACGTCGAAGTGCTGCGCCACGGCCATCACGATCTCCAGCCCGTGCTGCCCCACCCGGGTGGGGTCGGCGCCGCGTGGCACCGGCGGGGTGGGGTCGCTGTCCCAGACGGCGATCTCCACGGTGTCGCCGGCGACCCTCAGGTGGAGCAGGACCGGGCCGGGCGCGTGGCGCAGCGCGTTGGTGACGAGTTCGCTGACCACGAGCTGCGACAGGTCCAAGGTCCGTGCCGACACCGGCAGCCCGTGGT
This sequence comes from Streptomyces sp. A012304, assembly GCF_026008495.1. GTDB lineage: Bacteria > Actinomycetota > Actinomycetes > Streptomycetales > Streptomycetaceae > Streptomyces. The sequence continues at coordinate 3,682 of NZ_BQUN01000007.1, forward strand.
CGCGCTGGACACTCGTGAGGAAATCACCCGTCAGATGCCGCGCCCCGGCGATACAGCCCTCGTGGCCGTCGAGGGCCACCGTCACCTCGGCAGGCCCCTCGGCAGGCCCGTGGCGCGCCTCGTCGGGCGGAACAGGTTTCATCCGGACCGCCTTCACTACCCCGTTCATCTCGGCGCGCTTACCCCCGAATCGCCCTCCTACGCCCCACGGGCACCACGGGCGGGAACACGCAGGTCACCGTCCGTGGCGGCCGTCCGGCGGGCCGCGACGGCCAGTACCGCGGCCACGACGGCGAACCCGGCCATGAGGGCGTTCATCCAGGCGTAGCCGGGACTGCTGGCGTAGGCGGAGCCGTCGTCCAGGACACAGTCGAACTCCGGCGGGAGGTAGGAGGCCCGGTAGTCCACGAGGCGTCGCATGGTCTCCGCGGGAACGCCGTCCCGGCAGGAGTGCGGCGGCCACGAGTCGGCGCCGGAGCGTGAGTCGTGCTCGGAGTACTGGACGGCTCCGGCCCCGATGAGGTAGAGGCCGACGGCCGCGGCGGCGGCCATCCCGGCGCACCAGCGCAGCAGGTGCAGGCCCTGGTTCGGCCGCCGGCCGGGCAGGACGGCGGCGACGAGCTTGATGACGACCGCGACGACCCAGATGGGCACGGCGGCCAGGAGAGCCAGTCCGAGCAGGGTCAACACATGGCCTCGCCTTCTGTTCTGAACCGTAGGTGCCGATCCTGGACGCGGGCCGGGGCGCGGGGCCGTGACGGGGGCCACAGCCACCGTCACAGCCGCGTCACAGAAGTGCCGGTCAGTCGAGGTGGTAGCTGTCGCCGTACACCTTCCAGTCCAGGGGCGGGACCAGGTCGAGGTTGCCCTTGCGCAGGAAGACGCGCTGTGCGGTGTCGACGCGGCTGGTGTCGCTGTGCGCCTCCTCCTGCTTCATGGCCCACACCCGCGCGTCGAGGAAGGCGTGCAGGTACGTCGTCTCGTCGCCGCCCTGGGCCGGCGGCCTGGCCTTGGTCAGGGCGCGCCTGCGGATGCTGCCGAAGCTGGTGGTGTCGCCGCCGTCGCCGTGCATGACGATGGCGTCGAAGTACACGAACTGGCCGAGGGCGCGCAGTCCGTCCGCCTTGGCCCGGCGGACGGCGGGGGTGAAGTAGACGCGGTCGCGTTCGTCGTTCTGTGCCTGCTGGAAGGTCCTGTCGCGGGCGGCGGTGCGCCAGTGGTCCGGGTAGTGGGGGTCGAGTCCGGCGTGGGAGTCGGTGCCGTTCACGGCGCGCAGGGCGGGCAGGTAGCGGGCGAGGACGTTGCCGGGCTTGCGGTCGGTGTAGAGCTCGACGAGGTCGAGCATGTCGCCGGTGCCGGAGCAGAAGCCGACGATGCCGGCGGTGTAGCCGCGGCCGTCGCCGATGTCCTCGATGTACTTGTACTGGGCCTTCCAGTCGAGCGAGGAGTTCTCCGCGCTCGACAGCAGTTTCATGGCGATCTCCTTCTTCGCCGGGTCGTCGAGGCCGGGTGCGGCGAGCGGCGGGGCGGCCGCGGCCGCCTGCGGGGAGGCGAGCAGCGGGGTCGCGGTCGCCGCGGCGAGCAGGGTGAGGGCCGTGCGGCGGGACATGTGCGGCACAGGGGCTCCAGGTGGAGTGGGGGGTGGGTGAGGTGGTGCGCACGACTGACAGGAAGGTTTCCTATCAAGTTCGGGCGGTGAGAGGTACCCCGGTGCGTGCAGGTTCGTAGGATCGAACGAGGTTGAGGGCGGCGGAGGGTGAGTGACCGTCAGGGCGTGCCGGGCGTGTCCCCCTGCCAGTCGAAGCGCCGGCCGTCCTCGCGGCGTACGTACACGGCCCGGCCGCCGGGCCCGTAGCGGCCTATCTCCGTGGTCAGCGCCACCTCGTGCGGGTCGCGGTCGGTGCGGCCGGTGACGTCCAGCAGCAGGCCGTCCAGCGGGCCGCCCACCAGTTCCGCGTACGCGCGGTCCGGGCGGGGGCCCGCGTCGTCATGGTCGGCGCCGTAGACCCGGCCCCGCATGAACTCGGTCTCGTCCATGAGCAGCAGCTTGGCATCCACCACTGACAACGGCCTCCGGCCGGCCGCCGACGCGGCCGCGTCCCGGCCGGGCACCGCCCGCCGGCGAACGCCCCGTGCCCGTCAGCCGGCGTCCCGGACCGTGCGCAGATACGTGCCGAGACGGGCGACGGCTGCCGGGTTGCGGGGGCTCTCCACCAGGTCCACGTAGTCCAGGACGACGATCCGGCGGTGCTTGACGGCGGAGACGCCGCGCAGGGGCGCGTAGGAGAGGAGGAAGTCCTTCTTCCGCTCCGCGCTGACGTCGCCGTAGTCGCAGATCACGATGACGTCCGGGTCGCGGGCGACGACGGACTCCCAGCCGACGGTGGTCCAGGAGTCGGCGACGTCGTGCATGAGGTTGGTGCCGCCGGCCTCGCTGATGATCTGGTCGGGGGCGGCGTACCGGCCTGAGGTGAAGGGCTGGTCCTGACCGCTGTCGTAGAGGAAGACCCTGGGCCGGTCGCCGCCGGCCGGGATCTTCGCGCGGACGTAGGCGACCTGCTTGCGGAAACCGGCGATCAGCTTCGCCGCGCGCTGTTCGACGCCGAACAGCTTCCCCAGGTTGGCGAGATCGGTGTAGAGGGCGTCGAGGGGCGGCATGATGCCGCGCGAGGTGTCCGTACGGCCGTTGCGGCAGGACTCCGTGAGGACGTACGAGGGGATGCCGAGCTTCTTCAACGCGTCGGGCGTGAAGCCGCTGTCCTCACGGAAGCCGTAGTTCCAGCCGGCGAAGACGAAGTCGGCGCGGGCGTCGAGGACGTTCTCCTTGGTGAGCTGGTCCTTCGACAGCCACCTCACCTTGTCGTAGCCGCCCTTCCAGGGGACGCCGGTGAGGTCGCCCTTGTCGTCCGGCATGGCGAACCCGGCCATGCGGTCCTCCAGGCCGAGCGCGAACATCAGCTCGGTGATGCCCACGTCGTTGGTGACGACGCGCTCGGGCACCCGGTCGTAGGTGACCTGGCGGCCGCAGTTGGTGAGGGTGACGGCGGCGTCGCCGGAGGAGGCGTCGGACCGTTCGACGGTGGCGCCGCAGCCGCTCAGGGCCAGGGCAAGGGTCAGGACGAGGGCGGCGGCGGAGGCCGGGGAACGCAGGGCGGTCACGGGGTTCCTTGGGTGAGGAGGTCGAAGAGGAGCTGGACGGTGCCGGTGACCGGATGCCGCACGGGATGGGCGCGGACGCCGAACACCTCGGCGAGCAGGGCCGGTCGCAGGACGTCGTGCGGGGTGCCGGAGGCGACGATCCGGCCGTCGGCGATCACGTACAGCAGGTCGCAGTGGGCGGCGGCGAGGTTGAGGTCGTGCAGGGCGGCCAGGACGGTCGGGCCGCTGGCGCGGACCAGGGACAGCACCTCCAACTGGTGGGCGATGTCGAGGTGGTTGGTGGGCTCGTCCAGGACGAGCACCCGAGGCTGCTGGGCGAGCGCGCGGGCGATCAGCACGCGCTGCTTCTCGCCGCCGGAGAGGGCGAGGAAGCCCCGGTCGGCGAGGTGGGCGACACCGGTGCTGTCCATGGCCCGGGCGCAGATGTCGTGGTCGGTGCGCGCGGTGCGGTCGCGGTGGGGCAGCCGTCCCATGGCGACGACCTCGGCGACGGTGAAGTCGAACTCGGCGGCGGACTCCTGCGGAAGCGCCGCGAGGGCGCGGGCGGTGGCCGTCGGCGGCATGGCGTGCACGTCGTCGCCGCCGAGGCGGATCGCCCCCGCGTCCGGGCGCAGGGCGCGGTAGGCGCAACGCAGCAGGGTCGACTTGCCGCTGCCGTTCGGGCCGACGAGTCCGACGAACGCCCCGTCGGGGACGGTGAGCCGGATGTCGTCGACGATCCGGGCGCCGGCCGCCTCGACCGTGACGCCTTCGATGTCAACACGCATGCGGTCCTCCAGGGCGGGCCATGTCAGCGGCCCCCGAACGTGTGGCCGCCGCGCCGCATGAGCAGCAGGAAGGCCGGCACGCCGACCACGGCGGTGATGACGCCCACGGGCAACTCGGCCGGGGCGAGGAGCAGTCGGGACAGCAGGTCCGCCCAGACCAGCAGGACGGCTCCGGCGAGCGGGGCCAGGACCAGCACCCGGCGGTGGTCGGCGCCGACGACCATGCGCACCAGGTGGGGCACCATCAGTCCGACGAACCCGATGGCGCCGCTGACCGCGACGACCGTGCCGGTCACCGCCGCCGTGACGAGGAACAGCTCCCGTCGCAGCCGGGCCGGCGGGACACCGAGCGCGGCGGCGGTCTCGTCGCCCATGGCGAGGGCGTTGAGCGCCTCGGCCCGCCGCCGCAGCCACGCCCAGCCGAGGGTCACGGTGACGGCGGCGATCGGCACCTGGGCCCAGGTCGCCCCGCCGAGGCTGCCCAGCAGCCACATCATCGCCGAGCGGGCCGCCTCGCCCCGGGCGGCGCCGAACACCATCACGGTGGTGACGGCCTCGAAGCCGTACGCCAGGGCCGTCCCGGTGAGGATCAGCCGCAGCGGGGTCAGGCCGCGCGGGGAGCGGGCGACGGCGTACACCAGGGCCATGGCGGCGAGCGCCGAGGCGAACGCGGACACCGACAGCGCCCACACGCCCAGGCCCGCGAAGGCGCCCAGCAGGATGACGGCGTTGGCGCCGACCGCCGCGCCGGAGGAGATGCCCAGGACGAACGGGTCGGCGAGGGCGTTGCGGACCATCGCCTGCGCGGCCACGCCGACGGAGGCGAGCCCGGCGCCGACGACGGCGGCGAGCACGACCCGCGGCAGTCTGATCTCCCAGACGATGGTGTAGGCGGCGCCGTCCCGGGCGGGTACCGTGCCGCCGCTGAGCCCGGCCCACAGCAGCCGCAGGACGTCACCGCCGGCGAGGCCCGCGGCGCCGAGGACCACCCCGCACACGAGGGACCCGAGGAGGATCAGTCCCAGGGCGAGGGCCAAGGGGAAGAGGGGGGTGCGGGCGGGGCTCGCCGGTGGTCTTCGCAGCACGGTCGGGGCGGTCCTTCACCTGGGGCCGCCTGCTGGACGTCGAGACAGCCGAACGGCCCGCCGGCCGCGCGGTCCCCCTCTCGCAGTCCACGGCGAGCAGTCGACGGGTCGCATGCCACCACGGGCGATCGGGCTCGCGTGACGGACCGTCGGGTCCGCACGCACACCGTTGCGGGTCAGCGCCGGACTCTCACCGGACTTCCCCCGCGGGAGGCCCTCGGAGCCTAACAAACGCGCTCGACGCCTCGGGCGGGGCCCGCACGCGCGGCCGCCCGGGCCCTCGCGGGACCCGGGCGGCCGTCGTGCGCACTGCCGGTTACGGGGTGAGCTGCCAGCGCTGGATGTGGCCCACGTCGATCGAGGCGCGGTCCTGGACGCGCAGTTTCCAGGTGCCGTCGACGGGCTGTGCGGAGGCGTCGACGGTGAAGGTCTGGTCGACGTTGTCGGCGGATCCGCCGTTGCGGTTGAGCAGCGGGTAGACGGTGCCGTCGGGGCCGACCAGGTCGACCGTGAGGTCGCCGCGGTAGGTGTGGACGATGTTCACGTACACCTCGGTGGCGGCCGAGGCGTTGCCGGTGCGGCCGGTGATGGTGATCGGGGACTCGACCGCGGCGCCCGCGTCCGGGATGTCGACGCGGTTGGTGGAGGCGTAGACGTAAGCGATCCGCCAGGCGAAGTCGACCGTCACGAAGGCGCCGGTGCCGTCGGTGACGGTGACGGTGACGTCACTGGCGCCGACGGTGGTCGGCACGCCGGTGATCAGGCCGCTGTCGCTGATCGTCAGGCCGTCGGGCAGTCCGCTCGCGGTGTAGGTGAGGGAGGCGCCCGTGTTGGTGGTGTACGCGTCCACCTGGAGGGAGACGTCCTGGCCGACGCCGCTGGTCTGGTCGGCGATCGGGGCGACGTTGACGCCCAGGGCGATACGGCTGCCGACGTTGACGGCGGCCCACGCGTCGGCGACGGCGAGGTAGGTGGGGCTGTAGGCGCCGAACAGGTCGGCGGCGGCCTGGAGGGTGGCGGTGCGGGCGCCGGCGTAGTCGGTGGAGGAGGTCATGTACGTGGTCAGCGCGCGGTACCAGACGCGCGCGGCGTTCTCGATGCCGATGCCGGTGACGGGCTTCGCGTCGTAGGTCGGGCTGTCGTAGGCGACGCCGTTGATCGTCTTGGCGCCGCTGCCCTCGGAGAGGAGGTAGAAGAAGTGGTTCGCGGGGCCCGACGAGTAGTGGACGTCGACGCCGCCGAGGGCGGAGCTCCAGTAGTCGTGGGAGGAGCCGTCCTTGGAGGGCTTGTCCATGTGGCGCAGCGGGGTGCCGTCGCCGTTGATGTCGATCTTCTCGCCGACGAGGTAGTCCGGGACGTCGGCGGCCAGGTCGGAGCGGAACTCGACGGCGGCGGCGAAGATGTCGGAGGTGGCCTCGTTCAGGCCGCCGGACTCGCCCGCGTACGTCAGGTCGGCGGTGGCGCTGGTGACGCCGTGGCTCATCTCGTGCGCGGCGACGTCGAGCGAGGTCAGCGGCTTGGCGTTGCCCTCGCCGTCGCCGTAGGTCATGCAGAAGCAGCTGTCCTGCCAGAAGGCGTTGACGTAGTTGTTGCCGTAGTGGGCGCGGCTGTAGGCGGCGACGCCGTCGTTGCGGATGCCGTTGCGGCCGTGAACGTCCTTGTAGTAGTCCCAGGTGGCGGCGGCGCCGAAGGCCACGTCGACGCCCGCGGTCTGGCGGTCGGCGGGGGTGCCGTTGCCCCAGACATCGTTGTCGTCCGTGAAGAGGGTGCCGGTGCCCGAGGTTCCCCGGTTCAGGTCGTAGGTGCGCTGGCCGCCCCGGTCGCCGTCGACGAGCTGGTACGTCGATCCGGACAGGGTGGTGCCGAGCGGTACCTCGCCGTTGTGCTGGCCGTGGCCGGTGCCGGTGTGGACCTGCTCGGCGGCCTGGATCTGCTTGCCGGACGTGGCGTCGGTGACGACCTGGAGCTCGCTGGGGGTGCCGTCCTCCTGGACGCCTTCGACGACCGTCTCCCAGGCCAGGACGGGCCTGCCCTTGCCCGCCCAGACGACGAGCCGGGGCACTGCCTCGGCCTCGGCGCGCGCGACGTCGGCCGTCCGCGCGGCCGCGAGGGCCTTGCCGGTGGCGCCGGCCGCGGTGAGTTTCGGGGTGAGGGACGGCACGGCGAGGCGGGCCTCGCTCGCCCGGGACACGGTCGTCCGGCCGTTCTTGACGTGGACGACGAGGTCGCCGCCGAGGACGGGCAGCCCGGCGTAGGTGCGCTCGTAACGGGTGTGCGTGGTGCCGTCGGCGTCCTGGATGACGTCCTTGACGACGAGCTTCTCCCGGGAGCCGAGGGCGAGCCGCTCGGCCGTGGCGCCGGCGGCGGTCTGCGCGGCGCGCACGAGCGAGGCGCGCCGGGCGGGCGTGAGGGGCGCCGGGGCGGCGCCGGCGCGGGGTGCGGCGGTGATCGTGGAGGCGGCCGGGCCGGGGTCCGCGGGGGCGGCGGACGTGGCGGAGGTCTGGGCACCGACGGCGAGCAGGGTGCCGACGGTGGTGAGGGCCAGGGCCGCGGCGCGTCTGCGCCGGTGGAGGGGGCGGTGTCGCCGGGACAACGGCATCTCCTTCTGCGAGGTCGGCCCGGGTGCGGGCCGAGGTGGGGCGGACCGCCGGGGTACGGCCGGTCCGGAGCGCTGCACGGCAGGGCGGGTGGTCTGCGGGCGGCCGGCGGGAGGCGGCGGGCGCGACGGAGTGAGGGGTGAGGAAGGAGTGAAGGAATGGTGAACGTTCGGCAGCAGCCTGACACCTTGATCGCCGTTTTGTCATGGGAATGCCAAGACAACGGCTTGAAATGACCACGCCCGTCTGGGAGTTCGGCGCGGCGGCACCTCCTTTTCGGCCGCGCCACGATCCGGATGGCCTCTTCGCGCTCGTCGACGTAGCGTCGGTACGGAATTCCTCGGCGCGGACGCGGGCTGGAGCGGAGATGCGCGGACACATGACGAGAACGGCGGCCCTGCTCTGTGCCGCGCTGGGACTGACCGCGGCGGTCGGCACGGCCTCGGCGGCGCCGACCGAACCCCGGTCCGCGCGTCAGGCCTCGGGACCGGTCCTGGTCGACTGCCTCTGGCGATCCCAGGTCCGGCCCGACGCGTTCCTCCTGGCCTGCGGCGACGGCAACAGCCGTCTCGTCTCACTGAAGTGGGACCACTGGAAGGCCGGCTCGGCGAAGGCCACCGGAGTCAGTGTCGTCAACGACTGCGAGCCGTACTGCGCCGCGGGGACCTTCCGCTCGTACCCGGTCGTCGTACGGCTGGACGAGCCGCGGGCCTGGCAGAAGGACCCGCGGACACAGCGCTACGGACGGATCAGCCTGGAGTACCCCGGAGAGCGGCCGGAGCAGTTCCGGCGGGTGATGACGTACCCGCTGTGGGACTGAGGGGTCCTTTGCCCGTCGCGGGGCGCGCTCACTCCATGAGGCCCGCGGCCACCGTCGCGCCGAGTTCCCAGCAGGCCTCGACGTCGGCCTTGGCGGGCTCTCCGGTGACGGTCACGGGCTCGGCGGCGCGGCGCCAGCCCAGGCCCGTGGTGATGGCCTCGATGCCGCGCACCGCGCCGGTGACGTCGTTGCCGCCGTGCACGTAGTAGCCGAAGGGCCGGCCGCGGGTGGTGTCCAGGCAGGGGTAGTAGACCTGGTCGAAGAAGTGCTTGAGGGCGCCGGACATGTAGCCGAGGTTGGCGGGGGTGCCCAGCAGATAGCCGTCGGCGGCCAGCACGTCGGAGGCCGTGGCGGCGAGAGCGGCCCGCCGCACCACACGCACGCCCTCGATCTCCGGCGCCGTCGCTCCCGAGACGACGGCTTCGAACATCGCCTGGCAGTTCGGCGAGGGCGTGTGATGGACGATCAGCAAGGTGGCCACGGCATCGAACCCTGCCCGCTGTCCCGCCCGACCGCAAGCGGCGAGGCCCTGGGGCGCACACGCGTCGCGTGCCGATACGGCGCCGTACCCGCGTGTCGTGGATCCCGCGGAGCGCGGGAGAGGGGCGGCTGCGGACGCCGACGGGATTCGAACCCGCGGACGGGGCGGGCAGACCCACCCGAGACCGTCAGTCGCCGCGGGGAGGGTCTCCCCCGCGGCGATGCAATGGACCGCTCTGCCACGGCGCCGCAGCCTGCCGGGACCGCGCGCTCCCGGTGCCGGCCACTCTAGGGGGCGTGCCCGGGCCGCCTTCAACGGTTTTCCGGCAGGCTCCCGTCGGCCACTCGGTCAACTCCCGTACGCGCGCGATCAGAAGACGTCACACGTCGCCGCGTTCCGAAGCCGTGCGCGCCAGTCCCGGAGCACGGCGCCCGTCCGGGTGACGCCCTTCATAGGTTCGGGGGCACGAGCGGGGCCGGACGAGCCCGGTCCCGCGCAACGGGCAGGAGAGCACCATGGCGAACGTCGAAGTCTCGCTCAAGGAGATGATGACCGCGGTGGAGGGCGCGCTGGGCGCGGCTGTCGTGGACTACACCAGCGGTATGGCGCTGGGCACGCTCGGCGGCGGCAAGGACCTCGACCTGGCCGTGGCCGCGGCGGGCAACACCGATGTGATCCGCGCCAAGGTCCGCACGATGGAACACCTGGGCCTCAAGGGCGAGATCGAGGACATCCTGATCACCCTCGGCGGCCAGTACCACCTGATCCGGCTGGTCAACAGCCGGCAGGGCGCCGGGCTGTTCACCTACCTCGTACTGGACCGGCAGCGCTCCAACCTGGCGATGGCCCGGCATCAGCTCAAGCGGATCGAGGCCGACCTCGAGGTGTAGACGGCGTCCGCACGCCCGGCTTCGCACGCCCGTGAATTGCAAATTTCTTCATCTCGAGACATCCACATCAGTGCATCACCGGGGTGTGCGGAGCCCGCAGTCGCCAGGATCGTGCCGGACGAAGGACCCCGACCGCGGCAGGGAGCGAGCGATTGACCATGCAGGTCCCCCTCTACCAGGCGAAGGCCGAGTTCTTCCGCATGCTCGGGCACCCGGTGCGCATCCGGGTCCTCGAACTGCTGCAGGGCGGTCCCGTGCCCGTGCGGGACCTGCTCGCCGAGATCGAGATCGAACCGTCCAGCCTGTCCCAGCAGTTGGCCGTGTTGCGCCGCTCCGGGATCGTGGTGTCGATCCGGGAGGGTTCGACGGTCAGCTACGCCCTGGCCGGCGGCGATGTCGCCGAGCTGCTGCGGGCGGCCCGGCGCATCCTGACCGAACTGCTCGCCGGGCGGAACGAGTTGCTGGCCGAGCTGCGCCAGGCCGAACCCGAACCGCCGCTGTCCGTGCCGCACGGCGGTACGGGCCGGACCTGAGCCCCGGCGCCGCGCGGCTCACAGGTCCGCTTCCGGTCCGTCGTGGAGCGTGGAGAGCGACCACTGAGCGATCGCTCCACCGGCCGCCCGCGCACACGAGGGGCCCGGACCCCGTGGTACGTCCCACGGGGTCCGGGCCCCTCGCCCGGGCGGGTCAGCCGCCGTTCAGCCGGGTGCGCAGCAGCTGCTTGCCCAGCTCCGCGCCCTTGCGACTGTCGGCCTGGGCCTTGCGGAACAGGTCCGCCACCTCGGTGTCCTTGTCGCGTTCGGCGTCCTGGATGTAGGTCTCCAGCCGCAGCGCGTTGCTCAGACACGCCTCCACGTACCAGATGAGGTTGTAGTCCTTGTCCCGGGTGCCGGTCACGTCGCCGGTCTCGGTGCCGGTGGCCATGCGGGCCTCCTCCCAGCGTGCTGTCGTCGATGTCCATTCGGCAGCCGGGTACCCATCGCCCGCCGGGACACACCGGGCGAAACGGCCGGACCCCGGGAACGCCGCCGGGCTCGGACCACGAACCGAACAGAGGGTCGAAATTCGAACGAACCCGACCGAAACGCCAGGGTCCGCCACCCCTTCCGCCACGTAGAAATATCTACCAACATGCAGGTGCCGCAGCAGGCGGCGGACGGGCACGGGCGGACCTCACACGGAGCCGGACATGAACGATGGGATGTGGACGCGCGGCGTGGAGTGGCTCGCCGCCGCCGCGACGGACCCTCGGGTGTGCAAGCGGGAGTGGGACCAGGGCAACGGGATCGTGCTGCTGGAGGCGGGCCGCTACTGGGACGTGCTCAGCGTGCCCGACCGGCTGGGCATGCTGACCCTGGACCTGCTGTGGCAGTCGTCGTGGCCGGCGCCGGGCCCGACGCTGGTGGACACCGCGTCCCACCGGGTGGGCTTCTTCCTGCCGCCGGATCCGGGCAGCCGGTGGATCGGGGCGGGGCTGCGGCACGCGGGCCGGGGCACCTGGGTCGCGGTGCCGCCGCCGTACCGGCCGGCCCGGTTCCTGGAGTGGCTGGTGCCGCCGGACGGGTCCGGCGCGCTGCACGCGCCCGCCGTGCTGGAGCTGGCACTGCGGCAGGCCAACGGCACCCTCGCCGTACTGGCGCCGCCGCGCGGCGAGCGGCACACCCCTGGAGCCGGAACCACAACCACCAGCACAACCGGAACCACAACCGGAACGGGAACCGGAACCGGAACCGGAACCGGAACCGGCCCGAGCGTCGCCCCGCTCGTCTGAGTGCGTCAACTCACTTGTCACGCAGGGCAATTCAGACAGTCGACGCAGAAGTGAACAGACGACGGGCGTTTTCGGAGCCAAGTCTCGCTCGACCGTGCGGAATCGATCAACGACGGTGTGTACTGTGCTGCGGGTGCCCGGTGCGCATACCGCGGCCCACCCCTGCCCTGCCGTTCCCGGAAACGACCGACCCTCCCTGGAACCGAATCCATGATCGAATTACCGGAGCTGGTGGCCGGCGGCCTCGCCGTCGGCACGCTGTCCGCGCTCGCCCTCGGCGGCGGGCTGCTGCGGTCGCGGCGGCAACAGACCCGGCAGCGCGCGGAGATCGCCGCCCTGCGCACCCAACTCGACGGCTCGGTACGGTCGTTCACGGCCGAGGTGGAGCATCTGGCGGTACGCCGCGTACCCGCCGCCGCCCGTCAGGTGGCCCATCCGCACCTGGACGTGCCGGGCCCGCTCCAGCCACTGACCGTGGGCACGCCCCTCGGCATCGCGTTGGAGAACGTCCTGCTGGCGCTCCAGGCCGAGGTGGCCGAGCAGCGCACCCGGGTCGACGCGGCCGCGCAGGCCGGGATGCGGGGTGCCACACGCGAGATCCAGGCGGCCCTCTACCGGCTCCAGGACGCCCTGCGCTGCATGCAACAGCGCTACGACGAACCGGAGTTGACCCAGACCCTCTTCGAACTGGACCACGAGAACGAGCAGTCGCTGCGCCGCGCGCAGGTCGCCGCGGTGGTGTGCGGGGCGTGGGTGGGGCTGGCCCGCGAGGAATCGCACCTGGTGGACGCGGTCACCGGCGGCCAGGCCCGGCTCGCCGGCTACCACCGGGTGAAGGTCCACAACCACTTGGAACCCGGCACGGCCCTGGTCTCGCACGCGGTGGAGCCCGTCGCCATCATCGTCGCCGAACTCTGCGACAACGCGCTGCGGCACTCCGCGCCCGACACCGACGTGGTGGTGAGCCTGGAACACGTCCACCACGGCGTGTGCGTCACCATCGACGACGCCGGCCTCGGCATGACCCAGGACGAACGCGACCGCGCCCAGCGGCTGGTGGCCGGCGACACGCCCATCCTGCTGACCGAACTGGGCGACCCGCCGCGCATGGGCCTGGCCGCGATCGGCCGTCTGACCCGGCAGTTCGACCTGGGCGTCGACGTCTCCTCGCCGTCCCCGTACGGCGGGGTACGCGCGGTGCTGCGGGTGCCCAGCCACCTCCTCAGCCGGATCGACCCCGAGGCGAGGCCCCCGGCGCCGAGCGCCCCGCGCACCACCCGCAGGACCGTCACGGACCTGCCGGCCGCGGCCACCGCGCCGGCGACAGCGACCGCGCCGGCACCGACGCCCGCCCACGCGTACGGCACGGAGAGCCCCGCACCGGAGGCGTCGGGCCACCACGCGCCGCGCACCGGCACCGACGGTCTGCCGCAGCGCCGCCGCCGTGTCCGGCCCGCCCCCGCCCCGGAGCCCGCGGCGCCGCGGCGGCCGGCGCGCCGGCCGGAGGAGTCCGCCGCCGCGCTCGG
>NZ_BQUN01000008.1 GCF_026008495.1 Streptomyces sp. A012304
GGGGCGGGCGGCCACGGCGGGGAGGCCGGGCGCGGCGCCCCCGCCGGCGCCGGGCCGCCGCCCCCGGCCGAGGCCCTCACTCGTACTCGGTGCCACCCTTCCGCGTCAGATACGCCGCGCTCACCGCCTTGGCGATCGCCCGCCCCCCGGTCACCGGGCTGTACCGCTCCTTCGCGGGCCGGATCACCACACCCTCCCGGATGTGCAGCTCCCGCCCGGACACGGTCTCCCGCCCGCTCGCCAGCTCCAGCACCTGCGCGCTGTCGTATGGCCCCTCGAACAGCCGCGGCACCAGGGGCAGTTCACCGCCCAGGACCTCCGCCGCGTCCAGCCACCGCACCGTGCCCCCGATCTCCGCGGACACGTCGAACACCGCGTACCCGAGGGTGTCCCGGCGGCCGTCGGCGCCGTAGGTCAGGTCCTGCACGCCCGCGCCGTACACCTCGCCGAAGACGCCGACCCGGCGCGCGCCGAGCCGCTCGGCGACCCGCGCCACCACCTCCGCGACACCGTGCCCGCGCACGGCCCGCCAGTACAGGTTGCGCGGGTCCTCCTTCAGCGCCAGCGACTTCCCGCCGAAGCCCTTGGAGGAGACGTACACCCGCCCCTCGTCGGCGACGTAGGTCAGCAGGCACGCCGACCCGTGCAGCTTCTCCGTCAGCACCACCGGCTCGCCGGGGGCGAAGATGTCCGGATAGCGCTGGATGTTCTCGATGTCGACCCACGGCAGCAGATCCGGTGCCGCCTCGACCTCCCCGCTCATCGTGGGCGGGATCGGCGGTACCCACTTGGTGATGCCGAGCAGCTCCGCGAAGTCGGTGCCCTCCGTCGCCGCCCGCATGAGGTCGACGTCCGCCAGTGCCCGCGGCCGGCAGACGATCCCCTGCGACAGCTCGCCCCGCAGCCGTACCGCCTTCACCCGGTCCGCCTTGCCGCCCGCCAGACGTCCGGTCAGCCCCAGTTCCTCGATCAGCGCGGCCGGCAGCACCGACTGCTCGGGGATGTACACGGCGGCCTCACCGGTGCGGTACGCACCCTTGGCGACGACCGCCCGGTACAGGCCGACCTGCGCCAGTTCGAGCGCGTCGGCGTTGGGGTGTTCATGGACGGTCAGCACTTCGGCGGTGACGCGCAGCGTCGACATCGGGGCTCCTTCAGGACCTCAGAGACGTTTTCATCGCCTCACACTGTCCCGACGGGAAAGCACTGGAGCGACCCGATTAGCGGCTGATAATGTCCCGCTCTTCGGCCGGCGGCGACGCCGCGCACGGACCCTGGCTCGCGCGCAGGGGGCAATAGGGGGTGCGGCATCCCCTGGCGCACCCCCGCCGTACGGAGCCGGCCCACGGTGCCGGCTCACTCCCGTCGTCCGCTCAGGCGGACACCAGCAGCCGTCCGCGCCGGGCGTACGCCAGGGCCTCGGGCGTGAGCACGGGGCGCGGGACGAGGATCCCGCAGTCCGTGCAGACCGGACCCGCCGACGGCTCGTGGTCCAGGTCGTACTTCCACGCGAGCCGCTCGCCACCGCACACCGGGCAGCCGACGCCCGGCTCCCGCTCCAGCGCGGCGATCAGCCGGCGCAGCACCTCGGCCAGCGGGTCACGGGGGTGGACCCGCGGGTCGTCGCACCACGCCACACCGAAGCCGCCCCAGGTCATCCGGTGCCAGTCGTCCACACTGCCCGGCCTGCGCAGCCCGTCGTGCTTCTCCTTCCTGCGGCGTTCGGCGAACTCCACCTCGTAGGCCAGCCACACCGCCCGTGCCTCCTCCAGTTCCTCCAACGCGGCCACGAGCCGCGCCGGGTCGGGGGAGCGGTCCTCGGGGCCGAACCCGGCCCGGGAGCACAGGTGGTCCCAGGTCGCCCTGTGTCCGTAAGGGGCGAACCGCTCAAGGCACTTGCGCAGGGAGTACCTCCGCAGCGCCAGATCGCAGCGCGGGTCGCGCACCTGTCTCGCCAGACTCCGGAAACCGGCCATCGCCTTGCACCTCCGTCACATCTGCACCTGTACTTCGGTCACTTCGGCGTCATCGCACGGACTTCGCGCGACGTCGCCGAATAGACGTATCGACAAGCGATTCGGCTCCCTTCCGCTCCATCCGATTTCCGATGCCGTCCATCAACCGGATGAGGCGACTCGAAAAAGTGACGCATGTTCATCTTCAATCCCGGGGATACCGGCGGTAACCTTCCGGCCACCCCCGTCGCTAGGAGCTGCCGATGCCACGGCGATCCCCACGTACCGCTCTCGACAGACTGAGAACTCCCGGCGGAATGCCCGGGTTCCTGAAGACCGCCTCCGTATGCGCTTTGATGGCGGGTCTTTTGTCGCCGTTCACCCCCACGGCGGCGGCCGCCGAGGTCACGGCCGTCAACGACTATTGCGGCAACCAGTGTTCCGACATCCTGCCGCCCGGTCAGAACGGCAACGCGACCCTCGCCCAGATCCTGCTCAACCAGGCCTTCGGCACCCAGCCCGCGCACGCCTCCGACCAGCTCGGCCCCTACGCCAACCTGGCCAAGGGGTATCCGACGCTCACCAACGCCACGATCAACACGTTCTTCAACGACGCGTCGTTCGGGGTTCCCGCCGATCAAGTCGCCTCCACCGTCAAGCCCGCCGGCCGCAGCGACGTGACGATCGTCCGCGACAAGAAGACGGGCGTCCCGCACATCACCGGTACCACCAGGTACGGCACCGAGTTCGGCGCCGGGTACGCGGCGGCCGAGGACCGGCTGTGGCTCATGGACGTCTTCCGGCACGTGGGCCGGGGACAGCTCACCTCCTTCGCCGGCGGTGCCGCCGACAACCAGGGCCTGGAACAGCAGTTCTGGCGCAACGCGCCGTACAGCGAGGCCGACCTCCAGGCCCAGATCGACAACGCCGTCGCGGCCAACGGCGCCCGCGGCCGGCAGGCACTCGCCGACGCGAACGCCTACCTCGACGGCATCAACGCCTACATCGACGCCTCCGACAGCGGCCGCTACTTCCCCGGTGAATACGTCCTGACCGGCCACAAGGACTCAATCACCAACGCCGGGACCATCGCCGACTTCAAGATCACCGACCTGGTGGCGCTCGGCTCGGTCATCGGCGCGCTCTTCGGGTCCGGGGGCGGCGGCGAGGTCAACAACGCCCTCTCCCTGCTCGCCGCGCAGGAGAAGTACGGCGTCGAACAGGGCACCAAGGTCTGGGAGTCGTTCCGCCAGCGCAACGACCCCGAGGCCGTCATGACCCTCCACGACGGCAAGAGCTTCCCCTACGCCGTCCGGCCCGACAACCCGCAGGGCCTGGCCCTGCCCGACCCCGGCTCGGTGGTCCGGGAGCAACTGGTCTACGACCGCACCGGCAGCGCGGCCACCGCCACCGCGACGACCACCTCCACCACGGCCGCCGCCACCGCCGTCAGTTCCGCCCGGCGCGGCATGTCCAACGCGCTCGTGGTCAGCGGCGACCACACCGCCAGCGGGCACCCGGTCGCCGTCTTCGGCCCGCAGACCGGCTACTTCGCCCCCCAGCTGCTGCTGCTCCAGGAACTCCAGGGCCCCGGCATCAGCGCCCGCGGCGCCTCCTTCGCCGGCCTGAGCATGTACGTCGAACTCGGCCGCGGCCAGGACTACGCGTGGAGCGCGACGACGTCCGGCCAGGACATCATCGACACCTACGCCGTCGAGCTGTGCCAGGACGACTACCACTACCTCTACCGCGGCACCTGCACGCCGATGGAGAAGATCGAGCAGAAGAACGCCTGGAAGCCCACGACGGCCGACGGCACCGCGGCCGGCTCGTACACGATGCGCGTCTGGCGCACCAAGTACGGTCCCGTCGAGTACCGCGCGACCATCGGCGGCAAGAAGGTCGCCTACACCACCCTGCGCTCGTCGTTCATGCACGAGGCCGACTCCATCATCGGCTTCCAGATGCTGAACGACCCGGACCACGTGAAGGGCCCGGAGAGCTTCCAGAGCGCGGTGCAGCACATCAACTACACGTTCAACTGGTTCTACGCCGACTCCGAGCACACCGCGTACTACAACAGCGGCGACAACCCGGTGCGCGCGAGCGGCGTCGACGCGGAGTTCCCGGTGTGGGCGCAGCCGGCGTACGAGTGGCGGAGCTGGGACCCGGTGACCAACACCGCCGAGTACACCCCGGCCTCCGCGCACCCCAACTCCATCGACCAGGACTACTACATCTCCTGGAACAACAAGCAGGCCAAGGACTACACGACCGCGCCCTGGGGCAACGGGTCCGTGCACCGCGGCAATCTGCTGGAGAACCGGGTGAAGAAGCTCGTCCAGGCCGGAGGTGTCACCCGTGCCTCGCTGGTGAGGGCGATGGCCGACGCGGGGCTGGCCGACCTGCGCGCCGAGGACGTCCTGCCCGACCTGCTGAAGGTGATCAACAGCTCGCCGGTCACCGACACCACGGCCGCCGCGGCGGTCTCCAAGCTCCAGGCGTGGCTGACGGCCGGCGCCAAGCGCACGGAGACCACGGCCGGTTCGAAGACGTACGCCGACGCCGACGCGATCCGCATCCTGGACGCCTGGTGGCCGCTGCTGGTGAAGGCCGAGTTCGAACCCGGCCTGGGCACAAAGCTGTACACGGCCATGACCGCCAACCTGCCCGTCGACGAGGCCCCGTCGGCCGCCCACGGCCCGACCGGCGCGCACGCGGGAAGCTCCTTCCAGTACGGCTGGTGGAGCTACGTCGACAAGGACATCCGGGCGGTGCTCGGCGAGTCGGTGCAGGGACCGCTGGGGCAGAAGTACTGCGGCGGCGGCAGCCTCAGCGCCTGCCGGAACGTCCTGATCACCTCCCTGAAGGAGGCGGCCGGCAAGACCGCCGCCCAGGTCTACCCGGGTGACGGCGTGTGCGCGGCGGGCAACCAGTGGTGCGCCGACTCGATCGTGCAGCGCACCCTCGGCGGCATCAAGCACGGCAACATCAGCTGGCAGAACCGCCCGACCTACCAGCAGGTCGTGGAGTTCACCTCCCACCGGTGAGCCCCGCCGCGAGCACCACCCGGGCCAGTTCGGGGTGGAGGATGTCGCTGTGCGCCCCGGACGGCGGGCCGCCCCGGCGGACCACCGCGGCCGCGTCGACGTTCACGCATCCCGAGGCCGGCAGGGGGCGGGCCAGGGCCTGGGCGAGGGTGTACGCGCGTGTGCCCGGCACGGCCTGCACGCCATCGTGGCCCATCGCGCCCCACTTGGCGCCCAGCAGCCGCCCGACGCCGAACTCCCCGACCGCCCCGCGGTCGTCGCCCGCCATCCGGGAGGCCAGCGGGTAGACCGTGCCCAGGGCCGTGTCGTGCCGGGAGAAGCAGCACACCAGGGGACCGTCGACGCGGTGCTGCTGCCCGCGCAGCACGCCTCCCGCGCGCGCGTCGTGCGGCAGCCGGGCCGCGAACGCGTAGTGGGAGAAGGCCCCTTGCAGCAGCGTCACGGACTTCACCGCCCGCACCCCCCGGGGCAGACCGCGCAGCGCGAACGACACCAGCCGCGCGCCGAAGCTGTGCCCGACCAGGTGCACCCGCACCCCGGGCGCGGCCTTGGCCAACCGCCCGACGAGCGGCCCGAGTCCGCGCTCACCGACCGTCCCGGCCCGCCGCTTCATCGCGTAGTACGTCGCCTGCCGCAGCAGCTCGTGCGCGCCGTCCCAGACGCCGGGCGGCGCCGGTCCGGCCGCGGCGCCCGGGGGTTCGAGGTCCGCCAGCGCCCGCGCGAACCGCGCGCACACCTCGGCCGTCGGCCCGGTCAGCATCTCCGGCTCGCCGTGCGGGCCGCCCTCCGTGAGGGTGTCCGCCGCGAACAGCGCCTGCGGCCCCGGCGGCACCGGCTCCACCAGCAACCGCACCAGGCGCCCGAACGTCTCCAGCTCGGCCTCCTCGCGCGACGCCCGCTCCAGCAGCCGCGCGATCTCCTCGACGAGGGCGGCCCGGCCCGGGAACGTCCCCACCAGCGCGCGCCGCGTGTCCTTGTCGAGCGCCGGGCGCCGGGCCGGGTCGGCCGCCACGGACCGGGGAAGGTCCGGGATCGGCTCGTCCGAGAACCGCATCGACGGCCACACCACGCCCGCGTACCCGATCCGCGCCGCCGGGGCGAGTTCGGGGAACGGCGCGAAGAAACGGCTGTAGAGCCGGGTCGCGCCGGAGCGGTCGTTGTTCCAGCCGTGCGCGAACACCACCAGATCATGGACGCCGTGCCGGGACACCCCGGCCAGCAGCCGTTCCCGCTGTCCGCCGTCGACGTCTCCGTCGGCGTCGAACGTCACCTCCCAGTAGGGAGTCGCACTCATCGCCGCGTCCGCCATGACAGGCCCCCTGTTCACCGCAGTCGTGCGCCAGGTGGGCGCATCGTCCTGCCAACCGGGCCGATTGGCCAGACGTCACGCAGCACCGGCACGCAGGCGGCCCTCAGGTGGCCCGCCCTCGACAACGCCGCCGTGGTGTCGGCGTCGCGGCCCATGTCGGACGGCCATGAGAACCGCGTCGGCCCACGGGTGGCACGGGTGGCCGCCGATGACGACGGCCGAGCGGACGACGCGTCCGCGGTGGTGAGCCACGACCACCGCCACGACCACGGCCTTCGCGGGGGCGGGGACGGCGGCCAGGGCGGGGCCGACCACGGTGATCGCGGGGACGCCGCCGATGCCGCGAGGTGACCGGTGGACCCTTCCCCGGTTACATACCGACCGGTTAGTCTGACTTCCGGAACCGATGCTCGTCGTGTCGAAGGAGACCGATGGTGGACGCCGTTGCGGGTGCTGGAGTCGTCGTCACCGGGGCCGGAGGCGGCATAGGCGCCGCCCTCGCGCGCCGGTTCGCCGCCGAGGGGGCCCGGGTCGTCGTCAACGACCTGGACGCCGGCCGGGCCGAGGCGGTCGCCGCCGAGATCGGCGGCATCGCGGTGCCCGGCGACGCCGCCGTTATCGTCGGCGCGGCCCGCGAGGCGCTCGGCGGCACGGTCGACGTCTACTGCGCCAACGCCGGGGTCGCCTGTGGCGGCACCGAAGCCGCCGACGAGTCCGTCTGGGCGCTCGCCTGGGACGTCAACGTCATGGCCCACGTCCGCGCGGCCCACGCGCTGCTCCCGGACTGGCTGGAGCGCGGCGCGGGCCGGTTCGTGTCCACCGTCTCGGCCGCCGGACTGCTCACCATGGTCGGCGCCGCCCCGTACAGCGTCACCAAGCACGGCGCGTACGCCTTCGCGGAGTGGCTGTCGCTCACCTACCGGCACCGCGGGATCAAGGTCCACGCGATCTGCCCCCAGGGCGTGCGCACCGACATGCTGGACGCCGCCGGCAGCGCGGGCGACCTGGTGCTGCGGCCCACCGCGATCGAGCCGCACGACGTGGCCGACGCCCTGTTCAAGGGCATCGCGGAGGACCGCTTCCTGATCCTGCCGCACCCCGAGGTCGCCGGGTACTACCAGGCCCGCGCCGCCGACCCCGACCGCTGGCTCAACCAGATGAACCACCTCCAGCAGAAGTGGGAGGCCGAACGGTGAGCGGCTCCCGTTACGCGGCCAAGCCCTGGCTGGCCCTCCTCGACGACGCCCAGCGCGGACCGGTCGAACCGGACGACTCCCTCGTGCACGCCCTGCGCCGGGCCGCCGCCGAGGCCCCGGAGCGCGCCTTCCTCGCCTACTTCGACGGGCGGCTCACCTACCGCGAGGCGGACGAGCTGAGCGACTCCGTCGCCGGGCGCCTCGCCGCCCGCGGCCTGGAGCGCGGCGACCGGGTCGCCGTCCTGCTGCAGAACTCCCCGCACTTCGTCCTCGCCGTCCTCGGCGCCTGGAAGGCCGGCGCGACCGTCGTACCGGTCAACCCGATGTACAAGTCGGGGGAGGTCGCCCACGTCCTGCGGGACGCCGAGGCCACCGCGCTGATCTGCTCCGACCGGGCCTGGGAGTCGTACCTGCGGCAGACGGCGGCCGACTCGCCCGTGCGGATCGTGCTCACCGGCTGCGAGTTGGATTTCCAAACCCGCCAGGACGCGCGCGTGCTCACCTTCGAACGGCTGCCGCAGGCACCCGACGCCGACGACCTCACCGCCGCCGCCCGCGCCGGACATCCCGCCCCTGAGGGCCGCGACCCGGCCCCCGCCGACCTCGCCCTGATCAGCTACACCTCGGGCACCAGCGGCACCCCCAAGGGCGCCACCAACACGCACGCCAACATCATGTACAACGCCGAGCGGCAGCGCACCGGCCTGCGTCTGCCCGAGGCGCCCGTCTACTACGCCCTGGCGCCCCTGTTCCACATCACCGGCATGGTCTGCCAGCTCGGCGCCTGCCTGAACAGCGCCGGCACGCTGGTGCTGACCTACCGCTTCGAGGCCGGCGTCGTCCTGGACGCGTTCGCCGAGCACCGCCCGCACTACACGGTCGGCCCGTCCACCGCCTTCATGGCGCTGGCCGCCCACCCGGCCGTCACCCGCGACCACTTCTCCTCCTTCGTGAACATCTCCTCCGGCGGCGCCCCCCTGCCGCCGGCCCTGGTGGAGAAGTTCCGCGCGGACTTCGGGCCGTACATCCGCAACGGCTACGGGCTCACCGAGTGCACCGCGCCCTGCGCCTCCGTCCCGCCCCACCGGGAGGCACCCGTCGACCCGGCCTCCGGGACCCTCGCGGTCGGTGCGCCCGGCCCCGACACGATCGTGCGGATCGTCGACGACGCGGGCGCGGAGGTGCCCTTCGGCGAGCAGGGCGAGATCGTCGTCCGGGGGCCGCAGGTCGTGCCCGGCTACTGGCGGCGCCCCGACGCCACCGCCGAGACCTTCCCCGACGGCGAGCTGCGCACCGGCGACATCGGCTTCCTGGACGAACAGGGCTGGCTGTACGTCGTCGACCGCAAGAAGGACATGATCAACGCGTCCGGCTTCAAGGTGTGGCCGCGCGAGGTGGAGGACGTGCTGTACACCCACCCGGCGGTGCGCGAGGCGGCCGTTGTCGGTGTGCCCGACGGCTACCGCGGCGAGACCGTCAAGGCCTACATCAGCCTGCGTCCGGGCGCCGGCGCGGACCCGGATGAACTCGCGGTGTACTGCAAGGAGAGACTGGCCGCCTACAAGTACCCCAGGCAGGTGGAGATCCTGCCCGACTTGCCCAAGACGGCCAGTGGGAAGATCCTCCGGCGGGAACTGCGTTCCCGTACGCACGACAGCCAGTAGGCAACGCCCGCAAGGCGACGAGAAAGGCAGGTGGCGGCAGTGCCCAGGACTTCGGACGGCGACGGGACTCCCGTGCCGCAGCGGCTGCTGGCCGCCGCCACCCGGCTCTTCGCCGAGCAGGGCTACGACCGCACCTCCGTACAGGAGATCGTCGAGGCGGCCGGCGTCACCAAGGGCGCGCTGTACCACTACTTCGGCTCCAAGGACGACCTGCTGCACGAGGTGTACGCGCGCGTGCTGCGCGTCCAGCAGGAAAGACTCGACGCCTTCGCGGACGCCGACGAGCCGATCGAGAAGCGCCTGCGGGCCGCGGCGGCCGACGTGGTCGTCACCACGATCGAGAACCTCGACGACGCGATGATCTTCTTCCGCTCGATGCACCACCTCAGCCCCGAGAAGAACAAGCAGGTCCGCGCCGCGCGCCGCCGCTACCACGAGCGCTTCCGCGCCCTCGTGGAGGAGGGCCAGGAGGCGGGCGTCTTCTCCACGGCGACGCCGGCGGACCTGGTCGTCGACTACCACTTCGGCTCGGTGCACCACCTGTCGACCTGGTACCGCCCCGACGGGCCGATGAGCCCCCAGGAGGTCGCGGACCACCTCGCGGACCTGCTGCTGCGCGCCCTGCGTCCCTGACACGCGCGCGTGCGGGGCGGCCGCCGACGGGCGACCGGCCCCGCACCCGTCATCTCACAGGTACTTCTTCAGCTCCCGCCGCGCCAGCGACCGCTGGTGCACCTCGTCCGGCCCGTCCGCGATCATCAGCGTGCGCGCCCCCGCGTACAGCTCGGCCAGCGGGAAGTCCTGGCTGACGCCGCCCGCGCCGTGCAGCTGGATCGCCCGGTCGATGATGTCGACGACCGCGCGCGGCGTGGCGATCTTGATGGCCTGGATCTCCGTGTGGGCGCCCCGGTTGCCGACCGTGTCCATCATCCAGGCCGTCTTCAGCACCAGCAGCCGCAGCTGCTCGACGGTCACGCGCGCGTCCGCGATCCAGTTGTGGACCACGCCCTGCTGCGCCAGCGCCTTGCCGAAGGCGTCGCGGGAGACGGCTCTGCGGCACATCAGCTCGATCGCCCGCTCCGCCATCCCGATCAGCCGCATGCAGTGGTGGATGCGGCCGGGCCCCAGCCGGGCCTGCGCGATGGCGAAGCCGCCGCCCTCCTCGCCGATCAGGTTCGTCACCGGCACACGCGCGTGGTCGAAGACCACCTCGGCGTGGCCGCCGTGGGAATGGTCCTCGTAGCCGAAGACCTTCATGGCGCGCTCGACCCTGACGCCGGGCGTGTCGCGCGGGACCAGCATCATCGACTGCTGACGGCGGATGTCCGGCCCGTCGGGATCGGTCTTGCCCATCACGATGAAGATCGCGCAGTCCGGGTTCATCGCCCCGGAGATGTACCACTTGCGGCCGGTGACGACGTACTCGTCGCCGTCCCGCGCGATGTGGGTGGTGATGTTCGTGGCGTCGGAGGAGGCCACCTCCGGCTCGGTCATCGCGAACGCCGAGCGGATCTCCCCGGCCAGCAGCGGCTCCAGCCACTGCTTGCGCTGCCGCTCGTCACCGAACTGCGCGAGCACCTCCATGTTCCCGGTGTCGGGCGCGGCGCAGTTCAGCGCGGTCGGCGCGAGCTGCGGGGAGCGGCCGGTGATCTCGGCCAGCGGCGCGTACTGGAGGTTGGTCAGCCCGGCGCCGTACTCCGCGTCGGGCAGGAAGAGGTTCCACAGCCCCCGGCGGCGGGCCTCGGCCTTCAGCTCCTCCACCACGGCCGGGGTGTCCCACGGGGAGGCGAGCGCGGCGCGCTGCTCCTCCGCGACCGCCTCGGCGGGGTAGACGTACTCGTCCATGAAGGCGAGCAGCTTGCCGCGCAGTTCCTCGGTGCGCGCGTCGAACGCGAAGTCCATGGCCGTCAGCCTTCCTGGAGAGTGGTCAGTCCGTGGTCGATGAAGACGGGGACGAGCTCGCCGATGCGGTCGAAGCCGCGCCCCACCGTCTGGCCCAGGGTGTAGCGGTAGTGGATGCCCTCCAGGATCACGGCGAGCTTGAACCAGGCGAACGCCGTGTACCAGGAGACGGCCGTGACGTCGCGCCCCGAGCGCGCGGCGTACCGTTCGACCAGCTCGGCCGGGGCCGGGTGGCCCGGGGCCGCGGCCGTCGTGGAGATGGGGGAGCCGGGGAGCTCCAGCGGGACGCTGTACATCACCAGCAGACCCAGGTCGGTCAGCGGGTCGCCCAGTGTGGACATCTCCCAGTCGAGGATCGCCTTGATGCGGTCGCCGTCGCCGATCAGGACGTTGTCCAGCCGGTAGTCGCCGTGCACGACCGTGGCGGCGGGGGAGGACGGCAGGCTGCGGCCCAGCGCCGCGTGCAGCTCGTCGATGCCCGCCAGGTCGCGACTGCGGGAGGCGTCCAGCTGCTTGCCCCAGCGGCGCAGCTGCCGGTCCAGGAAGCC
Organism: Streptomyces sp. A012304; assembly: GCF_026008495.1. GTDB lineage: Bacteria > Actinomycetota > Actinomycetes > Streptomycetales > Streptomycetaceae > Streptomyces. Next base: position 11,625 of record NZ_BQUN01000008.1, read on the forward strand.
CTCGGGGCGGCCGAAGTCCGCCAGCCCGACCTCGGCCGGATCCACGGCGTGCAGCTCCACCAGCGTGTCCACGAGCCCGAGCACCGCCTCCCGGGTGCGTTCCGGGCCGAGCGCGGCGAGCTGGTCCGCGGTGCGGTACGGCGTGCCCGCGACGAACTCCATGACGTAGAACGGCGCTCCGAGCACCTCCTCGTCCTCGCACAGCAGCACCGGACGCGGCACCGGCACGCTGGTCGGGTGCAGCGCGCTGATCACCCGGTGCTCGCGCCGCATGTCGTGCGCGGTGGCCAGGACGTGCCCGAGCGGCGGCCGCCGCACCACCCATCTCGACGTGCCGTCCGCCACCTCGTACGTCAGGTTCGAGCGCCCGCCCTCGATCAGCCGGCCGGTGAGCGGGCCCCGCGCCAGGCCGGGCCGCTCACGGTCGAGCAGGGTGCGCAGCCGGTCGAGGTCGAGTCCGGGCGGATGGTCGGGGCTCATGCGTCGCTCCTACGGACGGGTGAAACGGGACTGGCCCCATGATGCCGACCGGTCGGTATGTCGTCCAGTGGGGGCACCCGACGTGATCAGGGCCACGATAGGCCGACGGCTCACCGGGCAGAAGCCGGGAAGCCGCGGCGGGGCGATTTCCGGACGGGTCAGCGGCCCGTGCCGGGGCGTCCGGCTTGCGTGGCGTTCACCCGCGTCGGAGGGTCGGTGGCATGAAGGGCATCAGCTACAGCCGGTACGGCGGTCCCGAGGTCCTGGAGTATGGAGAGCTGCGCGACCCGAGCATCGGGCCCGACTCCGTCCTGGTCAAGGTGCGGGCGGCGGCCGTCAACCCCGTCGACTGGAAGGCTCGGCAGGGCCGCCTCGACGGCGTCCTCGACACCGTCTTCCCCGTGGTCCCCGGCTGGGACGTCTCGGGGGTGGTGGTCCGGCCCGGCCCGTCCGTCACGGAGTTCTCCGTCGGCGACGAGGTCATCGGCTACGTCCGCGAGGACTTCCTCTCCCGCGGCACCTTCGCCGAGTACGTCGCCGCGCCGGTGCGCACCCTCGGCCGCAAACCGCGCAACCTCACCTGGGAGGCGGCGGCGGGCCTGCCGCTGGTCGGACTCACCGCGTACCAGGTGCTGGTCAAGGCCCTCCAGGTCAGACGAGGCGAGACGGTCCTCGTGCACGCGGCCGCCGGCGGCGTCGGCTCGATCGCGGTGCAGCTCGCCCGCCACCTCGGCGCCCGGGTCATCGGCACGGCGGGCGAGGACAACCACGACTTCGTGCGCTCACTGGGCGGCGAGCCCGTCACCCACGGCGACGGACTCTCCGAACGGGTGCGCGGGCTGGCCCCCGAGGGCCTGGACGCGGCCTTCGACACCGTCGGCGGCGACACCTTGAAGGTCTCCGCCAACCTGCTGGCACCCGAGGGCCGCCTGGTCTCCATCGCCGACGGCGACGTGGTCGACTACGGCGGCCGCTACCTCTTCGTCCGCCCCGACCCCACCGACCTCACCCGGCTGGCGGAACTCGCCGAACAGGGCGTGGTGGACGTGCACGTCTCGCACACGTTCCCCCTGGAGCGAGCGGCCGACGCCCACCGGCTCAGCGAGGAGGGGCGCACACGGGGAAAGATCGTGGTGACCGTTGCCTGGGAGGAGGAAGAGCGGCTCGGCACCGGATGGTGAGCGCGGACCCGGCCGCCGCACAGCGGCAGCGACGCCCGCTGACCGCCACGGTCACCGTGCACGCCGCCTCACAGCAGCAGCGTCGCCGCGCACACCGCCACGGCCACCGTGCACAGCACCGCCGCCGCGGCCTGCCGATGGGGCAGCGGGGGCGGGGCGGGCGTCGAGGCGAGGGTGCGGATGCGTCGGTGGGCCAGCAGCAGGAAGGCGAGCCAGAGGCCGCAGCAGGCCGCGCACACCGCGACGGCGGCGGCCGAGGCACCCCCGTGCAGCGCGGTCCTGACGGCGAGGACGGCGGCCACGGTGCTGGAGAGCGTCGTACGGCGCCAGGCGAGGCGGGTGCGTTCCGGTTGCAGGCCGGGGTCGCGCTCCGGGGCGGCCGCGGGGGTCACCCCTCCCACCCGAGCAGGACGACGGCCACCATCGCGACGGCCACCACCGCGACGACCAGACTCAGCAGCGCGGGGAACCGGGACGTCGGCAGGTCCTCGCCCCGGCGCATCGCCCGCTCGCACCGCACCCAGTGGTTCACCGCGCGCAGGGAGCACAGCACGCCCGCCGCGAGCAGCGCCAGCGCCAGCCCGACCCGCCAGCCCCAGCGCAGGTCCGGCAGGAACTGGTCCACCGCGAAGCCGCCGCCGATCAGCGCGAGCGCGGTGCGCAGCCAGGCCAGGAAGGTCCGCTCGTTCGCCAGCGAGAACCGGTAGTCGGGCGTCCGTCCCTCCTGCCGGACCTGATCGGGCGCGAACCACAACCGGACGTTCCGCACGAAGTCGATCACCCGCAGGACCCTCCCCGCAGCCTCCCGGCACCCGCCGGTTCCGGTTCCCTACACTCCACCGAGGCCCGCCCGGTAGGCCCTGAGCCGTTCGTAGGCCGCCAGTCCGTCCGGGACCCACTCCCAGTCCAGGAGGTGCCGCTCGACCTCCTCCTCCGGGAGGAAGGCGTGCCAGGCCACCTCCTCCACCTGGGGGCGCACCGGCAGCTCGCAGCGGACCTCGTACACGGCCGACCACCAGCTCTGCCCGGCGCCGTCGTCGTAGAGGAACTTGAAGAGGAACTCCGGGCGCGGCAGACCGCTGACGCCGAGTTCCTCCTCCGCCTCGCGCAGGGCGGCGTCGTCATAGGCCTCGCCCGCGCCGACCACCCCGCCGACGAACATGTCGTGCAGGGAGGGGAAGACCAGCTTGGTCGCGGTGCGGCGGTGGACGAACAGCCGGCCCCCGGCGTCACGCGCCTGGACGAAGACGCAGCGGTGGCGCAGCCCCTCGGCGTACACCCGGCCGCGCGGCAGCCGTCCGATGACCTGGTCGTGCTCGTCGACGATGTCGAGGATCTCGTCAGCAGCGCTCATGCGCCCATCCAAGCAGGGCCGCGTCCCGGGACGTCACTGCGGCTGGAGGCCGGGCACCCGCTGCTGCACCCGCGCCGCCGAACCCTGCGGCATCGCCGGGTGCATCCCGAGCAGCACGATCCCGCCGACGACCGCCGCGAGCCCCGCCGCCTGCCAGGTCAGCGCCCCCGGATCGGTGCGCAGCCGGTCCCCGAGGAAGCCGACCCCGCAGATGATCCCGGCGAGCGGCTGGGCCGCGGTCAGCGCGGGCAGCGACATCCGCAGGGGCGCCGTCTCGAAGGCGCTCTGCACCAGCACCAGCCCGGTCACCCCGAGCGCCAGCACGGCGTACGGCTGCCAGCCGGTCAGCAGCTCGACCAGGCCGCCCTCGGAGAAACGCTCCCCGCTGACCCGGGTCAGGGCGTCCTGGACGCCGTACAGCAGACCGGCGGCGAGGGCGAGCAGGACCGGGCCCGAGGACAGGCGTGAGCGCTTGGCGTATCCGGTGAGCAGCAGGGCCAGCCCGACCATCACCCCGATGATCAGCCAGTGCCGCAGCGGATGCGCGCCCGCGCTGCCGCCGCGCGGCTCGCCCGCGACGATGAACGCGGACACCCCGCCCGCGAGCAGCAGCAGACCCGCCCAGCCCTGGCGGCCCAGCGGCTGCTTGGTCTGGTGGCGGGAGAGGGCCAGGGCGAACAGCAGGTTCGTCGCCAGCAGGGGCTCCACGAGGGAGATCTCGCCGTTGCCGAGCGCGACCGCGCCCAGCGCCATGCCGACCACCATCAGCCCGATGCCGCCCAGCCAGCGCGGCACCCGCACGAGGTCGAGCAGCAGCCGTGGGGAGAGGAAGTCCGCGCGGGGCGCCTTCTGCGCCGCGTTCTGCTGCAGGACGAAACCGAAGCCCAAACAGCACGCGGCACTCACGGCGAGAACCAGAACCAGAACCGACACGCTGCGTACCTCGATCATCGGGTCGGGCCACGAAGTGGGGGAGTGGCCGACTGTCATGTCCCCGGCGCGCGACGGCTGCCAGGAGCGGCCGCGGGACGGTGGGGGGCCCGGGTGCGGGCGGCGACCGTACGGCCATGCTCCGGTACCGGACCGGGTGGCGCCATGGCGTACGCCACACCACCGTCCGCCCCGCCCCGTCCGCCACCCGCCCGGCCGGACGCCGCGCGCCGCCAAGTCCCCCTCCAGGAAGCGGAGTTGACACCTGTCACATTCCGCCGGCCCTTGACGGGACCGGCGGCGGGGGATTTGCTGTGGTGATCGGCCGACCACGGGCCGACGTCAGGCCCGCCACCGAGGAGGATCAGGAAGTCCCGCGGTGCCCCCATCCCCGACCCCCCTCGGCCCCGGCCGCGAGCCCGCCGACCGCACCCCCGGCACGGCCCCGGACGCCTCCCCGGGCGCGGCCCTCGACGACACCGACCTCGCCGCCGCCCGCACCGCGCTGGCCCAGGGCCGCTGGCAGACCGTCCGTTCCCTGCTCGCCCGCACCCGCGACGACTGGGACCGTCGCGGCCACCGGATCACCGTCCTCGCCCTCGAACCGTACGCCGCCGCCTGGAGCCACGAATGGCTGCTCGTCGACCCCGGCTGCATCGACGCCACCGTCCTGCTCGCGCTCGCCCGGGTCCGGCGCGCCCTGCGCGGCGAGGAGGACCCCGAGGCGGCCCGCGGCGCCTGCCGGGAGGCCGCCGCGCTCGCGCCCGCCGACCCCACACCGTGGCTCGGCCTGCTCATGCTGGAGAGCGGCGGCGGCGCCGACACCGTGCGCGTCTTCGAGGAGATCCGGGCCCGGCACCGCGAGCACCACCACGCCCACCACCTGATGGTCGCCCGGCTCGCCGAACGCCGGGCCGCCGCGGGTCCGGACCCGCTGCACGAGGTCTACGAATTCGCCGCCTGGGCCGCCGAGCAGGCCCCCGCCGACTCCCCGCTCGCCATCCTGCCGATCGTCGCGCACGCCGAGCGCTACCGCGCCCTGGCCGCCCACGGCCTCGCCCCCGCCGACCCAGCCGACGCCCCGCACTGGCGCGACCACCGCGCCCGGGACGTGATGAAGGCCGCCTTCGACTGGTGGCTGGAGTGGGAGCACGAAGGGCACCCCCGCCGGCTGATCGACCTGAACTACCTCGCCCACGCCAAGGTCTGCGAGGGCCGGCCCGCCGAGGCCGCCGCCCTGTTCCACCGCATCGGCGACCACGTCACCCCGCAGCCCTGGTCCTACCCGGACCGCGATCCGTACGCCGCCTTCCGCGCGGCCCGCGACGGCGCGCTCGGCCGCGGGTCCACCGGCTGACCCCCTGGCCCCAGCGGGCCCCGAGGTGCTCGAATGGACGGGTGAATCCCGAACAGTCCGCCGGCCGCGAGCTCCGCGCGGCTCGCTCCGCGCAATCCGAGGACCGCGCCGAGCGAGCCGCGCAATCCGAGGACCGCGCGGAGCGATCCGCGCAATCCGAGGACCGCGCGGAGCGATCCGCGCAATCCGAGGACCGCGCGGAAACACCCGGGGCTCGCCCGGAGACCCGCGAGGACCGCGGTACCCCCGTCGGCCGCCGTGTCTTCCTCGGCACGCTCGGTCTGGGCGCCCTCGGAGTCGTCGCCGCGCCCACCCTCCAGCGCGGCCTGGAGGGCTTCCTCGCCGGCGCCGCAGAGAAGGACCCCACCGGGCTCACCGGTCTGCTCCCCAACGGCGGCGGCTTCCGGTACTACTCGGTGGCGTCCTCCGTGCCGCGCAAGAACGCCCGCACCTACCGCCTCACCGTCGACGGCCTCGTCGACCGCCCGGCCACCTACACCCTCGCCGACCTCCAAGCCCTGCCGCAGACCCGGATCGTCAGGGACGTCCAGTGCGTCACCGGCTGGCGCGTGCCCGACACGCCCTTCGAAGGCGTACGCCTGTCGGTGCTGCTGGACGCGGCCGGAGTGCGCGCCGGGGCCCGCGCGGTCCGCTTCACCTGCTTCGACGGCACCTACACCGAGAGCCTCACCCTCGACCAGGCCCGCCGCGCGGACGTCCTGGTCGCCCTGCGCATGCGGGACGAGGACCTCAACCACGCCCACGGCGGTCCCGTGCGCCTCTACGTGGCGCCCATGTACTTCTACAAGTCCGCCAAGTGGCTCTCCGGCATCACCGTCACCGAGAAGGTCCGGCCGGGCTACTGGGAGAAACGGGGCTACGACATCGACGCCTGGGTGGGCCGTTCGAACGGGCGGGACGATGAACCCACCGGCTGAGGCCCCGCCGGCCGCGCCCACCCGCCTCCACCGCTTCACCCGCGCCGAACGGTGGGTGCACCGTACGACGGCCCTGCTGATGGGCGTGTGCGTGCTGACGGCGGCGTTCCTCTACGTCCCGGAGCTCGCGCAGCTCGTCGGCCGCCGCGAGCTGGTGGTCCGCGTCCACGAGTGGGCCGGCCTCGCCCTGCCCGTGCCCGTCCTGGCCGGCCTCGCCTCCCGCGCCTTCCGCGCCGACCTCGGCCGGCTCAACCGCTTCGGCCCGCACGACCGGCGCTGGCTGCGCGCCGTGCTGCGCCGCGACCGGCGACGGGAGTCCCGCCCGGCCGGCAAGTTCAACGCCGGGCAGAAGATCTACGCGTCCTGGATCGCCGGGGCGACCCTCGTCATGCTCGGCACGGGCCTGCTCATGTGGTTCACCCACCTCACCCCGCTGATGTGGCGCACCAGCGCGACCTTCGTGCACGACTGGCTGGCCCTGACCATCGGCATCGTCCTGGCCGGCCACATCGGCATGGCCCTGGCCGACCCCGAGTCCCGCCGGGGCATGCGGACGGGGTCGGTGAGCGAGGAGTGGGCGCGCACGGAGCACCCGCTCTGGCGGGACTGACCGGCGCCTTCGGCCGACCGGCCGCGCGGTACCGGCCGGCCGCGCGGTTCGGACGCCCCGAAGCCGTCGGGTCCCCTGAAGCCCTCGCAGGCCCCGAAGCCGTCGGGTCCCCTGAAGCCCTCGACCGCCCCGAATCCGCGGAGGCTCCCGAGTCCTCAGGCGCCCCCGATGAGCCCGGACGCCCCGAACAAGACCCTCACGCCCCGAGCCCTCAGACGGCTTCGAAGTCCAGCAGCACCTTGCAGGACCGCCCCCGGTCGGCCGCCAGCGCGAACGCCGCCTCCGCCTCCCGCACCGGCACCACCGCGGTGACCAGCCCGTCGAAGGCGTTCTCGGCCGCCAGCAACGCCGGAGCCTCGTCGAACTCGGTGTCGAACCGGAACGCCCCGCGCAGCTCGATCTCCCGGCTGACCACCAGGTTGCCCGCGAACGGACTGCGCCCCGGCGGCAGCATCCCGAGCTGCACGACGACCCCGCCGCGCCGCACCAGCCGCAGACAGGTGTCGAGCCCCGCGGCCACCCCGGACGCCTCGACCGCCACGTCCACCTCGGACGGCCACCCCGGATCCGCCGGGTCGTCGGCCCGCACCAGGGTGTCGGCGCCGGCCGTACGGGCGTGCTCCAGGGCGGCCGGCAGCAGGTCCGTGACGGTCACCCGGGCCGCGCCGGCCGCCTTCGCCGCCGCGACCACCAGACAGCCGATCGGCCCCGCCCCGGTGACCAGCACATGCCGCTCGGCCACCGGACCGGCCCGCCGCACTGCGTGCAGCGCCACCGCCAGCGGCTCGGCGAGCGCCGCCCGGCGCGGATCGAGACCCTCGGGCAGCGGTCGCAGCTGGTCCTCCGGGACGACGATCTCGGCCGCGAACCCGCCCTGGACGTGCGGCGTGCGGGCCGCGCTGCCCAGGTAGCGGGTGTCGCGGCAGACGTTGCGCCGCCCGTCCGCGCACTCCGGGCACACCCCGCACGGGGTGGCCGGGTGCACGGCGACCGCCGTACCGGCCAGCGGCCCGGAGACGACCGTGCCCACCACCTCGTGGCCCAGCACCATCGGCTCCCGCAGCCGGAAGTCGCCGACTCCGCCGTGCCGCCAGTAGTGCAGATCGGAGCCGCAGATCCCGCCGTAGCGGACCGCGACCAGCACCTGCCCCGGACCCGGCGAAGGGGACGGCAGCTCCTCGACCCGCAGGTCGCCCCGGCCGTGGATCACACACCCCAGCATCCGCACCGCCCCCTTCTAGAGCACGCTCGTCATGCCGCCGTCGACGTACAGGACCTGCCCGCTGACGAAGTCCGCCGCCGGGGAGGCGAGGAACAGCACCCCGCCCACCAGGTCCTCGGTACGGCCCCAGCGTCCGGCCGGGGTGCGCCGCCGCACCCAAGAGCTGAACTCCTCGTCCGCCACCAGCGGCCGGGTCAGCTCGGTCTCGATGTAGCCCGGCCCCAGCCCGTTGACCTGCACGCCGTACGGCCCCCAGTCCGCGCACATGCCCTTGGTGAGCATCTTCAGCGCGCCCTTGGTCGCCGCATACGGCGCGATGCCGGGGCGGACCACCTCGCTCTGCAGCGAGCAGATGTTGATGATCTTGCCGTGGCCGCGTTCCGTCATCCGCCGGGCCGCCTCGCGGCCGACCAGGAACGCGCTGGTGAGATTGGTGTCCAGCAGCCGGTGCCAGTCCGCGTCCGTGAACTCGAGGAGCGGGGCCCGCAGCTGCGTGCCCGCGTTGTTGACCAGGATGTCCAGCGGGCCGACCCGCTGTTCGACGTCCGCGACGCCGGCCGCCACCGAGGCGCCGTCGGTGACGTCGAACACGGCCGTGTGCACCCGCTCGCCGGGCAGGTCGGCGGCCGCCCGCCTCAGGCGTTCGCCGTCCCGGCCGTTGAGGACCACCGTGCATCCGGCCTCCGCCAGGCCCCGGGCGAGGGCGAGGCCGATGCCCCGGCTGGAGCCGGTGACCAGGGCCGTGCGGCCGGTGATGTCGAACAGGGGGTGACTCATCGCCGTACTCCTAGATGATCAGGGAGAGGAGCAGGACCACACCGCCAGCGACGACCGAGATGATCGTCTCCATGATCGACCAGGTCTTGATCGTCTGGCCGACGCTCAGCCCGAAGTACTCCTTGACCAGCCAGAACCCGGCGTCGTTGACATGGCTGAAGAAGAGCGAGCCGGCGCCGATGGCCAGCACGAGCAGCGCGGTCTCGCCGGTCGACATGCCTTCGGCGAGGGGGGCGACCAGGCCGGCCGCCGAGACCGTCGCCACCGTCGCGGAGCCGGTCGCGAGCCGGATCGCCACCGCGATCAGCCAGGCCAGCAGCAGCGCCGGGATCGACCAGTCCTCGGAGATGTCCAGGACCATCTGGCCCACGCCGGAGTCGATCAGCGTCTGCTTGAAGCCGCCGCCCGCGCCGACGATGAGCAGGATGCCCGCGATCGGCGCGAGGCCCTTCTCGACCAGCTGCGAGATCCGCTCCTTGGAGAACCCGGCGGGCCGGCCCAGCGTGAAGATACCGACGAGCACGGCGGCCAGCAGGGCGATCAGCGGGGAGCCGACGACGTCGAAGACCCGCTGCACGGTGTTCTCCGGGTCGTCCACCACGATGTCCACCAGGGCCTTGGCCAGCATCAGCACGACCGGCAGCAGGATGGTCGCCAGTGTGGCGCCGAAGCCGGGGCGCTTCTCCAGCTCCTCCGACGGCCGTTGCGGAATCATCCGCTCGGGCGCCGTGACGTCCACCCAGCGGGCGGCGAACCGGGAGAACAGCGGACCGGCTATGACCACCGTCGGTATGGCGACCAGGACGCCCAGCGCCAGCGTGACGCCGAGGTTGGCCTGCACCGCGTCGATCGCGACGAGCGGGCCCGGGTGCGGCGGCACCAGGCCGTGCATCACGGACAGACCGGCCAGCGCCGGGATGCCGATCCGCATGAGCGAGTAGTTGCCGCGCCTGGCCACCATCAGCACGACCGGGATCAGCAGCACGACGCCGACCTCGAAGAACAACGGCAGCCCGATCACCGAGGCGATCAGCACCATCGCCCACGGCATCGAACGGCCGCCCGCCCTGGCGAGGATCGTGTCGACGATCTGGTCGGCGCCGCCGGAGTCGGCGAGCATCTTGCCGAGGATCGCGCCGAGCGCGATCAGCACGCCCACACCGGCGACCGTGGAGCCGAGGCCGGTGGTGAAGCTGGTGATGGCCTTGTCGAGCGGCGCCCCGGCGAACGCGCCCAGCGCGAGCGAGCCGATGGTGAGCGCCAGGAAGGCGTGGAGCTTGAACCGGGTGATGAGCAGGACGATGACGGCGATGCCCGCCAGCACGGCGATGCCCAGCTGGGCGTGGCCGGCCGAGGTGATCGGCTCGACGGTGTCCGCTGCCAGCATCTCGACACTGAGTCTGGTCACGGGGGTCCCTTGCAGGTACGGGGATGGGGGGATGAGGGAGAACTGGAGAAGGGGGGAGGGGGAAGGGG
>NZ_BQUN01000009.1 GCF_026008495.1 Streptomyces sp. A012304
CTCAGGGGATAGAGCAACGGCCTCCGGAGCCGTGTGCGCAGGTTCGAATCCTGCCGGGGGCACCTTGAAGTAGGTGCCCAAAGACCCCGCCATCAGCGCTTTTGCTGAGGACGGGGTCTTCGCGTATGTGCAGGTGTGTGCCGGTCGGAGCGGCTGTGTGTCGGGGTCCGCGGCCTATTCGCGGCCAGGCCACTGGGCACAAAACCGCAGGTAGGCCCAGGGAAACGCCGAGGCCCCCGGACGGGCGTCCGGGGGCCATCATGCCGCGCTCACGGCCGAAGCGTGTCGGGATCAGGGCGCGTCTGCCTGCCCCTCCTCTCCGCCGCACTCCTCCCCGAGAAGTTCGGCAATCCTGCGGTTGGCGATGTCCTGGCGACCGTCGATGCACTTCGCGTACCGGCTCAGCAGCACCTCCAAGCTGTTACCGGCACGCTCCGCAACCTCCGTCGGATCCACCCCCGCGTTCAGCCACGACGACAGCGCCGCGTGCCGTAGGTCGTACGGGCGAGCGGCCAGCGGTGATGCCACCTGTTCCGGCGTGAGCGCCAGGTGCCGCGCCTCGTCCCAGACACGCCAGTACGTGGTCGAGGCGACCACTCCCCCGCGTTCGTTGGCGAACAGCCGGCCGTCCTCGGCAGTGCCGAATTCTTCGACGTGGGCGAGGAGCATGCGCACGAGGCGAGGCGGGATCGGTACAACGCGAGTCTCGTTCACCGGTCGGTTCTTCAAGCCACGGTGGTCATGCACGGCGCCTGTACCGGTCCAGCGCTTCCCGACGGTCGGGCGGCTCTTCTCCAGAATCAGCGAGCCCCAACCGCTGTCCGGCAGCGTGCAGTCCTGGCGGCGCAGCGCCACCGCTTCAGCCGGACGCAGACCCCCGAAGTACATGCAAGCGAACAGCGCGACGAGACGACGTCCGCGTGCCCGGCGATATCCGCCCACGTACGACACTGCGGCCAGAAGTTGTCCGGCTTGCCGAGGGTTCACGACGACCCGGCGGTCCACCTCCTTGGAGACCTTGGGCGGCTTCCACTTCACCAGGGTGACCGGGTTTTCGGGGAGCTCCCCCAGCTCTACCGCGTAGGCGAGGGCGTTGTAGAGGACGGCCCGCTTGCGCCGTACCGTCTCGGCAGCGGCCGGGGCGCCGGACAACGTGAGCTTGAGCGAGTCAAGGACGCGCCGGATGTCCGCCGGGTTCTTGAGGGTCGCCAGCGGCAGGGAAGCTTTGGCCACCCAGCGCAAAGCGTTCTCGATGTCGACGGGCAGCGACGACTCCTCGTCCCCGTCTTGGACGACGAAGGCCCAGCCGCGCAGAGCACGTCGAAGCACGTCATCAGTCGGCCGTCCCGGCCGGTCCCCGAGCAGTTGGGTCGTGACGAGCGTCATCGTCTCGTTTGCACTGTCTCGGGAGTTCGGCGCGGCGTGGGGCCACTTCATGGCGATGTACGAGCGGGCGAAGTCATACCAGCTGAGGGACGGTTTGACGGGTGCCATCGAGTCCGGCAGACCGGTCTCTGTGTCGAATGCCTCCCCCTTCTGCACGGCTCGTAGGAGCTGCGCGCGGAAGTTGTCGGCAAGGGCCTTGGTCCGCAGGGTCTCGGAGAACGGCAACGTGCCGGCGACCTTCCAGCGCACCTCATACGAAGCGGTCTTCGTCGGCCTTTTGCGGATGCCCCAGATCCGCACGTCGTAGGACTTCACGCCGCCTCCTGGAGTCCATGCAGCCAAGAGGTGAAGTCGCTGCGCCACACGCGGAGTTCGCCGTTCGGAAGCTTGATCGCCTCAGGTGCCTGCCCAAGCTCACGCCAGCGGTAGAAGGTGCGGCGGGAAACACCGCCCAGCTCGGCGAGGATCTGCGGAACAGTCATCAGTTCGTCTCGTCGGCGGTCCAAGCCGAATCTCCTTCCGTGTCAGGCGCAGGCCGTCGTGAGGTGGCGAGCCAGGTTTCCGCGGCGGTCAGGCCGGTGCCGGCGAAGCGCCAGTGGGAGAGGACCAGGACGGTGTCCGGGTCGGGCAGAGGGTGACCCGCTTCGGCCGCGCGTTCGCGGGTGAGTGCTTCGTTGTGGTCGGCGCGTTCCTGGCGGAGTGCGCCGAGGGTGACGGAGTAGGCGCGGGACTTGGTGGAGAAGTGGCCGCGGAAGCCGAGCATGTGGGCCCACTTGCGCAGGCGCAGGTCTTCGAGTTCGGGCAGGGCGCCGAGGTGCCAACAGGTGAGGATCATCTGCCGGGCGTGGTCGGTGACCTCGGCGCCGATCAGGTCGGTGATCGGGTTGCGGATCCGGCGGTCGAGGGTGCCCGTCGCGCTTTCGGCGCCCTTGGTGGCGTACTTGGCGATGTAGGCCGCCACGGCTCGGCTGGTCAGCTCGGTGGTCCCGGTGAAGTCGGCCGAGCGGATGGGCCGGATGTCGAGCTGTTCACCGAAGCGGAAGGTGTACTCGCGGTCGTCGAGGGTCGGGCCGGGGGCTTCGGCAAGTCGTGCCGCCGAGCGGATGGCGTCCGTGAGGAGTTCGGTGGTGGCCCAGGGCGGTGGGGCGTCGTCTGCGCCCTCGGGGCCGTCGAGACGGATCACGGCGTGGAAGTGGACGGCCCCGCGCCGTTGGTACTCAGCGACCTTGGCGTACGAGACCTTGAGGTGGTGGCGCAGCTCGGTGCGGCCGATGCCCGCGCGGGAGGCGAGTTGCTGGCGCAGGTAGGTGGTGAACCGGCCCCACAGGGCGCCCGCGTGGGCGTTCCACAGGACGGCGGCGCGGTAGTCGTAGCGCGCGGGATTCAGGGGCGTGCCCAGGGCGGGGTCGTCCTGCGGGTGGAGGCGTCCGCAGCGGCAGCGGCCGTTGCCGGGTCGGTTGTGGACGGGGCCGAAGGACGGGGCCGTGAAGGTCGCGAAGACGCGGGGGTGTCGGGCGACGGCCGGACTGATCCCCTTGCCGCCGCTCAGGCCGGCCGTGACGAGGTGGAAGGTGTCCTTGCGGTAGACCTCGGCGCAGGCGGCGCACCTGGTGGCGCGGCGGTTGTTGCAGCGGATGAGGAGCTGCCCGGCCGGAAGGTCGCGGTCGATGACCTCACGGACGATCTCTCCGGTCGCGGCGTGGACGTCGAGGCGGTGACCCTCCATCCGGATGGGCCGCTCGCAGCCGCCGAGCCGTTGGATCTGTCGTGCGTAGGTGCTGAGGTCGCCGTGCTGGGCGAGGGCCGCCAGCAGGCGGAGGGCTCCCGTCGGAGCCGTGGGGCGCATGTGGGGGTGCCTCCTCGGGTGCGAGGGATGGAGCTGACACCCCGGCTTGTCCAGGGGGCTAGACAACATGGGCAAGCCGAGGTGGAGATGAGCGGAAGGGTCAGCGGCTCTTGAGGATGGAGCGGATGGTGACCGCGCAGACGGCGACGGAGGTTGCGGTGACGGCGACCGCGAGGAGCAGGGAGACCAGGACCGCGCCGACGACCAGGACCACGGCCCCGCCGCCCACGGCGAGGGTTAAGGCGCTGCCGGGGGTGAGCTGGATCATCGGCCGGTTGGAGGCCGGGGCGGGCGGGATCGGGGGGTTGGCCGGGAGGTAGGGCGCCGGGGTGTGGGCGGTCGGGGGCGTAGTGGTGGGGATCGGTGCGGTGTCCTGCGGCGGGTACTTCGGGGTGAACACGTGGGTGATCCCTTCTGTAGTCAGTCGAGGAGGGTGGCGACGGTGGGGGCGAGGACGCTGTTGGCGATGAGGTAGCCGCCGAGGAGGAGCAGGGCGACCAGCCACCACGGCGGGCGGGCGAGCTGGATGCCGAGGACGGCGACGACGAGGACGGCGAACCAGAGGGGGACGTCCATGGCGGGGGTTCTCCTGTCAGGCCTTGCAGCGGTGGGTGCGGGCGGCGAGTTCGGCGGCGGCGCGGCTGTCGTACTCGGCGGAGAAGTCGCAGCGCGGTGCGGTGCAGGCGGCCAGGTGGCGGTTGCGGCCACGGGCGAGAAACGAGGCGACCTGGACCGGACCGATGCGGCGGACGTTGCGGAATCGCGGGGGCACGTGGGCGGTCCTTTCTCAGAGGTGGGCAGCGACGGTTGCCGTCATGGACGGCGGCAGGCCGAGCCGGGCCCGAACGGTGTCGGGGTCGGCGGGTTGGCCGGTGGTGGCGCGGTGTTCCTCGGCGAGGGCGCGGACGCGGTCGACGAGGGCAGGTGGCAGGGACACAGCGGGAGCGGACGCCGGGGCGGGTGCGGGGTCCGTGGGCGTCGCCGGAAGGGCGTCGAGGTGGGTCTCCTCGACCGCAGTCGGCGCGGACGGCGGGTCGGGTTCCGTCTCCTCGGCCACCGAGGACGCCGGTACCTGCGGGGTGCGCGGTGTGTGGGCGAGGAGGGTTCCGCCGAAGAAGGCGACGGCCGGCCACCCGGCCACCACGACGCGGAGGGAGGCGGGGACGTCGTCCAGGTCGAGGAGTCCGGCCGTGGCGACGTTGGCACCGAGCGAGGCGGCCAGGGCGACGAGGAACCACAGGCGCGGTCCCCCGGCCGGTTGTCCGGCGCGCTGCTGTTCGCGCATCCGGCGCCAGGCGGCGACCAGCAACAGGTCGACGCTGACCGGGTAGGCCCACGCCTTCCAGCCGCCCTGCCCGGCCGCCTCCGCCAAGTCATGCAGATGGGAGAAGGACAGGGCGCCCGCTATGACGGCCTGGATGATCACCGCGTCCACGTGGGCGAGGCGGGCACGCATCAGCTGTTCCCTCCTGTTCGAGGCATGGGCGGGGTAGGGACTTGGCGCGAGGCGGTCACGCCGACCGTGGGGAGGAGGAACGGCTACTCGGTCACCGGGCGAGCGGTGGGCAGAGCCGCCGCCGATACGTCGGTGGGCTCGGCGGCGACGGCGGGACGGAAGGAGTCGAGGCGCGGCAGTTGAGGTACGAGCGCTGAGGTGGCCTTGCAGACGGCCGCCGCCTCGTCGAGGGTGACGTGCGGGGAACGGGCGCGGGACCAGCCGCCCGAGGAGTCACCCACGATCGCCACGCCGGGCCGGTCGGCCGGGATGGACGTTGCGGCGAGCGCCGCCTCAGGGGAGATGTCGGCCAGCGCCATGTTCGCCGAGGACTCGTCGTTGACGCGGTGGCAGACACGGCCGGTGAGCTGGGCGCGGAGCATGGTGGCGCCCTTGCCGAGTTCGGAGCCGAAGCGCTGCCCGCACACTTCCAGGTAGATGCCGGCCGCGCGCCCGAGCTGGGCAATGCGGATCAGCTTGGTGACCATGGCGTCGCGTCGCTTCTCGTCGTCCCGGTTGGCGGCAAGGAAGAGTTCCGCCACCTCGTCGACGACGACCACGACCGGCACCGGCCGTACCTTTTCCGGCAGCCCCCATACGTCCGAGGTGAGCACGGCGTCCGGCCCGGCCCCGGAGGCGAGACCGATCAGACGGAACCGTGCCTCCATCTCTTCCAGTAGGACGTCGAGGAGTTCGTTCGCACGGTCCGGCGTGTCCGCGAGCGCCGACAGCCGGGGCGCGAACGGGGCCAGCTCCACGCCCCACTTGCAGTCGATGCCGACGAGGACGACCGGTTGCCGGGCCAGCCCGCAGACCAGGTTCCGCAGGTAGACGGACTTGCCGGACTGTGTGGCGCCGAGGATCAGTTCGTGCGGGACGGTACGGAAGTCCCGGACGTGCCAGCGCCCGTCATCCCGGAGAGCCAGCGGCAGGGAGAGCAGGCCGCCGCTCTGCCGCCACCGTCGGGGGTGCCGCACGTCCGCGAGCACGTCCCAGCCGATCAGCCGCAGTTCGAGCCGCCCAGGCTTGGTCGGGCGGATGTGGACGGCGTGTACGGCCCAGGCGTGCCGCAGCCGGTCAGCCGAGGCGATGAAGTCCTCGGGCGCCTGCCCGGCCGCCATGCGCAGCCGCAGCACCAGCCCGGACCCCGTCGGCAGCGGCAGCGACCGACGAGGAGGAACGGGCGCCGCCTCACGGCCGACCAGCCGAGCCGTGGCCCGACGCATGGCGGACGCCGGGACCGTCAGGCCGCATGCGTCCATCGTCGCCCGATAGGTGGCAAGGACGCGCAGCGCGATGATCGGATAGCCGACGAGCCACCAGTACGCCACCGGCAGACGGCGGTTCAGCACCAGCAGAGCGGCCAGTGCCAGCAGGCACAGCGTCACGGACCAGACGGCGTCGGCCATGGCGTTCAGCCCTTCACCGGCGCCGGGGCGTTCACCATGACCGCATCGGCCCTGTAGGCGATGCCGTGCCGCAGGCGCCCGCCGAACTCGCTCTCCCACGGCCGCGCCACGAGGCCGGACAGGATGACCGGGGCGCCCATCACTAGGCCCTCACCGATGCCCGGCTCCGGCACCGTGACCTTGATCATGTCGGAGCCGCCCTGCGCGATGAACACCAGCTCCAGCACCATGAGCCGCTCGTTCGTCGTCGGGTCGAGGGCGATCTCACCGGACTGACGGTCCCTCACCTTGACCTCCGGCAGCTTGGTCACGAGGAGCGTTGCGGCGGAGGTGTCCACGGGGATGACGCGCATTCTGAACCTCACTGGTTGGTGGTGCCTGCCGATCGGACACCGTGGCTTGTATACCCCCCTAGACAGCGGGGTTGTGGATTCCCGTAATCGTCTAGGGGGCTTGACGGATACGGTAACCCGCACCCCTGGAACTGTCTAGGGGGATATACGAAGGCGTCTCAGAACGCGCGGACGCCCTACAGCTCCCAGTGCAGGGCCGTGGCGTCGTCGTACGCCTTGCCCCGTGGCCAGCGTCGACCGTGGGGGTCGCCGGCCTCAGCTTCGCGCACGCGGCGGATCAACTCATCCGGCCCCGACGAACCGAGAACGGCCAACGTCTCCTGCCATGAGGAGAGTTCGAAGCGGTCGACGAGTCGCGTCGCGCCGTCGCTCAGCAGCGACACGGACGCCAGCGAATCCAGCGACACGGTCCCAGTGAGGGCGTGTTCGGCGGCCTGTGGGTCGGGCCCGGCGATCCAGAAGCCGCCCGGCCGATTGCGCAGTCCTGTCAGGGCATCGCGGTACTCGGCCAGGGCGACAGCGTGCTCGGGTGAACCGGTGGGCAACGCGTCGACCGAGCCACGCAGCCGCTTGCCGACGTCGTCCAGGCGCTGGTCCGTGAGGGCCGTCGTCGCTCCGTCCCTGTCGGCCAGAAGAAGGGACGAGTCCCCAAGCACGAGGTACTCGAGAGTCCCCTCACTGGCCCGCACGGCGACGACGGTACTGGTCGGACTGGCCCGATAAGCCAGGTCGCAACTGTCCTCATGTAGAGACCGGACGGCACTGATCGCATCGGCCAGGCACGCAGCCAACGGTTGTGCGGGATGTGCTGTGATGATGCCCAGCAGCAGTCCGCCCAGCGTCGCGGAGAACCAGGCGACGCCGTGCTTGCAGCCGGTTTCCGCTCCGGCCACGCCAGCGCCGTCGAGGAGAACGGCCGCCCCGGAACCGGCGGCGGCGAAGTCCTCGTTCTCCCGGCCCGGTTCCGCAGGCAGTGAGCTGAGGGTGACCCTCACGCCGACGTCTCCTCGTCGTGCCGGTAGAGAGGCGTGAGCAGCTCGACCGAACGGGGCTCACTGGTCTCCGGGTCGTACTCGACGCCGACCAGGGTGGAGAAGGGGTGCTCGCCCACCTGCCCCCAGAACGCGTTCAGATCGGAAACGAGCAACTGGACGACACCGAGGGACCCTTGGGTGTGAATACCGGCGACTGCGAGGAACGTGCCCTTGCCGTCGGGGCGCGGCAGCCTGCCGATGTAGCCGACGTCGTACGGACGGGCCGGATCGCTGTCCTGCCCGGACTCGTATACCGTGCCGGTCTGCCGGTCGACGACGGTCCACTGCCCGTCTTCGGCGCACTCCCAGTGCAGTACGGGATCCTGCGCGTACGTGTCCCGCATTTGCTGAGACATGCGCGGGCCGCAGACGACGACCAGGCCGTCACGGTCGAGGTCGATCTCGCCGCTCACCGGTACGTGTTCCGAGGTGACGTCGAGTCCGTACGACCGCGCGAGGTCTTCCAGACGCTTGCCCGAGCTGACGTCGTCGACGGCGACGACCGTGCGCCCGTGTTCATCGTCCCGCCGCAGCGGAGTCGCGACGATGATTGCCCCGCGTCCGAGGAAGGCCCCCTCCGGCGCCGGTCCCGTGTGGCGGATCTGGTGAATGCGCCCTCGGCTCAGGCCTGCCTTCACCGCGATCTGCGAGTACGACAGCCCTTGCGCATGGAGGTCCTGAACCACGCGCCGGCGGAGGCGGGCGAGTTCGGTCACCTCCTGCTGCGCGTCGGCCAACCGGGTCGTGACCTCGCGCAAGAGCAGGTACGGATCATCGATCGACATGATGCGCTGCAACTCGTCCGACATGACCTCTCCTCCTAGATTTACCCAGGAGTCTAGGGCCCTAGACGGAATGGCCGGGAGTGGCCTTCCCGAGTAAGCACCGATCACATAGAAACCGGCTCTGCGACGAGGTACACCCCGAGGACTCACCCCTCACTGCCCGGCAGTCGGCCACGGACCACCACCGCGCAGGAAGCCATCACCCACTCACCCGCGCCAAGTCGGCCCAGATGCAACGCCCGCCGGGGCGGTCCTTCACGCCCCAGTTCTCGGCGCACGCCGCGATCAGCAGCAGCCCTCGACCACCCTCTTCCACCGGACTGCGCACGCTGCGGACCAGCGGCTCATCGTCGCTGCCCTGGTCGATCACCTCGATGCGCACCGTGTCGTCACTGAAGCCGACGATCACCAGGAACCACCCCCGGTACCAGCCGCTCCGCGTGTGACGGACCGCGTTGGATGCCAGCTCACCAACGACCAGTTCGGCGTCCTCGACCACGGCTTTGCCTTCGTCCGCGAGCAGGCCGGCCACGAAGCGGCGAGCCTCGCTCACCTGCCAGGGCATGCCGGGGAACAGGCGGCACCACTTTTTGGGCATGGGAAATCTCTCCTCTTCGTCTAGGGGGCTAGACGGCACAGCGAGCAGAGTATTCCCATGCCCAACTCACGAGCCAGGCATCTTGAGGAATTATTCCTCGATCGGGTGGATGGAGTGCGACAGCTCCTGGAACTCCTTCATCATGCGGAGCAGCAACTCCCGTGCCTCGCTCCCGTAGACGGCGGCTTCTCCGAAGCGGCTGAACGTCTCCTCGTACGCCGCAACCTCGGCCAGGTCGTCGACGAGCCGCTCATTCCGGAAGGTCTCGACGACGACGGACCGCTGGTCGCACAAGGTGAACCCGTGGCGAGGCATGACCGGCACCGCATGACGCCAGGGGATGACGCCCAGCCGAACGGTGCTGAGACTCTCCACAGCCAACAGCCGGTCGAGCTGCGCGAGCATCAGCGCCGGCGAACCGGGCCAGGTCCGCAGCACCCCTTCGGTCAGGACGAACACCGACTCCCGCCCCGGCTCGTACAAGACGCTCTGCCGGTCGATACGGGCAGCGACGGCCCGGCCGACAGCCTCCGGGGTGGCATGCGGCGCGCTCTCGAAGACGTGACGGGCGTACTCAGCGCTCTGGAGCATGGCCGGCAGAACGACGCATTGGAACGACCGCACCAACCGAGCCGAGCGAACAGCGTCATCGACGACAGCCCCGAGGAGCGACTCGTCCTCGGAGGCTTCTGGGGTGGAAGGCGCGGCCTCAACGGCGGCCAGGAGGTCACGCACCTCCCGTTCCATCGACTCATCCAGACCAAGAGCAGACGACAGCCGCCCCAGGACTTCCACGCTGGGAACCATCCGGCCGGTCTCGACCTTGGACACGGTCGGCTGTCCCACGCCAGCTCTCTGCGCCACCACGGCACCGGTCAGGCCGGCCCCCACACGAAGCCCACGAAGACGCGCCCCCAGCGCCTTCATCCGCTCTTGCCGCTCACTCCCCATACCGAGGGTTCTACACCACCGTGCAGCAGGGACCGGACGCATGAGCCCAGGTGATCACCAGGATGTCGGATCCCAGCTGATGCCTGACGTTCTGATCCCAGGTGATGCTTGACGGTGGGCCTAGACAACATAGGGAGCCCCGTGGGGCTTGTTCGCTTTCACGTTATGTCTAGTCCCAGCTGATGGCTGACGTTCTGGTCCCAGGTGATGCTTGACGGTGGGCCTAGACAACATCGGAAACCTTGTAGGGCTTGTTCGCCTTCACGTGGCGGACGGGGATGTCGGTGGTGCGCTGGATGACGCGAACCTGGCCGTCCAGCTCGACGGTGATCGTCGAGTCCGACACGTGCACGGTCACGGTCTGGCCCGCGTAGGGGCGACCGAGCGAGACAATCTGCCGACAGACCATGATCGTGCCCACTGCGCTGATCCGCCGCTGGACGCGGACCGGCTCCACGCTTGGCCGTGGCGGCGTGCCCGCGGGCCGCAGTCCCCGCAGACGCCGCACCTCGTCGCCGGTGAGCGGGTTGGGCCGCACCCGCAGCAGCTGTCGCGAGGACAGGTCGAAGAACGACAGCGTCTCGTCATCGATCCTGATGCCGACCTGGCGGCCGCCGAGGATCTCCGCCGCCAGGACCTGGCGCCCGCCCAGGTTCACCAGCCCGCTGTTGTTCACCAACCGGTCCACCTCGAACGCCGCCCCGTCGCCGGCAGGCAGCGGTGCCGGCCCGGCCGCACGTCCGCCCCGGGCCGCCAGCCGTCCCAGATCCGCCACCGACAGGTGCGAACGCACACTCTTGATCCGCGTCCCGGCGATCAGCAGATGGATCACCGAGGTGTCGGCCCAGAACGTCACCGTCAGCCCCGAACGGGACGGACCCAGCCAGAACTGCTTGCCCGCGACCTGCAGATTCCCACTCGCAGGCACCACCCGATCGAACTCCACCGGCCCACCGGGCTCCACCGGCACCACGGCCGGGACCACCTCAGGCAGGGCGGCGGGCACAGCCGACGCTTCAGCCGGAGCCGGCTCCGGGTCCGCTGGAGGTGTCCGCTGCTGCGGCACCAGCGCCAGCACTCCGGGAATCTTCAGTCCCAGCACGTCCCGCTCCTCCTCGGGCACCAGGGTGAACCGGTCTCCCGGAGACTGCATGTCCAGGGCCTGATGCGGACGCATCGAGTTGTATTCCTGCACCCAACGATCCAGTGCCGCCTGGGCAGCTTCGATGCTCTCGAACGCACCGCAGTCGTCGAGGAGTTCGCGCCGCAGCGTCTGATGGAACCGCTCGACCTTGCCCGTCGTGGTCGGCGACGCCGGCTGCGTCAGCCGATGCGCGATCCCGTTCTCCCGGCAGATCCGGTCGAACAGCACCTCACCGCCCTGCCCGAACCGGTCGGTGAACTGCTTGCCGTTGTCGGTCAGCACCTCTTCCGGCACCCCGAACCTCCGCAGGGCCCCCGCGAACGCCGAGCACACCGCCCGACCGGTCGCCCGCTCGACCACCGACGCGATCACGCAATACCGGGAATGGTCATCCACTCCAGTCACGACCTTGGCCTCGGTCAGCTCACCGGTCACCGTGTTGACCAGCATCACGCCGCCGACGATGTCCATCTGCCACAGCTGCATCGGCCGATCCCGCTGCCAGCGCTTGTAATCCGACCGCTTCCGCCGCCGAACCCCCGGCTCCACCAGACCGTGACGGACCAGGATCCGATACACGGTCATCCGTGACGGCAGCGGGCTCACCGCCCCGGACCGCTCCAGCGCATGAGCGATCCGCCGCGGACCCCAGCGAGGGTGCTTGCGCCGCAGCTCACACACCGCCGTCTCCACCTCGGCGGAGGCCTGATGCGGACACGAGGCCGGCCTGCGTGACCGATCCGCCAGCCCCGCCAGGCCCGAGGCGGCATACCTCGACTTCCACCCGCTCACCGTCTGCCGCGACACCCCCAGCGACGCGGCAATCTCCGTCACCGTCGCACCCGCCAGCACGGCCAAGACGGCCCGGTATCTCTGCTCGACAACCGACAACTCCACCAGCGCCAATCCCGGCCTCCTGCCACACGCCGCAACGACGCGCACAGAAAAGCCGATCACGGCCACTGTCAACCATCAGCTGGGACCGAAGTGTCAAGCATCTCCCGGGACCGGACAGGTGATCACCAGGACCATGATTCAAACTTTCTCTACTGGTTCAAGGCGGCTCGCTCCGCTCCCCGCGCGCGGCCCGGCCCCCGGCCGGGCCTGCGCTCCTGTCTCCGCCCCGCTCCAGCCCGGCCGATGCCCGTGCCGCGCACAGCAATCAGCCGCCAGAGCCAGAGAAGGGGTGCATCATGGCTGGGACGGTCGGCTCCGCGGCTTTACGGAGCCACTTTGGCGCGAGCCTCGAAGATCATGGCCCCAACGTCGTGCTTTACCGGGCAGGTCCACAGACTGCCCGACTCGCCGGAAGCTTACGGGGCCATGATCACTCGCGCCAAAGCAGCGCCACCCCAAAGCCGCTCCACCGACCTCACGTGTACATGCGCCGAACTGCCAACTCACGGCTGTCGCGCATCGTTGAACGAGGAAGGAAAAGGCGCCGCCGCGACCGCCGTTCCGCAGCGACATATCCGAAGGCCTCCC
Source organism: Streptomyces sp. A012304 (assembly GCF_026008495.1). Taxonomy (GTDB): domain Bacteria; phylum Actinomycetota; class Actinomycetes; order Streptomycetales; family Streptomycetaceae; genus Streptomyces. The sequence continues at coordinate 12,487 of NZ_BQUN01000009.1, forward strand.
TCCAGTACGTCATCGACCATGCCGCGCTGAGTGAGTGCCATCCAGGGCCTACGGGATGGGACTGGGATGTTTGGTAGCGGCAGCGTTGGGGGTGAACCCGCGCTACATGGACGACAAAGGCTCCGTCGTGAGCATCTGATCAAGAGTGTTCAACGTAAATACGCGCCCATCACATGCTTCGACTACCGGCCCCAGAGCGTCATTGACTCGCCGCCACCCGACCCCGCCCAGTACGGCAAATACGGGCACACCTCCATGCTTTCTCCCTGCCTCACGCAAGTTCAGGAATCGGCCCGCCTTATCCCTGGCTGTACCGCCATCATTGACCAGCTTGCATTCAAGGAATGCCCTAGGCACAGTCGGGGAAGATTGAGAATATACCACAAAGTCCGGTGCGGGCTTAACTGTAATGCTGAATCGCTTTTCAATATCCGCCTGATTGGCGCTACCAGTGCGTACGCAAGAAATACCGGACTGTTCGAAAAGGCTCTCCACTGCGTTTTCCAGAACATTTCCACGGAGAGAGCTGGTGGCATCGAGAAGCTGCCGGAACGCCCCGCCATAATGGCGCTGATGCAGCAGCATAGAGTAAGGAACCCCCTCGGCGAACAGCTTTCTGACACTCTGCCAGCCTGCGCTAAGGTCCGGGCGCCTCTGCTTACTTACCAGCGCCTCACCGGGGTCAGGGAACAGCGTATTCGAAACAGCCCGGTCGATCGTCACGGCGAGCACCTTTGCCACGCTCGATGAAACTTCGGCGCCCGACTCGAACCTCTTTAGCCTATTGTGACTGACATCTACCTTTACCTCTAGATCCTCAGCCACAATGGCTACTGCAATCGCGAGCTCCTGCACCGTGTATGCCAAAATCAAACGGAAACAGAGAAGCGATTCGGGCTGAGTCATTATGGCACTCGCCAGATCGTCTACCGAGACACGGGTAAATCCGTCCGTTCCTTCAGCCGCAAACCTAAGAGACTTAGCTACGCCTTCGAGTTCATAATCTTTACGCGGATACACATACGCGAAATCTGGCGTCAAATGCGGAACGTAAATCTGCTCAGCGATCGAGGCGTAAACCTCTTGCTGAGCCGCTCGCCCGTACCTCTCAGGAATCTGCCGAATTAGCGAGACTCTATCATTCCAGTCGTTAGCAGCTGAGACCTTGTCAACAAGATTGCCATCCATTACCCCACCCATACTTCCCCCTCATTCAACCCGATATCGAGTAGGCCGTAAGTATCATGTGGCGAACTGGGATATTAAAACACCCAGCTCGCCACTTTCCTGCAGTATTTTATTGCGGACGCTGGCCGATGAAATCGGTTTCTCGCAGCTCCTTTTTGAAACCGTCTTCCCAGCCATCAGGCAGCTGCCCGACTTCCAGGAAGGTTCTCGAAACGGCCAAAAGAAATTCGGTTTCAGGCGTCTGCTGCGGCACCCTAGGACTGTGCTGCTTCAGCGGGCGGTTTCCAACTGGGACAAGATCCAGAATCAAGTCAAGGGTGCAGGCCCGCACATTTCGCTTAGCTGCGTCAGTTTCATTCTCGCTATGAACAATTTCGCAACCAGCCGCCCGCAGCCCTGAACGTTGCAAGGCTCCCAGCACACTGATCCAGGCTTCCGGGCTGCGATTGGCGTAACTGAAAATCAGATGTCCATCGGACCGCAAAGTGCGGCGCGCTTCGCTAAAAATGCGAGTCAGGAGGTCCTCGTAGGCTCCATCGTCGACCAGTTGCCCAGTGGCCGCGTTAACTACAGCTTCGGCACTCAGGTCGGCGTCAGCCAATCTGGCCCACGCGCGAAGTGGTGTGGATAGCTCCGCATACTGCACATCATCGTGATACGGGGGATCGGTAAGCGCGAGATGCACACTTCCATCTGGAAGAAGCATTCTTTCGCTACTCCCTCCGACGACGCGAACGTCGCACTCAGCCATAGGGCTGACCTTGCCAGAAGTCTGCAAAGGCCCTTCGACGATCAGATCCCGTCCGGTGCGGGCATGCAGCCAGGTTGCTGCCTTTACCAGCTGATTCAGTCGGCGCAGGACGGTTCCCCGTCCGCTGCCCGCTGTTCCCCAGACGTTTGGCTCGACGGCGAGGGTCGTCAGGTTGAAACGGTGCCCGGCCATCGCCTCATAGCTCTTGAGGTAGTAACGGTCCCAGCGGGACAGATGGCCGGCCATCTCAGTGCTTCCGACCACTGCCATGCTTACCGCTCGCACAACGGCAGGGTCCTCGTGGCACTTAGCTGTTCTTTCCAGCATCCGCTCAAGCAACACCCGCTGTCGGTTCGGGTACAGCTGATCCCAGCTGGTGAAGCCGTGCCGCAGGAGTACGCGGGTTTCCTGCCCATCGGGGATGTCTCCAAGGCTTCTGTCTGGAAGCCAGCGCTCTGCGTTGGCCATCTCCAACTCGTCGGCGGTGGGTACATCTAGCTCACGGCGCTTGGATGTGGCGCGCTCAACCAGCACGACTTCCCAAGCCCAAGTGCCAGCCCTGTCAGAAAGCCTGTCGATGTGGCCACACTCGCAGGTGATGGATCGGCGAGGGGTGTAATTGGCCTTCGGGTCCACCACCACTTGGCACACCGGGCAACTAGGCTTAGTGCTGGAGTCGCCCTGAAACAGATGCCCTTGTCGGCAAGCCAGCCAAGCTTGGACACCACCGCGTTCCTTGCGGGTCAGCAGCGTAACCAGTGCGTGGGGGAACATTCGTGCCCTCTGACCGCATGAAGTGCACTCAGCTGTAGCGACCCGAAATGTATGCGAGACCAAAGCCTTACTGCCATTAGAGAACAACGTTCCGTAAGCAGACTTTGTCTCGTCCTCCGCCCACTGTTCCAGTGCATCAGCTGCTGCCTTGAGCTCTTCAGCTGCAGGCAAAGCCAGCATCGCGGTCAAGCCAGTGGCCGGCCAAGGGTTGAGATCCTGGGCATACACCTGGTGACCGCGCACGACCGCCGCAAGTGGGATCACACCTCCACCTGCGAACATGTCTGCCACCAGCAGCCTCTGTTCGACATCACACGAGAAGGCGTCCAGCAGAGCGCCATTCACCGCAGCAGTACGTCGCGCCCACCACCTGTAGGTACTGACTGGTGGTAGGTGAACCTCTCGGTTACGGCTTTCGACCTTCGCAGCTGCGCTCACAGCCTCGGGATCGAGGTGCCGCAGGGGGCTGCACAGGGGCTCACCTGCGGTCGACTCCTCCTCCCGCTGGCGGGCAACGGCAGGCGTCAAGGTCACGGTCATCGCGTTCCTTCGTGGTTCCTCCCTCCACTGGAGGGGGTGCGTGCGACCAGCAAGACTAACCCTTGCTCTGTTGTAGCCGCCCACACACGGACAGTGATCGTATGGTTCTGCATCTTGTTTTAGAACCCAGTAAAGCTTCGCCCTCTGACAACCCAGCCGTACGGCCACGACTGCGTGTTGCCTCAGCGCCAGCGTCACGGCCCTCCCAGCTACTACGCCAACGGCTGCGCCGCCGCGAAGAAGCGCACAGACTGCCCGTGGACTATGTGTGGACCGATCGCGTCCTATCGGCCTACTACGGGCTCGCGACCTGCGTAAACGTCAGGGGATGCAGCGGCCTCCGGAGCCGTGTGCGCAGGTTCGAATCCTGCCGGGGGCACCTTGGATCAGGTGCCCAAAGACCCCGCCATCAGCGCTTTCGCTGAAGACGGGGTCTTCGCGTATGTGCAGGCGTGTGCCGGTCGGAGCGACCGTATGTCGGGGTCTGTGGACGAGGCGCGTACTGGATCTTGGGGCATCGCCGCAAGTGGGACGGCTCAGTCCGGCCGATCAGTGAACAGGGCTCGTCTCACGGCCACTCTCAGCCCCGCCGCCGTCTCGTGCTGACGCACCCGCCCCCCAGTCCCACAGAGCCTGGAGGACAGGGCCGAGGCGGTGTCCACTCGGGGTGAGTGCGTAGCGCACTCGCGGCGGCCAGCCCGGTCGACGGTCGCGCTCGAGGACTCCGGCCTCGCCGAGCTGTGCCAACCGGTCGGACAGCACCTTGTCCGACAACATGGGCAGGGCCGCGCGCAACTCGCTGTAGGAGCGGTCGCCACGCAGCAGTTCACGGACCACCAGCGTCGTCCAGCGGCCGTGCAGTGCCGCCAGCGTGATCTCCACCGGGCACTCGGGGGTGGGTGCGGTGACGTTCGCGCGCGGGTCGTCGGGGAGCCCTGCTGGGTGACCAACCGTTCGGTGAGTCACGAGATCGCCTCCTAACGTGTGGGGCACTTCGATTCTCCCGACCCGGAAGGACGTCTGTCGATCATGCGAACCTTGGCCGATCGGCCCGAAGAGGTGCCCGCGGTGTTCGCCGAGCGGTTCAACAGCGGCGACGCCTCCGCGTTGGCGCAGGTCTACGAGGATGCGGCAGTGCTGGTCCCGCAGCCGGGAACACCGGCGACCGGCCCGGACCTGCACGCCGCAAACGGCCGCCTGCAAGAGCTCGGAGTTCCCATCGCGGTCCGTCCGCGGCATGTGTACCGCAGCGGAGACGTGGCGCTACTGATAGTCGACTGGGTCATCGACGGGACCGGCCGGGAGGGACAGGCCGTGCACGTCGAGGGCACTGCCACCGACATCGCCCGGCGGGGTCCGGACGGCCGTTGGCGGTATGTCATCGACAACCCCTTCGGCACCCGCGCACAGCAACTCCCGACCGAGGACACCGTGGAACCAGCATTCTGAGCGAGCACACCCGGAGAACACCAAGGCCACTGGTGGATGCCAGGGGGCTTGGGCATGGTCGGGTGATGTCAGTCGTACTCGCGGAGTAGGTCCTCGATGCGGCGGTTGGTGACGTCCTGCCGTCCGTCGAGGCACTTCGCGTAGCGGGTCAGCAGGACCTCCATGCTGTTGCCAGCGCGCTCGGCCACCTCGGTCGGATCGACCCCTGCGTTGAGCCACGTCGACAGCGCCGAGTGCCGGAGGTCGTACGGCCGGCGGAAGCGCGAGAAGCCGGGCTTCCTGCCACACGCGGTAGTAGGTCGAGGACGGGACGACCGTGCCCTGCTCGCTAAAGAACAGCCGCCCGTCGTCCGCCGTGCCGAAGGTGGCCAGGTGCTCGCGCAGCACGGCGACGAGATGAGGCGGGATCGGCACCCGCCTCACGCCCTCGGTCGGCCGGTTCTTCAGCCCGAGGTCGTCATGGGTCTCCCCGAATCGGTCCACCGCTTGCCGACGGACGGACGAGTCCGGTGGAGCAGCGCCGAACCCCAGCCTTCCTCGGGAAGGGTCAGGTCCGTCTCGGCAAGGCCGACCGCTTCCGCCGGCCGGAGACCACCGAAGTACATGACGGCGAACAGACCCACGAGGCGACGACCACGGCACGCCAGCTTGTTCTTCTGCTCCGCGCACTGCGCGGCCACCTTCGACGCCGATCCGGGCCGCTACCCCGGGCCGGCGGCAGACGGGACAAGCGAGGGAGGGCGAACCGATGACCGCCATCCCCGACCACGCCCACACGTCACCCCGGGATCAGGCCCTCGTCGGAGAGCAGCTCCCGCACCTGCGTGAGGCTGGTGTCCTCGTCGGGCAGCACCAGGTCGGACGGCGTGATCGTCTCGTCCGGCAGCGGTGTACCGAGGCTGCGCACCGCGTCCAGCAGGGCCGACAGGGCGGTGGTGAACGCCGTCTCGTCGTCGGCGTCGGCTGCTGACTGAAGGGCGGCATCCAACTCGTTCAGCCGGTCGAGGTGTTCGTCGGTGATCTCGTACTGGCCCTCACCGAGAATCCGCATGATCATGATGTTGCCTCCCTGTCCGGCGGGCCCTGCTCGGTGCTCTTGCTGCCTTCGACGGCCGGCGGGGTGGCGGACGCGGGGAGCTGGGCTTTCATCCGGGCCAGTTCCCTGTCCACGTCCTGGCCCGCGGTGACGCGCTCGAGTTCGGCCTGGATGTCGTCGCGGCCGGCGGGCAGGGTGGCGTCCTCCAGGGCGCCGGAGGCGAGCAGTTCGTCCAGTGCTCCGGCGCGGGCCTGCAGTTGTTCGGTCTTGTCCTCGGCGCGCTGCATGGCCAGGCCGACATCGCCCATCTCCTCGCCGATGCCGGTGACGGCCTCGGTGATGCGGGTCTGCGCCTCGGCCGCGGTGTAGCGGGCCTTGATGGTTTCCTTGCTCGTGCGGAAGGTATCCACCTTCGCCTGGAGGCGCTGTGAGGCGACGGTGAGTTTCTCTTCCTCCGCCTGCAGTGATGCCTGCTGGGTCTGGAGGTCCGTGAGCTGGGAGGCTACGGCGGTGCGCCGGCTCAGGGCTTCGCGGGCGAGGTCCTCGCGTCCGGCGGCGAGCGCCTGCTGGGCCTGTCCCTCCAGCTTGCCGCTGGACTGGCGCAACTGGTTGATCTGCAGGTCGACGCGCTTGCGGCTGGTGGCCACGTCCGCCACACCACGTCGTACCTTCTGCAGCATTTCCTGCTGCTGGGTATAGGAGTAGTCCAGGACCTCGCGCGGGTCTTCCGCCTTGTCCAGGGCTTTGTTCGCCTTCGTCCGGAACAGGGTGGCCATGCGATGGGCGATGCTGGTCATAGCAGCCTGCCTCCTCTCGGCGAGGTGAGGAATCAGCCAGGCCATGCCGCGTCTGCGGGACATCTCCAGGCTCCGGCGGCATTGTCCGGGCCGCAACCTTGGTCCTGGCGCTCGAGGACGCGGCTGCAAACGGCAGCATGGAGAACACCACAGCCCCATCCCGGACCTCTGGCGCGAAGGGGTGATGGTCGGGCGGCCCGGTGGGTCGGCAACGGCGACCAGAGGCGGCCCTGCGTGCGACCGGGAGATGGCCGACCCCCGGTGCCCGCCGCCCGGCTGCCCACCGGCGTGTGCGGCAGGAGCAGCGAGCCGACCGGGCCGGTGTCGTGACCATGGATGCGGCTTCTCCGGCTCAGGCTTGATCGGGCCGCTCCTCAAGTTCAGCGCGACATGGTCGCCGCGGCCACGAACACCGGCAGCGCGAGGAACAGGCGGTCGCGATGAAGGCGGGCAGGATTCGGCAGCCCGGCCATGGTCTCGTCCTCGACCACGGCGACGTACCACACGCCGGTGAGGGGTCAGAGAGCGACGGTGTGCAGGACTTAGGTGCTCAGGGGGCTCGGTAGGCACCAGCAGTCGCCGTCCCGGCTCACGCTGTGTCATCGGCATGCTCCTCCTTCGGCCGCTGCGCGGAGTGCTCGGGTGCGGGGCCGGCCAGACCGGAGACCCGTCGGCCGACGAGCAGATAGATGACCACACTGGCCAGGGCGAAGGAGCCGACACCGAGGAACATGGTCGTTCCGCCGTAGGCCGCGAGCAGCAGGCCACCGGTGTAGGGGCCGATGAAGACGCCGAGTTGGGCGAAGGTCTGCGCGCCGAAGTACGAGCCGCGGCGGTCCTCGGGTGCGATGCGGTCGATGATGGCGAACTCCGCTGGGTAGATGAGGATCTCGCCGAGGGAGAACACCACCATCGCGGCGACGAAGTGCCAGACGTTCTCGGCGAACGCGAAGCCGGCCATGCCGAGGACGGTCAGCAGACCGCCGACGACGATGGACGTCACGGGGTTGCGCCTGTCCATGAACCGGGAGACGAACAACTGCAGAACCACCACGGTCACCGCGTTGGTGGTCAGCACGTACCCCAGGATCGCGGTGCCGTCGGCGAAACCGCCGGAGAGATGCTGCGCGAGAAGCGAGGAGACCCGGCCGTGCACGGCCTCCAGCAGTAGTCCGGCGAGGATGAGGAACAGCAGCCGCGCGTCGGCAGCCACGACCCGCGCGCTCTGCGCGAGCCCTTTGAGTACGCTGCCGAAGAGCTGCGTCTGCCCCTCACCGGTGGCCGTCCTGCCGGGCTCGCCGACCGACGCGGACGACGAGGTCAGCAGCAGGACTCCGCCCAGGCCGAGCAGGTAGACGCCGTAGCCGAGCGCGCCGACGAGGAACGCCGACCGGTCGCCGGCCAGACCGATCGCCGCACCCGCGACCGGCCCGACGGCGTACCCCATGTTGGTGGTCATGTACTGGTACGAGAACCACTTCACCCGTCGGCCCGGCGGGACCAGGTCGCTCAGCAGCGCCTTGCCGACAGGCCCGAAGGAACTGGCGCTCAACGCCGTCGTCGCGTTGAAGACGAACACCGCAAGGACGCCGTGGCTGAAGTAGAGGCCCACGAACGAGCCGATCACCCCCAGGAGCGAGGTCAGCAGCAGGCGGGTCCGGCCGAAAAGGTCCGAGAGCGCCCCCGCAACGAACCCGGCGAAAATCGAGAAGAACACCGATGAGCCGATGATGAAGCCGATCATGCCCGGCTGGAGGCCGAGTTCCCTGCGGAGGAACACGGCCAGAAAGGGCACGGTGACCGAGTTGGCGAAGCTCATGATGCCGGAGCCGGCGATCAGCGCCCGGGCGAGTACGGGTGGCGACGCGGTGCTGGTGTTGGTCATTGCGCTGTCGCGCCCTTTCCGGTGACGAACATGCCCGGGTGGGCCGGCTGGTGTCGCCCGGCACCTCGTGCACGGTGAGGAATCGTGCGTGACCGCGGGGCCGCCCCATACAGGGAAGGCCGTCCCCTGTCATGTGGCCCAGGGCTGTGAAACCGCCCGGAAGTCGACTAAGAGGGGCCCTGGTCGTGCTGCTTCGGGCGGCCGGGGATCATCCCGCAACGGTGAACCCCTTGGTGAAGCCGTTCAACGTGGTCCCGGTCAGGCTCGCGGCGGCGACGCTGGACACCACGGCGGCGCCGATGGAGGCGCCGAACTCGTGGCACGGACAGGGATGCCGCACCGGGTTTCGACGGCGTGAGCACAAGACCGGCCGCGAAGCGGCGGGCATTGAGCCCGCCGTCGGTTCAGTGGCCGGACTCGGCGTGAGCGCCGTGGTCGCCGAGCTGCGCCTCGAACCATTCGTGCAGGGCGTCCACCAGCGCGGGCTCCCGCGTGGTGTAGGTCAGCGTGGCGCCGTCCGCCCGCTCCTTGAAGCGCACCTCGATACGGTCGTGGCCGTCTTGCAGTGCGGCGAGGCCGGGCATGTCCTCGCCGTGGATGCGGGCGGGATCCCCGAAGTCTCCGCGGCCGAACGCCTCTGCCTCCTTGCGGAGATGAGCGCGTATCAGACCGATCTGCTCCGCATCGTCGCGCCGGTCGGCCAGCACGTCCTGGACGCCGCCCACCGCGGTGGGAGTGAAGCGGTGGGTGGTCTGTTCGAGGTCGAAGGGCATCACGCTGCGGCCCCGCTCGGCCACCACCTTCTGCCGCCCGCTCTGCCCCTCGCCCGGATCCTGCTGCGAGCCGCCGCCGGCCAGGGCGACAGCCGTCACTGCGCCGGCGACCGCCACACCTGCGCCCGCCAGCAGCGCCCTTCGCCTGACGACGCTACTCATCCAGTGCCTCCACCAATACGTCGAGGGCGTGGAGCACGCCCGCTCTCTCATGAGCCGGGATCGATTCAAGGAGCCGGGAGAAGCGCTCCCGTCGTGCCTGAGCGAGGTTCTGCGCGGCTTGCCGTCCCGAAGCGGTGAGCCGCAGGACGACACCGCGTCCGTCGGCGGGAGCCGGGGCGCGCTCCACCCAGCCACGCGAGGAAAGCTGCGTGACCAGCCGGCTCACGGTGCTCTTCTGCAGCCGCAGTCGGCGCGTCAGCTCCACCTGCCGCAACTCGCCCTCCTGCGACAGCTCGCCCAGAGCGTGCGCCTCGGAGACCGGGACGGGCTGGCCACAGGGGGTTGTTTCCGGCTGGTGCAACCCGAAGGCGCGGACGAAGCTCCCCAGTGCCTCCTGGAGAACGACCGGGTCATCAGCCCGTTGATCCCTGGACATGGTTCGACCGTACAACCAGAAGGTTCGACGATGCAACCAGTTGCTTCGGGCATGGGCAGAGGCGCTGCCCAGGACGATGAGCCGGACAGCGCCGTGCTCTGCGGCGGCCACGCCACCGTGATCAAGAGTCTGACCTGCTCACCGGTTCCTAGCTCATTCCGGTCGGGCGGGTGGACGGGCCCGTTCCGCTCAGGACCAGTTCCTTGGCCCTGCGGAACTCCTCGTCCGTGATGTCGCCGCGGGCGCGGATCTCGGAGAGCTTGGCGAGTTCGTCGATGCTGCTGGGCCGGGGCTCGGCCCCCTTGGCGGTGTCCCGGATGTACGCGTCGAACGCCTCCTGCTGCGCGCGGGCCTGCGCCATCTCCCGACCGCCCATGTTCTTGCCGCGGGCGATCACGTAGACGAAGACGCCCAGGAAGGGCAGGACGCAGACGAACACCAGCCAGCCGGCCTTCGCCCAGCCGCTCAGGGAGTCGTCACGGAAGATGTCGACGACGATCCTGAAGAGCAGGACGAACCACATGATCCACAGGAAGAACACGAGGATGGTCCAGAAGGCGCTCAGCAGCGGAAAGTCGTACGCGAGGTATGTCTGCGCACTCATGCCACTCCTCCGTCCCGGGCGGGTGGCCCGGTAGGCGCTGTATGCGGTTCTCAGCGTGCCCACGCCACGGTGCGGGTGGCCTCATCCGGGAGGGGTGAAGTGGAGCGTGCCGCTGTCGGCGTTCACCCGGTTCGCCGTACGGCGTGCCGCGGACGGGGCGCGCAGCGGGTTCACTTCGGTTCATGACGGACCGCGGCCCGACACCCCGCATCCCGCGCTGGAGGCGTTCGGCGGTGACCCGGCGCCTCGCGGCGAGCACGGCGGGCAGGCTCTGGGACCGGCTCACCGCGGCCGACCTGTTCGGCCACTCGTTCCAGCTGGCCGCGCTCGCCATGATGTGTTTCTTTCCCTTCCTCATCGTCGTGACCGCGGCGGCCGACGAGGACGAAGAAGTCGGACATCCCCCCGGCCCGGCCCGGCGCCCACCGACGGGTCTTCGGACCGGAGCCCGGATCAGCCGGACGGTTGAGGCAGCGGCAGCCGGGCGACGCTCCCGGCAGCGTCCCCTCCCCGACGCGGCGCGCACGGTCCCGCCGACTCCCCGACGCGGCGCGCACGGTCCCGCCGACTGCCCCGACGCTCACGGTCGTGCCGGCTCTCCCGTGGTCCCGGTCGGCTTCGGTCCCGCGGCGGCGGCCAGTACCGCCACGACCGTCAGCACGAGCAGGACCAGGCCGAGGACGAGCGCCACCGCGCCGACCGTGGGACGGTTCCAGAGCACGAGGGCCAGGACGCCCGCCCCGATGACGACCGCGGTGATCCACGACCGGTGGGTGCCCAGCCAGTGCCCGCCCGCGCCGGTGCGCAGGCCGGAGCGGTGCAGGGCCCGCCCGGTGGCCGTGGTGCCCTTCCGAGCGAGCGTCCGTACGCCGCGGGCCGCGCGTCCGGGGCCGTAGAGGTAGGCGGCCAGGGCGGTGACGACGGCCACGACGAGGAGGGTGCGGGTGCTGTCGCGCAGAAACCGTACGAACGTGTCGTAGATCGCCGCGGCGGCGTCGGTGGGCAGGGTCGCCGGTGGGACCGCGTCCAGGTAGACGCGCCGTACGACGGCCAGCGCGACCAGCAGCGCCACCATCGTCACGGCGACGCCGATCCCCGTGATCAGGAGCATCACCCGGTGTCCGGGAGCGGTCCACACGGCGAGGGCGGCGAGGACGACGGTCAGCACGGGCAGCCACGTGCCCACGATGTCCAGCACCCGCATCGTGTCCTGCGCCTCGTCGAGCTTCTCGGTCTCGAACAGCGTGACCGTGCGGTCGGTGTCCGGGATGGCGGACGCCTTGTCGAAGCCCGCGTCGACGAGGCGGTCCTGCACCTGTTCGACGACCACCCCGAGGTCCAGCTGGATCGTTCCGTCCGTGGCGCGCAGGGCGCCCTCCCGCTCTCCGGTGAGCATGTTCACGACGGCGGCGTGGGCCCGCCGGTTGGCGCCCTCCCATGCCTGCTGGAAGGCGTCGCTGGTGACCACGCGGGTGATGGTGCGGTCGGCCACGGACCTGACGGCCGTGCGCAGCGGGCCGTCGAGCGCCTCGGCGCTCTGCACCACGCGCGGTGGTGCTCCGGCCTCGGCGAGCACCCTGGTGAGCGCGGCCGTCACCGCCTCGACGTCCACGCTGGCCACCACCCGGTCGGTCAGCCGGTCGATCACGACCTCCTGGACGGCCGGGTCCGAGGCCAGCGGCGCGACGGTCTCCACGTACCGGTCGGTGTCGGAGACCTCGTCGTCCACCCAGGCCGCCACCACGGCCAAGGGCGCGAGCAGCAGGGCCAGCAGCAGGAGCACGGCGGCGCCCAGCTGCCGCAGCCGGCGGTGGCGGACCTTCGAGGCCCGGCGCAGACGGCGGTACTCCGCGTGTTCCGCGTCCGTCAGGGCACGGCCGGGGCGCGGGGGTCCGTCGGAGGGGGACGGTCCGGAGGCGTTGTTCGGGACCATGGGTGCTCCTTGGGCGTGGGGGCCGGCCCGTGGGGCGTCATGTGCGGAGCGCGGCTCGCCACGCGAAGGCGACCGCCGTCTCGAACAGGCCGAGCAGGACGAGCCACAGGCCGAACAGCCGGGTCAGCGCGCGGGCCGACTCGGAGGGCAGGGCCGGCACGACGATCCCCGCGACGACGCCGAGCACCGCGGCGGCGAGGACGAAGCCGCGGTGGGGCAGCTCCTTGGCGGCCAGGGCCATGTGCAGGGTGACCAGGCCGGACAGCAGCCAGACGATCCCGACGACCAGGGAGAGCGCGGCGACGGTCTGGAGCGGGTGGCGCAGGCACAGCACGCCGGCCAGGACGTACAGCACCGCGAGCAGCAGCTCTGGCAGGCGTTCGCCGGGCCCTTCCCGAGCGAAGGACGACACGAACCGGAAGGCGCCGGTCGTGAGCAGGTACAGGCCGACGAGGACGGCCAGCACATGCAGGGTCCCGTCCGGCCAGATCAGGATCAGGACGCCCGGCACGAGCGTCACGATCGCGGACCCGAGGATCCACGTCCACGAGCGTCCGAGGGCGGCGAGCGCCCGCGCGGGTCCGCACCGGGCGGGACGGGGCCGCCCCGCCGGACACGGGTTCCTCCGGTCCGGTGGGCGGTGCCGGACCACGCGACACGGTCATGGCTCCTCCTCGCGTGATCGGGCGGGCCGCCGACCGGACCGCCGGCGGGGCGGGGCACGGGGACGCACCGCGGTGCGCGGTCCCCCCATCGGTCGGCGCGGTGTCAGTGGGGTCCGCGGGGACGTCACCGGGTCAGCGTGGTGCGCGGTGGCGGCAACGGGATCACCCCTGGCGGGTGATCCCTGGGGGCTGCCCGCGCGATGAGGTGGCAGAGGCGCCACCACCGGCCACCGACGACAGAGGCGCCACCACCGGCCACCGACATGGCGAGCTATGGGGCGAGCGGCCGATGGGCGGTGCGACCGATGGGCACGACACGCCGGCGCCGAGGAGGGCTCCCGGGGGCCGTCCCACTGAGGGATCCTGCTCCTGCTCGGCAGGGACGACGACGATCCGCTCCTGCTCCAGGCCAAGGAGGCGCAGGAGTCGGTGCTCGCCGCGCACACGGGCGGCGAGCGCTACGACAACCAGGGCCGCCGGGTGGTGGCCGGGCAGCGGCTGATGCAGACGGCCGGCGACATCTTCCTGGGCTGGACGCACGTCGTGGGGCTCGACGGGCACGGCCGGGACTTCTATGTACGCCAGTTGCGGGACTGGAAGGGCATCGCACGGCCCGACACCATGAGCCCGGGTCTGCTGCGCCTGTTCGCGCGGCTGTGCGGGGCCTGTCTGGCCCGGGCCCACGCCCGTTCCGGCGACCCCGTCGCCATCGCCGGCTACCTCGTGGCGGCGCCCGCTTCGACAGGGCTCTCACCGAGTTCGCGCAGGCGTACGCCGACCAGAACGAGCGTGACTGCGAGGCGCTGGGCGCGGCCGCCCGCTCGGGCCGGATCAGTCATTCAGGACGATCTTGAACAGGATGATCAGCAGTCCCAGCAGGAGGTTCACCGACGCGGCGACGGCCATCAGGCGCCGGGTGGCGCCGGCCCGCCGTGCGGCGGCCACCGACCAGCCGACCTGCCCGGCCACGGCCACCGCGAGCGCGAACCAGAGGGATCCCTCGACGCCGAGGCCCAGCAGGGGACTGACTGCGAGGGCGGCGGCCGGTGGGACGGCGGCCTTGACGATCGGCCACTCGTCCCGGCACACATGGAGCACGGTCCGGCGGTCCAGGGCGTGTTGCGCCAGCCGGGCCCCGAACAGCTGGGCGTGCACGTGCGCCACCCAGAACACCAGGCTGCTGAGCAGCAACAGCAGCACCAGCTCGGTGCGGGGGAACGAGCCCAGGTCGCCGGCGCCGATGATCACGGATGCGGCGAGCAGGGAGCCGTAGACGCCACCGGTGTAGTCGGCGTGGGACCGGCGTTCGGTCCGGCGTTCGGGCCTGGGCGCGCGGGGTGTGGTCGGCGCGGTCCGGTGCATCGCGGGCTCCCTCGGGGCTCAGGGCGTCGGGCGGGTCCCGGTGGGGACAGCGGTGTCCGCGGGGCGTGCTCCGCCCGCCCGTCCGGTCGGCAGGTTGGGGGTGACCAGGAAGCCGGCGAGGGTGATCGCGCCGGTGGTGAGGATCGCCGCTTTCAGGCCGTCCAGCTGCGCCGACGCGTAGGCGTCCGTGACGGCGTCGGCCTCGGTGGGGGGCAGCCCGACGCGTTCGGCCGCCGAACGCACCTGGCCGGTGGGGACGAAGATAATCCCGGCCTCCAGGGAGGCGAGCAGGCCCATGCCGACGCCGAGCAGGGCCATGGCCGCGGGCGAACTGCGCGTCGTCGATGACCGGGTCGATGGTGGCCGGCAGCCAGACGACGGCTCCCGCCAAAGCGGCCATCGCCGGCAGCACCATCGCGGCCCCGAGTCCCTCGATGACCGACCAGCCGAGCGCGAGGACCCACAGGGCGGGAGCCACGGCGGTCAGGGCCGATCCCGTGGCGTGGACGGCGAGCCCCGTGAAGAACGTCCGCCGCCGGCCGAGGATGTCGCCCAGCCGCCCGCCGACGATCACGAATGCGGCCATGACCAGGGCGTACAGCGTGATGACGGCCTGGATGGCGGTGACCTCGGTGTCGAAGTCGTCGACCGGTCGGCTGATGGAGACGTTCATGACGGACGTGTCCAGAACCATCAGGAACTGGGCCGCGCCGAGCACGATCAGAGCAGGCCAGTGGGTCACGTTCCCATCAGACGGGCCGAACGCCCGCCGTGCCTCACCCTCCCCGGGGGAAGCCGGACGATCGGCTCCCGCCTTCCTCGGTGACCCTCCGAGCGGGCTGCTGTCAGCTCGTCCGAGGGCGCCGGGCGGTCTGCGGCGGTGAAGGGGCGCGGGTGGGTGTCTCGTCCGTGCGCCAGCGTTGGGATCTGCGGATCCGGTCCTCGGGGACGGGCTCCAGCAGGATGGCCGATCCCGTCGCGCGGCGCTCGGGTGTCAGGGCCACGCCGGGTTCCTCGACGAGGGTCAGCAGGCCGTCGGCCGCGAGGTCGTAGCGCGTGTCACCGGACGACTCCCCGCCGGCCGTGGTGGCGCAGGATCGCAGGGCGAGGGTGCCCTGCGGCTCGGCGTTCAGACACAGGTCGGGGGCCGCCTGGCTGCGCAGTCGTCCCCCGTCCTCCAGCCGCCACACCTGGGTCGTCGATCCCCCGCAGTCCGCCGTCACCGCACGCGCACCCGCCATCCGCGCCGACGCGGTCACATCGAGGCACAGGCCGGTCCGCATGTTGCGCAGCCGTGTGACCAGCGCCTCGTCGGCGACGGGTGTCGGGGAGACGGACGGGCCCCGGGCGGGTGCCTCCGGCGTCGGACCACTCGCTCCCCCTCGCTTCTCCTCGATTCCGGTTCGGCCGGTTTCGTTGGTTCCGCTGATTTCTCCGGTTTCGCCGGTTCCGCCGGTTTCGCTGGTTCCGTCGAGGGCCATGGGCGTCGCCGCGATCAGCCCGCACAGCACCACGGCCATGGCGGCGAGCAGCGGCCACCGGTGGCGGCGGCGGGGGGCGGAATCGGGGGCGGCGGTCGGCCGGGGCCCGGTGTCCGTGGGCTCGGCGGGCGCGTGGGCCGGCGCGGTCGCGCGGCGGGCGGTCCGGGTCGCCAGATAGTCCGCCGCGCGGAAGACCAGGACGGCCTCGGCGAGCAGCGCGGGGAGCCGGCCCCCGGAGTGGTCCAGCTGGTCCACCGCCGCCGCGCAGTGGGCGCAGTGGTCGAGGTGGTCGAGGACCTCCGCCATCGTCTCGCCCGACCCGGGGCGGGCGTGGACGTCGATGAGCCGGTTGAGGCGGCGGCAGCGCTCGTCCGGCGCGAGGTCCAGGTGGGCCCGTACGCACTCGTCGCGCAGCAGGGTGCGGGCACGCCCGGGGTTCAGCAGGGAGGGTTCGGCGCCGAGCAGCGACGCCACCGCCTCGATGTCCTCCGCCTCGACCTCGGTGTGCCACAGCAGTACCTGGGCGCGGTGCGGCAGGCTCCGGAAGGCGCGCAGGAGCAGGCGTCTGTCCCGGGTCCCGGGGTCGGCGGCGGACCCCGCCGGACGCCCGCCCTCCCCCACCACGCCGGCCGAAGCC
This sequence comes from Streptomyces sp. A012304, assembly GCF_026008495.1. Taxonomy (GTDB): domain Bacteria; phylum Actinomycetota; class Actinomycetes; order Streptomycetales; family Streptomycetaceae; genus Streptomyces. The sequence goes on from NZ_BQUN01000009.1 coordinate 28,960, forward strand.
GGACGTCCGCCCCGCCCCGCACCGGCCGGAGCCGGGCGTCCGCCCTCCCGCAGGGAGGGGTGCAGCGCCGCGCGCCTGTCGTCCGTGCGCCATTCCCGAGCCGTCTCCAGGACCGCCGCGAGCAGTCGTGGCCGCCACGGGAAGTCGACGCCGGCGGCGTCGCCCCGGGTGTTCCAGAAGGCCTGCTCGGCGAGGCGCTCCGCCGCGCCCGGGCTCGACCCGGCGCACAGCGTGGCGTAGTCCAGGACGGCCCGGCCGTGCAGTGTCAGCAACTCTTCTCCGTCGTACGGAGTTTCCGTCGCGGGTGCATCCTCCATGAAACCGGTCCCCTCCCCTGTTTCGCGCTCGGACGCCCGAGCCGGATGGTCGCGATCACGCCGGGATCGGTGAGGAGTACGTCCCGCACGGTGACACGGTTCATCGCGTCCGGGGGGTGACCTAGCGGCGGCCCGCAAGTACTGCGCCGAGCCGGTCCGCGAGGTTTCGGTACGGGCCGAAGCGTCGGGCGCCTAGCGTCGTCGGCATGGGTGTCGAGGAGATGATCGCCGTCGGTCTGGCGGGAGTCGCGGCCGGGGGCGTCAACGCCGTGGTGGGCTCCGGCACGTTGATCAGCTTCCCGGTGTTGCTCGCCGTCGGGCTGCCGCCCGTGACCGCGACGGTGTCCAACGCGCTGGGGCTGGTGCCGGGTTCCCTGGGCGCGGCATGGGGGTACCGCGCGGAACTGGCCGGGCAGGGGCGGCGGGTGCGCGTACTGGCGGGCGCGGCCGCCCTGGGCGGGCTGACCGGCGCGGCGCTCCTGCTGGCTCTGCCGCCGGGGGCGTTCGAGGTGATCGTGCCGGCGCTGGTCGGACTCGCCCTGGTACTGGTCGCCTGCCAGCCCCTGATCGCACGGTGGACGGCGCGTCGGCGGGGGTCCGGGAAGGAGCCGGGCGCCGCTGGGCCGGTCCGGCCGGCCCTGGGCGTGGGCATTCTCCTGGCCAGTGTCTACGGGGGGTACTTCTCCGCCGCTCAGGGTGTGCTCTACGTCGCGCTGATGGGGCTGGGCAGCGGCGGGGAATCGTTGCAGCGGCTGAACGGCGTCAAGAACGTGCTGGTCGCCGTCGTCAACGGGGTCGCCGCCGTGGTCTTCCTGTTCGTCGCGGAGTTCGACTGGACGGCGGTGGCGCTCGTCGCGGCCGGTTCGGCGGTCGGGGGGCGGTTCGGGGCGGGGGTGG
>NZ_BQUN01000010.1 GCF_026008495.1 Streptomyces sp. A012304
GGGGGGCCCGTCGTACGAGGGCTCCTCGTACGGAGGCTCGTCGTACGGCTCGTCGGAGGGCGGTTCGTCGTACGGCTCGTCGGAGGGCGGTTCGTCGTACGGCGAGCCGTAGAAGGAATCGTCGTACGGGGGCTCGTCGAAGGGCGGCTCGTCGTCGGTCGGCGGGGCGGGCCAGTCGGGGTCGTCGTAGCTCTCGGGGGTGGGCGGGGCGGCGGGGAGGCCGTCGTCGTGTGCGGTGAGGTGGTCCAGGTGGGCGAGGACGGTCTCGGCGGCGGCGCGGCGGCGGGCCAGGGCGGCGTCGTCCAGGGGCAGCGGCCAGACCTGGTCGGCGGTCGCGGTGTGCAGCGCCGGGTTCTCCTCGTCCTCCGCGGGTTCGTCCGCCCAGGCCTCGATCTCGCCGTGGCCCGCCGCGCAGTGGTCGTGGAGGGCGTGGAGGAAGGCGGACGGGCCGCGGGGTTTCTTCTGGGTGGGGCCCCACCAGTGGCCGGAGCCGAGGAGGAGGGAGCGGGGGCGGGTGAAGGTGACATAACCGAGGCGGAGTTCCTCGGTGTGCTGGTGGTCCTTCATGGCCTCGTGGAAGGCCTTCATGCCGCGCGCGTCCCAGGTCGCGATGTCGGGGAGGGTGTCGGCGTCGCCGCGCAGCTCGTGCGGCAGCACCTTGGCCTGGGCGGTCCACTTCTCGCGGCCCTGGCCGCTGGGGAAGGTGCCGGTGACCAGGCCGGGGACGGCGACGACGTCCCATTCCAGGCCCTTGGACTTGTGCGCGGTGAGCACCTTGACGGTGTTCTCGCCGCCGGGCAGGGCGTTGTCGAGGCCTTTCTCGTACTGGGCGGCGGTGCGCAGGAAGCCGAGGAAGGCGAGCAGGCTCGCCTCGTTGTCGCCGGCGGCGAAGGAGGCGGCGATGTCGAGGAAGTTCGACAGGGTCTCGCGGCGGCGGGCGGCCAGGGCGTGCGGGGACGCTGACAGTTCGACTTCGAGGCCGGTGACGGCGAGGACGCGGTGCAGGACGTCCATCAGCGGGTCGGCCAGGGAGCGGCGCAGGTCGCGCAGTTCGGCGGCGAGGCGTGCGAAGCGTACGCGCGCGTCCGGCGAGAAGGGCAGCCCGTCGTCGTCCCCGGTGCCGTCCAGCGGGGTTTCGAGGAAGGTGTCGAGGGCGTCCGCGAGCGATATCACCTCGGACGGGTCGACGCCTTCGACGGCTTCGGCCAGGCGCCGGTCGGGGTCGTCGGTGTCGTCCCCGCGTGCGTGGGACACGAGCAGCCGCGCCCGCCGCCCGAGGAGGGCGAGGTCGCGGGGGCCGATGCGCCAGCGGGGGCCGGTGAGCAGCCGGACCAGGGCGGCGTTGGCCCCGGGGTCCTGGAGGACCTCGCAGACGGCGACGAGGTCCGCGACCTCCGGCAGGTGCAGCAGCCCGGAGAGGCCCACGACCTCGACGGGGACGTCCCGGGCGACCAGGGCGCCCTGGATCTCCGCGAAGTCGGTGGCGGTACGGCACAGCACGGCGATCTCGCCGGGTGCCTTGCCGGTGTCGACGAGGTGGGCGACGGAGTCGGCGATCCAGTCGATCTCCTCGGCGTGGGTGCGCAGAAGGGCGCAGCGGACCATCCCGTCGCGTTCGGCGCCCGGGGCCGGGCGCAGGGCCTCCACGCCCGCGTGCATCGCGCGCAGGGGCTGGGCCAGGTCGTTGGCGAGGTCCAGGAGACGGCCGCCGCTGCGGCGGTTCTCGCTGAGCGCCTGCCGGGTGGCGGGGCGGCCGTCGGCGTGCGCGAAGTGCTCGGGGAAGTCGTCGAGGTTGGCGACGGAGGCGCCGCGCCAGCCGTAGATGGCCTGGCAGGGGTCGCCCACGGCGGTCACGGGGTGGCCACTGCCGTCGCCGAACAGGCCGGCGAGGAGTATGCGCTGGGCGACGGATGTGTCCTGGTACTCGTCCAGGAGGACGACGCGGAACTCGTCGCGCAGGATCCGGCCGACTTCGGGGACCTGTGCGAGCCGTGCGGCGAGGGCGATCTGGTCGCCGAAGTCGAGGAGATCGCGGTCGCGTTTGGCGGCGCGGTAGCGCAGCACCAGTTCGGCGAGTTCCCGCCGGGCCGCGGCCGTCTCGGGCACCTTGCGCAGGTCGGCGTTGGTGAGTTTGGCGCCCTCCAGGGTGTGCGCCAGCCGGGCGTCCCACGCGCGCAGGTCCTCGGGGGGTACGAGGTGCTCGGCGAGTTCGGCGTCGAGGGCGAGGAGGTCGCTGACGAGGTCGGCGAAGGAGCGGGTGAGAGCCGGGTAGGGGCCCGGCGCCTCGCGCAGCACACGCGCGGCGAGCTGGTAGCGGGTGGCGTCGGCGAGCAGTCGGGATGTGGGCTCCAGGCCGATGCGCAGGCCGTGGTCGGTCAGGAGGCGGCCGGCGAAGGCGTGGTAGGTGGAGATCACCGGCTCGCCCGGCGGGTTGTCGGGGTCGATGACGTCCGGGTCGGTGACGCCGGCCTTGACCAGGGCCTTGCGGACGCGTTCGGCGAGCTCTCCCGCGGCCTTGTTGGTGAAGGTCAGGCCGAGGACCTGTTCGGGGGCGACCTGGCCGGTGCCGACGAGCCACACCACGCGCGCGGCCATCACCGTTGTCTTGCCCGACCCGGCTCCGGCCACGATCACCTGCGGTGCGGGCGGCGCGGTGATGCAGGCCGTCTGCTCCGGGGTGAAGGGGATGCCGAGGAGCTCCTTGAGCTGCTCGGGATCGGTGATACGGGCGGGCATGTCGTCAGAGGCTAGTGGCGGGCACTGACAGCGGAGGCCGCGTCAGCGCTCGGTGCGGGAAGAAGCGCAGGTCAGCGCGGGTGGTGTGATGGGTCACGCCGGTAGACGACGAGGTGGCCTCCGCACGCCGGTACTGGACGACGTGGTTTTCGCACGCCGGTCATTCCGGCGCCGTGGCCCTCGACGCCGGTCACTCCGGCGCCGCACGCCGGTACTGGACGCCGTGGCCCTCGCACGCCGGTCACTCGACGACGTGGCGTCCCTCCGGGCGGGCGCTGCACGACGCCCGGAACGCGCAGTGCGTGCAGTGCTGGCCGGCGGTGGGTGTGAAGCGCTCGTCGAGGACCTTGCCGGCGGCGGTGGCGAGAAGTTCGCCGACCCACTCGCCTTCGAGCGGCTCCTGTGCCTGCACCCTGGGCAAGCTGTCGCCGCCGTCCCGCTTGGCGGCGCCCTGCCGTAGTTGGACGAGTTCGGCGCCGCCGGGCTCGGGGCGTACGCCGTCGAAGGCCTCGTCCACGGCTCCCTCGCGGACGGCGAGCTGGTAGACGGCGAGCTGGGGATGGCGGGCCACTTCCGCCGCGCTGACGGGCTGCTTGCCGGTCTTGAAGTCGACGACGTAGGCGCGGCCCTCGCCGTCCGCCTCGACGCGGTCCATCTGACCGCGGATGCGCACCTCGTAGTCGCCCGCCTCGAGGGTGACGTCGAAGTCCTGCTCGCTCACCACGGGCGTGCGGCCCGTGCGGTCCATGACATGCCACTTCAGGAAGCGTTCGAGCGCCACGCGCGCGTGTTCCTTCTCCTGCGCCGACTTCCAGGGCGCGTCGAAGGCGAGCGCGTTCCACACGGAGTCGAGGCGTTCCATGAGGACGGCGAGGTCGGCCGGGGTGTGTCCGGAGGCGACCTCGTCGGCGAGGACGTGGACGACGTTGCCGAAGCCCTGGGCGGCGGTGGCGGGGGCGTCGGCCTTCACCTCGCGGCCCAGGAACCACTGCAGGGCGCAGGTGTTGGCGAGCTGGTGGAGGGCGCTGCCGGAGAGCACTACGGGCTGGTCCCGGTCGCGCAGCGGCACCTTGCTCTCGGTCGGCTCGAACATGCCCCACCAGCGGTAGGGATGTGCCGACGGCACCAGAGGGCGGCCGTCGTCGTCGCACAGCGCGGCCAGGCGGGCGAGACGGCGGGCGGCGGCCTCCCGGAGGCCTGCGGAGGCGCGCGGGTCGACCGTCGTGGCGCGCAGTTCCGCGACGAGCGCGGCGACCGACAGGGGGCGGCGCGGGCGGCCGGTGACGTCCTTGGGGTCGACGCCGAGCTCGGTGAGGAAGCGGGAGGGCTGGTCACCGTCGTCGGCGGGTGCCTTGACGGCGGTGACGACGAGGCGGTCACGCGCGCGTGTGGCGGCCACGTAGAACAGGCGGCGTTCCTCGGCGAGCAGGGCGCCGGGGGTGAGCGGCTCGGCGAGTCCGTCGCGGCCGATGCGGTCGGCCTCCAGCAGGGAACCGCGGCGCCGCAGGTCCGGCCACAGTCCTTCCTGGACGCCGGCCACGACGACCAGGCTCCATTCCAGGCCCTTGGCGCGGTGGGCGGTCATCAGGCGTACGGCGTCGGGGCGCACCGCGCGCCGTGTGAGGGTGTCGGCGGCGATGTCCTCGGCCTCGATCTCCGCCAGGAAGTTCAAGGCGCCGCGACCGCCGGTGCGCTCCTCCGCGCGCGCGGCGGTGGCGAACAGCGCGCAGACGGCGTCCAGGTCGCGGTCGGCGTTGCGGCCGGCCGCGCCGCCACGCCGGGCGGCCCGCTCCAGGCGCGTTGGCCAGGGCGTGCCGTCCCAGAGGTCCCACAGCGCCTCCTCGGCCGTACCGCCGCCGGCGAGGCGCTCGCGGGCCTTTCTGAGCAGCGCGCCGAGCCGCTGGGCACCGCGCGCGTACGTCGGGTCGTGCGTGACGAGGCGCTCCGGTTCGGCCAGGGCCCGGGCGAGCAGTTCGTCGGAGGGGGGTGGCAGGGGGTTGCCCGCGGCCCGTTCCTCCTCGCGCAGGGCGCGGCCGAGGCGGCGCAGGTCGGCGGCGTCCATGCCGGCGAGGGGGGAGGCGAGGAGGGTGAGGGCGGTCTCGGTGTCGAGCCAGCAGGGCTCGGCCGCATCGGCAGACGCCACCTCGGCAGACGCGACCTCGGCGTAGGCCACCTCGGCAGACGCCACCTCGGCGGAAGCCACGTCCGGGGAAGCTGCGTCCCGGGAAGCCGCGTCCGCAGAAGCCTCCTCGCCGGAAACTCCTTCGGCGGAAGCCACCTCGGGGAATGCCACGTCGTCGGAGGCCACCTCACCGGAATCCCCTTCGGCCGAAGCCTCCTCGCCGGAAGCCCCTTCGGCGGGCGCCGCCCCGGCCGAAGCCGCCTGTGCTGCTGCCCGCTCCTCCGGCCGCTCCCCCGCCTCCGCCGTCGCCACCGCCCGCAGGGCCGTCAGCAGCGGTGCCACCGCCGGTTCGTGGCGCAGGGGCAGGTCGTCGCCGTCGATGTCGAGGGGGACGCCGGCGGCCGTGAGGGCGCGGCGGACCGTCGGGATGGTGCGGGAGCCGGCGCGCACCAGGACGGCCATCTCGCGCCAGGGGACGCCGTCCTCCAGGTGCGCCCGGCGGAGGATGTCGGCGATGTTGTCCAGCTCGGTGCCGGGCGTCGGATACGTGTACACCTCCACGCGGCCCCCCTCGCGCGCGGGGGCGAGGTCGCGGTGGGCGCGGACCTTCTCGGCGGGAAGGCGGGTCAGCGGCATCCGCTGGGTGAGCAGGCGGGTGGCGGCCAGCAGAGCCGTGCCGGAGCGGCGGGAGGCGCGCAGGACCTGCACGGGGGCGGGACGGCCGTCGGGGCGCGGGAAGGCGCGCGGGAAGTCCAGGATGCCGTTCACGTCGGCGCCCCGGAAGGCGTAGATCGACTGGTCGGGGTCGCCGAAGGCGACCAGGGTGCGGCCGCCGCCGGCCAGGGCGTGCAGCAGCCGCACCTGGGCGGGGTCGGTGTCCTGGTACTCGTCGACATAGACGGCGTCGTACTGCGCGGCGAGCCGTTCGGCGACCTCGGAGCGACGGGCGAGGAGGACCGCGCGGTGGACGAGTTCCGCGTAGTCGATCACGCCGTGCAGGTCGAGGACGTCGAGGTACTCGGCGAGGAAGGAAGCCGCCGCGCGCCAGTCCGGGCGGCCGATGCGACGGGCGAAGGCGTCCAGGGCCGCGGGGCCGAGGCCCAGCTCGCGGCTGCGGGCGAGCACCGCGCGGACCTCGTCGGCGAAGCCGCGCGTGGTCAGGCAGGCACGCAGTTCGTCGGGCCAGCGCACGTGCGCGAGGCCGAGCCGTTGCAGATCGAGCTGGCCACCGAGCAGCTCACGGACGGCCACGTCCTGCTCGGGGCCGGACAGCAGCCGTAGCGGTTCGACGAACAGGTCACTGTCCTGGTGGGCGCGGACCAGGGCGTAGCAGTAGGAGTGGAAGGTGGTCGCCCGGGGAGCGCGGGCGGCGCCCATGCGCAGCGCCATCCGGTCGCGCAGTTCGACCGCGGCCTTCCGGCTGAACGTCAGCACCAGGATGCGCGCGGGGTCGGCGCCGCGGGCGACACGGGCCGCCACGGACTCGACCAGGGTGGTGGTCTTTCCGGTGCCCGGGCCTGCGAGGACGAGCAGCGGTCCGGTGGCGTGGTCAACCACGGAGCGCTGAACGGCGTCAAGACGAGGGGAGTCCACCCGGGGCGGCGGGGTACGCACCAGTCGGTAGGCGCCACGACTCCCCTGACGTCCCTGAGGGGGCGGCAGGCGCCTGGTGGAGGGAGAGGTGCTCACGTGGTTCGCCGGTCCTGGTGGGTGTGCTGGTGGGCGGAGCGCCGCTCGGAAGCAGCGGTGGTCGCGGGATGAGGGGGGCACGTGCGGGCGACGCTACGCCGACGAGTAACCCGGAAAGACGGCTTCCGCTTCTTCCCTCAGGGCCCTCATGGCCCGCGCGACCCGCATGCCACGCACGTCCCACGCCCTTCGAACGTACGCCATTCCGCGGACGTGCCCGTTTTCCCCCATACGAGCCACAAGTTCCCCTTGGGCGGGTCGGATGGCGGAAGCTGTCAGGTGTGACCTTCCGCGCGTTCGCCGCCGTCCCACCGCGCCCGTCTCATGTCCAGGCGTGGCAGGTGGCCCTCGGCGGCCCGGCTCGCCTCCTTCAGGGGCGTCCCCTCGGCACGGTAATGGCCGAGAGCCCGCAGCTCGTGGCCCGGCAGCAGCACCCCGTCGGCGCGCACGACGCGCCACCAGGGGACGGCTCCCCCGTAGAGCGCCATCACCCGGCCGACCTGCCGGGGACCGCCCTCCTCCAGCCATTCGGCGACGTCCCCGTACGTCATGACCCGCCCGGGCGGAATCAGCTCCGCGACCTCAAGGACCCGCTCGGCGTACTCGGGCAGCGCGTCCGTGTACTCCGGCCGGGCGTCGTCCGGAAGGCTCTGCTCGCTCATCCGCCCCATCCTGCCCCACCCCACCGACAATGCGACGGGCCCGCGGCCCTGTGTGAACCTCGCCCCCGTGCTGGGCTTCCGGCAGACTGTGCGCCCCCGCATTTGCACCCTGATGCCCCCGTGTGTCGGTGGGGCATGCCACCATCGTGCGGGCGGTGACCGGTGATACGAGACCAAGAAGAGACGATGAAGCAGCAGGGTGTGCATCCCGAGGACGCGGAGGGCACCTCTGACGCTGCGTCGCGCCCGGACACCGCCGGCCGCGCGGAATCCGACCGGGACAGGGGCCGTAGCGACCCGGCGGAAACCAGCCGGGACACGGGCCGTTCCGACCAGGCGGAAACCGTCCAGGACACGGGCTCGACCCACCCGACGCGAGCCGACCAGGACACGGGCCGTTCCGACCAGGCAGAGACCCACCAGGACACGGGCCGTACCGAACCGGCGCAAGCCGACCCGGGCGCAGACCGTACCGACCCCCCGCAAGCCCACCACAGTCCCGACCGTACCGACCCGCCCCCGCCCGAGCAGGAGCCCGACGGATCCCACTCGGGCAAGGCCGGCCGAGCCCACCTCCCGAGGGCCGGGCGGCACCCGCGGCGTGACGTGCTCACGGAAGCGGACAAGGACAGCGACCTCGTCGACGTGACCCACATCGACGAGGTGGAGGGCGACGAACCGCTGCTCCCCGCGCGCGTGCACCGCCCGTCCGACCTGATGCGGCTGCTCGTGGGCGTGCTCGCGGTGATCGTCCTGCTGGGCATCGCCGCCTTCGCGCACGGGACGACCTCGGGCCTGGAGCAGGACATCAACAAGGGCACCGGCCAGGCGCCCGACCTGCTCATCAAGATCGCCGGCCTGGCGTCCAGCATCGCGATCCTGCTGGTGCCGGTCGCCTTCGCGATCGAGCGGCTGATCAAGCGGGACGGGCTGCGCATCGCCGACGGCGTGCTCGCCGCGGTCCTCGCGCACGGCGTGACCCTCGCCACCGACCTGTGGGTGGCCAAGGCCGCCCCGGACTCGATCCAGGAGGCGCTCACCCAGCCCTCCCCCGGCGACATCCACGCCCTCACCGACCCCGTGCACGGCTACCTCGCCCCGGTCATCGCGTACATGACGGCCGTGGGCATGTCACGCCGGCCGCGCTGGCGGGCGGTGCTGTGGATCGTGCTGCTCCTCGACGCGTTCTCGATGCTCGTCACCGGCTACACCACGCCGTTCTCGATCATCCTGACGGTGCTGATCGGCTGGACAGTGGCGTACGGCACGCTGTACGCGGTCGGCTCGCCGAACGTCCGTCCCACGGGCCGGACGCTGATGGCCGGCCTGCGGACGGTCGGCTTCCATCCGGTCAGCGCGGCCCGCGAGGAGTCCTCCGAGGCGACGGAGGCGGGCGACCGTGGCCGACGCTACTTCGTCACCCTGGACGGCGGAGAGCCGCTCGACGTCACCGTGGTCGACCGCGAGCAGCAGGCCCAGGGGTTCTTCTACCGGGCGTGGCGGAATCTGACCCTGCGCGGCTTCGCCACCCGCAGCAGCCTCCAGTCGCTGCGCCAGGCGCTGGAGCAGGAGGCGCTGCTCGCCTACGCGGCCATCGCGGCCGGCGCGAACGCGCCCAAGCTGATCGCCACCTCCGAGCTCGGCCCCGACGCGGTGATGCTCGTCTACGAGCACACCGGTGGCCGCACCCTGGACTCGCTGGCGGACGAGGACATCACCGACGAGCTGCTGCGCGACACCTGGCACCAGGTGCGCGCCCTGCAGTCCCGCCGGATCGCGCACCGCAGGCTGGTGGGTGACGCGATTCTGGTGGATCGTTCCGGCACGGTGATCCTCACCGATCTGCGCGGCGGCGAGATCGCGGCCGGCGATCTGCTGCTGCGCATGGACGTCTCCCAGCTGCTCGTGACGCTCGGCCTGCGGGTGGGTGCCGAGCGCGCGGTGGCCGCGGCGCTGAGTGTCCTCGGTCCGGACGCGGTGGCGGACTGTCTGCCGATGCTCCAGCCCATCGCGCTCAGTCGCTCCACGCGCGCGACGCTGCGCAGACTGGCCCGGGAGCGGACGCAGCGCGAGCGTGAGGCGGTGCTGGAGGCGTCGCGGCTGGCCAAGCAGGCCCGTCACGAGGCCGCCGGACCCGAGACCCGCCCGGCCCTCGACAAGGCGGGCAAGAAGGCCGAGCGCGCCGAGGCGCGGGCCGAGAAGCGGGCCATCGACGAGGCACTGGAGGGGGCCCGCGAGGAGGACCTGCTGACGCAGATCCGGCATGAGGTGTTGCGGATCCGGCCCCAGGCACCGGTCGAGCCGGCCCGGCTGGAGCGGGTGCGTCCGCGCACCCTGATCAGCTTCATCGCCGGCGCGATCGGCGCGTACTTCCTGCTGACGCAGCTCACCCACATCGAGTTCGGTCCGCTCATCGCCAACGCCGAGTGGGGCTGGGTCGCCGCGGCGGTGCTGTTCTCGGCGCTGAGCTATCTCGCCGCGGCGATGAGTCTGCTGGGGTTCGTGCCGGAACGGGTGCCGTTCCTGCGCACGGTGGCGGCGCAGGTGGCGGGGTCGTTCGTGAAGATCGTGGCGCCGGCGGCGGTCGGCGGGGTCGCGCTCAACACGCGCTTCCTCCAGCGCGCGGGTGTGCGGCCGGGGCTCGCGGTGGCGAGCGTCGGCGCCTCGCAGCTGTTCGGCCTCGGCTGCCACATCCTGATGCTGCTGTCGTTCGGCTATCTCACCGGCACCGAGAAGACGCCGTCGCTGTCACCGTCCCGGACGGTCATCGCCGGTCTGCTGACGGTGGCGGTGCTCGTGCTCGTGGTGACCTCGGTGCCGTTCCTGCGGAAATTCGTCGTCACGCGCGTGAGGTCGCTCTTCGCGGGTGTCGTGCCGCGCATGCTGGACGTGCTCCAGCGGCCGCAGAAGCTGGTCACCGGCATCGGCGGCATGCTGCTGCTGACGGCCTGCTTCGTGATGTGCCTGGACGCGTCGATCCGCGCGTTCGGCGACGAGACGACGTCGATCAGCATCGCCAGTGTCGCCGTCGTCTTCCTCGCCGGGAACGCGCTCGGCTCCGCCGCGCCGACGCCGGGCGGTGTCGGCGCCGTGGAGGCGACCCTGACGGTCGGTCTGATTGCCGTGGGCCTGCCCAAGGAGGTCGCCGCCCCCGCGGTGCTGCTGTTCCGCCTGCTGACACTGTGGCTGCCGGTACTGCCCGGCTGGCTGGCCTTCAACCACCTGACCCGCAAGGGCGCCTTGTAGGGGCGGTCACGGCGGCCGTCCCCCGCACGGGATGCCCCGTGCGGCCCGTACCCCGTACGGCCCGTGCCCCGCGCGCGGGGGAGGGCGCGCGCCGAGGATGGGTTCATGCCGAACCCCTCCCGTCCGCGCGCCGCCGCGCTGACCGCCGTGGCCCTGCTGCTGTCGTCTCTGGTGGCGGGGTGCGGCGGTGACGCGAAGGGCGATGATCTGACGGAGCAGAAGCTCAGCTGGGAGGACTGTCCGGAACCGTCGCAGGCACAGGGCGGCGGCAACGCCCCGTCCCCGTTGGCGAACGGCGACGCGTGGCGGTGCGCCACCATGAAGGCGCCGTTGGACTGGGGCGATCCCCGGGGCGACACGATCGACATCGCGTTGGTCCGGGCGGGGGCCCGCGGCGACGAGCGCCGGCGGATCGGGTCGCTGCTGTTCAACTTCGGCGGGCCCGGCGGCTCCGGCGTCACGAGGCTGCCCGCTTCCGGCGAGACGTACGAGGCCCTGCGCACCCGCTACGACCTGGTGAGCTTCGACCCGCGCGGGGTCGGCCGCAGCGCAGGTGTGCGATGCCAGGACGACCAGCGGCTGGACGCCTTCTTCCAGCAGGACCTGACACCTGACGACGCCGCCGAACGCACCGCCCTCCTGGACAGCACCAAGGAGTTCAACGAGGCGTGCGAGGAGCACTCGGGGAAGGTACTGCCGCATGTGCGCACCACCGACGCGGCTCGTGACCTGGACCTCATGCGGCAGGTCCTCGGCGATGACAAGCTGTACTACTTCGGCATCTCGTACGGAACCGAACTGGGCGGTGTCTACGCCCATCTGTTTCCGAAGAAGGTCGGCCGGGCCGTGTTCGACGCGGTCGTCGACCCCACGCGGACTCCCGAGCAGAACGCGCTCGCCCAGGCGAAGGGCTTCCAGCTGGCGCTCGACAACTACGCCGAGGACTGCGCCGCGAGGAGCGAGGGCTGCGCTGTCGGGGCCACCGCGCAGGACGTGAAGAACCGTATCGCCGCGCTGCTGGACGATCTCGACGCCAGGCCGGTACCGGGCATCTACCCGCGTGAGCTGACCCAGGGCACCGCGATCAACGGCATCCTGCAAGCGCTGTACTCGAAGGAGTTGTGGCCGATCCTCACCGAGGGGCTCCAGCAGGCCTACGCCGGGGACGGCAGGATCCTGACGCTGCTGTCCGACTCGTTGAACGGCCGCAGCCAGAACGGCGAGTACAGCAACCGCACGGCCGCCAACGTCGCCATCAACTGCGCGGACGAGAAACCGCGTTACTCGGTCGCCCACATCCAGCGCAGGCTCCCCGAGTTCCGGGCCGCCTCCGCGCTGTTCGGGGAATCCCTGGCCTGGGGGATGGCCGCTTGCGCGGGCTGGGCGGTGCCGGGCGCCGCCGACCACCCGGACGTGAGCGCGCCCGGAGCCGCGCCGATCCTCGTGGTGGGCAACACCGGCGATCCGGCGACCCCGTACGAAGGGGCGCGTGCCATGGTGCGGGCGCTGGGCTCAGGCGTGGGGGTGGAGCTGACGTTCAAGGGCCAGGGGCATGGCGCGTACAGCCGTGAGAACAAGTGCGTACGGACGGCGGTGAACGGCTATCTGCTGGACGGCAAGGTGCCCGCCGCCGGCACGGTCTGCTCCTGACCATCTCCCGCATCGGAGGCGAATCCACAGGTCAGAGGGTTATCCACAGGCTTCGGCAGTCGTCGCCCGCGCCGCCTACTATGACCTGACAGCCGTCCGCCGCCCGGTGCGGACGGTCCTCGAGGGGGGAACGGCACATGGCTCGACTCGTACGGTGGGCGGCGCTGGGCGCCGCCGCCACGCTCCTGGCGACGGGCTGCGGCGGCTCGTCGGACGACGGAGGGGACGGAAAGGGGAGCAAGACCGACGCACGGCCGTCGTCCGGCTCCTCCGGCACCACGGGCGGTACGGCGGCCCTGCCCGCCTCGCTGACCGGGCAGAAGCTCGACTGGGGGCGCTGCAAGGCCACCGAGGACTCCCCCGCGCCGAGCAGCGAGTGGCAGTGCGCGACGCTGAAGGTGCCGCTGGACTGGTCGAAGCCGGACGGCGACACGATCGGTCTCGCGCTGGTCCGCGCCAAGGCCAGCGGCGGCAGCGGCAAGCGGATCGGCTCGCTGCTGTTCAACTTCGGCGGTCCGGGCGGCTCCGGGGTGTCCACCATGCCGGCCTACGGCTCCACCGCCTCGTCGCTGCGCGAGCGCTACGACCTGGTGAGCTGGGACCCGCGCGGGGTCGGCGCCAGCGAGGGCATCCGCTGCCGTGACGACAAGGCGATCCAGGCCGCCGAGTCCGTCGACTCCACTCCGGACACCCCGGCCGAGGAGCAGGCCTACCTCCAGGACGCCACCGCCTTCGGCAAGGGCTGCGAGAAGGCCGCCGGCCCGCTGCTGGCGCACGTCTCGACCACCGACACCGCCCGCGACATGGACCTGATGCGCCAGGTCCTCGGCGACACGAAGCTGCACTACTTCGGTATCTCCTACGGCACCGAACTGGGCGGTGTGTACGCCCATCTGTTCCCGAAGAACGTGGGACGGCTGATCCTCGACGCGGTCGTCGACCCGACCGCCGACTCGGTGGGCCACGCGAAGAACCAGGCGCGGGGCTTCCAGCTGGCGCTCGACAACTACCTGAAGTCGACCGGGCAGGACCCCGAGGAGGGCAGCGCGAAGATCGCGGCCCTGCTGAAGCGGATCGACAGCGATCCACTGCCGACCTCGTCCGGGCGGAAGCTGACGCAGTCGCTCGCGGTCACCGGCATCGTGCTGCCGCTGTACAGCGAGGAGGGCTGGTCGACCCTGACCGCCGCCCTGGAGTCGGCCGAGCAGGGGGACGGCTCGGAGCTGCTGACGCTCGCGGACGCCTACAACGAGCGCAACACCGAGGGGAACTACGGCACGACGACCCACTCGCAACGGGTCATATCGTGCTTGGACGGCAAGCAGCGGCCGACGCTGGAGGAGACGAAGAAGCTGCTGCCCGAGTTCGAGAAGATCTCGCCCGTGTTCGGCACCTTCCTCGGCTGGGACACGGCCGGCTGGTGCCACGACTGGCCGGTGGACGGGCAGTTCGACACCCCGGAGGTGAGCGCGGCGGGCGCGGCGCCGATCCTGCTGGTGGGCAACACCGGCGACCCGGCGACCCCCTACGAGGGCGCGCGGAAGATGGCGGACGAGCTGGGCAAGGGCGTCGGCGTACTGCTCACCTGGAAGGGCGAGGGGCACGGGGCGTACGGCAGCGGGAGCGACTGCGTCGACTCGGCGGTGGACGGCTACCTGCTGAACGGCACGGTGCCGAAGGACGGCACGGTCTGCTCATGACGGCGGCGGGGGCTCCGCCCACCCGTGGTGTGCGAAGCCCCCGCCGTCCGGGCCGTGGGTGCGGGTCAGTAGACCGGCTTGCTCGGCTCGATCTGGTTGACCCAGCCGATCACTCCGCCGCCGACGTGCACGGCGTCCGCGAAGCCCGCGGACTTCAGGACCGCGAGGACTTCCGCACTGCGGACGCCTGTCTTGCAATGCAAGACGATCTTCTTGTCCTGCGGCAGGCCTTCGAGGGCGGTGCCCAGGAGGAACTCGTTCTTCGGGATCAGCCTGGCGCCCGGGATGGAGACGATCTCGTACTCGTTCGGCTCGCGGACGTCGATGATCTCGATGTTCTCGCCGTCGTCGATCCACTCCTTGAGCTGCTTGGGAGTGATCGTCGAGCCGGCGGCCGCCTCCTGGGCCTCCTCGGAGACGACGCCGCAGAAGGCCTCGTAGTCGATGAGCTCGGTGACGGTCGGGTTCTCGCCGCAGACCGCGCAGTTCGGGTCCTTGCGGACCTTGACCTGGCGGTACTGCATCTCCAGGGCGTCGTAGATCATCAGGCGGCCGACCAGCGGCTCACCCGTGCCGGTGAGGACCTTGATGGCCTCGGTGACCTGGATGGAGCCGATGGACGCGCACAGCACGCCCAGGACGCCGCCCTCGGCGCAGGACGGGACCATGCCGGGGGGCGGGGGCTCCGGGTAGAGGCAGCGGTAGCAGGGGCCGTGCTCGGACCAGAAGACGGAGGCCTGGCCGTCGAAGCGGTAGATCGAGCCCCACACGTAGGGCTTGTTCAGCAGCACGCACGCGTCGTTGACCAGGTAACGGGTCGCGAAGTTGTCCGTGCCGTCGACGATCAGGTCGTACTGGCTGAAGATGTCCATCACGTTGTCGGCCTCGAGCCGCTCCTCGTGAAGGATCACGTTCACGTACGGGTTGATGCCCTTGACGCTGTCGCGCGCGGACTCGGCCTTGGAGCGGCCGATGTCGGCCTGGCTGTGGATGATCTGGCGCTGCAGGTTCGACTCGTCGACCTCGTCGAACTCCACGATGCCGAGGGTGCCCACGCCCGCGGCGGCCAGGTACATCAGCGCCGGCGAGCCCAGGCCGCCGGCGCCGACACACAGCACCTTGGCGTTCTTCAGCCGCTTCTGCCCGTCCATCCCGACGTCGGGGATGATCAGGTGGCGGGAGTACCTGCGGACCTCGTCTACGGTGAGCTCAGAGGCTGGCTCGACCAGGGGTGGCAGCGACACGGGGACTCCGTTGGTCGGTCGATCACTACAGTTGTTCTCCCCGTAACACTGCCACGGCCTTCTTCATTCCGAGACACCTGTTCCGATGCGCGAGACGATGTCGTCCCAGTAGCCGGGAATCGTCTCCCAGGGGTCGACCAGGCCACCCCGGTCGTGACGGTCGGTGAACCAGATCGTCGCGGCACCCTGCCAGCGGGCGATGCGCAGGGCCTCCTCCAGGTGGCAGCGGGGCACGCCGTGCACGAAGTGGCAGAACCGCTCGGGCGGATGGGCCGCGGTCCACTCGGCCGCCTGCGACCAGCGGTAGTCGCTCCAGGAGCCGGAGAAGGTGACCATCTGGTCGGCGTACTCGAGGTAGCCGGGGTACGGGTGGGTGCCGTGACCGAGGACGATGTGGGGTGCGTCACCCAGCGTACGGAGCGTGGCGACCGTGCTGCGGACCTCGGGGAGGGCGTCGCGTTCGGTCGGGCAGCGGTCCAGGAGGAAGCCGTCGACCTGGTACCAGTCGAGGTGGCGGCGCGCGTCGCAGACCAGCTCGGCGAAGAGGCGGGCCCCGTAGGGGGCGTCGAGGCGGCCGAGGACGCGGACGCCCGCGTTGTGGAGCCGGCCGGCGGCCTCCAGGCAGTGCGGGTCGGGGCGGACACCGGGCCCGTCGGCGACGTCGAGGACGACCCAGTGCAGGGGCCTGCCGGGACGGGTGAGTTCGGCCCATTCCCGCGGCGCGAGGAGCGGGTGCGCGAAGCCGGGTACGCCGAACCCGGTGCGGAGGTCGGTGCTCGCGGTGCCCGCCGGTCTGCCGGTCAGATACGGCATGCCGCCTCCATCCAGATGTCGGCGAGTGACTCCTCGAGGTTGATCCGGGGCCGCCAGCCGAGCCGGTCGCGTGCGGTGCGCACATCGGCCTGCTGCCAGCTGCCGCAGCCGTCCGGGTACGGGTACGCGACCGGGGCGGCGTGGTCGGCGTCGGCGCGCGGATGGCCGATGGCCGGTCGCAGGTGGGCGCCGGGCGGGCCGTCGAGTTCATGGAGGGCGCCGCCGTATCCGGCCACGCGGGCGAGGACCGCGGCGGCGTCGCGCAGGCGGACGGCGCGGCCCGAGCCGATGTTGATGACGCCCTGCGCGGCGGAGAGCGAGGCGGCGTGCACGGCACGGGCGACGTCGCGGACGTCGACGAAGTCGCGCTGGGCGCCGAGGCCGCCGAGTTTCAGCTCGCCGTCGCCGGACTGCATGGCGCGGCGCATGGCCTCGGCGAGCCGGCCGAGCGGGGACCCGGCGGGGGTGCCCGGTCCGGTCGGGGAGAAGACCCGCAGCACGACCGCGTCCAGGCCGGAGCCGAGGACCAGTTCGGTGGCGGCGAGCTTGCTGACGCCGTACGGGCCGCCGGGGCGGGGGACTGCGTCCTCGGCGGTGGAGGAGCCGGGCTGGCTCGGGCCGTACTCGGCGCCGCAGCCGATCTGGACCAGCCGGGCGCCGCAGCCGCTGCGGCGCAGGGCCTCGCAGACGGTGGCGACGGCGACGGTGTTGTGCCGGGTCAGTTCCCGGGCGCCGCCGCGGGTGGCGCCCGCGCAGTTGACGACGACCTGGGGATGGACCGCGTCGAGGAAGCGGGTGAGGGCGCCGGGGCTGCCGGTCGCGAGGTCGAAGCGGACGTCGGCGTCGTCGCCGCGGCCGAGCGCGGTGAGCTGGACGGCCGGGTCGGCGAGCAGGCGGTCGGCGACGAAGCGGCCGAGGTAACCGTTGGCTCCGATCAGCAGGACCCTCATCGCGCGACTCCTCGGGTAAGCGTTCCGGCTGCCGGGACGGCGGCGGGTACGGCAGCGGACACGGCTGCGGGTACGGCGGCGGCTGCTCCGGTGACCGCGGGGGCTCCTGCGACCGCGGTTGCCCCGGTGGCTCCGGTCGCCCCGGATCGGGAGGTGGTCATCTGGTCTCTCCTTCGAGGGTGGTGCGGTGGGTGGAGGAGCGCGTGCGTCGTGCGGTCCGTGCACGGTGGGGGTGGCGCGGCGCCCGGTGGTCGGGGGGCGGCGGGCCCCCGGTGCGCGGGCGGGCGGTCCGCCGTCAGCACGGCGGGTCCGTCCCCGCGTGGGCCGAGGCCCGGGTGAGTGTGCGGGTCGCGTGGACCAGCAGGATCAGGGCGGCCGCTCCGCAGGCCAGGGCCGGGACGCCGGCCGGCCCCCAGGCGGCCACCAGGATGTCCACGGGGACGGCCAGAAGGCCGCAGCCGGGCAGCCGGCCCGCGAAGACCGTCGCCAGGGCGAGCGCCTCGGCCGCGCCGGCGGCGCCGAGCATGACCGCCGAGGCGTGGGTGAAGCCGTGCACGGTGAGGAGGCGGGCGAGGAAGAGGAGGGCGCCCAGCGTCAGGGTGCGGGCGGCGTGGGCGGGCTCGTCGAGGGCCGCCGCGCAGAGGGCGGTCAGGGCCGCGAGCGCGCCCAGGAACAGGACGAACGTGCCGAGCAGCAGGGGCCGTACGGAGGCGGCGAACTCTTCCAGACCACGGCTGGCGTTCAGCCGGCGCCCCGCGTGGACGGCCAGGAGGTGGGCGCTCCAGGCGGCGGGCGCGCAGGCCAGCGCGAGGGTGATCAGGGGTGCGGCGGCCACCGGCCAGGGGCCGCCCGCCGATCCGGTGGGCAGGCCGTCGGGGCCGCCGTCGACGGCGGCGCGCAGAAGGCCGTCACCGAGGGCGGCGTAGCCAAGGAGCCAGCAGGTCCAGGCCCGACCGCCCGTGCGGTGCCGGCCTGGGCGGGTGTGGCCGCGCGGGCTCAGCGGGCCACGGCGCAGTGCCGCGCGCAGGGCGAGGGCGACGGCCAGGAAGCCCGCGGCGATGACGAGCGAGCGTGCCCGGGCGTCGGTGAACCGCGCTCCGGCGAGGGTCGCGGCGCACAGCGCGCCGGGGAGCAGGGTGAGCAGCGCCCAGACCGGACGGGCCCGTGGGACCGTGGCGGGCGCGGGGCTCGGGGAGGTGTCGCCGGGGCGGGGGACACGGGCGTACATCTCCTCCGCGAGGGAGAAGACGTCCCGGTGCCGGAAGCGGGCGGCGGTCCGGTCGGTGATTCCGTGGGCCTCCAGCCCGGCCGCGATCTCCAGCGGGTCGACGGCCCGTTCGCACAGCTCTCGGTGCTGGTGCATCAAGGTCTTGACCGGGTCGGCGCTTCCTCGGCGGGGGGCGGGCGGGC
>NZ_BQUN01000011.1 GCF_026008495.1 Streptomyces sp. A012304
CCCCAACGGAGTCGTACAGGCCGCCGTCACGCCCGCACCGGATTTACCAACAGCGTCCGCACGCCGGTCCGGGCCCTTCGCCGTGTTCACGCCTTCCGGGGCAGCAACGCGATCGCGGCGGCCGGTACGGCGGCCAGGAGCAGCCACGGCACGGCGGGCGGCAGGCCCGAATCGAGGAGGCTGCCGGAGGCCGCGCTGCCGACGAGCACGATCAGACCGGACACGGAGGACAGCGCCCCGGTGTACAGGCCGAGGCGGCCGTCCTCGGCGAGGTCGGGGACCCAGGCGCGGGCGGCGGGGGCGACGAGCATCTGGCCGAGGGTGAGCAGCGCGACGAAACCGGCGGCGGGCACCAGTGCGGGCGTCCCGGTCCATCCGCCGGGCAGCGCCGCGGCCACCACGGCGAAGCCGGCGGCGATCGTCGTCAGTCCGGCGGCCATCGAACGCCGCAGGGTGAGCCGTTCCCCCACCCACCGGGTGACGGGCAGTTGCAGGGTCACCACCAGCAGGGAGGACAGCGCGAACAGCCAGGCCAGCGGCGCCTGGGAGCCGGCCGCCCGCTCGACCTCGGCGGGCAGGGCGAGGTAGAGCTGGTTGTAGGCGAGCAGGTAGGCGCCGTACGCGCAGCACAGGGCGAGGAAGCGGCGGTTGCGCAGCAGGGGGCCGAGGCCGCCCCGGATCGGGACGCGGGTGCGGCCCGGGATGTGCTGCGGCAGCAGCCAGGCGTGCCCGGCCAGGACGAGGACGAAGATCCCGGCTCCGGCGAGGCAGACCGTACGGAAGTCGACCGACAGCAGCAGCGCGCCGATCAGGGGTCCGACGAACGCGCCGGCCTGCCCGGCGACCGTGAACAGCGCGAGGACCCGGGTGCGCGAACCGCCGCCGGTCTCCTCCCACACCACGGCCTGCCGGGCCACCTCGGACTCGACGGCGGGCGAGAACAGCGCGGCGGCGAAGCCGATCAGCAGGACGGCGCCCACGACCGCCCACACCTGTTCGGCGTGTCCGAGCCAGGCGAACCCGGCGATGCGCAGCGCGCACCCGACGAGGACGACGGGCCGGATGCCGTACCGGTCGGCGAGGGCGCCGCCGACCACGAAGAGGCCCTGCTGGCTGAAGGTCCGCAGCCCCAGCACGAACCCGACCGCCCAGCCGGCCATGCCGACCGCGGTGCCGAGGTGTTCGGCGAGGAAGGGCAGTACGGCGAAGAAGCCGATGTTGAAGGCGAGTTGCGTGAGGATCAGCAGCCGCAGGAGCGGGGAGAGCCGGACGCGGTCGGCCTTGCGGGACAGGGTGAGCGTACTCATCGGATGGTGATCGACTCCTGGGCGGGCGACGGCTGTTCGACGGCCGCCGCGGTGGTGTGCCGGCCGCGCCGGCGGGTGGCCGACCCGCCCTTCGGCCGGGCCGGTCCCCGGCCCGCCGCGCTGCCCGCCGTCACGGCCAGCGCGCCGAGCAGGGCGAGGACGGCGGCGGGGGCGAGGACGGCCCAGGGGGCGCGTTCGGCGTAGGGCTGGTTCTCGGCGAGCAGCAGGCCCCACTCGGGGGACGGCGGCTGGGCGCCCAGGCCGAGGAAGCCGAGGGAGGCCAGCGCGAGGGCGACGCCGGGCAGCCGCAGCAGGGCGTGGCGGGCGACGGGCGGGAGGACGGCGGGCAGGAGTTCGTGGCGCAGCAGGTACCAGGGGCCGGCGCCCAGTGCGCGGGTGGCGGTGAGGTGGAGGGTGGCGCGTTCCTGGAGCAGCAGCGCGGAGGTGTGCGCGGCGAGCGGCGCCCAGGCGACGACGGCGACGGCGAGGACGGGCGTCGTGGTGCCGCTGCCCCAGACGGCGGTGACGAGGAGCGCGGCGAGGACGGGCGGTACGGCGTTGACGGTGTCGACGAGCGGCGCGGACAGCGTGGGCAGCAGCCCCAGCAGGACGCCTGTGAGCAGGGCGATCGCGGTGATGGCGAGGGCGAGCAGCAGGGTGTCCAGGGCGCCGTGGGCGACCCGGGCGAGCATGTCCCGGCCGAGCGCGTCGGTGCCGAAGGGGTGCGCGGCGGAAGGCGCCCGCAGGCGGGCGCCGGTGTCGAGGGCGAGCGGATCGCGGGGCAGGCCGAGCGCGATGACGACCGCCAGCGGCAGACCGTGGGCGAGAGGCAGCAGCGGGTGGACGGTCGGCGTCGGACGGTGCGGGCTCCGCAGGGCGCCGTCACGCAGGGCGGGGCCGATGAGCCGCCGCGCGGCGAGCCGGGCGGTGCCGGTGGTGACGGCGGCGAGGGCGACGAGCGCGAGGGTGCCGGCCTGGAGGACGGGCAGGTCCTGGGCGATGGCCGCCTGGAGGGTGGTACGGCCGAGGCCGGGGATGTCGAAGATCTGCTCCACGGCGACCGCGCCGCCGGTGAGACCGACGACGAACAGCCCGAGGTTGGGCAGCAGTCCGGGCACACAGCGGCGCAGCGCCTGGCGGGCGACGGACCGGCCGGGCAGGCCGCGCGCGGCGGCGGCCAGCGCCCAGGGTTCGGCGAAGGCGCCGGGCAGCTGGTCGTCGAGGAGGCGGCCGAGGACCGCGCCGGCCGGCAGGCCGAGGGCGAGCGCGGGCAGCACGGTCCACTGGGGGCCGTACCAGCCGAGGGCGGGCAGCCAGCCGAGCTGCACGCCGACGACGGTGGCGAGGACGGACGCGATGAGGAACTCGGGCAGCGCGGCGAGCATCGCGGAGCCGGAACCGGCGGCGCGGCGGCCGTCGAGGCGCCGGTGCGCGCCGAGGTACAGGGTGCGGGCGCACACGGCCGCGGCCGTGCTGAGGGCGACGGCGAGGGCCGCCGCCATCAGCAGCAGGGACGCACCGAGGGCCTGGAGCACGCCGGGCGCGACCGGGTCGCCGGAGATCCAGGACCGTCCGGCGTCCCCGCGCGGCAGCCCGGCGAGCCACTGGCCGAGGAGGTGCGACGGGCCGGCGTCCAGGCCCAGTTGGGCGCGGATGCCGGCGAGCACCTCGGGGGTCGGGTCGCGGTCGGCTGAGCGTGTCTTCAGGACGGTGAGCGCCGGGTCGGTGCGCGAGAGCCAGGGCAGCAGCCCGATCCCGCACACCAGCAGCGCGGCCAGTCCGGCGCGCCACAGCAGCGCGCCCACCCTGCTCCTCATGGATCAGCGCCGGGTGCCGGGGCCGACGAGGGTGCGCTCGTACGGGTCGAGGAGCACCCCGCTGACCGAGTCGGCGACGCCGGTGATGACGCGCTGGTGGACCAGCGGGACGACGGCGTCGCTGGCGAGGACCGCCGCCTCGGCGGCCATGGCGGCGTCCTGCCGCTCGCCGGTGTCGGCGGTGCTCTCGGCCTTCGCCACGGCCCGGTCGACGGTCTTGTCGCAGAGCTGGGCGATGTTGTAGCCGCCGTCGCAGGTGTAGTCGCTGGCGAGGACGGCGACGGGGTCGCCGGTGTCGACGAGGGTGTTGCGGGCGAGAACGAAGGCGTCGAACTTCCCGGCGAGGGCGTCGCTCTCCAGCCGCGAGTACTCGCGCACCTCCAGCTTCACCGTGAACCCGGCCTTCTCCAGCTGCTGCTTGACCACCTGGGCGGCCTCCGGGAGTTCGGGCCGGTTGTCATAGGTGGCGAGGGTGATCGAGGCGCCCTTGGGCTCCCCGGCCCGCGCGCGTCCGGCGGGTGCGACGCGCTTGCCCTCGGCCCAGGTGACGGCGGGGCCGTAGATGCCGGCACCGGCGTCGGCGTGGCCCTCGTAGACGCCCTTGGCGAGGGCGGAGGTGTCGACGGCCGCGCGGGCGGCGGCACGCAGCGAGGCGTCCTTGAAGACGGTGGACTTCGCGTTGAGGAGCAGGCTGGTGGTGCGGGTCGTCGCGGTCTCGCGGCGGGTGCCGGCGTCGAGGGTGGCGGCCTGGGCGACCGGGATCGCCTCGGCGAGGTCGGTCTCGCCGGTGCGCAGGGCGTTGGCGCGGGCGGTGCCGTCGGCGATGAAGCGGGCGTCGATGCCGGCGGCCTGGGCGCGGCCGCCCCAGTAGTCGTCGAAGCGGTCCAGTTCGGCGCTGGTGTTGCCGTTCACCTCGGTCAGCTCGAACGGGCCGGTGGCGGTGCCGACCGGGTCGGCGGCGCCCTTCGCGCCGTACGCCTTCGGGGAGAGGATCGCGAGGCTGGGGCTGGACAGGCGCAGCGGCAGGACGGGGTCGGGGGCGGTGGTGGTGACGCGGACGGCGGTGGCGCCCTCGGCCTCGGCGGTGAGGGTGACGCCGGAGAGGGCGGCGGGGGCGGGCCTGGCCTCGGTGGCCCGGGTGAGGGCGGTGGCGACGGTCGCGGGGGTGACCCGGGTGCCGTCCTGGAAGGTGGCGTCGCGCAGGGTGAACAGCCAGGTGCGGTCGTTCTCGCGGCGCCAGGAGGCGGCGAGCGCGGGGGCGGGGGCGCCGTTGGCGTCCAGTGCGGTCAGGCCCTCGGTGACGCCGAGCCGGCTGAGGATCGTGGCGTCGGCGCCGTACGGGGAGAGGTTCTCGGCGGGCGGGAAGGCGAGGGCGACGCGTAGCCGGGAACCGTCCTTGGCGTCGGAGGACTCGCCGGTGTCACCGCCTTCGGCGAAGCAGCCGGCGAGCAGCGGGGTGAGCAGGAGTGCGGCGAGCAGCCGCGGTCGGCGGGGAAAGCGCATGGTCACCGGCCTATGGAGGGGGAGCGGGTGGGGACGGCCGCGGCGGGGAGGTCCGCACCGGGGTGGAAGGGGAGTTCGAAGTGCATGACGTGCTGGCCGCCGCCCGGGTCCTCTCGTTCGTCGTGCACGACCCGGCCGAGCGAGCGCCAGAAGCCCTCGGCGCCCTCCACCCGGGGGTCGGTGTGCAGATAGACGGAGCGGTAGCCGCCGTCGGCGGCCGCGAAGGCGAGCAGTTCGGTGACGAGGCGTCGGGCGAGGCCGCGTCGACGGTGCTCGGGGCGGACGTAGATCCGGCGCAGCTGTGCGGTCACGCCGCAGGGGAAGCGTTCGGCGACATGGCGCGGGTTCGGCGGGTGGAGCGGGCCGCGGGAGTCCAGGGCACCCGTGGCGACGATCTCCCCCTCTGCGTCGAGCGCGACCAGCAGGGTGTGGCGCGCGGGGAGCAGATAGGCGCCGGCCGGGTCGATGATGTCGCCGTGCCACCGGGGCACATAGCCGGTGCCGAAGTCGCGGTAGACGGTGTCGAGCATGACGGCACGGGCGCCGTCGAGGTCGTCCGGGCCCGCAGGCCTCACGCAGTAATCACGCACTTGCACATCATATGCATTAAGCGGAGCAGGCTTGATCACTTTCCGTGGAGGCCGCATGGCGGAGCGATTTGACAGAGATCACTTCCCGCCCTGAACCTAGCTACATGACATTCATTTTCAACACGGTGGTGCGGTGATGCGGGTCGCCTTCGTGGGCAAGGGCGGCAGCGGCAAGACCACCCTCTCGGCCCTCTTCGCCGGCGCGCTGGCGCGGTCCGGCGCGCCGGTGCTCGCCGTCGACGGCGACATCAACCAGCACCTGGCCGAGGCCCTCGATCCGGCCGGCACCGAGGAGGTCACCGCCCCTCCCCTGGCCGAGCACCTCGCCGACATCAAGGACCTCCTGCGCGGCACCAACCCCCGCATCACCTCCGCCGAGGCGATGATCAAGACGACGCCGCCCGGCCGCGGCTCACGGCTGCTGCGCCTGCTCGGCGACGACCCGCTGCACACCCGTCACGTCCAGCGCGTGAACGGCGTGCCGCTCATGGTCACGGGCGAGTTCGACGAGAGCGACCTGGGCGTGGCCTGCTACCACTCCAAGCTCGGCGCGGTGGAGCTCTACCTGAGCCACCTGGTCGACGGCCCCGGCGAGTACGTGGTGGTCGACATGACGGCCGGCGCCGACGCCTTCGCCTCCGGCCTGTTCACCCGCTTCGACATGACGTTCCTGGTGGCAGAACCCACCCGCAAGGGCGTCTCCGTCTACCGCCAGTACCGCGACCACGCCCGCGAGTTCGGCATCCCGCTCGCCGTCGTCGGCAACAAGGTGACCGGCGAGGACGACCTCCTCTTCCTCAAGGAGCAGGTGGGCGACGACCTCCTGACCCACCTGGTCGCCTCCCCCTGGGTCCGCTCCGCCGAACGCGGCGCCCCGCGGGGCGAGTTGGAGGACACCAACCGCCACGCCCTGCGCGTCCTGCGCGACACGGTCGACGCCCGCCGCCGCGACTGGAAGACCCTGCACGCCCACGCCGTCGAGTTCCACCTGCGCAACGCCCGCGCCTGGGCGGACGCGGCGACCGGCCAGAACCTGGCGGCCCAGATCGACCCGGAGTTCGTCCCGGGCCCGGAGACCTTGACCTGACCCCGGCCCCCACCCTTCCCCCCTCAAAAGAACCACCGGCCGATCGTCCGGCATGACCACGTCCTCGGCCGCGCTGGTGTCGGCCGGGGCGGCGAGCGCCGGGGCGGCCGACACCAGACGAGCCGTCGGCGCACCGGCTGGAGATGGCCGACTTCCACCGGGGCGGCGGGTTCCCGCAGGTGCAGCGGACCTTCGCCGCCGATGTGTACCGGTGGACGCTCGGTGTCGACGCGGGCAACGGCGCCGGCGAACAGCAGGTGCAGAGCGGTTCGCTGACGCTGACCTCACGATGAAGTCCCGGAGAACCCTGGCGCGGGCCCTGGCGACCGGTGCGTGCGCGGTCGGTCTGGTGGCCGGTATGCGAGGACAGGCCTGGGCCGGAACGGTCCGCATCGACGCCGCGTGGGACGCCGGCCACGGAATCTTCAACGCCGACCCGGACGGCTCGATCCCCGGTGACGCCATCAAGGCCTGCGACACCAACTCGGACGGGTGGGCCGTCGAGGTCGCGCTCGACTACCCCCCGTTCGACGCCAAGCCGGACTTCAAGGTCGACACCCGCGGTCACACCGCCAACTACTGCACCGGCTGGACCAGCAGGGACATCCCCGAGACCTGGACCGTCCGCATGTACGTGACGCCGGTGAAGGGTGACAGCTTCGGGCCCTCGTACTACATCGACGTCCACGCCTGACGCCCGGGTGGCCCCGCCCCCGACAGCAGGGGCAGGGCCACCGGTGCCGACCCGCATCCGCTACGGCGCCGGCACCGCCGCGCCCCGCGGCGCCGGGGCGTACCCCGTGGGCCGGGCGGTGAAGGTGCCGCGGCCCTGGCTGCGGCTGCGCAGACGGGTCGCGTAGCCGAACAGTTCCGCGAGCGGCACGGTGGCGGTGACCACCGCGGCGCCGCCCCGCACCGCCGAGTCCGTGACCCGGCCGCGCCGGGCGGCGAGGTCGCCGAGCACACCGCCGACGGCGTCCTCGGGCACGGTCACCGTGACCTCGACGACCGGCTCCAGCAGTGCCATCACGCAGCCCCGCAGTGCTTCTCTGAGCGCGAGCCGGCCCGCCGTGCGGAAGGCCATCTCGGAGGAGTCCTTCACATGC
Source organism: Streptomyces sp. A012304 (assembly GCF_026008495.1). Lineage (GTDB taxonomy): Bacteria > Actinomycetota > Actinomycetes > Streptomycetales > Streptomycetaceae > Streptomyces. The sequence continues at coordinate 7,411 of NZ_BQUN01000011.1, forward strand.
GTCGCGCCGTCGGTCAGGGTGACCCTCAGCCCGGTGACCGCGTGCCCGCCGAGCGGGCCCTCGGCGAGGGCGTCCCGGCAGCCGGCCTCCACGGCACGCGCGTACTCCTGCGGCACCCGCCCGCCGACGACCGTCGAGCGGAAGTCGAAGCCGTCGTCCAGCGGCTCCACATCGAGCACGACGTGGGCGAACTGCCCGGCACCGCCGTCCTGTTTGACGTGCCGGAAGACCAGACCGGACACCCCGCGCGCCACCGTCTCACGGTAGGTCACGCGCGGACGGCCGACGTTGACCTCCAGCCCGAGGGTGCGACGGATCTTCTCCACCGCGACCTCCAGGTGCAGTTCACCCATGCCGGACAGCACCGTCTGGCCCGTCTCGGGATCCGTGCGCACGGTCAGCGACGGGTCCTCCTCGACCAGCCGCGCCAGCGCCGAGGCGAGCCGTTCGGTGTCCGTGCCGCGGCGCGGCTCGACCGCCACCGACACGACCGGGTCGGCGGCCCCGGGCGGTTCCAGGACCAGCGGGGCGCCCGGCGCGCACAGGGTCGAGCCCGCACGGGCCGACTTCAGCCCGACCACGGCCACGATGTCCCCGGCGCTCGCCCGCTCCAACGGGGCGTGCCGGTCGGCCTGGACCCGCAGGATGCGGCCGATCCGCTCGGCGCGTCCCGCGGTCGCGTCCCACACCGTGTCTCCCTTCTCGACCGCGCCCGAGTACACCCGCAGGTAGGTGAGCCTGCCGGTGGGGGTGGCCTGCACCTTGAACGCGAGGGCGGCGAACGGCGCGGCGGGGTCGGCGGGCCGCTGCTCCTCGACACCGTCGCGCATGCCGCGGACGGCCGGCACGTCCACCGGCGACGGCAGATAGGCGACCACGGCGTCCAGCAGCGGTTCGATCCCCCGGTTGCGGTAGGCCGAGCCGCACAGCACGACCACGCCGTCGCCGGTGCGGGTCAGGTCCCGCAGGGCGCTGCCGAGCGTCCGCGCCGAGAGCGTCTCGCGCGCGCAGAACTCCTCCAGCGCTCCCGGGTGACGCTCCGCCACCGCCTCCTCCAGCAGCCGACGCCTGCGCGACGCCTCCTCGCGCAGCTCCTGGGGCACGGGGCCCTCGACGGCCGCATCACCACCGTCGTCCCAGGTCAGCGCCCGCATGGACAGCAGGTCGACGACGCCGGTGAAGGCGTCCTCCGTGCCGATCGGCAGCTGAACGACCAGCGGGGCCGGGTGGAGCCGTGCGCGGATCGACGCGACGGCCGCGTCCAGGTCGGCGCCCGCCCGGTCCAGCTTGTTGACGAACGCGATCCTCGGCACGCCGTGCCGGTCGGCCTGCCGCCACACCGACTCGCTCTGCGGCTCCACACCCGCCACCGCGTCGAACACCGCGACCGCCCCGTCGAGGACCCGCAGCGCACGCTCCACCTCGTCGGCGAAGTCGACGTGTCCGGGGGTGTCGATCAGGTTGAGGCGGTGACCGTCCCAGGAGCAGCTGACGGCCGCGGAGAAGATGGTGATCCCACGGTCGCGCTCCTGGGGGTCGAAGTCGGTGACGGTCGTACCGTCGTGGACCTCGCCGCGCTTGTGCGTGGTCCCGGTGGCGAACAGGATCCGCTCGGTGACGGTGGTCTTTCCCGCGTCGACGTGGGCGAGGATGCCCAGGTTGCGCACGGCGGAGAGGTGACGGTCGGAGTTGTTGCGCACGGCCCTTGGCCTTTCGGGGTGTTTCCGAACTGGGGCTGCGCGATTTCCCGACGGCTGAGACATCGTACGTACCTGCCCACGCCACGTCGGAAAGCCGTCGGGGCGTGGGCGCTTCGAGGTACGGATGAGCCGTCAGGACATCCGGTGCCGGCCGCGCCGCGGGCACCGGACGGACGGAGACACGAGGATCACCTCGTAGCGGGAGTGGGGAACGACGGCAGCGGTGTGGTCACGCATGGCCGGGCTCCCCTCGTTCGTCGCGGTGCCGCGCGGCCCAGTCGTGGGCGGCGCGGGGTGTGCAGTGAGTGTAGGGAAGGGTGGGCGGGCGGGGCG
>NZ_BQUN01000012.1:0-122339 GCF_026008495.1 Streptomyces sp. A012304
CCACCAACCCCTGCCCAGCAGGACCACACCAAGATCAAGACAGACCTAACGGAGTCCTACTAGAAATCTGTCGCACAGGGAGGATGGGTTCCCCCACTCTTGCAGAATGCCTGACATCGTCACCCCGCGCCTGCAGTACAACTCCACAGCGGTACGTCCGCGCTGGGGCGACCTTCCACATGCCGTCCGGCAGCTGATCTCACGGCACTTGGGTGGTGTGGTGGACACAGGGCCAAGTGCGGGGAGCGGCTTCACCAGTGGGTTTGCCGCGGTTGCCCACGGGAGCAGCGGCACTCAGTTCATCAAGGCGGTCAACGGCGGGGAGAACGCTGTGATCGCCGACTGTTACCGGAGGGAGGCGTTGATCAACCAGGCGCTGCCCCCGGAGGTTCCGGCTCCCCGCTTGCAGTGGATCGAGGAGCAGGACGAATGGGTTGTCCTTGGCTTCGACGCGGTCGATGGCGGTCACATGCCCGCCGAACCCTGGCAGTCCAACGACCTGAACGCCACCCTGGACGCCTACGCCACCGCGGCGGAGGCGCTCGCCGTGGCTTCGCCACAGCTACTGGAACTCGGTCTCAAGCCGATCGACGCCGAGGGCGACTTCACCGACTGGCGCGACCTGCAAGCCGGCAGGACCAGGCCGGAGCTTCTGCCTGCATGGATGCCGCTCGGGCTCACGCCGCAGCTGGCTGAGCTGGAGGGCCAATGGCAGATGGCCACAGCGGGCACCGCCGTCTTGCACCACGACCTGCGCCAGGACAACGTGCTCATCGATACCCACGGCGGCGCGTGGATCTGCGACTGGAACTGGCCGTGCATCGGGGCCGGTTGGTTCGACCTGGTCCTCCTCTTGGCCACCGCGTTCGCTGACGGTCACGACGCCACGACTCTGTTCGCGGCGCATCCCACCGCCCTCGGGGTCGACGACGAGCAGCTCGATGCCGCCCTCGCCGCGCTCTCCGGCTTCTTCCTGGTCTCCGGTGCACAGCCCCCGGCGGACTGGTCACCGCACCTTCGCCAGCACCAGACATGGTGCGGCGAAGCCACTCTGCGATGGCTGTCCGACCGGCGCGGCTGGTCGTTCTGACTTCGTGAGCTGCGTCAGAGGATTGAAGCCGCTGCTCGTTCCGAGCTCTCTGGGGGGTTGGGCCCGCATCCCCTGCTCGTACGCTATTTCGAGGGATGCGCATGTGATGTGCTTCAACTCTGACGAGCAGATGCAACAGGTTCACCTCGCCTGGCCTCGGACGCGGCCAGTTCTGGATGCCTGCCCCGACCTCAGAGGGCATTGCCCGGAGAACCTGTCCGTCGCCCACAGGGTCGTGGCCGAGGGTGACTTCGTACTCCTGCAGCCGGATGGCGAGTTCGGCGTCCCGGTCGCCTACTGAGACCTCTTCCGCGTCACCGACGGCAAGATCGTCGAGCACTGGGACGTCATCGCCCCGCGCCCCGCCGAACTCCCGCACAGCAACGCCCCGTTCTCACCTGGCATCCCGTCACCGGCTATTCACACGCCATTCGTTGTGAAATGTGCTTTATATGCCAAATGATGCGGTCATGAGCGAATCCCAGCAGGGCCACCACCATCACGTCGTCCACGACATCGTGGAGCGGATCACCGAGCACCACGAGCAGGCTGTGCGGCGCCGTGAGGAGGAAGCCCTCGCCGAGGCCGTCGAAACCGCCACCTTCGACCTCGGCACCGACATCGCCCACCCCACGGCGGGGCACGACCGCGTGTCGTACGACGTCGAGACCGATCTCGGCGTCGATGGCGAACTCGCGGAGCGCCGCGCCTAGTTGGACGAGCGTTCAGGCACGAACCAAGCCAAAAGGCACAGACGGCATCAGGCACAGACGACTTCAGGCCCGGACCAAAGGCGTGTCCACCAGGTGTTCCGCAAGGAACCACGCCTGGAGTTCGCCGGTCCGGATCACCTGGGAGACGAGCAGGTCGTTGGTGCCGTCGTCGCCCGACTCCGCGCTGCGGCCAGCCGCGTCATGGGCGTCGATGAGGATGGTCTCGTGTGCCTCCAACAGCCGCGAGAGCATGGCGGGCACCTCCTCCACGCCGTCCGGAGGCCGCGGGACCGACGTGATCTCGGCGACGTGCCGGGGATCGCCCAGGGCGACACCGCCCAGGGTCTGGACCCGCTCGGCGAGAGCGTCGACGAGTGCCAGCTGTTCCCCCGCGTGCTTGTCCAGCACCAGGTGCAGCTGGTAAAAGGTCGCCCCACGCATCAGCCAGTGGTGCTTCTTGTAGAGGCCGTAGAGGATCTGCGTGTCGGCCAGCACCTTGTTGAGGCGCTGGCAGGAGTACATGCGTGTCTCGTAGGACAGGCCGAGCGGGAACTGCTTGACGGTCCCGAACTCCTGGATGATCTCGCCCTTCTGATGCAGCCGAGGCTGGCTGTTCCTGTACTGGGGATGAGTGGTCATGATCCGCCTCCTGGCGTCTGGGCAGTGGACCCGGGTGACGCTAGACGCGGCTGAGGCGGACGCGTTGACCAGCAGCGCATACGCAAGTGCCCGGCAACGCACGGAAGTGCGCCGCGTTCGTTCTCGGACAAGCCCCCGTGCACTGACGGACACGACCCGGCGCTTCGACCCGCCTAGCCTCGCGGACGAGCGGACGACGGGGTCCCGAGCACGGCACGAGGAACGGAGAAGCATGAGCGTGAGCGAGCAGGCCGACGTGGTCGACGTGGTTGTCCTGGGGCTGGGTCCCGGAGGCGAGTTCCTCGCGGGCACGCTGGCCGAGGCCGGGCTGGACGTGGTCGGGGTCGAGGCGGAACTCGTCGGCGGCGAATGCCCGTACTGGGGGTGCGTGCCCAGCAAGATGATGATCCGGTCCGGAAACCTGCTCGCGGAGGCGGGCCGGGTGGCGTTCCTCGCCGGTGCGGCGGAGGTGACCCCCGACTGGAGCCGGGTCGCCGGACGTATCCGGGACGAGGCCACCGACGACTGGAACGACCAGGTGGCCGCCGACCGCTTCACGGCGAAGGGCGGCCGGCTCGTGCGCGGAAGGGGACGGCTCACCGGGCCCCGGCAGGTGACGGTCGGCGAGCGCACGATCCGGGCCCGGAGGGGCGTGGTTCTCGCTACCGGTTCCCAGCCCCGGATCCCTCCCGTGCCGGGCCTGGCGTCGACGCCGTACTGGACCAATCGCGAGGCGGTGGCGGCCAAGGAGCTTCCGGCCTCGCTGATCGTGCTCGGCGGCGGCGCGATCGGCGTGGAACTCGCCCAGGTCTTCGCACGCTTCCGATGCGCGGTCACCGTGGTGGAGGGGCAGGACCGGCTGCTCTCCCAGGAGGAGCCCGAGGCCGGGGAGCTGGCCGCGAAGGTGCTGCGGGAGGACGGCGTCACCGTCCTCACCTCGGCCCGGGCCGGAAAGGTCGGCCACGACGGGACCGGTTTCACCGTCCACATGCAGGGCGTCGAGGCGCCCCTGCGCGCCGAACGGCTGCTCGTCGCCACCGGACGAGGCGCCGACCTGGCCGCGCTGGGCGTCGACACGGCGGGCCTTGACCCCTCGGCACACACCGTGCCCACGGACGGGCAGATGCGGGCCGGGGACGGACTCTGGGCGATCGGCGACATCACCGGCCACGGCAGCTTCACGCATGTGTCGATGTACCAGGCGGAGATCGCCGTACAGGACATCCTCGGGCGTTCCGGGCCCGACGCCGATTACCGGGCGCTGCCCCGGGTCACCTTCACGGACCCCGAGATCGCCGCTGTGGGACTCACGGAACGACAGGCACGCGAGCGGAGTCTGCGGGTGCGCACCAGCCTGGTGCCGATCAGTTCCTCCACACGCGGCTGGATCCACGGGCCGGGCAACGACGGGTTCATCAAGCTGGTCGAGGACGCCGACCGCGGTGTGCTCGTCGGAGCGACCTCGGCGGGGCCCGCGGGCGGTGAGGTGTTGTACGGGCTGAACGTCGCCGTCCACGCGGAAGTCCCCGTCGCGCGCCTCAGGCACATGATCTACACCTATCCCACCTTCCACCGCACGGTGGAAGCCGCTCTGGGAGCCCTTCGCTGAACGAGCCGAACAAGCCGAGCACACTGCGCACGCGCGCGCTGGGCACCATGCCGGGCCGGGACCCCGGCGAGCCGCACCGGACGGCAACGTCGTTGGAGCTCCTCTTCGACCTGTGCTTCGTCATCGCGGTGGCTCAGGCGTCCGCGAGCCTGAGCACGGCGGTGACCGACGGCCACCACCTCACCGGCACGCTGCGCTTCGCGCTGGTGTTCTTCACCATCTGGTGGGCGTGGATGAACTTCACCTGGTTCGCCTCCGCCTACGACCCGGACGACGTCCCGTACCGGCTGACGGTGCTGGTCCAGATCACGGGCTCGCTCATCCTCGCCGCCGGTGTGCCGCGGGCGTTCCAGGAGGGGGATCTGCGCGCCATCACGCTGGGATATGTCGTCCTGCGTACGGCCCTTGCCGCCCTGTGGCTGCGGGCCGCACGGTCGGACCCGGGCCGGCGGCGGACGGCTCTGCGCTTCGCCACCGGAGTGATGGTGTGTCAAATCGGCTGGGTCGGGCTGCTCTTCCTGCCCGAAGCGGCCCAACTGCCCGCCATCGTCGGGCTGATCGTCGCCGAGCTTTCTGTCCCGGTGTGGGCGCAGTCCGCCGGGATGACCCCATGGCATCCACACCACATCGCGGAGCGCTACGAACTGTTCACCCTCATCGTTCTCGGCGAGTCCATCGCCGCGGCCGTGGCCGCGGTCCGCGGCGGCTTCGACCGCCATCACGACGCCGGTGCGCTGTACCTGCTGGCGGCGGGCGGGCTGCTCATGGTCTTCACCATGTGGTGGCTGTACTTCGCCAGGCCCGCGCACGCGCTGCTCGCCACGACGCACCGGGCCCACAGGAAGAGGTTCACCTGGGCGTACGGCCACTATCTGATCTTCGCCTCGGCGGCGGCCGAGGGGGCGGGCCTCGCGGCATTCGCCCATCTCGTCGCCCGACGCTCCGGCGCCCCGCCGACGGCCGCGGGGCTCGCGGTCACCCTGCCGGCGGCCGTCTTCCTGATCACCGTATGGGCCATCCAGGTACGGCCGCACCGGCGGAGCGGGGTCGAACAGCTCGCGTTTCCCGCTGTCGCGGTCGCCGTTCTGGCGGCTGCCTTCTCCCCCGCGCCCGCTCTGGTCGCCGGTCTGACTGCGGCGGCCCTGGTCGCCGTGGTCACGGTGGCCGACCGGAGCGAGCGCGTGCGGCGTTGAAACAGGTGCGCGGACGAATCGGGTTCGTCCGCGCACCTGTTGTGCCTCTGGTCAGCTCGTCGCCCGTACCGCGTCGCGGATCAGGTCGGCGACCTCCTTCGGCCGGGAGACGGCGACCGCGTGCGACGCGCCCTCGATCTCGACGATCGTCGCCCCCGCGCGCTTGGCGCCGAAGCGCTCCACCTCGGGGTTGATCGCGGTGTCGGCGCCAGCGATCAGCGCCCAGGACGGCTTGGTCTTCCACGCGGCGGCGGAGGCCGTCTCCTCGAAGGCGGCGGCGGCCAACGGGCGCTGGGCCGCGGCCAGGACCTTGGTGACGTCCTCGGGCACATCGGCGGCGAAGACCGAGGGGAAGGCGTCCGCGGCGATGGTGACCTCGACGGCCGGGTCGCCGTCCGCGACGGGGTACGTCCACTGCTTGAGGTTGCTCACCAGCGGGGAGAGCGGGAAGCTGCCCTGCAGTTCGCCGAGGCTCTCGCCCTCCTCCAGGACGTAGGCGGCCACGTAGACCAGCCCGACGACGTTCTCCGTGGTGCCGGCGACGGTGATCAGCGCACCGCCGTAGGAGTGGCCGACCAGCACGACGGGTCCGTCGATCTGGGAGGCCACGGAGGCGACGTACGCGGCGTCTGAGGCCAGACCGCGCAGCGGGTTCGGCGGGGCGATGACCGGGATGTCGTGGCGTTGCAGTTCCTCGATGACGCCGGTCCAGCTGGCCGCGTCGGCGAACGCGCCGTGGATGAGGACGACGGTGGGAGTGGTGGTGCTCATGTCTGGGTCTCCTTGTGATCAGGCGGTGTGCAGGGCGGCGTGCAGGGTGTCGGCGGCCAGCGTGATGGCCGCCTCGGCGGCGTGGGTCTCACGCAGGGTGTCGAGCATCACGAAGTCGTGGATGATGCCCTGGAAGCGGACCGAGGTGACGGGGACGCCCGCCTCGCGCAGCTTGTTGGCGTAGGCCTCGCCCTCGTCCCGCAGCACATCCGCCTCACCGGTGATGACCAGGGCCGGGGGCAGGCCGGTGAGCTGCTCGGTGGTGGCCCGCAGCGGGGAGGCGGTGATCTGCGCGCGCTCCGCCTCGTCCGTCGTGTACTGGTCCCAGAACCACTGCATGCCGTCCCGGCGCAGGAAGTAACCGGTGGCGAACTGGTGGTACGAGGGTGTGTCGAAGTTCGCGTCGGTGACCGGGTAGAACAGCACCTGCTGCACCAGCGGGACGTCGCCGCGCTCCTTCGCCATCAGGGTCAGCGCCGCGGTCATGTTGCCGCCGACCGAGTCACCGGCCACGGCGATGCGGGACGCGTCCAGGTCCTTGGTGGCGCCCTGCTCGACGATCCACCGGGCGACCGCGTAGTTCTGCTCGATGGCGACGGGGTAGCGGACCTCGGGCGAGAGGTCGTACTCGGGGAAGACCACGGCGGCATCGGCGCCGACCGCGAGCTCGCGCACCAGGCGGTCGTGGGTGTGGGCGTTGCCGAACACCCAGCCCGCGCCGTGGATGTAGATGATGACCGGGAGCGTGCCGGTGGCACCGGCGGGCTTGACGATGCGGGCGCGCACACTGCCCGTGGGGCCGCCGGAGACGCTGATCCACTCCTCGTCGATCGCGGGCTTGGCGATGTCGCCGGACTGGACCTCGTCGACGGCCTTACGGCCCTCCGCCGGCGCCAGGTCGAACAGATACGGCGGATTGGCGGTCGCCTCCACGAACGCCTGCGCGGCGGGCTCCAGTACCGGCTGAACCGGCTCGACGGTGTGGGACATGGCGTCTCCTGATGTTCAAAGGGGTGCGTTTCTGGCGGTGCCACCTCGGACGCTAAGGCGCGGGGGCCGACGGCAATTGCCCGTGCGCGCATCAGCACTGCGCCCACAGTGCACGGACCTGGAGTGCACTGTCGGACCATTTCCGGTGCACTGCTGGCCCAGTGGCGCTCACACGCCGTGCCTATCGTGAGAGCGAAGCAATCGCGGCTCCGACACCCGGGGAAGTCCAAGGAATTCCGAGAAGCGGGGAGCCGAATTCAGATGGCCCGGAAGGGGTTTCAGGAGATGTCGACAATCCCGGTCGGCGGGCTGGTTCCGCAGGCCACCGAGGTGGCCGCGGACCTCGTCGTCCGCAACGCCCGGATCCACACCGGCGACCCGAGACGCCCGCAGGCCGAGGCCCTCGCCGTCCGCGACGGCGTCATCGCGGTCGTCGGTGACGACAACGACGTGGCCCCGCACATCGGCACCGGCACGAAGGTCGTCGACGCGCTCGGCCGGCGGATGGTCCCCGGTCTCAACGACGCCCACCTGCACGTGATCCGCGGGGGCCTCAACTACGTACTGGAGCTGCGCTGGGACGGGGTGCGCAGCCTGCGGCAGGGGCTTGCGATGCTGCGTGAGCAGGCCGCGCGCACGCCGAAGGGCCAGTGGGTACGGGTGGTGGGCGGCTGGTCCGTCGAGCAGTTCGCCGAGCGCAGACTGCCCACCGTCGCCGAACTGAACGCCGCCGCCCCCGACACCCCCGTGTTCGTCCTGCACCTGTACCAGTCGGCCATCCTCAACCGGGCCGCCCTCAAGGCCGCCGGATACGACAAGAACACCCCCGACCCCAAGGGCGGTCAGATCGTCCGCGGCAGGGACGGGGAACCGACCGGTATGCTGCTGGCCGCGCCCAGCGCGCTCATCCTGTACTCGACCCTCGCCAAGGCGCCGGTGCTGGAGGGCGAGGACAAGAAGACGTCCACGCGTCATTTCCTGCGGGAGTTGAACCGGTTCGGACTGACCTCGGCGATCGACGCCGCGGGCGGATTCCAGAATTTCCCCGACAATTACGCCACCGTCATCGAACTGGCCAAGGCAGGCCAGTTGTCGATGCGTATCGCCTATCACCTCTTCCCGCAGACTCCGGGGCAGGAGATCGACGACCTCGCCCGCTGGATCGAAATGGCAAGCCCCGAGGACGGGGACGAATGGCTGCGCCTGAACGGCGCGGGTGAGAATCTCACCTGGGCCGCCGCCGACTTCGAGAACTTCACCGAGCCGCGTCCGGAACTCACGCCGGACTACGAGGTGGAATTCGAGAAGGCGGTCCGTCTCCTCATGGAGAACGGCTGGGGCTTCCGGCTGCACGCCACCTACGACGAAACCATCCGCCGGGACCTCACGGTGTTCGAGCGGCTCGCCGCGGACGGGCTCTTCCCGGCCGGGAACCGCTGGCTGTTCGACCACGCCGAGACGGTCTCCCCGGAGAGCCTGGACCGCATCGCCGCGCTCGGCGGCGCGATGTCCGTGCAGAACCGGCTCTCCTTCCAGGGCGAGGCGTTCCTGCGCCGCTACGGCCCGGGTGCCGCCGCCGACGCCCCGCCGATCCGGGCCATGCTGGACCGCGGCCTGACCGTGGCCGCCGGCACCGACGCCACCCGCGTCTCCAGCTACAACCCGTGGGTGGCCCTGCACTGGCTGGTCAGCGGCCGTACCGTCGGTGATCTGGCGCTGCGCCCGCCGGAGAACCGCGTCGACCGGCAGACGGCGCTCGCGCTGTTCACCCGCGCCGGCGCCGCGCTGACCGGTGAGGAAGACGTCAAGGGCGTTCTGCGGCCGGGCTGTTACGCGGACCTGGCGGTGCTGTCGGACGACTACTTCACCGTGCCCGAGCCGGACATCGCGCACATCGAGTCACTGCTGACGGTGACCGGCGGCCGGATCGTCTACGCCGCCGCCGAGTACGAGGGCCTCGACGAGGAGCTGCCGCCCATCAGCCCCGGCTGGAGCCCGGTGGCCCACTTCGGCGGCTACCAAAGCGCCGGCGCCCACCAGGCGGTGCGGCTCGGCGAGGCCATCGCCGAGTCGGAGCAGCACCGCCAGTGGCGCATCGCCCGCGGTCTCACCACGGACGGCAGCGCCACACCGTTCGATCCCTGTTTCTCCCTCTGACTTCACCTTCCCCTATATCAGCGGCACTTGAGCCGCATCACCCTACCCAGAGAGGTTTCCATCATGGTCAACATCGCCGAGGTCACCGCCGCCCCGAGCCCCGACCTGCTCACGCCCGACAACTGCGCCGTGCTGTTCGTGGACCACCAGCCGCAGATGTTCTTCGCCGCCGGCAGCGGCGACCGTCAGGCGGTCATGAACGCCACCGTGGGGCTGGCGGAGGCCGCCAAGGTCTTCGAGGTGCCGACCGTGCTGAGCACCGTGGCCGCGGAGTCCTTCTCGGGCCCGATCATGCCGCAGCTCGCCGCGGTCTTCCCCGACCAGAAGGTCATCGACCGCACGACGATGAACGCCTGGGAGGACACCAACTTCGTCGACGCGGTCAAGGAGACCGGCCGTAAGAAGCTGGTCATAGCCGGTCTGTGGACCGAGGTCTGTGTCGTCCTGCCGACGCTGTCCGCCCTCGCCCAGGGCTACGAGGTCTACGTCGTCACCGACGCCTCCGCCGGTGTCAGCCCGCAGGCCCACGAGCACGCGATCCAGCGGATGATCCAGGCCGGGGCCGTCCCGGTCACCTGGGTGCAGGTGCTGCTGGAGCTCCAGCGCGACTGGGCACGCACCGAGACGTACGTCCCGGTGACCGAGGTCGTCAAGGAGCACGCCGGCGCCTACGGCCTCGGTGTGGTCTACGCGCAGGCCGTCATCGGCGCCCACGCCGCCGGCTGATCCACCCCTTCGAAAGTCAGGAACAGGCAGGAACACGATGGACGCTGGACTCTTGGTCCTCCGGCTGGTGGCGGGGTTGCTCATCGCCGGTCACGGAGTGCAGAAGGTGAGCTTCCGGCTCGGCGGCAACGGCTTGGCGGGCGGGACCGAGGAGTTCCGTCGCGACGGCTTCCGAGGCGGGCGGCTGACCGCGCTCGTCGCGGGCGCCAGTCAGATCGGTTCCGGCCTGTTCCTGGCCGCCGGACTACTCACGCCCCTGGCCGCGATGGCCGCGATGGGCGTGATGACGGTCGCGGGCACGGTCAAGTGGCACAAGGGCCTGTGGGTACAGAACGACGGCTACGAATACCCCCTGGTTCTCGTCGCCGTCGCCGCCTCCCTGGCCCTCACCGGGCCCGGACGCTGGTCCGTGGACCACGCGCTGGGCATCACGCCCTGGCCGGTGTGGGTGGCCGCCGCCGCGATCGTGGCGGGCCCGGTGAGCGGACTGCTCACCCGCGCGGTGCTGCACCGGGCGGCCGATGTGGCGGAGGGATCGCGGTATGCGCGCGCTGCTGACTGACGCCGGCCGCACGCTGGTCCCCCGCGACGGGGACCAGCACGGGCCGCTGCCTCCCCTGATGCTGACCCTGACGGCGGTCACCGGCCTGGTCGACGCCGTGAGCTTTCTGGCGCTCGGGAACGTCCTCGTCGCCAACATGACCGGCAACGTGGTCTTCCTGGGGTTCGCCCTGGGCGGCGACGAGAGCCTGTCCGCGCTCGCCTCCGTCGTGGCGATGGCCTCGTTCCTGGCGGGCGCGCTCGCCGGGGGCAGGCTCGGCACGCGGTTCGCCACGCACCGCGGGCGCCTGCTGCGGTCGGCGACGGCCGTGCAGACGCTCCTGGTCGCGGTCACCGTCGTGGTGGCCGCGGTGGCGGACGGCAAGGTCGGCACCGGGGTGCAGTACACGCTCATCGTGTTCCTGGGGCTCGCGATGGGTCTGCAGAACGCGACCGCGCGGCGCCTCGGTGTCCCGGACCTCACCACGACCGTGCTGACCCTCACCCTGACGGGCCTGGCCGCCGACTCCCCCGCGGCCGGCGGCCAGGCGCCGCGCCCTGGCCGCCGTATCCTCTCCGTCCTCGCCATGTTCCTCGGCGCGCTCGTCGGAGCCTGGCTGGTCCTGAACGGCCACCTCGTGCTCGCGCTGACCCTCACGCTGGTGCTGCTCGCGGCGGTCTCGCTGACCACGCACCGGCTGTCGGTCACCGACGCCGACTGGCACCGGCCGCGGTCCTGAGCCGTGAACACACCGTCCCTGAAGCCGGACTCGGCCTGGGCTCCCCTCGGGGCCCGGGTCTTCCGGGCGCTGTGGATCGCCCAGTTGGTCTCCAACATCGGCAGCTGGATGCAGATGGTGGGCGCCCAGTGGCTCCTGATCGGGCACGACGCGGCCCTGATGACGCTCGTGCAGACGGCCTCCAGCCTGCCCGTCATGCTGCTCGCCCTGCCTTCGGGCGTGGTCGCCGACCGGTTCGACCGTCGCGGGGTGCTGCTGGCCGCGCAGGTGGCCATGCTGGCGGTGTCGGGCACGCTGGCCGTGCTGGCGTTCCTGGACGCGCTCACTCCCGTGCTGCTGCTCGTCCTCACCTTCCTGCTGGGATGCGGTACGGCGTTGATGGGGCCGGCCTGGCAGGCGATCCAGCCGGAGCTGGTGGAACGCCGTCAGCTGGGGCAGGCCGCCGCGCTGGGCGCCGTGAACATGAATCTCGCCCGCGCGGTCGGGCCCGCGGTGGGCGGAGTGCTGGTGGCGTGGGCCGGCCCGGGCTGGGTCTTCGCCTTCAACGCCGCTTCCTACCTCGGCATCGCCGCAGTCCTGCTGCTGTGGCGGCGTTCGCCGACGGCCGTTCCCGTTCCCGGCGGCGAGAAGCTGCTGAGTGCTCTTGACGCGGGCCGCCGTTACGTGTGGTACGCGCCGGGTGTCCGCCGGATCCTCCTGCGCACGGCCCTGTTCATCCCCGGCGGCGGCGCCCTGTGGTCGCTGCTGCCGCTCGTCGCGAGCCGCTCGCTCCACCTCGGTCCGGGCGGCTACGGGCTGCTGCTCGGCGCGGTCGGCGCCGGAGCGGTGGCGGGCGCCTTCGTCCTGCCCCGCGTCAACCGGGTGCTCGGCGCCAACGGCACGCTCGCCTGCGGCGCCCTCGTCTTCGCGGGTGTCCTGGTGGTACTCGCCACCGTACGGAACACGTGGCCGGTGGCGGTTTCCCTGCTGTTCGCCGGGGTGGCGTGGATCGCGGTCCTGTCCACCCTGAACTCGGCCATGCAGAGGCGGCTTCCGGGCTGGGTCCGGGCGCGTGGCCTCGCCGTGTACCTGCTGGTGTTCCAGGGCGGCCAGGCGCTGACGGCCCCGCTGTGGGGCGCCCTGGCCGAGCGGCTCGGACTGACCATCCCCCTCCTCACAGCAAGCGTGTTGCTGCTGCTCAGCGCCCTCAGCGTGCGGCACCGGCCGCTGCACGGGACGGAGGGCGTCGACCCGTCCCCGTCCCGGCACTGGCCGGCCCCACCCCTCGTCTTCGAGCCCGGACCCTCCGACGGCCCGGTGCAGGTCACGGTCTCGTACCGGGTCGCCCCCGAAGACGGCCCCGTCTTCACCGAGCGCATGGCGCACGTCGCCCGTTCCCGACGCCGCACCGGAGCCCTTACCTGGGGCCTCTACCAGGACGGCCAGGATCCCGGCCATTTCATCGAGAATTACCTCGTCGCCTCCTGGTCCGAGCACCTCGCCCAGCACGAGCACCGACTGACCCTCGCCGACCGCCGGCGCGAGGACCAGGCCCGCAGCCTCCTCGTCCCGGGCACACAGCCCGAGGTCACCCATGCCTTCGACGCGTCCTCGGGCCCCGTGGTCCCGGTGGACGATCCCCCGAAAGGAACCCCATGAGCCAGCCCTCCACCGCCCCGACCGTCGAGCGGGCCGACGCCCGGCACCGTTACGAGATCCTGGTCGGCGGACAGCTCGCCGGACTGACCGCGTATCGCGACCGGGCGGACCAGCGGGTCTTCTACCACACGGAGGTCGACGACGCCTTCGCCGGACAGGGGCTGGCCTCGCGGCTGGTCCATGAGGCCCTCACCGACACGCGCGCCGCGGGAAAGCGCGTGGTGCCGGTGTGCCCGTACGTGGCCAAGTTCCTGAAGAGGCATGGGGAGTTCGACGACATCACCGATCCGGTGACCCCAAAGGTCCTGAAGTGGCTGCACACGGAGCTGGGCTGAACTACGCCCGCCCGTCCGGGCTCCAGTCCGTCAGCAGCTCCTCCGCCTCGGTCGCCTTGGCGATGCTTCCCACGGCGTTGAACAGGTCCCGGGCCTCCGCCAGGGTCCTGCGGGCCTCCGTGAACTCCTGTTGGTGGTGAAGGGCTTGGGCGAGTCCGTGGAGGATCAGGGCCTGGAAGGCGGAGGCGGATTCCGCCCAGTCGCCGAGGCGGGCGTGGGTGATGCCGATGGCGCGCCAGGTGTTCGCCGCGAGGTAGTCCGCGATGTGCCGGTCCGGTGCCGAGCGGGGTCCGTCACGAGCGCGGGGAGTTGCCGCAGCCGGTCGAGGGCTTCCCGGGGCCGGGCGAGGGCCAGCAGATCGTGGGCGGTGCCGAGCAGCGCCTGAGCGCGGCCGGCCTTGTCGTCCTCCCGCTCGAACAGCTCGACCGCCCCGTCGCCGTAGGCCAGTGCGTCCTCGAAGCGTTCCTTGGCGGCCGCGGCGTGCGCGGCGTGGGCCAGTGCCCACGCCTGCTGCACCTGGTCACCGGCCTGCCCTGCCAGTCGCTCGGCCTGAAGCGCCCGTCGCTCGGAGGCCGCCGAGTCCCCCAGGAACAGTTGGAGGGACCAGGCCAGCTGGTTCAGTTGCGCGGCCTCGGTGCGTGGGTCGCCGAGTTCTCGGGCGGCGGTCGCCGACAGGGCGAAGACCTCGGGCCAGTGGCCCCAGAAGATTCCCCAGTGCGCGTACCAGTGCATGGACTCGGCGACGGCCACCACCATGGTGTGCCGGCCGTGCGCTGCCGCGTCCCGCAGCGCGGCGAACCAGTTCTCCCCTTCGTCCTCCAGCCACTCGCGGGCCGCGCGCCGGCTGTGCGGCACGGCCGAAGTGCCGGGCGGCGGGGTGTGGTCCGGTTCGAACCACTGGCCGGCCGCGCGGGCCGTGTGCAGAAGCCATTCGTTCATACGGGTCCGGGCGGCCCGGATGTCCTCGGCGGTCTCCTCGTCCCGTAGGCGATCGGCCGCGTAGAGGCGGATCAGGTCGTGGAAGGCGGCCCGGTCGCCCGTGGTGGGAATGAGCAGGCCGAGTTCGACGAGCTCGTCCAGCGACTGCTCGGTCCGGCGCGGCGACAGGCCGGTCAGTACGGCGCCGAGCGCGCTGCCGAAGTCGGGGCCCGGCACCAGCGCGAGACGCCGGAACAGCAGTCTGAGGTCGGGGGTGAGCTGTGCGTAGGAGAGGGCGAACGCCGAACTCGATGTGCAGGTCCCCCGCGGTGAGCCGGTCGAGCCGCAGTTCTTCGGCGGCGAGCCGGTCGGCCAGGTCGTGGGCGCTCCACGCGGGGCGGCTGAGCAGCCGGTTGCCGGCGATGCGCAGGGCCAGCGGGAGGTGACCGCACTGTTCGGCGATCTCACTCAGGGCGGCTTCGTCGAGGCGGGCCGGAGTGTCCTCCCGGGTACTGATGATCGCTCCGAGCATGCCGGTCGCGGAGGCCGCGGGCAGCGGGGCGAGGGCTAGCCTTCTGGCGTGCGCGATCCCGGTCAGGGCGCGGCGGCTGGTGATCCAGACCGCGCCGTGTCCCGCACCCGGCAGGAGGGGACGCACCTGTGTCTCGTGGGCCGCGTTGTCCAGGACGAACAGGACCCGCTTGTCCCGGAGGAGCCGGCGGTACAGGGACTGACGCTCGTCGGTGTCGGCCGGGATGTCTCGCGTGCCCACGCCCAGTGCCTTCAGGAGCCGCAGCAGGGCGTAGTGCGGTGCGACCGGCTCCGCGTCCAGGCCGCGCGGGTCGACGAAGAAGCATCCGTCGACACAGCGCTCGGTCAGCTGCCAGGCAGACCGCACAGTCCGGGCGCCGGGTCCTTGGGGCGGCGACGACCCGCGCGGGCCGCCGCGAGCAGTTCGGCTCGGTCGGCCGGAGCGAGTCCGAGGGCGTCCGCGAGGGCTTCCACGGTGCGGGCTTGCGGACCGAGGCCACGGCCACGCTCCATGTCGCCGATCGCCCGGCCACTGACGCCGGCGGCGTCGGCGAGTTCCTCCAGGGTCAGGCCCGCCGCGTGCCGATGACCACGCAGCAGCGTTCCCAGGGACGGGGCACGCGTGGTCACCTCAGCTCCCGCTTCTCCGATCGTCAGGTGATGAGATCCTACGCACTCCCGACGCGGCCGGGATCCCACGGCGCGGTCGCTGAGGAGCAGGAGTTCTTCCCGTCGTTCTTCCTGGACGGGCGCGGATCTCTCCGGTGTCATCGTTCTTGGCACACAGTTGATCCACAGAAGCCTTGGAGGAGGCCCCGTGCCTGTAGTCCTCTCGACCACGTCGCTGTCCCCGAGCCAGCGGGCCGAGTGCTGGCACGAGGCGGTCTCGAACACCTTCATTCCGCTGCGGGTGAATCTTCTGGAGCGGGAGCCGTCCGCGGGGACGATAGCGAGCGAGCGGCTCGGCTCTCTGCAGATGGCCGTGGTGCAGGCCGGCCCGCAGGTGGTCACCCGCAGTCCGCGCCTGATCGCCCGGGACGGCGAGGAGTGGGTCACCGTGGCCTTCCAGCACCGGGGAACCGCGGCGCTGGAGCAGGACGGCAGACAGGTGCTGCTGCGCCCCGGCGAGTTCGCCCTGTCCGACTCCGGCCGCCCCTTCCGCAAGGAGCTGGCCGACGACTTCGCCTTCACCGCCGTACACCTGCCCCGCAGCGCTCTGGGAGTGCCCGAGCAGGACATACGGAAGCTCACGGCCACCGTCTTCTCCGGCGACCACGGCAGCAGCGGACTGGTGGCCACGTATGTGACCCGCCTGGCCCAGGGCATGGGGACGTACGACGCGTCGGTCGGGCCCAGACTCGGCGTCGTCGCGAGGGACCTGCTGGCGATGCTCGTCCAGGAGCGGTCCGGAGCGCTGAACCCGCACGCGCCGGAATCGGCCTCGGGCATGCTGGCGCTGATCAAGGAGTACATCGCACGGAATCTGGCCGATCCCCGCCTGTCGCCCGAGATGATCGCGGCCGCCCACCACGTGTCGGTCCGCTATCTCCACAAACTGTTCGAGCACGAGGAGACCACCGTGAGCCGCTGGATCCAGCGGCAGCGCCTGGAGCGGTGCCGGCTGGACCTCTCCCGGGCCACGGACAAGCCCACCACGGTGGCGGCGGTCGCCCGCCGCTGGGGCTTCGCGAGCCCCAGCCACTTCAGCCGTGTCTTCCGCAGCGCGTACGGCATGACACCCCGCGAATGGCAGACTGCGGCGGCCTGAGCCGGCACCGGGACCGCGCCTCACTCGCCGGCGCCGCTGGCGGCGCCGGCGTGACCTGCCGCTGAGCGACGACGGGCGGCTCAGTCGAAGCGCAGGTCAGAAAGCTGCCGTTCGAGGGCGGTGATGTCGTCGTCGGGCGTCGTCTCCGACGACGCCGGGCGAGCCGCCATGGCGGCGGCCAGTTCGCCGCCCGCCCGCTGGATGCGTGCGGGCAGGCCCTCGGTGTAGTCGTCACCGCCCGATCCCCAGTCCTCGGACGCCGCGTACACCGCGGTGGATACGACGGCGGCGCGCAGGTAGGCGAAGAGCGGACGCAGGGAGTGCTCCAGGACGAGGGAGTGCCGGGCTGTGCCTCCCGTGGCCGCGATCAACACCGGCGTGCCGGTGAGGGCGTCCGGGTCGATCAGGTCGAAGAAGGACTTGAACAGCCCGCTGTAGGAGGCGGTGAACACGGGCGTCACGGCGATCAGACCGTCCGCGCCCGTCACCGCGTCGATCGCGGCGGCAAGTTGGGGCGGCGGGAAGCCGGTCACGAGATGGTTGGCGACGGCGACGGCCAGCTCGCGCAGCTCGATGACCTCGGTCTGGACGCCGTGGCCCTCAGCGGCCAGGTCGGCGCGGGCGGCCTCGGCAAGCCGGTCGGCGAGCAGGCGGGTGGACGACGGGGTGCTCAGCCCCGCCGAGACGGCGACGAGCTTCACGCGGCCGTCACCTCCGGCGCGGTCCGCAGGGACGCGTGGGTGGGCGCGTCCGGCACATCGGCCGGGCGGCCGATCGCGAACTCCTTGCGCAGCACCGGTACGACCTCCTCGCCGAGGAGGTCCAGCTGCTCCAGCACGGTCTTCAGCGGCAGTCCGGCGTGGTCCATCAGAAACAGCTGCCGCTGGTAATCGCCGACGGTCTCACGGAAGGACAGCGTCCGCTCGATGACCTGCTGCGGGGAGCCGACGGTCAGCGGGGTCTGCTCGGTGAACTCCTCCAGCGAGGGCCCGTGACCGTACACCGGCGCGTTGTCGAAGTACGGGCGGAACTCCCGTACGGCGTCCTGCGAGTTGCGGCGCATGAACACCTGTCCCCCCAGGCCCACGATGGCCTGCTCGGGACGGCCGTGACCGTGGTGGGCGTACCTGCGCCGGTACAGCTCGACCATCCGCCGGGTGTGGTCGGCGGGCCAGAAGATGTTGTTGTGGAAGAAGCCGTCGCCGTAGTACGCGGCCTGCTCGGCGATCTCGGGCGAGCGGATCGAGCCGTGCCAGACGAACGGCGGTACGCCGTCCAGCGGCCGGGGCGTCGAGGTGAACCCCTGCAACGGCGTGCGGAACTTGCCCTCCCAGTTCACGACGTCCTCGCGCCACAACCGGCGCAGCAACGCGTAGTTCTCCTTGGCGAGGTTGATGCCCTGCCGGATGTCCTGCCCGAACCAGGGGTAGACCGGGCCGGTGTTGCCGCGCCCCATCATCAGGTCCACCCGGCCGTCGGCCAGGTGCTGGAGCATCGCGTAGTCCTCGGCGATCTTCACCGGGTCGTTGGTGGTGATCAGCGTCGTCGCGGTGGAGAGGATGAGTTTCTCGGTGCGGGCGGCGATGTAGCCGAGCATCGTGGTCGGTGACGAGGGCACGAACGGCGGGTTGTGGTGCTCGCCGGTCGCGAAGACGTCCAGGCCGACCTCCTCCGCCTTCAGCGCGATGGCGACCATCGCCTTGATGCGCTGACGCTCCGAGGGGGTACTGCCGTTGGTCGGGTCGGGGGTGACGTCCCCCACCGAGAAGATTCCGAACTGCATGGGCGCCTCTTCGTTCCGGCGAACTGTGTTGACACCGGGAATGTAGGCACCGGCTGGACAGTGCCGGTGCCTGTCCGTGCAGCGGAACTTGCCCGTCAGTGCCCATTCGTGGCTGCCGCTTACCGGTCTGCGATATACCGAACGCCTGCTCGACCACCGGGCCTTGCTGGACACCCAGGTGACCCTGCGCGGCTGCCTCGCGGCACCGCCGGTCTGACGCCCCGTCCGCACGATCTGCCCGCCCGGACCGTCGCCGAGACGGTCACCCTCGTCGAGGCCGACGACTGGCCGGCCGACGACAGGGTCGCGGCCGACCTCCGCCAGGCGGCACCGTCGGCCGAGGCCGCCGCGCTGCGGGCCGCGCTGGAGGTGGTCGGCCTGTCGGGGCTGCCGCTGGACACGGCGGTGGGCCCGGGCGGGCGGCTGCTGTCGCAGGGGCAGCGCAGGCGCCTCGCCACGGCACGGGCCGTACTGCGGCGTCCTCGGGTCCTGCTGCTCGACGAGCCCGTGGCCGGCCTGGACCGCCCCACCGCCGAGACGCTCCTGGCCGCGCTGTGCCGGGCGCTGCCGGAGACCGCGCTGGTGATCGCCCTGTAGGACCAGGACCTCGGTCTGCTGGACGGTGCGCCCGCCAGGGTCGTCCGGCTGTCAGGCCGTGTGCAGGGCGGCGTGCAGGGTGTCCGTCATCTGGACCCGGGCCGCCTGGGAGGCGTATGTGTCGCGGAGGAAGTCGAACAGGACGAATCCGTGGATCGTGCCGTGGTAACGGACTGAGGCGACCGGGACGTCGGCCTCCCTGAGGTGCGCCGCGTACGCCTCCCCCTCGTCGCGGACCACGTCGGCCTCGGCGGTGAGGACAAGCGCCGGTGGCAGGCCCCGTAGCCGGCGTGCGGGTGCGCGCAGAGGGGAAACGATGTCAAGCCCACGGGTCTTCGGATCCGGCGCGTACTGCTGCCAGTACTCGGACATGACGGCGCGGCTCAGGAAATACCCGTCGGCGAACTCGCGGTAGGACGGGGTGTCCATCGCCGCGTCCGTCACCGGGCAGACCAGCACCTGGTGGCGGAAGCCCGGCCCGCCGCACTCCAGCGTCACGAGAGTGAGGGCGGCAGCGTGATGGGCGCCGGCGCTGACTCCGACGACCGCCATCCGGCTGCCGTCGAGACCGCACTGCGCGCCGTTGCGGGCGATCCACCGGGCGACGGTGTGCGCCCGCTCGACGGCGCCCGGGTGCCGTCCGTCCGCCGGTACCTCGTACTCGGGGACGACCACGGCGGCGTCCGTCCCGAGGACGAGGTCCGTCACCAGGTTCCGGTGCGCGTACGCGTCCGTCAGCATCCAGCCGAGCCCGTGCAGGTAGAGCACTACCGGCAGCGGCTTGTCGCTGCCGGCGGGGCGGAGGATGCGTACCCGGATCCGGCGGCTGTCGCTGCCCGGCAGGGCGAGCCACTCCTCCTCGACGTCGGGCTCGTCCCGGCCGTCGCCGTTCCAGAGGGCCGCCATACGTGCTCTGGCCAGGGCCGCGTCGCCGTTCCCGGAGGAAGGGCAGCTGTGCGCCTCGGCGAAGGCCCGGGCCTGCCGTTCGAGGACGGGCGCAGACCGCGGGGGCGGCGGGTCTTCGGCCAAGGGAACTCCTGCGGGGGCGGTCACGGGCCGTGCGAAGGGGCGGCTCTGTCGGCACGCGGTATCCACCCTAGGGGCCGTCGACAGCATACGGGTGAGGTGGGCGTACTCGCCTTGTGCCGCTGAGTGCACAGTTCCAGGCCGGCTCGCACAGGGCGTGCAGTCATATGACCTAACGCCGCCCGATGCCGTCGTCACAGGCTTGTGCCATGGGGCGTGAAAGGGACTGGGGGGAGTCATCATGAGCACTCTGTCTGGAGTCGAACAGCCGGCGCCCGCCGGTTCCGCGTCCGTGCATCACTTCGGCTACCTGCGCCTGACCGTCTGTGAGCCGGGCTCCCTCGTCCGGTACGCGGGAGCCGGGGACGCGATCGCCGTGCTGGTCCCCGGCGACGGTGCCGTGCATCTGGTCCAGGACGGCCGCGGTACGCGCGTGGAGAGCGGGCAGCTGGCGCTGATCGACCTGCGCCGGCCCTTCAGAGCCGACATCGACCGGGAGGCCCCGTCCCGGCTGCTGCTCTTCCGCCTCCCCGCCCACGCCCTGCACGTCCCCGACACCGCCCTGCGCACCGTCACCGCCCGCGCCCTCCCGCCTACGGACGGGGTGGCCGCGCTGCTGGCCCCCCTCCTCCACAACCTCGACGAGTCGGCCTCCCGGACGCCCCCCGCGGTGGGAGAGCGGCTCGGGGGCATCGTCACCGAGCTGGTGGCCGCCCTGGTCCACGAACTCACCGAGGACAAGGACGAGGAGGCGGACCGCCGGGCCGGACGCCACCAACTCGTCCTCACCATCCGTGAGTACATCGACCGCCATCTCGACGACCCCGAGCTGTCCGCCGAGCGCATCGCCGCCGCGCACCTCATCTCGGTCCGCTACCTCTACCGCCTCTTCGAGGACGAGGGCGTCTCCGTGGGCCGGCTCATTCTGCGCCGCCGCGTGGAGGAGTGCGCCCGTGAACTCGTCCGCCGCGCCCGGGTGAGCCAGTCCATCGCCGTGGTGGCCGCCCGCTGGGGCTTCCGCAATGCCGCCCACTTCAGCCGCTCCTTCAAGGCCGTCTACGGACAGTCCCCGCAGGAGTGGCGCCGCCGGGTCCGCACCCACACGACCGAGCAGCCCCCGGTCTCCTAGGGGGCGACGGGCGGGCCCGGTCGTCGCGCCGACCGCCGGGCGGTCCGCCGTGCGGGGCGGCCCCCGGGACAGCGGGGCACATCCGGCTCCCGTCGGCCGCCGGGCACCCAACACGCGCGCAGGCCACGGCCGGCCTACGACAATGGGCACATCCGATCCCCCCACCAATCGCTGAACGGCACACCGTTAGCGCAGACCCCAGCCCGTCTACGACAACGAGCGCGTCCGTTCCTCGCGCCAGTCGCTCGGCGGTACGCCGTACGCCGCGCGGAAGGCGCGGCTGAAGTGGGTCGCGCTGGCGAAGCCCCAGCGTCGGGCGACCGCGGCCACCGTGGTGTCGTACAGCCCCGGACGGGCCAGTTCCCGGCGTGCCTCCTCCAGGCGGCGGTGCTGGATCCAGCGGCCGATCGTGCTGCCGTGTCCCTCGAAGAGCTTGTGGAGGTAGCGGAGGGAGATGTGCTGGGCCGCGGCGACGGCGCCCGGCGTCAGCTCCCGGTCCCACAGCCGCCCGTCGACGTGGGCGCGTATCCCCCGCACCAGCTGACCGCGCTCGGCGCCGCCGTCCCGCGGCCCGGAGTCGATGTCCTCGACGGCCAGCAGCGCCACCAGCTCGGCCACGCTGCCCGCCAGATGCACTGCCGTCGCCGGCGCGTACGCGGGTGCGTCGGCGAGCCCCCGTACGAAGGGGACGAGCAGCGGCGCAACGGCCCCGTCGGCGAACGGCGCCCGCCGCCCGAGGTCCCGCGCCTGGCCGTCGGTGAGCGCCATGGCCCGCCTCGGGATCCGCACCAGATGCAGCTCGAAGTCCGCGGCCTCTTGCCGGTGGAGGGCGAAAGGCTCGCCGCCCTCGCACACGAAGAGGTCCCCGGCCCGGCAGGGCTGAGACACCCCTCGGCGGACCAGGGACGCAGTACCGGAGGTGTGGACGCCCAGCAGCAGATGCGGTTCGGCCATCTCGTCACCCGGCTCACAGACGTAACCCTGTGCCGTGCCCCGTACCGTGCCCATCCACAGGAAGCCGAGCGTGGTGCCGGTGGTGGTGAGGCGGGCGGGTGCGGGTGTCGAGTCCATGGGTTCCAGCCTCGGCTGCTCGCGGGGGAAGCAGAAGGCGGTGCGGCGATCCGTGCGGGCAGAGTCAAGAACCGTGCGCGCTCGGGCCATCGAGGTCATGGCACCCTTCTTGTCTGACGTGTACGACGTGGGGGGGGGGACCGTGAGGAGCGGCCGGGACGACGACACGGCACTGGTCGGTCGGCAGCGGGAGCGCACACTGCTGGAGCGGTCCCTGGAGAGGGCACGGTCCGCGGCGGGCGGCTCGGCGATGGTGCTGCGCGGTGAGGCCGGGATCGGGAAGACCGCGCTGCTGGACTGGACGGCCGCGCGGGCCGAGCGCAGCGGCTTCACCGTGCTGCGGGCGGGGGGCAGCGAGGCGGAGGTCGGCATCGCCTTCGGCGCGCTGCACCAGGTGCTCGGCCCCCTGCTGGGCAACTCGCGCGCCCTGCCGCCACCGCAACGGGCCGCCCTGGAACGGGCGTTGGGGCTGCGCGACGGCCTTCCCTCGGGCGGTTTCATGGTCGGCGCGTCCGCGCTGGCGCTGCTCGCGAAGGAGGCGCGCCGGCGCCCCGTGCTCATCCTCGTGGACGACCTGCACTGGGTGGACTCCTCCAGCGCCGCCGTCTTCCTCTTCCTCCATCAGCGCCTCACCGACCTGCGCACGGTCATGGTCTGCACCAGCCGCCCCGGCGGCCCCGCCCTCGACGGCTGGCCCGCGCTCCCGGTGGATGTGGAGGCCCTCTCGGGCGACGACTCCCGCACCCTCCTCAGCCGCTGGCACCCCGCCCTGGCCGCCGCCACCGCCCAGCGGGTCGTCGCCGAGGCCGCGGGCAACCCCCTGGCCCTGGCCGAACTCCCCGGCCAGCTGGCCACCGAACACCGCCAGGGCATCGCGCCCCTGCCCGAGCAACTCCCCCTGGGACAACGCCTGGAAGCGCTGTTCGTACGACGCCTGCGCGCGCTCCCCGCGGACGCGGCCCGGCTGCTCCTCCTCACCGCGCTCGACAGCGCCGACGGGACCATCGGGGAGGCGGTCTTCGGGCCGGGCTCCGCCGCCGACGGCACCAGCACGGAACCGGATCCCTGTCCCGGCCGTACGGAACACCTCCTCGGCCACATCGAGGCCGCCGGGCTGGCCAGTCTCGATCAGGCCGGGCGGCTGGTGTTCCGGCATCCGCTGGTACGGAGCGCGGTGATCGCCTCCGCCGCGGAGCCGGAGTTGCGGGCGGCGCACCGGACGCTGGCGGGGCGGCTGCGGGAGGACGACCCGCGCCGGCTCGTGCACGAGGCGTCGGCCGCCGAGGGGCCCGCCGAACCGCTGGCCGCACGGCTCCAGGAGGCCGGCACCCGTATCGCGCTGCGCGGCGGCGACGCGGAAGGGGCTCTGCTCCTTGACCGCGCGGCGGCCCTCAGCGTCGACCCCGAGGCGCGGGCCCGCCGGCTGACCTGGGCGGCCGTGATGTCGGCCCGCGGCGGCCGGCTGGCGTACGCCGCCCGGCTGGTGGAGGAGCTGAAGCGGGGCCCCGTACCGCAGGACGTCGCCCCGCTGTTCGCCTACGCGGTCGTGTACGTCGACCAGAGCCACCACGTCGACTTCGCGTCCACCTTCTCCCTGCTGCCGGCGGCCCTGGCCGCGCTCACCGCCCCGGGCGCCCCGGACGCGCCGGTCCACGGCGACCTCGTCGAGCAGATGTTCTTCAAGCTGCTGCTGGCGTCCGCGTACACCGGCGACCCCCGAGGCTGGGAGACCCTGGAGCGGCACCGTGAACGTGTCTCCCCGGCCGCCCGTCTGTGCCACCGCGCCTGGGCGGACCCGCCGCGCACGGCGCACGGCGCGGAGGCGGAGCTGCGGGCCATGGTGACGCGTATGACGGCCCGGCGGGAGACAGGCGCCGCCTGGCTGCTGCTGTGGGCCGCGGCGGCGGTGGACGGCGCCGACCCGGACCTGTGGCGTCTGTTCAGCGGCGAGCACGCGTACGCCACTCAGGGCTCGGTCGCCAAATCGCGCTGCCACCAGGCGTTCCTGCGCGGCCGTTGGGACGCGGCGGAGGACTGTCTGCGCGAGGCCGACACCGCCGAGGAACTCGGCTATCACACCAACGCCCTGCTCTTCCGGCACTACTACGCGTACTTCCTGGCGGGCCGCGGTGACGAGCGGGGCCTGCGGGAGATACGGCAGCGGATCGCACCGATCGCCGCACGGGCCCGGATGCGGTTCGTCACCGACCACCTGGACCACCTCGACGCCCTGGCCGCTCTCGCCCACGGCCGGTACGAGGAGTCGTACGCTCGGCTGCGCCGCATGATGACGCCGGGCGAGCTGCCGGGCGACCTGTCCTGGTTCCACCTCCCGTTCTTCGACTTCGTCGCGGCCGCCGTGCGCTGTGGCAGGCAGGCGGAGGCGCTCGCCCTTGTCGCGGCCGGGCGGGCGGCGCGGATGGACGAGATCTCGGGGCACCACGCCTTCCTGCTGGCGGCGGCCACCGCGCTGGTGGCCGAGGACGAAGGGGCGGACGCGGCGGACGCGGCCTACGCGGCGGCGTACGCGGTGCCGGGCGCGGGCCGGTGGGTCTTCGACCTGGCACGGCTGCGGCTGGCCCACGGTTCCCGGCTCTGTGCGAGGGGCCGGCGGGCGGAGGCGGACGAGCTGCTGCACACCGCCTTCCGCACCTTCCGCGAGCTGCGGGCCACGCCCTGGGAGCAGCGGTGCCAGGACGAACTGCGTGCGGTGGGCCTCCTTCCGGACCCGGCGGCGCCCGCCTGCCCGCTCACGGCCCAGGAGCTCCGCATCGCCCGCCTGGTGGCCACCGGCCTCACGAACAAGGAGGTCGGCGCGGCACTGAAGCTCTCTCCCCGTACGGTCGGCGCGGCCCTCTACCGCATCTTCCCGAAACTGGGGATCACCTCCCGGGCCGCTCTGGCCCGGGCTCTGGCGGCTCCGCCAGAGCAAGGGCCACTCCGGCCCGGGTCGTGATGCCCAGCTTGGGGAAGATCTTGTAGAGATGGGCGCCGACGGTACGGGGTGACAGTCCGAGCCGGTCACCGATCTGACGGTTGGTCAGGCCCTCGGCGGCGAGTTCGGCGATGCGCAACTCCTGGGCGGAGAGCACAGGATGGGCCGGGGCCTCGGTCAACGCGGCGACTTCGCGGGACGCCCGGTCGGCCCAGGGGGTGGCGCCGAGGCGAGTGAAGGCGGTGAGCGCTGCTTCGAGGTGACCGGTCGCGGCATCGCCCCGGCCCTGTCGCCGCAGTGCCACACCGTGGGCCAGGTGGGCGCGGGCCAGCGGAAAGGGCCAGGTGCCGGCGCCGGGGTGGGCGTACACGACCGCGTACCGCTCTTCCCTCTCGTCCTCGTCGTCGGTGGCGATGGCCTCGGCGACGGCGACGAGGAAGGCGTGGTGGGACGAGACCCGGTCGATCCCGGCCGCCCTGACGGCCTTGAGGTGGCACGGCACCTCGGCCCGCCGCCCGCTGTCGACGGCGGCCTGCACCCAGTCGACGAGCGAGAGATGGAACCAGGGAGTACGGGGCGGTACGGCGCCGGAGGGGGTGAGGACCCGCGCGTGCTGCCAGGCATCCTCCGCGCGTCCGTCGGCGAGGGCGGTGAGTACCTTCAGCCCCGTCAGCCGCTCCGCGAGTGGACGCATGTGCCGCTCACGGGCCGCCGTGCCGAGGACCGGCTCCAGCTCGGCGAGTCCGGCGCGGTCGCCGCGGGCGGCGAGGACCTCGGCCACGTTCTGCAGGAACAGCATCTCGGTGAACCGGTGGCCGCAGCCGGCGGCGATCTCGGCGCCCTGCCGGGAGGCGGCGAGGGATGCGTCCCAGCGGCCGTGCAGGAAGTCGTCGTGGGCCCGGACGACGTCGAGGAACGCCTGAGTCGCGTACGCATGACGGCGCGCGAACCGGCTCCACAGCTCGCGCTGCTCCCCGACCGCGTCGACGGCGGCGGCCGTCCACAGCAGGAGCCAGGCGGCGGCGGTCTCCTGGTCCTCGGGCAGTGCGGCGACCGCCTCCCGCAGCCGGAGCGGCACATCGTCGGCGGTATCGGAGGGGCCCGCCCAGGCGCGCCGGCACAGCACCGCGAGTTCGGAGGTGTCCGCCAGGGGGTGTTCGGTGACGGCCCACGCCTGCTCGTTTCCGGTGCACACGGCGACGACGAGGAGCAGGAAGAGGACGCGGTCGAGCAGGGCCGCGCGCTGCTCGACCGCCGCGGGTGAGGAGAGCAGGTCCAGCGCCTGGGGCAGGAGCTCGATGGCCGGCATCGGATCACCGTCGAGTTGCAGCCGGGTGCAGGCGACGACGAAGGCGTACACGGCGGCGGGCTCCGGCTGTCCCGGGCGGGCCTCGGTCTCGGCTTGGGCGACGAGTTCGGCGGCGAGGCGCAGGCGTCCGCCCCGCACCGCCATCATGGCGGCGGTGACGAACCTCGCCGTCCGGCTCACCGGGTCCGGGCTGATCCCGGCCGCCCGCGCCATCATCCGGGCCGCTTCGGCGTCGGCGCCCTGCGCGGCCATCCGGTCCGCCTCGTCCTGGACCAGCACGGCGAGTTCGCTGTCGGTGCCGATGGCCGCGGCGGCGAGGTGGACGATCCGCTGCGAGCTGCTGTCGGGCAGGGCGTCGGCGAGCAGGCGGTGCGCGGCCCGGCGTTCGGCGGGCGCGGCGATGTGGGCGACACCGGCCCGGACGAGCGGGTGGTGGAAGGACAGGTGGCCCGAGGCCGGGTCGGTGTACGCCAGGCCGGCGGCGGCTGTGCGGTCCTGGAACTCCGCCCAGCTGGTGTCGGGGTCACGGTCGGCCAACTCCCGCAGCACGGTGACGCGTTGGGCGAAGGAGCCGCCGAGGGACGCGACCAGGAGGAGATGGCGGACGGGGGCGGGGAGGGCGCGGAGGCGGTCTTCGTAGAGGCGGCCGAGGCGTTCGCTCAGGGGGAGTTCGTCGAAGGGGTCGGCGAACGGGGTGGGCGGGGGTCCCTCCAGGTGAGCGGGGCCGTCCAGCGCCGCCTCGCGCACCTGTGCCGAAAACTCGTGCAGCGCGAGGGGGTTGCCGCCCGCGGCGCGCAGCACGCGGTGGTGTGCCCCGTCGGGGAGTCGGGGGTGGAGGGCACCGAGGAGCAGTTCCGCTTGGCGTTCGTCGAGGGGTTCCAGGTCGAGCAGGCGGCCGGGCAGTCCTTCGGTGTCGTCGGGATCGCGCCGGCTCACGGCTCCCGTGAACCGCGTGGCCGCGATGATGACGACGGGCAGCGGGGCCAGGTGCAGGCGGACGTACCCGAACACGGCGGTGCTGGACGGATCCGCCCACTGGAGGTCGTCCAGGAGGAGGACGAGAGGCCGACGGGCCGCGGCATGGGCGAGCAGGGTCAGGGCGGCGCCGGCGACGGTGAACCCCTCGGGGGGTTTACCCTCGCGCAGCCCCAACGCCCGTTCCAGCGCCGCGCGCTGGTCCTCCGTCAGGGCCACCTGGGCGTCGTCGAGCAGCGGCCACAGGACCTGGTGCAGCGCGGCGAACGGCAGCCCCGACTCCGCCTCGGCACCGGTCATCCGCAGCACGCGCAGACCTGCGCGGCGAGCCGCCGCTTCAGCCACCTCCAGCAGCGCGGTCTTGCCCATGCCGGGATCGCCGCGCAACAGGACCGATGCCCCGGTGGAGCGGATCTCCGCCAGCGCCGCCCCGATGACCGCGATGTGCGCATCCCGCCCGGCCAGGACCGGAACGGCCCCTTCGCCCTCGGGCACACCCGCACCGCTCATGAGCCCCGCTCCCCCTTCGTCCCCGCCATGCCGCCGCTCTTCCGGGGCTCGCTCAGTAGACCAGACGGGGGCCAAGAGGTAGGAGTCGTGCATGGGGGGACGGCGCCGGATCGACGGGATTCAGCTGCCGTTGCCGGGCGCGACGGGGCTCACCCGCGGCACCGACGCCTTCCCCGTGTTGGAGACCTTCCCGCCGGTCCACGCGACCCTGATCGACGCGGTCTCGTCGGGCGGGGTGACGAGCACGGCGGCCGGCGTCACGGTGGTGACCCCGGTGAGCGCCGGGTTGGCGAAGGTCAGCGCGGACCAGGCACTGGCCCCGGGGGCGAGCGCCACCTTCCGGGCCTCCTGCGCGCCGCTCCGCTCGGGGTTCGGGGTGACCGCGTCTCCGGCGCTGTCGACGAACGCGAGGCCCGGGTAGCCGTACACCGTGCAGGTGCGGCGGGAGCCGTTGGTGAGGACGACGGCGAAGTTCTCCTGGCCGGCTCCGGGGTGGTCGGGGCCGATGGATGCCCGCAGCTCGGAAGTGTGGCATCGGGTGCCCGTGGCGGCTGCGGGGGCGGTGGAGGCCGCGGTGGCCGGGGCCTCGGTGCCGGGCTCGGTCACCGTAACCGTCGCCGTCGCCGTCGCGGTCGCCGCCGCTGTCGTAGCCGTAGTCGCTGTCGTAGCCGTGGACGGCTTTCCCGCGTCGTCGCTCGTACAGCCGCTCAGCGCGGCCGCGAGCGTCGCGCAGCAGGCGAGTGCGGCGGCCGTGGCTCCGGGGTGCGTCATGGTCTGGCTTCCTTGTCACTCGGTCCTTGCGACGGGGCGACAAGGAGATCGGGGTCGTTGTCCGCGATTCATCCTCGGGCCAGGAAGGCACGGGTGTGGCGACCGCCGGGGCTCTGTGCACCGTGGGAACACGACTGTGCGTCCAGGTGCGGCGGCCGGGCCGTCAGTCCGCGTCAGCCGTCTCGATACGGGCCAGCAGCGCTTCCAGGGCGGCCAGTTGCCGCCGGTCGAGCGAGCCGAAGAGACGGCGGAGCAGCTGCGTTCCAGCCCGCTCGGCCGCTGTGAGGGCCGTCCGGCCCTTCTCCGTCAGGAAGACGGTCTTGCGGCGGCGGTCGTCGGGGTCGCCGGTGCGGGCGATCAGGCCGCCGCGTTCCAGGCCCTCCACGATCTGTGTGACCGAGCGCGGCGCCTGGCCGAGGGCATCGGCGAGTTCGGCCTGGTGCAGCGTGCCGTGGGCGGCCAGCACCTGGAGAACCTTGGTGCGGGCCAGGGAGATCCCGGCGGCCGCGACCATGTGCCGGTCGAGCCGCTCACGCACGTCGTGGGCGAGGGCGAGGAATGACAGTCCTACCTGCTCAGGAATGGCTTCGGCGCTCATCACTTCGTGCTGGCTCATGGTTCGGGTAGTCTCCCACAACATATTCATGAGGTACCTCATCAATAGGGGAGCGTGATGGACCACCCCGTTGCCGTGATCACCGGAGCCACCTCCGGACTGGGCCGCGTCGCCGCCCTCGAACTGGCCCGGCGCGGCTACCGCATCGGGGCGGTGGTCCGCTCCCGCAAGAAGGCCGAGTCCCTGCGGAGCGAGGTCGAGGCGGTGGCGTCCGACATACCCTTCGACGTCTTCCACGCCGACCTGGGGCTCATCTCCCAGGCGCGCCGGGCCGGGGAGGAGATCGCCGCCCGCCTGCCGCGGGTGGACGTGCTGGTCAACAACGCCGGTCTGCACGCCTTCTCGCAGCGCGTCACCGTCGAAGGCCTCGCCGAGATGACCGCGGTCAACTACCTGGGGCCGTTCGTCCTCACCCAGGCCCTGACGCAGCTCCTCGCCGCCTCGGCACCGGCGCGGATCGTCAACGTCGCCTCCGAGGCGGCCCGGCAGGCGAGGACGATCGCCCCGGCCGAGGATCTGCGCCGTACCGACCCCTACACCCGTCGCGAGTCGATGGCCCTGTACGGGCGGACCAAGCTCATGACCATCATGTGGACCCAGGAGCTGGCCCGGCGGCTGGATCCCCGGCAGGTCACCGTCAACTGCTGTGACCCCGGGTTCAACGCCACCGGCCTCGGCCGGGACCTGCCCGGCTCCGGAGTCCTCCGGCGGCTGCTGAACGTCCTCGGCGTCGGTGATCCCCGCAAGGGCGCCGGCATCATCGTGCGGCTCGCCTCCGACCCGGCGTTCGCCCTCCTCAGCGGAGGCTATTTCTCCGTGCGCGACGCCCTGCCCCTGGAGTGCCCCGAGCCGGGCCGCGACGCGCGCGTGCAGAAGGAGCTGTGGCACGAGACCGTGGCGCTCCTCGCCGAGCACGGGGTGGGGTGAGCCGGGCGTTGCTGAGAGTGCACAGTTTCGCGCCGCCATCGAGTGCGGGGTGGACGTACCGAAGACGCGAGCCCGGCCGTGGACCTGGTGATCCGGCCGTCTGCCGACGTGTTCCGGTCCCCGGGGCCGGGGCTCCGCAGTTTGTCGGAAACTTGGCCCCGGTGATTCACGCCTTGTAGAAAGACGCGCAGTACGAGGGGAGACACCATGGCCGAGCAGCGGAAACGTGTCCGGGTGGGCAGTGACGCACTGCAGGAACTGATCGAGGAACTCGCGGTGCGGCTCCAGCGGTCCGTGGTCGTCGACGATCCGCTGGTGCGGCTGATCTCCTCCAGCCAGCACTTCGGGGACGAGGACCCCGTCCGCATCCGCAGCCTGCTGCAGGGCCGGGCCGACGCGCAGATCATCCGGTACGTCCTCGACCAGGGCGTCGCCCGCTGGACGAAGCCGGACTTCGTCGAGGGCCGCGACGACCTCGGACTGCTCACCCGCTACTGCGTCCCGCTGCGCGAGCGCGGCGAACTCCTCGGCCTGCTGATGGTCGTCGCGCCCGACGGGACCCTGGCGGCCGAGGAGACCGACGCCATCGCCCGGGCCGTCCCGGCGATCACCGCCCAGCTCCGCGCCGACCAACTCGCCGCCGACACCGGGGACACCGACCTGAGGGAGGCGCTGCTCGGTCTGCTCGGCACCGGAGAGACGGCCCGCGCCGCCGCCCGTCAGCAGCTCCTGGACAGCGGCGCTCTGCCCGACGCCCGGCACGCCGTGGTGACCGTCGTGCAGGTCTCCCGCTCCAGCGAACCGCCCGGCCAGGTGGAACTCGCCCTGCGCGGAGCCCTGGAGCGGTTCCGCAGCACGCGCGCGGCCGAGGGCGCCCTGGCCGTCTCGCAGGACGGCGCAGTGCTGCTGCAGCTGTCTGCCCAGCCAATGGCGGAGCGGGAACTCGTGGAGCAGGCCACGACCGTCAAGGAGGCACTCACCGCCTACCTGGAGACTTCGGCCGCCCCCGTGCTCGGCATCGGCGGCTCCCAGGAGGGGCTCGCCGACGCCTGGACCTCGCACGAACAGGCGCTCGTAGGGGCCCGCGCGGCACGCCGACTGACGCATCTGAAGGGCGTCGGCATCTGGGACTCGCTGGGCGAACTCGCCGTACTCCTGCAGGTGCCGGATCATGCCCTCACTCCGTCGCTGCTGCCCGGACCACTGCGCCGCCTGCTGGACAGCACCGGTGGCCAGCGGCTGGAGGAGACACTGGCGTGCTTCCTGGAACACGCCGGGTCCATACCGCGTACGGCGGAGATCCTCCAGATCCACCGCACCTCCCTCTACTACCGGCTGCGCCAGATCCAGGAGATCACCGGCCTGGATCTGGACAACGGCGGCGACCGGCTCGTGCTCCACCTCGGCCTGCGGATGCGGGAACTACTGGCGGAACACGTCTGAGGAGAGCCAGGTCACACGCGTTCCCGGCGCTTCCTACAGAGTGATGCGGAATTCGCCGACCGATCCCTACGGAGCGCGGTGGTGGCCGGGGGCCCGGGCGACACACAATCGCGGTAGCCAGGAGCCGTCCCTGACATCGCGCCGACGACAGGTCGGCCCAACGCAGTGGCGGAGTACAGCGATGACGAGGAGCGGCCGAAGTGGGCATGGGACAGCTGACGACCAGTGACGGGGTACGTCTGGTGTACCGGGACAGCGGAGGCGAGGGCTTCCCGCTGGTGATGCTGCACGGCTGGGGCCAGACGCAGGAGATGTTCCGGCACCAGACGGCGGGGCAGGCACCCGCCCGCCGCGTCATCACCGTGGACTTCCGGGGGCACGGGCATTCCGACAAGCCGCACCACGGCTACCGGATCGCCCGCTTCGCCGCCGATGTCCTGGAGCTCGTCGACCACCTGGGGCTCGACCGATTCGACGCGCTCGGCTGGTCGATGGGGTCCTCGGTGTGGTGGAGCTTCATCGACCAGTACGGCACCGGCCGCATCCGCCGTTTCGTCAGCGTCGACCAGCCCGCCGCCGTCGCCGCCGTACCGTGGATGTCGACCGAGGAGCAGGAGCAGTCGGGCGCCATCATCGACGTGGCTGGACTCGTCGCGCTCGGCGCACAACTTGCCGGGCCGGACGGCGAGCGGGTGCGGTACGACTTCGTCCGCGGCATGTTCTCCGGCGACCCCGACCCCGAGTTGCTGTCCTTCGTCGGCGAGCAGATCAAATCCACACCGGCCCACGCCGGTGTGCCCCTGCTCTTCGACCACGCCGCCCAGGACTGGCGGGACGTGCTGCCGCGCATCGATGTGCCGACGTTGGTCATCGGGTGCGACGGCAGCCATGTCCACCCCCGCTCGCAGCGGTTCGTCGCGGAGCGGATCCCTGACGCCCGGCTGCATGTCTTCCCGGCCGGCGTGGCCAACTCGCACTTCCCGTTCCTGGAGAATCCGGCCGCCTTCAACGCGGTGGTCGGCACCTTCCTGGCGCACGCGGACGCCTGAATCCGCGGCTCGCTCAATTCCCGCTGCCCGCACGTCAATTCCGCGCATTAATTCCAAGCGGTAATTTCACGCGGTAATTCCGTGCAGCTATTCCATGGGTTCCGCGGACTATTCCGCGGACTATTCCTCTTAGAACCGAACACGAGAACACGAAACGACGGGAGCCCGAAGTGACCCGGTCGACCACCTCACCCATGCCTGAAACACCCCGGCAGAAGCCGTCCGGAACGGCCCCGGGAAACGACTCGGGCCCTTTCATCGCCTTGCCCTGGCCCGTCGGCGACGACGGCGATCACCTTTATCTGGCCGTCAACGTCTCCGACGACATCGTGGTCCTGGAGGGCGAATCCCTGGTGCGTATGGAGCCCGGCGATCTCGTCATCAGCGCCGGCCGTCGCCTCGGATTCGCGCCCGGCCCCGCACAGCCGGCCGTGTTCCGGATTCCCTTCTCCCTGCTCGACGCGTCGGCGGGCGACCCGCGCGAGGTCCCCCACACCCATCTCAGCGGGCGCGGCGGACTGGCGTCGCTGGCCTCCCAGTTCCTGACCGCCCTCGCCAGAACACCGGGGCCCGAGCGACTGGCCGGCGGTCGACGGCTCGCCCTCAACACGGCCGACCTGGTGGCGCTGCTCGTCGGCGAGGTCCTCCAGGAACGCAGGCCGCCCACGGCCGGCCCGGGCCACGACCTGCTGACGAGGATCCAGCACCACATCCAGGACCACCTCATGGACCCGGACCTCTCCCCCGAGTCGATCGCCCGCGCGCACCACATCTCGGTGCGTTACCTGCACAAGCTCTTCCAGAGCGGCGGCACCTCGGTGGGTGCCTGGATACGGCAGCGCCGGCTGGACGCCTGCCGTGCCGAACTGCGGCGGCAGCGCCGCACGGTGGCCGCCGTGGCGCACAGCTGGGGCTTCACCAGCCCCTCACATTTCAGCAGGGTCTTCCGGCAGGCGTACGGCCTCTCGCCCAAGGAGTGGCGGGCCGCGGTGTCCGCCGACTCCTGAACCGCCCCCATTCCCACCCCCCGCCGCCGGCACCCTCCGTGATCCGAAAGGGAACCCCCATGCCCAAGCCCACCGTCGTCCTCGTCCACGGGGCGTTCGCCGACGCGGCCAGCTGGTTCGCCGTCGTCGCCGAGCTGCAGAGCCACGGCATCCCGGTCGTCGCCGCGCCGAACCCGCTGCGCGGCCTGGCCGCCGACGCCGCCCACATCGCCTCGGTGGCCGCCCAGATCCGCGGTCCCGTCGTCATGGTCGGGCACTCCTACGGCGGCGCGGTGATCACCGTCGCGGGCACCGCCGCGAACGTCGTCGCGCTGGTGTACGTGGCCGCGTACGTCCTGGAGGAGGGCGAGAGCCTGGGCGAACTGCAGGGCCGCTTCCCGCCGGCCGGGCTGGCGGGCGACCTCATGGAGTGGACGTACCCAGTTCCCGGCGGCGGTGAGGCCGTCGAGGTCACCATCGCCGAGGAGGCCTTCCCATCGGTGTTCGCCGCCGACGTGACCGGCACGGTCGTCAAGGTGCTCGGCTCCTGCCAACGGCCGCTCGCCGCTGCCGCGTTCGACGAGAAGGCCACCGCCGCGGCCTGGCGGACCAGGCCCTCCTGGGCTCTGGTGGCGGGCGCGGACCGGGCGATCGGCCCGGACGTGGAGCGGTTCGGCGCCGCGCGGGCCGGCGCGACCGTCGTCGAACTCGACGGCGCCTCGCACGCCGTACCCCTCTCGCAGCCCACGGAGGTCGCGCGGCTCATCCGCGACGCCGTCCACGCGGTGAGCTGACCACCGCCTCGTCAAGGAGGAACGGACCGATGAAGACTTCGCTCAAACCGCTGCTGCGGCACTGGGAATGGCAGGCGGAGGCCGCCTGCCGGGGCATGCACAGCTCAGTGTTCTTCTCCCCGCCCGGCGAGCGGGGCCACGCGCGCCGGCAGCGCGAGGAGGCCGCGCACGAGATCTGCCGGGGCTGCCCGGTGCGCCCGGAGTGCACCGCCTTCGCGGAGCAGTCCGACCAGCGCTACGGCGTGTGGGGCGGCCGGAGCGAGTCCGAACGGCGTGCGCCGTACGGCGACCGTACGCGAGGGTGACCACATGCGGACGCCGGGGCGGCGGATCGCTTCCGCGGCCCCGGCGTCGGGCGGCTCGCCAGGAGCGGCGCAGCAGGTACGGGTGGGCGTCCGTCAGGGTGCGGCTGGGAGCCCGGAAGACACCGCCGACCCGCGGAACGCGTCCGCGTCGAAGGCGGCCGATGACTTGGTGCTCCGCTCCTTACCCATCACTCGGTCCGCTCGATCCGGGCGGCCAGGAGGTTGGGATCGTGGTTGGTGAAGTAGGCACCGCTGGCGATGTAGGCGGTGGTGCCGCGTACGGCGAGCGAGGTCGGGTTCTCCAGGCCGTCGGCACCGGTCAGTACGACGCTGTGGCTGCCGTCCGGCCGGACCAGGGCGACCTCGTTGTCCGCGTTGATCGCGGCGAGGAGGGTGTCGCCCCGGCCGGTGAAGGCGAAGTCGTCGATGTCCTTCAGGCCCGTGGCCCGGGTCTGGACGGGACCCGCGGTACCGCGCCGGGTGACCGGGATGCGCAGCACGGTGCCCTGGTCCAGGTTGGAGACCCATACGGCGTCGTCGTGGACCTTGATGCCGTTGGCGCCGAGGAATCCGGCGGCGGCCAGTTCGGGCGCGGTGGACCAGCGGGTGGCCGTGCCTCCGCCGGCCGGTATCCGCCAGACCGTGCCGAGGACCGAGTCGGCGACGTAGAGGTGGCGTCGGCTCCGGTCGAGCGCCAGGCCGTTGGGCAGTCCGTCGGCCGGGAGCGCGGCGACGCGCTGCGGGATGCCGCCGGGACGCAGGCGCCACAGGCCCGTCAGGTCGCTGCTGCCGGTGGCATAGACGAAGTACAGGGTTCCGTCGTGGGCGCGGACGACACCGCCGAGGAACGGTGACGACAGGGCGGGGGTGGTGGCGCCGGCCGGGGGTTCGGGCAGGGTGGCGAGGACGCGCACGGTGCCGTCGCGGTCGATCCGGGCCAGTTGGCGGCTGAAGGCGAACGTGACGACGGCACTGCCGCCGGGCTCCAGGGTGATGTTCTCCGGCCGCTGCCCGTCCGCCATGTCGAGGTGGGCGACGAAGCGCACATCCGGTCTCGGGGCGGCGGTCGCCAGGGTCGTGGGCCCTGCCGCGGTGACGGCGAGGGCCGCCACGACGGCGGAGGCCAGCAGGCCGGCGCGGGTTCGGGTGGGGCTCTTGGGCATGGAGTCTCGCTCTTTTCTTTCTCGTGTCGGTGCTTCTCGGGTGGGGGCAGCCGGTCAGCCCACGAACCGCTGCCACAGCGGCGGATGGACCGGCGGGCCCTGCCCCGCGCTGACGCGGGGAGACTTGACCGGGTACGGCGGCCCGGCCCAGGTGGGCCGGGCGGGGCCGGTCACACGGTCAGCCGGCCGTCCTCGCGGCGGCGGTGATGGTGTCGGCGACCACGTCGGGGCGCGTGACCAGGGAGAGGTGACCCGCCTTGACCTCGGTGATGCGGGCGTGTGCCCGTTCGGCCATGAAGCGCAGCTCGGCGGGCGGAATGACGTGGTCCTGCGTGCCGACGACCGCCCAGGACGGGATCGATTTCCACGCCGGAGCCCCTGACGGCTGCGACCCCGCACTCACCGCGAACGGCCGCTGCCCGGCGGCGAGAAGGCGGGCCTGCTCGTTGGAGACACCGTTGGCGAAGCAGTCCTGGAAGCCCCTGTAGTCGCCGCTGGGCGCGAACTTGAGGTACGCGTCGACATCGCCGTCCGCTGCGCCCGGGTAGGGCACCAGGTTCAGGAACGTCGACGGCTCGGCCGTCACGCACGAGCCCGGCTCGGCCGCGTTGATCTGGAAGACGGTCTCGCCCTGGTCGGGGATGTACGCGTTGTCGTACACGAGCGCCTTGACGTTCGGGGCGTTCACCGCCGCGTTGGTGATCACGAAGCCGCCGTAGGAATGCCCGACGAGCACCATGGGACCCGGGATGGTCGCCAGGAAATCACTCAGCGTCTCGGCGTCCTGGGAGACCCCGCGCAGCGGGTTCGGCGGGGCGTAGACGGTGTAACCGGCGTGCTGGAGGCGGCTGGTGACCCCGTTCCGGCTCGATGCGTCGGCCCAGGCGCCGTGCACCAGCACGATCGTCGGCTTGCTGCCGCCTGCCGCCTCGGACGCCGTCATCACGGAGGCCGTCGTGGTCGCCGGTGCCGCGGTTACCTGGGTCGCAACGAACACGGTGCCCGCGGCGGCTATGACACCGGCCAGGGCGAGCGCACCGGACCTTGTGCGCAACGGCCGGGCGTTGGGTTTCATGTGGTTTCTCCCTCGCACATCAACTTGTTGACGAGCTGCGGACGCCTGAACATCCCGCATGGAAATCGACTCAAAAACGGAATGCAGCGCCGATGAAATTCAGCCGCTGGGACCCCAGCCATAGAATTCACCTACCGAGAAACCAACCACGAGGAAAACGGAAAGGCGAGTGACGGGCGGGATCAGTGCACTCTGGGAACACGCACGGTGCACTGCGCACACCGCCGCCCGGCGGCCCACCACCGGAGCGGTGGAGTAGCGGGTGCTTTTACGGACAACACCCGGTGCACGTGCCGTCAAGAAACCCAACCGTCCCTGGCGTACGGTCGCTCGAAACCGTAAGAATTCTCAGAGACAGGGGGCGGAGTGAGAATCCCTCTTTCCTATGACGCGGATGCATCCTCGATCGTTTTCCCGACGGAAGTCAAGATCAGCGTGGCCGGTGCACCGTGGGTGCCACTCCCCGCCGAACTCCGTTACGACATGGCCGATCCCTACGCCGTGCGTCTGTGCATGGGTGCCCCCTTGGTCCCTTCCATCGACTGGGTTTTCGCCCGGTCGCTCCTCATGGAGGGAGTCCGTCGGCCTTCGGGGATCGGAGACGTGGTGGTCATCCCGCGGCACCGGTGCGATCCGGATTCGGTCCGTATCCTCTTGCGCACCCGCACCGGGGCGGCGCTCCTCGCGGCTCGCGCGGTTGTGGTCATGGACTTCCTGCGCCGGTCCGAGGCGCTGGTGCCGCCGGGCACCGAGCACCACCACGTCGATGTCGACCGCCTAATCGACCGGCTCACGGCCGGCCGCGAGTGAGCCGCCGTCCAGGAGGCCTGGATCACCATCGCGCCACCCTGGGTGCGGACGCCGACAGGATGACCTCCGCCTGCTCACTGCATCTTCGCGGCCCATGGCGTGACACGAGAAGGGGGAACTCGTACCGAAGACCCACCACACTCCGGTCCCTGTCCCACCCCGCCGCGCGGACGGGACGACCCCGGGATGCCACTCCTGCTCGGTGAGGCGGGCTCGGGCAAGTCGGCACTCTTCGCGTCCCTGCATCAACTGCTCCTGCCGCTCCTGGCCGATCGGGGCGCGTGGCGGTCCTGACGCTGTGCACCAGGAGGGCGAGTTCCCCGTCCGTATGGACGGCGGCAGCCAGGTGGACGATCCGGCACCGGCTGTCGGATGGCAGGGCGTCGGCGAGCAGCCGGTACACGGCTTGCCTTGTCCAGAGGGGAAACCTGGGCTCTGACCTGCGGAAATGCGGAGCGGCAGACGAGTCGGGCTGTACGCCGGGGAGAGTCATCGCAGCGCTATGACCTGCGTAAACATTCCAATTGACCGCGCCCACGGCTACTCTGACGGCTACGCAAGCGCAGGTGGGCCCCCTCATCGGAAGTCGCGAGGACGGGGCAGGACGCGGCACGGTTCCCCGTCTACGGAATCAGCCTTCGTGCAGGGGTCGCGGACCTCCACGCCTGCTGCAGATCGGCAGGACCAGCCGCCGTCGTTCCCAAGCGTTCCGGGCCAGAGGGCTTCATCGCCATCGGGGCTTCAGACGGTCCGCTCGATGTGCTCAGGTTGTCGGCCGGATCGGCTAGCTTGTTGCGGAGCCGCTTCGACAGCTCCCGACCGGCGGACCCGACCGAAGGACAGACACAGACGTGCAGACCACGCCGCTCAGCCCCGAGGATCCGGCACAGATCGGCGGCTTTGAGCTGCTGGGCCGGATCGGCCAGGGCGGCATGGGACAGGTGTACCTGGGCGAGTCTCCAGGCGGTGAGCCGGCCGCGGTGAAGATCATCAAGCCGTCGGTCGTCGATTCGACCGCCCGGCTCCGCTTCGCGCAGGAGATCGAGATCCTGAAGACGGTCTGGGGCGCGCGGATCGCGCAGCTCCTCGACGCGGACGCGGAGGCGGAACAGCCCTGGCTGGCAACGGAGTACGTGGAGGGTCCGGACCTCGGCAAGCATGTGGTGACCCATGGCCCGCTGCCCGCGCTCCTCGTCCTGTCCCTCGGCGCTACCCTTGCCGAAGGCCTGGGTTATGTGCACAAGCAGGGACTGCTGCACCGGGACCTGAAGCCCGCGAACATCCTGCTCGGCCCTAACGGCCCCAAGATCATCGACTTCGGCCTCGCGGTTTTCGCCGAGTCGAGCGCTACCCTCACCGCCGCCAACACGGTCGTCGGCACCCCATCGTGCATGCCGCCCGAGCAGGCCAACGGTGTGAAGCCGCTGACGAGCGCCGTCGACGTGTACGCACTGGGTACGGTTCTCCTGTTCGCCGCGACGGGCCACCTGCCGTACCACGCGAACAACATCCACGTGCTGTTTCACATGGTGACCGATCCGACGACCGCCCCCGATCTGACGGGAGCGCCAACCGAGCTGGTCCCCCTCCTGACGGCCATGCTGTCCCACCACCCTCAGGACCGGCCCACGATCACCGAGGTCGTCCAGCAGTGCCGTGGCCTGGTCGAGGCGCAAGGGCTGAAGCTCGCGCAGGCACGCCGGCGTCTCACCACCTACACGGCCGCGCCCCGTCAGGACTTCCCGACGCTGCTACCGGCGCCGCCGGAAAGCGCCCTTCCTGCTCCCGTCCCTGCTATGTCCGACCCGGCAGCCACGCCGCGTCATGACGAACCGTCGACCGTACCCACGGTCGTGGACGGGCCCGCTCCGGATACCCAGCCCACCATGCATCTCGCCGCGCCACAGCAGACGGCACAGGCCGAGCCACCCGCTCAATCGGAGCCCACGGCCCCGG
Organism: Streptomyces sp. A012304; assembly: GCF_026008495.1. Taxonomy (GTDB): domain Bacteria; phylum Actinomycetota; class Actinomycetes; order Streptomycetales; family Streptomycetaceae; genus Streptomyces. Next base: position 39,589 of record NZ_BQUN01000012.1, read on the forward strand.
TGCCTCCGAACGCGGAGCACCAGCAGAGCGCTCCGAGCGAGGACGTGCCACGGCGGCCTCGCCCCACCGGTCGGACCCCGGCTCGTTCCCTGCGCCATTCCGCCCAGGCCCGCCGCACCGCCCAGCAGCTGCGCGAGGCGTACGCGGCGCGCGCCGCGTTCTGACCACATCCCGCGCACCGCTCCAGGTGCCTCCCCCGGCACGCCCCCACCGCGCACCATTAACCTGCGGGTCTGCCCCGGTGAAGGTGGTTCACGCGCTTTACCGCCCATACGGCACAGTGGAGCGGTACAACAGCGTGAGTGGCAGGTCTGCCCCAGCCGGGAGTCGGCCGCGACAACAGCACAGCATGACGGACACGGGAGGCAGCGGGTGACCGCCCAGCAGAGCAGCACCGCACCGGTGGACCCTCGCCCCAACGGGGAGGACCAGTTCCCGGCAGGCGCACAGGTCTTCGTGCGCGACGAGGTGTGGCTCGTGCGGAACTCCGTACGCACCGAGCACGACGGCGCGAAGGTCGATGTCGTCGGCGTGTCCGACTTCGTACGGGACCAGGAAGCCGTGTTCTTCACGGGCCTGGACACGATCGAGCTGATCGACCCCCGCCGTACGAAGCTGGTCCGAGACGAGTCGTCGAACTTCCGCCGTTCCCGTCTCTTCCTGGAGGCGGTCCTGCGCAAGACCGCGCTCCCCCAGTCCGAGCGCCGGCTGGCCCTCGCCGACTCGTTCCTCCTCGACTCCCTCCCCTACCAGCGCCGCCCCGCCGAGCTGGCCCTGTCGGGCCGCAACCTGCGCCCGCGGCTGCTGATCGCCGACGTGGTGGGGCTCGGCAAGACCCTGGAGATCGGTCTGACGCTGGCCGAGCTGATCCGTCGGGGCCGCGGTGAGCGCATCCTGGTGGTCACCCCGCAGCACGTCCTGGAGCAGTTCCAGCACGAGCTGTGGACCCGGTTCGCGATCCCTCTCGTACGGCTGGACTCGGTCGGCATCGAGCGGATCCAGCGGGAGATCCCGGCGGGCCGGAACCCGTTCACGTACTTCAAGCGGGTCATCGTCTCGATCGACACCCTGAAGAACACCGACCAGTACAAGCACCACCTGGAGCGCATCAACTGGGACGCGGTCGTCATCGACGAGTCGCACAACCTGATCAACCGCGGCTCCCTGCGCAACCAGCTCGCGCAGATCCTCGCCCCGCGCACGGACGCCCTGATCCTGGCCTCGGCGACCCCGCACAACGGTGACGCGAAGTCGTTCGCGGAGCTGATCGGCCTCCTCGACCCGGCGGCGATCCGTGATCCGGAGCACTACCGCGCCGAGGACATCGAGCACCTCTTCATCCGCCGTACGAAGATCAGCCCCGAGGTCCGCGAGCAGATGAAGGGCCAGTGGGCGGACCGGGGCCCCTCGCAGTCGGTGCGGTGTGCGGCGACACCCGCCGAGGAGAAGATCTTCGAGGAGCTGGCGGCCGTCTGGCTCCCCGGAGAGAACGGCACCTCCGTGAGCGGCGTACCCCTCTTCCCGTACACGCTGCTCAAGTCGTTCCTGTCCTCGCACGCCGCCCTGAAGGCGACGGTCAGCGCACGTATCAAGACGCTGGAGAAGAAGGACGAACCAACGGCGACCCGCGCCGAACTCGCCGCGCTGCGCACGCTCCAGGAACTGGTGGAGCCGCTGACGGAGGCGGACTCGGCGAAGTTCGCGGCGTTGGTCGAGCAGCTGAAGGCGATCGGTGTCGGCCCGAAGTCGGACGCGCGGGTGGTGGTCTTCTCCGAGCGGGTGCAGACCCTGGAGTGGCTGCGTACGGTGCTGCCGGCCGCGCTCGGTTTCCGGGGTCGGGCGGCCGAGGAGTCGACGCGGGTGATGCACGGCGGACTGTCGGACGAGCAGCAGATGCAGTGTGTGGAGGACTTCGGCCTGGCGGACGCGCCGGTACGCGTCCTGCTGACCGGCGATGTGGCGTCCGAGGGCGTCAACCTGCACCGCCAGTGCCACCAGCTGATCCACTACGACGTGCCGTGGTCGCTCATCCGCATCGAGCAGCGCAACGGCCGTATCGACCGGTACGGGCAGGCGCACCAGCCGCAGTTCCGCGCGCTGATCCTCACCAGTGAGGTGGAGGGCGCCAAGGATGACACGGTGGTGGCGGAGCGCCTGCTGGACCGCGAGGACCAGGCACACCGGGCGCTGGGCACGGCCGAGGCGGTGACGGGCCTGTACCGGGCGGAGGCCGAGGAGAAGTCCCTCATCCAGGATCTGCTGCGCGGCCGTACGGTGGACGAGTCGCTGGACGCGCACCGGGCGGAGGCCGAGGCGGACGCGGCCATGGACGACTTCCTGGCGGACTTCTTCGGTTCGGTGGGTGACGCCGGACCGGGCGCGGAGAACGCCGATCCACAGAACACCGAAGGAAAGGGCGCCGGCACGTCCGCACCGGGCAACGCGGCGGTACCCCGCCTGTTCACGTCGACCGCCGAGTTCCTGGACGAGGCGCTGAGCGAGGTGTTCCCCGACGCGACCACCAGCCTGGACCTGCACCGAGACATCGAGTCGGGCCTGCTGTCCTTCCGCCCGCCCACCGACCTGGTGCACCGCCTCAAGGCGCTCCCGCTGGACTACGTACGCGAACAGCGCCTGCGCGAGCGGCTGTTGGTGACCTTCAACCGCCGGCTAGCCGAGCACTCCCTCAAGCGGGCCCGCGAGTCGTCCACGTCCAGCTGGCCGGAGATCTCGCTGCTCACGGATCTGCATCCGGTGGTGGAGTGGCTCACCGACAAGGTCCTGGTACGCCTGGGCCGGCAGGAGGCGCTGATCATCACGGCGGACGTGCCCGAGCCCACGTACCTCGTGCAGGGCGTCTACTCCAACGCGCTGGGCCGTCCGACCGTCGTCAAGTGGATGGGCGTGACGCGGGGCGGCACGGTCGAGGACGACATGGTGGGGCTGCTGCGCCGCTCCGGGGTCGGCCCGACCATGGCCAACCCGATGCGCCACAGCGAACCGGCGACGGCGCTGGAGGCCGGCATCCCCGGCGCACTGGCCGCCGCCGAGCAATTCCTCGACCGGCACCGCGACGCCTGGGACGAGCCGCTGCGCAAGCCAATCGACGACTACAAGGCCCGCCTGGGCGACTGGGAGCAGCCCACCCTCGCCGGTGAGCGGACGAAGAAGTCCCTCGCCTCGCTCGCGGACTCGCTACTGACCACCGGCCGCCCTCTGATGCGGGTCCTCGCCGTCCTGGTCCCCGACCCGGAAGCGCCCGCGCGTCCGCCATCCACGGCCTGAGCCCACACCCGCCCACGGCCCGGCCCGCTGCCCCGTCGCCCGCCAGACCTCCCGACCTGAGATTCCCTGAGAAGAGACCGGACATGACGTACGACTCCCTGGTCAACCGAGGAGACTACTTCTCGGCGCACTACCTCGCCGAGGTGCTGCCCAAGGACCTCAAGTCGGGCCTGCTGGCCGCCTGGAAGCAGCGCGAGGACGAGGCGAGGGCAGAGGCCGAGCGGGCGGCCACGACGGGAACCGACGGAACGGCCGAAGCGGTCCCGGGAGAACCGGACGCCGACGCCCTGCCGGTCACCCCGCGCGCGGGCCTGCGTGAACTGCGCCGCCACTACTTCCGGGCCCGTTCCTCCTTCGCCCTCCCCGAGGACGACGAGGACGGCACGGCGGCCGCCCAGGACACCGAGGACGACTCGGCGACGTACGACTCCCCCGCCTGGTGCGAGCGGGTCCGCGCCCTGAACGCGGAGGTCCTGCGGGCGCTCGGCTACGACGCCAAGCCGCGCACGATGACGGTCACGCGCGCCGACCAGCCGTACGAGGTCCCGGTCGCGCACGCCGAGAAGGGCCTGGTAGCGGTCGACTGCGGCTGGGCCGCCGAACCGGACGCCGCCCTCGACCCGGAGGGGCCCGGCCGCCTCCTGGAGCCGGTACCGCTGGACGGCCGCAACACCGTGCCGACGGGCTCGAAGCTCGCCTCGTTCCTCTTCGCCTGCGAGGACGCGCCCCGGTACGTGCTGCTGCTGGTCGGCGGGGTCGTCGTCCTCGCGGACCGGATGGTGTGGGGCGAGGGCCGCTACCTCGCGGTCTCGCTCGACGCGGCCCTCCAGCGCAACGACACCAAGGCGGGCGGCGAACTCGACACGATCGCCGCCCTGTTCGGCGCGGACTCGCTGCGCACGCCGGAAGAGGGCGGCGAGAACCCCCTCGCGGAACTCGTCGGCAAGTCCACCAAGCACGCGGTGGGTGTCTCCAGCGAGCTGCGCGACGGTCTGCGGCTGAGCGTGGAGCTGATCGCGGGCGAGGTCCTGGCCCGGCTGCGCGAGCAGGGCGTACGCCCCGAGGACATCGGCGAACTGTCCGACCTCGGCAAGCAGTTGACTCGCGAGTCGCTCCGCTACCTCTACCGCGTCCTGTTCCTCCTCTACGCGGAGGCCCGCCCCGAGCTGGGCATCCTGCCCGCCGACTATCCCGAGTACCAGCAGGGCTACGGCCTCGGCCGCCTCGGCGAACTGATCGCCGAGCGTGACCTGGTCGACGAGAAGTCCCGGCAGGGCACGTATCTGTACGAGTCCCTGGACCTGCTCTTCCGCAAGGTGCAGGAGGGCTACCGCTCGCGGCGGACGCACGGCCCCGCAGGGGCGGAAGCGGCCGGTGTGGAGGCCGCCCCCAAGGCCAGCGAGGACGTGGGCCTGCGTTTCGAGCCGCTGCATTCCAAGCTGTTCGAACCGGAGTCGATCCGGCTGATCGGCCTCGGCACGATCCCGCACCCCCACGACGACACCGACGACGATGACGACGAGGCCGGCCTTGAGGGCTCGGGCGGCGTCCTGGACACCCGGCTGCGGAACGCCACCCTCTACAAGGTGCTGCGCCTGCTGATGATCACGCGCGGCAAGAAGGGCGAGCGCGGCGGCTTCATCTCGTACGCCCAGCTCGGCATCAACCAGCTCGGGGCCGTATACGAGGGCCTGATGTCGTACAGCGGGTTCATCGCGGGCGACGAGGAGCTGTACGAGGTCGCGAAGAACGGCGACCCAAAGGACGGTTCCTGGCTCATCCCGAAGTCGAAGGTCGACGACTATCCGGGGAACGTGTTCGTACACCGCCGCGACGAGGAGACCGGCGAGGACGTCCGCGTCAGGTACGCCCCCGGCTCGTTCGTCTACCGCCTGTCCGGCCGCGACCGCCAGACGTCAGCCTCGTACTACACCCCCGAGTCCCTCACCAAGGTCACGGTCCAACTGGCCCTCCAGCACCGCCTGGACCAGGACGGTACGACGACCGAGGCGCGCGAGCTGCTCGACTGGAAGATCTGCGAGCCGGCGCTCGGGTCCGGGGCCTTCCTCAACGAGGCCATCAACCAGGTCGCGGCGGAGTACCTGCGTCGCCGCCAGGAGGAGCTGGGCACGCCGATCGACACGGAGAAGTACGCCGTCGAGTTCCAGAAGGCGAAGGCGTACGTCGCCCTGCACAACTCCTACGGCGTCGACCTCAACGAGACGGCCGTGGAGCTGGCGGAGGTGTCGCTGTGGCTCAACACCATGCACCCCGGCATGGAGGCCCCGTGGTTCGGCCTGCACCTGCGGCGCGGCAACTCGCTGATCGGCGGCCGACGTGAGGTCTACCCGCCGGAGAAGCTGAAGAAGGCCGCCTGGCTGGGAACGACGCCGGAACGCTTCCCGCTGACGGAGGCGGCGAACGGCCTCCCGGTGACGGTGACCGAGCGCACCACCCGAAGCGGCTCGGTGCAGCGGGTCACGGAAAACGCCGTCCACCACTTCCTCCTCCCCGCGAAGGAGTGGGGCGCGGTCGCCGCCGAGAAGGAGGCGAAGGCACTGGCCCCGGAGGCGGCGCGGGCGCTGGGCAACTGGCGCAAGATGATCACACGGACGCCAACTGCCAAGCAGGCGGAACGTCTTCAGGCGGCAGCCCGGCGCGTGGAGTTCCTGTGGGGGCTGGTTGTACGGCGCCTGGAGATCTCAGAGCGGGACATCTCGCGGCGGATCGACGTGTGGGGCGCGGAGGACGGGTGGCTGCGGTCGCCTGAGGTCGCGGTGCAGCGGGACAAGGTCGTCGCTGATTTGACGGCTCCGGACACTCCCTACTGGCGCCTGAAGACGCTGATGGACGCGTGGTGCGCGCTGTGGTTCTGGCCGGTGCAGGAGGCTGCGCTGCTGGACGGTACGGCGGCGGTGTACGAGCGGGGGGCTGAGGAACTTCCCTCGGGTGCTGTGGCGGAGGGGCTGCGGGCTGCGGACGAGTCCGGGGTGCTGATGTCCTGGGAGACGGAGGATCTGTTCGGCGAGATCACGGGGGGCGGCGAGCTGACGGCGGCCTCGGTGGAGCGCCGGCGCGCGGGGCGGCGTAAGGAGGCCATCGGGGGTACGCGCAAGCGGGCGGTGGTTCCGCTGGCGGGGCTGGACGACTGGCTGGAGTTCGCGGAGGCGTTGGTTGGCACGGAGGATGTGCCAGCGGACTCGCTGGTGGCGGAGTTCGGGTCGCTGGCTGAGCTGGAGCCTTATGAGGATGCGCTGCCGGATTTGATGGGCATGGAGCATTTTCAGCAGCTGGAGCTGCGGTTCCCTTGGGCGGGGGTTGCGGGGGATGTGGCGCGGGCGCAGGGGTTCTTCCATTGGGAGTTGGACTTTGCGCAGGTGTTTGCCAATGGTGGATATGACCTGCAGGTGGGGAATCCTCCTTGGGTCCAACCCAAGTGGCACGAGGACTTGGTACTGGCTGAAGTTGACCCATGGTTTGCACTCGCAGATAAGCCCAGCACCGCAGAGTGGCGCACCCGAAAAGAGAAAACCCTATCAAGCAGGCATCAGAAATATTTCCTGAGGGAATTTTCCTCTACCACAGGCACCGGGAGATTCTTGGGATCTACCGAACATTACCCACTCCTAGAAGGTACGCAGCCCGATCTGTACCGCTGCTTCATGAGCAGAGTATGGGTAAACAGCACCCGTAATGGATCCTCAGGACTAATCCACCCGGATACTCACTTCAATGGAAATCTAGCCACAGCGCTACGCTCCTCGGCCTACCGACGCCTACGCATTCACGCACACTTCTCAAACCTGCGGGCCATTTTTACCGAAATCCGCGTCACCCGGCAATTTAGCGTCAACATTTACGGCCGAGAGCAGGAAATTTCTTTCGTTCATGCAAGTTGGATTTTTGAGCCATCCACACTGATGCAGTCGTTCGAGCATGACGGAAGCGGAGACGCCCCAGGGATGCGCTACGCTGGAACCTGGGATACGCGACCACATCGCTCAAGACTGATTCTGGTAAACCAGCAAACACTTGACAGTTGGCACAGCCTGACAAGCAGTGAAGTTACCAGAAAGGACGCGACGCCTCTCATCTACCCAATCTCGAGCAGCGAACAAGGTGCCATTCAAAGCCTCGCGAGCTCCTTTCACCTTAGTTCCCACTCACCCAAGATCAGCTCTGGGTATAACGAGAAATCAGCAAAAGATGAGGGAATCATCAGGCGTGGCCACAGTAGCCACGACACCTGGAGAGAGGCTATCCTTCGGGGCCCCCACTTCATGGTAAGCGGCCTCTTCTCCAAAGAATCACCGGACATGGGGAGGGCTGGTAAATTCATCGACCTAACCTCTCTGCCTGCGGATTATATTCCAGCAACCGACTATCTTCGCGCTGCCAGCGTGGAGCGCTTCATTCAGAAGCAAGATCTATGGGATGGCCGCCCGTACACGGAGTATTATCGAGCAGCCTGGAGGAAGATGATCCCATTCGACACTGAACGGAGTCTTTTTCCTGCCATAATTCCGCCAGGCCCATCCCACATTGATGCAGTTATTAGTATGGCACTCGAAACCCGCGAGCTGACTGCCCTTACTGTAGGTTTTTGGTCATCCCTACCCCTGGATTACATGCTTCGGATTTCAGGAAAAGGGAACTTGCATCCGGCTGACGCAATTGACATGCCAGCCCCAACTCTTCCGCATCCATTGGCACCCCCAGCCCTACTGCGCACCCTTCGCCTTAATTGCCTGACGAACGCATACAGTCCCATTTGGAAAGAGCTCTTCAGTCGCACCCGGCCCAGCGGTGAGGATTGGGCCTACGACGCCTGGCCAAACCTCAAGCCGCTCACCGGGCACCTCAAACCGACCTGGGAATATGGCACTCCGCTCCGGACCGATTGCGAGCGTCGTGCTGCATTGGTCGAGTTGGATGCCCTCGTCTCCGTATGGCTTGGCATCACTGCCGATCAACTCGTCGCGATTTATAAGTCACGCTACCCTGTATTGTCCGACTATGAGGCCGAGATGTATTTCGACGCCAACGGTCGGAAGATTGCGCGCAATCACAACACCCACGGCTACGGGCAGGCCAAGGACGCCTACCCCGCCCTTCTAGCTCACCTCGAATCCCCTGGCACCACTCCACCCCCCGAGGGATACGAACCTCCCTTCTACAAAGCAGACCGCGAAGCGGAGATGCGAGGCGCTCACGCGTACTTCCAAGCACGGCTAGATGCCGAGATTGCCGCAGGGCGGTGGACTCCGCCCGAGCCAGCGGACGGCGGGCGTGAGGTGTCGGTGGATGTCTGACCGTCAGTGGTGTATGCCGACGCCACACCCGCCGTACCTCACCCCGCCCCACGCCTCCCGATAGGTTCCGTCCATGCCTGGACAGTTGCTCGAACTGCACGTGGAGAACTTCCGCAGCCTGCGGGACGTGACGATCCCGTTAGGTCCGCTGACGGTCCTCGTCGGTGCGAACGGTGTCGGCAAGTCGAACGTCCTCAAGGTTTTCGACCTGCTCGCCGACATCATCCGTACCGACCTCGAACCCGCCCTCGAATCCCGGGGTGGGTTCGACCAGGTCGCGTTCTGGGGCGGGCCCAAACCGCCGACCACCCTCCGCATCCGGCTCAAGGCCACCTGGACCACCCACTCCAGCCCCAACGCCCCCGACGAATACGACCTCAAGGTCCGACGCTACTCGGCGCCCGGCAACAAAGACAGCGGCCGTTACCGCCTCACCCGCAGCGAGAGCTTCCAGTTCAAGCGAACGCGGGGGCGAGGCCGCCGCATCACCGTGTCGGGCGAGCGCGCCACAGTGGTCGATACTCGGCCGAGCAGCGGTCTTGAGGACAGCAGCGAGTTCGGTATCCAGCGACTCAGCAGCGGTCTGTCCACCCTCCCCCGCTTGACCAGTACCGAGGGTGGAACCGAGGTGGCCCTAGTGGCGCATCAACTCTCCTCGTTCCGCGTGTTCGACGTGAACGTCGACGCGGCTCGCCGTCCTTCCCGCGTCGACCACGGCGACCTGTCATCCGACGCGGACAACTTGGCCGCCTTCTTGTACACGCTCCACACGGGAGACGACGACCTCTGGAACCGGCTGGTCGACGACGCCCGTTCCGTCCTTCCGCAACTGCTGGACATCGAATTCGTCCACGTCGGAGGCCGAGCAGATCAGGTCACTGTCATCCTTCGTGAGCGCGGGCTGCGGCAGCCCACCCCCCTCGCCGACGCCTCTTACGGGACCGTCCGCCTCCTCGGACTCCTGGCCCTGCTCCACGACCCCACGCCTCCCGCACTCACGTGTGTCGAGGAGATCGATCACGGTCTTCACCCCCAGGCGCTGAGGTTGATCGTCGAGCGCTTGAGGGAAGCCAGCGAACGGACCCAGTTCATCGTCGCCACGCACTCCCCCGCCCTGACCGACCGACTTCTGCCCGGAGAGATTGTGATCTGCGAGCGGGACGACGAGGGAGCCTCGCTCATCCCCGCGATCAGCACGGCCGACGTGAGTGCGATCGTCGAGGAGAGCGGAGACCTGCCGCTCGGTGAGCTGTGGTTCTCAGGTGTTCTCGGAGGCGACCTGACGGGAGACGAACTGTAGTGGCCAGGAGCAGAGGCCCCCAGGGGCGTGGCGTCATCGTGCTGGCCGGCGAGGACTCCAACGACTGCCGGATCGTCGCCGAGATCATCAAGCAGCACCATCCGGACCTGGGCAGCGCCCGCCTGGTCGAGATCAGCGACAAGACCCGCCTCAAGACGGCCTCCGGGCCCGACCTCGCGGCCCGCGTCCGCACGATCATCGGCAAAGCGAAGGGCCGCGCGCTCCGAGCGAAGGGTCCGCTCGTCGGCCTGGTGATCCACGAGGACCTGGACGGCTACACGGACGCCGAGTACGCCCGTGTCCGTGCGAACGTCGCCGGGGCACTCTCCCGCGAGAGCCCCTGCAACTCGGCGTTGGCGCTTGCCGCTTGGGAGTCGGAGGCCTGGCTCTTACTCTTCCCGGACGCCTTCCCGGCCGTCCGGCCCAACTGGAAGGTTCCCGCGCAGCTCCAAGGCCGCGACACCGGAACCATCAAGAGCCCCAAGGAAGACCTGAAGCGCAAGCTCGGTTCCCCGGCGTTCCGGGAGTGCGACGGGCCCAAGGTCGCCGAGCAGGCCCGATCGCTTGGCCTACTAGCCTCGGGCCCGACCGGCACCAACCGCTCCTACAAGGACTTCGTCCAAGAACTCGGCCGGTGGTCCGCAGCTTCCGTCCCAAGTCCGCGCCGCAGGTGAGCCGTTCACAACTCGGCCCCACGACTCAGTTCATCTGGTCTACGGCGTACCCAACAAACATTGCCCAGGCATCCGGGCCAACAGCCAGTCCGGGATGGTCCCTGTCCTTGGAGTCCCGCACATGGATCGTCCGCGTCGAGGTGGCCACCTCGACGCAATCGCCGCCCTCAGCCCCGCTGTAACTGCTCTTGAACCAGGTCAGAGACGAGTCCGCCTTGCTCTTGGGTCGGGGCGTCATGGTTCTCCCAACAACTTCTCGATGTAGGACAACGACTCGCGGGGAGCGAGTGCTTGCGCTCGGATAATCCCATAGCGCGCGGCCAGCACGCGCACCTCTTCTCGGTCGGTGACCAGCGTGCTTCGCCCCTGCGTCTCCAAGTAGCCAACCTGCTCCCCGCCCTTGCGCATGTAGAGCGTGAAGCCACCGTCCACGCCTGCATTGTCTTCTCGGTCCAACGGCATGATCTGGACTTCGACGTTGCGCTGTTGACCGATGAGAAGGATCTGCTCCAACTGCCCCCGCACGACATCCGGACCGCCGAGTCGGCGAAGCAACACTGCCTCCTCCATCACGAAGCTGAATAGTGGTCTGTCGACTCTGGCGAAGACCTCTTGTCGTGCCAGCCGAGCTGCCACTCGCTGCTCGATTACCTCTTCAGTCAGAAGCGGCCTCCGCATCCGCAGGAGGGCTCGCATGTATTCCTCGGTCTGCAAGAGCCCTTTGACCACGTGGGTGTCGTATGCGTGCAGCTCAACCGCCTCCGCCTCCAACCGAGCCGCATCCCGAAAGAACGCGGGATACTGCGCTCGCGCCACCTCCTCCTTCATCTCCTGGAGAACCCCGCCCGCGTCCAGCAGGCCGTCCGCCACATCGATGAACCGAGGCGGCGGTACCCGCCTCCCCTGTTCGAACGCCGCGATGGTGGACGCCGAGTAGCCGGTCCGCGAACCGAACTCGGCCCGCTCCAGCCCCGCCCGCAGCCGGAAGCGTTTCAACTGCCGTCCGAACACCCGGAGGATGCCCGAGTCCGGCTCGGGCGGCCCCGGTGACTCCGTCCCGACGTCCGAGCCCACGCCCGCAGCCGCGGTTCCGTCCGGCTCCCCTGCCAGTTCGCTCACCCGCCCGCTCACCTCCACCGCCCGTACCGATCAACCAACACCGTAGAAATCACACGCTGACCACGCCGCCGAACCTCGAAAGTCCACCCGCACAAGTGCTCAGGCGGCCGAATGTCCCGCTTTGGCCTTGCGGCGGTCATGGCGTTCCCTGCACTCTCGGCACAACGCGCGCGGATCATGCGTACGGATCGCGCGTTCGCAGCCGTCGCAGGTGACTAGCGGCGCCCTCTGTGCTGCGGGCGCCGTCGCCGTCGCCGTACGGAGAGGCGCCGTCGGCAATGGCGGCGGGAGCAGGGTCGTCAGGCGGTATTCGACGAAGCTCGCCGGGTGGCGGATGGGAACAGCCTCGGAGGGCAGGCCCGCGGTCAGCGTTCGGGTGATCTGATCCGGCGTCGCGCCACGGGCGAGCCACGTCTCGACGGCGGGCAAGAGCCGCTGGACTTCCCGTTCGGAGAGCAACAGCCGGGTGTCGGCGAGCCGTAGACGCGCGAGGAGGTCAACCGCCGGGGCGGTGGGCGCCGTTACGGGCTTGGGGGCGGCACTCCTCGTACGTACGAGAGTCGGCGCAGAGACCCCCACCGTCTCCTCCACCGCCTCCTCCACCGCCGCCGCCGGAGCAGCCACCGGCCCCGGCGCGGGCGGAAGTTCGCGTTCAGGCCCGGCCATCGCGACCGCCATCGCGGGGACAGCCGCCCGCGAGCCACCGCCCCGCACCGAGGCGCGTACAACAGCCCCCGGATGATCGAGAAAGAACGTGCGCGTGGCGATCCGGCCACCCCCGAGCGGCACCCGGCGACGCACGAGGTAACCGGCCTCCTCCAGCTCCCTCAACGCCCTGCCGATCGTCACCTCGCCCTCGGGGAAGCGCAGGGTAAGCGCCTTGATGGTGACCGAGGCGCCATCGGGCAAGGACTGGATGTAGACGCCGATACCGATCGCTGTGGCGGAGAGACGGGGGTGCTGGGCGAGGTGGTTGCCAACGACGGTGTAGCGCTCGGTGTGGCGGTGCCGTACGTGGAGGACTCCGGCGCGGGGCGCGTCCGGCGGGAGTTCCGGAGTCGGGGGCGGCGATTGCCGCTCGGGCGACGGGTGCGCGGGCAGGGCCGCGTTAGACTGCGGGTCAGCCATCGGGAAGCCATCATCTTCCTGGTTGGTCAGGCCCTCGCCGGGATTGCAGTCCTGTCGGGGGCCGTTCTCTATTTGCGGTTGTGTGCGGCGACCGTACCCCACCCGCACGACCGTCCGACGTCCCCGTCACTCGAACGAGTGGCAGCCCAACTCGCAGGCGAACAGGCCGGGTTTGGTGGGGTCGGTAGTTTCCCCAAAGGCTTTCAAGAACATCGCGCACCACCGCGTCACGGCATCCCGTGTCCCGGTTCCGACCTGGGCAGAAAGCCGGCCACTGGGCCGCCCGACTGCCCTTCGACAACTGCCGTCTCCGACCTTGGCCCTGACGGCCCCTCAACGCGGGTTCAGGGCACGCCTGGCCGCGTTGATGACGCTGTGGGCGTCAGCCCCGTACACCGCCGACTCGCGCAGGGTGCGCCAGACCTTCGCGTACGAGGCGATGTTGTCGGCGTCGTCCAACCACATCTCGGCGTGCCAGTCCTCGGCGCGCCGACGTGGCCGCTCGCCTGGCTCAAGCACTTCAGCCAGGGGTGGGGAATGCGGCAGAGGCGGAGGATCTGCCAGAGGGCACGTTGGCCACCGACACCCGGAGGAACAAGCTGGGTCCACCGGACGGCTGCGCGCCTCCGCCTGATGGATTCGGGCTCGACCACAGGGCGTCGAACCGTAGACTTCGGCGGCGAACGCCGACGAGGTCTGGCCGTCGCGCGCTCTTGGGGGAGGACATCGCATGCAGAACCCTTCGGACTCAATGGAGATCGCCGAGCCTGAGGAGAGCGGCCGGAACGATACCGCCGGCTCACCTATTGCGGACGATCCGACACCCGACTCGGACATCGACTCAGCGACGGCATCGACGGTCCTGGTGGAGGTGCTGCCAGGGGTCGCTGTCGTCTGCGGCGCTGAGGTTCCGGCGGAACTCAAGCCCGATCTGCTCGACTTCGGGATCGTGTCGGCCGCCGACCGCAAGCAGATCTCCACAGTCCTGGCCGCGATCGGGAACACGGCGACCGTGGCTGGCAATCTCGGAAACGCATTCGCCAGTGTGCAGGGGCTCTACAGACTCAGCGCCGCGTCACAGGCCTGGCTGAATGCCGGTGCGACGCTCGCCGTCAAGGACGGCGCGAATCTCGGAGCGGTGTTCGCCAACGGAAAGATAGTCCACCAGGCCCGTCTCCTCCCCGTGGCTTCCGTGAGCGCAGCACAGAACGCCGCCTCGATCGGGCCGGCGCTGGCCATGGTCGGCCTTCAGATGCAACTGAATGAGGTCACGGCCCTTGTCAGGACCAACATCGCGCTGACGAGCCAGGTACTCACAACCATCCGCAACGAGCAGTGGACCGAACTGACGGGGCTCGTCGCCACCATCGATCGCGCGGTCGACCAAGCGCGGGAGATCGAATCGGTCCCCGCCTCCTTGTGGGACAACGTCGCGGGTAGCGAAGCGTCGCTGCGTAAACAGCTCGACCTGTACCGGCTGAACGTCCGTGGCCACGTCGGGCAGATCGATCGGGCCGATGCGAGTCGCCGACGCGAGTATCTCCAGATGAACGCCGAGGCAATCGTCTTCGACGCCAACGCCCTCCTGTCCTCCCTCAAGGCGTGGACCGGGTATCAGGCACTCCGCGCCGGCAGGGCGAGAGCCGCTGGACGCGAAGACGCTGACGAGGCACGGCTCGTCGACGTCATCGCGCGCGACACTCGCGCGGAGCTCGACTCCGCTCTCACCGAGGCGACGAGCCTCGCCGACTCGCTGACGCGGGAGCTGCGCATCATCGCCGAGCTCCCCGGACGCGACACACTGACACTGCCGGGGAAGCGGAAGGAGTCGATCGCAGCCCGCCAAGCCTCCGCCCGTCTTCTGGAGGCGATCGAGCCTCTTGCCGATGCCCTCCATCCGCCGACCCCTCCGCTGGAGGCTCCGGGCGTCGTCTGCGCGCCCACATCGCTGGATCTCGAGCCGCACCTTCGCATCCTGCGATGGTTCCTCGAGGACGGTGAGACCTTGCGCGTCCTCGGCTTCCCCGATCAGCTCGATGCTCTCGGTCCCATTTCCGCGATCTTCGGCGGAGCGAAGGAGAAGCTGACCGCCGGGAGGGACAAGACGGCGGCGAAGACGCTGGTCGCCGTCACGGATCGCCGCATCATCACGGCCAAGTCGAACGCGTTCCTGGAACAAGGCGAGATCCGTCAAGTCATCCCGATCGACCAAGTGCGATACGTCCGAACAGCGACCACCCAGGACAAGAACGCGCGCTTGGCGATCGACCTCATCACGCGCTACGAGAACATCCGGTGGCTCTTCCAGGCAGACATGGACGCCACTCAAGTGGACGCGCTCGCCGCTGTGCTCGCCGAGTCGATGACGATCCCTGACGCGGAACGCGATGAGCTGCAACGGCGGCGCCACGTGCCCATCGAGGCGGGCGGGAAGGGCGAGACCACGGGCACGAGCTCTACGAAATCGACTGGACCCGAGGCCACTGCCGACGATGCCGAGTAGCTCTCCGAGCCAATCGACCGGACAGCGATGGGGGATCGCCAGTGGAGAGCATGAGGTTGTCGGTCGTCGCGGTAGTCGCGTTGCTTCTCGCCACCGGCTGCTCGGCTCAGCCGCGCATCGGCCAGGGGCAGAGCGACGTCTGTCCGCCCGTCGCGTCCGACGTCTCAGCTACTCCCACGCGCGCTTCCGGGCCCGTACGTCAGGTCGAGCTGGGGGACGTGCGGTGCTCGGACGAGGACTCGGGCATCAGCGCCGTGGACATCACGGTGAAGAACACCGGCACGAGCGAAGCCAACTACTACGTCACCGTCGAGTTCCTCGACTCCGAGCAGCACTCGCTTGCCACTGAGTACACCTACTTCGGCCACGTGAGCGCCGCGGCGACCATGTCGAGGACGGCCTACGGGGTACTGCCGACCGACGGCCGCGGGCTGGCCGTCCGCCTCGTCGAGGTGAGGCGTGAGGTCGTTCCGACGAAAGCCCCCGCAAGTGCTCTGGACACGGCGGTGGACCTCTTCGTGGAACAGGGCCTCGTACCGGACGGCGCTCCGTACGGGGATTGCCCTGACACCGCACCCCAGGCCTATTGGATCGGTGACCGAGGAAACTGCTGGACCGCCGTCAACACCTTGCCACCACTGCCCGCCACATCAGCTCCACCGCCCACCCTCGCAGTTCCGACGCCCACGCCCGCGCTCCCCGGAACCGTTTGCCGCGACGGCCGGGTCTCCGGCTCCACCGGCCGCGGAACCTGCTCCCACCATGGCGGTATCGGCCGCTGAGTTCGGCCGGGGACCGTGGGTGGAACGCAGGGCGCTGGCCGTAGTCGATCAGCTACTGTACGGACACGTTCGATTCATGCGCGGCATGCACGTATGCGGAGGGGCACATCTTGGTCGGCAGCGCTCCCGTACCTGAGCCGGAACAGTCGTCACCGGACTCCGCGTCCACAGTGTCCTCGACACCGCGGAACGACGAACCGCTCGTCGAGCTGACCGACACCGGAGTCAGTGCCGGCATCGAAGCGGAGGACCTTGGTCCGAGCCACCGGGCGCCATTCGACCCGGAGCTGATCGACGTTTATCCGCGCGCGACGACCATCGATCTGATGCTTCAGCGCCTCAAACGAGGACTCATCGATCTACAACCCGACTTCCAGCGACGCTCCGGCATCTGGAACGAGACGGCCCAGAGCAGGCTGATCGAGTCTCTTCTCCTGCGCATCGCTCTGCCCACGATCTATGTGGCGGAGGAGGCCGACGACTCCTGGACCGTCGTGGACGGGGTACAGCGGCTCACCACGATCGTCCGCTTCGTCAAGCCGGAGGCCGCCGGGCTGGAACCGCTGATGCTGCGGAACCTGGAATACCTCGATTACAACGGCAAGACCTTCGAGGACCTGCCGGGGCGCATGCAGACCCGCATCCTGGAGACCGAGCTGTCCTTGCTGCTCATCCGAAAGGGCACGCCCGAAGAGGCCCGGTTCAACATCTTCACGCGGATCAACACCGGAGGACTGCCTCTCTCCCAGCAGGAGCTGCGGCACGCGCTCATTCCAGGCCCGGCGCGCGACCTCCTGGCGAGGCTGGCGGAGAGCCCGTTCTTCCTGGAC
This sequence comes from Streptomyces sp. A012304, assembly GCF_026008495.1. GTDB lineage: Bacteria > Actinomycetota > Actinomycetes > Streptomycetales > Streptomycetaceae > Streptomyces. Next base: position 56,522 of record NZ_BQUN01000012.1, read on the forward strand.
GCGACCGCGCGCAGCGTCTCCCCCAGCCGCATGGCGGAGCGTGAACTGTGCCTGCGCTTCCTCGCGTTCTTGATGATTCGACCCGGGCGGTACGTCACACAGGACTTCGACGGCTTTCTCCGCGCGGCCATGCATCAGATCAACACGCTCAGCACCTCGGAACTGACCGACCTGGAGAGGATTTTCCAGCGCGCCATGTTCAGCAGCATCGCCGTCTTCGGTGAGCAGGCGTTCCGTAAGCAGTTCAAGGATTCGACCCGCCGCTATCCCATCAACAAGGCGCTCTTCGAAGTACAGGCCGTGACCCTGGCCCGGTGCACTTCATCAGAGATCGCCATTCTCAGTCAGCAAGCGGAAACCGTCGAGGAAAATTTCAGAGTCCTGATGGACAACCCGGCGTTCTACGACGCCATCTCCTCCGGCACCGGCGATGCCGACAAGGTCAACTACCGCTTCCAGTCCATGAAGGACCTGTTCCGCGAGGTGTTGGAATCCGCTGATGCTTGAGTCGCTCACTCTCACCAACTTCAAGGCGTTCGCCCACCAGGAACTGCGCCTGGCCCCCTTCACCCTGCTGACCGGACTCAACTCCTCCGGCAAGAGTTCCGTACTCCAGTCCCTGGCGCTGCTGCGGCAGTCGTACGAGTCCGATGATCTCGACCCCTTCGGCGGCGGCGAGGGCGGACTGCTGCTCAACGAGGAGTTGGTACAGCTCGGCATCGGGCAGGACGTTCGGCACGAGTCGTACGACGAGACCGGTCCGCACATCACCCTCGCGGTACAAGGCGACGGTCACACCATGCGGTGGAGCGCCGTCTACGAGCGCGAGGCAGACCATCTCAAACTGCTGCCCGACGAGGACAGGGGCCGCCGCGAACCGCGCCATTACCTGCCGACCCTGTTCGGGCCCGGCTTCCAGTACCTGAAGGCCGACCGCGTCTCCCCTCAGGTCAGCTACCCGCGCTCGCACCACGCCGTGTCCACACGCGGCTTCCTCGGCGCGCACGGCGAGCACACCGTGAACTACCTGCGCGCCCACCAGGACGACCCCGTCGAGGCGTCAGCGCTCCTCGTCCCCGACGCGGCGTCCCACACGCTGCTCGGGCAGACCGAAGCCTGGATGCAGAAGCTCTGTCCTGGAGTGAGACTGGAGGCGGCCGGCATCGACGGCACGGACACAGTGAGGCTCAGCTACCGCTTCGGCTCGGGCGTCTCCCAGTCCAACCGCTATCGCCCCACGAATGTCGGCTTCGGACTCACGTACGTCCTGCCGATCGTCGTGGCCTGCCTGTCGGCCAAGCCTGGGACGCTGATCCTGCTGGAGAACCCGGAGGCGCACCTGCATCCGCAGGGCCAGACCTGGATGGCGTACCTGGCGAGCGCGGCGGCGGCGAGCGGGGCGCAGATCGTGATGGAGACGCACAGCGACCACGTACTCAACGGCCTGCGGCTACGGGTCAAGCAGGAGCTGCTGAGCGCCGACGCGACCGCCGTGCACTACTTCCGTCGCAAGGATCAGACCTCGGAGGTCGTCAGCCCGGTCATCGGGCCGGACGGGCGGCTCTCCGAGTGGCCCGAGGGCTTCTTCGACGAGTGGGAGAACTCCCTCGACCAACTGCTCGACTGAGCTGCAGCACGAAGTCATTGAAGCGCCCCGGGGGGTCGGGGTGATCGGTGCAGAGCGAGAATGGGGTGGGGCGTGCCGCTGCACGTGTTTCTCAACGAACAGTCCTGTGCGTCCGATTGCGGAGCGGACGAAGTCTCGGAGGGCATGCGCACCTTCGTGGGCGTGCTGAGGCGGTTACAGCGTCTGCGCGGCATCAGCCTCGCTACGCAGAATCCGTTCGACGAGACGGAACTCGCACGAGGTTATTACTACGCGCAGTGGCGCAATGACGTCCGCAACAAGGAAGAAGCTCTCTACTTCCAGCGAATGCGCGACCGCTGTGTCACCTTCACAGCGGCTCTGCACGCGGCGGCAATGGAGGAGCGAGACGACATATGGCACCGCTTCAAGGGAGTCGACGTCCATGGACTTCGCGCGGCCTTGATGGCGGACGGACTCGCCCTCAGCCTCCCGCTGGCCCCGGAGTGGGACACCGCCTGGCTGGATCTGGACATCGAAGAGCTGTCTGAGGGCCCCGAGCCCGGAGACGTCGTCGCCGACGAGTACACGGACCAGGTCCGGCACACCTCCCGGAAGGCACACCTCGCCGAACACGAGGAGTGGATCCTGAGGCAAGGACTGGACCGCGTCTCCAGTGGAGCCGAACTCTGGGCGGGACGAGCGGACTTCTTCCCCCACCTCCAATTCCTCGACCGGGTGAAGGACGATCTGGAGAACCTCGACCCACGGTGGTTCAAGGGAGCCCGCCAGTTGCTGCGACAGCTTGAGGCCACCGCGGCCCAGTGGGACCCGACTTCTCCCACCGGGCCGCACTGGGAGGCCCCGAACATCAGAGGCGAGCACGAGAACGCCCGCAAGGACCGGATGTGGGAGGACAACGGCAAGGACGAGTGTTTCCAGTTGCACGGAAACCTCAACCGAGGCGCTGGCCGCATCTACTTCCGGCTCGTTCACGACGAGAAGGCCATCCGCATCGCCCACATCGGGCGCCACCTCTGAAACAGACACTCCCGCCTCTCCCAAACCGACAAAGGCGCAGGTGCCATGACTGATTCCACCGCCGGCCCCGCAGAGACGCAGTCCCGCGCCCGCTATCTCCTGGACGGACGACGGGTGACACTCACCGACCTCCTCAGCGCCGGGCTGCTCACAGAAGGCGAGCACCTGAAGTTCGTACGGCCCCGGATGGGCGAGTCGCACGACGCCACGGTCACGCCCCGTGGATGGATCCGGCTGGCGGACGGGGAGGAGTTCCGCTCGCCCTCCAAGGCCGCCACGGTCGCTGTCGGGTACGGGACGTTCGACGGATGGGAGGCATGGCAGGTGGACGACGGCAGATTCCTGACGCAGTTGCGCCAGGAGCTGCTGGACCGGGCCGCCGAGGAAACCGAGCCCACGGAACCGGAGGAGGAGCGACAGACGTCGCTGTCGCCCAGCGAACGCCATGCCCGACTGAAGAAGGCACGTGAGTCGGCCGAGGCAGGCAGCCCGTTCACCCTCACCGTGCAGGAGCTGCTGGGCTGGTGGGGTGCGACCGGCCGGGGACTGGTCAATGAACAGATCGAGGCCGACCTCGCCAACCACAGCCTCATCACCTCGCCCGAGTTCGACAAGGTCCCCCTGACCGCCACGGTCCAGCTGGTCAAGGCTGCGGAAGAGGACGTCGAGGACATTCCTCTCGCCGGGTCTTCACCGCCCCTCACAGCGCCGGCCGGCACGTCCGAAGAACAGGAGTCACGCGAGACCGGGCTCACCGTAGGCACCCTGCCCTCCGCCCTCGGCGGTGTCGTCAGCGTCAAGCCGACCGCCACCTTCGAGGAGGTCATCACGCTGATGGTGCTCCACGACTTCTCGCAGCTGCCCGTCCTCGCCGGTCCGCACAACCTGCGGGGATCCGTCTCGTGGAAGTCGATAGCGCGTGCCCGGCACGCCGACCCCGGCGCCCATCTCTCCCAGGCCATCGTGGACGCCCGGGACGTGCGCTACGACCACGACCTGATCGATGTCCTTCCCACCCTGGCCGAACACGACTTCGTCCTCGTCCGTGACCAGCGGAACGCCATCGCCGGCATCGTCACCGCCGCCGACGTGGCCCAGGCCTACGGCGAACTGGCCGGACACTTCCTCCTGATCGGGGAGATGGACCGCAGGCTGCGGCAGGTCATCGCGGGCGCCTTCACCCTGCCCGAGGTCACAAAACTCTGCGACCCGAAGGAAGAACGCATCACCGCCTTCGGCGACATGAGCGTCGGCGACTACAAACGCGTACTGGAGAACCCCGACCTGTGGCAGCAACTGGGATGGCCACTCGACCGCAAGGTGTTCATCGACCGGCTTGAGGAGATCCGCAGGATCCGCAACAACGTCATGCACTTCAACAGCAGCGATCCCCTACCGAAGGACGACGTGGACAAGATCCGCAACCTCAACAAGCTGCTGCGGGAGTACGGGGAGTAGATCCAGGGACCTGCCGCACACCGCCGCCTACACGCCACACACCGTCGCCTACGGCGGCTCTCTGTGTGCGCGTCGGCCCTGGGCACATCCGTGTGCGCCCGGCAGCGTAGGCGCCATGAACAGTAAGCACTCACCCACCTCCATGACGGCGGCCGCAACACGTGACGCGGCAGAAGTGGGCGCCACGACCGCCGAGTTCACGATGCGCTTCAGTTCCACTCCGCGCGGCGCCCGCCTCGCCCGCCGCCTGGTCGCGGACCGGCTCGACGCATGGGGCCACCCCTACACGTCCACAGTGAACGAGACGCTGACCCTCATCACAGCCGAGCTGACCGCCAACGCCGTACGCCACGGGCACGTACAGGGACGCGACTTCGAGGTGCGACTCGTCGCTACCGGCGAGACGCTGAGCGTGGAGGTCTCCGACACGCGTGCGGAGCGCGTGCCGCCGCTCTCCCCGCGGGAGGCTCCCGGTGACGCCGAGGCCGGTCGTGGGCTGATGCTCGTAGCCGCTCTGGCCGACCGGTGGGGCATCGAGCCCCGGGCGATGGGCCCCGGGAAGACCGTGTGGGCGGAGACGGGCTGTCCCCTCACCGGCCGCTCGCCCGCCCTCGGGATGCCGCGATGACTCGCGTACTCTCCGTGCATGGTTTACGTCATAGCGCTCAGTGAGAAGGAACTTGACCGTATTGACATGGACTTACGGCTGAAGCAGTCCTTCACCAAGACTGTCGCCGCCGAGTCCTTGCCGAGTGGTTCCGAGCCGCAGATCACTCTGCTCGTCAAACGGTCGTCCGCGGCCGGGCAGGCCCCGCTGGTTTGGCTGGGGGTCGTACGACAGCCACGCGGAGAGAAGGTGGCCGCAGTCGACTCCCGGGTCAACGTGGAACTGCTACGAGAGTGCCCCGTCTCTGTCTCGTTACAGGCCATCGAAAAGAAATTGCCCCCTGATGTCCGCAACGTGATCGTTGCCGCTTCGGACAGGGAATTCACCATCCTCGACGCCGTTGCGTCCGAAGCTCTCCTTTCGGCCCTCGCCCAGCACCATGAGAAGCTGCGCCAACTGCTCGACTTTCTGGGTGAGGCCGCCGAGCCAGAACGCCTCGATCCGCTGAGTCGGGCCGAGGACGCCTCTTGGCAGGAGCAACTCGAAGCTGCCCGGCTGGCTATGGCAACCGTGGGGATTCCGCCTGCTCGGCTTGCCGCGTGGCGCCGTCCGGCCGATCGCCACGCGCCGGCTCTGGCTGGTCTAATCGCCGAACCCTATGAACCGTCGCTACTCGACTACGACATGCATCACTTCTTCGACGGAGACGACGTCTTCCAGTCCATGGGGCCTCCGTATGTCGGCGGCTCTCTCGGCTCCGCCTTTCGATGCGACATCCAAGTCTTCGAACACCTCGGCCGCCGAATCGAAATCGCGAACGTCAACGCATCACCGGTCGAAACTCGCCTCGGCACCGACCTGATTTTCTACCACGAGCCGACGCAAAGCTTCGTGCTGGTGCAGTACAAGCGCCTGCCGCACGAAGCCGGAAACCGCTGGATTCGCGTTGACAAGAAACTGCTGAGTCAGCTGGACCGACTGGAGCGCGTGGCCGCCCTCAGCCGCCCAGCGGGCCTTCCCCACGAATGGCGGCTCGGCCCTGATCCATGCTTTGTGAAGCTCTCCTACTGGCCCCTGACGGAAACCATCGACCCAGGCCCCTCGCCCGGCATGTATCTGCCCGTACCGTACGTGCGGCTACTGCTGGAAGACGACGTCACACGGGGCCCCAATGGCGGACGGCTGCTCGGGTACCCCCAGATCGACCGGTATCTGACGAACACCGAGTTCACCACGCTCATCAAGAACGGATTGGTGGGCACCGTCGGCACAACGATCGAGGAACTCGCGGCAATCGGTGCGCAACGGGCCGAGGAGGACAGGATGTCCGTAGTCGTCGCCGTCGAGAGGGCCACGGGTCCACTGCGCGAGACGGTCAAGGAGCGGCACAAGCGCAACCACGCTCAGGGATACGACAAGGCGCTCGCCAACCGCTTGCGCAGGCAGCGTCGTCACGCACCCATGCCCGGTCAGCAGACGTTCCCTGAGGCTTAGGGCTTGGCAGTCTCGGGCCGGTCCGGCTCGGCTCGACTCGGCTCGGCTCGGCTCGGCTCGGGAACGCTCACAGGCCAAGGCTCCGCACCACGAACTTCATGTGCTGGATGTTGCCCACCTTGTTCCACGTCGAGTGGTTACCGGTGCTGACTGAGCCTTCGGTCCGGTCGCGCAACCACCTCTCTCCTGTTCCCGCCTCCGCGCCCCGGAAGTCCGCGAGCCTGGTGAGACAGCGCGCGGCCTCCCGGTTGGCGTCGTCGTACTGCCTGCCGTGCGGCACCTTGGACAGGTGGTAGGAGCGGGCGGTGGTGTAGCGGAGGATGCCCCACGGCGGGCCTCCGCCGCGCGCGGGCGGGGTCTGGGTGACGTACGTGGCGGGGTGGATTCCGTAGTCGCCATAGCGGAGTCGGGGGAGGTACGGGCGTTCACCGTGCTGGATCTCGTGCCAGGTTTCCCAGTCCGTGCGCGGGGCCTCGTACGGGACGCCTTCCCGGAAGTCGGCCGGCGGTTCGGGGAAGCCGCCCGCCACCACGGTCACGGTGTGCCACGAGGTGAGCGGGATCAGGGAGTCCAGGGCGCGCAGCGCCTCCTTGGCGGCTTCGGGGCGGTCGGGCAGGACCGTGCAGAGGTCGAGGAAGAGGGCGGCCGGGTGGTTCGCGGGAAGCCGGTCCAGCAACGCGCGGACGTCCCAGGCCGTGCCGTCGTTCCACTCGCCGGGGAGACGCACGCGGATACCGAGTACGTCCTCGCGTCGCCGAGCCACGGCGAGGGCGAGTGACTGCTGCGCGACGGGGCGTCCGGGTCCGGTTACGGGCCGCAGGTTGCGGTGGTCCCACCAGTCGAGGGTGAGAGCCTCGGTCAGGACCGCGGCTTCGTTGGCGTCGGCGAACGGCGCGTCCAGCCAAGCGGATCCGTGGCGCTGTGCGGCGGTGACGCCGTCGGCGTCCTTGCCGATCCGTTCGGCCAGCGGCTTCGGCAGCGTGCCGGGGCGGGGAGGCAGTGTCCACAGGGGAGCGATCCGGCACTGTACGTCCGGCGTCAGCTCACGGTAGGCGGCCGTGGCGTGCGGCCGGGTCGGCAGGACGGGAACGTACAGCGGTACGGACATGACGTCCCCCTCGGCGCTGCCCGTGCACGGTGTTTTCCTTGTTTTCCTTCAGGGTGAAACCATTGGCCGGGGCCGGAAAGGGCGCCAATCAGCCATCGGTTCGCGGCTGGGACGTCCGATGCGGCAGCGGGCCGGCGCCGGATCACCCGGACCGCGGGTGTACCCGTCCCCTCACACACTGTCCGACCTGCGCTATACGGTTGATCCGCACCACACGAGGCGACCGTTGCCACGCGCACGTCTCGGGATCCACGGACGAAGGGGAGCGTCGTGAAGCCCACTCTGGCCGCCGCGCAGCTGCGGGGCAGTCTGACGCAATACCTCACGACGACCTACGCGCTGGCCGACGACGACACCCGGCGGGCCCTGGAGCGGTTTCTGGGGGACCCGGAGTCGGGGATCTTCCGGGGGCCGTATCTGCGGATCAGGACGCCGTTCCACAAGGCGGACGACGGGTGGGAACGGCATCTGGAGTGGCGGCCCGGATTCACACCGTGGCGGCACCAGGCCAAGGCATGGCAGCGGCTCAGCACGCTGGGCGGCAGGGAGGCCGAGCCGACGCTCGTGACGACCGGCACGGGTTCCGGCAAGACGGAGTCGTTCCTGGTGCCGGTGCTCGACCATTGCCGACGGCAGAAGGCTCTCGGGCGGCGCGGTGTGAAGGCCGTACTCCTGTATCCGATGAACGCGCTGGCCACCGACCAGGCGGGCCGCATCAGCGACTACCTGACCGCGCCCGACCTCGCCCAGGTGACCGCGGGTCTGTACATCGGCGACCGGCCGGACACCGGCTTCCGGCGGGTCCTGACCCGGCGCGAGGAGATGCGTGTCTCCGCGCCGGACGTGCTGATCACCAACTACAAGATGCTGGACCTGCTCCTGCAGCGCGGTGAGGACCGGGCCCTGTGGGAAGGCGCGGAGGTCGCGTACGTGGTGCTGGACGAGTTCCACACCTACGACGGCGCGCAGGGCACCGACGTGGCCATGCTGCTGCGTCGGCTGGCGACGGCGGTCGGCGCGACGCGGCCGGACCGTCCGCTGGGGCGGATCTGCCCCGTGGCGACCTCCGCGACGCTCGGCGCGGGGCGAGCGGGCACGTCGGCCGGGGGCATCCTGGACGTGGCGGCGCAGGTGTTCGGCATGCCGTTCACGGCGGACGCGGTCATCGGCGAGGAGCGGATGACCGCCGAGGAGTTCACCGGCGAGGTCGACTACGCGCTTCCCGAGCCGCCCACTCCGCAGGAGGTCATCGCGGTGTCGGGCGGCGTCGGCGTGGAGGCGAAGCCGGACCTGCTGGACCTGGACGGGCTCGCCGCCCGCATGCTGGGGCGGCAGGGCCTCGACGCGTTCCGTATCGGCCGTCTGCTGAAGCGGCACGACTTCACGCAGGGCGTGCTCGCGCTGCTCGACGGCGAACCGCTGGACGAGTGGGGTCTGCGGGACCGTCTCGCGCGCTTCGGATACGCCTGGGGGCGCACCGCCCGGGAGAATCCGCAGCTGGTGCTGCAAGCCCTGTCCCGTTTCGTGGCCCTGCTGTCCGCCGCCCGGGACCCCGACTCCGACGAACGGCGTCCGCGTCCGCTGCTGCACGTGGAGGCCCATCTCTGGGTGCGGCCGGTGACGCGTGTGCTGCGCGGGGTAGGCCGGACACCGGAGTTCCGCTGGTACGAGGACGACCGCGCGCAGGCGCGGCGCGCTGCCCTGGCTGCGGCTCCCCCCTCGGACGAGGAAGACGGAGCCTCCTCGGGCAACGGGTTCTCGGGCGGGGCGAACCGGCCGCAGCCCCTGGCAGGCACGGATACGGCGGTGCGGCCCGCGCAGGTGCATCTGCCCGCCGTCTACTGTCGCGCGTGCGGGCGATCCGGCTGGGCCGTGCTGTCCCCGGAGTCCGATCCGCAGCAGCTCGTCATGGCGCAGGACCGGATCTGGCGGGCCGGCGTAGGCCGTGACAAGCGCCGCATCCGCTACTTCATCTCAGCGACCGAGCCGGAGCGGCGCCAGGCACTCGACGCGCTGGCCGGGCGACTGCCCGCGGGCAGCGGCGTCGATCCGCTTTCCGTGGTGGTACTCGACGGGGCGCAGGGCACCTACCGGCTACCGACGGCCGGAGACGACGGGGACCTGATGGACGCCTGGTTCGCGCTCGCGCTGCTCGACAAGAAGACCGCCGACAAGGCGGCAAGGGACGACCGCTGTCCGGCGTGCAACACCGACAACAGCATCCGGTTCCTCGGTACGGCGCAGGCGGCGCTCGCCTCGGCCACGGTCACCCAGCTCTTCACGGGCGGGGACATCGCGCTGGTACCGGAGGAACGCAAGACGCTGCTGTTCAACGACTCGACGCAGGACGCCGCGCACCGCGCCGGGTACGTCGCCAACGCCTCGTACAAGTTCTCGCTGAGGTCGCTGCTCGCGCACAACCTCGACGACTCGGGCGCGGCGACCGCGCTCAACGACCTGATCGGCAACGTACTCGACTCGGTGGACGACCCCGAGGCGCTGGCCGCCGTCGTACCGCCGGATCTGCACGACGAGCCGGGTGTCGACCGGGTGTTGTCGGGGCGCGGTACCGGAGACGCCCGTACCTGGCGGCTGATCGGTGAACGGCTGGCGTTCGCCACGGTCATGGAGTTCGGGCTGCGGTCACGGCTCGGTCGCACCCTGGAGCTCACGCGGACGGCGGCCGCCGAGGTCGTCGTCGAGAACCCTGAGCGGGTCACCGACCTCGCCCGTGATCTGCACCTCGCGCTGCCGGGCCAGATGGTGATGACGGGCGGACTCCCGACACCTGAGCGGTATCTCGCCTATGTGCGTGGCCTTCTGGAACGGCTGCGTCTGCGCGGCGCGGTCCGGCACCGGTGGCTGGAGCAGTGGATGCGGGAGGCCGGTGCCGACCGGTTCCTCATCAGTGGGCGGCGACCGGACGGCATGCCCGCGTTCCCGGAAGGGGTCGCCCCGCCGAGATTTCTGCTGGACGGCCAGAGGGACAGGACAGAGTTCGACGTGGTCACCGGTCGGCAGGCCTGGTTCCAGGACTGGACCCGCCGCTGTCTGGGGCTGGACGCCGTCGGGGCCACCGAGTACCTCCGCCGACTGCTGCCCGCCCTGGCCGACGAGCACGTGCTCAGCGTGCGGACGGCGAAGGACCGCACCACACGCGTCTACGGTCTCCAGCCCGGCCACATCCAGGTACGGCTGCTGGACGACTCGATCGTCAACAAGGCGTTCGTGGCGTGCGAGGACTGCGGCTGGCAGCAGGTCGTGCCCCCGGAGCGGCGTACTCGCTGGTACGGCCATCCGTGCCCGCGCTACCGGTGCAAGGGGTACCTGACGCCGCCGCAACCGGGGATGCACCTCTCGGCACCGTCCGAACCACCCGTCGGCAGCGGGGGCGTGACCAGTACGGGCTTCGGTGTTCTCCAGGAACGCGACTACACGAACGACTACTACCGGCGGCTGTACCTGACCGGTGGCACCTTCCGTGTCGTGACGGCCGAGCACACCGGCATGCTGACCCGTGCTCAGCGCGAGCAGGTCGAGCGGACCTTCCGCGCCGGCACGCACTACACCGACCCGAACGTTCTGTCCTGCACGCCCACGCTGGAACTCGGCATCGACATCGGCGACCTGTCGGCCGTCCTGATCGGCTCGCTGCCGAAGGGGCCCGCGAACTATGTGCAGCAGTCGGGCCGCGCGGGACGTAAGACGGGCAACGCGCTGGTCGTCGCCTTCGGCGGACGCCGGGCCCGGGACCTGTACTACCTGGACCAGCCGCGAGAGATGATCGCGGGCGACATCGTGCCGCCGGGCTGCTATCTGTCGGCGGTGGAGATCCTGCGCCGCCAGTACACGGCGTGGCTCCTGGACCTCGCCGCGCGGGGCGGGCTGAGGACCGCGGACGGCGAGCAGTTGCAGCCGGTACCCCGGCTGGCGTCCGCTCTCTTCGGAACGACGGGTTGGTGCCAGGACCTCGCGGATGCCGCACAGACGTATGGGGGGACACTCGTCGAGCAGTTCCTGGCCCTGTTCCCCGAGGGTGGGTCCCCCGTGCAAGGCCCAGGTGACTCTCCGGCGCGGGACGGTGACGACGCCGGGGTGTCCGCGCACGCCGCCGACGCACTCCGGGAGTACGCGAACGGCGGCATCGTGCGCGCGCTCCAGGAGGCGGAGGAGGACTGGACGGGACGGCGAGAGGAGCTGCGGCGCAGGATCGCCGCGATCGACGAGGCGGTCGACGCGCTTGCCCGCACGGACGAGGTCCAGGAGCGCGAACGGCGGGAGCTGCTCGCCGAGCGCCGCAGCACCGGCGATCTGTTGCGGGACCTGAGCCGGACCAGCGCGCACGGCACGCTCGTCGAGCTGGGCCTCCTGCCGAACTACAGCCTGGCCGACACCACGACCCAGCTGGAGGCCACGCTGTACTGGTCCGAGGTCCCCTCGGACACCGACGAAACCGCCCAGACGCCCGGCGGGACCGACGCGCCGAAGGAACACCGCACCCCCGCCGGTACACCTCGCGTCTACCGCAGCGAGACCCGCGACTACGAGCGCTCCCGCAAGATCGCCCTCACCGAACTCGCCCCGGGCAACAGCTTCTACGTCAACGGCTACAAGCACGTGGTACGCGCCCTCGACATCGGCAGCCCGGAACGCCGGGCCTGGTCGGTGTGGCGGCTGTGCCCGGCCTGCGGGTACGTGCGCACACGCGACGCCCAGACCGACACCTCGCCCTGTCCGCGCTGTGACGGACGTGAGATCGCGGACGCGGGGTGTGTCCAGTACGTGCTCCAGCCGCGTCGGGTCGTGGCGCGCGACAAGCGGGACGACGCACGGGTGCGCGACGACCGCGACGAGCGCGCCCGCCGGCAGTACGCGGTCCTCACCACCGTGGACATCGACCCCGCGCACCTGGCAACCGGTTCCTGGCGGCACGACACGGCGACCTTCGGCGTGGACTTCTCCCGCCGAGCCGTCATCAGAACGCTGAACCTGGGACTCGACCGGCAGGACGGCAGCTCCACGGTTCCGCTGGCGGGTGAGGACGTCCGGATCAACCCGTTCTACGTCTGCACGAGTTGCGGCGGCGCGACGGCAGACGGCCAGCCGGTCGTCGACCAGTCGCAGCACGCACTGACCGAATCGGGGGCCGCCGCCACGAAGGGGAGCGCCCACCATCTGCTGTGGTGCCCCCGGCGACGCACTCAGGGCTCCGGGTACGGCGAGAGGCGAGGGACGGGTCAGGACGTACCGCTGCTGCTGGCCCACGAGTTGACCACGGAAGCCGTACGCATTCTGCTGCCCGCCTCCGTGACACGGGCACGGGAGCGACTCGCCTCGTTCACCGCGGCGCTGTTCGCCGGGATCGCGGCGCGCTACGGCGGTGACCCCGACCACATCGAGATCGCCGCGGCCTCGATGCCGGACAGTCCGGAACAGCTCGGCTCCGACTTCCCGCGGCGCTTCCTGGTCGTCTACGACCGGCTGCCCGGCGGCACCGGCTATCTGCACCGGCTGGCATCCGCGGCCGGGTTCCGCGAGGTGCTGCTGAAGGCGCGCGAGGTCATCGAGAACTGCCCGTGCCAGCAGAAGGAGTTGGACGGCTGCCACCAGTGCCTCCTGCGCAGGGTGCCCCCGTCGGACTACGACCGGGTCTCCCGCCGCGAAGTGCAGTCCATGCTGGACGAACTGCTGGGAGCCGATGGCGAACGCTGGCGGACCTCACCGGTCTCGACGACCCGCCAGATCCCGCTGGAACAGCAGGCGGAGAGCGACCTGGAGGTCATGTTCGTCGACACGCTGGAGGAGTGGGCCAAGCAGCCGGAGTCCCGTGCGGCGGCGGACACGTACACCACCCCGGCGGGCACCCGGGCGCTGGATCTGCGGCTGACGACCGGCGACGGAGCCACCGTGAGCTGGCGAGTCTCGCAGCAGCGCGTCCTGGACGGCACCCGACCCGACGTGCTCTTCGAGCGGCTCGACGCTCCCGGACCACGGCTCGCCGTCTATCTGGACGGATACCGGTATCACGCGAGCCCTGAGCACAACCGTCTCACGGACGACGCGACGAAACGGGCCCGGCTGCGGGCCGACGGGCTGAGGGTGTTCCAACTGACGTACTACGACGTCAAGGAGTGGCGACTCCGCGTCCGCGACACCGGCTATGCCGGAGTCGCCCCCGTCGATCCGGTGTGGATGCCGTACGACCGGACGGCGCAGGACCGGGCGCGCTCCTACTACGCCCAGACCCGGGGTGGGCTGCCCGGAGAGCTGTCGGAAACCGTCTGGGTCAACCCGGCCGAACTGCTGCTCGCCTACCTTCGTGACCCTGACGCGCGACGGTGGCACCATCGCGCCGAAGCCACCGTGGCCGGCCTCATCGGTGCACCCGGCCTGCGGGACGCACCGGTCGGGGCGGAAGCGGTCGGCCGAGCCGTCGAGGCAGCATTGCGCGACGAGGTCGTGGACGAGCCGAAGGGGCCTGTGCGTGTCCTCGCGGCGACGGACAGGTCCGGATGCCGCCTCGTCCTGGTCGCAGACGTGCGGCACCGGCCCCCGACCTGGACGGGGCTGACACTCCTGGACGACAGCGCCCAAGCCGTCACGGAGGAAAGGACCCACAAAAGGCGTTGGCAGGCCTGGCTGTACTGGAGCAACGTGCTGCAGTTCCTGGAGCACGGCGGGGGCGACAGCGCCCAGCTCACCACCACGCTGCTCGACGGCTTCACCGCCGACGTGCTGACCGTGACCGGCGGCCAGGGATGGCTGTCCTCGACGCGAGTCACGCCAGTCGTCAACGGCGAGCCTCAGCGGGCATCGGACAGCCTGCCACCGGTTGCCGTGACCGCCGGACTTCCCGCGGTACCGGCGAGAACGACCGAGGAACCGCCGTCCGACACCCGGCCCCGGCGGGACGGCGCCTGGGACGCGGTACTGGAGTACGTGGACCCCGACGAAGTCGGCCTGGCCGAACTGGCTCAGGCGCTCGCCGAACTGGGCGTTCCCGCGCCTGAAGACGGCTTCGAACTCGACGAACACGGATGGCAGGCCGAACTGGCCTGGCCGGACGCCCGGCTCGGCGTGGTGCTGGCGCCGCAAGGGACGCCCGAGGAGCCGGATCACGAGGCACAGGACCGTGACCGTGCCTTCGCCGCCGCCCATTGGGACGTACGTCCGGCGGGCGAATGGACCGCGGAGGAGATCGCCGGACGCCTCGGCGACGCTGCCGCGCGGACAAGCGACGGCAGTCCTACGGGAGCGGGGCGGCCGGAAGCCGGCACGACCAGGAACGACAAGAACGAGAACGAACACGGGGAGTTGGCATGACGAGGACCGGGGGCGTGACGCTGCGCCTGCTCGACAAGGCGGACAAGGAGATCCTCCGGCTCCCGCGCACGGTCAAGGGCGCGCTGTTCGACTTCCAGCACAAGTTCAAGGAGAACCCGCGGACCCCGGGGCTCAAGCTGAAGCAGCTCAAGGGCGACAGCCGCATCTGGTCCGCTCGGATCAACGACGAGTACCGCGCCCTCCTGCTCAGACTGGCCGAGGACGACTGGCTCATCGTCTCGGTCAAGCACCGCAAGGAGGTCTACGATCGGCTGGCGTACGGAATCAACACCGTCACCGGTGGTATCGAGTACGTCGACCTCCAGGTGGTGGAGGACAGCGTGCTGCGGCGCATCCCTCCGCAGGAGCCACCGACCACCGCCCCGGCCGTTCCAGCCCCATCCGCCGAAGCCCAACCCCTCACTCCCGAGCCACTGTTCGCCGCCTGGACCGACGGGCAGCTGATCGAACTGGGCGTGGCCGAGCCCCTGGTTCCGGTCATCCGCTCACTCACCACCGATGAACAGCTTCTCGGTCTGATCGAGTACGCGCCGCAGCTCACCGGCGAAGTCCTGCTCGCGCTCTACGACGGAAAGCCCTTCGAAGAGGTACGGGACGAGGTCACCGCCCCCGTCGCCGCTCCGGAGCCTGTCGACACCGAGGACTTCCAGACGGCAGCCGAACGGCCGGCCACCGTTGTCACCACGTCCGACGACGCACTGCGCGAGGCACTGGAGGCAGGGGACTTCGGCCGTTGGAAGGTCTTCCTCCACCCTGCTCAGTCCAAGCTGGTCGAGCGCCGCTACTCCGGTCCCGCACGGGTCGGTGGCGGCCCAGGCACCGGGAAGACCATCGTCGCCCTGCACCGCGTCCGCCACCTCGTGTCCCAGCTGCCGTCCGGTCACAGCAAGCCGGTGCTGCTGACCACCTACAACAAGAATCTCGCCGCCGACCTGCGCTCCCGCCTCCTGGAACTGGGCGGTGAGCAGTTGCTGTCGCGGGTGGAGGTGAGCCACGTCGACCAGCTCGCGCTACGCGTCGTGAGGGAAGCCGAGCCCGGCAGCCGCAAGCAGACCATCGACGACAGCCAGGCCGTACGGGAATGGCGTGCGATGCTCGACGAACTCGGCGAGAGCGGCTGGGACGCGGAGTTCCTGCACGACGAGTGGACGCAGGTGATCCTCGGACAGGCCGTCGGTACCCGCACCGACTACTTCCGGGCCCGCCGGGCAGGACGCGGTAAGAACATCGGCCGGGCGGAAAGGGCCGCCATCTGGCAGCTCGCCGAACGCTTCACCCAGCGTCTGGACCGGCTCGGGCGTCAGACGTGGGACCAGGTCGCCGAACGGGCCGCCCGTCTGGAGATAGGGCGCGAGCAGCGCATCCGCGCCATCGAACGGCAGCGGGAGGAAGCGGGCGGCCTGGACAACATCCACCTCCAGGACGGCTCGGGCGGATGGCTCCGCTACCGGTACCGGCACATCGTGGTCGACGAGGCCCAGGACCTGCGCCCCGCTCACTGGAAGATGCTGCGCGCCATGACAGCCCGCGACTCGGATGACCTGTTTCTGGTGGGTGACACCCACCAGCGCATCTACAAGAACCAGGTGACGCTGGGCAGCCTCGGTATCAATATCCGGGGCCGGTCCGCGAAGCTCAGCCTCAGCTATCGCACAACACGGCAGATCCTGCGCTCCGCGCTGGAGGTGCTGGGCGAGGAGACGTACGACGACCTCGACGGGAACTCGGAGACCCTCGCCGGATACCGTTCCGTGCTCAGCGGCAGCGCACCCGGCATGCACCCGTGCACGGACTGGCAGACAGAACGTGAATCGATCGCCGCACACATCCTGGCCTGGGACGCCCACCCGGACGAGCGGATCGCACACGAGCAGATCGCCATCTGCGTTCCCACCAATGTGATGGCGAGTGAGCTGGGAAACACACTCGGGGAACACGGCATCCGGGCCCTGGAGATCGGCGCCGACGGCGCCCGGGGCGAGCCCGGAGTCCACATCGGGACCATGTTCCGGTTCAAAGGGTTGGAGTACCAGCGCATGATCATCGCCGGGGTCAGCGACGGCCTGGTCCCCCGCGAGCAGGTCAACCGATTGCGTCAGCTGGACCCAGCCCGCTACCGGAGGGAACTCCAGCGGGCTCGATCCCTGTTGTTCGTGGCGGTGACCCGGGCACGCGACAGCCTCGACATCTTCTGGCACGGCACCCCGAGCCCGTTCCTGCGTCGTCTGCCATCCTGAGCGGCGAGCAGCAGCGGAAAATCTCAAGGATTTGACACTTGGCCGGGCTACAAGGCGCGGAGAATCACCGCAACCCAGTGATCAGGACGAGTGCCCGCAATGGCTACCTTCGTGGCTACGCTCGTAGCCGTGAGGTCCGGTTTGAACCGGTACGGACCGGGGTTCGACCAAGCTCGCGACTCGGCAAGAAAGGACACCTGACCAGTATGTTCCCTGGTCATGGGCCCTTAGCGGCAGACGAGCCGAGCTATACGCCGGGTTCTGTTCCGGGGGGTCCTCGCGGGCCCCTCGGCGACGGCCATCCATCTAGGGCCGGCGTTGCCGCCGGCCTCGTGCGGTCTACCCGCGGACTCGGGCGGGCAGCCCTCGAACGTCCGCGCAGAAACACCGGGGTGTTTCCTTTTGACCTTGCTCCGGGTGGGGTTTACCTAGCTGCCCAGGTCACCCTGGGCACTGGTGGTCTCTTACACCACCGTTTCACCCTTACCGAGGACCGAGGTCCCCGGCGGTCTGTTTTCTGTGGCACTGTCCCGCGGGTCACCCCGGGTGGCCGTTAGCCACCACCCTGCCCTGTGGAGCCCGGACGTTCCTCGGGAAGCCCCCTGAGGGACTCCACGCGGCCGCCCGCCCGGCTCGTCTGCCGTGTCGACCATGGTACCGGGCTCGGGCCCCTCTCCGGCCGCCGGCCGGCCCCGGGGCCGTCCTCGGGGGCGCTTCCGTGCCCGGGGCCCGGGATCTGCCTGCGCCGCCCCGGCCCGCGGGTCCGTTCCCTGGCCGGGTTCGCGGACCAGAGCCAGTCCACCGGCTGGTTCGTCCGGAGTCACGGCGTCACGCCGGGGCATTTTCCAGCGGGCGGCCGGGCCGTGGTCGTGACCGGACTGGGCAGCGCCCGGCTCGCTTGACCCTTCCCCTGCGTCAACGTCTCTACTGGTCGCATGCGGATCGGAGAACTCGCCGAGGCGGTCGGTGTGACCACGCGGGCCGTGCGGCACTACCACCATCTGGGGCTGTTGCCGGAGCCGGAGCGGCTGGGGAACGGATACCGGGACTACACGCTCCGGCACGCGGTCGTGCTGGCGCGGATCCGGCGGCTGACGGAGTTGGGGCTGGGACTGGCGGAGGTGCGGGACGTGCTCGCCCAGGACGCGGGCAAGGATCTGGTCGAGGTGCTGACCGAGCTGGACGAGGACCTGGCGCGGCAGGAGGCGGCGATCCGGGAGCGGCGGGGGCGGCTGCGGGCGCTGCTGGACGCGGGGGAGCTGCCCGCCGAGGGGCCGGTCTCGCCGGAGCTGGCCGCGCTGTTCGCGGAGACGGCCCATCTGTCCGATTCGCCGATGGCGGTCAAGGACCGTGAGGTGCTCGCGCTGCTGGACGCGGTCGCGCCCCCGGAGGTGCGGGAGCGGCTGCTGGCCTCGATGGGCGGCACGGTCGCCACGCGAGAGGGACTGGCGCGGGCGGAGGAGGCGTACGCGCTGATGGACGGGCTCGTCGACGCCGATCCGGGCGATCCGGGGGTGGCGGAGGCCGCCCGTGCCCTCGCCGCCTGCATCCCGCCCGAGCTGCTCGCCGACGCGGCCGTGGATCACGACAGCGGCTTCCTGCGCGCCCTGTACGCCGATTTCGCGCCCGCCCAGGCGGAGGCCGTCCGGCGGGCGCTGCGGATCCTGACCGGAGAGGAAGGGGCCCGGTGAGGGTCGTCTCCGTTCTCGTCCGGCACGAGGCGCGGCTGCTCGTGAGCCTGCTGATGTGGGTGGCTCGGCGGCGGCACGGGGTCGGGGACGGGCGGGCGTTCGGGTACGCGCGGGGGCAGGGGGCCGTGATGGCGGGGTTCGCGTTCGTGTGCCTGGTGGAGACGTTCACGATGTCCGTGCTGCTGCGGGACTGGCCGACCGCGCACGCCGTGGTCCTCGTCCTGGACGGCTACACGGTCGTCTTCGTCGTGGGCCTGTACGCGGCCTGGAAGGTCCGCCCGCATGTCCTGTACGGCGACTGCCTGCATGTCCGCCACGCCGCCCACGTCGATCTGCGCGTCCCGCTGGAGCGGATCGCGGCCGTACGGCACGAGTCGCGCGGTACGCACGAGCGCGTCGAGGGCGAGCTGGACCTTCCGGTGGGCTCGCGGACCACGGTCACCCTCGAACTCACCGAGCCGGTCACCCACGTCACCTTCCTGGGGCGCCGGCGGGAGGTCGGTGTGGTGCGCCTGCACGCCGACGAGGCGCGGGACCTGGTCCGGGCCGTCGCGCGGGCGGCGGACACGGCGCGGGGGCGGGCCGACGGCACCCCGTACGCTGGCGCGGAGCCCCACTGAAGGAGAGACGCTCGTGCTGGTCCTGTTGCCCCCGTCCGAAGGAAAGGCCACCTCCGGCCGTGGCGCCCCGCTGAAGCCGGAGTCGCTGTCGCTGCCGGGGCTCGGCGCCGCCCGTGCGGCCGTGCTGACCGAACTCGTCGAGCTCTGCGCGAGTGACGAGGTCAAGGCGCGTGAGGTCCTCGGGCTGAGCGAGGGGCTGCGCGGGGAGGTCGCGAAGAACGCGGAGCTGCGCACGGCGGGCGCCCGGCCGGCCGGGGAGATCTACACCGGGGTCCTGTACGACGCCCTCGGCCTGGCCTCGCTGGATGCGGCGGCGAAGCGGCGGGCGGCCCGTTCGCTGCTGGTGTTCTCCGGGTTGTGGGGTGCCGTCCGGGTCACGGACCGCATCCCCTCGTACCGCTGCTCGATGGGGGTGAAACTGCCGGCTCTCGGGGCGCTGGGCGCGTACTGGCGGGCGCCGATGGCGGAGGTGATGCCCGAGGTCGCCGGGGAGGGGCTGGTGCTGGATCTGCGGTCGGCGGCGTACACGGCGGCGTGGAAGCCGAAGGGCGAGGTCGCCGGGCGGACGGCGAGCGTGCGGGTGCTGCACGCGCCGACCCGGAAGGTGGTCAGCCACTTCAACAAGGCGACGAAGGGGCGGATCGTGCGCGCGCTGCTGGCGGCGGGGATCGCGCCCGCGGGCCCGGCCCAGCTGGTGGAGGCGCTGCGGGACCTCGGGCATGTGGTGGAGGCGCAGGCGCCGGCTCGGGCGGGGACGCCGTGGACGCTGGATGTGCTGGTGACGGACGTGCACTGAGACACCGGCGTCGATCCTTCCCGTTGCGCACCTTCTCGTTGCGTTCTCCGCAACGGTCTTTGCGCAGAGTGCATCCGCTGGGCAGGATGAGGTCCATGACCTCGTCCGTGTCCTCCCCGTCGGCTGCCTCCGTCCTGGATCTCGCGCCCGTCGTGCCCGTGGTGGTCGTGGCGGACGCCGGTGACGCCGTGCCGCTGGCGCGGGCGCTGGTGGCGGGCGGACTGCCGGCGGTCGAGGTCACGTTGCGCACGCCCGCCGCGCGGTCGCGCGCGCGGTGCCGGAGGCGGTGGTCTGGGCGGGGACCGTGATCACGCCGGAGCAGGTGACGGCGTGCCGCGCGGCCGGGGCGCGGTTCCTCATCAGTCCCGGCTGGACGGACACGCTGCTCACGGCGATGCGGGAGTCCGGGCTGCCGTTCCTGCCGGGGGTGTCAACGCCCTCGGAGGTGGTGGCGCTGCTGGAGCGCGGGGTGCGGGAGATGAAGTTCTTCCCGGCGCGGGCGGCGGGCGGTACGGCGTATCTGCGGTCGCTCGCCGGACCGTTGCCGCAGGCCCGGTTCTGCCCGACCGGCGGGATCGGCCCGGACGACGCGCCGGAGTACCTGGCGTTGCCCGACGTCGGCTGTGTGGGCGGGGGTTGGATGGTGCCCGCGGACGCGGTGGCGGCGCGGGACTGGGCTCGGGTGGAGGCGCTGGCGCGGACGGCCGCGGGTCTTACGGGCGCAGGTGCGACGTGTCGTTGAGGAGGCGGACGCTGGCGTTGCCGTCGGCGTAGTACGCCACCACCGACAGGGAGGCCGCCGACAGTTCCATGCGGAAGAGGGACTCGGGCGGCGCGCCGAGGGCGAGCCGGACCAGGGTCTTGATCGGGGTGACGTGGGTGACCAGCAGGACCGTGCGGCCCGCGTACGCCGCGACCAGCTTGTCGCGGGTGGCGGCGATCCGGGTGGCGGTCGCCGCGAAGCTCTCGCCGCCGCCGGTCGGTTCCGCCTCGGGGTCGGCGAGCCAGGCGTCGAGGTCCTCGGGGTGGCGCTCGCGGACCTCGCCGAAGGTGAGTCCCTCCCACGCGCCGAAGTCGGTCTCGCGCAGCCCGTCGTCGACGGTGACCTCCAGGCCCAGGCGGGCCGCGACCGCGCCCGCGGTCTCCCGGGTGCGGGCGAGCGGGGAGGCGACGATGTGCTGGATCGTGCCGCGCCGGGCGAGTGCCGCGGCGACCCGTTCGGCCTGCTCCCGGCCGACGGCGGAGAGGGAGGGGTCGGTGCCGCCACTGCCGGAGAAGCGCTTCTCGGGGGTGAGCGGGGTCTCGCCGTGCCGGAGCAGGACGAAGGTGGCCGGGGCGCCGAGATCGGGAGCGGAGGACCAGCCGACGGACGGCTGCTCGGCCGGCGGGGTGGCGACGGTACGGGCGGCGCGCTGGTCGTCGTCGGCCTTCGCGCCGGGGGATGCCGGGGATGCGAGGGATGCCGGGGATGCGGGGGATGCGTGGTCGGTGGCCGAGGCGCGGCGCCGGCCCAGCGCCTCCCGGGCCTTCGCCGCCCCGGCGACGGCGTCACCGGGCGGACCCGACGGCTCGGGGACGGCCGACGCCGCACGCCCCGACGGCTCCGCAGCCGCCGACGCCGCACGCCCCGGCCGCTCAGGGGCCGCCGCCACCCCGGACGACGCCTCCAGCGCCGCCCGCGACGCGCCCGCGTCCCACTGCTCGCCCCGCTTGCCCGCGTCCATCGCCTCGTTCGCCAGGCGGTCGGCGTGCTTGTTCTGCTCGCGCGGGATCCACTCGTAGCTGACCTGTCCGGGCGGGAAGACGCGGGCCGCCTCCGCCGCCAGCGGCTTCATCGCGGGGTGCTTGATCTTCCAGCGGCCCGTCATCTGCTCGACGACGAGCTTGGAGTCCATCCGGACCCGCACCGCGGCGGACGGGTCCAGTTCGTGGGCGGCGCGCAGACCGGCCAGCAGGCCCCGGTACTCGGCCACGTTGTTGGTGGCGACGCCGATGTACTCGGCGCGCTCGACGAGGGTCTCCCCCGTCGCCGCGTCGATCACCACGCTGCCGTAGCCCGCGGGCCCCGGGTTACCCCGGGAACCGCCGTCCGCCTCGACGATGAACTCCCGCACGCCCCAGGCCCCCCTACAGTCCGGACTCGGAGGTCCGCACCAGGATGCGGCGGCAGTTCTCGCACCGTACGACCGTGTCGGGCGCGGCGGAGCGGATCTCGTTCAGTTCGGTGATGGCGAGCTCCTGGCGGCAGCCCTGGCAGGTGCGCTGGTAGAGCTTGGCGGCGCCGATGCCGCCCTGCTGCTCGCGCAGCTTGTCGTAGAGCTTGAGCAGGTCGGCGGGGACGGAGGCGGAGACGACCTCGCGCTCCTTGGTGACGGAGGCCGCCTCGCCGTCGATCTCCTCGAAGGCGGCGTCCCGGCGGCCGGTCGCGTCGTCGATCTTCGCCTGGACGGAGCCGACGCGCTCGGTCAGCTCGGCGACCCGCTCCTGGGCGCTCTCGCGGCGCTCCATGACCTCCAGGACGATGTCCTCCAGGTCGCCCTGGCGCTTGGCGAGGGAGACGATCTCCTTCTGGAGGTTCTCCAGGTCCTTCGGGGAGGTGACCGCGCCGGAGTCGAGCCGCTGCTGGTCGCGGGCGGCACGCTGACGGACCTGGTCGACGTCCTGCTCGGCCTTGGTCTGCTCGCGGGCGCAGTCGCTCTCCTCGGTCTGCGCGGCCACGAGCAGGTCGCGCAGCTGCGTGAGGTCCTTGGTCAGCGAGTCGATCTCGGCGTGCTCGGGCAGCGACCTCCGCTTGTGGGCGAGCTGCTGGAGGCGGACGTCGAGGGCCTGGACGTCGAGGAGTCGGATCTGGTCGGCGGGCGCGGCGTTCAGTTGGGGGCTCCAAGGGACGGGGAGTGGCTGGTCCAGGGGTCGGTGACCGTCTTCGAGACGTGGACCCTCAGGTCCCAGCCGTTCCGGTCGGAAATCTCGTCGAGCTGGGCGGCGGCCAGCTCGCACCAGGGCCATTCGGTGGCCCAGTGCGCCGCGTCGAGCAGCGCGAGAGGACTGTGCGCGCGGGCCTCGGAGGCCGGGTGGTGGCGCAGGTCCGCGGTGAGGAAGGCGTCGACGCCGGCGGCGCGGACGTGGTCGAAGAGGCTGTCGCCGGAGCCGCCGCTGACGGCGACCGTGCGGACGGGTGCCTCGGGGTCGCCCGCCACCCGGATGCCCTGCGCGGTGGCCGGCAGCCGCTCGGCGGCGCGCGCGGCGAACTCGCGGACGGTGAGCGGGTGGTCGAGCTCGCAGATCCGCCCGAGGCCGCGGCGGCCGGAAGGGTCGGCGGGGTCGGGCACGAGGGGCCGTACGACCCGCAGGTCCAGGGCCCCGGCGAGCGCGTCGCTGACGCCTGGGTCCGCGGTGTCGGCGTTGGTGTGGGCGACGTGCAGCGCGATGTCGTTCTTGATGAGGGTGTGCACGACGCGGCCCTTGAAGGTGGAGGCCGCGACGGTCGTCGTACCGCGCAGATAGAGCGGATGGTGGGTGACGAGCAGGTCGGCGTCCAGCTTCACCGCCTCGTCGACGATCTCCTGGACGGGGTCGACGGCGAACAGGACCCGTACGACGTCCTGGTCCGGGTCTCCCACGACGGTACCGACCGCGTCCCAGGACTCGGCCCGCTCGGCGGGCCACAGGTTCTCCAGCGCGGCGATGACTTCAGACAGACGGGGCACGGGAAAAGGCTACCTGTCCGTTGACCTGGGGTGCACCGCTGTCGCCCGCCGGCCGGCGGCACGCCCCTGACCTGGCCGGTTCAGGGCCGGGGCGGGCACAGCACACCCTCCTCACCACCCTCAGGCGAATCGCTTCTGCGCCACTCGTACGAGGGAAGCCCCCGCCCGCCGATCCCACGCCCGCGCGTGCGAAAACTAGCTTCGTCGCCGGAGGTGACCGAACGATGACGGCCTGTGCGATCGAACCGACCGCCGCGGACGGGAACGGGAACGACGACCGGACGCCGCACGCGGACTGCGTGATCACGGCGGACGGCGCCTACGCCGCACGTCTCGCCCTCGCCGGCGAGTCCTGGTTCCCGGAGCGCTGGACGCTGGACGGCCCCGAGCCGTACGCCGTGCCGCTGCCCGGCCATCAGCCGGAGGAGCCCGGCACGGAGGTACAGCCGCTGGCCGACGGGCGGGTCCTCATCCGGCGGGTGGTCCAAGGGCGGCACACCTTCTCGCTCCTCTACCCGACCGGCCCCGGCACGGGCGAGCTGCCGCTGGGCGCGGTCGAGTGCCCGGACCGGGAGGCCCGGCTGCGGCTGCTGCCGCCGGCGCCGTGCGGTGAGCGGGCGTACGCCCTCGCCGTGGGCCGGGACTCGACGGCGCTGTGGCTGGTGGCGGGCGGCGCCTTCGGGCCCGAGCAGGTCGCGGAGGTCCCGGGCCGCTGCTCGGGCGGGGTCTGGCTGGACCGGACGGGACGCCTGCTGGCGCTGGACCGTGAGGCGGGCGGGCGCACCAAGGCGATCGTGGTGGACCTGGAGCGCGGGGGTGAGGCGTCGCCGCTGTTGCAGATCGCCGCCGACAGCGACGACCGTCTGCTGCTGGCCGCCCCCGACAGCGGTCTGCTGCTCATCCGCTCGGACGCCCCCTCCCCCGGTGCGGCCCGGCTGGGCTGGGGGGTGCTGGGCAGCACGTTCCCGGTGCGGTTCCCGGAGTCGCTGCGGCTGCCCGACTGCACCGTGACGCCGTTCGCGATCCAGCCGGGGCAGGTGCTGCTGCCGGAGGCGTGCGCGGTGGCGCTGCGCATCGACGGGCCGCTCGGCAGCTGGCTGGGGATCTGGCGACCCGTGGAACGGCGGCTGCGGCAACTCGCCGCGCCCCAGGGGTGGCTGGCGGGCTCGGGGGTGTGGACACCGGACGGTGTGTTGCGGCTGCCGTACGCGACGCGGGCGGAGCCGTGCGGGGTGGCGCGGGTGGCCGTACCGGCTTTGGACCCGCCCGCGGAGGCGCCGGCGGCCGGCGCCGAGCCCTCGGGCTCCGCGGAGTCCTCGGACCCCGCGGAGCCCGCGGAGCTGCCGGAACCCTCGGGGCTGGGGGAGCCCGCCGCCCGTCCGGTCCCCCTGCAACAGGCCCCGCTCAGCCGTCTTGTAACGAAGTAGCAGCGGTTGGCGTGGCCGCCTGGCTTCGCACCGTGGTCTGCCGGATAAACTCGCCCGGCTGTAAGAAAGATCATGTTGACGGGGTGAACACTTCCGATGAGCGACGCAAGCACCACGCAGCCGCTGTCCGCCGGCACCCAGGAGACCGCCGGTCGCGGCCGGCACCGGGGCCCGGTCTCGTCCCACGACACCGAGTCCGCTCCGCGCGGCCGGCACCGCAAGCCGGCCGAGGAGAAGGCCGAGGCGGCTGCCTGAGCGGCAGACGAGAGGCCCCGTCCGACGGACGGGGCCTTTCCCGTGTGTACTCGCCCGCCGGCCGCAAGGCCGTGACCTCGACAACCCGTTGGCTTCGAGAGGGAACGACATGCCCGAGCTGCGCCAGGCCCGCGTCGGCGACCACGGCACGATCGTCAGATGTGTACAGCAGTGGTGGGGCGACTCGCGTACCCCCGCGCAGGCCCGCGAGCTTTCGCTGCTGCTCCCCAAGCTGTTCCTGCAGTTCTTCTCCAGCACGAGCCTGATCCTGGAGGACGAAGCCGGCATCAGGGCGTTCCTCGTCGGTTTCCATGCCGCCGACAACGACGAGGAGGCGTACATCCACTTCGTGGGAGTGGACCCGGAGCTTCGTGGGCAGGGAGCAGGCCGCCGTCTGTACACGGCCTTCTTCCAGCGTGCGGCCGAGGCGGGCCGCACCGAAGTGCGGGCGATCACCTCACCGGCGAACACCGGGTCCATCGCCTTTCACCGCGCCATGGGGTTCACCCTCGAGAGCGGGGACCGGATGGTCGATGGCCTGCCCCTGCACAGCGACTACGACGGTCCCGGTCAGGACCGGGTGTGCTTCTACAAGAGGATCGCCCGCTGACCCGCGGTCACACCTCGCCGACCGGAACATCGCCGACCGCACAGCCTTGCCGCTAGGCCCTGTCGTTTGGATCATCCCGGCGTCGCGGGGCCTGGCACGCACATCTGCGGCGTTGTCGTCACTCGCCGACGCTCCGCGTCGACTCCCTCCTCCGCCTTGCATCTGCACGCACCAGGCCCCGCTCGGGTCGGTCGAGAGGCACCGCACCTCACAGCCGGCCTGATCCAAACGACAGGGCCTAGTCCTTCCGCAGGCCCAGCACCTCCGTCGCCGCGAAGGTCTCGCCGGCCGGGCGGTCCGCGTAGTGCGGGGTGAGCACCGCGTCCAGCTCCTCGTAGGTGAAGGTGTCCTCCTTGCTGTCGAACTTCGCCTGGACGCGGGGCCGTTCGACGACGGCGACCATTCCGCCGTGCACGACGAGCAGCTGTCCGTTGACCCGTGCGGCGGCCGGTGAGGCCAGGTAGCCGACGAGCGGGGCGACGTGCTCGGGGGCGAGCGGGTCCGGCCCCTCGGCGGGGGGTTCGAGGCCCGCGAAGACGTCCTCGGTCATCCGGGTGCGGGCGCGCGGGCAGATGACGTTGGCGGTGACGCCGTACTTGGCGAGCGCGAGGGCGGTGGACGTCGTCAGCCCGACGATGCCGCCCTTGGCCGCCGCGTAGTTGGGCTGTCCGGCGGAGCCCGCCAGGAACGCCTCGGAGGAGGTGTTCACGATCCGCCCGTACACCGGTCCGCCGGCCGCTTTGGACCGCTCGCGCCAGTGCGCGGCGGCGAAGCGGGTGGTGTTGAAGTGGCCCTTGAGGTGGACCCGGATCACCGCGTCCCACTCGTCCTCGGTCATGGAGAAGACCATGCGGTCGCGCAGGATGCCCGCGTTGTTGACGAGGACGTCCAGCTTGCCGAACGCGTCGATCGCCGACTCGACCAGCTCACGGGCCTGCCGGAAGTCGGAGACGTCCCCGGTGTGGGCGAGGGCGCGGCCCCCGGCCGAACGGATCTCGCGGGCCACCTCCTCGGCGGGGCCCGCCGAGGCCGCGCCCGAGCCGTCGCGGCCGGGCCGCCCGTGGTCGTTGACGACGACGGCCGCGCCGAGGCGTGCCAGCTCCAGCGCCTCGGCCCGGCCGAGGCCGCGTCCGGCACCGGTGACGATCGCCGACAGGCCGTCCAGCGGCAGCGACATGACCGGCCCTCAGATCTCTATGCAGGTGCGCAGGGCGGCCCCCGTGC
Organism: Streptomyces sp. A012304; assembly: GCF_026008495.1. GTDB lineage: Bacteria > Actinomycetota > Actinomycetes > Streptomycetales > Streptomycetaceae > Streptomyces. Next base: position 83,726 of record NZ_BQUN01000012.1, read on the forward strand.
GCATCTGGTCGAGGGCCTCGTCGATCTCCGCCAGCGGTACGCGGTGCGTGATCAGGCCGGTGAGGTCGATCCGGCCGGCCCGCCACAGCGCGATGGTCCGCTCGTAGGAGCGCAGCACGTCGCCGCCGCCGTACATCGACGGCAGGATGCGCTTCTCGTCGAAGAACAGCTCGAACATGTTGAGCTGGAGGAAGTCGTCCATGGCGCCGGCGCCGACGACGACGAGGGTGCCGCCGCGCCGGGTGGTGTCGTAGGCGGTGCGGGCGGTGGCGGAGCGGCCGACGACCTCGAAGACGTAGTCGAAGCCCTCGCCGCCGGTGATCTGCTGCTTGGCGTCCGCCAGTTCCTCCGGGGAGACGGCCTTCGTGGCGCCGAACCGGAGCGCTGCCTCACGGCGGGAGGCGACCGGGTCGACGGCGACGATCTCGGCGGCGCCCTTGAGCCGGGCGCCCTGGATCGCGGACACGCCCACTCCCCCGCAGCCGATGACGGCGACGGACGAACCGGCCGCCACGTCGGCGGTGTTGAGGGCGGCGCCCAGGCCGGTGGTCACCCCGCAGCCGATGAGGGCGGCGATGTCGAAGGGCACGTCGTCGGGGATCGGGACGGCGCAGCCCGCGTCGACCACGACCTCCTCGGCGAAGGTGCCGGTGCCGGCGAAGCCGAAGACGTCGCCGCCGGGCCGCTTGAAGTTGGGCGTGCCCGCGTTCATGAACCCGGCCAGGCACAGCTCGGTCTGTCCGCGCCGGCAGGCGGGGCACGCGCCGCAGGCCGGCAGCCAGCACACCACCACCCGGTCGCCGGGCTTGACCCGGGTGACGCCCTCGCCCACCTCCAGGACCTCGCCGGCCCCCTCGTGGCCCGGCACGAAGGGCGCGGGCTGCGGCAGCACCCCGCCCATCGCGGACAGGTCCGAGTGGCACAGCCCCGTGGCGCGCACCCGGATCCTGACCCTTCCGGGGCCGAAGCCCACCGCCTCGACGTCGTCGAGGACCTCCAGCTTGTCCTGGCCGATCTCGTGCAGTACGGCTGCGCGCATGGTGCGGCTCCCCTCGGGTCCCCTTCGGTCGGTTCAGGAGTGTTCGACGATCGTGTCGGCGAGGACGGGCGCGTCGTCCCGCTCTCCGGCGCTCACGGCCACCCGCACGCCGCCGTCTCCGGGCCACATGCGGATGCGCAGGGTCTCCCCCGGGTACACGACGCCGGCGAAGCGGGTGGCGTACCGGTGGACCCGGCTCACGTCACCGCCGAGCAGCGTGTCGACGACCGCCTTCAGCGTGATGCCGTAGGTGCACAGGCCGTGCAGGATGGGCCGCTCGAAGCCGGCGCGCTTGGCGAAGTCGGGGTCGGCGTGCAGCGGGTTCCAGTCGCCGGAGAGGCGGTAGAGCAGGGCCTGGTCCTCGCGGACGTGCCGTTCGACGGTCGTGGCGGGGGCGCCGGCGGGTGGGTCGAGGCGGGTCGACGGGCCCCGGTCGCCGCCCCAGCCGCCCTCCCCTCGGACGAAGATCTGGGCGTCGTTGGTCCACAACGGGCCCTCGGTGTCGGTGACTTCGGTGCGCATGACGAGGACGGCGGCCTTGCCCTTGTCGTACACGGCGGCGATGCGGCCGGTGGCGGTGGCGGTGCCCTCGGCGGGCAGCGGCCGGTGCAGGGTCAGGGACTGGCCGCCGTGCAGGACGTGGGCGAGGTCGACGTCCACGCCGGGCATGGACAGTCCGCTGATCACTCCGGGGGAGCCGGCGCCCGCGACGGTGGCGAAGCTCGGCAGGACGTGCAGCCGGGATTCCAGGGTGTAGCGCAGTTCGTCGGGGTCGGTGGCGGGGCGGCCCGCGCCGACGCCGAGGTGGTAGAGCAGGACGTCCTTGCGGTCCCAGGTGATCTCGCCGGTCCGGGGTTCGGCGGCGAGGGCCTTGGCTGCGTCGATGGGCATGGGGCTCCTGACGGTGGCGGTGCACGGCGGAAGACCTCGGCACGGTCGTCCGCACCGTCGGCCGCACCGAGGTCGTCACGGGGCCGCGGAACCCGCCCGGGGTAGAACGCGTTCCAGTGCGGCGACCCCCTGTATAGCCCAGGCCCCCCTAGTTGTGAATACTCCTGACGGCATGTCAGATGTGGCTGTCGGCCTCGCCTCCCGGGACATTTGTCCCGCCCGGATCCGTACACGCGGCCCTGCCGGAGAGCGGCCCCGCGGCCGTAGCGTCGAGGACGGCCGAGGAACGGCGGACCGACGCACGGGAACGGGGGCGGCGACATGGTGAGGTCACGCGGGGGACCGCGGCGCGCGCTGGCGTGCCACTGGCGGCAGTGGCGGGCGGGGGTGCGTCAGGCGCGCGAGTACCAGCGGGCCTACCAGGCGAACAAGGAACGCTTCAAGGAGGAGTACCGGGCCGCCCAGGCGGCGGGGCGGCTCCCCGAGCACATGGGCCCGCCGCCCACCGGTTTCTCCCTGCTGCCGTGGCTGCTGCTGGGGATGGGCGCGTTCTCCGACCTCTTCGGCGGCCGGGCGCCGGACCCCTGGATCGGGGCGCTGGGCCTGCTGACGTTCAACAGCCTCTACATCTACGTGGCCTTCCACTCCTTCTCCAAGCGGCACCGCGAGGCCTCCCCCACCCGGGTGGCGCTGGGCCTGATGGCCCTGGTGACCTGCGGTCTCGCCGGGGCGTACGGCGGGAACTGGGTGCTGTTCTTCCCGCTGCTGGGCCTGGCGACGGGTGCCGCCCTGCGCGGCCGGCATCTGCGTGTCGCCGGCGCGGCGGTGGCGGTCCTGGCGGGCACGGTCTCCTACGTCCACGAGGGCTGGAGCGGCCTGGACACCGCGTACGCGACCTGGATCTCGACGATGGTGACGGCCGCGATCCTGTCCCTCTCCGAGGCGGTACGGGATCTGCGCGCCGCCCGCGAGGAACTGGCCCGCCAGGCCGTCGAGAAGGAACGCCTGCGCTTCTCGCGGGACCTGCACGACCTGCTGGGGCACACGCTGTCGGTGATCGTGGTGAAGGCGGAGGCGGCCCGGCGGCTGGCGCCGCGCGACATGGACGCGGCCCTCGCGCAGATCACGGACGTCGAGTCGGTGGGCCGACAGGCGCTGACCGAGATCCGCGAGGCCGTCACCGGCTACCGCGAGGGCAGCCTCGACACCGAGCTGGGCCGGGCCCGCTCGGCCCTCACCGCGGCGGGCGTCGAGCCGGTCGTCGGCCGGTCGGGACCGCCCCTCGAACCGCAGACGGCGGCCCTGCTGGGGTGGGTGGTCCGGGAGGCGGTCACCAATGTCGTCCGCCACAGCGACGCGACCCACTGCGAGATCACCGTGTCGAACGCGGCGGAACGGGTCCGGCTGACGATCAAGGACAACGGCACGAGCGCCTCGGCCGGCGGGGCGGAGGAGGGCCTTCCGACCGGCGGGGCCCAGCGGACACGGCCGGCGGGCGCGGGCGTCTCGGCCGGTGGGGCCGAGGGGGGTCTGTCAGCCGGCGGGGTGGAGGGGGCACGGCCGACGGGCGCGGGCGTCTCGATCGGTGGGGCGGGCTGCGGTACAGGCCTCACCGGGCTGCGTGAACGTCTCGCCGCGGTGGGCGGCTCTCTGACGGCGGGCCCCGACCCCCGGGGCGGCTTCTCGGTGACGGCGGAACTCCCGACGGAGGCGACGGGAACGCCGCACGACGGGGTGCCCCCGGCGAGTGCGCCACGCCCATCGCAGGACCTGCCGGTCCCGCGCGACAGCATCACGGCGCCGGCCGAGGCCCCGGCGGACCCGGCAGGCGGGTCGGCGTCGGCGGACGTACCCCCGTCCCCGGCGACCGGCGACGCCCCCGCCTCCGCGGCCGTCTCAGGCGTTTCCGGCGGTCGTGGTTCTACGCTGGGGCCGTGAATGAGATGTCCGGGGAGGACCCTTCCGTCGAGATGGTCAGGGTGTTGCTCGCGGAGGATCAGGGGATGCTGCGCGGGGCTTTGGCGCTGTTGTTGGGGATGGAGGCGGACATGGAGGTCGTGGCACAGGTGGGCGCCGGGGACCTGATCGTGGACGCGGCCCTCGCCCACCGGCCGGACGTGGCGCTGCTCGACATCGAACTGCCGGGCATGAGCGGCCTGGACGCCGCCGCCGAGCTGCGCGAGCGCGTGCCCGACTGCCGGGTGCTGATCCTGACGACCTTCGGCCGGCCGGGCTATCTGCGGCGGGCGATGGAGGCCGGGGCCGCCGGGTTCCTGGTCAAGGACGGGCCCGTGGAGGAGCTGGCGGCGGCGATCCGCAAGGTGCTGGCCGGGGAGACCGTCGTCGACCCGGCGCTGGCCGCCGCCGCCCTGGGCGCCGGCCCGAATCCGCTGACGGCGCGCGAGCGCGACGTACTGAAGGCGTCCGTGGACGGCGCGACCGTCGCGGACATCGCCGCCCGGCTGCATCTGTCGGAGTCGACGGTCCGCAACTACCTCTCCTCCGCCATCGGCAAGACCGGCACCCGCAACCGGATGGAGGCGGTGCGGGAGGCCCGTCGACAGGGCTGGCTCTGACGGCCGCTCGGCCCGCCGGCACACTGCCCGCATGTCCTCGTGGATCCGGTTCGGCTCCCGCACGGCCGCGCTCGCGGCGGCTCCGGCCGCCGTCCTCGTCACGGCCGTGGCGCCCGCCCCGGCCGGGGACCCGGGCGAGGGCGAGGGCGCGTTACGGCCGGAGGCCGGCCCCGGCCGACTTCCTCACGGAGAACGCCGACAAGGGCGCCGGGCCGCGAACGGGGAGCGTCTTAGATCCCGGCGCCCGTGCGCCGCAGTACCCGCAGTGAGCCGGTGGCCGAGATCTCCGTGAAGGCGCCGGAGGCCAGGGCGCGCAGGTGGACGCGGTAGGGGGCCTGGCCGGTGAACTCGTCGGCCGGGTCGGGGAAAACGTCGTGGATGACGAGCAGGCCGCCCTCGGCGACATGCGGGGCCCAGCCCTCGTAGTCGGCGTTCGCGTGCTCGTCGGTGTGGCCGCCGTCGACGAAGACCAGGCCGAGGGGCGTGTTCCACAGGGCGGCGATCTGCGGCGACCGCCCGACCAGCGCCACCACGTGCTCCTCCAGGCCGGCCCGGTGCAGGGTGCGGCGGAAGGTGGGCAGGGTGTCCATCAGGCCGAGTTCGGGGTCGACGGTGGCCGGGTCGTGGTAGTCCCAGCCCGGCTGCTGCTCCTCGCTGCCGCGGTGGTGGTCGACGGTGAGCGCGGTGACCCCGCACTGGCGGGCCGCGTCCGCGAGCAGGATCGTGGAGCGCCCGCAGTAGGTGCCGACCTCCAGCAGCGGAAGCCCGAGCCGCCCGGCCTCCGCGGCCGCCGCGTACAGCGCCAGTCCCTCGTCGGCGGGCATGAACCCCTTCGCGGCGTCGAACGCGGCCAGGATCTCGGGCTTGGGTGCCGCGGCCATGGGGGCCTGCCTTTCCGAGGAGGGGTGGGTGGGTCGTCGGGGTGCCCCATGGTGCCGCACCCCCCGTCGGCCGTGCGACGGGGGGTGCGGGCACTACGCGGTGACCGCCTCGCCCGGCAGGGACAGGTCCAGGTCGACGGCCCGCGGGTCGCCCGCGTGGGTCGCCGAGGAGGCGAGCGGGGCGTGGCCGGCGGCCTTCGCGGCGAGGACGTAGGTGCCCCCGGCGGGAACGGTGAGGGCGTAGCTGCCGTCCGTCGCGGACACGGTGGCGCCGGCCTGGCGGCCCCGGTGGTCGATGAGGGTGACCTTGGCGCGGGCGACCGGGGCGCCGTCGGCGTCCAGGACCCGGCCGCGGAAGCCCCGCAGGGCCGCCTCGGCGCGCTCCGGGCCGGCGTCCTCCTCGCTGGAGGCCCGCGGTCGCGGGCCGTCGGCCGGGGTGCGGCCGGGCAGGAAGAGGGCGAGGAGCAGGCCCACGGCGACGGCGGCGGTGGCGATCAGGAAGGAGAGACGGAAGCCGTGCATGGTCGGGATCTCCACGCCGCCCACCGTGTGCGAGGTGTTCGCCAGCACCATGCCGATGACGGCGCTGGAGACCGAGGTGCCGATGGAGCGCATCAGGGTGTTGAGGCCGTTGGCCGCGCCGGTCTCCGAGGCGGGGACGGCACCGACGATCAGCGCGGGCAGGGAGGAGTAGGCGAGGCCGATGCCGGCGCCGAGGACGACCGAGGTGACGACGGTCTGCCAGGCGGCGTCCATCAGGCCGAGGCCGCCTCCGTAGCCGAGGGCGATGACCAGCAGACCGATGATGAGGGTGGTCTTGGGGCCGTAGCGGGCCGACAGGCGGGCGTAGACGGGCGTCGTGAACATCATCGTCAGGCCCAGCGGGGCCACGCACAGGCCTGCGACGACCATCGACCGGCCGAGGCCGTAGCCGGTGCTCTCCGGCAGCTGGAGCAGCTGCGGCAGGACGAGGGAGACGACGTAGAAGCTGACGCCGACCATGATCGAGGCGAGGTTGGTGAAGAGCACGGCGGGGCGGGCCGTGGTGCGCAGGTCGACCAGCGGGGCCGTGAGGCGCAGCTCCATGACGCCCCACAGGACGAGGACGACGGCCGCGGCGCCGAACAGGCCGAGGGTGGTGCCGGAGGTCCAGCCCCAGTCGCTGCCCTTGGTGATCGGCAGCAGGAAGAGCACGAGACCGGCGGACAGCCCCAGCGCGCCGGGCAGGTCGAAGGAGCCCTCGGCCCGTGCCGGGGACTCGGGGACGACGAGCAGGGTGAGGAGGATCGAGAGGGCGCCGAGGCCGGCGGCGCCGTAGAAGAGGGTGTGCCAGTCGGTGTGCTGGGCGACGAGGGCCGCGGCGGGCAGGGCGAGGCCGCCGCCGACGCCGATCGAGGAGCTCATCAGGGCCATCGCCGAGCCGAGCCGTTCGCGGGGCAGCATGTCGCGCATCAGGCCGATGCCGAGCGGGATCGCGCCCATCGCGAAGCCCTGGAGGGTGCGTCCGGCGATCATCGTGAGCAGGTCGCTGGTGACCGCGCTGACCAGCGCGCCGACGACCATCACGGCCAGGCTGGCGATCAGCATGCGCCGTTTGCCGAACAGGTCGCCGAGGCGGCCCATGATCGGCGTGGCGACGGCGCCGGACAGGAGCGTGGAGGTCAGTACCCAGGTGGCGTCGCTGGGGGTGGTGTCCAGCAGCTGCGGCAGGTCCTTGATGACCGGGACGAGCAGGGTCTGCATCACCGCGACCACGATGCCCGCGAAGGCGAGCACCGGGACGACGGCGCCGCTCGCCGAGCGTGGGGGCTGGTCGGTCGGCGTGTGCGTCATGGAGCGGGGCCTCCGGGCCGGGGGTGTGGGGCGGGATACGTGCAGACCGAACGACGTATGCAAGAGCAACTATTCCGGTGTTCTGGCACTCTGACGAATTCTTCACCTTCCCTCGGGTACGGACCGCGGACCTAAGCCGAAATCCCGATGCCGGGGGCACCGATTGGTTGGGAACATGACGAACCATGACGTCCAAGCCCGCCTCAGACCGCGCCGCCCGCCGCTCCCCCTCCCCCGCCTGGCTCGTCGTCGCCCTCGCGTGCGCCGGGCAGTTCCTCGTCGTCCTCGACGTGTCCGTCGTCAACGTGGCGCTGCCGTCGATGCGGGCGGAGCTGGGGATGAGCGCGTCCGGCCTTCAGTGGGTGGTGAACGCGTACGCCATCGCCTTCGCCGGGTTCATGCTGCTCGGCGGACGCGCCGGCGACCTCTACGGGCGCAAGCGGATGTTCCTCGTCGGGCTCACCCTGTTCACGCTGGCCTCGCTGGCCGGCGGACTGGCGCGGGACGACTGGCAGTTGCTGCTCGCGCGCGCCGCGCAGGGGCTGGGCGCGGCGGTCCTGGCGCCCTCGACGCTGACGATCGTCACCGCCGCCGTCCCGGAGGGCGCCGCGCGCGCCCGGGCGATCGCGACGTGGACGGCGGTCGGTGCGGGCGGCGGGGCCGCGGGCGGCCTGGTGGGCGGGGTCCTGGTCGATCTGCTCGACTGGCGCTGGGTGCTGCTGATCAACGTGCCGGTCGGCGCGGTCGTCCTGGCGGGCGCGCTCACTCTGCTGTCCGAGAGCCGGGCCGGGGACGGCCGCCGGCTGGACCTGCCGGGCGCCCTGCTGGTCACGGCCGGTCTCGCCACCCTGGCGTACGGCATCTCGCGCACGGAGGCCGAGGGATGGACCGCGCCGGCGGCGCTGCTGCCGCTGGCCGCCGGACTGGCGCTGGTCGGGCTGTTCCTCGCCGTGGAGGCGCGGACGGCGGCCCCGCTGATGCCGCTCGGGCTGCTGCGGCTGCGGTCGGTGTCCTCGGCGAACGTGGCGATGTTCCTGTGCGGCTCGTCGATGTTCTCCATGTGGTTCTTCATGACGCTGTACGCGCAGAACGTGCTCCACTACAGCCCGCTGGAGGCGGGTCTGGCGCTGGTGCCGAGCTCGCTGGCCGTCGTCCTCGGCTCGAAAGTCGCGCCGCGTCTCATGCGGGCGGCCGGGGCGCGCACCGTGGCGGCGCTGGGCGCGCTGGTGGCGGCGGCCGGGTTCGGCTGGCAGTCCACGATGAGCGCGGACGGCGCCTACGTCACCCAGATCATGCTCCCGGGCGTGCTGATGATGCTGGGCGCGGGCCTGACGGCGACCCCGCTCGCCTCGCTCGCCACCTCCGGCGCCGCGCCGGGCGAGGCCGGGCTGGTGTCCGGGCTGGTCAACACCTCCCGCACGATGGGCGGATCGCTGGGCCTGGCGGTGCTGTCGACGCTCGCCGCGGCCCGCACCGACGGACGCGACACGCCCCAGGCCCTGACCGAGGGGTACGCGCTGGCCTTCCGCACGGGCACCGGGGTGCTGCTGGTCGGGGCGGCGCTGATGCTGCTGTGGCTGCCCAGGCACACGGCCCCGGCGGTCTCCGGCGCCCCCGCGAGCGCCCAGCACCCGGCCGGCCGGACGGATTCCGGCGTCTCCACGAGGTGAGGCGACGATCCGGCCGGTGCCGGTGCCGGTGCGCGGGAAGCGGGCGGGGGCGCGGCGCGTCCGGGCGCCGTCAACCGGTGGCCCGCGCGGGTCACCGCTAGGGTGGCAGGCGTGTCGTACGCAGGCCCGGAATCCGATCCCCCGCTCCCCCGCCGCTCCCGGCTGCGCCGCCCGCTGGCCGTGGCGCTCGCCGCGCTGGTGCCCGGCGCGCTGCTCGGCTGGCTGGCCTACGAGGCGCTGGGCGGGTCGGGGGACGGCGGGCCCGGACAGCCGGCGGGGGCGGCGTCGGGCGGTCGGGCGTCCTCGTCGGCCGGCGCGGGCCGGGACGAGAAGCCAGGGGCCGACGGCTCCCCGGCGCCCTCCGCCTCCGCACCGGCGGGCTCCGGTCCGCTCGCGGGCAAGGTCGTCGTCATCGACCCGGGGCACAACCCCACCAACTACCGGCACACCGCGGAGATCAACCGCAAGGTCGACATCGGTACCAACCTCAAGGAGTGCGACACCACCGGCACGTCCACCAACGACGGTTACACCGAGGCGGCGTTCACGCTGGACGTCGCGCACCGGCTGCGCGCGCTGCTGCAACGGCAGGGCGCCACGGTGCGGCTGACGCAGGACGCGGACCGGCCGTTCGGGCCCTGTGTCGACGAGCGCGCCCGGATCGGGAACGCCGCGCACGCCGACGCCGTCGTCTCCGTCCACGCCGACGGCGCGGGCGCCGGGCAGCGCGGCTTTCATGTGATCCTGCCGGGCGAGGTGCGGGCGGGAGCCGCCGACACCCGTGCCATCGTGGGCCCTTCGCGCGAGCTCGGGGAGCGGATCGCGACGGACTTCGCCCGCGTCACCGGCAGCGCGCCCTCCGACTACGTCGGCGACGGCAGCGGTCTCGTCACGCGTGAGGACCTGGGCGGTCTCAATCTGTCAACAGTTCCCAAGGTGTTCGTCGAGTGCGGCAACATGCGCGATAGCAAGGACGCGGCACTGCTGACCAGCGGCGCCTGGCGGCAGAAGGCGGCGCAAGGGATGTCTGAGGGAATCGTGAGTTTCCTGCGCGGGTCGTGATCAGCGGGCTGATCCCGGCGGACAGCTCGATCGTGCGGACGATAGTGTCGTCCCCACGATGAGGGGCCACCCCCGCGCTTCACACCCGGGCCTGACGGCGACCTGGTGACAGCGACGCCTCTACCGATGCGTGGACCGATGACGAGACGACTGACGAAGGACCTGAAGTGAATATCCGCTCCCTCACTCGAGGCGACGGCGTGGTGATCGGAGCAGCGGTATTGCTGTTCATCGCGTCGTTCCTGGACACGTTCGAAGGCTCCGGCGACGACGTCCCCAACGCCTGGGACAATCTCGGCCTGGTGATGAGCATGTACGTCGGCGGGATCATCGGGGCGGCCCTGATCGTCATCGGCCGCGCGCTCCCGCAGCAGCGCAAGATCGCCGGGATCGACCTCGGTCAGTTCGGCGTGGCGCTGTCCGTCTTCGCGGCGTGGACGGCGTTCTGGACGATCATCGACCCGCTGGGCGCGTTCAGTGACACCCTCGGGAGCTCGAATGTGGAGACGGGCTCGGGTCTCATCCTCGGCCTGATCGCCGCCCTGCTGCTGGCCGCGGGCGCCGTGGCCACCCCGCTGGTGCCGGCGCTGCGCGGTGCGCTGATCCCGGCGCCGCGGCCCTCGGCTCCGCAGCCCTACGGCGCCCAGCCGCCCGCCGGTTACGGCTACCCGGGTGGCCCGCAGCCGCCGTTCGGCGGTCAGCCGCAGCAGGGGCAGCCGGGACAGCCCGGGCCGCAGCAGCCGTTCGGCGGCGGTCAGCCGGCTCCGGCGCAGCAGCCGCCGGCCGCGGACTTCTCGCCGTTCTGGTTCGCGGTGCCGGTGCCGCGTCCGCTGTACGCGGAGGACGGCGCGCCGATGCCGATCGCCGAACTGGCGCCGGGCACCTGGTACCTGGCGGTGGAGCAGGGCGCCCAGGGTCTGGTCGCGCAGACCCAGGACGGCCGTCGTGGTGTGCTGCGGGACACCTCGGGGATCCAGCGCGGCTGAGCCGAGCGCCGGTCGCGGACTCACGGCCCCTCGCCCTTCCGGGCGGGGGGCCGTTGTCGTACAGTCACCTCCCCGGTATCTGACGTACCGTCAGGAGGCAGTGATGCGGCTCGGTCTGGCGCTCGGCTACTGGGGGCGCGGCCCCTCGGCGGGCCACGTGGAGCTGGCGCGGGAGGCGGAGCGGCTCGGCTACGCGTCGGTGTGGACGGCCGAGTCCTGGGGGTCGGACGCCTTCACCCCGCTCACCTGGATCGCGGCGCGGACGTCGAGGATCGCACTGGGCACGGCGGTCGCGCAGATGGCGGCCCGCTCACCGACCACGACCGCGATGCACGCGCTGACCCTGGACCACCTCTCCGGCGGGCGGATGCTGCTCGGGCTCGGCCTGTCCGGGCCGCAGGTCGTCGAGGGCTGGTACGGCCGCCCGTTCCCGGCGTCGCCGCTGACGGCGACCCGGGAGTACGTGGACGTCGTACGGCAGGTGCTGCGGCGGGCGGGCCCGGTGGAGCTGGACGGACGGTTCCACGCGCACCCCTACCGGGGGCCGGACGGCACCGGGCTCGGCAAGCCGCTGAAGCCGATCACCCACCCCCTGCGGGCCGATCTGCCCGTGCTGCTGGGCGCGGAGGGGCCGCGCAACGTGGCGCAGACGACGCGGATCGCCGACGGCTGGCTGCCGCTGTACTGGTCACCGAGCCGTCCCGACGCGTACGGGCCGGCGGTGGCCGAACTGCCGGAGGGCTTCCGGGTCGCGCCCATGGCGCAGGTACGCGTCTGCGACGACGTCACGGAGGGCCTCCTCCCCGTCAAGGCCATGCTCGGCTTCTACATCGGCGGCATGGGCCACGCCCGCCGCAACTTCCACGCCGACCTGATGGCCCGCATGGGCTACGAGGAGGAGGCCCGGCGCATCCAGGCCCTGTTCCTCGCCGGGCAGCGCGAGCAGGCCGTCCTCGCCGTGCCCGACGCCTTCGCCGACGAGATCTCCCTGGTCGGTCCCCGCGCACGCGTAGCCGAACGTCTGGAGGCCTGGCGCGAGGGCCCGGTGACAGACCTCCTGGCCGTGTCCCCGGACCCGCACACCCTGCGGGTCCTGGCCGAGTTGAACTCCTGAGACGTCAGCGGAAGATGGCGACCGGGTCCAGCGTCAGTTCACCCGTGTCGCGGTCCCAGGTGCGTACCTTGCCCAGGCAGCGGGCCTGGAACTCGCCGGTGTAGTAGGCCTCGTCGCGGAACTCGCCCCGGCCCTCGGCCTCGGCGCAGGTGATCTTCACATGGGCGGCCGGCTCGCCGGTGCCGTAGCGGGCGCGCAGCTCCACGTCCCCGCTGTCCGTGCGGCGGGCGGTGAAGCGGCCGGTGACGGAGACCCACTCGGTCATCACGGCGCTGAGCGGCACATGCCCGTCGTGGGGCCCGTCGCGCAGGGTGTCGGCGAGGGAGCGGTTGAGGACCAGGCGGCCGGTGGTGAGGTCGGCGTGCACCACGACGTCCTCCCTGCGCATCGTGTCCATGAGCACGCCGATCACGTTCATGGGCGTGCTCTCGCGCAGATACGTGGTGACGCGTTCCTTGGTGACGCCCCGGTCGGCCTTGGCCTGCCAGAACAGCAGCCTGCCCCAGAGGCCGAAGTTGCTGGTGACGTTGATGCGGTCGGCGACCTCCTGGTCGAGGGACTCGGTGAAGCGACCGGCCTCGTAGATGTCCATCACCCGCTGTTTGTGCAGGTAGAAGCACATGCCGAGGACGGTGCGCCCGCCTCGCGGGCGTCGGCGCCGGCCCGGCCGGACCAGCGCGTACCGCAGCAGGACGGCGACGCAGACCGCCGTCACCGCCCAGACGGCCAGCCACGGCCACCACAGGCTCCACCACTGACTGTCAATGACACCCACGGATCTCCTTGAACGCCTCGGAGAGCGAGGAGAGGCCGGCGTCGACCATACGGCCGCCGGTCGCCGCGGCCGCCCGCTCCAGGGCGCCCGCGTCGGCCTCTCCGAACTGGACGGGGAAGGTGGGCACCGCGGCGCCCGCGCTGCCGAGCGCGCGGTGCCGGCGCAGGAACTCCTCGTACGACAGGCCGGCGTTGTTCTCGCCGTCCGTCATCAGCACGATGGCGACGGGCCGTTCGGGCGCGGCCCGCACCGCGTCGGCGGCGATGCGGTAGCCGCGGTCGAGGGCCGACCAGACGGCGGTGGCGTTGTCGAGGCCGCCACCCGCGACGATCCGGTCGAGGGTCTTCAGATCGGCGTCGGAACGCACGGTCACCGTGTGCTCCTGGAGCACCCGCCCGCCGAAGCGGACGACGGTCAGCCGCTCGCCCCGGTAGAAGCGGGCGAACTTGCCGGTGGACGACCGGTCGGCGCCGCTCAGCCCCGCGAACGCGGCACGCAGCTCGGTGATCCGCCGGCCGCGCATCGACGTGGAGAAGTCCAGCACGAACACCACCTGGTCGCCGGTGGCGTGCACGGGATCGCCGTAGTTCTCGACGAGCCGCTCGACGATGGACAGCCGGTCGGGGAAGGACAGGGCGTTGCCGACCGGTGTCCTCAGCTGCGGGGAGGGCTCGACGTCCTGGTTGACGGGCCGCCGGAAGGTGCTCCGCATCAGCTCGCGCTGCACGTCCGCGCTCAGCAGCCAGTCGACGACCTTGCCGTAGGCCGCCCGTTCGCCCGGGTCGAGGAGGAGCAGCGGGAAGTCGGAGAGGATCATGCCGTCGTCGGGGTGGACGATCTCCAGGGGCCGGCCGATGGCGCCGCCGGCGTTGAGGGAGAGCAGTTCGGACTCGTGGGCGATCAGCGCGTCGGCGGCGTCCGGCTGCCGCGCGTAGGAGGCGAGGAGTTCACGGGAGCTGGCGCCGGTGAGGGTCTGGCCGGAGCGGAAGCCGCGCAGCCGGTCGCAGGAGACGTCCTCCTCGCGCAGCGCGCTGCCGGTGCCGGCGGCCGCGGTGGCCACGCCGACGAGCGCGGCGCGCCCGGTGTCGCTGCGCCGCGGGTCGGCCATGCCGAAGCGCACGGCGCCGTCGGCGGCCGCGTCGGCGAGGTCGGCCCAGGAGATCCGGCCGCCGGGTGCGCGCCGGCGCAGCTCGCCGGCGGCGTCGGGGGTGAGGCCGACGACGACGGGCGAGCGCATGATCGCGGTGGACTCGGGGCGGGTGAGGCCTCCGCCGGAGTCCTGCACGCGCAGCAGGAAGGACCGGTCGGAGGCGAGCCAGGCCAGGTCGTAGGAGGACGTCCCGGCGACGGGCGGCTGGTCGGCGGTCGCCTTGTACTCCATCTCCAGCTCGACCCCGGTGTCCTCCTCCAGCTCGTCGAGGAGCGGCTGTACGTCGGCCAGTTCGGGGCTGGCGAGGACGCGGAGGGTGACGTGGTCGGCGTCGCGGGTGCAGGCGGAGGTGAGGGTGGTCAGCAGGGCCAGGGCCAGGGTCGCCGTCAGGGCGGGTCGCAGGCGTCTCACGGGGTGTCCTGGACGGGAGGCGGGCAGGTGCCGACGTGGTCGATGATCCGCTCCAGGACGTCCAGGTCGGGTTCGTAGGACTTGGTCTGGTCGGCGTTGGGGACGGGCACCTGGATGCCGTGCGCCCGCAGGTGGTCGTTGAGGCGTTCGCTGGTGCCGTCCTCGCCGGAGAAGCGGACGCGGAAGCCGAGTTCGATGGCCCGGTCGCGCAGTTCCTCGTCCTTCTCCAGTATGCGCACGAGGCGGTCGCCCTGGTCGGTGAGCGAGATCAGCTGGGGTTCGGTGAGGGCGTAGGGCGTGGGGTAGAGCAGGACGCGGCTGGTGTCCTGCTTGCCGTGCCTGTCGTGGTGGGCCAGCTGGTGGGCCAGGTACTGGTGTTCGTAGATGAGGGAGATGGGGGCGATGCTCTCGCCGAGGTCGGAGAAGTAGCTGTCGGCCTGTTCGTCGGCCCACATGCCCTGGAGGCTGATCAGCGGTTTGATGCGGGCGGCGAGGCCGGTGACGGCGTCCTGGGCGAGCCGGGGGTCGTCGACGTTCTGGGTGCCGGGGGTGCTGTTGCGGTTGGCGACGAAGGCGAGCAGGCTCAGATAGGCGCCGGCGGCGTTGGACTCGCAGACGTTGGAGGTGCGCACCAGCACACGGCCGCTGTTGCTGTGGGCGCCGGCGTTGTCGTAGCCGATGCCGTTCCAGGTGTCCGCGCCCTCGGGCCTGCCGTCGCGGTCCTGGTCGGTGGTGTCCGCGCGGCCGTCGAGCAGGCCCATGAAGGTGGGCATGTCGAGGTCGTAGTAGAGGGTCGGACCGCCGTCGGTGGCGGGCTGCGGGGTGGCGACGCCGGCCTTCACCAGGGTGTCGGCGTAGGCGCGGAAGGTGCCGAGGACCAGCGGGGTGACGAAGGGGCGGACCGAGTGGACGGAGCGCTGCTGCCGGGCGAGGACGAGTTTCGCGGCGGGCTGGCCGGAGGGGAAGACGACGTCCATGCCCTGGAGGGACTGGGTGGCGATGCCCCGGGAGCCCAGGCGGTGGATGTCGACGCGTATGCCGTGCCGCAGTAACAGCCGCTGGACCTCGGGGTCCTTGAAGAAGTCGGACTTGGAGGCCATCCGCGCCTGAAGCGTGGTGATCTGTTCGAAGGGCCGGAGCGCGTTGCCCGACAGGAGCAGGGAGAGCAGCCCGGCCACGGCGAGCGGCAGCGCGGCCAGGACGTGCCGGGGGACACGGCGGCGTCGGACCTGGCGGGTGGTGAGTCTCGGTTCCTCGAACCTGGGTCTTCCGGCGTCTGACAACGGCCCTCCTGCCACTCAAGGGGGCAGGATCATCAAGGACCCCGTCGAACATCGTCCCCCGGAAGGGGCAACTCCACGCCAACTCCGGGAAAACGCGAGCGAAGTGGCGAGGCGTCAGACGCAGCAGTCGGGGTCCAGGCCGGCCGGCAGGCGGTCGCCGCCGAAGACCGCGCAGGTGGCCTCGTGGCCGCCGAGCGCGGCGACCGCGAGCAGCAGCGACCCGGCCGTCCAGGTGGTCAGCTCCCGCGGCCAGACCGCCTCGTCCTCGAAGACGTACCCCGTCCAGTACAGGCCGGACTCGGTGTCGCGCAGGTGCTGGATGGACTGGAGTATCTCCAGCGCCCGGTCGGACTCGCCCATCGCCCACAGCGCCAGGGCGAGTTCGGCCGACTCGCCGCCGGTCACCCACGGGTTGGGCACGACGCAGCGGACGCCGAGCCCGGGCACGACGAAGCGCTCCCAGTCGCCCTCGATCCGGGACTTGGCCTCGGCGCCGGTCAGCGCCCCGCCCAGCACCGGGTAGTACCAGTCCATGGAGTAGCGGTCCTTGTCGAGGAACCGCTCGGGGTGCCGGCGGATGGCGTGCCGCAGCGCGCCCACCGCCAGCTCCCAGTCGGGCTGTGCCTCCTCGCGCTGCTCGGCGATCGCGAGCGCGCAGCGCAGTGCCTGGTGGATGGAGGAGGAGCCGGTGAGCAGGGCGTCGGCGGTGGCGGTGCCGTCGTCGTCGCGGCGCCAGCCGATCTGCCCGCCCGGCTGCTGGAGCCGCAGCACGTACTCGATCGCCGCGTAGACGGTGGGCCACATGCGGTCCAGGAACGTGTCGTCCCCGGTGGACAGGTAGTGGTGCCACACGCCGACGGCGACGTAGGCGACGAAGTTCGTCTCGCGGCCCCGGTCGGTGACGTCGTCGAAGGCGCCGTCGGCGTAGGCCGCGTACCAGGAGCCGTCCTCGTTCTGGTGGCGGGCGAGCCACGTGTACGCCCGCTCGGCGGCCTCGTGCTCGCCGGCCGCGTCCAGCGCCATCGCGGCCTCGGTGTGGTCCCAGGGGTCGAGGTGGTGGCCCCGGAACCAGGGGATCGCGCCGTCCTCCCGCTGTACGGCGAGGATGCCGCGGACGGTCGCGGCGGCCTGCTCGGCGGTGAGGACCCCGGGCAGGACGAGGTGTTCTGTCCGGGGGGTGGTCACGTGGCGTCCACCTCGGCGGACTCGGACAGACGCGGCAGGTGCGGCTTGGTCGCGTAGGCCACGAAGCTCTTGCCGATCAGCGGGTTCAGCGCCTGCTCGGCGACCCGCGTGGCGAGCGGCTTCTTCATGATGTCCCAGACCAGCAGCTTGTGGTACGCCCGCACCGGCAGCGCCTTGTCGTTGTCGACGCCGAACGCGCACTTCAGCCACCAGTACGGGGAGTGCAGCGCGTGGGCGTGATGGGTGCCGTACGGCTTCAGTCCGGCCTCGCGGATCTTGGCGAGCAGTTCGTCCGCCCTGTAGATGCGGATGTGGCCGCCCTCGACCTCGTGGTAGGCGTCGGACAGGGTCCAGCAGATCTTCTCGGGGCCGTAGCGCGGGACGGTGATCGCGATCCGGCCGCCCGGCTTGAGGACGCGGACCATCTCGGCGAGGACGCCCTTGTCGTCCGGGATGTGCTCCATGACCTCGGAGATGATGACCACGTCGAAGGACTCGTCGGGGAAGGGCAGCGCGAGGGCGTCGCCCTCCATGGCGGTCGCGGTGGCGCCCTCGGGGGCCTCGCCGGCCTCCTTCATCGCCGCGAACCACTTCGCGACCTCGCGGATCTCCTCGCCGTTCTGGTCGAGGGCCACGACCTGCGCGCCGCGCCGGTAGCACTCGAAGGCGTGCCGACCGGCCCCGCAGCCGAGATCCAGGACACGGTCGCCCGGGGCGAGCGGGAACCGGGAGAAGTCGACGGTCAGCACGTGGCCCTGCTTTCGCGATCGGATACAACGTCAACAACGGGGGAGCCGACAGGGCGCCGGGGGGCCGGTACCCGGGCCGGGTGTGCCCGCCCGCCGCCGGCGCGTTCGATGGCCTCCCGGTAGCGGGCCACGGTGCCCTCGGCGGCCCGTGCCCAGGTGAACCGCTCCAGCACGCGCTCACGGCCGGCCGCGCCGAGGCGTGCCCGCAGCTCGGGGTCGCCCAACAGCCGGCTCAGCGCGGCGGCCAGCGCCCCCGCGTCGCCCGGCGGGACGGCCAGGCAGGTCTCCCCGTCGCGCCCGGCGACCTCGGGTATGGCGCCGCCGGTGGTCGCGACGAGCGGGGTGCCGGTCGCCATGGCCTCGGCGGCCGGCAGCGAGAAGCCCTCGTACAGCGACGGCACGCAGGCGGCCTCCGCCGAGCGGACCAGGTCGACGAGTTCGGCGTCGGAGATGCCCTTGACGAACTCGACGGCGCCTTCGAGGCCGTAGCGCTCGATCGCCTGCGCGACGGGGCCCTCCTGGGGGCGCTTGCCGACGACGACGAGGTGGGCGTGCGGGTGCTCGGTGCGGACCTTGGCGAGCGCCTCGACGAGGAAGACCAGGCCCTTGAGCGGCACGTCCGCGCTGGACGTCGTCACGATCCGGCCCGGCACGACCGGCACCGAGGGGTCGGGGGCGAACAGGTCGGTGTCGGCGCCGATGTGGACGACGTGGATACAGTCCTCGCGCACGCCGAGGTGGTCGACGATCTCCTGGCGGGAGGTGCCGGAGACGGTGAGCACGGACGGCAGGCGGCGGGCGACGCGCTTCTGCATACGGGTGAAGGCGTACCAGCGGCGCACGGACCAGCGGCGCTGCCGGCCCTCGGCGGCGTCCAGCTCCAACTGCCGGTCCACGGTGATGGGGTGGTGGACGGTGGTGACGAGCGGCGCGCCGACGTCCCCCAACAGGCCGTATCCAAGGGTCTGGTTGTCGTGCACGACGTCGAACTCGCCGCGCCGGGCGCGCAGATGGCGGCGGGCGCGCAGGGAGAAGGTCAGCGGCTCGGGGAAACCGCCGGTCCACATGGTGGCCACTTCGAGCGCGTCGATCCAGTCGCGGTACTCGTCGCGCCCGGGGGTGCGGAAGGGGTCCGGCTGGCGGTAGAGGTCGAGGCTGGGCAGCTCGGTGAGGGAGAGCCGGCCGGTGTGGCCGTCGCCGAGGACGTCGAGGACGGGATAGGGCTGGGAGCCGATCACCTCGACCCGGTGGCCGAGCCGGACCAGCTCGCGCGAGAGGTGCCGTACGTAGACGCCCTGGCCGCCGCAGAACGGGTTTCCCTTGTAGGTGAGGAGCGCGATGTCGAGCGGTCGCCCGCCGTCCGCGGCGAGGTCCTGCGAGGACCCCGCCTGACTGGCCTCAGCGGTCACTCCGGGCCCCCTTCTGCCTGCACTGTCCCGCGAGACTACGACGGGACGCTAATCTAGAACAAGTTTCAGACTTGATCGTTCGGGAGGCTCTGAATCTACCGGCAGGTAAGGGCGCTGTGACCCGTGGATCAGGTGATTCACGCCACGACCGGACGCCTCGTTCTGCTCAGTGATCGCACGCCCTCACCGACTGTCACGGAACGGGACCCATGCCTGCGGAAGCCAGCCCTCAGCGCCCCTCCTCCCCGCCTCTGACCGAGCGGCAGGAGGCCCGTCGCCGTCGCATCCTGCACGCGAGCGCGCAGCTGGCCAGCCGGGGCGGGTTCGACGCGGTGCAGATGCGGGAGGTCGCCGAGAGCTCCCAGGTCGCCCTGGGCACCCTCTACCGCTACTTCCCCTCCAAGGTGCACCTGCTGGTCGCCACGATGCAGGACCAGTTGGAGCGCATGCACGGGACGCTGCGCAAGAAGCCCCCGGCGGGCGACACCCCGGCCGAGCGGGTGGCGGAGACCCTGATGCGGGCCTTCCGCGCGCTCCAGCGCGAACCCCATCTGGCGGACGCGATGGTCCGGGCGCTGACCTTCGCCGACCGCAGTGTGTCCCCCGAGGTCGACCAGGTCTCCCGTCAGACGACGGCGATCATCCTGGACGCGATGGGCCTGGCCGACCCCACGCCCGAGCAGCTCTCCGCGGTCCGCGTCATCGAGCACACCTGGCACTCGGCGCTGATCACCTGGCTGTCGGGCCGTGCCTCCATCGCCCAGGTGCGGATCGACATCGAGACGGTGTGCCGGCTGATCGACGTGACGGATCCGCGGGGGCGGCCGCCGGCGGCACGGTAGGCGCCACGGCGTCCGGGGGCACGGAACGGCCCGGGCGCGCAATGCGGCCCGGGCACGTGAAGGACCTACGAGACGGGTTCCCTTCGCCGGTATTACCCGGATCAGGTATTGGGGGTCGCCTTCCGGCCCGACTACTGCCTTCCGGCCTCTCAGCCCGACCGTCGACGTCGGCTACCGGCGGATGCCGTGGCTTGCGCCTCGGCGTCTCGCCGAAGTCGGCTACTCCGGTCGAACTCCCTCACTCGCCCCGTAGGCCAATACCAGAATAGAACGTCCTAATCCGGACGTAACCCCCCTGGCTCAATTAATTCATGATTTTTTACTCCTCCGGCGGGAACACCGCCTCCCCGCTGCCCACCAGCGTGATCGTGATGGCCTCCACCGGGCAGCTCTCGGCCGCCGCCAGCACCCGCTCGTTCGCGTCGGCGTCGGGGTCCACCGGGCGGGACTGGCGGGCGGTGTCCAGCCGGAAGCCGTCCGGTGCGTGGTGGAGGCACTGGGCGGAGCCGATGCACAGGGAGCGGTCGACCTCGACGTGCCAGCGATCCCCCATGACGGCCCTCAGCCCTCCCAGCCGGCGGGCAGGTGGATCATCTTGTGCTCCAGGTACTCCCCGTACCCCTCGGGCCCGAACTCCCGGCCCAGCCCGGAGTTCTTGTAGCCGCCGAACGGGCCGAGCATGTCCAGGCTGAAGGTGTTCACCGAGTAGGTGCCGGTACGGACCCGGCGCGCGACCTCGATGCCGTGCTCGACGTCCGCCGTCCACACGCTGCCGCTCAGCCCGTAGTCGGAGTCGTTGGCGATCTTCAGGGCCTCGGACTCGTCGCCGTAGGGCAGCAGGCAGATCACCGGGCCGAAGATCTCCTCGCGGGCGACGCGCATGGAGTTGTCGACGTCTCCGAAGAGGGTCGGTTCGACGTACCAGCCGCGCTCCAGGCCGGCCGGGCGGCCGCCACCGGTGAGGATCTTGGCGCCCTCCTCCTGGCCGATGCGGATGTAGTCGAGGTTGCGCCGCTGCTGGCGCCGGGCCACGAGCGGGCCGACCTGGGTCGCCGGGTCCAGCGGGTCGCCGACGACCAGCGCGCTCGCGGCGGCCGCGAAGGCGTCGGCGAACTCGTCGTAGCGGGAGCGGGGCAGCAGGATGCGGGTCTGGGCGACGCAGGCCTGCCCGTTGTTCATCCAGGCGGCCGGGACGATCCCGGCGACGGCCGTCTCCACGTCCGCGTCCGGCAGGACGACCGCCGCCGACTTGCCGCCGAGTTCGAGGGTGACCCGGGTCAGGTTGCGGGCGGCGACCTCCATCACGCGCTTGCCCGCCGCCACCGATCCGGTGAAGGAGACCTTGTCGACGCCGGGGTGCCCGACCAGGTACTCGCTCACCTCACGGTCGGCCGGGAGGATGGACAGCACACCCTCCGGGAGGCCCGCCTCCCGGGCGATCTCCGCCAGCAGATAGGCGTCCAGCGGCGATTCGGGCGACGGCTTGAGGACGACCGTGCAGCCGGCGAGCAGCGCGGGGGCGAGCTTGGCTGCGGCGACGAACTGCGGGACGTTCCAGGGGGCGACGGCCGCGACCACCCCGGCCGGCTCGCGCCGTACGAGGATCTTCCCGAGGACGCCGTCGCGCCGCTCCTCGTACGGGAAGCCACGGGCGACGGTGATCGCCGCGTCCCACACCATCATCGCCCCGAGGGCCTGCGCGAGGACGCTCCAGGAGTACGGGGAGCCGTTCTCGGAGGAGATGACGCGGGCGATCTCCTCGTGGCGGGCGGCGATGCCGTCCTTGATACGGCTGACGACGGCGATCCGCTCGTCGAGGGAGAGCCGCGGCCAGGGCCCCTCGTCGAAGGCCCGGCGGGCCGCCTCGACCGCGCGGTCCACATCGGCCGGCGAGGCGTGCGGGACGCGGCCGATGACCTCCTCGGTGTGCGGGGAGATCACCTCGATCACGTCCTTGCCGAGGGGGTCGGTCAGCTCCCCACCGATGAACAGCTGCCGGTGTTCCACGAGCTCGGTCATGGCGTCCGCCTCCCGGGAAGGGCCTGTGCTGCCTGTTGCCGCCGCCTGCTGTTTCGTTTCTGACGGTGTTTCAGGAACTGATACCAGTTCTAGTTATAGTGAGCAATGGCCGCGCGACGGAGGGGACTTCCATGACGCAGACCTACGACCACGGCGCGCCGACCCGGGACCACGGCGGCGGCGTCCGCTCCCTGCGGGTCCCCATCCCGGACAACCCCCTCGGACACACGCTGGTGTACGTCGTCGACACCGACCGCGGCCCGGTGCTGGTCGACACCGGCTGGGACGACCCGGCGTCCTGGGAGACGCTGACGGCGGGACTGACGGCCCTCGGCACCTCCGTCACCGAGCTGTACGGCGTCGTGATCACCCACCACCACCCCGACCACCACGGTCTGTCGGGCCGCGTCCGCGAGGCCTCCGGCGCCTGGGTCGCGATGCACGCGGCGGACGCCGCCATCGTGCGGCGGACCCGCCGGACCCGCCCCGAGCGCTGGTACACGTACATGACGGACAAGCTGGTGGCGGCCGGCGCGCCCGAGGAGCACGTGGCCCCGCTGCGCACCGGGCCCCGCCGCGCCCTCCCCGGCCTCTCCCCCGCCCTGCCCGACCGTGAGATCACCCCCGGCGAACTCCTCGACCTGCCGGGCCGCCGGCTGCGCGCCGTCTGGACCCCGGGCCACACACCGGGCCATGTCTGCCTCCACCTGGAGGAGGACCATCCCGCCCGGCTCCCGGGGCGGGGACGGCTGTTCTCCGGCGACCACCTGCTGCCCGGGATCACCCCGCACATCGGCCTGTACGAGGACCCCGACGACACCACCGTCACCGACCCCCTCGGCGACTACCTCGACTCACTGGAACGCGTCGGCCGCCTCGCCCCCGCCGAGGTCCTCCCCGCCCACCAGCACGTCTTCACCGACGCCCCGTCCCGGGTGCGGGAGCTGCTCACCCACCACGAGGCCCGCCTCACCGCCCTGCTCTCCCTCCTCGCCGAACCGCTCACCCCCTGGCAGCTCGCCGAGCGCATGGAGTGGAACCGCCCCTGGGCACAGATCCCGTACGGCTCCCGGAACATCGCGGTGTCCGAGGCGGAGGCCCACCTGCGCCGCCTGGTGAAACTGGGCCGCGCGGAGGCGGTGGCGGGGGACGAGCCGGTGCGCTACGTGGCGGTGTGAATCCCGATCGCGCCGGGACGGGGCCCTGATATCAAGATCGGCCACTACGAGGACACGTTCCGCCGCGCCCCCGACGGCGACTGGCTCATGGAGAGCCGCACCCTGTTCCTCCCGTTCGGCGGTCCGACCCCCACCGCCGCCCCACCGACGACCTGATCAACTCCTCGGCCGCCCCGAGGAGTCCGACCTCCTGGGGGCTCATCGTCGGGTTGGCCGCCCGCCGCCGGAGAGCCTCCGCCAAGCCCTCCTCCGTGAGGGAGGACGGGTCGGCGAGCAGGGCGGTGAGTGTCGCGCGGGCCGGGGCGGCGACCGCCTGGGCCGAGACGGCGACCTGGGCGAGGATCACCGCGGACGTCCCCCAGTCCAGACCCGGATCGCCCTCCTGCGCGTTGGCCCAGTCGATGACGCGGGGACCGTCGGGGGTGAGGATCACGTTGTCGGGGTGGAGGTCGAGGTGCAGAACGCACGCGTCCGGCGAGGAGAGCCCCGGGACGGCGTGCAGCTCACGCAGTAGCCGGGCCAGCACCTCGCCCGCCTCCTCGGAGTCCAGCGTGCCCGCCGCGAACGCCTGGACCATCGTCGGCCCGTGCAGCCGTTCCATCACCAGGTCGGCGCCCGGGCCCGCGGGCCGTACGGCGGGCGCGGGGTAACCGTGGGCACGGACGTGCGCCATGACCGCCCCCTCGGCCGCCGCGTCGCCGTACCCCTCGCGGTCGCGGCGCAGCACCCACGCCTCGTCGATCTCGTACACGTCGGCCGTACGGCCCGAACCGAGCAGCCGGCCCGGAGCCTTCCCCGTCGTCCCGGTCGTCCCCGTCGTCCCCGTCGTCGTCATGATGCCGAACCTAGCGGCGGGCGGACGCCCCTCCAAGGCCTTGTTTACGGGCGAGTAGAGTAGCGGGGTGTCATCACACCCGTACGGGGGGAAGCCGGTGCAATTCCGGCGCTGACCCGCAACCGTGAGCCACCCCGTGGCGAGCCGGACCACCCCGGACGGGACGTGACCGGCTCGCGTGCGCCGGCACCGGCCGCCGCACGGCACCGTCGAGGAACGCGGAGCCGAGCCGCCGGGGTGTCCCGTGCTGCCCGGCTCCCCGTACAGGGAGAGGCATCCGCCGATCATGAACGTCCGCCGCAGCGCCGCGGTCCTGGCCGCCACCGCAGTGATCGGCGCGGCCGCCGCGCCCGCCGTCGCCGCCGACCCCACCCCTTCCGCCTCGCCGTCCGTGGCGCTCCCGTCGGGCCTGTACGGCGGCACGGACCCGACGTACGACGGTGTCTGGCGGCAGTCGCTGGCCCTGCTCGCGCAGGACACCGTCGGGGTGCGTCCGTCGGCGAAGGCCGTGGACTGGCTGACCGGGCAGCAGTGCGCGAACGGCGCCTTCGCCGCGTTCCGCGCCGACCCGGCCAAGGCCTGCGACGCACAGCTCATGGTCGACACCAACAGCACGGCCGCAGCCGTCCAGGCCCTCGCCGCCCTCGGCGGCCACGACACCGCCATCGACAAGGCCGTCACCTGGCTGAAGTCCGCGCAGAACGCGGACGGCGGCTGGGGTTACGCCCCCGGCGGCGCCAGCGACACCAACTCGACGTCCCTGGTCATCGGCGCGCTGACCGCGGCCGGTGAGAAGTCGGGCGAGGCGCTCAAGGGCGGCCAGTCGCCCTACGACGCCCTGGTGAAGCTGTCCCTGCCCTGCACCGGCGCCGGCTCGGGTGCCTTCGCCTTCCAGCCCGACAAGGCGGGCAAGCTCGCCGCCAACGCCGACGCCACGGCGGCGGGCGTCCTCGGCGCGCTCGGCAAGGGTCTGGCGCCCAAGGCGGGCCGGCCGGCGGACGCCACCTGCGCGGACGCGGGCTACCCGACCCCGCAGCAGGCCGCGGCCAACGGCGCCGCGTACCTGGCGAAGGCGGTCGCGAAGGACGGATACCTGAAGTCGGTGCTCCCGGGCGCCGCGGACCAGCCGGACTACGGCAACACGGCCGACGCGGTCGTCGCGCTCGCCGCGCAGGGCGGCGCCGAGCGGGCGCGCACACCGCTCACCTGGCTCCAGCGCAACGCCGCCGCCTGGGCGAAGCAGAGCGGCCCCGCCGCCTACGCCCAGCTGGTCTTCGCGGCCCACGCGACGGGCACCGACCCGCGCTCCTTCGGCGGCACGGACCTGGTCGCGGCCCTGAACGCGACGGGTCCGGCACCGCAGGACAGCGAGAAGCCCACGCCCTCCCAGAAGCAGGACGACGAGGACTCCGACGGCAAGGACTCCGACGACGGCTACGGCACCTGGTGGACCGTCGGCGTCTTCCTCGTCGCCGGCATCGGCATCGGCTTCCTGATCAGCGGCCGCAGGAAGCGGCAGCCGTGATACGCCGCGGGACCGCCCTCGCCCTGGCCGTGCTGTTCCTGGTCCTGGCCGGCCCCGGTCACGCCGGGGCGGTCGGCTACCGGTACTGGTCGTTCTGGGAGCGCGACGGCGACCGCTGGATCTACGCCACCCAGGGCCCGTCCCTCGCCCGCCCCGCCGACGGCGATGTCCAGGGCTTCCGCTTCGCGGTGAGCGAGAACTCCCAGGACGCCGCTCAGCCGCGCGGCCCTGCCTCCTTCCCGGTGATCTGCGCGCGGACGCCCGCGAAGGAGGGCACCAAGCGGGTGGCCCTGGTCCTGGACTTCGGCATCCGCGAGGACGCCCCCGCCGGAGAGACCCCGCCCGCCGCCCGCTGGGCCTGCGCCCAGGTGCCCGAGGAGGCGACCACGGCGGAGGCCCTCGCCTCCGTGGCCGGTCCCCTGCGCTACGACACGCACGCCCTGCTGTGCGCGATCGCCGGATATCCGAAGGCGGGGTGCGGCGAGCCGGTCGCGGCGGGAGACGAACCGGCGCGCGAGAAACGGCCGGAGTCCACCGACGGCGGTCCGTCGATGGGCGTGTACACGGGCGGCGCCCTGATCGCCGTACTGGCCGCGGCGGCGGTGTGGCAGGCACGGCGGCGCGGGCGTGGATAGGCCCGGCACGGGCACGGACAGGCCCGGCTCGGCCGCGGACAGGCCCGCCTCGGGTGGGCGGAGGGCGACCGCCGGCGGCGATCGGTCCGCCGCGGTCGGGCGGTCGGTGCACCCCGCCGCCTGGTGGCTCTGGGCCCTGGGCCTCGGCACCGCCGCCACCCGCACCACCAACCCCCTCCTCCTCGCCGCCCTCCTCACCACCTCCGCGTACGTCGTCGTCACCTGCCGCCCGAACACCCCCTGGGCCCGCTCCTACTCCGCCTTCCTCCACCTGGCCCTCGCCGTCCTCCTCGTCCGTCTCGTCTTCGTCGTGCTCCTCGGCTCCCCCGTCCCCGGTACGCAGGTGATCGTCACCCTCCCCGAAGTGCCGCTCCCCGACTGGGCGCAGGGCATCCGCCTGGGCGGCAAGGTCACCGCCGAGGGCGTCCTCTTCGCGCTGTACGACGGTCTGCGCCTGGCCACCCTGCTGGTCTGCGTCGGCGCGGCGAACTCCCTCGCCAGCCCGTCCCGCCTGCTGAAGACGCTCCCCGGTGCCCTGTACGAGGCCGGTGTCGCGGTCGTCGTGGCCATGACCTTCGCCCCTCAGCTCATCGCCGACGTCCAGCGTCTGCGGGCCGCCCGCCGGCTGCGCGGCCGTCCCGACAAGGGCCTTCGGGGGCTGCTCCAGGTGGGGCTGCCCGTGCTGGAGGGCGCCCTCGAACGCTCCGTCGCGCTCGCCGCCGCGATGGACGCCCGCGGGTACGGCCGTACCGCCGATGTCCCCGCCGCCGTCCGGCGGACGACCGCCGCCCTCACCGTGGGCGGTCTGCTCGGCGTGTGCGCGGGAACGTACGGCCTGCTCACCGCGGCCGGCGGCGGCTACGGGCTGCCCCTCCTGCTCGCCGGGGTCGCCGCCGCCGTCGCCGGACTGCGGCTCGGCGGCCGCCGTTCGCCGCGCACCCGGTACCGCCCGGACCTGTGGACCCCGCGCGCCTGCCTGGTGGCGGCGTCCGGCGTCACGGTCGCCGCGCTCCTCACGCTCGCCTCGTCCGTCGACCCGGCCGCCCTCCACCCCGGCGTCGTCCCGCTGACCGCGCCCACGCTGCCGCTGTGGCCCGCGGCGGCGGTCGCCGTCGGCCTGCTTCCCGCCCTCCTCGCCCCCATGGGCCGTCCGGCCCCCGAAGACACCGAGTACCGCGAAGATATTGAGGAACCGTCGTGATCCGCTTCGAGAACGTCTCCGTGACGTACGACGGCGCCCCCGAACCGACCGTCCGGGGCGTGGACCTCACCGTCCCCGAGGGTGAACTCGTGCTGCTCGCCGGTCCGTCCGGCGTGGGCAAGTCGACGCTGCTCGGCACGGTCGGCGGGCTCGTCCCGCACTTCACCGGCGGCACCCTGCGCGGCCGGGTCACGGTCGCCGGCCGCGACACCCGCACCCACAAGCCGCGCGAACTCGCCGACGTCGTGGGGACGGTGGGTCAGGACCCGCTCTCCCACTTCGTCACCGACACCGTCGAGGAGGAACTCGCCTACGGCATGGAGTCGTTGGGCCTGGCGCCGGCCGTGATGCGCCGCCGCGTGGAGGAGACCCTCGACCTGCTCGGCCTGGCCGCCCTGCGCGACCGCCCCCTCGCCACGCTCTCCGGTGGCCAGCAGCAGCGCGTCGCGATCGGCTCGGTCCTCACCCCGCACCCGTCCGTCCTGGTCCTGGACGAGCCGACCTCCGCCCTCGACCCGGCCGCCGCCGAGGAGGTCCTCGCCGTCCTCCTCCGCCTCGTCCACGACCTCGGTACGACGGTGCTGCTCGCGGAACACCGGCTGGAACGCGTCCTCCAGTACGCCGACCGGGTCGCCCTGCTGCCCGCCCCCGGCGCCGCCCCGGTGCTGGGCACCCCGGCCGACATCATGGCCGTCTCGCCGGTGTACCCGCCGGTGGTGGGCCTGGGCCGGGTGGCGGGCTGGTCCCCGCTGCCGCTGACGGTCCGGGGCGCACGGCGACGGGCGGGGGAACTGCGGGCGCGCCTCACCGGGAAGGAACCGGACCACCGTCGGCCGGCGGCCGTCCTCCCTCCCACCCCGGCCCCGGCCTCCCGCCCGGCGTTCCCCCGTTGGCGCCGACGGCCGGCCGCGCCCGCCCCCACGGCCCCGGCACCTCCCGCCGAGGTCCGCGCCCTCGCCGTGCGCCGGGGCCCGGTCCAGGCGCTCCGCCGGGTCGACCTGACCGTCTCCCCCGGCGAGACCGTCGCGCTGATGGGCCGCAACGGCGCCGGCAAGTCCACGCTGCTCAACACCCTGGTGGGGCTGGTCGAACCGGCCACCGGGACGGTGCGCGTCGGCGGCGCGGTCCCGCACCGCACCCCGCCCCGTGACCTGGTCCGCCGGGTCGGCCTCGTCCCGCAGGAGCCCCGCGACCTGCTGTACGCGGACACCGTCGCCGCCGAGTGCGCGGCCGCCGACCGGGACGCGTCGGCCGCCCCCGGCACGTGCCGGGCGCTGGTCACCGACCTGCTGCCCGGCATCACCGACGACACCCACCCCCGTGACCTCTCCGAGGGCCAGCGCCTCACCCTCGCCCTGGCGATCGTCCTGACGGCCCGGCCGCCTCTGCTGCTCCTCGACGAGCCGACCCGGGGCCTGGACTACGCGGCGAAGGCCCGGCTGGTCGCCGTCCTGCGGGAGCTGGCCGCCGCCGGGCACGCGATCGTCCTCGCCACGCACGACGTGGAACTCGCCGCCGAGCTGGCGCACCGGGTGGTCCTGCTGGCCGAGGGCGAGGTGATCGCGGACGGCCCGACGGCGGAGGTGGTCGTCTCCTCCCCGTCCTTCGCCCCGCAGGTGACGAAGATCCTCGCCCCGCAGGAGTGGCTGACGGTGTCGCAGGTGAGGGAGGCGCTGCGGTGAAGGAGAAGCGTGCACGGGCCGTCCGTCTCGGCCCCCGCTCGGTCGTCGCCCTGGTGCTGGTCGGCGCGGTCGGTGTGACCGCCTTCACCTGGCCCTTTCTCGCCCCGCCCGGCTCCGCCCTGAACGCCCACGTCCAGGACGCCCCGTGGCTCTTCGCGGGCCTGCTCGTCCTGCTGGTCGCGGTCGTGGCGGCGACGATCTCGGAGTCGGGGCTCGGCGCGAAGGCGGTCGCGATGCTGGGCGTGCTGGCGGCGACCGGGGCGGCCCTGCGTCCCCTCGGGGCGGGGACGGCGGGTCTGGAGCCCATGTTCTTCCTGATGGTGTTGAGCGGCCGGGTCCTCGGCCCGGGCTTCGGCTTCGTCCTCGGCTCGGTCACGATGTTCGCGTCCGCCCTGCTCACGGGCGGGGTGGGTCCGTGGATGCCGTTCCAGATGCTGGCGATGGGCTGGTTCACGATGGGCGCGGGGCTGCTGCCGGGCGCCGACCGTCTGCGCGGCCGTACGGAACTGGCCCTGCTCGGCGTCTACGGCTTCCTGGCCGCCTTCGCCTACGGCACGGTGATGAACATGGCCGGGTGGCCGTTCATGGGCACCCTGGCCTCGGGTGTCTCCTTCGACCCGGACGCCGCCGTCGCCACCAACCTGGCCCGCTTCGTCGCGTACTGCCTGGCGACGTCCCTCGGCTGGGACCTGGGCCGGGCGGTCGTCACCGTCGTCCTCACCGTGACGCTCGGTCCGGCCGTGCTGAGGGCGCTACGCAGAGCCACCCGGCGGGCGGCGTTCGAGACCGCGGTCACATTCGAGGGCCGTTGACCGGTGAACCGCCCCACATGACCCACATCACCTACGACCACCCTTAGTGGCCCGAATCGGGTGTCATGCACACACAGAACGCCCGCCTGACCTGCACTTTGAGAGCCAGGTCACACGCACAACCTCAACCCCATATGCGGCCACAACTAGTAAAAAGGGTCATTGCGGACCCCTTTCGGGCCTGCTTCTCTGGATGACGTCGCACGGCGCCGACGAGCCCCACGGGCCTCGGCGCCGACGTATGTCCCCGCCGCTCACCCGTGGCTCCGGCACGCACCGCGACACCCCCGTCCCCGAAGAAAAAGGTTCTCCGTGTCCGTCTCCGTCATCCGCCGCATCGCTTCCCCGAAGAAGGCCCTCACCGCCGTCGCCGTGGCCGCCGCCAGCGCCGGCCTGGCCCTGACCGCGGCCCCCGCCCAGGCCGCGTCGGCGAAGACGGCCTCCGTAGCCGAGGCCAAGGCGATCGCGCACAAGATGATCCCGGACGCCGCGCAGTTCAACGCCTTCAGCCACATCGTCCAGCACGAGAGCAACTGGGACGTCGACGCCACCAACGCCTCCTCCGGCGCCTACGGCCTGGTCCAGGCCCTCCCCGGCTCCAAGATGGCCTCGGCGGGCTCCGACTGGAAGACCAACGCCGCCACCCAGATCGAGTGGGGCCTGGACTACATGAACTCCCGCTACGGCAGCCCCGTCGGCGCCTGGAACTTCTGGCAGGCGAACGGCTGGTACTGAGCCGCTGGTACTGAGCCGCGCCCAGGTGACGGAAGGCGGCGGTCCCGATCGATCCCCGGGACCGCCGCCTTCTCCCGTTCCCCGCCGCCCCACCCGCCCGCAGGGGCGCCGGGCGGCGGCGTCGTACCGAGGGACTGTCGGGGTGTACTGGGCGTGCGACGGCCACGACGAGGTGCCGCACGCCCTGCGGCTGGACGAGGACCGGACGACCGAGGCGGCTCACCCCGCGCTGACCCGCAGCTCCTTCACTCCGTTGATCCACGCGGAGCGCAGCCGCCGTGGATCGTCCACCAGCCGCAGGCCGGGCATGGCGTCGGCGACGGCGTTGAAGATGAGGTCGATCTCCATCACGGCGAGGGACTTCCCGAGGCAGAAGTGGGGCCCGCCCCCGCCGAACCCGAGGTGGGGGTTGGGGTCCCGGGTGATGTCGAACGCGTCGGGCCGGTCGAAGACCTCGGGGTCGTTGTTGGCGGAGGCGTAGAAGATCCCGACCCGGTCGCCCTTCCTGATCGTCTTCCCGCCCAGCTCGGTGTCCTGGGTGGCGGTCCGCTGGAAGGCGACGACGGGGGTGGCCCACCGCACGATCTCCTCGGCGGCGGTGGCGGGCCGCCGGGCCTTGTACAGCTCCCACTGCTCGGGATGGGTGAGGAAGGCGTGCATCCCATGGGTGATCGCGTTCCGGGTGGTCTCATTGCCCGCGACGGCGAGCATGAGCACGAAGAACCCGAACTCGTCGGAGTTGAGGTTGCCCTCGTCCTCGGCGGCCACGAGCGTGGAGACGATGTCGTGCGCCGGGCACCGCTTCCGTTCGGCGGCCATGTTCATGGCGTACGCGATCAGCTCGGCGGCGGACTGGGCGCCGATCTCCTCGGTGATGGCGTACTCCGGGTCGTCGTACGCGATCATCTTGTTGGACCACTCGAAGATCTTGGCCCGGTCGTCCTGGGGGATGCCGATCAGCTCCGCGATGGCCTGGAGCGGCAGCTCGCAGGCGACGGAGGTGACGAAGTCGAAGGGACCGCCGTGCGCGCGGGCGCCGGCGACGATGTCCATCGCCCGCTGCCTCAGCCGCTCCTCCAGCCCCCGGATGGCCCTGGGCGTGAACCCCCGCTGCACGATCTGCCGCACCCGGGTGTGCTCGGGCGGGTCCATGTTCAGCATGATCAGCCGCTGGGCGTCGATGGAGTCGCGCCGGATGTGCTCGTTGAAGCGGATGATCGCGGTGTTGAGGGTGGAGGAGAAGATCTCCGGGTGGGTGGAGACGTACCTGACGTCCGCGTGGCGGGTCACCGCCCAGTAGCCCTCGTCCTGGAAACCGGCGACGTTGCCCGACTGCGGGATCCAGCGGACCGGCTCGGCCCGGCGCAGCTCGGCGAACTCCGGGAGGGGCACACGGTGATGCAGCAGGTCGGGGTCGGTGAAGTCGAACCCGTCGGGAAGCGCTGGACAGGGCATGGGGCGGCTCCAGCCGTCTGGCGTCGAATCTGACGGTTCATCAGAAACAGAGTGCGGAGACGGTAGTTCAGGCACCTGAAGGCTGCAAGACCCTTGCGGTGACCCACATCACGTCCGCAGACTGCTGACAGAAGAACTAGAACACGTACTAGTTCGAGAGGATCCGCACCCATGGCCGCCGAACCCGTGATCGTGGAAGCCGTCCGCACACCCATCGGCAAGCGCGGTGGCGCGCTGGCCAACCTGCACCCCGCCTACCTCCTGGGCGAGACCTACCGCGAACTCCTCGGCCGCACCGGCATCCCCGCCGACGCGGTCGAGCAGATCGTCGGCGGCACGGTGACCCACGCCGGCGAACAGTCCATGAACCCCGCGAGGACGGCCTGGCTGTCCATGGGCCTCCCCTACGAGACGGCCGCGACGACGGTCGACTGCCAGTGCGGCTCCTCGCAGCAGGCCTCGCACATGACGGCGAACATGATCGCGGCGGGCGTCATCGACGTCGGCATCTCCTGCGGTGTGGAGGCGATGTCGAGGGTCCCCCTCGGCTCCGGCTCGAAGCACGGCCCGGGAAAGCCGTTCCCCGACGAATGGAACGTGGACCTCCCGAACCAGTTCGAGGCGGCGGAGCGCATCGCGAGACACCGGGGCCTGACCCGCGAGGACGTGGACCGGCTGGGCCTGATGTCCCAGGAGCGGGCGGCGGTGGCCTGGTCGGAGGAACGCTTCAAACGTGAGACGTTCGCCGTCCAGGTCCCCACGACGGAGGACGAGCAGGCGGCCGGCCAGGGCATGTGGCGGCTGGTCGACCGCGACGAAGGCCTACGGGACACGTCGCTGGAGGCGTTGGCGGGCCTGAAGCCGATCATGCCGACGGCGGTCCACACGGCCGGCAACTCGTCCCAGATCAGCGACGGCGCGGCGGCGATCATGTGGGCGTCGAAACGGATGGCCCGCGCCCTGAAACTGAAGCCCAGGGCAAGGATCGTCGCCCAGGCCCTGGTCGGCGCGGACCCCCACTTCCACCTGGACGGCCCCATCGACGCCACGAAGGCGGTCCTCGGCAAGGCCGGCATGTCCCTGAAGGACATCGACCTGGTCGAGATCAACGAGGCCTTCGCGTCGGTGGTCCTGAGCTGGGCGAAGGTCTTCGAGGCGGACCTGCCGGACCTGTCGAAGGTCAACGTCAACGGCGGCGCGATCGCCCTCGGCCACCCGGTGGGCGCGACCGGCGCCCGCCTCATCACAACGGCCCTCCACGAACTGGAACGCGCCGACAAGGAATTCGCCCTGATCACGATGTGCGCGGGCGGCGGCCTGGCGACGGGAACGATCATCCAACGGCTGTAGGGACAACGGGCCGGGGCGACGGGCCGGGACCCGAGCTCCGGCCCACCACGGCACTCACCAGCCATCCCAGCCATCTACGACTCCGCCACCCTGCGCCACACTCGTCCCCTGACGCCGCCGTCAATTACTGCGTCACCCCACGAGAGCTACCAGTTTCGCTTGAATCTAAAACCCGTGGCGTCAGCCCCCTCTTCAAATCCCATCGCTCCGATCGACTGATCTTCCGGGGAACGCTTCAAAAATGCCATAAACGCTCCATCCGGAGATGCGCGCACCGCATGAGCTGATGCCCGAAATTCAACCACTGGATCCTCCCCAATGAGCTGGCAAGCCCTGAACAGCAGGCTCAATGTGGGCAACACCTCTCTTGAGTCATCAGTGAGCGCCAAGGCCAATTGAGCTGCCATCAGAGCGTCCCGCAATTCCCGTACATCTTGACGACGCACCGCCAATGAGGCAATACGTTCTGCAAACGCATCGAGAACCATCCACGAGCCAGCCGGCTGCACAGACAGAACACTATTGAAATCCTCGGAATTACGGATACGTCGGATAAAACTCCGCAGCTCTTCATCTTTGGAGATCGGAATCTCCTGCCGCCCGTACCCTTTTGCATTTCAAGGGTCAAGCGCCGCGAATTGCCTTGAAGTGATTTCCATTTCTAATTCCTTTACGAGCCTGGAGGTACCAGGTAATACCCATCCCAGTCACACCCCGGCATCGGTAAACATTCTTACCTCTCGGGCAAAAACAGTTGGCCGACCCTTGACTTCATTCCGCAGATTCTCGTACACCTGAGGAGATCCGACGTAAACAACCTTCTTTTCCTCTATCGCTTTCTGGACCCACTCATCATTCTTCGCAATCGTCCACTTCGCAATCGTCCAATTAGAAACATTGAGTACCTCGCACCCTTCCCACTCTTCAGCGATTTTCGTATCGGGTCGACGGCCGATTACAACAATCTCGACCGGACAGCCTGAATTATGGACCAGGACCGGCGTCGCCCCCGCCAGCACATAGTACGTGTGCAGGCCGTCGACAGTGAGGTCGTACGTCGTGGCGTGCTTGGCGTAGTCCCGATTGGCGGTGACAATGACGATGTCGCCGCCGTCGATGAGCAGGGTCATTCCGGGATAAAGGTCGCCGACCTCGATCCACTCGTTCTCCGACGGTGATTGGAAGGTCTGCTGTCCGAGGTCGCCGAAGATCTCGCGCCCGCCCAGGCCGTCATGTTCGGCCTGGACATACCACCCGGAACAGGACGATGTTACTTATCGCCATAGTACGCATCGAGACGCTCCGGCCAGTCAGCGTTCTCCAAGCCGGCATAGAGAAGCAAGTCACGCCAGTCCTGCTCCATGACCCGCAAAGCATGCAAGAATCGATCGACATTTCCGGATGCAACAATGATCACGGCTGTTAGAACCCGTTCCGTCGCATCTTCTTGACCGAAAACCCTCAGTTCCTCACTTTCAAGGAGAGAACGAACGGTATCCGCCTCTCCCTGAAATTCTTGCTGTATTTTTGAGATCAGGCGTTCAGTAAGCGCCATTACACCTTCCCCATGCAGACAGACTGGTCATTGCGGCGGAATCAGATAGTCCCCGACTCGTCGGTACCCTGCAGCCTGCAGCTGCTCCAACTCTCGTGCAAAGTATGGACCACCCCCACCTTCCGGCGTTGCAACGTAAACCGTCTGCTGTTTACCAATTATGCCTTCAACCCACTTGTCATTCTGAGCGGAAGTCCACGCTCCGCGGGGCATGTTCAATACCTCGTGCCCCGGCCAGTCAGCTGCTGCCAGAGTGTCCTCCCTGCTCCCGATCACAGCAATATCGTCCGAGGTCGAGCCAGAAGGGAGGGCGGTGCAACTGTCGTGTGGACAAGGAGGGGAGTCTTACCCGCCAGCACATAGTACGTGTGCAGGTCGTCGACCGTGAGGTTGTATGTCCGTGCCTGCTTGGTGAAGGCCCGGTTTCCGGTGACGATGACGGTGTGGCCCTCGTCCGTGCGGAGGGTCATGCCCGGCTTGAGGTTCTCCGCCGGGAGCCAGTCGTTCTCGGACGGGGACCAGAACGGGTGCTCGTGTGTGGCGGTGAGCTGCTCGATGCCCTTCTCGGTGGCGATGGACAGCTCGTTGAAGTGCTTGTCGTTGTCGGTGACGATGAGGCGGGTGACCTCTCGAGGGCCGGTCTCACCCGTTCTCGGGTCGGTGGCGAGGACTTCGTCTCCGACCTGGACGTCTTCGATGTCCTTGGTCTCACCGTCGGCCATCAGGACGTCGGTGCCGGCGAGGAAGCACTCGTCGCACTTCACGGGCTGCTCGGGCCCCTCGCGCTTCTGCTTTGTCAGCCAGTCCTCGACGGCTTTGGGGCCCTTCTGGATCACCGAGTCGGGGACCAGCTTCAGGGCCTTGATGTACGGAAGGTCTGTTGCCGCGATGGCGCAGCTCGTTGCTCCGGAGCCGGAGAAGCAGTCCTTCCAGGATGTGGGATCGGGGAGGAAGAGCGCGGCGAGGATCTCGAACGTCTGCTTCTGCGCTGCCAGGTCGTAGGGCTTGTAGACGATCCTCTTGCCGAGGCGGGGCAGGTCACTGCCCGTCTTGACGACGCTGTGCAGGTCGCCTTGTCCGTCGTCGACGTAGTGGGTGTTCTCGTAGTGGTACGTCCAGGTGCCGTCGCCGTTCGGGGTCAGCCAGTCCTTGTAGCTGTCGTCGCCGTTGGAGCAGCCCATCTCGCACAGGGTGATCGGCCGAAGGCCGTCGGGGTCGAACAGGGAGACGGGGTTGTTGTTGGCGTACGTGTAGCCGTGGATCTGCTGGGAGTCCGTCAGGTCCATCAGCGGGTCGACGCTGATGAAGCGGCCGATGGCGGGGTCGTACTCTCGGGCCCCGAGGTGGGTCAGGTCGGTGTCGGTGTCCTTGGTGCCGCCGACGAAGCCCTTGTCCCCGGCCCAGGGGCCGGCCTGAGCGCCGCGAGCCGCGCCGAAGATGCCCGTCTTGCGGCGAGTGATCGCCTGGGTGGCGTCCGCGGAGACCTGCGTGGTGGTCGTGCCGTGGTGGTCATTGAGCAGAAAGGTCAGTTTGCCGCCGGTCCGCATGGCCACGGTCTGGGTGCCAGTGCCGTAGTAGCGGGTGCCGGTGGCCAGACCGACCTTGTCGACGTGGAGTTCGTTGCCGCCCGGCAGGTAGAGAGTCGTCCCGGTGGAGTCCGTGCGCGTGAGGCGCTGGCCGTCGGCGTCGTAGGTGTAGCTGGTGGTCTTGCCGTTGCTGGTGACGGACTTCAGATGGCCTTCGTCGTCCCACACGAGGTTCTGGGCGAGGGTCGTCGTCGTGCCCTGTTTGAAGGTGCGGGTCTGCGTGGCGCCGGCCACGTCGTAGGTGTAGGTCTCGGTGTGCGGATCCGTGCCGGTCTGGGTGACGCCGGGCAGGTTGTGCTTGCCGCTCGCGGGCTCGGCGTAGGTACGGACGGTGTCGACGGTCGGGCAAGGCGGCTGTCTTGTGTTTCGTTTCGGTCTTGCGGTTGCCGACCGCGTCGTAGCTGTAGGTCGTCCAGTACGGGTCCTGACCACCCACGACACCGCTGGACGGTGCGGCGGCACAGGTGCTGCCCGTGTTCGTCCACGCCTCGGTGATTCGGGTGAGGGCGTCGAGCTTGAAGCACTGCGTGTCCGTCGTCCGCGCCGCGTCCTGGCCGTAGTTCGTGGTGATCCGGGTGATGTTGCCGAACGGGTCGTAGGTGTAGTGGGAGTCCTCGATCCGTTGGGGAGCGGTGTCCCGGTCGGTGTAGGCGTCGGTGAGCGCGCCGGTGTGGTCGTCGTAGACGCTGGTGGTCTTCAGGTGCTGGCCGAACTCGCCGTATTCGAGGATCGTGTTACGGCCGTAGTGGTCGTATGTCGTGTCGGAGATCAGCGGGTCGCTGTGGGCGTGCAGAGTGTCCA
Organism: Streptomyces sp. A012304; assembly: GCF_026008495.1. GTDB lineage: Bacteria > Actinomycetota > Actinomycetes > Streptomycetales > Streptomycetaceae > Streptomyces. Next base: position 120,951 of record NZ_BQUN01000012.1, read on the forward strand.
GCAGGCCGCCGCTGTCGTAGTTGACCGAGACCGACTCGGCGGGCAGACCGCCGATCTCCGGGTGCTCGGTCTCCAGGAGCAGGCCGGTGTGCTCCTCGTAGAAGTTGAACCACTCGTAGCTGCCGGCGGGCACACCCAGGCCGTCGGGGACCGTGACCTTGGTGCCGCCCGGCTGGTAGTAGTCGTTGTACTCGGTGATCTCGGTGACGTACGCCTTGCCGTCGATGTAGCGGGTGGTCCTGGTGGGGTGCCCCTTGGCGATGTCGTCGTACGTCCAGGCCGACAGCGTGGTCGTGCCCTTCTTCACGGCGGTACGGCGGCCGAGGTCGTCGTAGTCGGTGTGGAGGGTGATGTCGCGGGCGTCGGTGACGTCGGTGACGCGGTCGCCCTGGTCGTCCTGGTCGTTCTAGGAGCGCGTCCAGCGCCAGTTACCCGTACGAATCGATCAAGCTCGTCAAGCCCTACAGCTGACGGCCTTCGCCGGACACGGCCGGTGCGAAGGGTGGGGCGCATGTGTGCCGGTGTGCCCCGCCCTCGCGTCCGCGCTGGCCGTTGTAGCGAAGGCATCGGGATCTGGTGTTCGTGCCTTCCGTCCTTACACGCCCCTCTACCATGCGCTTTACTCGCCCCGCCCGGGGCGGCCGACCAGGGGGGATCGGAAGGTGCTGACGGAGGCGTTGGTCGCGGTCGCGGCCGGTGGGGGGATGGCGGTCGTGCAGGCCGCCGGGTCGGACACGTGGGTGGGGTTCAGGGCGCGGTGTGCGCGGCTCGTGGGGCGGGGGGACGGCGGCCGGGAGGCCGAGGCGCTGGACCGGCTCGACCGGACCGCCGCCGCGCTGGCCGCCGCGGAGGAGGGTGAGCGCGAGCGGGTGCGGGCGGTGCACGCGGTGCTGTGGCAGGCGGAGTTCGCGTCGTTGCTGGAGTCCCTCACCGAGGAGGAGCGCGAGCGGCTCGTCGCGGAACTTCGGTCCCTCGCGCGGGACTTCGCGGGCGGCGGGACGTCCGGTGGCGCGGTGAGCGGCGACACCTTCCACGGGCCGGTCGCCGTGCGGACCGGGGATCACAACCGACAGGAGGACACGTTCGGGTCCGGCGGCTGACGACCTCGGCCACCCCCGGCTCCCGGTCCGGCCCCGACCGCCACGACGCCGACTCCGGCTCCGACCCCGACCGCCACGACTCCGGCACCGGCTCCGGCTCGGCTCAGGTTCCTGCTCCGGCACCGGCTCCGGCTCCGGCTCCGGTGAGGTGTCCGGGAACACCTTTCACGGTCCGACCGCTTTCCAGCCCGGGGACCACAACACCCGCAACGTCCACCACCATCACCGGACGGACGCCCCCGGCTCTCCGCTCGACGCCCTCGACGCCCTCGAGGGTCGCCCCCCCCCC
>NZ_BQUN01000012.1:122451-213459 GCF_026008495.1 Streptomyces sp. A012304
CGTAACAGCTCCATGCCGAGGAGGGCGCCCGGGTACGGTGACGCACTTCCTGGGGGACGCCCGTCGCCGTGATCTGCCGCGGGCGACGGGCCCCGTCCACCAGTTCCGGCGCATCCGCCTCCAGGAACGGCTGGCCGGGCCGAGTAGTCAGCCCGGCGTCGGGTTTTTCTCCGGTACGGCGGTCTCCACGGCCACCTTCCGCACCACCGCCGACCGGGCCCGCGGCCCCTGGAGCAGGTAGGTCAGGCCGAAGCCCGCCAGCACCACCGCGGCCCCGCCCACCGCGTCCAGGATCCAGTGGTTTCCGGTGGCGACGATCGCGGAGGCGGTGAAGAGGGGGTGGAGCAGGCCGAGGGCCTTCATCCACAGCTTGGGGGCGACGATCGCGATCACCATGCCGCACCACAGGGACCAGCCGAAGTGCAGCGACGGCATCGCCGCGTACTGGTTGGTCAGCGCCGTCAGCGTGCCGTAGTCGGGCTTGGAGAAGTCCTGCACGCCGTGCACCGTGTCGATGATGCCCAGGTTCGGCATCAGGCGCGGCGGGGCCAGCGGGTAGAGCCAGAAACCGACCAGGGCCAGGAGCGTCGCGAAGCCCAGGGAGGAGCGGGCCCAGCGGTAGTCCACCGGGCGGCGCCAGTACAGGAGCGCCAGCACGGACAGCGGCACCGCGAAGTGGAACGACTTGTAGTAGAAGTCGAAGAAGTCGCGCAGCCAGTCGACGCCGACCACCCAGTGGTTGACCGCGAGCTCGATGTCGATGCGCAGGGCGCGTTCGAGGTCGAGGATCTCCTGGCCGTGGTTTTCGGCGCGGGCCCGCCCGCCCGAGATGGTGCCGCCGGTGGCCGCGAGGCGGACCTGCTGGTAGGCCGCGTACGTCACGCGGATCAGCAGCAGCTCCAGCAGCAGGTTGGGGCGGGTCAGCACGCGGCGCAGGAACGGCAGCAGCGGCACCTGCTTCCACCGGGCCGGCACCGGTGCCGCGTACTCCGTCGGGACCGGTGTGCGGTAGTACTCCGAGGTGCGGGAGAGGAAGGGCACGACGGTCGCCGCGGCCACCGCCGCGAGCAGGACGACGTTGTCACGCAGCGGGTGCAGCACCGCCATGTCCGGCAGCATCATCTTCGCCGGGAGGGTCATCACCAGGACGACGGCCACCGGCCAGACCGGGCGGTCGGAGACGCGCCTGCCGACCCGTCCGACCACCGCAAGCAGGACCCACAGCAGCTGGTGCTGCCAGGTCGTCGGGGACACGGCGATCGCCGCGCAGCCGGTGATCGCGACCGCGAGCAGGAGCTGGCCGTCGCGGGCGTAGCGCACCGCCCGGCGGACGCCGAGCACCGCGACGACCGCGCCGAGGACGAGGAACACGGCGATCTCCAGCGGGCCGGAGAGGCCGAGGCGCAGCAGGGCGCCGTGCAGGGACTGGTTGGCGAGGGCGTCCGCCTTGCCGCCGAGGCCCACGCCCGCCATGTGGTGGACCCAGTAGGTGTACGAGTCGTGCGGCATCGCCGCCCAGGCGACCAGGGTCGAGCCGGCGAAGGTCGCGCCGGTGGCGAGGGCGGCGTTGCGCCGGCCCGTGAACCACAGCAGGGGGGTGAAGAGCAGCACCGTCGGCTGGAGGGCCGCCGCGAGGCCGATCAGGGCGCCGCCCGTCTTCTGCCCCCGCACGACGAAGCAGCCGAGCAGGACGAGCAGGACCGGGATGATGCTGGTCTGGCCGAGCCATAAGGCGTTGCGGACGGGGAGGGACAGCATCAGCAGGCTGATCGCCACCGGGGCGGCCAGCAGCGAGGTGCGTCTGCTCACCGGTTGCGGCAGGGCGCGGGCGGCCACCAGGCCCAGTGCCACGACCAGCAGCAGCGTGCCGAAGATCCAGCCCCAGCCGAGGGCCTGTTCGGCCGCCCGGGTGAGGGGCTTGAGGACGAGCCCGCCGAAGGGGGTGCCCGTGAAGCGTGTGGAGTCGTAGAGGGAACCGTTGACGTGCAGGACGCCGTTCGGTCCGACCCAGGTCTCCAGGTCGGTCAGGCGCTCACCGCGCGGGGTGGCGAGGACGACGGCCACCTGCCGGACCGCGAGGACCGCCGCGACCAGCCAGAGGCCGAGGCGGGCGGCTCTCAGGCGCGCTCTGGCCGTGCCGACCGCCGTCGCTCCGAAAGGTTCCGTGGGTCGCCCGCTGTGCTCCGCATTCGCCACGCCTCGTCGGCCTCCCGCCCCGTTCGCCCACGCGTACCGTGCGTAGGGGTTTCCTCGACGAACCCTGTTGAGGCTCGCACCGCCCCCGAGAGAGACGCAGGGCACCCCGACTTCACCTGACGTCCGCTCTCCTTTTGTCCAGAAGACGATAGTGCGCCGGGACCGGGGCTGCCTCCGCGGGACGCGACATGGATCACGTCAGGACCGGAACCGGACCGGCACCGGACCGGCACCGGACCGGAACCGTTGGACCGGAACCACTGCTTCCTCCGTGCCGTCGTAGCCTCCGCAAACGATGATCGACAACGGAGGGGCTGGGAGTCATGGTCGGTTTCCCGCGACAACGGCGGACAGGGTCGGCACGGCGGGGGCCACGGACAGGTCCGGCATGGCGGGGGCGGCTGCTGACCCTGTTGTTCGCGCTGCTCGCCACCCAGCTCGGTTCGCTCGTCGCGCCGGCCTACGCCTGCGGCTGCGGGGCGCTGCTGCCCGGTGACGAGCGGCGGGTGTCGGTCGGCCGTGAGGAGTCCGTGGTGCGCTGGGACGGCACGACGGAGCAGATCGTGATGAGCCTGACGGTGAGCGGCGACGCCGACCGGGCCGCCTGGATCATGCCGGTCCCGAGCCGGGCCACGGTGAAGCTGGGCGATCCGGAGGTCTTCGAGCAGCTCGCCGAGGCCACGGCGCCCGAACACCGCGACCGTCGCTACTTGTGGCCGCAGAACGGCGACTGGCCGCTGAACATCGGGGACGGCGACACGGTGGGGGCGATGCCCGAGGACGGGGCCGGCGCCGGGGTGGGCGTGGTCGGGCGGGAGCGGCTCGGGCCGTTCGACGTGGCCCGGCTGACGGCCACCGACCCGGCCGCGCTGGACGACTGGCTGGGCGACAACGGCTTCACCTTCCCGGACCGGCTGCGCACGGCGCTCCAGCCGTATGTGGACCAGCGCTGGGAGTACGTGGCGGTACGGCTCGCCCCGGAGAGCGCCGGCACCCCGCTGCGCGGTGACCTGGAACCGCTGCATCTCACCTTCGCCAGCGACACCCTCGTCTACCCGATGCGGCTGTCGCGCCTGGCGAGCACCCCGCAGTCGCTGGGTCTGTACGTCCTGGCCGGCCACCGCATGGAACCGGTGTCCCGGATCGGCGGCGAGCGGCCCCGGGTGACGTTCGCGGGGCGGGTCGACACGACGACGGGCCCGCTGGGCGAGCTGGCGGCGGGCACGCCGTTCCTGACGGCGGTGGCGCAGGAGTTCCCGGAGCCCTCGCGGATCTCGGGGGACCACGAGCTGCGCCGGACGGCGAAGGACACCGCGTTCCGGCGGGTGGTCTACGACGACCGGATGCTCACGGTGGGCGGGATCCCGGTCTGGCTGCTGACGGTCGGGGGCGTCCTCGCGGCGCTCGCGGCGGGGGCGATCGCACTCGGTGTGCGCCGGGGGCGTGCGCGCCGGTTCCCGCTGGACCCGTCGGCGGCGGCCACCCCTGGGCCGAACGGCTGAATTCCCCCGGTGGGCGACCCGTCAGGTGAGGCCGGAGGGGAATGCCGGTGCGGTGGGTGCCGTTGACGCGGAGCAGTCAGCGTGCCCCGACCAGGCGTTCCGGGTAGGGCCTGCTGTGTCGGGTACGGATGAGACTGATGAGATACGAGAGGCTGAGCGCATGAGCGAGTCGCAGGTCTGGGACGCCGTCGACGCCTACTTCACGGCCCACCTCGCCCCGGACGACGAGGTGACCGCGGCCGCGCTGCGCGACAGCGACGCCGCCGGGCTCCCCGGGATCAACGTCACCGCGAGCCAGGGGAAGCTGCTCCAGCTGCTGGCCGAGATCCAGGGCGCCCGCGCGATCCTGGAGATCGGCACGCTCGCCGGCTACAGCACGATCTGGCTGGGCCGCGCGCTGCCGCCGGACGGCCGGCTGATCTCGCTGGAGTACGACCCCCGGCACGCGGAGGTCGCCGTGCGCAACATCGCCCGCGCGGGGCTCGACAAGCAGGTCGAGGTGCGGGTGGGCGCGGCCCTGGACTCGCTGCCGCTGCTGGCGGACGAGAACCCGCCGCCGTTCGACCTGGTCTTCATCGACGCCGACAAGGCCAACAACGCTCACTATGTGGAGTGGGCGCTGCGGCTCACGCGCGCGGGCAGCCTGATCGTCCTCGACAACGTGGTGCGGGGCGGCCGGGTGGCCGACGCCGACAGCGAGTCGGACGATGTGCGCGGCACCCGCGCCGCGCTCGAACTGATCGGTTCGCACCCCAGGTTGACGGGCACGGCGATCCAGACGGTGGGCACGAAGGGCTACGACGGGTTCGCACTGGCGCGGGTCCTGGCGTAGCCCCCTGTAGTCCTCCATAGCCCCAGGGACCCGAGGTCACGTCGGACGCGCGGTGCGGCCCCGCCCGCCCGGATCGGGCAGCGCGGGGCGTGACCCTCAGGCCCGGCCCCGCCCGCCGGATCAGGCCTCGTGGTAGAAGCCGACGTTGACGCTGCGCGGCCCGGTGCGGTCCACGACGACGATCTCGCCGGCGCCGCCCCGCGGCAGCTGCACGGTCCCGCCGTAGGCGATGGCCTGGGCGTACTCGCCGATCACCAGCCGGACCTCGGAGGAGGGGTCCGGCTGGGAGCCGCGCAGCCAGGAGACCTGCCACACGCCCTCGGGGCCGCACAGGAACTCCAGGTGGACGCGGGAGACGAACAGCCAGTCCTCGGGGGTCACGAGGCGGCACACGGACTTGTCCCGGCCCACCCGCAGCACGGCGCCCGGATCGCTCGGCGCGTCGGCCATGAGCATGCCGGCCGTGGCACCCTCTTCCGTCCCGGAGACGGTGGCCATGGTGAGTTCGAGCACGTGCGCTCCTTGTGAGGTGTCCGACGGTGGCGAGGAAAACCGTGGGCAAGTGACCTTGCTCAGCCGCCGCATAGTAAATCGCCCGGGCCCGTCCCGTCCGGCACAATGGACGCATGACCGAGCGAAAGCCACCCGGCGTTCCGTTCGAGTCCTGGGTGGACAAGCAGATCCGCGACGCGCAGGCGCGCGGTGAGTTCGATCAACTCCCGGGTGCGGGAAAGCCGTTGGCCCCGGGCACCGACACCACGTACGACGAACTGTGGTGGGTGCGGCGCAAGATGGCGCGCGAGGGGCTCTCGGTGCTCCCGCCGGCGCTCGCGCTGCGCAAGGAGGCGGAGGACGCCCTCGCGGCGGCGTACGCGGCCCCCTCCGAGCGTCTCGTCCGGAAGATCATCACGGACGTCAACGTCAAGCTCCGCGACATGATGTTCAAGCCGCCGCCCGGCCCCCCGCTGGGCATGAAGCCGTACGACGTCGAGGCGGTCGTACGGCAGTGGCGGGAGCGCCGGGCGGCGGCCGGGGAACCGCGTTAGTCGTCCGTCCGCCTCGGCACGGACGCCCGCGGTCAAAGGAGCACGTGGGTCACACGTGCAGCAGCCGCTCGGTCAGTTCGCGGTAGTCCCGCAGGGCCAGGCGGAGCTGTTCGGTGTCGGCGGAGGTGGCGGTGTCGCTCTTCGCGCCGTCCGCGAGCTGCCAGGAGCCGCGCAGGGTGCGGCGGCGGCGGTTGACGGCGTCGGTGAAGCGCGAGGCCAGCTCCTCCAGGACGTGGTCGGCCTCCTCGACGGCGTCCCGGGGGTGGTCGACGAACTCGGTGACCGCGTGCCGCATGCGTGAGGAGAGCTGGTCGGACTCCTCGTGCGGGAGCAGCGGGGCGGGTCCCTGGAGGTCCCCGGCCCGACCGGTGCCCCCGGTCCCGGTCGTCGGGGCGCCCTCGCCGGCGGCCCTGGCACCCCTGGCGTCCCTGGTCTCCTCGGCGAAGGCGGCCCGCGTCTCCGCGGTCGTCGCCGGCGCCTGCTGATCGCCCGCGGCGATCACGGGGGTGGACCGCTCCGGGGACTGGCTGCCCCGCCGTTCCTTCCCGATGCCCCCGCTCGGTGTCACGTCCCGCATCCCTCACCCCTCCTTGGTCTGGTGCCGGTTGAAGCCCCACCCCGGCAGGTGATGGCCCTGACGGTGCTGGCCGTGGCCGTGGTGGCCCTGACGGCTGCCGGTGCGACGGCCGGCCGTCGATCCGGCGGGCGCGCGGTGGCGGCCGGACTCGTGCCGGTCCTGCTCCATCAGCTCGCCGAAGAGGGCCCGGGCCTCGACCATGGCGGACCGCAGGTCCTCGGTGCCGGGCGTCCGGCCGTCCCCGGCGCCGCCGCCGGCGCCCACGCGTGCCGCGTAATGCACGTGCCGGTAGCCGTTCACATGGTGCGCGTGGTGCACGGACAGCGCGGCGACCTGCTCGTCGTACTGGGTGCCGTCCGGGTAGCCCCGGGCGCCGGCCAGCTCCGCCACCAGCCGGTCGGCCTCGGCGACCGCCTCACGGGGCGAGTCGACGAAGCGCTCCTGCGCGGCCGTCCAGCGGGCCTCGAACCGCTCGCGTTCCGCGGGCTCCAGCGGCCGCTCGTGCAGGCCGCCGTGCCGCTCCACGAGGGCGCCGAGTTCCCGCTCGGCCGCCTCGACGTCCCCGTCGTGCCGGGCCACGGACCGGTCGTACTCGGGCCCGAAGCGGCTCTTCAGGCCGCGTCCCGTGCGCGACCCTCGGGCCCGCACGGCCAAGAATGCCGCGACGGCGACGATGGCCGCCACGATCACGATCAGAGCGATGATCACGCCTGTGGACATGGTTGCCTTCCGGTGTGTCGGCCCCACGGGCCGGTTCACGGTTCGGGTTGCCCGGACCGGGCCGGGCAAACGGCGGGCGCGGCCGACCCGGGGGACGCACTGGCGCCCCCGACGGGCCGGCTGCTCGTCGCGCGGTACGACGGCGAGCCGGCCGGCACGGCGGGCGTACGACTGCCGGACACGGCGACCGCCGAGCTGAAGCGGGCCTTCCCCGCTGCCCCGGGTACGGGGCAGGAGCGGCGCGGCACTGCTCGTCGGGGCCGCGCCGCCCCTGCGCCCTCGCGCCGAGCGGCTGATCCTCGACACCCGCACCGACCTGGTCGAGGCCCGCGCCCTGTACACACGCCGGCCACACCGAGACAAAGGCGCACAACGACCACGCTGCCGACGCACCACGCGCCGGCGCCCCGCGCCCGCGGGGACCCGGGGCGGCGCGGGGCGCCGGCGGGGCACGCCGCCCGGACGGGGCCGGGGCAGTGCGCCCGGCGAGGGGCGCCCGGCCTTCAGCCGAGCCGAGCCGTCGGCCGGTCCTCGTGCGGCTGTTCGCGGGAGGAGCCGCACAGTTCGGTGGTGAGGTCCCGCACCAGCTGTACGAGGTCGGTGGGCCGGTCGGGGTCCCACCAGTCGCCGAGCAGCTCGGCGAGGGACTCCTCGCGGGCGGCGGCGAGGCGTTCCGCCACCTCGCCGCCCCGCGCGGTCAGCACGAGGTCGAGGCCCTCGCGGACGGCGAGGTGGCGTTCCTCCAGCTGGCGGCCGGCCTCCAGGATCACCGGGAGCGGGACGGGGCTGCGCTCGGCGAGCACGCCCGGCTCGACGCTGCCGTAGCGCCGGATGCGCAGCAGCATCCAGCCGGCCGCCGGGAGGAGGTCGTAGCCGGCGCGGGCGATGATCCGGCGGTAGATCTCGCGGCGGCCTTCGCGGGTGCCGAGGACGGACAGCGCCCGACACACCTCGTCGTACGACGACCGCTCCACCGGGTTGCTGGCGAGGGTCTCGGTGACGTCCGGCGCGGTGACCGAGCCGCGCAGCCGGTCCTCCCGCAGGAACCAGGCGAGCACGAAGCCGAGGACGGCGACGGGCGCGGCGTACAGGAAGACGTCCGTGATGGAGGACGCGTACGCGTGCAGGACCGGTGGGCGCAGCGCGGGCGGCAGCTCGGAGATCACGCGCGGGTCGGCCTCCAGCGCGTCGACGGAGACGCCGGCCGGCAGGTCGACGCCCCGGAAGGCGTCCGCGAGCTTGTCGCCGAGGCGGTTGGCGAAGACCGTGCCGAAGATGGCGACGCCGAAGGAGGCGCCGATGGAGCGGAAGAAGGTCGCGCCGGAGGTGGCGACGCCGAGATCCTCGTAGGAGACGGCGTTCTGCACGATGAGGACCAGGACCTGCATCACCAGGCCGAGGCCCAGGCCGAAGACGAAGAAGAACGCGCTCATCTCGCCCGTGGGGCTGTTCTCGTCCAGCTGGTGGAGCAGGAGCAGGCCGACGGCGGTGACACCGGTTCCCGCGATCGGGAAGACCTTCCAGCGGCCGGTACGGCTGACGATCTGTCCGGACACGGTCGAGGAGAGCAGCATCCCGGCCACCATCGGCAGCATGTGCACGCCCGACATGGTCGGTGAGACTCCGTGCACGACCTGGAGGAAGGTCGGCAGGTAGGTCATCGCGCCGAACATCGCGAAGCCGACGATGAAGCTGATGACGGCCGACAGGGTGAAGGTGCGGATGCGGAACAGCTTCAGCGGGAGGACGGGTTCGGCGGCCCGCCGCTCCACCGCCACGAAGGCGACGGCCAGAACGACGCCCAGCACCGCCAGCCCGACGATCTGCGGCGAGGCCCAGGCCCAGGTGGTGCCACCGAGGGAGGCCACCAGCACCAGGCAGGTCGCGACGGAGGCGATGAGGAAGGTGCCGAGGTAGTCGATGACGTGCGGGGTCGCCCGGCGCGGGATGTGCAGGGCGGTCGCGATGACGGCGAGCGCGACGACCCCGACGGGCAGGTTGACGTAGAAGACCCAGCGCCAGCTGAGGTGCTCGGTGAACAGGCCGCCCAGCAGCGGGCCGAGGACGCTGGTGGCGCCGAAGACGGCCCCGAACAGCCCTTGGTAACGGCCGCGTTCGCGCGGGGGGACGATGTCGCCGACGATCGCCATCGACAGCACCATCAGCCCGCCGCCGCCCAGGCCCTGCACGGCCCGGAAGGCGATCAGCTGGGGCATGTTCTGCGCCATTCCGCACAGCGCCGAACCGACCAGGAAGATCACGATCGCGGTCTGGAACAGCCGCTTGCGCCCGTACTGGTCGCCCAGCTTCCCCCACAGCGGTGTGGCCGCCGTCGAGGCCAGCATGTACGCCGTGACCACCCAGGACAGGTGGTCCATGCCGCCGAGGTCGCTGACGATCGTGGGCAGCGCGGTGGAGACGATCGTCTGGTCGAGGGCCGCGAGCAGCATGCCGAGCAGCAGCGCGCCGATGGAGACGAGGACGTTGCCGGAAACATGCTCCTGGCGCGGATCGCGTGGATCCTCCGTCCGGGCGTGCGCGTCCAAGGCCATGGATGCCTCCTGAGGCTCTCGTGCACCTTCCATCGTGATCGGTGTGACCCGGTATGGCCTCTTGAGTCCTCCACCGCGTGATCGGAGGTCGGCATTCCGGGGGCGGCGGTCACGCGGTTGTGTGGAAGATCTGGATAGTCTCTGGAATTCGTATGGGGAGGGGCGAACAGGTGAACGGTCCGACGGGGTGGCAGGGGCGACCGGGGCAGCACGGGCTTCCGTGCCCGGAGTGCGGGGCGCTGCGCGCGGCGGACAACACCCCCTCGTGCGCCTGCGCCCAGCGGGCGTCGGAGGCCCTGCGCGACACACGCGAGGCGGAGGCGGCAGCGGCGGGCGACTTCGATCCCCTGCGGATACGCCCCTACGTCGAACTCGGGGAAGGCGACGGGACGGCCTCGGGCGCCGCCACCGGGGAGTCACCGGTCGGGGCGGCCTCGGGCGTCACCACCGGGGAGTCACCGACGGGCGAGGCGAGGGCGTCGGCGGGCGACATGAGGTCCTCGGCGGGTGACGTGACGATGCCGCTGCCCGCGGTGCCCTCCTCCGGCCCCTCCGGCCCGCGACCGGCCCCGGGCGGCGCGGACGACCGTACGGCCGTCCTGCCCGCCGTGACCGCCCCTTTCGCCCCGTCGGCCGCCGAGCCCAACACCGCGGACCTGCGCCGGTTCGAGGCGGGCGGCGGCGGCCGGCATCCGGACCTCGGGGACGAGGCGGAGCCGCGGGGCCGCCGCAGACGCACCCTGCTGCTCGCGGCGACCGGCGCCGTCGTCGCCGTGGTGGCCGCGGCCGGGTTCGCGAGCGGGCTGTTCTCCTACGAGAAGCCGACCCGGGACACGGCGGCCCCGGAGGACGTACGGGCGGCCGTGCCGGACACCTCGCCGAGCGCGTCGTCCGCGTCACCGTCGGCGAGCCGGTCCCCCTCTCCCGCGGAGCTCAGCGCCTCGCCGTCCCCGTCCGAGAGCGAGAGCGCGTCACCGTCACCGTCGCCGTCCAGCGCGGCCCCGTCACCCTCCCGGTCGGCGGAGCCCAGCCCGAGCGCGCCGACCCCGCGCGCCACCGGCTCCCTGTCCCCGGAGAACGGCGCCGACACGATCCTGCCGGGCCCGCAGGAGACGGTCCTGCGGCGCGGAGACCGGGGGTCGGAGGTGACCGAACTCCAGTTGCGGCTGAGCCAGCTGTTCCTCTACGACGACAAGGCGGACGGCGAGTTCACGGAGGAGCTCGAGAGCGCGCTGCGCAACTACCAGTGGTCGCGGGGGATCCAGGACGACGAGCCGGGCGTGTACGGGGCGGTCACACGGGAGCGCCTGGAGTCCGAGACGAAAGAGCCGTGACACCGGGCACGGGCACAGACACGAAGGAGCCGTGACACCGGGCACGGGCGAACGGGCCCGGCACCTCAGCCGACCTGAAGCCCTTCGGCCAGCGGAAGCCTGTCAGCCGATGTGGACCCGCACCCCGCCGCCGGGGACGACCTCCACCCGCACCCCCGTCAGGTCCCGCACCGCCACGTCCGGCTGATGTGCGGCGGCCCGGGGGCCGACGCCGACGACCCTCATGCCGGCGGAGCGCCCCGCCGCGATCCCCGCCCCGGAGTCCTCGAACACGACGCAGTCCGCCGGGTCCGTGCCCAGCTCCGCCGCGCCCTTCAGGAAGCCCTCGGGGTCCGGCTTGCTCGCCCCCACCGACTCGGCGGTCACCCGCACCTCCGGCAGCGGCAACCCCGCCGCCGCCATCCGGGCCGTGGAGAGCGGTGCGTCGGCCGAGGTCACCAGGGCGTGCGGGACGCCGCGCAGCGAGGCGAGGAACTCGGGGGCGCCGGGGACCGGGACGACGCCGTCCATGTCGGCGGTCTCCTCGGCCAGCATCCGCGCGTTGTCGGCGTGGTTCTGCTCCATCGGGCGGTCGGGCAGGAGCACGGCCATCGAGGCGTAGCCCTGGCGGCCGTGGACGACCTTCATGACCTCGTCACCGTCCAGCCCGTGCCGCTCGGCCCAGCGCCGCCAGACGCGTTCCACGACGGCGTCGGAGTTCACGAGGGTGCCGTCCATGTCGAGCAGGAGGGCGCGGGCGGTCAGGACGGTGGACACGGCGGCCGGCATCGGCGACTCCCAGCACGGACGCACACGTACGGGCACACGACGGGACGAACACGTACGAGCGCGCGGATTGACGAGCACGTGGAAAGAACAAGGCGGCCCCGCCCGCCGGTCAGGGAAAACGGGCGGGAGCCACTTTGTTCCTCCACGGTACAAAACAATGCGGGCCGCGCGCCACCCTTCCCGGAAAGCGTTCACCCGCCGTTCAGCTCACTCCGGCTCTCAACCCGCCTCCGGACCCCGGGTCGGGAGGTCCGCGCGGTCACCCGGAGACCGCCTCCCACAGGCTCCACACGCCGAGGGCCAGCATCAGCAGCGCCGCGATCTGCGTGATCAGCTTCAGCGGCACCTTCTTCATCAGCGCCTTTCCGCCGACGATGCCGAGGCCGGCCACCGCCCACAGCGCGAGCACCGCGCCGAGCCCGACGGAGAGCGGGTCGTCGTAGCGGGCGGCGAGGTTCGCGGTCATGATCTGGGTCAGATCGCCGAACTCGGCGACCAGGATGAGCATGAAGCCGGCGCCGGAGACCTTCCAGAAGGACTGGTTCTCGGGCTTGCGGATCTCCTCCTCGTCCTCACCCTTCCGCATCAGGAGCACGGCCGCCCCGCCCAGGAAGAGCACGCCGGTCAGCGCGTGCACGAGCTGCTGCGGGAGCAGCGTCAGCACGCTGCCGGCCGCGACGGCGAGCGCGACGTGCAGCGCGAAGGCGGCGGCGACGCCGGCGAAGACGTAGGAGGCGCGGTAGCGGGTGCCGAGGACGAGGCCGGCGAGGGCCGTCTTGTCCGGCAGCTCGGCGAGGAAGACGACGCCGAAGACGAGCGCGGTCACGGTAAGGCTGATCAAGGGTGTCTCAATCGGTCGGGGCCGCCCCACCGAGAGTGCTGCTTTCCTTCGCGCAGGACGCCTCGGCACGGCAGCACACGTCATCCGTGCCGTACGGCACGGATGTGCACTGCTTGCCGAAGGTCTCGCTGGCCGGCCCCTGAGCGGGCCTGCCTCCGGGCGCCGGCTCGGCTGTCGCGAGGACGGGCTGAGCAGTGTGTCGACGGTCCGGCGAAGAGCTACTCCCCTTCTGCGCCGTCCATGTTACGTGACGGTCACACCGGACCCGTGAGAACCGAAAGTCAGGCCTCGCGTCTTGTTGTGTCATGTACGCGCCATTAACTTCTTACCGCGCGCACACCTCCCCGCAACGCGGCACCGCGAGCATTCCCACGCTCGCCACCGCAACGCCCCACTTCCCCAAAGGGAGCTCGCATGTCCCACACGTCGAAGTTCTACGCGCGTCGACGGGTCAGCATACTCGCGGCGCTCACCGGGCTCATGGCCTCCGTGGCACTCTTCAACTCCCCGACCGCCTCGGCCGCCCTCCCCACCCCGGTCAGCGCCACCACCGCCCGCACCTACCTCGCCTCGCTCACCGTCGCGACCGAGGACCGCACCGGCTACAACCGCGATCTCTTCCCGCACTGGATCACCCAGTCCGGCACCTGCAACACCCGCGAGGTCGTCCTCGAGCGCGACGGCACGAACGTCGTCCAGGACTCCGCCTGCGCCGCCACCAGCGGCAGCTGGTACTCCCCCTACGACGGCGCCACCTGGACCGCCGCCTCCGACGTCGACATCGACCACCTGGTGCCGCTCGCCGAGGCCTGGGACTCCGGCGCCGACAGCTGGACCACCTCCCGCCGCCAGGCCTTCGCCAACGACCTGACCCGCCCGCAGCTCATCGCCGTCACCGACAACGTCAACCAGGCCAAGGGCGACCAGGACCCCGCCACCTGGATGCCGTCCCGCACCGCCTACCGCTGCACCTACGTCCGCGCCTGGGTGCAGGTGAAGTACTACTACGGCCTCTCGGTGGACTCCGCCGAGAAGAGCGCGCTCACCAGCTACCTCGCGAGCTGCTGAACCTGAATTCCGCGCGGAATCCCCCCGCCGGCCTCCGTCGTTCCGTACGGTACGGGGCGACGGAGGAGGCGATCACGTGGTCGGACTACGGCTGGGACCCCTGCTGAGATACGCCGACGGCTCGTCCGCGACCGTCTGGATGGAGACGAGCCGTCCGTGCGTCGCCGAGGTGCGCTGCGCGGACGGCTCCGGCGGCACCACCCGCACCTTCCAGGTGGCCGGCCACCACTACGCCCTGGTCCCGGTGACCGGCCTGACGCCGGGCACGGCGACGCCGTACGAGGTGTTCCTCGACAGCACGCGCGTGTGGCCGCTGCCCGACTCCCGTTTCCCGGCCTCGGTCATCCGCACCCCGGCCGACGGCGACGGCGTGCGGGTGGCCTTCGGCTCCTGCCGGTGGGCGGCTCCCCCGGCCGACGCGCGCGACCCGGTGGGCCCCGACGCCCTGGACAGCCTGGCCACGCGCGTGGCCGCCGACCCCCGCCGCGAGGGGCCCGACGTCCTGCTGCTGCTCGGCGACCAGGTCTACGCCGACGAGGTCTCCGACGCGACCCGCGACCGTCTCGCGGCCCGCCGCGACCTCGACGATCCGCCGGGCGCGGAGGTGGCCGACTACGAGGAGTACACCTGGCTCTACTACGAGTCCTGGCTCGACCCCGCGGTGCGCTGGCTGCTGTCCACCGTGCCCACCTGCATGATCTTCGACGACCACGACGTCATCGACGACTGGAACACCTCCGCCGCCTGGCTGGCGAAGATGCGGGCCACCGACTGGTGGCGCGAGCGGGTGCTGAGCGGGCTGATGTCGTACTGGGTCCACCAGCACCTGGGCAACCTCTCCCCCGCCGAACTGGCCGCCGACCCGCTCTACACCGCCGTGCGCGAGGCCACCGACGGCACCGACGCGCTGCGGGACTTCGCCTGCCGAGCCGACGCCGACCCCGCCTCCGTGCGCTGGAGCTACCGGCGCGACTTCGGGCGGGTACGGCTGCTGATGGTGGACTCCCGGGCCGCGCGGGTGCTCCAGGAGGACACGCGCTCGATGCTCGACCCGGGCGAGGCGCACTGGCTGCGGGAGCAGGCGCTGGACGGGCCCGGATCCTACGACCACCTTCTGGTCGGCACCTCCCTGCCCTGGCTGCTGCCGCACCTGGTGCACGACGTGGAGGCGTGGAGTTCCGCCGTGTGCCGGGGCGACCGGGGCACGCGCTGGGCGCGGTTCGGTGAGCGGCTGCGGCAGACGGCGGACCTGGAGCACTGGTCGGCGTTCCCCTCCTCCTTCGCGGCGCTGGCGGACCTGTTCGCCGAGGTGGGCTCGGGCCCCGAGGCGCCGGCGACGGTCCTCGTGCTCTCCGGGGACGTGCACCACGCGTACGTGGCCGAGTCCCACTGGCCCGACGGCGGCCCCGACGCGCGCGTGTTCCAGCTCACCTGCTCGCCCGTGCACAACTCCGTCCCGCTGTCGATCCGGGTGGGCTTCCGCTTCGGCTGGAGCGCGGTGGCCCGCGCGCTCGGCCGGCGGGTGGCCCGGCACGGAGGCTGCCCGCCGCCGCCCGTGCGCTGGCGCAAGGACGGCGGCCCCTGGTTCGGCAACCAGCTCATGACGCTGACGCTGCGCGGGCGTTCGGCCCGGCTGCGGCTGGAGAAGGCACGGGCGGGCGGCGGGCTGACAACCGTGGAGGAGTCCGACTTGGCCCCCTGATGCGGGACAACTGTGGCCAGTGGGGTCCGCGTTGGCTTCTGTGGTGCCCGGAGGCATGATGAGGCGGACCGTCCGCTTCCCGTGGGCGGTTCGCTCCATCGCGCCCCACACGCCCGGGAGTCACCCCCTTGTCCTCAGTGAATGCGGAATCGGCGTCGCCTTCGGAGAGCCCACGAACGGCACCGGCCGTCGCCGTAGCCGTCGTCGGCGCGGGACCGCGCGGCACCAGCGTCCTGGAACGCCTCTGCGCCTCCGCGCCGGAACTGCTGCCGCCGGGGGTGCGGCTGACGGTCCATGTGGTCGACCCGGATCCGCCGGGGCCGGGCCGGGTGTGGCGTACGCGGCAGTCGCCGGAGCTGCTGATGAACACGGTGGCCTCGCAGGTGACGCTGTTCACCGACGACAGCGTGGACTGCGCGGGCCCGATCCGGCCCGGCCCCAGCCTGCACGAGTGGGCGGGCGGTGAGCTGGGCCCGGACGAGTACCCGACCCGCGCCCACTACGGCCGTTATCTGGAGTGGGTGTTCGCGCGCACGGTGCGCGAGGCGCCGCCCTCGGTGCGGGTGCAGACGCACACGGCCCGCGCGGTCGGGCTCGACGACGGCGCCGACGGCCGCCAGGTGCTCACCCTGGACGACGGCCGGGTCCTGTCCGGGCTGGCCGCCGTGGTGCTCGCCCAGGGCCATCTGCCGGTGGTGGCCGACCCGGAGCAACGGCGCCACGCCGCCCACGCCGAGCGGTACGGCCTGCGCCATGTCCCGCCCGCCAACCCGGCCGACGTCGACCTCTCCGCCCTCGCCCCCGGCGAACCGGTTCTGCTGCGTGGCCTGGGCCTGAACTTCTTCGACCACATGGCCCTGCTGACGACCGGTCGCGGCGGCCGCTTCCTCCCCGCCGGCGCGGGCGGTCTGCGCTATGTGCCCTCCGGGTGCGAGCCGCGCCTGTACGCGGGCTCCCGGCGCGGTGTCCCGTACCAGGCGCGCGGCGACAACGCCAAGGGGCCCTACGGCCGGCACATCCCGCTGGTGCTCACCCCGGAGGTGGTCTCCGGCTTCCGCAAGCGCGCGGACTCCGGGGACGCGCCCGACTTCCTGGCGGAGATATGGCCGTTGGTGGCGAAGGAGGTGGAGACGGTGTACTACGCGGCCCTGGTACGGCGGCCGGAGTTCGCCGAGCACTTCCTCGCCGTCCCGCACGGCGATCCCGGGGAGGCGCGGGTCCTCGACGCGTTCGGGGTGCCCGAGGCCGACCGCTGGAGCTGGGCGCGGCTCTCCCGGCCGTACGAGGGACGGGAGTTCACCGGTCCGGGACAGTGGCGCCGGTGGCTGGTGGCGTATCTGCGGCGGGACGCCGAGGAGGCCGCCCGGGGCAATGTGCGCGGCCCCCTCAAGGCGGCCCTGGACGTGCTGCGGGACCTGCGCAACGAGCTGCGGCTGGTCGTCGACCACGGCGGCCTGCCCGGCGCCTCCCGCCGGGACCACCTCGACCGCTGGTACACCCCGCTCAACGCCTTCCTGTCGATCGGTCCGCCGCGCCGGCGCATCGAGGAGCTGGCCGCGCTGATGGAGGCGGGGGTGGTGGAGGTGCTCGGTCCCCGGCTGGAGGTGCGCGCGGAGGACGGGGCCTGGCGGGCGCACTCACCGGACGTCCCCGGGTCGGCGGTGCGAGTGACCACCCTCATAGAGGCCCGGCTCCCGGAACCGGACCTGCGCCGCACCGCCGACCCGCTGCTCGCCCGGCTTATGCGGTCCGGTCAGTGCCGGCCCCACACGGTCGACGGCTACGTCACCGGAGGACTGGACGTCACTCCACGGCCTTACTATCTGATAAACCGTCAAGGAGAGTCTCACATAAGGAGATTCGCCTTCGGAGTTCCGACGGAAGGCGTCCACTGGGTGACCGCGGCAGGAGCCCGTCCAGGGGTGGATTCGGTCACGCTCTCGGACGCGGACGCGGTGGCGCGAGCCGTTCTACGTGCAACAGTGACGGAAAGGGAGAGCCAAGCGGAGGCCAAGCAGTGGCCAAAAGTTGAACTTGTAAGCATCGATTAGGCACACCTAGCGTGGGTCGCTCACTCGGTACCGCCACTTCAGCGGCCGGCCCGTCCCCGGCCGGTCCTCCGACCGACACCGAAGGAGTCACCCCCCACATGTCCGCTCGTCTCGACACTGCCCAGCCCTACGCGATCGGCTTATACCGCATCGTCGTCGGCCTGCTCTTCGCCTGCCACGGAGCCGCCTCGCTCTTCGGCGTCCTCGGCGGCGCCGTCGGCACGAACGGCGGCACCGTCGACGCCGGGACCTGGCCGGGCTGGTACGCGGCCGTGATCCAGCTGGTCTGCGGCAGCCTGGTGCTGCTCGGCCTCGGCACCCGCGCCGCCGCGTTCCTCGCCTCGGGCTCCATGGCGTACGCGTACTTCAAGGTCCACCAGCCGGAGGCGCTGTGGCCCATGGAGAACGGCGGCGAGGCCTCCGCGATGTTCTGCTGGGCCTTCCTGCTGCTGATCTTCACCGGCTCCGGCGCCCTCGGCCTGGACCGGTTGGTCGCCAAGCGCGCCACGCGCGGGCGGGAGCCCGCGGCGCAGCAGGCGACGGTCACCGCCTGACGGCACGTCATCGACGTCGGGGCGTCCTTTCCACGCGGCGTGGGAAGGACGCCTCGGCGCTTGCCGGGCGGGCGCGGTGCTCGTGGGGGCGCTCCGGTGAACGTGCTGTGCCGAACACACGAGCCCCCAGTGAATCCGCTGTCACACCCTCGGCGTACGCTGTATGGCTGTCATTGGCCGCACCTGCCGCTCCCCCGCGACACGCGGCACGCGTACGGCCGCACGGGGGAGACGACGGGGAGTTCAGCGGTGTTCGAGAACATGGGGGCGTGGGCGCTGCTATTGGGCGCCCCGTGGATCTACGCCCTGATAGCCCTGTCGGTGCTGCTCGACGTGTTCCTGCCGGTGCTGCCGAGCGGTGTGCTCGTCATCACGGCGGCGACGGCGGCGGCCGCGGGCTCGGCGACCGGCCGGGTTCCGCACGACGTGCCGGACATCCTGGCCCTGATCCTGTCCGCCGCCACCGCCTCCGTGCTCGGCGACCTGGCGGCCTACCGGCTGGCCTGGCGCGGCGGGGAGCGCCTGGACCGCGCGATATCCCGCTCCCGCCGCCTCACCACCGCGCAGGAACGTCTCGGCGGTGCGCTCGCCCAGGGTGGCGGCGCGCTGGTCGTCCTGGCCCGCTTCGCCCCCGCCGGCCGCTCGGTGGTCTCCCTCATCGCCGGTGCCGCCCACCGCCGCGCCCGCGACTTCCTGCCCTGGTCCGCCCTGGCCGGCCTGTCCTGGGCCGCCTACAGCGTCGCCCTCGGCTACTTCGGCGCCCACTGGCTGGGCACCACCTGGCTGGCGACGGGCGTGTCGGTGCTGGCGCTGTTCGGCGCGGGCGCGGGCGCGGCGTACGTGATGCGCCGCCGGCCGGCCTGACCGGGCCTTCTCCCCGACGTCGACTCCGGGCACCGGGCCGAGTCGCTCTTCCAGGTCTTTCAGGCAGCGGCTGCGGGCGCCCCCCGTTAAGCGCTTCTCGCCGTCTGTCCTCGTACCTCCAGTCCGCCCAGCAGCTCCGCGGTCGCTTCCGTGATGGCGTCCACCGCGCGGTCGAAGACCTCCCGGTTGTGCGCGGCCGGGGCCCGGAATCCGGACACCTTCCGCACGTACTGAAGGGCCGCGGCCCGGATCTCCTCCTCCGTGGCCTCCTCGGCCAGCACGGGTGGACGCAAGGTCTTGATGCTCCGGCACATGCCCCCAGTCTCACCCCGTGAGTGCCTTCGCGTCGCCCCTTTCCCCCACCCCAACCCCCCTGTCATGATCATCTCCAGGCGGCCACCACCACGGGGCCGACCGACGAGAGGAACGTGACCACCATGGCGAACGAACTCAGCGTGGCCGTGCTGGGCCCCGGCGGGGTCGGCGGGCTGCTCGCCGCGCTGCTGTCCCGTGCCGGTCACCGGGTGACCTGCCTGGCCGGCGACGACACGGCGGCGACCCTGCGCACCCGGGGCATCGAGGTCCGCAGCGGGCACTTCGGCGACTTCACGGCCGAGGTCGACGCGGACACGACCCTGCGCACGCCCGTCGACGCCGTCCTGATCACCGTCAAGCACACGGCCCTCGACGCCGCGCTGTCCCGCCTGCCCGCCGAGTCCCTGGGCGACGCCCTGCTCGTGCCGTTCCTGAACGGCGTCGAGCACCCGGCGACCCTGCGCGCCGTCCATCGCCCGGACCGGATCGCTCCGGGCGTCATCCGCGTCGAGTCGACCCGCGTCGCCCCCGGAGTGATCGAACACGCCAGCCCCTTCGCGGAGATCGACCTCACCGGCGACCAGGTCCCCCGCCCCCGCCTCGACGCGCTCGCGCAGGCGCTGACGGCCGCCGGCCCCGCCACCCGCGTCCTGCCGGACGAGACGGCCGCGCTCTGGGCGAAGATGGCCTTCCTCGCCCCCTTCGCCCTCCTCACCACCCGCTACGCCCTCCCCCTGGGCGAGGTCCGCACCCGTCACCGCGACGAGCTGGCCGCGCTGGTGGCGGAGACGGCCGCCGTCAGCCAGGCCTGCGGCGCCCCCGCCGACCCGGCGCGGGCACTGGCCCGGTACGACGCCTTCCCGCCCGCCACCAAATCCTCCATGCAGCGTGACGCCGAGGCCGGCCGGCCCCTGGAACTCGACGCGATCGGCGGGGCGTTGCTGCGCGCGGCCGAACGGCACGGTGTCCCGGTGCCGGTGGCGGCGCGCGTGGTGCGGGAGCTGGCGGACGCTACGCGCTGACCGGGGCGCGCAGGTCGACGTACCAGTCGTTGGATCTGATCCAGTGGCCCTTCGGGTACTCGAAGTCGGCCTGTCCGAGCAGGGTGAACCCGGCCTTGCGGCACACCCCGTTGGACGCGGCATGGTCCACGCCGGGGAACGCGTGCAGGGCCGGGTGGCCGCCGGCGTGCCGTACCACCTCGACGAGCGCGCGGGCGGCCCGCACGGCGAGCCCCCGGCCCTGGAACTCGGGCAGGACACCCCAGCCGGTCTCCCACACCGTGTCGCCCCGCCACTCCCGCTCCCAGTAGCCGATCGACCCGACGGTCTCCCCGCCGTCCGCGAGCACCACCCGGTACATGCGTCCGTTCTCCGGTGTGACGTACCGCCGGTGCCGCTCGACGAGTTTCTCCTCGCTCTCCGGCCCGCCGAGGTGCTCGGTCATCTCAGGGCTGTTCGTCCGCCGCAGCAGCCAGAAGTCGCCCTCCGACCAGGGCACCAGCCGCACCTGCCGCACATCTGTGAGGTCCATGCCGCCACCGTAGGACACGGGTCTGACAACGCCCCGCGCCCACGGCCCCGACGCAGCGTCAGGCCCCGGCGCGGGGCCCGACACGAGTGCCCGGCACGCGCCGCACCCCCGCCACGACCCGCCAAAGTACGATCACCACGGCACCGGGGGGTGGCGCGGAACTCCGCAGCGGCTGCGGCCGGTTGGGCGCCCGCGCTCTCCTCGACGCCGATGTCGTCTCCGTCCCGCCCGCGTGGCGCCGCCTGTTGGAGCTGCTGACCGTATGACCGGATTCCTCACCCGTCGTGTCCCCGCCTGCGTCCTGAGCGACGCGGCCGCGCCCAGCGTGCGCGACGGACACGCCGTGGACCGGTTCGTCGAGATCGGCTCGCTCACCAAGGTCGTCACCGGCACGCTGCTGACCCGCCTGGCCGCGGCCGGGGCGCTGTCCCTCGACGACCCGCTCGAACGATGGCTGCCCGACGCCCCGCCCACCGGCATCACGCTGCTGCACCTGGCCCGCCACACCTCCGGGCTGCCCCGCCTGCCACCCGGCGTCGGGCACCGGGACCCGTACGCGGCGTTCGACCGGCCGGCGCTGCACGGGCTGCTGCCCCGGCTCGACACCCTCGCCACCCGCCCGCCCGGTCAGGAGGAGGAGTACTCCAACTTCGGCTACGCCCTGCTCGGGGAGGCCCTGACCGCCGCGGGCGGCGCCGGCTACGAGGAGCTGGCCGCCGAGCACGTCCTGCGCCCGCTGAACATCACGGAGGTCACCGCCCGCCCCGACCCGGAGCGGCGTCTGACGGCCCCCGGGCTCTTCGGCCGGACCCGCAGGCCGTGGACCATGGACGGCGCGATCCTCCCCGCGGGAGGCCTGTGGGCCACCCCGCGCGCGGCCGCCGACCTCGTCGTAAGGCTCCTGGTGGAGCGCCGTTTCGGGGACCCCGCGCCGAGCTGGCAGCGGTCGGGCGTCCTGCACTGGCACAACGGCGCCACCCGCGACGCCTCCCTCTTCGGCGGGGCGACGGACGACGGCCGCTGGGTCCTGATCCACCGCCTCAACGCGCGCCCGGCGGAGACGGACCGCGCGGGCGTCGACACCCTGAAGCGGAGCCGGACCGCCCCGTGACCCTTCGCCCGCCGCCTCCCGAGGAGCCCGCCATGGCCGGCCCGCCGCACGCCCGCGCCGCCCTGGAGGGTCTCGTGCTCGGGGACGCCTTCGGGGACAGCTGGTTCACCCGGTCCGACGAGGACGCCGAGGGGCTGTGGGCGGCACGGCGGCTTCGTCCCGGGCCGTGGCCCTGGACGGACGACTCGGCCATGGCGTGCGTGCTGTTCGCGCATCTGACGGCGCACGGCGAGGTCCGGCCCGATCTCCTGGCGGGCGAGTTCGCCGCCGAGTACGCACGTGACCCGGGCCGCCAGTACGGCCCGTCCATGCACCGCGTGCTGCGCCGCATCGGCGCCGGCGAGGACTGGCGGGCGGTGACGACGGGGCAGTTCGGCGGGCAGGGCTCGCACGGCAACGGCGCCGCGATGCGGGTCGCCCCGCTGGGCGCGTGGTTCCGGGACGACCTCGCGGCGGTCGTCGCGCAGGCGCGGCTGTCCGCGCTGACCACCCACGCCCACCCGGAGGCCGTCGCGGGGGCGGTGGCCGTGGCGGTGGCCGCCGCGCTGGCGGCCCGGGGCGCGGGCCGGGAGGCGCCCGGGCGGTCCGCGTTCCTGCGGGAGGTCGCCGCGCGTGTGCCGGACGGCGACGTCCGCTCACGGCTGCTGGTCGCCGCCGGTTTCCCCGAGCGCACCTCGGTGCGGCACGCGGCGTCCGTGCTGGGCTCGGGGACGCTGATCTCGGCCGTGGACACGGTGCCGTTCGCGCTGTGGTGCGCCGCCGGGCAGCCGGACGACCTGTGCGAGGCGCTGTGGTGGACCGTCGGCGGGTGGGGCGACCGGGACACCACCTGCGCCATCGCGGGAGGCGTCGTCGCGGCCCGCACGGGCACGTCGGGCGTCCCGGACGACTGGCGCCGGGCGTGCGAGCCCGTCCCCGCGTGGAGCCGCTGGACGGCCGGACCCCGCCCTTAGCCTCGTCCGGAGGCCTCGGACGGCTCGAACCGGTCGGTGGCGGCGGGCCGCACGCGCGCGGGAGCGACACGGAGGTCACGAGGTCCGCCTCAGCGGCGCCTGCCGTACGCGCGCGGGAGGCGGGTCGAACGCAAAGGTCACGACGGCGAGCGCCGGCGGGGCCACTCCCGCACAACACCCCCTCATCCGAACACATGAACCACCCGAGGCGACTCGCCACCTAAATTCGAACAGGCGTAGCATTGCGGCGTGGCTAAGACCTATGACTTTCCCAGCGACCTGCGCGCCGGTCAGGAGGAGCTGCATCAGGTCCGGGCCGAGCTGTCGGCCCTGCTGAAGCGGCTGCCCTGGTCGGTCGAGCCGCTGGACGGTTTCAGTGACGACGGCGGCTGGCGCAAGGTGGAGCGCCCCGCCTCCCCCGGCTGGACGGCGGACGAACAGGCCGAGGTGGAGAAGCTCCGGCGACGGGAGCACGAGCTCGCGGTGTTCGTCTCCTGCCACCGCTTCTGGACGGAGGTCGCGGCGGAGGACCGGGTCGAGGCCCGTATGCGCCTCAAGCACGCCCACGAGGACCCGCGGGGCGAGGAGGAGTGACCGGCACGAGCGGCGAGAGGCCCCCGGAACTCTCCGGGGGCCTCTCGCTCCTCCTGGTGGGCGCGGACGGTTTCGAACCGCCGACATCCTGCTTGTAAGGCAGGCGCTCTACCCCTGAGCTACGCACCCAGGACGAGTCGACAGCCTACCTTGCCCGGGGGACTGCCCCGCAAACCCGTCGGCCCGCGCGGACCGGCCGCGGCGAAGTCGCCGTCAGGAATGTGAACTGACCGGCCCGTGTGTTCGTCCTTAACCGGTGGGAGAATGAACCGGCAGGGCGGATCACAGCACGGGAGAGGGATGTGACGGCGACACCAGCGCAGCCGTATTCGCCGTTGGTGCCGCGCGCACGCCTGAGCGTGCTCGGCGACACCCTCACCCTCGTCGCCCTTCCCCTCGTCGCCGTGCTGGCGCTGCCCGCCGCGTTCGCCGGCGGCGGCACCCGGCGCTGGTTCGGGGGGCGGGCGGAGAGCCAGCGGGCCGAGGCACAGGCGGCGAAGGACGCGGCGGCGGCCGCCTTCTACGAACTGGACACCGCCCAGCGGGATCTGCGCATCTCCATCGAGACGATCACGGCGGTCGACGACACCCCGGCGGCCCGGCGCGCGGTCACCGACTTCGAGGCGATCGGCCGGCGCATCGACGAGGTCAGCCACCAGTACATCGACGCGGTCGACGCCCACGACCTCGACCGCGACGACCTGGAGGCCTCGGCCGCCACGCGGGCGCGTACGGAACTGACCCGCGCCAAGGACGAGCTGGTCCGCGTCAAGCAGGAGCTGGACCGCTTCGCGGACGGTCTCGGACCGCTGCTGGGGAAGGCCGAGACCCAGCTGGCGCGGCTCGCGCCCGCCGTGGAGCGGGCCCGGCAGGCACTGCTGGCCGCGTCGAACGCGCTGGACGCGGTGCGCGACACGGGCCTGCGGGCGGACGACCTCGCGGCCCGGCTGGCGGCGCTCGCGCCGGAGCTGACCAGACTCAACCAGGGCGCGGGGCAGCACGGCGTGCCGCAGACCCTGGAGCGTGCCGAGCGGGTCTCCCGGGAGGCCGAGGCGGTCCGGGCGGAGGCCGAGCGGCTGCCGGAGCGGGCCGCCGAGATCGACCACCGGCTGGTGTCGCTGCGCACCCGGGCGCAGGCGTTGACCACCCGGGCCGGTCAGGTCGAGCCGGTGCTGAGCGAACTGCGCCGGCGGTTCACGGTGGCCTGCTGGCAGGACCTCCAGCACGTCCCCGACCAGGCCGTGGAGCACATACGGCAGGCCGAGGCGAAGCTGGCCGAGGCGCGGGACGCGCGGGACGCCCAGCGCTGGCCGGACGCCACCGCGCTGCTGTCCACGGCACGGGCCCTGCTGAACACCACCGACGAGGCCGTCTCCGCCGCCGGTGACCGCCTGACCAGGCTGAACGCGGTGCAGAAGGACCCTGGGCAGGAGATCGAGCGGACCAGGTTCGCGATCCGGGACGCCCAGCGGCTGGCCATGGCCGGCCGCAACACCCCCGATCCCCGGGACGCCCGCCCGCTGGACGACTCGGTGGCCCGCCTGGAACGCGCGATCGCCACCCTGGAACACCGCCACCCCGACTACTGGCACTTCCTGACCGAGACGGAAGCCGTCCGCCACACGGTGGCCGAGGTCGTCGCGCGGATCCGCGAGGAGCGCGGCGCGGCGGCCCACTGACGGCGCTCCCCGTTGCCCCCGGCGCGCGGCGGGCGGATATTGAGAGGTACGTACGGCCTCCGCCGGCATGTCTCACCTCTGGGAGGCGGAGATGGCGACCCACTCAGTGCGGACCGAACACCGACGGCGGATCAGGATCGACGACCACCTTCCCGTCGACCACCGCCTGAACCTGGTCTACCGGATCGGCGCCGGCCTCATGGGCGTCGGACTGCTCGTCTTCGGGATCTTCGGTGTCATCGACAAGATCGGCTTCTTCGACACCGGCGGGGACCAGGTCTGGGGCCTCAACACCAACGGCGCGCTCAGCTGGCTGTCGATCGCCGTCGGCCTGCTGCTCTTCGTCGGCATGGTGATCGGCAGGAACTTCGCGTCCACCCTGAACATGATCTTCGGCGGCCTGTTCATCCTCAGCGGGTTCCTGAACATGGCCCTGTTGGAGACCGACTACAACTTCCTGGCCTTCGAGATCCAGAACTGCATGCTCAGCTTTGTGATCGGCATCCTGCTGATGGTCTTCGGGATGTACGGCAGGGTCGGTTCGGCCCTGCCGCACGACAACCCCTACTGGCGGGCCCGCCACCCGGACCTGGCCGAGGAGCGGGACCGCGATCGTGAGCGCCGGGAGGAACTCCCGGGCTGATCAGGTGCGGTAGGCGTAGTACAGCGCGTTCGGGTACGACGCGATGATGCTCGACACCGACCTGCTGTAGGTGTTGGTGGAGTGGTACGTCAGGTACGGCACGCCCCGGCTGCGGGACGTGACGATCATGGTGTGGTCCTTCGAGCCGTCCTTGTCGAAGTCCACCTGGAGCACGTCACCGACGTCCATCTGGTAGACGTTCGCGAGGCTGGTCGTCCGCTTGGAGTTCTGGGCGAACCAGGACCACTCGTTGACCCCGATGAACGAGTGCGACTGGATGTCGGCGTTGCCGAACCACTTCGTGTAGTCGTACACGTACCCGGGGACGTGCTTCCAGCCGCCCGCCTTCAGCGCCTGGCTGACGAAGTTGGTGCAGTCGCCGCCCGCGCCCTGCCCGTTGAAGTTCGGGTAGGCCGGGTTGTAGTTGGTCCAGTACTGCTTCGCGTACGTGGCCATCGCGTTGTAGTTCAGACCGCTGGCGGTGAAGTTCTTCGCGTTGGCCGGGCCCGGGAAGGTGGTCGACGCCTTGGGCGCCGAGGGCGTGGTGCTGGTGGTCTTCCCGACCATCGGCGTGACGGACGGCTTGGCCGTCTGGTTCACCGCGAGGCCCTCGTCGGTGTCGCGGATCCCGGTGAGCTGCCAGTCGCCCGTGCGGTCGGCGGTGAACGTCAGCTCGTGCCGGGCCTGGAAGCCGGTGGTCTTCGGCTGGTCGCCGCGGGCCTTGGCGTAGGTCAGGGTCGTGGTCTCGGTGACCGCGACGACCGCCTTGCGGCCCTTCACGCTGGTGGCGTTCAGGGTGACGGTGGTGCTGCCCTTGCTGTACTTCTCGCCGAGCTGCGCGAGCCGGTCCTTGCGCTGGTCCAGGGAGGACAGGGCGGCGTCCTCACTGCGGGCCTGCTTCGAGGACAGCCGGACGTCCCCGGCGAAGCCGTCGGTCAGCGGCTTCGCACGGTCGCCCTGCCCGCCCTCGACAAGAGCGGCCGTACGGTCGGTGAAGACCGCGTCCGCCAGCCGCTGGAAGGTGGCCTTGGTCTTGGCGTCCACCGTCGGGTCGTCGACGACCGCCGCGCCGGCGCTCCAGTTGGGCAGCAGCGCCACACCGGCGACGACCGAGGTGGCTGCCGCGCCGAGTATGGTGGCGCGACGCCGCGTACGGCTCAATTTCCTTGACTTCACTGATGTTTCCCCTCTTGCCCCGGCGGAGGGATGCCGGGGTAGCGCATCTTCGCATGCCATGTGTGGCTGTTGTGAAGGGGGATGCGTTCCTGCGCCGAGGCCGTTACGGGAACGTCATTGCACGACCGTCGACCAGTCCGGCGACTGCGCCGGGTCCAGGGTCCGCAACCGCTCCAGCGTCTCCGGCTTCTGCACATCCATCCAGTCCGCGAGCTCCCTGAAGGACACGCACTTGACGTCCTTCTTGGTGCAGACGTTCTCGATGACGTGGTCCACGGCGTTCATGTAGATGCCGCCGTTCCACTGCTCGAAGTGGTTGCCGATGAACAGCGGGGCACGGCTGCCGTAGTACACCCGGTTGAAGCCCGCCATGTAGGCGTCGATGGTCTCCTGCTGCCACTGCGGGTACTTGGCCGGATCGCCGTCGGTCTCGCCGCCGGTCTGGTTGTAGAGGAAGTTGAAGTCCATGGACAGGGCCTGGATGTCACCGCCGTCGTACGGCAGTCCCTGGAGCGGGAAGTCCCACAGGCCGTCCTTCTTCGCCGGCCAGACCTGGAAGGCGCCCGGGGAGGAGGCGTCGTAGCGCCAGCCGTAGCTCTTGGCCGCCTTGATCAGGTTCGGCTGGCCCTCCAGGCAGGGCGCCCGGCCGCCGGTGACCTCCTTCTTGAAGTCGAAGGGCAGCGGGTCCATGTCGGTGTAGCCGGTGTTGGTCTTCCAGTTCTCCGCGAAGGAGTAGAACTGGTCGATCTCGCTCTTCCACTCCTCGACGCTCCAGTCGCCGCCGCCCTTCTTGCCGCAGAAGTGGCCGTTGAAGTGGGTGCCGATCTCGTGGCCCTCCTCCCACGCCTTGCCGAGCTGCTCCAGCGTGGTGCGGATGTGCTCGTCGGTGGGGAAGCTGATCGCCGAGCTGCCCTTGGGGTGCTGGGGCGGGGAGTAGAGGTCCTTCTTGCTCTTGGGCAGCAGGTAGATGCCCGTGAGGAAGAAGGTCATGTGGGCGTTGTACTTCTTCGACATCTTCCGGTAGTGCGCGAAGAGTTCGTCGTCGCCGCTCAGCGCGCCGTCCCAGGAGAAGACGACGAACTGGGGCGGCTTCTCACCCGGCTTGAGCGGAACGGGCTTGAAGGTGCCCTTCTGCGGACCGGTGTACGAGGTGGAGCCGTCCCCCAGGACCTTGACCTCGCCGTCCCACTCCGGCTCCTGCGTCGCTCTCGCCCCCGCGGCCTTCTTGCCGTCCCCCGAGGACGCGGTCGGCTCGGTGTTGTCCGTGCGGCTCAGCACCAGGTACCCCGCCATCAGGGAGGCGACGACGAGGAACGCCGCCAGGGACAGGAACCCCGGATGTGCGGCGGCGGGACGGCGCGGCTCCCGGGCCTTGCGGCGGCGGCCCGACGGTGACTTCATGTATGGCTCATTCTCGAGGGGTTGGGGACATGCGATGCCGTTCGGTGGTCAGCCGAGCGGGCTCAGGGCGCCGGACCAGATGCCGTACGGGACGCTGTCGTCGGCGGTTCCGGCGACGCCGTTCAGCGGCAGTGGTTCGAGGCTCTTGGACAGATCCATGCGGTAGACGACGACCGCCGTGGACACCGACTTGTGCGTGCCGACGTACCAGGACGCGGTGTCGTCCTCGGTTGTTCCGGCCTTGCCGGCCACCTCCGCACCGGCCGGCGCGGCCGAGGGATGGGCGGTGCGGAAGGCGTCGGTGAGCGCGGAGGTGACCTCCTCGGCCACGTCGGCACCGACCGCGCGGCGCGGGGCGGGCAGGTCCAGGGCGACCTTGGAGCCGTTGTGGGTGATGCGGCGCACCGAGTACGGCTCGGTGTGCTTGCCGGCCGCCGCGAAGGTGGAGTAGCCGCTGGCCATGCGGATGGCGCTGGGCGTGGAGCTGCCCAGGGACAGCGCGGGCACCTGGGCGCCGATGCTGGAGGGCAGCAGGCCCGCCGCCACGGCGGTGGCGCGCACCTTGGCCAGGCCGGTGTCCATGCCGAGCTGCATGAACGGCGTGTTCACCGACAGCTCCATCGCCCGGTGCAGCGAGATCGGACCGTACGACCTGTCACCGTCGTTGCTGGCGGAGACCTTCTTGCCGCTGCGGTCCCAGTACGGCCCCTCCGGGGTGGTCACCGGCACATCGTCGTCGCCGTTGTAGAGGGACTCCCCGGTGACCGGGGCCGCCTCTCCGTCACGGGTCTTGTGCACGCCGTGCTCCAGACCGGCCGCGTACACGAACGGCATGAAGGCCGACCCGGCCGGGACGGTGGTGGCGTTGGACTCGTTGTAGCCCTGCGTACGGTGGTCGGGGCCGCCGTAGACGGCGAGGATCCGTCCGTCGGCGGCCACGGAGGCGGCGCCGTAGTGGGCGGCCTTCGCGTCCTTCGGGTCGTCCTTCAGGGCCTTCTGACGGGCTTTCGTGACGGCGTCGGTGAGCTGCTCCTCACGCTTCTTGTCGAAGGTCGTGTAGATCTGGTAGCCGCCGAGGTCGAAGTCCTTGTCGGAGATCTTCGCGGCCTTCTTCGCGTACTGGGAGGCCAGTTCGACCAGGTAGTCGCTCTGCTCACCGGTGTCGTACAGCGGGTTGCTCTTGAGCGGCTCCGGGAACGTCCTGTAGGTGGCCCGTTCGGCCTTGGACAGCTTGCCGATGTCGACCATCCGGTCGAGGGTCCAGGTCCAGCGTTCCACGGCCCGGGCGCGGTTGGCGCTGTTCAGGGTCGGGTCGTACAGGCCGGCGCCCTTGAGGAGGGCGGCGAGGAAGGCGGCCTCGCTGGCGTTGAGCCGGCTGACGTCCTTGCCGTAGTAGGCCTGGGCGGCGCGCTGGATGCCGTAGGTGCCGCGGCCGAACCAGCTGGTGTTCAGGTAGCCCTCGAGGATGTCGTCCTTGCTCATCTGGTTGTCGAGCTTGAGGGCGATCATCGCCTCGGTGAACTTGCGGCGCAGCGTCTGGTTCTGGTTCAGGTAGACGTTCTTGACGTACTGCTGGGTGATGGTGGAGCCGCCCTGGGTGTCGCCCTGGCCGACGGTGCGGAACAGGGCGCGGGTGATGCCCTTGAAGGAGACGCCGGGGTCGCTGTAGAAGCTGGCGTTCTCCGCGGCGAGCACCGCCCAGCGGACGTCCTCGGGGATGTCCTTCAGCGGCATCGCCTGCCGCTGTACCCAGCCGGTGCGGGCCATGGGCGTGCCGTCCGCCCAGAAGTACACGTTGTCCTGCTGGGTGGCGTAGGTGTTGAGGTTGTCCGGGACGTCGGTGGCCGCGTAGGCGACGACGAGGAACATGGTGCTCAGGCCGAGGCCCCCCAGGACGCCGCCCAGCCACTGCCGCCAGGAGGGCACCCAGCGCCGCCAGCCGGTACGGCCGGGGCGAGGGTACTGCGGGCGCATCCGGCGGACGTACGGCGTGAGGCGTGCGAGCAGCGGGGCGAGAAAGACGGCCAGGGGCGCGAGCCGGGCGCGGAGTGAGGGCCGGGGTGCTTTGCGTCGGTTTCCCGAGGTACGGGGCTTCTCGGATATTCGATGTTCTTCCGTGCCGTCGGGTATGCCCTGTTCGGGTATCCGCAGTTGCATGGTCTCGTCCGCCCGGAATGAGGCGGGGACCTTCAACTGCATGGTGGCGTCCGGCTCCTGGGGCTCCCCCCCCTGCCCCACCTGGGTCACGATGCGTCTCCCTCCGCTCTGATGTGGTGCTCGCGCAGGCAGACGTACAGACGTACGAGGGTCTGACATGGTTGCCGTCGAAGCGGCCGCAAACCCTGAATCCCCCCGACCTCGCGGTTCATCGCGGCACCCTCAAATTACCAGCGCCCTTCGCAATTTCTCCACATAAGAATTCGACAGATGCCAACACCATCGAAACAGTGGGAGTGCCCGGCAGCGCATATGCGGATTAACCTGTCGGCATGCCTCGTTACGAGTACCGCTGCCGGACCTGCGGCGACACCTTCGAACTGAGCCGCCCCATGGCGGAGTCCTCCGCCCCCGCCGACTGCCCCGCCGGCCATGACGACACGGTGAAACTGCTGTCCACCGTGGCTGTCGGCGGCACGGCGAACGCCCCCGCACCCGCGCCCAGGTCGGGCGGGGGCGGGGGCGGCTGCTGCGGCGGAGGGTGCTGCGGCTGACGGCTCATCAGGCCGGTGGGCGGCGTCACATCGGGCGCCGCTTCCCGGCAATGCGTCCGATGTCACATCGCGTCACGTCCGGCTCTACGGCTGGCGGACGCCCTTGAGGAACTCGCGCAGGATGCGCTCACCGGCCAGGACGCCCCGCTCGGGCAGGGCGGTGACCTGCGGCGCCGTCCACGCGGCCTCGGCCAGTTCGCCGTGCCCGGGACGCCAGCCCCGGTCGCCGGCCAGCAGCAGGTCGGCGTCCAGCAGGGAGTCACCGGCCGCCAGGGTCAGCTCGGCGCCGGTGCGGCGGGCCACCTCGCGCACGGCGGCGCTCTTGGTCAGCGGCTTGGGCACGGCGTAGATCTTGCGGCCCTGCAACGACACGGTCCAGCCGCGGTTCTCCGCCCAGACCGCCAGCTCCTTCACCCACTCCTCGGGCAGCAGCTCGCGCTCCACGACCAGGTAGGCGAACAGGTCCTCGGCGATGCGCTGCTTGCGCAGCCACAGCGGGTCGGCGTAGGCCGCCAGGTGGGCCTGCACCTCCGCGAGCGGCGCGCACTCGTCGGCCAGCCGCGCGGTCACGCCCGCGTGCCAGTCCGGGTCGGACACGCCGTCGACCAGCAGATGCCCGCCGTTCGCGGTGATGGCGTACGTCGGCGCCGGGCCCGGGAGATTGATCCGCAGGTACTGCTTGCGGGTGCGGGTGGTCGTCGGCACGAACACCGCCGCGTCCCCGAGGTCGGTCAGCAGCTGCGCCGCGGTCTCCGTCATGTACGACAGGGGCCGGCTCTCGTGCACCTCCACGCACAGCAGCCTCGGCGCCCGCGCGTCCGGCATGGTCAGCGCCAGGGCCGCCGCCGAGTAGATGAGCGTACGGTCCAGGTCGCTCGCCACCAGCACCGGCATCAGACCGCCACCGCCTTGCCGTCGGCGCCGGTCGCGCCGCGCGTGTACTGAGGGTGGATCAGCCCCACACAGGTGTACGGCAGATCGCCGACCTCCTCCACCGGTACCCCTCTCTGCCCGGCGAGCAGCCGGACGTGGTCCAGGTCGGCGCCCGCCCCGGCCCGCGCCAGGATCTTCCAGGGCACCCTGCGCAGCAGCACCCGGGTGGTCTCGCCGACGCCGGGCTTGACGAGGTTCACGTCATGGATGCCGTACTCCTCGCTGATGCGCTCCACCGCTGCCCATCCTTCCCAGGTCGGCGTGCGGTCACTCGCGAGCAGCTCCTTGACGGCCGCGTCCACCGCGTCCGTGACCTCCGGGAAGCGGGCCGAGACGGCGTCCAGGAACACGCCCGAGACGTCCGCGCCGGCGAGTTCCCGGTAGAACTTCGCCCCGTGGTAGTCGTCCGGGCCGACCAGGTCGGCGCGCAGGACGGTCCGTGAGATCAGGCCCGACACCGTGGAGTTGAGGCACGCGGAGGGGATGAGGAAGTCCTCGCGGGTGCCGTAGGTGCGCACGCAGGAGCCGGGGTCGGCGAGGACCGCGATCTCCGGGTCGAAGCCGGCCGCCCCGCCCGCCGCCTCGAACTCCTCGATCGCCACGGCCAGTTCCCGGGTGATCGCGCCCTTGCCGGTCCAGCCGTCGACGAAGACGACGTCCCGCGGGTCGTGGTGCTCGGCCAGCCAGCGCAGCGCGTTGGGGTCGATGCCGCGGCCGCGCACGATGGAGACGGCGTAGTGCGCCAGGTCGAGGCCGTGCCGGTGCTCGGCCCAGCGGCGCATGAGCACGCCGACCGGGGTGCCGGCGCGGGCCAGGGAGACCAGGACGGGCCGGGGCGACCGCTCGGCGATCACGGTCTCGGTCACCACGCCCACCGCCTGCGCCAGCCGCGCCGCGGAGGCCTCCAGAGCCGTGTGGAACAGCTCCTGGTACTGCTCGCTGGGCTGGTATTCCACCGGCAGCGACTCCGCGTAGTGCGCTCCGCCGCTCTGGATGGCCTCCTCGCGCTCCTCGGTCGGCGCCTCCAGCGTCACCTCCGAGAGGTCCTGGAGCAGCCAGCCGACCTCCTGCGGGGCGTACGAGGAGAAGGCGGGGCCTCGGAGGGGCTCGGGCAGCATGGAGGGCCTTTCGGGGACGTACGGCGGCTCGGGCACGTACGACGGGACGACCGCGAGGACGACCTGCGGGGTGTGCGCGGCGAGTTGGGCGAGCAGACCGTCGGGGGCGTGCAGGGCGGGCGTGTCGGCGGTGGAGTCGACGACGGCGACGACCGCGTCGAAGCCGGCGCCCGCGACGTTGTAGGCGTAGCGCTCGCCGGGGCCGTCGGCCGGGTCGTCGTGCGCCGGGAAAACGATTCGGCTGCGTATGGCGTACCCGGGGTCGTCGACCGCGAGGACGGGCGAGCGGGTGGTGGTGGAGAAGCGCACCTCGGCGTCCGGCGCCACCTGCTCCAGCTCACGGGCGAGCCGCAGCGGCGCGTACATCAGCTCCTCGCAGCCGAGCACGAGCACCCGCCGGGCGCCCTCGGGTATCGCCTCGGCGAGGCGGGCGGCCATCGCGGGCAGCGCGGCCTCCAGCCGGTCGCGGTGCGCGGGCGTGAAGCCGTGGCGGCCGCCGTCGGGCAGGCCGCGGGGCCAGCACAGGTCGACGCGGGTGAGACGGCCGTAAGGCGGCGGAACCGGGCCGGCCGCGGACTCGTGCCGCGCGACCAGCTCCTGCCCCTTCTCCAGCACCCCCTCCGGCAGGCGTACGGTGCCCGAGGCCGCCGCCACCAGGTCCACCTTGGCGTCGATCTCCCGCGCGAACCTCTCCAGCCGGCCGGCGTCCGCCGGGGAGCGCATGTCGACCAGGGCGACGACCACGTACCGTCGGCGCGGGTACCGCTCGTGCAGATCCCGGATCGTGTTCATGACCGTGTTGCCGGTGGAGAACTCGTCGTCGACGAGGACCAGCGGGCCGTCGCCGACCAGCAGCGCCGGGTCCTCCGGCAGCAGCAGATGGGACGTGGCGTGCGAGTGCGACTCCTCGAAGCCGCCCGCCGGGGCGACGCCGACCACCGGGCGGCGGGTGGAGTGCAGATAGGGCACCGGGCCGACGCCGTCCGCGACGGAGTGGCCGAGGCCGGTGGCGGTCTCCGCGTAGCCGAGGACGACCGCGTCGGCGGCCCGCTCGCCCAGCAGCTCGCGCACCCGGCGGCCGAGGGCGAAGCCGTGGCCGTACACCACGGACGGCGACTGCGGGACGTGCTTGCCCAGCACGTGGGAGACGAGCAGGTGCGCCCGCTTGGGGTTGCGGCGCAGCGCCAGCCCCAGCAGGTCCGTCAGCCTGTCGTCGCCCACGAGCCGGACCCCGAGCCGCTCGGCGACCCAGCTCCCGGACCAGACCCCGTTGTTCACTGCGTTGTTCATGCGTCCCTATGTCGTGAGGCGATGTCGTGAGGTGGGTTCAGCCGGGAATGCCCGCGGCCAGCAGGTCGACGAAACTGACGTCCTCGTGCGCCACGCCGAAGACCTCCGCGCGCAGCATGGTCCGCTCGGCCCAGGCGCGGTGCGGCTTCACCTCGTTCATCTTGTTCGTGTACGCCGACCTCAGCACTCCCCCGCCGCCGCGCTCCGGCCGCAGGATGTCCGCCGCGTCGCTGTACTCCTCGTGACTGACGACGGACAGCGCGTGCACCGCCGGAACGTGCGAGGGGTGGATGCAGGTCTTGCCCAGCAGGCCGTTGGCGTGGTCGAGGGAGATCTCGCGCAGCAGCCCGTCCATCGCGTGCTCAATCAGCTTCTCACGCAGCTCGACGGCCTGTCCCTCCAGGAAGGGGCTGTGCCGCAGCATCGGCTTGAACATGCGCTCGGGGACCCGGAAGTACTCCCACACCGGTCCCGTCACCGTGAAGCCGCTGCCGTCGGCGCGTCCCAGCATGTTCACCACGTCCGCGATGACGGAGGCGACGATCTGGACGTCGTAGGCGGTCATGTCGGGGGCCCGGCGCAGCCCGTAGGAGGAGCAGAAGTCGGTCACGCCCAGGCGCAGCGCGAGGACCCGGCTGCGGTACTTCTCCACGGCGCGGGCGATGCCCTCCAGGGCGTCCACCCGCGACTCCCGGTACATCAGCTCGGGCGTCTCCAGCACGGGCATGCCGAACAGCCGCCGCCCGCTGGCCGCCTCGGCGCCGGCCAGCGCCTCCAGGAAGGGGATGCCGCGCTCCTCGGTGAACTTCGGGAACACGAAGCCGCTGAGCAGCCGCGCCGCCGGGCCCAGCCGCCGGACCAGGTCGGGGATCTGCTCGGGGGTGCGGACCCGGATGAACAGCAGCGGCACGTCTGCGCCCGGGCGGCCGGCCAGGTCGGTGAACTGGCGGACCAGGTTCTCCTCGCCCTGCGCCACGTCCTCGTCACCGATGGAGTCCTCCAGGCAGAGCACCATCGACACCACGCCACGCCCGGCCTGCTTCAGCACGTCCTCCGCCAGCCGGGGCCGGGTGGCCGGGCTGTAGAGGGTGGCGCCCAGGGCCGCGGAGAGCAGCCGGGCGGGAGAGTCCGCGTCGAACACGCACGGCTCCCGGTGGAAGAGGCGCTGGCGCACCTCAGGGGCGAGGTGCCCGAAATGACGCATACATTCCCCCGTGGCACAAGTGATGGCTATGGATTCGGCAAGGTGGCCGGTAATAGTACGTAGAGACCGATGTCATGGGTGCCCACCGGGCATGAACTTCAGGTAACGCGGACCGGCACAACCGCGTCGGATCCCGTGTACCCGCGTTGTCGTGAGCAGAACGGAGAGGGCAGGATGAGCGCATGACGCACGCCATGCTGAAGGGGTCGAACGTCCCGCTGAAGGCCACCACGGTGCGCGCCGTGCTGCGCTGGACACCCGGGCAGGGGGTCCCGGACGTGGATGCCTCGGCGCTGCTCCTCGGCCCCGACGGTCGTGTGCGCTCCGACGAGGACTTCGTCTTCTACAACCAGCCCCGGCACCCCTCCGGGAAGGTCTGGCGGCTCGGCAAGAAACGGGGCGCCGATGGCCTCACCGATACGATCCAGACAGACCTCACCGGTGTCGAGTCCGACGTCAGCCAGATTCTTCTGGTCGCTTCGGCGGACGGCGTCACCTTCGACCGCGTACGGTCCCTCAGCATCCTGCTGTACGACGCGGCAGCCGCCGACGGCAAACCGCTGGCCACGTTCGACATCCGTCCGGAGACGGGTGAGGAGACGGCGCTGATCTGCGGCGAGCTGTACCGGCGCGGGGAGGGCTGGAAGTTCCGCGCGCTCGGCGAGGGCTACTCCAACGGCCTCAAGGGCCTGGCGACCGACTTCGGCATCTCGGTGGACGAGTCGGAGGAGACGTCCGACTCCACGCCCAGCCGCTCCCAGCCGCTGCCCCCGGAGCAGCCGACGGGGGCCGTGCCGCAGCAGGCCCCGCCGTCCTACGGCTACCCGGCGAACCTGCCGACGTACGGTTACGGCTACCCGGACGCCCAGACCGCCGGGGCGCCGCCCCAGGAGTTCCGTCTGCCGCCGCAGGGGCCGCAGTTCATCGGCCGGTGAGGAAGAGCACGCGGGGGGCGTGAGAGGGGGACCGGGCGAGGGGCGGCGCCCCGGCGGGCGCTACCGCTCCACCTTCGACTTGTATCCCCGGCCCCACTGAAGGCCCCACCCGTACAGGCGGTCCAGCTCGCCCTGGAATCCGTACACGAACCGGACCTCGCGCCGTACCAGGATCTCGTCCTTCACGTTCTCGATCATCACCACCGCGCAGGACCGGGCCTGGGGGTGCCGCTCGTCGAGGCCTATCTCGATGCGCGGCCCGTTGCTCGGGTACAGCGTGACGATGGCGTGGGTACGGTCGAACGCCGGCGTCTGGTCGTAGATGTAGACGAACACCAGCAGCCGTTTGATGGCGTCCCGGTGGTCGAGGTTGACGTACATCGTCTCGCCGGACCCCGACCCGAACCGGTCGTCCCCGGTGAGCTTCACGTACGGCGGGGCGTTGATGTCGCCGAGCAGCCCGCCCAGCGGCTGGACGACGCCCTTGGAGCCGTCGGCCAGTTCGTACAGGCAGCCCAGGTCGAGGTCGACGTTGACCATGCTCTGGCTGTGTCCTATGACCTCCGGGGGGCGCAGCGCCTTGAAGGGGTGGCGCAGCAGGCTCTCCCGCTGGCCGCCGCTGAAGTCGGAGGTGCGCATCCGCCAGGTCAGGTTGATCCGCAGGTGCCCGTTGGCGGCGTCCTGTTTGGTGAGGGAGACCTGGCTGTGCCGTTTGGTCAGTTCGATCGAGTTGGCCGCGTTGCCCGAGTCGAAGTCGGCGGCCCGGCCGGGCCTAAGTCCGTCGAAGAAGCCCATTCCCGCCCCGCACAGAGCGTTCCTCACCGGGAAGGTGATCACACCCCGGACGAGACCTCAGTCTTCTCGTCCGATCCCTCGCCCTTTCCCTCGGCCGCCGCCAGGGCCCTGTTGCGGCGGACGGAGGACCAGAAGGACCAGGCGATCAGGGCGACGCCGATGAGGCCGGTGATGACCTCGTGGATCTCGTACTGGATGGTGACGAGGAGAAGCACGGCGAGGGCGCCGATCGCGTAGTGCGCGCCGTGCTCCAGGTAGACGTAGTCGTCGAGGGTGCCCTGGCGGACCAGGTAGACGGTGAGCGACCGGACGTACATGGCGCCGATACCGAGGCCGAGGGCCATCAGGACGATGTCGTTGGTGATGGCGAAGGCGCCGATCACGCCGTCGAAGGAGAAGGACGCGTCCAGGACCTCCAGGTAGAGGAACATGAAGAACGCGGCCTTGCCGGCCAGGACGACCGCCGACTTGGGCTTGCCCTCGCGCTTGGCCTGCTCCTCGGCCTCGTGCTCGCGCTCCTCCTCCTCTTCGAGCTTGTCCTCGAAGAAGCCGGAGAGCCCGCCCACGATCATGTAGGTGATCAGACCCGCCACACCGGAGATCAGGACCGTCTCCGCCTTGTCGGCGTGGGTGCCGCCGTGCTGGTGCGCGTGCTTGGCGAAGGTCATCGCGGAGATCATCAGCACGATCAGGGCGATGCACACCGACAGCATGTCGATCTTGCCGAGCTTGGCCAGGGGCCGCTCCAGCCAGCCGAGCCACTTGATGTCCCGGTCCTCGAAGATGAAGTCGAGGAAGATCATCAGCAGGAACATGCCACCGAAGGCGGCGATCGACGGGTGGGCGTCCGTCACCAGCTGCTGGTAGCGGTCCTTGTCGGTGAGCGCGAGGTCGACGGCCTCGATCGGGCCCATCGAGGCGCTGACCGCGACGATGACGACGGGGAAGACCAGTCGCATACCGAAGACGGCGATGAGAATGCCGATCGTGAGGAAGATCTTCTGCCAGAAGGCATTCATCTTCTTCAGGATTCCGGCGTTGACGACTGCGTTGTCGAAGGACAGCGAGATCTCGAGGACGGAGAGGATCGCCACGACACCGAAAGCGGTCCACCCCCCGTAGAAGACCGCCGCGACGAGGCCGAGCGCGGTGACCGCGAACGACCAGCCGAAGGTTTTCAGAACCACTGGCTACCCAATCCTGTATGTACGGGTCTCCCCCGCGCCGTACTCGGCTTTACGAAACGTTGACTCCGAAGTCTAGGGCGATGCCCCGCAGACCGGACGCGTACCCCTGCCCTACCGCCCTGAACTTCCATTCCCCCTGGTAGCGATAGAGTTCACCG
Source organism: Streptomyces sp. A012304 (assembly GCF_026008495.1). GTDB lineage: Bacteria > Actinomycetota > Actinomycetes > Streptomycetales > Streptomycetaceae > Streptomyces. Next base: position 160,795 of record NZ_BQUN01000012.1, read on the forward strand.
AAGATCATCGCAGTCTCGGTGGAGGCGTCCTCACTCAGGTCGTAGCGGGCGAGTTCCTGGCCGTCGGCCTGGTTGACGACACGGATGAAGGCGTTGCTGACCTGACCGAAGGTCTGTCCGCGCTCGTCGGCCATGTGGATGGAGACGGGGAAGACGATCTTGTCGCAGTGGGCGGGGACCTTGGAGAGGTCGACCAGGAGCGACTCGTCGTCGCCGTCGCCCTCGCCGGTGAGGTTGTCGCCGGTGTGCTCCACGGAGCCGTCGGGGCTCTTGAGCTGGTTGTAGAAGACGAACCATTCGTCCCCCAGCACCCGCCCGCCGTGGCACAGCAGCGCACTGGCGTCCAGGTCGAAGGGGGCTCCGGTGGTGGAGCGCGCGTCCCAGCCGAGGCCGACCATCACCTGAGTGAGGTTCGGCGCGACCTTGGACAGGGAGACGTTTCCTCCCTTGGCGAGTGTGACGCCCATGATGCTGTCCTCCCCTGGGTCCTGCTTCTTCGGTTGTCCTGCGCGTCCGGCGCCGCCCGTAAACGGTGCGGCGCCGGACGAAATGGTCACACCTCTCAGACGTTGACGCCGAAGTCCTGCGCGATACCGCGCAGGCCCGAGGCGTACCCCTGGCCGATGGCGCGGAACTTCCACTCCACGCCGTGCCGGTAGAGCTCGCCGAAGACCATCGCGGTCTCCGTCGAGGCGTCCTCGCTGAGGTCGTAGCGGGCGATCTCGGCGCCGCCGGCCTGGTTCACGACGCGGATGAACGCGTTGCGCACCTGGCCGAAGGACTGCTGGCGGTTCTCGGCGTCGTAGATCGAGACCGGGAAGACGATCTTCTCGACGTCGGCCGGGACGCCGGCCAGGTCGACCTTGATCTGCTCGTCGTCGCCCTCGCCCTCACCGGTGAGGTTGTCACCGGTGTGCTCGACGGAGCCGTCGGGGCTCTTGAGGTTGTTGAAGAAGACGAAGTGCGCGTCGCTGGCGACCTTGCCCGCGCCGTTCAGCAGCAGCGCGCTCGCGTCCAGGTCGAAGTCGGTGCCGGTCGTGGTGCGCACGTCCCACCCCAGACCGACGATGACCGCGGTCAGGCCCGGGGCCTCCTTGGTCAGTGAAACATTGCCGCCCTTGCTGAGGCTGACTCCCACGAGTCCTCCATTGGTGTCCCGGGGCGCGCGGCCCCGTGATGCGTCGGATATCGGATCAACGAGTCGATCCTAGTGACGGGTTCCCGCCCCCCGCAGGCCCTGGAGCCGAAGAATCACAGGGTGTCGGCATCGGCTCGCCCTCGGGGGCCGGCGGACATCAGAGGGCGTCGAGCGCCTTGACGTACTCGTTCAGGTCGCGGGCGTCCGGCAGGCCGTTGACGACGGTCCAGCGCACCACGCCCTCCTTGTCGATGACGAAGGTGCCGCGCACCGCGCAGCCCTTGTCCTCGGCGAAGACGCCGTAGGCGCGGGAGACCTCGCCGTGCGGCCAGAAGTCGCTCAGCAGCGGGTACTCCAGGCCCTCCTGCTCGGCGAAGACGCGCAGGGTGTGGATGGAGTCGTTGGAGACGGCGAGCAGCTGGGTGTCGCGGTCGGAGAACTGCGGCAGGTTGTCGCGCAGCTCGCACAGCTCGCCGGTGCACACGCCGGTGAAGGCGAAGGGGTAGAACAGCAGAACGACGTTCTTGCTGCCGCGGAAGTCGGACAGCTTGACGGTGGCGCCGTGGTTGTCCTTGAGCTCGAAGTCGGGGGCCTTGTCGCCGACCTGGATCGCCATCTCCTGGATGTCCCTTCGGTGAGGCTGTTCGGGTGGGACCCACCCTACGCAGCGATCACCGCCCGGCATCGGACGGGCTGGCGACGCCAGCCCGTCCGGCGTTCGAAGGGCCGGTGCGGGCGCTCCTTCGGTACGGGGCTACTTCTTGGCCTTGGCCGCCTTGGGGGTCACCAGCCGGCTGCCGCTCCAGTCCTTGCCCACGCTGACGCTCTTGCTGGCCGACAGACCCGCCGTCGTCGCGGCTTCCGAGATGTCGCTCGGCTCCACGTACCCCGCACGGCCGGTCTTCGGCGTGAGGAGGAGGATCGAGCCGCCTTCTTCGATGTACGTGGTGGCGTCCACCAGCGCATCCGTCAGGTCGCCGTCCTCGTCGCGGAACCACAGCACCACGGCGTCGGCCACGTCGTCGTAGTCCTCGTCCACCAGGTCGCTGCCGATGACTTCCTCGATGGACTCGCGGAGCTCCTGATCGACGTCGTCGTCGTAGCCGATCTCCTGGACCACCTGCTCGGGCTGGAACCCCAGCCTGACGGCAGGGCTCGTCCGCTCCTCCGCGTGGTCCGCGGTCGCGCTCACGGGTTGCCTCCTGATCGTTTTTCGGGAATAACTCAGCCACGCGCGTGCGCGAAGCATTGGCCGTAGTCCACACGGGCGGGACCGATCGCGCAAGTACCCGGCGGTTCAGACCGCCGAAACGGTGACGATCCCGGCGGTGTCGGCGCAACTCCTGACACGGTATCCCGTCCGGCAGTGACACACATCACGGCCATCTGCCGGGTTTGCGCGTTTGGGTGCGCGCCAGGGTAGGAGATCCCATGAGTCCCTCGGGTTACCTCTCGGTAGAGATGACGTTTGCCTCCCCGAGGTACACGATGGGGAACGGTGCAGGCATACCGCAGACCCTCGAAAATACGGCCCTCTGACAGGTAAGGAACAGCGTGGCTTCCGGATCCGATCGCAACCCGATCATCATTGGCGGCCTTCCGAGTCAGGTTCCTGACTTCGACCCCGAGGAAACCCAGGAGTGGCTCGACTCCCTCGACGCCGCGATCGACGAGCGCGGCCGGGAGCGGGCCCGCTATCTCATGCTGCGCCTGATCGAGCGGGCCCGCGAGAAGCGCGTGGCCGTGCCCGAGATGCGCAGCACGGACTACGTCAACACGATCCCCACCAAGAGCGAGCCGTTCTTCCCGGGCAACGAGGAGATCGAGCGGAAGATCCTGAACGCCACCCGCTGGAACGCGGCCGTGATGGTCTCGCGCGCCCAGCGCCCGGGCATCGGCGTCGGCGGTCACATCGCCACCTTCGCCTCCTCGGCGTCGCTGTACGACGTGGGCTTCAACCACTTCTTCCGCGGCAAGGACGAGGGCGACGGCGGCGACCAGGTCTTCTTCCAGGGGCACGCCTCGCCGGGCATCTACGCGCGCGCGTTCCTGCTCGACCGGCTCGGCGAGAACAACCTGGACGCGTTCCGCCAGGAGAAGTCGAAGGCGCCGTACGGGCTGTCGTCGTACCCGCATCCGCGGCTGATGCCGGACTTCTGGGAGTTCCCGACCGTGTCGATGGGCCTCGGGCCGATCGGCGCGATCTACCAGGCGCGGATGAACCGCTACATGCACGCGCGCGGGATCGCCGACACCTCCCGCTCGCACGTGTGGGCGTTCCTCGGGGACGGCGAGATGGACGAGCCGGAGTCGCTCGGCCAGCTCACCATCGCCGCCCGTGAGGGCCTGGACAACCTGACCTTCGTCGTCAACTGCAACCTCCAGCGCCTGGACGGCCCGGTGCGCGGCAACGGCAAGGTCATCCAGGAGCTGGAGTCGGTCTTCCGGGGCGCCGGCTGGAACGTGATCAAGCTGATCTGGGACCGCACCTGGGACCCGCTGCTCGCGCAGGACCGGGACGGGATCCTGGTCAACAAGATGAACATCACGCCGGACGGCCAGTTCCAGACGTATGCCACCGAGACCGGCTCCTACATCCGCGAGCATTTCTTCGGGGACGACCAGCGGCTGCGCGCGATGGTCGAGGGCATGACCGACGACCAGATCCTGCACCTGGGGCGCGGCGGTCACGACCACCGGAAGATCTACGCGGCGTACAAGGCGGCCAAGGAGCACCAGGGCCAGCCGACGGTCATCCTCGCCAAGACGATCAAGGGCTGGACCCTGGGGCCCAACTTCGAGGGCCGCAACGCCACGCACCAGATGAAGAAGCTGACGGTCGACGACCTGAAGCGGTTCCGCGACCGGCTGCACCTGCCGATCTCCGACAAGGAGCTGGAGAGCGGGCTCCCGCCGTACTACCACCCGGGGCGGGACTCCGAGGAGATCCAGTACATGCACGACCGGCGCAAGTCGCTCGGCGGGTACGTGCCGACCCGTGTGGTGCGCGCCAAGCCGCTGCCGCTGCCGGACGACAAGACGTACGCGACCGTGAAGAAGGGCTCCGGTCAGCAGTCGATCGCCACCACCATGGCGTTCGTGCGGCTGCTGAAGGACCTCATGCGGGACAAGGAACTCGGCAAGCGGTTCGTACTGATCGCGCCGGACGAGTACCGCACCTTCGGCATGGACTCGTTCTTCCCGAGCGCGAAGATCTACAACCCGCTCGGCCAGCAGTACGAGGCGGTCGACCGGGAGCTGCTGCTCGCGTACAAGGAGTCCCCGACCGGGCAGATGCTGCACGACGGCATCTCCGAGGCCGGCTGCACGGCCTCGCTGGTCGCGGCCGGCTCGGCGTACGCCACGCACGGCGAGCCGCTCGTCCCGGTCTACGTCTTCTACTCGATGTTCGGCTTCCAGCGCACCGGCGACCAGTTCTGGCAGATGGCCGACCAGCTGGCGCGCGGCTTCGTCCTGGGGGCGACCGCCGGCCGTACGACGCTGACCGGTGAGGGCCTCCAGCACGCGGACGGCCACTCGCAGCTGCTGGCGTCCACGAACCCGGGGTGCGTCGCCTACGACCCGGCGTTCGGCTACGAGATCGCGCACATCGTGCAGGACGGTCTGCGGCGGATGTACGGCGAGACCGCCGACGGCAGGCCGGGCGAGGACGTCTTCTACTACCTCACCGTCTACAACGAGCCCATCCAGCACCCGGCCGAGCCGGAGAACGTGGACGTCGAGGGCATCCTCAAGGGCGTCTACCGGTTCAGCGAGGGCACGGCCGGGGCGATCCCGGCGCAGATCATGGCCTCCGGTGTGGCGGTGCCGTGGGCCGTCGAGGCGCAGCGGATCCTCGCCGAGGAGTGGAACGTGAAGGCCGACGTGTGGTCGGCGACCTCCTGGAACGAGCTGCGGCGCGAGGCCGTGAGCTGCGAGGAGCACAACCTGCTGCACCCGGAGGAGGAGCAGCGGGTGCCGTACGTGACGCGGAAGCTGACCGGGGCGCAGGGGCCGTTCATCGCCGTCTCCGACTGGATGCGGTCGGTGCCGGACCAGATCGCGCGCTGGGTGCCGGGCACGTACCAGTCGCTGGGCGCGGACGGGTTCGGCTTCGCGGACACCCGCGGCGCGGCCCGCCGCTTCTTCCACATCGACGCGCAGTCGATCGTGGTGGCGGTGCTGACCGAGCTGGCCAAGGAGGGCAAGGTCGACCGGTCGGCGTTGAAGCAGGCCATCGACCGCTACCAGCTGCTGGACGTCTCGGCGGCGGACCCCGGGGCGGCGGGCGGCGACGCCTAGGCGGCGCGCGGCGGTTCACCGGGGGCGGTGAGGTTCGTACCTCACCGCCCCCGACTCTGCACGAATTCTTTACGATGCGGGGCATGCAGGAGCTATCGGCCCAGACCCGTTGGGAGCGACGGACGCAGCGGCCGCTGTTGGCGCTCGCCGCAGTGTTCGCCGTCGCCTACGCCCTTCCGATCGTCGACACATCGGCCGGACGGTCGCTGACGGCCGTGTGCACCGCGGTCGAATGGGCGGTGTGGGCGGCGTTCGCCGCGGACTACGCGGTGCGGCTGGTGCTGGCGGAGGACCGACGGGAGTTCGTCCGGACGCACTGGCTGGACCTGTGCGCGGTGGTGCTGCCGCTGATCCAGCCGTTGAAGCTGCTGCGGCTGGTGTCGACGCTGCTGCTGGTGGGGCAGCGGGCGCGGATGGCCTCGCAGGTGCGGGTGACGACGTATGTCGCGGGCTCGGTCGCGGGGCTGCTGGTGTTCGGCTCGCTGGCGGTGCTGTCGGTGGAGCGGGACTCGCCGGACGGGAACATCCGCACGCTGGGTGACGCGCTGTGGTGGTCCTTCACCACGATGACGACCGTCGGGTACGGGGATCACGCGCCGACCACCGGGATGGGGCGGGTGATCGCGGTGGGGCTGATGCTCTCGGGGATCGCGCTGCTGGGTGTGGTGACCGCGAACATCGCGGCGTGGTTCATCGAGCGGTTCGAGAAGGACGACGTCGGCGAGCAGGAGCGGACGGAGGCGATCCGGGCGCTGACGGAGGAGGTCCGGGCGCTGCGGGCGGAGGTGGCGGCGCTGCGGGAGCCTGCCGGCGGGGGCGGGGTTGGTGCGGGGGTGCTTGAACGGGGGGCCGGGGTTGGCGCTGAGGGCGCTTGAACGGGGGGCCGGGTTGGTGCTGGGGGGTGGGTCGCGCGGCCCGGCGCCGGCGGGGTGCCGCCCGCGCCCACCCGTGCCGCCCCAGACGGCACGACTGCCCGCGGACTGACGGGGGCGGGGCCCCGCGGCGCGCCCACCACCGCCGCCTGCGGGCCCGTCGTGGCTGATCGCGCAGTTCCCCGCGCCCCTGGGAGCCGACGGGCGCGTGCGCGGGACTGTCGGGGGCGTGCCCGGGACTGACGGGGGGCGTGCCCGGGGCCGACGGGTGCGAGCCCGGGGACTGACGGGTGTGCCCGCGGCCGACGGGGGCCAGCCCGAGGGCCGACGGACGCATGCCCGGGGACTGACGGGGCGTGCCCGGGGACCGGCGGGGGCGTGCCGCCCGCGGGCTGATGTGAGAGGTGGTCGGCGGCGCGCTGTCCCCCTCCGGCAGCGCGCCGCAGCCCCTGGCCGCCCTCCCCTCCGGAGGGCTTGACCCACTGTGACCTGTGACACGTGCCGGAGGCGAGGGACCTTTAGCGTTGTCACCCTGATAGGGGAAACTCCGCTGAAATCGCGTCAGATGTGGCCGACCCCGGCGCCCGCCTCCGCGTTCTGACCGCGCTTGGTGAGCAGGGCGACGAGGACCGCCACCGCCGCCACGCCGGCCGCGACCAGGGACGCCAGGCTCATCCCGGAGAGGAAGGTGTCATGGGCGACGTCGGTGATCTTCGCGGCGACGGCGTCCGGGGTGCCCGGCGCGATCGGTGCCACGCCGACCTGGACCGCCTCGGAGGCCTGGTGCTCCTGGGCCGCCGTCAGCGGCGGGAGCCCCGCGTCCGTCCAGTTGCCCGCGAGGTCGCTGTCGACCTTGGAGGCCATCACGGCGCCCAGGACGGCCGTACCGAGGCTGCCGCCGATCTGCATGGCCGCCTGCTGGAGGCCGCCGGCGACACCGGAGAGCTCCATGGGGGCGTTGCCCACGATGACCTCGGTGGCGCCGACCATGACCGGCGCGAGGCCGAGGCCGAGCAGGGCGAACCAGAGGGACATGACACCGCTGCCGGTGCCCGTGTCCAGCGTGGACATGCCATACATGGCGATCGCGGTGGCCGCCATGCCGCCGGCCAGCGGCACGCGCGGGCCGACCTTGGTGATCATCGCGCCCGCGAGCGGAGAGCCGACGATCATCATGCCGGTGAGCGGCAGCAGGTGCAGACCCGCGTCGATCGGGCTCATGCCGTGCACGTTCTGGAGGTAGAACGTCACGAAGAACAGGCCGCCCATGAACGCGATGGCCATCAGCACCATCAGCACCACACCGGCGGAGAGCGGGACGGAGCGGAACAGCCCCAGCGGTATCAGCGGCTCGCTCACCTTGGTCTCCCAGAGGGAGAACAGCGCGAACAGCAGCACGGACGCGCCGATGAACGCCCACGTCTTGCCGTCGCCCCAGCCCCACTCCGGAGCCTTGATCAGCGCCCACACCAGGCAGAACATCGCACCCGAGAGCAGGACGATGCCGAGGATGTCGAAGGAGCGCGGCGCGTTCTCGGCGCGGTGGTCGAGCAGCATCACGACGCCGAGGGCGACGGCGAGGATGCCGACCGGCACGTTGATGAAGAACACCGACTGCCAGTTGACGTGCTCGACGAGGACACCGCCGAGGATCGGGCCGCCGGCGGTGGAGGCGCCGATGACCATGCCCCAGATGCCGATGGCCATGTTGAGCTTCTCGGCCGGGAAGGTCGCCCGCAGCAGGCCGAGCGCGGCCGGCATCAGCAGCGCGCCGAACAGACCCTGGAGGACACGGAACGTCACGACGAACGCGATGCTGTCGGAGAGGCCGATCGCGCCGGACGCGGCGGCGAAGCCGACGACTCCGATCAGGAAGGTCTGCCGATGGCCGAAGCGGTCACCGAGCTTGCCCGCGGTGATCAGGGAGACCGCGAGGGCGAGGAAGTAGGCGTTGGTGATCCACTGCACCTCGGCGAAGGTGGCGCCGAGGTCCTTGGCGATGGCCGGGTTGGCGATGGCCACGATGGTGCCGTCGAGGGCCACCATCATGACGCCCACGGCGACGGTGATGAGCGTGAACCACGGGTGGCCGCGCAGCCCCGTGGCCGGTGGCTGGTCCGACGGACCGGAGGGTATGGCGTCCCCCGGGCCCGTCTTGTCGATGGTGGTCTGACTAGTCATACCGCGGAGGCTAATGACAGCCACTGACAGTTGACAAACCAATTCACTAGTCGGTAACTGTCACGTCACTCGCCCCTCGCCTGAGCTGGGCGAACGGCGAAAAAACAGGGAAAGAGACTCGCCATGGAAACGGCGCCACGCACGGGGCTGCGGGAACGCAAGAAACAGCGCACCCATGACGCGCTGGTGCGGGCCGCCCTGGAACTGTTCACCTCCCAGGGGTACGAGAGCACCACCGTCGACGAGATCGCCGAGGCGGTCGACGTCTCCCAGCGCACCTTCTTCCGCTACTTCGCCGGCAAGGAGGAGGTCGCGCTCGCCCTGGCCGACATGACCGTGACGCGCTTCGTGCAGGCGGTGCGCGAGCGACCGGCCCACGAGGCCCCGATGGAGGCGCTGCGCCAGGCCGTCCTGGAGAGCTGGAACTCGCTGCACGAGATCGTCGCCTCCGTCGTGCCGGTGGAGCTGCATCTGCGCATGTACCGGGTGATCGAGTCGACGCCCGTGCTGCTCGCGGCGTATCTGCGGCGCTCGGCGGAGGTCGAGGAGGCGATCGCCCGGGTGATCGCGGAGCGCGAGGGCGTGGACGTGGACGCCGACCCGCGGCCACGGCTGGCGGTGGCCGTGTTCGGTGGGGTGATGCGGGTGACGGAACGGCAGTGGAGCACGGGCGCCGACTTCAGCGTGGAGCGCGTCCGCGCGCTGACGGCCTCCTACCTGGACCAGGTGGGACCGGCCCTGCTGGGCGACTGGCGCACGACCTGACAGCTCTCATGACCATCACACGGTCATCGAAACGTGATCCCTGTCACTCAGGCCTCGCGAGACCTTCTCGTTCTCCTAGTGTGTCCTCCCAGTGACTTCCTTCGACACCTCCCCGCAACTCAATGTGTGGCGCGCGCTCCTCGCGCTGGCCGTGGTGTTCCTGATGCTCGCGACGACCGGCTGGACCGCCGTACGCCACAACAGGGAGACCACCGCGCTCCAGGCGTCGCTGTCGGCCTGGGAGCGCGCACGCGTCGACGGGCGCCGGCTGCCCGACCCGCACGCGGCGCCCGCCCACCTCGCCCGGTTCTTCGCCTCGCTCACCGCCGCGCAGCGCACCCGGCTCGCCCACCGCTACCCGCTCGCGGTCGGCAACATGAACGGCGCCCCGGTCGAGCTGCGCTACCGCGCCAACCGGGTCGCGCTGCTCCAGCAGGTGCTGGTCGAACGCGCCCGCATGCGCGACAGCCGGCTCACGCCCGCCGGACAGCACGAGGCCGGCCGGCGCATGCACCGCTTCGAGTCGCTGAGCGACACCACCCGGCAGATCCTCGCCTTCGACCCGGAGGGCTCCGGCCGCGCCGCCGAGGTCTTCGGCGACCTCGACCGGGCCGAGCGGATCTCCGTCGTGGTGCCCGGCGTCGACACCGCGCTGCTCACCTTCCAGCGCACGAACCGCAAGTACTCCGCGCCCGTCGGCATGGCCCAGGCCCTGTACGCGGCCGAGCGCGAGGTCAGCCCCACGACGCGGACGGCCGTGATCGCCTGGGCCGACTACACCTCCCCCGCCGGTCTCGGCATCGACTCGGCCACCGCGATGCGCGCCGAGTACGGCGCCGTCCGGCTGAACGCGCTGCTGCGCGCCCTGCCCGGCAGCGCGCCGGTCTCCCTGTTCTGCCACAGCTACGGCTCGGTGCTGTGCGGGGTCGCCGCGCACGCGATGCCGGCCCGGGTGACCGACATCGCCGTGGCCGGCAGCCCCGGCATGCGGGTGGAGAAGGCCGCCCAGCTGGGCACCTCCGCCCGGGTGTGGGCGATGCGGGACGCCGACGACTGGGTGCAGGACGTGCCCTACCTGGAGGTCGGCGGTCTCGGGCACGGCGAGGACCCGGTGTCGGCGGCGTTCGGCGCGCGTGTGCTGTCCGCGCGGGAGGCCCGGGGTCACGGCGGCTACTTCGAGCCCGGCACCGACAGCCTGCGCAACTTCGCCGGTATCGGCACCGGCGCGTACCGGTCGGTGCGGTGCGCGGGAGACGATGACGTCTGCCGGGAGGGTTTGTCCGACACGACGACGGCCCAACGCGCGTAGAGAAGCAGGAATTGCGGCGCGCCCGGGGAGGCGACGAAGGAGCTCTCCCGCTTACGATGAGCCGCATGGGTGACGTACTGGCCGGATTTCATGCCGCCTGGGAGTTCGAGTCCGACTCCGTCCTCATCCGCTACGAACGGGGGTTGCGCACACCCAAGCTGCTGGCGGCGCTCGGGGAGCGCCGCATCCCCCTGGCGGCGATCGCGGGGGTGACGCTCGAACCCGGCAAGCGCGGGACCGTCGTGCTGCGTGTGGAACCACGGGCGGGCGCCGATCCGCTGATCGAGGCGGCGGCGGGACAGCTGAAGGAGCCCGCCGATCCCTACCGGCTGGTGCTGCCGGCCGAGCGGGAGGTGCTCGCCGAGTACTACGCCGACGAGCTGCGCGCCCGGCTGACCGGGCCCGGGCCGGCGGAACGGTTCCTGGTGGCCGCGCCCCCGGTGCCGCTGTCGTTCAAGGCGTACGACGCGAAGGCGTCCTTCGACGGGCGGACCGTGCACTTCCGGTGGTTCTGGACGGGGGCGTCGTCGGCGAAGTGGAAGGCCGGCGACCAGAGCTTCGCGGTGTCCGAACTGAGCGGGGTGGAGTGGCGGTCGCCGGAGGTGTTCGAGGGGTATCTGCGGCTGCTGCGCGGCGAGAGCGCGCCGGCGCAGGCGGACCATGATCCGGCGGCCGTGGTATTCGGTCTGGGGTACGGGCCGGTGCACGAGTCGCTGCCGTTCGCGGCGGCGGTCCTGGCGGCGGTGCGCGTCCGGGGGCCGGTGGCAGCGGTCGCGGCCACCGGCGCCCGGCGTGACCCGGCGGACGTCGCCGAGCGGATCCGCCAACTCGGGGAGCTGCACCGGGCCGGGCTGGTCACCGACGAGGAGTTCTCCGTGAAGAAGGCGGAGCTGCTGGCGGAGCTGTGATCACTCCCGGCCGGCGGAGGTGAACGTCATGTCGGCGTAGCGGTCCCCCGCCACCTGGTCCGCGATCGGCTCCAGCAGGGACAGCTCCTCCCGCGTCAGCTCGACGGCCACCGCCGCCACGTTCTCCTCCACCCTGCCCGGCCTGCGGGTGCCCGGGATCGGGACGACCGGCAGGTCGTGGACGCGGGCCTGCTGCTGGACCCAGGCCAGGGCGATCTGGGCCGGCGAGACGTCGTGGGCCCGGGCGACCCGGCGGACCGGGTCGAGCAGGGCCGCGTTCGCCGCCGCGTTCTCACCGGTGAAGCGGGGCTGCTGCCGGCGGAAGTCGTCGGCGGTGAGGTCCCGGTCGGCGTCGGTGAAGGAGCCGGTGAGGAAGCCCCGGCCGAGCGGGGAGTACGGGACGAGGGTCACGCCGAGTTCCCGGCAGGCCGGTACCACCTGGTCCTCGATGTCCCGGCTGAACAGCGACCACTCCGACTGCACTGCCGCGATCGGATGCACCGCCTGTGCCGCGCGCAGCTCGGCGGCGGTGACCTCGCTCAGGCCCAGGTGCTTGACCTTGCCCTCGCGCACCAGCTCGGCCATCGCGCCGACGGTCTCCTCGATCGGTACGTTCACATCGCGCCGGTGCATGTAGTAGAGGTCGATGACGTCGACGTCCAGGCGCTTCAGGCTGTCCTCGACGGCCTGGCGGAGGTAGGGGCGGTCGTTGCGGATCACGCGCCGCGTGGGGTCGTCCGGCGGGATCGACAGGGCGAACTTGGTGGCGATCACCACCTCGTCGCGGTGGGCCTTGAAGAACGGGGCGAGGAAGCGCTCGTTGTCGCCGGCGCCGTAGGCGTCCGCCGTGTCGTAAAGAGTGACGCCCAGCTCCAAGGCGCGTTCCAGCGTGGCCCGGGACTCCCGCGCGTCGGAGGGGCCGTACGCGAAGCTCATGCCCATGCAGCCGAGGCCCTGGACGCCGACCTCGGGGCCGTCCTCGCCGAGCGGTGCCGTCGGGATCGTGCGGTCGGTCATCGGTTCCCCCCGGAGTAGAAAGTGATCTTGCGGTCGAGCACGGCGAGCGTGTCCTGGAGTTCCGCGATCCGCGCCCGGACGTCCCGGCGGGTCTCCTCCAGCAGCTCGCGCCGCTCGTCGTACGTGCCGTCGCCCTCACGGACCAGCTCGGCGTACCGGACCATGTCGGCGACCGGCATGCCGGTCAGCCGCAGCTTCCCGACGAGGTCGAGCCAGTCCAGGTCGCGGTTGCTGTAGCGGCGCTGGCCGGTGTGCGAGCGGTCGACGTGGGCCATCAGCCCGATCCGCTCGTACCAGCGCAGGGTGTGCGCCGTCAGGCCGGTGAAGGCGACCACCTCACTGATCGTGTAGCTGTCCTGCCCGTCAGGGCGGGGATGCCGCCGGGGCGGGGCGGAGCAGATGTCCGCGGGATGCGCTTGTTCGGTGGTCACGGGCGTGGTCTGCAACACCGTCATGGCCACCACGCTATGACCTTGGAGTGCGCTCCAAGCAAGCGAAACGGGTAAGAAGTCCGAAGGTAGGCTCGTGCCATGTCGCTGAAGAGCCTCACCCTGATCGAGAACTGGCCGGTCCCCTCCGCCGCGGCGGGTGTCGTACGGGCCGACGGTACGGTCCTGGGCACCCACGGCCCCGTCGGGCGGCGCTTCCCGCTGGCCTCGGTCACCAAGCCGCTCGCCGCGTACGCCGCGCTCGTCGCGTACGAGGAGGGGGCGATCGAGCTGGACGAGCCGGCCGGGCCGCCCGGGGCGACGGTCCGTCATCTGCTCGCCCACACCTCCGGGCTCGCCTTCGACGAGCACCGGGTGACGGCGGCGCCCGGTGAGCGGCGACTGTACTCCAACGCCGGGTTCGAACAGCTCGGCGACCACATCGCGAAGGCGACGGACATCCCCTTCGCCGAGTACCTGCGGCAGGCGGTGCTGGAGCCGCTGGGCATGACGGCGACCTCGCTGGAGGGCTCCCCCGCGAAGGACGGGGTGTCGACGGTCGAGGACCTGCTGCGGTTCGCGGCGGAGGTGCAGGCGCCCCGGCTGCTGGACGCGCGCACGGTGGCGGCGGCGATGACCGTGCAGTACCCGGGCACGAAGGGCGTGCTGCCGGGGTACGGCCACCAGAACCCCAACGACTGGGGGCTGGGCTTCGAGATCCGGGACTCCAAGTCCCCCCACTGGACGGGCAGCTGGTCCTCGCCGCGGACGTTCGGGCACTTCGGGCAGTCCGGTACGTTCCTGTGGATCGACCCGGACGCGGGCCTCGCGGGGATCGCGCTGACGGACCGCGCGTTCGGACCGTGGGCGGTCGAGGCGTGGCCCGGCTTCACGGACGCGGTCCTCGCGGAGGTCAAGGGCTCCGGTACGGCACGCTGATCCCCTCGGCTAACCTCCCTCTTCACAACACCTATGTGGATCTCGGGGGAGAGCGATGGCAGGGGCGCGACCGGGCGGTCAGTTCCGTCCGTTGGAGAGCGGCGACCCGACGACGGTGGCGGGCTACCGTCTCGCGGCACGGCTCGGCTCGGGCGGCATGGGCACGGTGTACCTGTCGTACACGCCCGGCGGTCATCCCATCGCCCTCAAGACCATCCGGCCGGAGCTGACCGAGGACCCCGAGTTCCGCCGCCGGTTCAAGCAGGAGGTGCAGGCCGCGCAGCGGGTGCAGGGCCTGTACACCGCGCCGGTCATCGACTACGACACCGAGGGCGCCCAGCCGTGGCTGGCCACCGCCTATGTGGCCGGCCCCTCGCTGGCCTCCGCCGTCGGCGAGCACGGGCCGCTGCCGGTGCCGTCGGTCCTGCTGCTGCTCGCGGGGATGGCGGAGGCGCTGTCGGTGATCCACGGGGCGGGCATCGTGCACCGCGACCTCAAGCCGTCCAACGTGCTGCTCGCCTCCGACGGCCCGCGCGTGATCGACTTCGGCATCGCCCGGGCCGCCGACGCGACGGCGCTGACCGGCACCGGCGTCTCCATCGGCACCCCCGCCTTCATGTCGCCCGAGCAGGCCGCCGGCAAGCCGATCACGCCCGCGTCGGACGTGTTCGCCCTCGGCCAGGTGGCCGCGTTCGCGGGGCGCGGCACGGGGGCGTACGGGGACGGCCCCTCGCACGCGGTGCTGTACCGGATCGTGCACGAGGAGCCCGACCTCCGCGGGCTCCCCGGACAACTCGCCTTCATCGCCCGCTGCCTGGCCAAGGAGCCGGCCGAGCGGCCCTCCCCCGCCGAGATCATCACCCTGTGCCAGGAGGCGTCGCCCACGCCGCTGCGCCAGTCCGGGTCGTGGCTGCCGGAGGCGATCACCGAGCAGATCACCCAGCGGGTGTCGGCGTCGGCCGCGCTGGCGGCGACCCCGACGGCGACGGCGGCCCCCGCGCCCACCGCCCCGGTCACCCAGCCGAACGCGGCCCCGGCGCCCACCGCCCCGGTCACCCAGCCGCACGCGGCCCCGGTGGCGCACACCCCCGCGACGCCCGTACCGCCCGCCGCGCCCCCGGCCGCGCCGATCCACGCGGCGCCCACGGCGGCGGCCCCCCATGTGCCGCCGGCGCCCGGCCCCGTCGGCTACGGGCCCGCCGTCCACCACCAGCCGTCGTACGGCCCGCCGGCCGCGCCCGCGCCGCCGGCGTTCGGCCGGCAGCCGGGCTGGCGGCCGCTCCCGGTGCCGCCCAAGCGGAACAACGTCGGCAAGTGGATCGGGATCGGCATAGCGGCGGTGATGGGCCTGTTCTGGCTCAGCAGCTGCGCCTCCGTCCTCAAGGGCCTGGGCGACTCCTCGGATGGCTCCTCGGGCAGCTCCGGGAGCGCGTCGGGCAGCGCGAGCGCCAAGCCGCTGCCCGACCCCAAGCCGGTCAGCTACCGGGGCATCAACATCCCCGACGGCTACTACGTGCAGTTCGCGGACTCGCCGCCCAGGCCGAAGGACGACGAGGGCAACTTCTACTCCAGCGACCTGTCCCACTACGACGACGAGCTGCGCAGCGGCAACGACAGGATCGTCCTGCTCAACAACGCCCAGCAGGGCTCGCTGAAGACCTGCCGCGAGGAGACCCGGTACGCCGAGAGCGTCTCGCTCTCCCAGCTCTCCAAGGGCTCGCAGTTCTGCGTGCACACCGGCTCCGGGCACATCGCCCTGGTCACCTACAGGGGCAGCGCGCCCGAGAGCGACCCGAGCGACTACGTCTCGCTGGACCTGACGATCTGGCGCAACGCCGAGGACCCCGACGCCGAGGGGTGAGCGCCGCTCACGCCGACATCTCCCACAGCAGCACCTCGGCCGGGCCCGCCGCCGCGAGGAGCTCCAGGTCCTTCTCCCCGGCGGCCCGCACGGCGTCCCCGGGCCCCAGCTCGTGCGGACCGATCCGTACGACACCGCGCACCACGTGCGCGTACATGTACGCCGCGTCCGGCACCGCCGTCCGCTCCCCCGTCGCGAGCCGCCGCACATGCAGCATCGCGCCCGCCCCGGGGACGGCGTACGGGGTGGAGTCGGCGATGCCGCGGACGATCTCGTAGGACGGGTCGCCGCCGGGCTCCAGCGGGCTCAGCCACATCTGCACGAAGGTCAGCGGCACCGGGCCGTCGTTGCGCTCGACGTGCCGCACCCCGCCCGCGGAGCTGAGCCGCTGCACGTCCCCAGGGCGCACCAGCGTCTCGTGTCCGGCCGAGTCGCGGTGGGTCAGCTCGCCCTCCACCACCCAGGTCACGATCTCGGTGTGGCTGTGCGGGTGCTCGTCGAAGCCGGCGCCGGGCGCGAGCCGCTCCTCGTTGCAGGCGATCAGCGCGCCGAAGCGGAGGTTGTCCGGGTCGTAGTGGGACCCGAAGGAGAAGGCGTGCCGCGTCCGGATGCCCGCGGCCGGGTCCCCGCCCGGATAGCGCCCGTCGGCGCGGCGTACGTCCATCACGGGACCACGGTAGACCCGTCCCCGCTGGTGCGGGCCCTCCACGGGCGACCCCGGCGGCACACGCTCACGTCCCGATAAGGCAGTCTTGTCCCCGTGCCCGAACCCGAAGCCAGCCACACCGAACCCGCAGCGCACGGCGTCCACCCGCACTCGGCGACGCTGAAGCGGCTGGAGAAGTCCTCCGGCAGTCTCGCCGCCCAGGCCATCGCGCGCATGGACGAGACCCTGCCGTGGTACCGGGCGATGCCCCCGGAGAACCGTTCCTGGATCGGACTGGTCGCCCAGGCTGGCATCGCGGCCTTCACGGAGTGGTTCCGGCGGCCGGACGCCCCGCAGGCCATCTCCACCGACGTCTTCGGGACCGCGCCGCGCGAGCTGACCCGGGCCATCACGCTGCGGCAGACCGTGGAGATGGTGCGCACCACCATCGAGGTCATGGAGTCCGCGATCGACGAGGCCGCGGCGCCGGGCGACGAGAGCGTGCTGCGCGAGGCGCTGCTCGTGTACGCGCGCGAGATCGCCTTCGCCACCGCGCAGGTGTACGCGCAGGCCGCCGAGGCGCGCGGTGCCTGGGACGCGCGGCTGGAGTCGCTGGTCGTCAACGCCGTGCTGAGCGGGGAGGCCGACGAGGGCGCCGTCAGCCGGGCCGCCGCGCTCGGCTGGAACTCGCCGGAGCATGTGTGCGTGGTGCTCGGCACCGCCCCCGACGGCGATTCCGAGCTGACCGTGGAGGCGATCCGGCGGGCCGCCCGGCACGCCAAGCTCCAGGTGCTCACCGGGGTGCTGGGGGCCCGGCTGGTGGTCATCGCGGGCGGCAGCGACAACCCGCTCGCCGTGGCCAAGTCGCTGATCGGGCCGTACGCCGCGGGCCCGGTCGTCGCGGGGCCCGTGGTGCCCGACCTGCTGGCCGCGACCCGGTCGGCGCAGGCGGCGGCGGCCGGGCTCAAGGCCTGTTCGGCGTGGCAGGACGCGCCACGGCCGGTCCTGGCGGACGATCTCCTTCCGGAACGTGCGATCGCCGGTGATCCCAGCGCGCGCGAACAGTTGGTGGAGGAGATCTACAGACCGCTGGAGGAGGCCGGCTCGGCGCTATTGGAGACACTCTCCGTCTACCTCGAACAGGCGTCCAGTCTGGAGGGTGCGGCGAGGATGCTGTTCGTCCATCCCAACACCGTGCGCTACCGGCTTCGACGTGTGACTGACGTCACCGGTTGGTCGCCTTCGGATGTACGCTCGGCGTTCACCTTGCGCATCGCGCTGATCCTGGGGCGTCTGATCGACGGAGATCCCCAGAGCTAGCGTTTTGTCGAGGACCCACAAAACCCCCTGCCGTTCTTCGTCCCTGTCCCCACGGGCGGCCGTGGCCGCCCTCAAGAGAGAGTGTGAGAGTGCTCGTACTCGTCGCTCCCGGCCAGGGCGCCCAGACGCCCGGCTTCCTGACCCCCTGGCTCGAACTGCCCGGTGCCACCGACCGCGTGGCCGCCTGGTCGGACGCCATCGGCCTGGACCTCGCCCACTACGGCACGCAGGCCGACGCGGACGCCATCCGCGACACCGCGGTGGCCCAGCCGCTGCTGGTCGCGGCCGGACTGCTGTCCGCCTCGGCACTCGGTGACATCGCGGACATCGCGCCCGGCGCCGTCGCGGGGCACAGCGTCGGTGAGATCACCGCCGCCGCCTTCGCGGGCGTCCTCGACGACACCGCGGCGCTGACCCTGGTCCGCACCCGGGGCCTGGCGATGGCCGAGGCCGCCGCGATCACCGAGACCGGCATGTCGGCGCTGCTCGGCGGCGACCCGGAGGTCTCCGTCGCGCACCTGGAGAAGCTGGGCCTGACCCCGGCGAACATCAACGGCGCGGGGCAGATCGTCGCCGCCGGCACGCTCGAACAGCTCACCGCGCTGAACGAGGACAAGCCCGAGGGCGTCCGCAAGGTCGTCGCGCTCAAGGTCGCCGGCGCCTTCCACACCCACCACATGGCCCCCGCGGTCGAGACGCTGGCCGGCGCCGCCAAGGAGCTCACGCCCGCCGACCCGGCCGTCACGTACGTCTCCAACAAGGACGGGCAGACCGTCGCCACCGGCTCCGAGGTGCTGGAGCGGCTCGTCGGGCAGGTCGCCAACCCGGTCCGCTGGGACCTGTGCATGGAGACCTTCAAGGAGCTCGGTGTCACCGCGCTGATCGAGGTGTGCCCCGGCGGCACGCTCACCGGTCTCGCCAAGCGCGCCCTGCCCGGCGTGAAGACGCTCGCGCTGAAGACCCCCGACGATCTCGACGCGGCCCGCGAGGTCATCGCCGAGCACACTGCCTGACAAGGAGCCGACGATCATGCCGAAGATCAAGCCCAGCAAGGGCGCCCCGTACGCGCGCATCCTCGGCGTGGGCGGCTACCGCCCCACCCGTGTGGTGCCCAACGAGGTGATCCTCGAGACGATCGACTCGTCCGACGAGTGGATCCGCTCGCGCTCCGGCATCGAGACGCGGCACTGGGCGAACGACGAGGAGACCGTCGCCGCCATGTCGATCGAGGCGGCGGGCAAGGCGATCGCGGACGCCGGGATCACCGCCGAGCAGGTCGGCGCGGTGGTCGTGTCGACCGTCTCGCACTTCAAGCAGACCCCGGCCGTCGCCACCGAGATCGCCGACAAGCTCGGCACGGCCAAGGCCGCCGCCTTCGACATCTCGGCCGGCTGCGCGGGCTTCGGCTACGGCCTGACCCTCGCCAAGGGCATGGTCGTGGAGGGATCCGCCGAGTACGTGCTGGTCATCGGCGTGGAGCGGCTGTCGGACCTGACCGACCTGGAGGACCGGGCGACGGCCTTCCTGTTCGGTGACGGCGCGGGCGCGGTCGTGGTCGGCCCGGCCAACGAGCCGGGGATCGGCCCGACGGTCTGGGGCTCCGAGGGCGACAAGTCGGAGACCATCAAGCAGACCGTGCCGTGGACGGACTACCGCGACGGCGACGTCGCCCGCTTCCCCGCCATCACGCAGGAGGGCCAGGCGGTCTTCCGCTGGGCCGTGTTCGAGATGGCGAAGGTCGCCAAGGAGGCGCTGGACGCGGCCGGCATCACCGCGGCCGACCTGGACGTCTTCATCCCGCACCAGGCCAACGAGCGGATCATCGACTCGATGGTGAAGACTCTCAAGCTGCCGGAGTCCGTCACGGTCGCCCGTGACGTACGCACCACCGGCAACACCTCGGCCGCCTCGATCCCGCTCGCGATGGAGCGGCTCCTGGCGACCGGCGAGGCGAAGAGCGGCGACACCGCGCTCGTCATCGGATTCGGGGCGGGTCTCGTGTACGCCGCGACGGTCGTTACCCTCCCCTAGGCACTCCGTGCCGGATCATGCGGTCGACGCGGGGTCCGACGCGGGAAACGCAGCACCACCTGCCGCTGACGCGGCGGGCGCCACACCCTCTGGAACGAAAACGAAGGAGCGCCAAGATGGCCGCCACTCAGGAAGAGATCGTCGCCGGTCTCGCCGACATCGTGAACGAGATCGCCGGCATCCCGGTTGAGGACGTCCAGCTGGACAAGTCCTTCACCGACGACCTGGACGTCGACTCGCTGTCCATGGTCGAGGTCGTCGTCGCCGCCGAGGAGCGCTTCGACGTCAAGATCCCCGACGAGGACGTCAAGAACCTCAAGACGGTCGGCGACGCGACCGACTACATCCTCAAGCACCAGGCCTGAGCCCCTGCTTGGGCCGGACGCTGACCGGCCCCGCCACCCGGCGGTGGCGCCGCTGAATCCCGATCGTTGGAGAAAGAATTCCCGTGAGCCCGACCAATCGCACCGTGGTCGTCACCGGTATCGGCGCAACCACACCGCTGGGTGGCGACGCAGCCTCTACCTGGGAGGGTCTGGTCGCCGGCAAGTCCGGTGTCAAGGCCCTGGAGCAGGAGTGGGCGGCCGAGCAGGCCGTCCGTATCGCGGCACCGGTGGCCGTGGAGCCGACCGAGGTCATCCCGCGGCCGCAGGCCCGCAAGCTGGACCGCTCGGCGCAGTTCGCGCTGATCGCGGCTCAGGAGGCGTGGAAGGACGCCGGTTTCGACGGCCGGGCCGGTGAGGACGGCAGCGTCGACCCGGACCGGCTCGGCGCGGTCATCGCCTCCGGCATCGGTGGTGTGACCACCCTTCTCGACCAGTACGACGTGCTGAAGGAGAAGGGCGTCCGCCGGGTCTCCCCGCACACCGTGCCCATGCTGATGCCGAACAGCCCCTCCGCCAACGTGGGTCTGCTCGTCGGTGCCCGCGCGGGCGTGCACACGCCGGTCTCGGCGTGCGCGTCGGGTGCCGAGGCCATCGGCTACGCCATCGAGATGATCCGTACCGGCCGCGCCGACGTGGTCGTCGCCGGTGGTACGGAGGCGGCGATCCACCCGCTGCCCATCGCCGCGTTCGGCAACATGATGGCGATGTCCAAGAACAACGACGACCCGCAGGGCGCCTCCCGTCCCTACGACACCGCCCGCGACGGCTTCGTCATGGGTGAGGGTGCCGGCGTGATCGTCCTGGAGTCCGCCGAGCACGCCGCCAAGCGCGGGGCCCGTGTCTACGCGGAGGCGGTCGGGCAGGGCATCTCCGCCGACGGCCACGACATCGTGCAGCCGGAGCCCGAGGGCCGTGGCATCTCGCACGCCCTGCAGAACCTGCTGGAGCGCACCGACCTGGACCCGGCGGAGATCGTGCACGTCAACGCGCACGCGACGTCGACGCCGGCCGGTGACGTGGCCGAGCTGAAGGCACTGCGCAAGGTCTTCGGCGACGACGCCGACCACATCGCGGTCTCGGCGACCAAGTCGATGACCGGTCACCTGCTCGGTGGCGCGGGCGGTGTCGAGACCGTCGCGACGGTGCTGGCGCTGTACCACCGGGTGGCTCCGCCGACCATCAACGTCGACAACCTCGACCCCGAGGCCGAGGCGAACGCGGACATCGTGCGGGGCGAGGCGCGCAAGCTGCCCGTCGAGGGCCGTATCGCCGCGCTCAACGACTCGTTCGGGTTCGGCGGTCACAACGTCGTGCTGGCGTTCCGGACGGTCTGACGGACGGCGAGAACGTGAAGGGCCCCCACCGCGAGGTGGGGGCCCTTTTCATGCCGCGGGGCCGGGCCATGTGCCGGACCACCTGTCAGACCACCTGGTGCAGCCAGCGCACCGGCGCGCCCTCGCCCGCGTACCGGAACGGCTCCAGTTCGTCGTCCCAGGGCTTGCCGAGGAGCTTGGACAGCTCGGCCTCCAGGTCGCTCTCGCCGCGCTGGCTGCGCAGCAGGGCCGCGCGCAGGCGGTCCTCGGGGATGAGGATGTCGCCGTGGATGCCGGTGACGGCGTGGAAGATGCCGAGGTCGGGGGTGCAGCTGTAGCGCTCGCCCTCGGCGGTGGCGCAGGGTTCGGCGGTGACCTCGAAGCGCAGCAGGTGCCAGCCGCGCAGGGCGGAGGCGAGTTTGGAGGCGGTGCCGGCCTGGCCCTGCCAGGAGAACTCCGAACGCCAGGTGCCGGGGGCGGCGGGCTGCCGGATCCAGTCGAGGTTGACGCGCGTGCCGAGCACCCCGGCGACGGCCCACTCGACGTGCGGGCACATCGCGCGCGGCGCGGAGTGCACGTACAGAACTCCACGTGTCGTCACCGGGACCTCCGGGCAGAGCGGGACAGGCTTGCAGGCTGGCATGGCGGCGGTGGCGGGGCAGCCGCGTTGATGGCGAGGCTACCGTGCGACGGCGCAAGGAGTGTGACGTACCGTCGGTCCCGGTGCCGCGAAACGCCCGCCATTCACCCGGCAGGACGCCTGTGCGGGCGCGTTCAGTTGCTTCTTGTGGGACTCGGGAACTCCCGCACGTTGTCATGGGTGGGCCGGCGACTCGTCCGGCCGGGGGCATGCCGGACGACCGAGGGGACACCAGGGGATGCGGAAGCGAAGCCACGGTTCGCGGGCGGTCGTCGCCGTGACGGCGGCCGCCGTGCTGGGCGCGGCCGGCTGTGACGTCCTGGGCGGGGAGGAACCGCAGTCGTCGGGCTCGCGGGCGCCGCGGCCGTCGCCGTCGCCGACCCCGGTGTGGGACAGCAGCCCGGCCTCCATCGCCGCGGTGGGCGACTCCATCACCCGCGGCTTCGACGCCTGCTCGATCCTGTCGGACTGCCCGGAGGTGTCCTGGGCGACCGGCGGCAGCGCCGAGGTGAAGAGTCTGGCGGTACGGCTGCTGGGCGCGTCGAAGGCGGCGACGCACAGCTGGAACCACGCGGTGACCGGTTCGCGGATGGCGGACCTGGCGGCGCAGATGACGCGGGCCGCGGCACACGGACCGGAGCTGGTGACGGTGATGGCGGGGGCCAATGACGCCTGCCGGGACTCCACCGACGCGATGACGTCGGTGGCGGACTTCCGCACGCAGTTCGAGGCGGCGATGCGCACGCTGCGCCGGGCCGCGCCGAAGACGCAGGTGTATGTGGCGAGCGTGCCGAACCTGAAGCGGCTGTGGTCGCAGGGGCGGACCAATGTGCTGGGCAAGCAGGTGTGGAAGCTGGGCATCTGCCCGTCGATGCTGGGCGACGCGGACGCGCTGGACCCGGCGGCGAACCTGCGGCGCGAGACGGTGCGCAAGCGGGTGGAGGACTACAACACCGTGTTGAAGGAGGTCTGCGCCAAGGACCTGCGGTGCCGTTTCGACGGCGGGGCGGTGTACCAGTACCGGTTCGGCACGGACCAGTTGAGCCAGTGGGACTGGTTCCACCCGAGCAAGGACGGGCAGGCCCGGCTGGCCGAGATCGCCTACCGGAAGATCACCGCCAGAACCGCGTGACTTAGGGTTCCGCTCATGGGCGAACACTTCGGCACACTTTCCGACGGCACCCCGGTGCACCGCTGGACCCTGGAGCGGGCGGGCGTACGGGTGCGGGTCCTGTCGTACGGCGGGATCGTGCAGTCGGTGGAGATCCCTGACCGTGACGGGGGCACGGCGGACGTGGTGCTGGGGTTCGCGGATCTGGACGGCTATGTCGGGCATCCGGAGCCCTACGTCGGGGCGCTGATCGGCCGCTACGCCAACCGGATCGCCCACGCCCGTTTCGACCTGGACGGGGTGACCCGCCCGCTCGCGCCGAACAACGCGCCCAACTCGCTGCACGGCGGCGAGCGGGGCTTCGACAAGCGGGTGTGGGACGTGGAGCCGGTCGCGCACGGGCTGCGGCTGAGCCGGGTCAGTCCGGACGGCGAGGAGGGCTTCCCGGGCCGGCTGGAGGTCTCGGCGACCTACACGCTGGAGGAGTCGGGTGCGCTGCGGATCGCCTACGAGGCGGTGACGGACGCGCCGACGGTGGTGAACCTGACGAACCACACGTACTGGAACCTCGCGGGCTCGGGCGGCGCGGGCGGTCACGAGCTGCGGCTGGCCGCCTCCCGGTACACGCCGGTCGACGCCGACCTGATCCCGACCGGTGAGCTCGCGCCGGTCGCCGGCACCCGCTTCGACTTCCGCACGGCCCGCGCGGTCGGCGCGGGCTACGACCACAACTTCGTGCTCGACAAGGGCGTCACGGACGCGCCCGTGGAGGTCGCGGAGCTGCACGACCCGGTCTCCGGGCGGGTGCTGACGGTGGCGACGACCGAGCCGGGCGTCCAGGTGTACACCGCCGACCACCTGGGTGAGCCCTTCGGTCCCGGGGCCGGCGTCGCGCTGGAGACCCAGCACTTCCCGGACTCCCCGAACCGCCCGGACTTCCCGGGCACCGTGCTCAGGCCGGGCGCGGTGTACCGGTCGGAGACGGTGTACGGCTTCTCGGCGCGGTAGGGGCGCGGCGCGCGGGAACGCACGAGCCCCGGTCCAGGGGTCAGGTCCCGGACCGGGGCTGGTCCTGGCGAGGAGTGCCGTCTTCGACGTTAATCGTCGCGGCCGTCCTGCGGTCCGGGATCGTCCTACCCACTTGGATTTCGTACGAACCCTTCACAAAGAACCGCAGGCCGCCGGGCGGGGGCCGACCGCCGCGACGACCTCCACCTCCACCAGGGCCTCCGGCCGGAACAGTCGTGGGACCTCGAAGGTCATGCTGGTGGGCGGGGTGCCGGTGAGGAACCGCCGGCGTACGGTGCCGTACTCCTCGAGGGCCGTGATGTCGGTCAGGTAGGTCCGGATGTTGATCACGTCCGCGAGGGTCGCCCCATGGGCCCGCAGGAGGGCGTCGATGGTCTCGAAGACGCCCTGGGTCTGCTCGGCGAGGCCGGCGCCCTCCGCGATCTGACCGGAGAGGAACAACAGGGCGCTGCCGTCGGCGTGTTCGACGCGGGCGACCTGGGAGTAGTAGGGGCTGAGCGGCTGGGGCGCGGAGGCGGGGCTGTCGACCGTGATCTGCATGGCGTCGACGCTAGGACGGGCACTCCGGTGCGACAAGCGAATGTCTAGCATGGCCGCCATGCATGATCCGCATACCGCGCCCGATGTCTCCTCGGTCTGGCTGCGCGCCTTCCTGGAGGTGGCCCGCCACGGTTCGTTCACGGTCGCCGCGCGGACCCTGGGCTGGACGCAGTCGGCGGTGTCCCGTCAGATCGCCTCGCTGGAGGCGGCGTTCGGCGGGGACCCGCTGTTCGACCGGTTGCCCCGCGGGGTGCGGCTGACGGAGGCGGGCCGGGTGCTGGTGCCGTACGCGGAGTCGGTCGCGCAGGCGCTGGGCGGGGCTCGGCGGGAGCTGGCCGCGCTGCGCGAGGGGACGGGCGGCCGGCTGCGGTTCGGAGCGTTCGCCACGGCGGACGCGGCGCTGGTGCCGCGGGCGCTGGCCGCCTTCCGGGCCCGCCGTCCCGGGGTCCGCGTCACCCGCGAGGAGGGGCTGACCCCCGCCCTGCTGGACCGGCTGGCCGACGGCCACCTCGATGTGGCGGTGGTATCGACGACGGGCCGCGCCCCGCTGGACTCGTTCGCCCTGCACCACCTGCTCGACGAGTCGCTGTACGTCGCCGTTCCGGCCGGCCATCCCCTCGCCGGTCTGGCCGGGCCGGTGCGGCTCGGGCGATTCGCCGACGCCGACTGGGTCTCCGGCGGTCCCCGCCCCGAGGGCACCCTGCTCGACGCGGCGCTGCGCGCGGGCTTCCGGCCGCGGGTGGCGCACGTCGTCGCGGAGTGGACCGCCAAGCAGGGGTACGTGGCCGCCGGCCTCGGCGTCGCCCTGGTCCCGGCCCTCGCCGCCGCCTCCGTACGCCCGGACGTGGCGCTGCTCCCGGTACGGGACGAGGGGGCACCGGCACGGGCGGTGTACGCGGCGACGGTCCGGGACCGCCCGCCGCCCCCGGCGGTGGAGACGTTCGTGACCGCCCTGAGGGAGGCGGCGACCACCATCCCGCCCTCCGGGGCGGGTGGCATGGCGTAAGTCGCTCGCGGCACGGGATACTTCCCGGCGTCCCGTACCACGCTTCCCCCACGCTCCAGCGACGGAAGGACACAATCCCCTTGCCCTCCATGAGAGTTCGCGTCGGTGTCGTCGGGCTGGCCGTGCTGGCCGGCTTCTCCTGCCCCGTCGGCACCGCGTCCGCCGCTTCCGCGGCCGCGCCCACCGTCGAGGAGCAGCGGCTGGAGCGGGCCGTGCCGCGGGAGATCCTCGCCCGGTCCGGGTTCGACGGGGTCGCCCCGCGCTTCGCCCGGCTGCTGACGGCCGCGCGCTCCTACGAGCAGGCCCGCCGGGTGGTGGTCCGGGAAGGGTCGGCGCTGTGGCGGCGGGCCGTGGACCGGGCGCAGGGGCGGGGCCCGGCCGGTGGTGACCTCAGCCGGGACGACGACCGGCCGCTGTACTGGGCGCGGCTCGGCATGACGCGTGAAGTGCGCGCCTGGCAGCCCGAGTTCGCGCTCGGCGACCGGGAGCGGGCCGCGCTGCTCGACTCCCTGGAGCGCGCCTCGCGCGGCCAGGACGACATCCGGTATCCGCACGCCAAAGGGCTGAAGCGGGTGCTGGTCACCGGCTTCGACCCGTTCACCCTGGACAGCGACATCCGTATCTCCAACCCCTCGGGGGCGACGGCGCTCGCTCTCGACGGCACGGTGATCGAGACGGCGGACGGGCCGGCGCGGGTGGAGACGGCCGTGTTCCCGGTGCGGTGGCGGGACTTCGCGGAGGGGACGGTGGAGCGTACCCTGCGGCCGCACCTGGGGCACCTCGACCTGTTCGCGACGGTCAGTCAGGGCCGCGTCGGGCGGTTCGACGTGGAGCGGACCAACGGGGCCTGGCGGGGCGGCTTCCCGGACAACGACAACGTGAGCCGGACGGAGACGATCCCGGTCTGCGGTCCGGCCGCGCAGCCGCAGTGGACGACGACGACCCTGCCGTACGCGCGGATCGTGGCGGCGCGGACCGGCCGGTTCCCGGTGTACGACAACACGAGCGTGACCGAGATCCCGGCGGGAGGCACGGGGGCCGTCGTACGGCCGGACGGGCCGACGCCCGGGTCGGTGGCGCGGGCCGGGGGCGGCGGGGACTACCTCTCCAACGAGATCGCCTACCGGGCGACGCTGCTGCGCGACCGGCTCGGGCTGGGCGCCGGTCTGCCGGGCGGTCATGTGCACACGCCGGTGCTCCAGTTCGGGGCGGGCAACACCACCGAGGTGACCGATCCGGAGTTCGTGCGCAACCGGCTGGACATCGTCGCCCAGGTGCGGGCGATCCTGGCGGTGGCCGTCGGCTCAGGCGGGGCCCAGTAGGCGCACCTCGGCGGCGGGCGGCAGCTTGGCCCACCAGTGGTTGTGGCGGCCGTGAACGGCGGGGCCGCGGTCGGCGAGCAGGGCGGTCAGGGAGCGGGCCTCGGCCGCCAGGCCCTGCCACGCCTCGGGGGCGAGCGGACGGAAGGCCCGTGCCTCGATGCCGCCGTCCACCGGGCGCCACACGCCCGCCACCCGGCCGTCGACGAGGAGCGTCGGCAGGACGTCCCCGTTGACGCGGGTGACCAGCTTGCGGTACTCGGGCGGAATCACCCGGGACCGGTCGGCGTAGGCCAGCAGGACGCTGTCCCACATCGGCAGCAGGCGTGGCGGGGCAGGGGTGTCGGCGGGTGGGCGCGGGGCGCCCGGCAGATCGTGCAGCGGGGTCCCGTCGGCGGTCGCCAGGCGTTCCAGCGTGCCGTCCAGGGCGCGCAGGGCCTCGCGGATCGGACCCCGGTGGATCAGGGCGAACTGGGCGATGTCGGCCTCCGTCGCCGGTCCGAACCCGGCGAGGTAGCGCAGGATCAGGGTGCGCAGGCCCTGCGGATCCACGTCCTTTCCGGTCGGCGGCGGGCCGGTGGGGGCCGCGACGAACGACGGACGGGTGCCGAAGGACCAGGGGCCGCCGGTGGGGGCGTGCAGGAGCGGGGCGTATCCGCGCAGGCCCCACCATGCGCCGGCCTTCTTCTCCGGGCCGAGCCGGTTCTCCAGCCAGGTGTCGATCTCGGCGGTGGTGCGCTGCCGCGCGGTGAACTCCAGCAGCCGCGGGACCAGTTCCTCCGCGTCGGCGGGGGTGAGTCCGGCCGCGGCGAAGCGGTGGCCGAGGCGGGAGGCGTACAGCGTGCGCTGCATCGCGCCGCGCAAGGGGCGGTGGTCGTCGGCGTGGACGGCGTGCAGGGTGATCCTCATCAGGGTCGCCTTGACCACCGTACGGGCGGTGAACGCCTCGTCCAGGTCGGCCGGCCGGAAGCCGTCGATCCGGTTCCACAGGGCGAGGTACGGCGACGCGGGGTCCTGCGCCTGGAGGGCGACGACCCGGCGGACCGCCTCCGTGACCTCCAGGGGTTCCCGCCGCAGCAGGAGCTGGCGGGCCAGGGTGGCCCGGTTGAGTCCGTCGGCGGTGACGACGTCCATGGCGGTCACCGCGCCGGCGCGAGGGCCGGGCCGGTACCCGGGCCCGGCGGGACCGGGCGGTTGGACCGCTCGGTCACGCGGCGACCTGCTTGACGTCGGCGTTGTCCTCCCGGGTCTCCTCGCCGAGCAGGTCGCGGGCCATGAGGGTGGCGCCCGCGACCGCGCCCGGCATCAGGAACACGGCGACGAACGGCACCAGGAAGGCCAGACCCAGGGGCGTGCCGAAGCCCCAGACCAGCGTCCTGCGGGAGCGCAGCAGGGCGAGCCGGGCGCGCAGGTCGACGCCCCGGCGCTGGAGGGCGACGGAGGTCAGCTCCTCGGTGAGGAAGAAGCCGGTGACGAAGAAGCCGATCACCGGGACGACCGTCTGTCCGAGGAAGGGGATGAACCCGAGGGCGAACAGCAGCACCGCCCAGCACAGCGCCCTGCCCAGGACGCGCAGGCTGTCGCGGGCCGAGATCCACAGCTCGCGCCAGAGCGGCAGCTGCGACTCGGGCGCCGTGCCGTCGGGCGAGACGTCCCGGTCGACGGTCTCGGAGAGGCTCTCGTAGAAGGGCTGGCCGATGAGCAGTGTGACGGCGGTGAAGGTCAGCACGGCCAGGAGCAGGGCGAGCGCGAACAGCACCACCGTCAGCAGCCCGCGGAACAGGCCGAGCCAGGGGCTCGACCAGTCGTCGGCGAACGGTGTCGCCCAGGCCACGAAGTCCCCGCCCCACACCGCGAGCGACACCAGCGCCGCCAGGTAGAGCACGAGGGTGATCAGGCCGGGCACCAGCCCGAAACCGTACTGCTTGCCGTGCCGGGCCACCCATCGCTGGCCCCTCATCAGGTACTTGAAACCCACCCCGAGATCGCGCATGGCCGAACTCTATCGGTCGTGTGCATTTCATCCGCAGTCGCGGAGGGTCAGGCGTCCTCCGCCTCCAGCATCCTCCGCAGCAGCCCCCGCAACACCACCCGCTCCTCCTCGGCCAGCCCCGCCAGCGGCTCGCGGGCGAACCGCAGGGACTCGCGCAGGCCCTTGGCGACACGGCGGCCCTCGTCGGTGGCCGCGGCCAGTTTCACGCGGCGGTCGGCGGGGTCGGGGCGGCGCTCGACCAGGCCGCGGGCCTCCAGGCGGTCGACGATGCCGGTGACGTTGGACGGCTCGCATCTCAGGCGGACCGCGAGCTTGCGCATCGGCAGTGGTTCCAGCGAGAGCAGGCCGAGGAGGCGGGCCTGGGCGCCGGTGAGGTGGTGGGCGGTGGCGGCGGTCTCGTAGTCCTCGTGGTAGCGGGCCACGACCTCGCCGATCAGCTCGACGACTTCCATGGTCAGGGGGTCGGGGCGGGGGGACTTCTGTGATGCGGCCATGGATTCAGGGTACCCGTTTACTTGACATCCTGAAATATTCAGGAGCATGGTTGTTTCAGGTACTGAAACAAACGGGTACTGAAGCAAGCCGGGTACGGAAGTAGACCAGGAAAGGCACCCCCCATGATCAACCGCGAATGGCACCTGCTCAGCCGCCCCGAGGGCTGGCCCAAGCCCGAGGACTTCGCCCTGGTCGAGGCGGAGGTCCCGACCCCCGGTGAGGGCCAGGTGCTCGTACGGAACAAGTACCTCTCGGTCGACCCGTACATGCGCGGCCGGATGAGCGCCGCCAAGTCGTACGTCGCCCCGTTCGAGCTGGGCAAGGTCATGCAGGGCGGCGCGGTCGGCGAGGTCGTCGCCTCCGAGGCCGAGGGCATCGCCGTCGGCGACCACGTCCTGCACTTCTTCGGCTGGCGCGAGTACGCCGCCGTGGACGCGAAGAACGCCGTCAAGGTCGACGCCGACGCCGCGCCGCTGTCGACGTACCTCGGTGTGCTCGGCATGACCGGTCTCACCGCCTACGCCGGCCTGCTGCGCACCGCCGCCTTCAAGGAGGGCGACTCGGTGTTCGTCTCGGGCGCGGCGGGTGCCGTCGGCAGCCAGGTCGGTCAGATCGCCCGGCTGAAGGGCGCCTCCCGGGTCATCGGCTCGGCCGGTTCCGACGAGAAGGTCAAGCTCCTCGTCGAGGAGTACGGCTTCGACGCCGCCTTCAACTACAAGAACGGTCCCGTGAGCGAACAGCTGCGCGAGGCCGCCCCCGACGGCGTGGACGTCTACTTCGACAACGTCGGCGGCGACCACCTGGAGGCCGCCATAGGCTCCCTCAACCGGGACGGCCGGATCGCCGTCTGCGGCATGATCTCCGTCTACAACAACACCGAGCCCGCCCCCGGCCCGAAGAACCTCGCCCGTCTCATCCAGACGCGCGGCCGCATCGAGGGCTTCCTGGTCGGCGACCACTACGACCTCCAGCCGCAGTTCGTCCAGGAGGTCGGCCCGTGGGTCGCCTCGGGTGAGCTGAAGTACCGCGAGACGGTCGTCGAGGGCATCGAGAACAACCTGGAGGCGTTCCTCGGCGTCCTGCGCGGCGACAACACCGGGAAGATGATCGTCAAGCTCTGACTCCCGCCGGACCGTGACGCAGGTCCGAGGCGGTCGTTGCGTACGACGAAGGCCGCACCCTTGGACGTGGGGTGCGGCCTTCACCCTGCCGCCGGTCAGACGGCCGACGCCGCCCGGTGCACCGCGGCCACCAGCCGTTCGTTCTCCGGTGCCGCCCCGCCCGGGAAGGCGAACCGGCGCCGGGCGTACCCGTAGGCCAGCCCGCTGCGCGGGTCCGCGAAGGCCTGGCAGCCGCCCGCCCCGCTGTGCCCGAACGCCCCCGCCCCGAGGAACGGGTACCAGGTGTCCGCAGGCGCCTGGAAACCCAGCCCGTACGACCTGTGGGCGCGCGTCACCAGGTCGTAGCCCACGGAGTGGAACTGGGCGAACTCCGCCGCCGTGTCCTCCTTCAGCAGCGGCGCCTTCCCGTCGACCTCGCTGATCGCCGCCGCGTACAGCCCGGCCAGCCCGCGCGCCGAGGCCACCCCGCCCACCGACGCCGGGCCCTTGGCGCGGATCAGCGGATCGTTCGGCAGCAGCTCCAGGTCGGTCGGCTCGGCGGCGTGCCGGTTGAAGGCGATGGCCGCCAGTGACCCCGGCCCGTCGGGCAGCGAGTCCAGCAGCACCCGCTGCTCGGCGGTCGGCGCCATCGGCTGCGCGGAGCGGAAGCGCGGCTCGTGCGCGCGCGGCAGCCCGAGGAAGAAGTCCAGCCCGTACGAGGCGCGCACCCGCTCCTCGTACACCTCCTGGAGCGTACGGCCCGTGGCCCGCCGTACGACCTCGCCGGTGAGGGCGCCCAGGACCAGCGCGTGGTAGCCGAAGGCGGTGCCCGGACGCCAGAACGGCCGCTGGTCGGCGAGGCGTTCGGCGATCAGCCGGTCGTCGGCCAGCTCCTGCGGTGAGAACCCGCCGTCGGTGCCCACCACCCCGGCCCGGTGCGCGATCAGCTCGCGCAGGGTCAGCGCGCCCTTGCCCTCGGCGGCGAACTCCGGCCAGTAGTAGGTGACCTTGCGGTCCAGCTCCAGGGTGCCCTCCTGGACGAGGAGCGCGACCACCAGGTGCGCGGCGCCCTTGGTGGACGAGAACACGCCGTAGAGGGAGTCGGCGGCGCCGTCCCCGGCCCACAGGTCGACGACCCGGCGGCCGTGCACGTACGCGCACAGCTGCCCCTCGTAGTCGGGGCGCTCCTGCGCCACGAACGCGGTGAACTCCTCGCGCACCGCTTCGAAACCGTCCGCGACGCTGCCCTGGATCTGCTGTGTCATCCGCTCTCCTCTACTGACCGCTGCTTGCGTGTGCCATGGTGATCAAAGCCTGCGCGACCTGCGGAAACGACCCTTTGGGATGGTCCCGGAAAAGGGGTTCCGTGCCGAACAGGACAGCGTGCGGCCCGCTGACGACCGCCGGCTGCCCGGCCGCGGCGGCCGGACCGCCCGAGCCGTCGGCCAGGGCCCGCCAGTGGCCCGAGACGAGCGGGTTCCCCGAGGCGTACGACTGCTCGACGCGTACCCCGGGCCCGAGAGCGGTGAACCAGACCGGCGCGTAGACGAACCCGTGGTCCGGGGCGCCGGCCGTCACCGGGCCCGTGTTGACCACGCGCACCACGCCGTTGGCGTTCGCGTCGCCCTGCACGACCCGGACGTCCAGCAGCCCGGCTCCGGTGGCGACCGCGGCGCCGCCGGCGCCCCGCCCGACCAGACCGTGCCCGGCGAGGAAGGCGTCCAGCGCGGTCCGGGCGGACTCGGTCAGGGCGGCCCGGTTCAGCCCGGTCGACACGAACAGCACATCCACCGACGACCAGTCGAAACCGGCGTCGAGGACGGCCGTCGAGACCGGTGT
This sequence comes from Streptomyces sp. A012304, assembly GCF_026008495.1. Lineage (GTDB taxonomy): Bacteria > Actinomycetota > Actinomycetes > Streptomycetales > Streptomycetaceae > Streptomyces. The sequence continues at coordinate 193,283 of NZ_BQUN01000012.1, forward strand.
GACGTCGAAGTCCATCTCCCGCAGCGCGAACAGCTCACCGGGCGTGACGGCGGCGGCGACCCGGACCCGGTGCAGCGGGGTGGTGCCGGTGAGGGAGGTCGCGGTGAAGGCCACGCCGTACGTCCGGGCGAGCGCCACCGCCCGGGACCGTGCCGACGCGGGCACGATCACGCTGCCGTCGGCGGCCCGCCGTACCGCGACCCCCTGCCGCAGCAGCGAGTTGAGCGCGGCGACCGCGTTCGGGTCGTCCAGGCGCAGCCGCAGGTCGCCGCGCGGGGCGACCGTGCCGGCCGGGGCGGCCTCGGTCACCGGCCGCAGGGGCGCCCCCGCCAGGGAGCCGCCGGGCACGGCGACCACGTCCGCCCCCCCACAGCCGGCCCAGGCTCCAGCCCGAGATGTCGTACATCACCGACACCTTGTCGCTGATGTCCCGCCCGTCGGCGAGCAGCACGTTCGCCAGGCCCCGCTTGGGCTGGCGCATGTCGACGACGTAGGAGCCCTTGGGGTACGTCCGTCCGCCGAGCCGGAAGGGCAGCGCGGCGCGGGTGACGCGGACGTCGTTGGCGAGCAGGTGGCCGACGAGGCGGGCGGTAGCGGTGGCGGTCCTGCCCGCCGGAAGGACGTACGCGCGGGGGAAGGTGGTCGTGTAGACGTCCTCCGGGCCGATGCCCGGGACCCCGGGGACGGTCCGCGGCGAGACCGGGACCTGCGCGGCGCCGGCGGCCCCGCGCCGGAACACCTCGATCTGGTCGGCGACGAGCGCGGACCCCTTGGCCCGGACGTAGTCGAGGGTGGCGCGCAGGGCGGCGCCCGCGACGGCCACGTTGACTGCGGAGCGGCGCCGCAGTTCGCTCTGCGGCAGTGTGGTGTAGGCCGCGTTGTTCACCTGGAGCGGGATCTCGACGGTGTGCGCGGCGACCGTGCCGTGGAAGGCCGCGTACTGCGGGGTGAAGATGGGGGGCCAGTCGTCCCAGCCCTCCTCCTGGTCCCGGAACGGGATCTGCGCGGGCTCCACACCGTCCTTCGCGGGGGTGTAGCCGAGGTCGTTGACGGCGGACTCCATGCGGAGGGCGTTGGCGTAGGTGTGCTTCAGGAAGAGGTCGTACTCGTAGTTCTCGCCGTGCGGCGGGGTCGTGGGCTCGATGAGAGTGCCGTTGACGTAGCCGTGCAGGTCGAGCATGACGGCCGGCTGCTTGTCGATCTGGATCTGCCGCATCACGCGTGCCTCGGGCTGCGAGGCGGTGACGAAGTCCCGGTTGAGGTCGAAGCCGCCCGCGTTGGCGCGGGTCCCGGCGATCCGGCCGTCCGGGTTGGCGGTGATGTTGAAGTACAGCCGGCTGCGGGCGAGGAGGTCCTTCGTCCTCGCGTCGTGCGCGGTGGCGAGCCGCTCGATGAGCTTCAGGGAGGCGTCGGTGCCCTCCCACTCGTTGCCGTGGATGTTGTTGTTGAAGAAGACGGGCGTCTTGTAGGCCGACTTCAGGGAGGGGTCCGCGGCGGCGACGGCGGGCGCGTTCTCGATCAGCTTGCGCATCCGCTCCTGGGCGGCGTCCTGACGGACCGTCTCCGGTGCCGTGACGGTGACCAGATACAGCCGGTGGCCGCCCGCCGACCGGCCCACGACCTCCACGCTGACCCGGTCGCCCAGGGCCTGAAGGGCGTTCAGCTTGGGGGCGATGCCGTGGTAGGGGACGAGGCCCAGCTTGAGGGACTTGTCGGCGGGGTTCTCCGGGTCGGGGGCGAGAACCTGCTGCCGGGGGTAGCCGCGCGGGGCGGTGAGGACGGGGGCGGGGGCGGTGAGGGCCCGGCGGGCGGTGGCCAGCGGGGACCGGGCGGGGGCGGACGCGGCCTCGCGGTCGCGGGTGGGCGGGCCCGGTTCGGCGCCCGTGGCGAGCTGGGGGCTGAGCAGAAGAGAGCCCGTCGCGGTGAGGGCGAGGGCGGCGATCAGGACAGGCGGTGCCGGGGTGGTTCTCGTGGTGCGCACGCATACCTCCTCTGACTTCCTGCGATCGGTGCTGCCGGAGATCGGTACGGCGAGGTGTACCTGTTCGACTCAACTGCAACAAGAGGGGGTTGGTGTCACCGATAGCCCGGATGGCCTACGGAGGCCGTCGACAGCGCCCGGAGAACGCAGAGCGGCCCGGAATCCGCCGTCGGGTCAGGTCTGCTTACGGGTCGTCATGAAACGCTGGATCAGGATGAACGCGCACAGCAGCACACCGGTGGCGATCTTCGTCCACCAGGAGCTGAGCGTGCCCTCGAACTGGATGATGCTCTTGATCAGGCCCAGGACGAGGACGCCGAACAGCGTGCCCAGGACATAGCCGGAGCCACCCGTCAGCAGGGTGCCGCCGATGACCACCGCGGCGATCGCGTCGAGTTCCATGCCCACCGCGTGCAGCGGGTCGCCGGACTGGATGTAGAGCATGAAGAGCAGGCCGGCGAGCGCGGAGCAGAAGCCGCTCATCGTGTAGACCGCGATCTTCGTACCGCCCAGCGGGAGACCCATGAGGAGGGCCGACTGCTCGTTGCCGCCGACGGCGTAGATGCGGCGGCCGAAGCGGGTGTAGTGGAGGACGTAGAAGGCCGCGGCCAGGACGACCAGGGACACCAGGGCGCCGATCGACAGCTCGCCCACCCCCACCGGAACCCGCGTCAGGGCCAGGCTGCTCACGGCGGAGTCGTCGATCGCGATCGACTCCTTGCTGATGACCAGGCACAGGCCCCGGAAGAGGAAGAGGCCGGCGAGGGTCACGATGAACGGCTGGATCTCGAAGTTGTGGATCACATAGCCCATGAGGAAGCCGCCGAACGCCCCCACACCGAGGGATATGGGGACGACGAGCACGAGCGGCAGGCCCACGTCCTGTACCAGCCACGCCGTCAACATCGTCGTGAAGCCGATCACCGAGCCCACGGACAGGTCGATGCCGCCGGACAGGATGACGACGGTGGCGCCGACGGCGGCGACCAGCAGATAGCCGTTGTCGATGAACAGGTTGAGGAACACCTGCGGTTCGCCGAAGCCGTAGTTCTGGTAGCGGCTGAGGCCGCCGATGTACATCGCGAGGAACAGGCCGGCCGTGACCAGGACGGGCAGCCGGCGGTCGCCCAGCAGGCGGGCGCCCCCGGAAGGTGTACGGCCTTCCGGCTTCTGCGGTGTCGTGGGGGGCTGGGTGGTCGCACTCATCACGACACCTCCATCTTGGGGGCGGGCTCGGCGGGGGCCACGGACGGCACCGCCGGGGCCGTGGTCTTCCCACGGGAGCCGAGGACCTTGGCGCGGAACTTCGGGGACTGGAGCAGACAGACGACGATGACCACGGCGGCCTTGAAGACCAGGTTCGTCTGGGTGGGAACGCCGATGGTGTAGATCGTGGTGGTGAGGGTCTGGATGACCAGGGCGCCCACCACCGTGCCGCCGATGGAGAAGCGGCCGCCGAGCAGCGAGGTGCCGCCGATCACCACGGCGAGGATGGCGTCGAGTTCGATCCACAGGCCGGCGTTGTTGCCGTCCGCCGCAGAGGTGTTGGAACTGATCATCAGGCCCGCGATGCCCGCGCACAGGGCGCAGAAGACGTACACCATGATCTTGATACGGCGGGATCGGATGCCGACCAGGCGGCTGGCCTCGGCGTTGCCGCCGACCGACTCGACCAGCAGGCCGAGGGCCGTGCGGCGGGTCAGCGCCACCGTGACGGCGACGACCGCGGCCACCACGAAGATGGAGAACGGCAGGGTCAGCCAGTAGCCGCCGCCGATCAGCTTGTAGGGCTCGCTGTTGATGGTGATGATCTGGCCGTCGGCGATCAGCTGGGCGACACCGCGTCCGGCGACCATGATGATGAGGGTCGCGATGATGGGCTGGATGCCCATCCGGGCGACCAGGAAGCCGTTCCACAGGCCGCAGACGACGGCCGCCACCAGGCCGATGCCCATGGCGAGGAAGACCCCCGCCAGCGCGTTCTGGTCGGCCTGGTCGCTGATGTACGAGCAGGTCAGGGCGCCGGTGATGGCGACCACGGCGCCGACGGAGAGGTCGATGCCGCCGGTGGCGATGACCAGGGTCATGCCGACCGCCACCAGGATCAGCGGCGAGGCGAACAGCACGATCGAGACGAGGCTGCCGTAGAGGTGGCCGTCGGTCATCCGGATCGCGAAGAAGTCGGGGGTGAAGGGGACGTTGACGAGCAGCAGAACGACCAGGACCGCGACCGGCCAGAACAGGTGGTGGTGCGTCAGTGCTCGCCAGCGGGAGGGGGTGGTCACTGCCGGGGTACTCACTGGTGCTCTCCGCTCGCGATGGTCTCCAGGATCTTGCTGGTGGTGATCTCCGGCCCGTTGGTCAGCTGCGCCACGAGCTTGCGGTCGCGCAGCACTCCGATGGTGTGGCTGAGCCGGAGCACCTCCTCCAGTTCGGCCGCGATGTACAGCACGGACATGCCGTCCTCGGACAGGGAGACGACGAGCTTCTGGATCTCGGCCTTGGCGCCGACGTCGATGCCGCGCGTGGGCTCGTCGAGGATCAGCAGCTTCGGCTGGGTGATCAGCCAGCGGGCGAGCAGCACCTTCTGCTGGTTGCCGCCGCTCAGCTGGCCGACGCGGGCCTCGGGGTTGGCGGGGCGGATGTCGAGGGCCTTGATGTACTTGGCGACGAGTTCGTCGCGCTGGGAGGCCGGGATGGGCCGGGTCCAGCCGCGGGATGCCTGGAGGGCGAGGATGATGTTCTCGCGCACCGTGAGGTCGGGGACGAGGCCCTCGGTCTTGCGGTTCTCCGAGCAGAACGCGACACCTGCGCCGATGGCGTCGTTGGGGGCGCTCATCGAGACCTGCTTGCCGGCGACGGTCACCTTGCCGCTGTCGGGCTGGTCGGCGCCGAACAGCAGCCGGGCCAGTTCGGTGCGGCCCGAGCCGAGCAGTCCGGCGAGGCCGAGCACCTCGCCCTTCTTGATCTCCAGGTCGAAGGGGGCGATACCGCCGGTGCGGCCGAGGCCCTCGGCCTTGACGAGCGTCTCACCGACGTCGGAGCGCAGCTGGTGCTCGTGCAGCTCCTCCAGCTGGTCCAGGGCCTTGCCGATCATCAGCTCGATCAGCCCGACCTGGTCGAGGTCGGCGACCATGTGCTCGCCGACCAGGGTGCCGTTGCGCAGCACGGTCATCCGGTCGCAGATCTCGTAGATCTGGTCGAGGAAGTGCGACACGAAGAGGATCGCGACGCCCTCGTCCCGCAGGCGCCGCATCAGGCGGAACAGTTCGAGGACCTCGTCGCGGTCGAGGCTGGAGGTGGGCTCGTCCAGGACGAGCACCTTGGTGCCGGAGCCCTGGCCGTCGCTGTCGCCGTGGCCCACCGACCGTACGATCGCGACCAGTTGCTGCACGGCCAGCGGGTACGCGGACAGCGGTGCCGTCACGTCGATGTCGAGGCCGAGCCGGTCGACCATCTCCGCGGCCTGCTTGCGTATCTGCTTCCACTGGATGCGGCCCGCGCGGGTGGGTTCACGGCCGATGAAGATGTTCTCCGCCACCGAGAGGTTGGGGCAGAGGTTGACCTCCTGGTAGACCGTGCTGATGCCGGCGTGCTGTGCCTCCAGCGGGCTGCCGATCCGCACGGCCTTGCCGTCGAGGGTGATGGTGCCGCCGTCCAGGGAGTAGACCCCGGTCAGCACCTTGATGAGGGTGGACTTCCCGGCTCCGTTCTCGCCCATGAGGGCGTGGATCTCACCGGGGAAGAGCCGGAAGTCGACGCCCGACAGAGCCCGTACCCCCGGAAACTCTTTGACTATGCCCGTCATCTCCAGGACGGGCTGCGGCTCTGCCATGGCAGCGCTCCTCATGAAATGGGTTCAGGCCCGCAGGGAGCCTCCCGGGACCGGATGGTCGCCGGCCGGCCGGAGGCTCCCTGCCGGTGGGTGCGGTCGGTCAGTACTTACGGGTGGGGAGCGCGTCCTTGGCCTGGTCCTGCATGAAGTCGCTCTCCTTGGTCTTGATCCAGCGCTCGACCTTCTCGCCGGCGTGGACCTTCTTCACGACGTCCATCAGCTGCGGGCCGAGCAGCGGGTTGCACTCGACGATCGCGTTGATCTTGCCTTCGGACATGGCGATGAAGCCGTCCTTCACGCCGTCGACCGTGACGATGAGGATGTCCTTGCCGGGCTTCTTGCCGACCGCCTCGATGGCCTGGATGGCGCCGAGACCCATGTCGTCGTTGTGCGCGAACAGCACGTCGATGTCCGGGTTGGACTGCAGGAAGGCCGCCATGACCTGCTTGCCGCCGGCGCGGGTGAAGTCACCGCTCTGGCTGGCGACGATCTCCCAGTCGTCCTTGTGCTCGGCGTCCATGACCTCCTTGAAGCCCTTGGCGCGCTCGATCGCGGGGGCGGCACCGGTGGTGCCCTCCAGCTGGGCGATCTTCACCTTGCCCTTGTGGCCGGCCTTCTGCAGAACCTTCTCCAGGATCTTGGCGGCGCGGCGGCCCTCGTCGGTGAAGTCGGAGCCGACCAGGGTGAGGAACAGGGACTCGTCGCTCTCGACGGACCGGTCGGTCAGGACGACCGGGATCTTCGCCGCCTGGGCCTCCTTGAGCACGGCGTCCCAGCCCTTGACGACCACCGGCGAGAAGGCGATGACGTCCACCTTCTGCGCGATGAAGCTGCGGATCGCGGAGATCTGGTTCTCCGGCTTCTGCTGCGCGTCGGAGAACTGCAGCTTGATGCCCGCGTCCTTGGCGGCCGACTTCACCGACTCGGTGTTGGCGGTGCGCCAGCCGCTCTCGGAGCCGACCTGGGCGAAGCCGAGGGTGATCGTCTTGCTGCCGCCACCGGAGGAGGAGCTGTCGCCGCCCTCGTCCTTCTTGGCGCAGGCCGCGAGGCCGCCCGCCGCCGCCACGCCGACCGCCGCAGTGAGGAAGTTCCGTCTGTTGAGCATGTTCTTCTCCTTTGAAGAGCCGGCCCGGGGATGGACCGCTGGTACTCGATGGGACCGGCCGCACTGCGTCCAGCCTGTCGATCATTGTTCGGTATGTCGGCCACACGGAAGGGAGGGTGTGGCTGGTCGGTAGATCAGAGGGGTCCGCCGTCCGGCTGGGCGGTGTAGGGGAAAGTACTGGCGCGCACGACCAGTTGGGGTTCGATCGCGATCCGGGGCGTGGTGGCTGGTGGCCGGCCCTCGATCAGCTCCAGGAGCAACGCGATGCCTTGTTTGCCCACCGCCGCGAAGTCCTGCCGGACGGTGGTGAGCGGTGGGGCGAAGAACTCCGACTCCGGGATGTCGTCGAAGCCGACCACCGCGACGTCCTGGGGGGTTCGGACCCCCGCCTCCCGCAGGGCCCTCAACACCCCCAGTGCCATCTGGTCGTTGGCGACGAAGACGGCGGTCAGTCCCCGGCCCACCCAGCCGGCCAGTTCCTGGCCCGCACGATAACCCGAGAGCGGGCTCCAGTCACCGCGCAGCAGCATCGGTGGCTCGACACCCGCCGCTTCGAGGGTCGTCCGCCAGCCGGCGGCCCGGTCGGCGGCCTCCTGCCAGTCCTCCGGCCCCGCGAGGTGCCAGACCTTGCGGTGGCCGGCGGCCAGCAGATGACCGGTGGCGAGCCGGGCTCCGAGCTGCTGGTCGACGCTGACACTGGAGATGTCCACATCGGTCCCGCCGCCCACGACCACCACCGGGAACGGGTGGCGGAGTTCGGCAAGCGCCTCCACCGCCGACCGCTGCGGGGCGATGGCGACGACCCCCTCGACCCCGCCGTCACTGAGGTGGTCAAGGGCCTCGGAGAGCGTCTCCACCGTCAGTTTGCGCAGACTGACCGTCGAGACGAGGTATCCCTCTGCGCGTGCCGCCTCTTCGAGCGCGAACAAGGTACTGGCCGGTCCGAAGAGGGTGGTGTCGGAGGCGACCACGCCCAGGGTGCGGGTGCGACGCGTTGCCAGGGCACGTGCGGAGGAGTTGCGACGGTAACCCATCTCCTCGATCGCGCGCAGCACCTTGGCCCGGGTCTCTTGCCGCACATTGGGGTGGTCCCCCAGCACCCGGGAAACGGTCTGGTGGGACACGCCGGCCATGCGGGCCACGTCGGCCATGGTGGGTGGCCGCAGCTGAGCGTGAGTCACGGCCGCACCTCCTTGGCGGTCGTCTGCCGATAACGCCTGCGATGTGGGCGGAAGGCTCCGCGCCGTCGGCTTCACGCCGGATGGACAGGTGGGGACTCTGTGGGCATGACGCTCATACCTCCCGTGTTGTCGTCGGACGCTGACCGGTGAATGCGGAGGTCATTGTGAGCGCTAACAATTCATGGCGGTCAAGGGGTCTGCGCCGGAACGTCGTCACGGTTGAATAACGCGCCCCTCAACGGTGGTTGAGACCACCACCGCCCACAAGGCCCCATCCGCCCCGCCCCGACGACCCCGATCCGCCCGGATCGACGGCCCGATCCGCCCCGCGCCGACGGCCCGATCCGCCTGGACCCACGGCCCCGATCCGCCCGAGTACGACGGCACACTCCGCGGCAGATGGAGGCGCTCACACGGCCGCACACGGCACCGTTCGACGGCACGACGGCATGGCACGACGCGCCCGCGAGGCACCGCCCGACGGCACGTCCCGCCGATCGGGAACGCACCACACCGCCCCACTCGGCGGCGCGCCGGTCGGGGGTACGGCGACGCGCTTTCCGGCGGGTGGAGGTGCACGCGTCCGACCGCTCGACGGATACGGCGACGCGCCTCCCGGCGGGTCCAGGCGCCCGCGTCCGACCGCTCGGCGGCATGGCCCACCCCGGCACCGGCGGAGCGCGACAGCGCGTCCACGTCTCCGGCGGTGACGGCTCAAGCCGCCCGGGGCGCGGCCGGCGGCAGGCCGACCCGGCCGGGGACGGCGGCGCGCCTGCGGGCAGGGCAACGGCCCGCTCGGCGGCGCGCCGGTCGGCGGGTACGGCGGCGTGATTCCCGGCGGGTCCGGGCGCCCGCGCCCGACCGCTCGGCGGCGGGTCGGCGGCCGTTGCGCTCGGGACGGGGGGTGTCGTTCGGCCTGGTGGGGGCCTACGCGCACCACCACAGGAAGCGGGTGCAGGTCTCCGACGGGGAGGGCTGCGGCTGGGAGGGCTCGTCCGTCGGGGTCGGGGCGGCGGTCGGGGTGGAGTCGGAGTCCGGCGGGGTGGAACCCGCGGAGCCGGGGCGGGTGGCCGACTGGGCTTCCCGCTCGGGGGTCTGGGTGGCTTCCTCGTCGCCCGGGGACTTCGACGCCGACGCCGACGGAGAGGCGGAGGCGCTGGCGGAGGCGTCGGGGGACGGCGAGGTCTTGTCCCCGCCCGTGTCCGTCCGGTCGTCCAGGGGCCGCCCGGAGGCGCTCGGCTCCGCCGACGAGCCGTCCAGCTCGGACGACTCGCCCCCGGCCGCCGCCGGGTTCGACGAGGAGGGGAACCCGGGCGCGTCCACGCCGAGCTCGGCCAGGCTCAGGCCGCCCGCCGCCAGGACGAAGCCGGCGGTGATGAGCACCGTACGCCTGCGGCGCCGGCGGTGGACCGCGGCCTTGCGGTCGCGACGGCTCGCCTCCGGCGCGTCGGACGCGGCCGCCGAACCCCGCCGGCCGCCCCGGCCCCGCTCACGGCGGCGGGCCGGGCGGCCCTGCTGCTCGGCCTCAGCGCCCTGATCGCCCCGATCGCCCTGATCATCCCGGTCGCCGTCATCGCCGTGTTCGACCGGAGCGTGGGAGTCGTCGGCGTCGCCGTACGGCTGCGGCTCGGGCGCGTCCTGCGGATACGCGCGTAGCTCTGCGGCAGGTGCGCCGCACCCCGGGCAGGCGAGGGCGCCGTTGAGGTGCCGTCGGCACGGGTGGCAGTAGTCCATGACGCGGGAAGACTAGGTGCCGGAGTGGTCGCCTTCCTAGGCTCACCTGGTGAAAGTTGTGTGGGAACCGGCCATACCGGTGCGCCGACTTGCGTGACCTGGCACACATCCCCATACATCGATTTCCTCAAGGGGCGGCGAAACTGCCGAAACCGTTACCTGTTCGACCCATTGACACTCCCCGCGGGGCATCCTTACTGTCTGCCCAGCATTTCGAACATGTGACGAAATCTCGAACGGCCGAAAGGTAACTTCCGTGCGCATCACCGGAATCAGCACTCATGTGGTCGGGACGCCCTGGCGCAACCTGACCTACGTCCTGGTGCACACCGACGAGGGCATCACGGGCGTCGGCGAGACCCGCATGCTGGGCCACACCGACGCACTGATCGGCTACCTGCGAGAGGCCGAGGCCAATCACATTCTCGGATCCGACCCGTTCGCTGTCGAGGACCTCACGCGCCGTATGAAGTACGGCGACTACGGCCGCGCCGGCGAGATCGTGATGTCCGGCATCGCGGTCGTGGAGATGGCCTGCTGGGACATCAAGGGCAAGGCCCTCGGCGTGCCGGTCTGGCAGCTGCTCGGCGGGAAGGTGACCGACAAGGTAAAGGCCTACGCCAACGGCTGGTACACCACCGAACGGACGCCGGAGGCCTACCACAAGGCCGCCCAGGGGGTCATGGAGCGCGGGTACAAGGCGCTCAAGATCGACCCCTTCGGCACCGGCCACTTCGAGCTGGACCACGAGCAGACCCTGTACGCCGTCTCCCTCATCGAGGCCGTGCGCGACGCCATCGGGCCGGACGCCGAGCTGATGCTGGAGATGCACGGCCGGTTCTCGCCCGCGACCGCCGTCCGCCTCGCCAAGGAGCTGGCACCGTTCAAGCCCGCCTGGCTGGAGGAGCCCTGCCCGCCGGAGAACCTGAAGGCGCTGGAGAAGGTCGCCGCCAAGGTCGACATCCCGGTCGCCACCGGTGAGCGCATCCACGACCGGATCGAGTTCCGCGAGCTCTTCGAGAGCCAGGCCGTGGACATCATCCAGCCGGACGTCGGTCACATCGGCGGCATCTGGGAGACCCGGAAGCTCGCCGCGACCGCCGAGACCCACTACATGCTGGTCGCGCCGCACAACGTCGGCGGGTCCGTGCTCACGGCGGCCTCTCTCCAGGTCGGCTTCACCTCCCCCAACTTCAAGATCCTCGAGCACTTCAACGACTTCGCGGACGCGGAGATCAAGAAGGTGGTCAAGGGAGCGCCGGAGGTCGTGGACGGGTACTTCCACCTCTCCGACGCGCCCGGTCTCGGTGTCGAGCTGGACGTCGACGCGGCCGCCGAGTTCCCGCAGCAGCAGGCCCGCTTCGACCTGTGGGCCGAGGGCTGGGAGCAGCGCAAGCCGAAGGGCACCAAGAAGTGAGCACCGCCGTCGTGATCGAGGCGCCCGGCGAGCACCGGCTCACCGAGCACACGCCTCGGCAGCCCGGGCCCGGCGAGGCACTCGTGCGGGTGCACGCCGTGGGCATCTGCGGCAGCGACCGTGAGGTGTACCAGGGCAACCGGCCCGAGGGCTACGTCCGCTATCCGCTCGTCCCCGGCCACGAGTGGTCGGGGTCGGTGGAGGCGGTGGGCGCCGGGGTGCCGGAGTCCCTCGTGGGCCGCAAGGTCGTCGGTGAGGGCTTCCGCAACTGCCAGGTGTGCGACCGCTGCCACGCGGGTGAGACGACGCTGTGCAGTGACGGGTACGAGGAGACCGGGTTCACCCAGCCGGGTGCGATGGCCGCCACGCTGACCCTTCCGGCCCGGCTGCTGCACGTCCTGCCCGAGGACGCCGATCTGACGGCGGCGGCCCTGCTGGAGCCGGCCGCCTGCATCGCGGCCGCCGCGATCAAGGCGCACGCCCTGCCGGGCGAACGGGTCGCGGTCGTGGGGACCGGGACGCTGGGCATGTTCGCCGTCCAGTTCCTGAAGGCGGGCTCGCCGAGCGAGCTGCTGGTCGTGGGCACGCGCAACGACCGGGAGGCGCTCTCCCGGCGGTTCGGGGCCACCGACTTCCGCACCCGGGACCAGGAGCTGCCCGACGACTTCGACGTGGTGATCGAGACCGCCGGGTCGGCGTCCGCCGCCCAGACCGCCGCCTCCCTGCTCCGGCGTGGCGGCCGGCTCGTGCTGACGGGCATCCCGGCGCCGGGCGCCGACGGGCTCGACCCCACGGACCTGGTCGTACGGCAGCTGGAGGTGCACACCGTCTTCGGGGCGCCGCCGGACGCCTGGTCGCACACGGTACGGGTGTTCGGCGCCGGGTTGCTCGACCCGCTGCCGCTGGTCACCCATGAGCTGCCGCTCGCCGATTTCTCCGAGGCGATCGAGTTGGTGGGATCCGGCGATCCGAAGGTGGGCAAGGTACTGCTCCGTCCCTAGACGTACGCCGGTGCGGGGGCGACCTGACGGTCTCCGCACCGGCGTACCACCAGGCCCTCCCACGCCTTGCCCTTCGAATATTGTCCGAAATACCGAACACAAAGGACAGCTTGTGACGACCGACGCTTCCGCCACGGACGCCCGTCGACCCGGTGAGCAGGTGCTCACCTCGCTCGGCCTGGGCGCGCCCGCCCTCGACCCCGCCGACGCCTCCCCCCACACCTTCCCGGGCGGGGGCCGCTGGCGCACCGAGATCCCCTCGTGCGAGGGTCCCGAAGCGCTGGCCGTCGTCCTGAAGGAGGCCGCACGGCTCGACGTGCCGATCCACCGGATCAGCCAGGGCAGCGGCGTGTGGATGCTGACCGACGCCGAGATCACCGAGATGGTCGAGGCCACCGCCGAGCGTGACATCGAGCTGTGCCTGTTCACCGGGCCGCGCGGCACCTGGGACATCGGCGGCTCCACCCGCACCGACTCGCGCGGCGCGGGCCTGAGAGCCCGCGGCCACGACGCGGTGGCCGGATGCGTGGAGGACGCCGTCCGCGCCACGGAGCTGGGCGTGAAGTGCCTGCTGGTGGCCGACGAGGGCGTGCTGTGGACGCTGCACCGGGCGCGCGTGGCCGGCATCCTCCCGGCCGACACCACGTTCAAGGTGTCGGCCCTGATCGGTCCCGTCAACCCTGCCGCCTACGCGGTGTACGAGCAGCTGGGCGGCGACTCGATCAACGTGCCCAGCGATCTGACGCTCGATCACCTCACCGAGATCCGCAGGGTTTCGGCCGCTCCGATGGACATGTACATCGAGGCTCCCGACGATCTGGGCGGGTACGTCCGGATGTACGAGGTCGCCGAGCTGATCCGACGCGGCGCGCCCCTGTACCTTAAGTTCGGGCTGTCCAAGGCTCCCGGCATCTACCCGTACGGTCACCACATGCGGGACCTGACGCTGTCCACCGCCAAGGAGCGGGTGCGGCGCGGCCGGCTGGCCCTGGACCTGCTCGCGCGGCACGGAGCCGACGGCGACATGGCTCCTCTGGGGTCCCGGCTGCCCGGCGATCTGAACCGGTTCGAAACTTCCGCATAACGGTCCGGACAATCCCCCTTCACAAAACGCGACGCAGCCGAACACAATCCCACACGCGCATTTTTTTCTCGGTCCTTCCGCCACCGCCCTGAGCGGCTTCACCTCTCGGACCGAGGCCTTCCCTTCACCACAGCAAGGACTGATGACCATGCGTACTCGCAGAGCCGCAATCGCCGCCGTCGCCGGCGCCGCCTCCCTCGCCCTGACCCTGTCCGCCTGTGGCCAGAGCGGTGAGGGCGGCAGCGAGGAGAAGGCGGGCGGCAGCACGAAGGGCGCCACGATCGGCATCGCGATGCCCACCAAGTCCTCCGAGCGCTGGATCTCCGACGGCAAGAACGTCGTCGCGGACCTGGAGGCCAAGGGCTACAAGACCAAGCTGGTCTACGGCGAGGACAAGCCCGAGCAGCAGGTCTCGCAGATCGAGAACCTGATCGCCCAGGATGTCAAGGCGCTGATCATCGCCGCGATCGACAACAAGTCGCTCGACAACGTGCTCCAGCAGGCCAAGGACGCGAACATCCCGGTCATCTCCTACGACCGCCTGATCCTCAACAGCCCGAACGTCGACTACTACGCCTCCTTCGACAACTCCAAGGTGGGCGAGCTCCAGGCCAACTACATCGTCGAGAAGCTCGGTCTGAAGAGCGGCAAGGGCCCCTTCAACATCGAGCTGTTCGCCGGCTCCAACGACGACAACAACACGAAGTACTTCTTCAACGGCGCGATGAGCGTCCTGCAGCCGTACATCGACAGCAAGAAGCTCGTCGTCCAGTCCGGCCAGACCGCGATCACGCAGGTCACCACGCTGCGCTGGGACGGCGCCACCGCCCAGCGCCGCATGGACGACATCCTCAGCAAGACGTACACGAACAAGAAGGTCGACGCGGTCCTCTCCCCGTACGACGGCATCTCCATCGGCATCCTGTCGGCGCTGAAGTCCGACGGTTACGGCACCAAGAGCAAGCCGCTGCCGGTCCTCACCGGCCAGGACGCCGAGCTGGCCTCGGTGAAGTCGATCATCGCGGGCGAGCAGACGCAGACGGTCTACAAGGACCTGCGTGAGCTGGCCAAGGTCGCCTCGAACATGGTGGACGCGGTCCTGAACGACAAGAAGCCCGAGGTCAACGACACCAAGTCGTACGACAACGGCAACAAGGTCGTCCCCTCGTACCTGCTGCAGCCGGTGAGCGTGGACAAGGCCAACTACGAAGAGGTCCTCGTCAAGGGCGGCTACTACACCGCGGACCAGCTCAAGTAAGCGTCGACCCTTACGGATTGGAAGGCACGACCATGGCGGGACCCGTCCTGGAAATGCGCTCGATCGTCAAGACCTTTCCCGGTGTGAAAGCGCTGTCGGACGTCTCACTGACCGTCCGCCAGGGCGAGGTCCACGCCATCTGCGGTGAGAACGGCGCCGGGAAGTCCACCTTGATGAAGGTGCTCTCCGGCGTCCATCCGCACGGCAGCTACGAGGGCGACATCCTCTTCGAGGGAGAGGTCTGCGAGTTCAAGGACATCCGGGCGAGCGAGCAGCACGGCATCGTCATCATCCACCAGGAGCTGGCGCTTGTGCCGTTCCTGTCCCTCGCGGAGAACATCTTCCTCGGCAACGAGCACGCCTCGCGCGGGATCATCAACTGGAACGACACCCTTAGGCACGCCACCGAGCTGCTGCGCCGGGTCGGTCTCGACGACCACCCGGAGACCCGCGTCGCCGACATCGGCGTGGGCAAGCAGCAGCTCGTGGAGATCGCGAAGGCGCTGTCGAAGAAGGTGAAGCTGCTCATCCTCGACGAGCCGACCGCGGCTCTGAACGACGAGGACAGCGGCAAACTCCTCGATCTCATCCTGGAGCTGAAGAACCAGGGCATCACCTCGATCATCATCTCCCACAAGCTCAACGAGATCCGCCGGGTCGCCGACTCGGTGACGATCATCCGCGACGGGAAGTCCATCGAGACCCTCGATGTGAAGGCCGAGGAGACCACCGAGGACCGGATCATCTCCGGCATGGTGGGCCGCGACCTCGACCACCGCTTCCCCGAGCGCACCCCGCACGAGCCCGAGGCGGGCGCGGCGCCGGCCCTGGAGATCCGCAACTGGACCGTGCACCACCCGATCGACCAGCAGCGCAAGGTCGTCGACGACGTGTCGATCAACGTGCGGCGCGGGGAGATCGTCGGTATCGCGGGCCTGATGGGCGCCGGCCGTACCGAACTCGCGATGAGCGTCTTCGGACGGACGTACGGCCGGCACGCGGGCGGCACGGTCCTCAAGGACGGCAAGGAGATCCGTACCAAGACCGTCGCGGAGGCGATCGGACACGGCATCGCGTACGTCACCGAGGACCGCAAGCACTACGGCCTCAACCTCATCGACACCATCAACCGGAACATCTCGCTGACCGCCCTGAGCAAGGTCGCCAAGCGGGGTGTGGTCGACGAGCACGAGGAGCGGCAGGTCGCCGAGCGCTACCGCAAGTCCATGAACATCAAGGCGCCGACCGTCTTCGAGCCGGTGGGCAAGCTGTCCGGCGGCAACCAGCAGAAGGTCGTCCTCAGCAAGTGGATCTTCGCGGGTCCGGACGTGCTGATCCTGGACGAGCCGACGCGCGGTATCGACGTCGGCGCCAAGTACGAGATCTACACGGTCATCGACAAGTTGGCCGCCGAGGGCAAGGCGGTCGTCTTCATCTCCTCCGAGCTGCCGGAGCTGCTCGGGATGTGCGACCGCATCTACACGATGGCCGCAGGGCGGCTGACAGGTGAGTTCCCGCGTGCCGAGGCCACGCAGGAATCGCTGATGCGTCAGATGACGAAGGACAAAGAGGTAACCCGATGAGCACGGAAGTGACCGCCAAGAGCCCGGCCCCCGCGCCGCCCGGCAAGAGCGGAGGCGCGGCAGGCGGGAACCTGCTCCAGCTGATGCTGGACGGCATGCGCCGCAACATGCGTCAGTACGGCATGCTGATCGCGCTCGGCCTGATCGTGGTGCTGTTCGCCGTGTGGACCGACGGCGGCCTGCTGACGCCACACAACATCTCCAACCTGGTGCTGCAGAACAGCTATGTCCTGATCCTCGCGATCGGCATGATGCTGGTGATCATCGCGGGCCACATCGACCTGTCGGTCGGTTCGCTGACGGCCTTCGTGGGCGCGTTCGCGGCCGTGCTGACCGTGCAGAACGACGTGCCGTGGCCCGTCGCCGTCGCGCTCTGCCTGTTGGCGGGCGCCGTGGCGGGCGCGGTGCAAGGCTTCTTCATCGCCTACCTCGGCATACCCTCGTTCATCGTCACCCTCGCCGGCATGCTCACCTTCCGCGGTGTGACGGAGATCCTGCTGGAGGGCCAGACCCTCGGTCCCTTCCCGCTGGGGCTGCAGAAGATCGGCAACGGCTTCCTGCCGGAGACCGGCCCGGAGACCAACTACCACAACCTCACGCTGCTCCTCGGCCTCGTCCTGATCGCCTCCGTGGTCCTTCAGGAGGTCCGGGACAGGAAGCGTCAGCAGGAGTTCTCGCTCGACGTGCTGCCGACCAACGTCTTCCTGCTCAAGCTCGTCGCGCTCTCCGCCGCCCTGCTCACCGTCACCCTGCTGCTCGCCAGCTGGAAGGGCGCGCCGATCATCCTGCTGATCCTGGGCGCGCTGGTGGTGGGCTACGGCTACGTCATGCGCAACACCGTCTTCGGCCGTCACATCTACGCGATCGGCGGCAACCTGCCGGCGGCGAAGCTGTCCGGCGTCAAGGACAAGAAGGTCACCTTCTACATCTTCCTGAACATGGGCGTGCTCGCGGCCCTGGCAGGTCTGGCGATCGCCGCGCGCCTCAACGCGGCCTCGCCGAAGGCGGGCCTGAACTACGAACTCGAGGCGATCGCCTCCGCGTTCATCGGTGGCGCGTCCATGAGCGGCGGTGTCGGCACCGTGCTCGGCGCGATCATCGGCGGTGTCGTTCTCGGCGTGCTGAACAACGGTATGAACCTCCTCAGCGTCGGCACCGACTGGCAGCAGGTCATCAAGGGCCTGGCCCTGCTGGCCGCGGTCGGGTTCGACGTCTGGAACAAGCGCAAGTCCGGTTCGTAAGTCGGCGATCGGGCCCCGCCGGAGCAGTCCGGCGGGGCCCACGCGTGTCTCGGGAGGCACAACACCGTGAAGAACCTGTTCGGCAAGCTCGCCGACGGCACGGAGATCCACAGCTGGTCCCTGGAGAACGGCGGGACCCGCCTGACGGTCCTCTCCTACGGCGGCATCGTCCAGTCGCTGGAGATCCCCGACCGCGAAGGCCGCCGCAAGAACGTCTCCCTGGGCTTCGGCACCATCGAGGAGTACGTCGCCGGGAGCCCGTACTTCGGTGCCCTGATCGGCCGCTACGGCAACCGTGTCGGCGAGGGCCGGTTCACCCTCGACGACCAGACCCACCAGCTGTCCGTGAACGACGGCGCGAACAGCCTGCACGGCGGCGCCCGGGGCTTCGACCAGCGGGTGTGGGACGTCGAGCCGTTCACCCGGGGCTCCGACGTCGGCCTGTACCTGTCCCGCACGAGCCCCGACGGCGAGCAGGGCTACCCGGGCACGCTGAGGGTGAGGGTCACCTACACCCTGACCCGGGACGGCGACTGGCGCGTCGACTACGAGGCCACCACCGACGCGGCCACCGTCGTCAACCTCACCAGCCACGTCTACTGGAACCTGGCCGGCGAGGACAGCGGCTCGGTCCTCGACCACGAGCTGGAGCTCGCCGCCTCCCGCTACACGCCCGTCGACGCGGGTCTGATCCCCACGGGGGAGCTGGCGGAGGTCGCCGGCACTCCCTTCGACTTCCGCCGGGCCAAGACCGTCGGCGAGGACATCCGCGTCGCCGACCAGCAGCTGCTGCACGCCAAGGGGTTCGACCACAACTGGGTGCTCGACAAGGGCGTCACCGCGCGGCCCGAGCACGTCGCGACGCTGCGCGACCCCGCCTCCGGCCGCACGCTGAGGATCGCGACCACCGAGCCCGGTCTCCAGTTCTACTCGGGCAACTTCCTCGACGGCACCCTCGTCGGCGGCGGTGGCACGGTCTACCGCCAGGGCGACGCGCTGTGCCTGGAGACGCAGCACTTCCCCGACTCGCCGAACCAGCCGTCGTTCCCCTCGACCGTGCTGCGGCCGGGCGGGACGTACCGGTCGACGACGGTCCACTCGTTCGGCACCTGACGCTCCTTCACAGGCGGCGCACAAGTTCTCACCGGATCCTCAGCGGTTGAACAGCGCCGCCCCAGCCTCCGTATCTAGGGGCGGCCCCAGGCTTCCCGCCGCGGGCCGCCCACATGACGACGGGCCCGGACGTCCCCACCGGGCCCGCCCCATACGGAGGTTCCATGGCCGACAACGTCACCTCGCTGTTCCGCAGCACCGCGGCGCACAGCCCGTCGATGGCGGCGCTGACCCGCGAGGGCGGGGACGGCAACGGCCCGGTGGACTTCTGTATCCCCTGCAATCCCTACTTCCCCACACCGCAGATGTTCGACGAGATGTCGGCCCGGCTGCGGGACATCATCACGTACTACCCGAGCAGCGCCGACACGATCACCGCCGAGCTGTGCAGTCTCCTCCAGCTGCCGCCGCAGGCGGTGGCGATGGGCAACGGCTCCACGGAGCTGATCACCTGGATCGACCACCTGCTGGTGCGCGAGTCGCTCGCCGTTCCGGTCCCGACCTTCGGCCGCTGGACCGACCAGCCGATGGAGACGGGCAAGCGGGTCGACATGTTCCCGCTCCAGGAGTCCAGCGGGTTCGCCCTGGACCTGGCGCAGTACGCGGAGTTCATCCGTGCCCGCGGCACCCGGGTCGCCGTGATCTGCAACCCGAACAACCCGGACGGCGGGTTCCTGCACAAGCACGCGATCACACAGTTCATGGACGCGATGGCCGACCTGGACCTGGTCGTCATCGACGAGTCGTTCCTGGAGTTCGCGGACGCCGAGGCCGAGCCGTCCGTGGTCCAGGAGGCGATGCTGCGGCCGAACGTGATCGTGCTGCGCAGCCTCGGCAAGAACTTCGGTCTGCACGGCATCCGCTTCGGCTACCTGGTGGCGAACCCGGCGCTGGCCGGCCGGGTGCGTTCCATGCTGCCCAAGTGGAACCTCAACTCCTTCGCCGAGCACGTGGTGTTCATGCTGAAGGAGCACGGCCCCGAGTACGCGCAGAGCCTGATGCAGGTGCGCCGGGACCGTCTGGAGATGGCGAGCCAGCTCTCCGCCCTGCCGGGTCTGACCGTCTATCCGTCGCAGGGGAACTTCCTCTTCGTGCGCCTTCCCGTGGGTGCCGAGGGAACCGTGGTCCGCGACCGGCTGCTCACCGAGCACCGGATCCTGGTCCGCGAGTGCGGCAACAAGATCGGCTCCTCCAGCCGCTTCCTGCGGCTCGTGGTGCGCCCCCAGGTGGACGTGCGTCGCCTGGTGTCCGGC
This sequence comes from Streptomyces sp. A012304, assembly GCF_026008495.1. Classification (GTDB taxonomy): domain Bacteria; phylum Actinomycetota; class Actinomycetes; order Streptomycetales; family Streptomycetaceae; genus Streptomyces. Next base: position 213,069 of record NZ_BQUN01000012.1, read on the forward strand.
CTGGAACAGGTGCTCTACGGGGCCAGGAGGGGAGCCGCCGTGCCCGAGCTGGGGGCTGGGACCAGCTACAGCTCGGGTACGGCGGCGGTGGACCGGCTGGTGGGTGCCACCAACGGGGCCGGCATACAAGGCCTTGCCGCTCAGGCCGTCGGCGCCGGAATGCCGGGGCTCGTCGCGGCTCCGGCCGCCGCCGTCGGCATGCAGGTGCCGGCGGCGGCGCAGACCAACGCGTCCAACGGCGCGGGGATGCCGCTGCCGGCGGCGGCCCAGGTCTTCCCGCAGCAGGCCCCCGCGCCGACGGCGCCGGCCGCGATGACCCCGGTCCCGGCGGCGGCACCCGCCCCGGCCCCGGCCCCGGCCCCGGCTCCCGCTCCGGCGGCTCCCGCGGCGG
>NZ_BQUN01000013.1:0-97520 GCF_026008495.1 Streptomyces sp. A012304
GGGGGAGGGGGGAGGCCGGCTGCGGGGAGGGGGCTGCGGGCTGTGCCGGCCGGCTGTGGAGATCGGGGGCTGGGGGGGGGCGGCGTACTGCGGTGAGGGATGAGCGGCGCCGCGACTACAAGGGGCACCCGTCGGCCCACGGGTGCTCGTAGTCGGCGTCTTCGCCGGCGGAGTCGGTCGACCTCGTCGTTCGCCGGCGTCGGTCGACAGCCTCGGTCAACGGCGTCGGTCAACGGCGTCGGTCGACAGCGTCGGTCAACGGCGTCGGCCGCCGGGGTCAGTCGACGCCGTGGGACGCCGCGGTCGCGGCCTCCACCGGCACCCGCCGGTCCTCGCGCTCCGGCTGCGCCGCGATCTCGTCGTCGTTCGGCAGGAACTGCTCCACGACTCTGACGAACATCTCCCGCCGGTCTGCGGGTACTCCCAGGAGATCGGCGACCTCCTCCAAGGTGGGGCGGCGGCCGAACTCCGCGCTGGGCGCGGGGGCGGCCGGATGGTCGTGCGGGTCGGCCAGTTCCTCGGCGGTCAGCCGGCCGGAGCGGATGAGCATGTCGCGAACGGGGACACCGAGCACGCGCGCGAGGCGGCGTGTGGTCTCCAGGTCGGGCATGCTCTGCCGTTGCAGCAGACGGGTGACGGCTGCGCGGTGAACGCCCGCCTCGTCCGCGATCCGGGACTTCCCGCCGCCGCGTGGGCTGTCGATGTCGTAGCCGCGGTCGCGCATCAGGTCTTCGACCCACGCGGCGAACGCGTCCAGATCCTGGGTGGTCATCTCTGCTCGCTTCCTTCGGGGGTGGCAAGAGTTTAGCTTGCTTGCGCGCGCGGTATTACGTGCTCTCGTGCAAGCACTGCGCAAAGTGCGGGCCCTTCATGGAGATTCGTGGAGATTTCGGGAGGGCGGCGGAGCGTCGAAGTCCGGAAGTTTGTTGCGTGCACGCACGCAATCTGTACTCTGGAGTGCGTTCACTTCGTACGGCTCGTTCACCGGACCGTCTTCCGAACCGACAGGGGGGTCCCATGCCCATGCCCGACATCAGCTCCTGCCCGCCGGACCGCCCACGTCCGTCGCGCCCCGCCGGCTGGCAGACCGCCGCCGCCTGCGCCGGGCTCCCCCCGCGCGTCGTCTTCTCCAAGAAGGCCAAGGAGGCCGCCCCCGCCCTGCGCGCCTGCGTCGCCTGCACGGTGCGCCGCGCCTGCGAGGAAGCGGTGGCCCCGGCGGAGAGCTGGTTCGACGGCGTCTGCGGCGGCCGCCTCTGGCGCTCGGGCCGCCCGGTCCCACACATGCCCCCGACCACCGCCATGCCCGCCCCCACCGCCCTGCCCACCCCCATCGCCCCCACCGCCCAAGGAGGCCTCCTTGGCTGAGAACCGATCGAGGCAGGGGCGGCCCGGCGTGCGGCGAGTGAGCGGGGGGCACCCCGCTGACGCCGATCTCGTCAAGGAGCACCCCACCAACACCCACCTCTCCGACACCCACCCCGTCACCCAGGCCGCCCTGTGGATCACGCAGCTGCTCCAGCAGCTCCCCGAGCTCTCGGCGGAGCTGGTGCCCGGCCGCGCCGCGCCCGCCCAGCGGCCGTCGCCGCCGCCCCCGGCCGGTCTCGGCGCGCGGATCCGCGAGGAGCGCGAGGAGGCGCTGCTCCTCCAGCAGCACGGCCTCGTCGCCCCCGGCCACAGCGCCGCCCCCCTCCGCCTGTACGTGTCCGACGCGCTGCGCGACATCTCCGACGGCGTGGTCGAACTGGAGGAGGCCGTCCGTGACCGTCTCCGCCTGCCCCGCCCGCGCCGGGCGCCGGTGCCCGAGCGGCTCAAGCGGATCGCGGCCCTCCTCGACCGCGTCGCCGCAGACCCCGTCCTGGCCGCCCATGTGCGCGACGAGACCCGGCGGATGGCACGCCGCTGCGCCCGCGCCCTGGGCGACACCGAGACCGTCGTACGGATCTCCGGACGCTGCCCCTGGTGCGACTCGGTGTCGCTGCGGGCCTTCCCCGACCGCGGGGCCGTCCTGTGCGTCAACCCGGCCTGCCGCTGTTCCGAGCGGGACTGCGGCTGCCACGACGACCCTGCCTACCGGCACACCTGGGACGAGCGCGAATGGGAGGCGACGGCACGATGAGCGACGACAGGCAGCAGCGACCGACCCTGATCCCCGGCCCGCTGGCCGCCCAGGAGGTGGGCGTCGCCCCCGCGACCATCCGCAAATGGGTCCAGCTCGGCCACCTCCGACCCGCGGGCAAGGCGGGTCGGGCCCAGCTCTTCCGCCTGGAGGACGTCTTCGCGGCCGAACGCGCGGCACGGGGCACGAACCGCCGGACGCGGTGAGGCACCGGCGCCACAAGAGAAGCGAGCGGAGGGGGAACCGCTGCCGTCCACGGAGCGTTGGGGAATGATGGAGGCAATCACGCCATCCGGGGGAGGTGTCCGTGTCCTATCCAACGCCATGGCAGCCGTGGCAGGGGCAGAGCAGTGCGTCGTCCATGCTCGCCTCCCACGCGGATCGTGAGCGCGCCGTGGACGTGCTCAGAGCGGGTTTCAGCGAGGGGCGCCTCCAGCAACCCGAGTTCGACCGCCGGGTCGCCCGCGCGTACGAGGCCCGTACGGTCGGTGAGCTGTCCCTGCTCGTCGCCGACCTGCCGCAGGGCCCGCTGGGCATGCAGCCGTCGGCACAGCCGGTGCCGACGTTCGGCCCGGCCGTGCCGCGTACGTTCCTGCCCGCCCCTCCGCCGCCCACGAACGGCAAGGCGATCGGCTCCATGGTCTGCGGTGTCCTCACCACCATGACCATGGGGCTCACCGGCATCCCGGCGGTGATTCTCGGCCACTCGGCCCGCGCCGAGATCCGCCGCACCGGCGAGGGCGGTGACGGCTTCGCCATGGCCGGCCTGGTCCTGGGCTGGCTCTCCGTCGCGGGCTGGGCGGTCCTGATCGCCCTCCTGACCCTGGCCTCGATCGGCTCGGGCTGACCCCCGCCCCGATCGGCTCGGGGTGACCCCGGCCACGATCGGGCCCCCGCCCACGATCGGCTCCGGCCGACCCCTGCCCACGGGCGGCCGGAACCCGCTCCGCTACGGAATGCCCAGCTCGAACATCACAAAGTGCGCGTACCACCCCGACGCCAGAGCCGCCGTGGAGAAGAACACCGCCAGGCTCGGCCACTTCAGGCGGCCCATCGCCGCCGCCGGAGCGAGCAGGAGAGGGAAGCAGGGCAGCAGATAGCGCGGGGTGTTGCCGAAGATCTGCTGCGTGCCCAGCACGGTGACGATGCTCGCCAGCGTGTACGCCACCAGCACCAGCGGCGGCCTCTTGCGCAGCATCAGCGCGATCAGGAACGGCAGCGCCAGCACCACCTGGACGGCGATCAGGTCGGGCACGGAGAAGGCGAACAGGTAGTCGTGCTTGCCGATCGCCGTGTTGCCCAGCACGTCCAGCGTGTACTTGCCGAAGTCGAAGTAGTGCGCCCACCCCTCCCGCTGGAGTGTGAAGTACGCCGTCAGGTCGCCCATGCTCAGGCCGACCCAGGCGACGTAGGTGAGCAGGCCGAGCGGCGCGACGACCATGGCGTACACCGGGCCGACGACGCCGTGTTCGCGTCGGCTCTCCCGCCGGGCCAGCGTCACCAGCGCGGCCAGCCCCACCGCCCCGATCAGCGCGGCCGACGTCGGCCGGTTCAGCCCGGCGACGAAGGCGAGCAGCCCCGCCGCCACCCAGCGGCGCTTCATCACGCAGTAGCAGCACCAGGCCGCGATCGCCACGAACAGCGACTCCGAGTAGACCGCCCACTCGACACCCGCGCCGGGCACCACCGCCCACAGCCCGGCGGCGATCGTGCCCGCCCGGACCCCCGCGAGCAGCGAGATCACGGCGTAGATGCCGGCGGCCGCGACGAAGGAGGCGAGGACCGAGACGAGGATCCCGGAGCCGAGCAGGCTCAGCCCCGTCACCTCCGACACCCCCCGGATCAGACCCGGGTACAGCGGGAAGAAGGCGACGGAGTTCTGCTTGACCGTGAACAGCCCGCCCGGGTCGAGCCGCTCCAGCGGACTCGGGTCGTAGCCCTTCTCGGCGACCTGGAGATACCACCAACCGTCCCAGGTGGCGAGCACGTCCCACCAGTGGGCACCGCCGCCGAAGCGCGGATTCTTCTTCTGGTACTCGTCGGCCGCCTCCAGCAGGAACACGAAGACGGTGAGACCGACGAGCTTCAGGGTGCCGTACAGGAGCAGCGGGGCAAGGTACGGTCGTAGACCGGCCGGCACCGTGAGGCGGCGGACCCCTCGGGGCCGCTCCTCCTGCCCGCCGGGCACGGCGGGATCCGTCGCCGCGTCGCTGGAAGCCGTGCTCATGAGTGTGGACCCCCCTCGGCCCCGATCGCCGGACCTCCGGGGAGGAACCACTGTCCGGATGATCGTGAAGTGTCAGTCATAAGATCACAACAGAGTCGCACACGCGCACCACAGGTTGGGGGAGGGCGGGTGGCTGGAGCAGAGCCGACCGTCTTGTCGGTCGTCATACCGATGTACAACGAGGAAGAGGTCCTTCCCGCGTTGGTCAGCAGGCTGCGTCCGGTCCTCGCCGACCTCGGTGTCGCCTACGAGGTCGTCGCCGTCGACGACGGCAGCACCGACCGCACCGCCGAACTGCTCAGCGCGTTCCGGCTGGGCTGGCCGCAGCTGCGCGTGATCGGCCTGCGCCGCAACTCCGGCCACCAGGCCGCCCTCACCGCCGGCCTGGACCGCGCCGTCGGAGCGTACGTCGTCAGCCTCGACGCCGACCTCCAGGACCCGCCGGAGAAGATCCCCGAGATGCTCGCGCTGGCCCGCGGTGAGGACCTGGACATCGTCTACGGCATCCGGGCCGACCGCGCCAGCGACACCGGCTTCAAACGGTGGACGGCCGGCGTGTACTACCGCCTGGTCCGCCGCCTGGCAGGCCCTGCGGTCCCCGCGCAGGCGGGCGACTTCCGGCTGCTCAGCCGAGCCGCGGTGGACGCCCTGAAGGCCCTGCCGGACCAGCAGCGGGTCTACCGCCTGCTGGTGCCCTGGCTCGGTTTCCCCAGCGGCCAGGTCACCTATGAGCGCGCCCCGCGCCCGGCCGGCCAGAGCAAGTACCCCCTCGGCCGGATGATCCGCCTCGCCGTCGACAGCGTCACCGGCTTCTCCGCGGCGCCCCTGCGCATCGCCACCTGGCTCGGCGGCTTCGCCTTCCTGGTCTGCATCGGGCTGATGGTCTACACCCTCAGCGCCCACGCCTTCGACCACACGGTCCCCGGCTGGACCTCCCTCTTCACCGGCGTCCTGTTCATCGGCGCGGTCCAGCTGGTCTGTGTGGGTCTCCTCGGCGAGTACGTGGGCCGCATCTACACGGCCGTCCAGAACCGCCCGACGTACTTCATCGGCCATGACACCGCCCAGGAGACCGCCCCGGACACGGCCCGGAAGCCCGAAGGGGCCCCCGACGTCCCGCTACCACACCCCTCGACGACTTCGCGGACGTAACCGCTGCGTGTCGGGGCTGCGCCTTTTGTTTTGACCGGAGTCATTGCGCTGGGTACGCTCAGACCTTGTGCCTGGGGTGTGCCCTGGCCCTCGTGCGTGCCTGCAAACCGCATCGGGGTCCGTGAGCGGCCACCGTAATCTGCGCCTCTTTCTGCCTGGCGGCGGGAGTCCGCGGGATTCGACACACCCGACCGCGTGGGTCGGCAAAGTTCCAGGTTAGCTGTACCCATCGGCACACAGAAACCGGAGAAGTAGTGCCTACGATCCAGCAGCTGGTCCGCAAGGGCCGGCAGGACAAGGTCGAGAAGAACAAGACGCCCGCACTCGAGGGTTCCCCTCAGCGTCGCGGCGTCTGCACGCGTGTGTTCACGACCACCCCGAAGAAGCCGAACTCGGCCCTGCGTAAGGTCGCGCGTGTGCGTCTGACCAGCGGGATCGAGGTCACCGCTTACATTCCGGGTGAGGGACACAACCTGCAGGAGCACTCCATCGTGCTCGTGCGCGGCGGCCGTGTGAAGGACCTGCCGGGTGTTCGCTACAAGATCATCCGCGGCTCCCTCGACACCCAGGGTGTCAAGAACCGCAAGCAGGCCCGCAGCCGTTACGGCGCCAAGAAGGAGAAGTAAGAATGCCTCGTAAGGGCCCCGCCCCGAAGCGCCCGGTCATCATCGACCCGGTCTACGGTTCTCCTCTGGTGACCTCCCTGATCAACAAGGTGCTGCTGAACGGCAAGCGCTCGACCGCCGAGCGCATCGTCTACGGCGCCATGGAGGGCCTGCGCGAGAAGACCGGCAACGACCCGGTCATCACGCTCAAGCGCGCTCTCGAGAACATCAAGCCGACCATCGAGGTCAAGTCCCGCCGTGTCGGTGGCGCCACCTACCAGGTCCCGGTCGAGGTCAAGCCCGGCCGTGCCAACACCCTGGCGCTGCGCTGGCTCGTCGGTTACTCCCGCGCCCGTCGCGAGAAGACCATGACCGAGCGTCTGCTGAACGAGCTCCTCGACGCGTCCAACGGCCTCGGCGCCGCTGTGAAGAAGCGCGAGGACACGCACAAGATGGCCGAGTCCAACAAGGCCTTCGCGCACTACCGCTGGTAGTCGCAGTCCACATCGAGACCGAGAGAAGACTGAAGCCTTATGGCTACCACTTCGCTTGACCTGGCCAAGGTGCGCAACATCGGCATCATGGCCCACATCGACGCGGGCAAGACGACCACCACCGAGCGGATCCTGTTCTACACCGGTGTCTCGTACAAGATCGGTGAGGTCCACGACGGCGCTGCCACCATGGACTGGATGGAGCAGGAGCAGGAGCGTGGCATCACGATCACCTCTGCTGCCACCACCTGCCACTGGCCGCTGGAAGACGTCGACCACACCATCAACATCATCGACACGCCGGGCCACGTCGACTTCACCGTCGAGGTGGAGCGTTCCCTGCGCGTGCTCGACGGTGCCGTGACGGTGTTCGACGGCGTCGCCGGCGTCGAGCCCCAGTCCGAGACCGTGTGGCGTCAGGCGGACCGCTACGGCGTTCCGCGTATCTGCTTCGTCAACAAGCTCGACCGCACCGGTGCCGAGTTCCACCGCTGCGTCGACATGATCGTCGACCGCCTGGGCGCGCAGCCGATCGTCATGCAGCTCCCGATCGGTGCCGAGGCCGACTTCCAGGGTGTCGTGGACCTGGTCCGCATGAAGGCCCTGGTCTGGTCCGCCGAGGCGACCAAGGGCGAGATGTACGACGTCGTCGACATCCCGGCCACCCACACCGAGGCTGCCGAGGAGTGGCGCGGCAAGCTGCTCGAGGCCGTCGCCGAGAACGACGAGGAGCTCATGGAGCTGTACCTCGAGGGCACCGAGCCCTCCGAGGAGCAGCTCTACGCGGCGATCCGTCGGATCACCATCGCGTCCGGCAAGGGCGGCGGCACCACCGTCACCCCCGTGTTCTGCGGTACCGCGTTCAAGAACAAGGGTGTCCAGCCCCTGCTCGACGCGGTCGTGCGCTACCTGCCGTCGCCGGTCGACATCGAGGCCATCGAGGGCCACGACGTCAAGGACCCGGAGACGGTCGTCAAGCGCAAGCCCTCCGACGATGAGCCGCTGTCGGCGCTGGCGTTCAAGATCATGAGCGACCCGCACCTCGGCAAGCTCACCTTCGTGCGCGTCTACTCCGGCCGCCTCGAGTCCGGCTCCGCCGTGCTCAACTCGGTCAAGGGCCGCAAGGAGCGCATCGGCAAGATCTACCGCATGCACGCCAACAAGCGTGAGGAGATCGAGTCGGTGGGCGCCGGCGACATCGTCGCCGTCATGGGCCTGAAGCAGACCACCACCGGTGAGACGCTCTGCGACGAGAAGAACCCGGTCATCCTGGAGTCCATGGACTTCCCGGCGCCGGTCATCCAGGTCGCCATCGAGCCCAAGTCGAAGGGCGACCAGGAGAAGCTGGGCATCGCGATCCAGCGCCTCGCCGAGGAGGACCCGTCCTTCCAGGTCCACTCCGACGAGGAGACCGGCCAGACCATCATCGGCGGCATGGGCGAGCTGCACCTCGAGGTGCTGGTCGACCGTATGCGCCGTGAGTTCAAGGTCGAGGCCAACGTCGGCAAGCCGCAGGTCGCCTACCGCGAGACGATCCGCAAGGCCGTCGAGAAGGTCGAGTACACCCACAAGAAGCAGACGGGTGGTACCGGCCAGTTCGCTCGCGTCATCATCGGCATCGAGCCGATCGAGGGCGGCGACACGTCGTACGAGTTCGTCAACAAGGTCACCGGTGGCCGTGTGCCGAAGGAGTACATCCCCTCGGTCGACGCCGGCGCGCAGGAGGCCATGCAGTTCGGCATCCTCGCCGGTTACGAGATGACCGGCGTGCGCGTCACCCTGATCGACGGTGCCTACCACGAGGTCGACTCCTCCGAGCTCGCCTTCAAGATCGCCGGTTCGCAGGCCTTCAAGGAGGCCGCGCGCAAGGCCAGCCCCGTGCTGCTCGAGCCGATGATGGCCGTCGAGGTCACCACGCCCGAGGACTACATGGGTGAGGTCATCGGCGACATCAACTCCCGCCGTGGCCAGATCCAGGCCATGGAGGAGCGGGCCGGTGCCCGCGTCGTCAAGGGCCTCGTGCCCCTGTCGGAGATGTTCGGCTACGTCGGCGACCTCCGCAGCAAGACGTCGGGTCGCGCAAGCTACTCGATGCAGTTCGACTCCTACGCCGAGGTTCCGCGGAACGTCGCCGAGGAGATCATCGCGAAGGCCAAGGGCGAGTAACGCACCCCGTTCACACGCTTTAGGCTTGACTCCGGAGCCTCGCGGGGCGAACACCCGCCGACGCGGGTGTTCGTCCCGAGGCCCGGGCTTTCCAGCAAAGATCACCTGGCGCCGATGAAGTAAGGCGTACAGAACCACTCCACAGGAGGACCCCAGTGGCGAAGGCGAAGTTCGAGCGGACTAAGCCGCACGTCAACATCGGCACCATCGGTCACATCGACCACGGTAAGACGACCCTCACGGCCGCCATTACCAAGGTGCTGCACGACAAGTACCCGGACCTGAACGAGGCCTCGGCCTTCGACCAGATCGACAAGGCTCCTGAGGAGCGTCAGCGCGGTATCACCATCTCCATCGCGCACGTCGAGTACCAGACGGAGGCGCGTCACTACGCCCACGTCGACTGCCCGGGTCACGCGGACTACATCAAGAACATGATCACCGGTGCCGCGCAGATGGACGGCGCGATCCTCGTGGTCGCCGCCACCGACGGCCCGATGCCGCAGACCAAGGAGCACGTGCTCCTGGCCCGCCAGGTCGGCGTGCCGTACATCGTCGTCGCCCTGAACAAGGCCGACATGGTCGACGACGAGGAGATCCTGGAGCTCGTCGAGCTCGAGGTCCGTGAGCTCCTCTCCGAGTACGAGTTCCCGGGCGACGACGTCCCGGTCGTCAAGGTCTCGGCGCTGAAGGCGCTCGAGGGCGACGCCGAGTGGGGCCAGTCCGTCCTGGAGCTGATGGACGCCGTCGACAGCGCGATCCCGGAGCCGGAGCGCGACGTCGACAAGCCGTTCCTCATGCCGATCGAGGACGTCTTCACGATCACCGGTCGCGGTACGGTCGTCACCGGCCGTATCGAGCGTGGTGTCCTGAAGGTCAACGAGACCGTGGACATCATCGGCATCAAGACCGAGAAGACCTCCACCACGGTCACCGGCATCGAGATGTTCCGCAAGCTGCTCGACGAGGGCCAGGCCGGTGAGAACGTCGGTCTGCTGCTCCGCGGCATCAAGCGCGAGGACGTCGAGCGCGGCCAGGTCATCATCAAGCCGGGCTCGGTCACCCCGCACACCGAGTTCGAGGCGCAGGCCTACATCCTCTCCAAGGACGAGGGTGGCCGCCACACGCCGTTCTTCAACAACTACCGCCCGCAGTTCTACTTCCGTACGACGGACGTGACCGGCGTCGTGACCCTCCCCGAGGGCACCGAGATGGTCATGCCGGGTGACAACACCGAGATGAAGGTGGAGCTCATCCAGCCCATCGCCATGGAAGAGGGCCTGAAGTTCGCCATCCGTGAGGGTGGTCGTACCGTGGGCGCCGGCCAGGTCATCAAGATCACGAAGTGATCTTGACCTGGTAGCTCCAGCTGCGAGCTCCTGAGGGGGCCCGTACGACTCCGGTCGTACGGGCCCTTTCGCGTGGGCGCCGAGGGCCCGGCTGCGCTTCGTGCCGGGGCGGCGCGAGGTGCGGTGCCGGAGGCGCGGTGGGAGGCCTCTGGAGCGGCGCGTTCCGCTGGTGAGCCGCCGTGGACTGCCGGGCGCCCGGGTTTGACCTACGTCACTCCCGGGGTATTCTCTCCGGCTCGATTGGCGGAGCGCCTGCCCTGTATGGCAGACTAGCGGGGTTGCTCGGTCGAGTGTTGATGCTGCGCGCCTCCCGCCGGGAGGACCGGAAGCGAGTCCCACAGTACTCGTCGCCCTAACTGCCTGCGGGCAGCACTGGGGCGGACGTACGGGAATCTTCCGGGAAGCGTGGGCGCGGCACCGGCCAGGCACCCGGTGGGCCTTCCGCCCCCGGCTTGCGGTACCGGAAGGGCCGTGTGCATTCCGCAGGGATGTTCGAACAAGGGACATCTGTGTCAGCGGAAGCGCGACACGCCCGACCGCGTGGGTCGGAGGGGCGGGTAGGGGAACACCAGGTTCCAGAGCGTAAGAGAGACAGGACTACTGAGTAGCCATGGCGGGACAGAAGATCCGCATCCGGCTCAAGGCCTACGACCACGAGGTCATCGACTCCTCGGCGAAGAAGATCGTCGAGACGGTGACCCGCACTGGTGCGTCGGTCGCGGGCCCGGTGCCGCTGCCCACTGAGAAGAACGTGTACTGCGTCATCAAGTCGCCGCACAAGTACAAGGACTCGCGCGAGCACTTCGAGATGCGCACGCACAAGCGCCTGATCGACATCCTCGACCCGACCCCCAAGACCGTTGACTCTCTGATGCGACTCGACCTCCCGGCCGGTGTCGACATCGAGATCAAGCTCTGAGGCCGGTGATCTGAGAATGGCTAAGCAGATCAAGGGCATCCTGGGCGAGAAGCTCGGCATGACGCAGGTGTGGGACGAGAACAACCGCGTTGTTCCCGTCACCGTCGTCAAGGCCGGTCCGAATGTCGTGACCCAGGTCCGCACCAACGACGTCGACGGTTACGAGTCCGTCCAGATCGCCTTCGGCGAGATCGACCCGCGCAAGGTGAACAAGCCCCTCAAGGGCCACTTCGCCAAGGCCGACGTCACCCCCCGTCGCCACCTCGTCGAGATCCGCACCGCGGACGCCTCCGAGTACACGCTGGGCCAGGAGATCACCGCTGAGGTGTTCGAGGCCGGCGTGAAGGTCGACGTGACCGGCAAGAGCAAGGGCAAGGGCTTCGCCGGTGTCATGAAGCGCCACAACTTCCGTGGCCTCGGCGCCGGACACGGCACCCAGCGCAAGCACCGCTCCCCCGGTTCCATCGGCGGCTGCGCCACCCCGGGTCGTGTGTTCAAGGGCCTCCGCATGGCGGGTCGCATGGGCAACGAGCGGGTCACCACCCAGAACCTGACCGTCCACGCCGTTGACGCGGAGAAGGGTCTGCTGCTCATCAAGGGCGCGGTTCCCGGTCCGAACGGCGGCCTCGTCCTGGTCCGCACCGCGGCCAAGGGGGCCTGAGGTAACCGATGAGCACTGTTGACATCCTTTCGCCTGCCGGCGAGAAGACCGGTAGCGTCGAGCTCCCCGCGGAGATCTTCGGCGTGGAGAAGGTCAGCATCCCGCTGATCCACCAGGTCGTCGTCGCGCAGAACGCGGCTGCCCGCCAGGGCACGCACAAGACCAAGACCCGCGGTGAAGTCCGTGGTGGCGGCAAGAAGCCGTACCGCCAGAAGGGCACCGGCCGCGCCCGTCAGGGCTCGACCCGCGCGCCGCAGTTCGCCGGTGGTGGCGTCGTGCACGGTCCCGTGCCGCGCGACTACTCGCAGCGGACCCCGAAGAAGATGAAGGCTGCCGCCCTGCGTCACGCCCTCACCGATCGGGCCCGTCACAACCGCATCCACGTCGTCACCGGCGTGGTCGAGGGCGAGACCCCCTCCACGAAGGCCGCCAAGACGCTGTTCGGCAAGATCTCGGAGCGCAAGAACCTGCTCCTGGTCGTCGACCGCGCCGACGAGGCCGCGTGGCTGTCCGCCCGCAACCTGCCCCAGGTCCACATCCTGGAGCCGGGCCAGCTGAACACGTACGACGTGATCGTCTCGGACGACGTGGTCTTCACCCAGGCCGCTCTCGAGTCCTTCGTCGCCGGGCCGTCGACTGGCCGGTCTAACGACACCGAAGGGAGTGACGCCTGATGGCTACGCGTCACCCGAGCATCGCCTCCAAGGCCGCCAAGGCCGCCAAGGCCGCGCGCGTCGCCAAGGCGCGCCGCCACGCCGCCGAGGGCAAGAACACCGTCGTCACCGCTCCCAGCAAGGCGTACACGGACCCCCGTGACGTTCTGCTGAAGCCGGTCGTGTCGGAGAAGAGCTACGCGCTCCTCGACGAGAACAAGTACACGTTCATCGTCGACCCGAACGCCAACAAGACCCAGATCAAGCAGGCCGTCCAGGCGGTCTTCTCGGTCAAGGTCACCGGGGTCAACACGATCAACCGCCAGGGCAAGCGCAAGCGGACCCGCACCGGTTTCGGCCAGCGTGCCGCCACCAAGCGCGCGATCGTGACCCTTGCCGAGGGCGACCGTATCGACATCTTCGGCGGTCCGACCGCCTGAGGGCGGTCCGGATCGTCCGATATCGGACGAGGACTGAGAAATGGGAATCCGCAAGTACAAGCCGACTACGCCGGGCCGTCGTGGTTCCAGCGTCGCCGACTTCGTCGAGGTCACGCGGTCCACGCCGGAGAAGTCGTTGGTCCGCCCCCTGCACAGCAAGGGTGGCCGTAACAACTCCGGTCGTGTGACCGTCCGCCACCAGGGTGGTGGCCACAAGCGCGCCTACCGCGTGATCGACTTCCGTCGTCACGACAAGGACGGCGTGCCGGCGAAGGTCGCGCACATCGAGTACGACCCCAACCGCACCGCGCGCATCGCGCTCCTGCACTACGCGGACGGCGAGAAGCGCTACATCATCGCGCCGCGTGGCCTGAACCAGGGCGACCGCGTCGAGAACGGTGCCGGGGCCGACATCAAGCCGGGCAACAACCTGGCCCTCCGCAACATCCCGGTCGGTACCACGATCCACGCGATCGAGCTCCGTCCCGGTGGCGGTGCCAAGTTCGCCCGCTCCGCCGGTGCCTCCGTGCAGCTGCTCGCGAAGGAGGGCTCGATGGCCCACCTCCGCATGCCGTCCGGTGAGATCCGCCTGGTCGACCAGCGCTGCCGCGCCACGGTCGGCGAGGTCGGCAACGCCGAGCAGAGCAACATCAACTGGGGCAAGGCCGGCCGCAAGCGCTGGCTGGGCGTCCGCCCGACCGTTCGCGGTGTGGCGATGAACCCGGTTGACCACCCGCACGGTGGTGGTGAGGGCAAGACCTCCGGTGGTCGCCACCCGGTCTCCCCGTGGGGTCAGAAGGAAGGTCGTACTCGTTCGCCCAAGAAGGCGTCGAACAAGTACATCGTCCGCCGCCGCAAGACGAACAAGAAGCGCTAGGAGCGGGTTTAGATGCCGCGCAGTCTCAAGAAGGGGCCCTTCGTCGACGACCACCTGATCAAGAAGGTGGACGCCCAGAACGAAGCCGGCACCAAGAACGTCATCAAGACCTGGTCCCGTCGCTCCATGATCGTGCCGGCCATGCTCGGCCACACGCTCGCGGTGCACAACGGCAAGACCCACATCCCGGTGTTCGTCACCGAGTCGATGGTCGGTCACAAGCTCGGCGAGTTCTCGCCGACGCGCACCTTCCGGGGTCACGTCAAGGAAGACCGGAAGTCGAAGCGCCGCTAGTAGCGGATCGCATTCAGACACGTAAGTAACTCTGAAGGGACAACCATGGAAGCCAGGGCCCAGGCGCGGTACATCCGCGTCACGCCCATGAAGGCCCGCCGTGTGGTGGACCTCATCCGTGGCATGGACGCCACGGAGGCCCAGGCTGTTCTGCGATTCGCTCCGCAGGCAGCCTCCGTGCCGGTCGGCAAGGTGCTCGACAGCGCCATCGCCAACGCCGCGCACAACTACGACCACACGGACGCCTCGTCGCTGTTCATCAGCGAGGCGTACGTCGACGAGGGTCCGACCCTGAAGCGGTTCCGTCCGCGCGCCCAGGGCCGTGCCTACCGGATCCGCAAGCGGACCAGCCACATCACCGTGGTCGTCGCCAGCAAGGAAGGAACCCGGTAATGGGCCAGAAGGTTAACCCGCATGGGTTCCGGCTCGGTGTCACCACGGACTTCAAGTCCCGCTGGTACGCCGACAAGCTGTACAAGGACTACGTCAAGGAAGACGTCGCCATCCGTCGGATGATGACGTCCGGCATGGAGCGCGCCGGCATCTCCAAGGTCGAGATCGAGCGCACCCGTGACCGCGTCCGCGTGGACATCCACACCGCGCGTCCGGGCATCGTCATCGGCCGCCGTGGCGCCGAGGCCGACCGCATCCGCGGCGACCTCGAGAAGCTCACGGGCAAGCAGGTCCAGCTGAACATCCTCGAGGTCAAGAACCCCGAGACGGACGCTCAGCTCGTGGCCCAGGCCGTCGCCGAGCAGCTCTCCTCCCGCGTCTCCTTCCGCCGCGCCATGCGTAAGAGCATGCAGTCGGCGATGAAGGCCGGCGCCAAGGGCATCAAGATCCAGTGCGGTGGCCGCCTCGGCGGTGCCGAGATGTCCCGCTCGGAGTTCTACCGCGAGGGCCGCGTGCCCCTGCACACGCTCCGCGCGAACGTGGACTACGGCTTCTTCGAGGCCAAGACGACCTTCGGCCGCATCGGTGTGAAGGTCTGGATCTACAAGGGCGACGTGAAGAACATCGCCGAGGTCCGCGCCGAGAACGCTGCCGCCCGTGCGGGTAACCGCCCGGCCCGCGGTGGCGCCGACCGCCCGGCCCGTGGTGGCCGTGGTGGCGAGCGGCGCGGTCGCAAGCCGCAGCAGCAGGCTCCCGCCGCCGAGGCCCCCCAGGCCGAGGCCGGTGCCGCCGCTCCGGCTGAGAGCACCGGAACGGAGGCCTGACCACCATGCTGATCCCCCGTAGGGTCAAGCACCGCAAGCAGCACCACCCCAAGCGCAACGGTATGTCGAAGGGTGGAACGCAGGTTGCGTTCGGCGAGTACGGCATCCAGGCGCTGACCCCGGCCTACGTGACGAACCGCCAGATCGAGGCGGCCCGTATCGCGATGACCCGTCACATCAAGCGTGGCGGCAAGGTCTGGATCAACATCTACCCGGACCGTCCCCTCACCAAGAAGCCGGCCGAGACCCGCATGGGTTCCGGTAAGGGTTCTCCGGAGTGGTGGATCGCGAACGTCAAGCCCGGACGTGTGATGTTCGAGCTGTCGTACCCCAACGAGAAGATCGCCCGTGAGGCGCTGACCCGTGCGGCCCACAAGCTGCCGATGAAGTGCCGGATCGTCAAGCGCGAGGCAGGTGAAGCGTGATGTCGGCCGGTACCAAGGCGTCCGAGCTGCGCGAGCTGGGCAACGAGGAGCTTCTGGCGAAGCTCCGCGAGGCCAAGGAAGAGCTGTTCAACCTCCGCTTCCAGGCGGCGACGGGTCAGCTCGAGAACCACGGTCGGCTGAAGGCCGTCCGCAAGGACATCGCGCGGATCTACACCCTGATGCGTGAGCGCGAGCTGGGCATCGAGACGGTGGAGAGCGCCTGATGAGCGAGAGCAACGTGACTGAGCAGAACACCGAAGCCCGAGGCTTCCGCAAGACCCGTGAGGGTCTGGTCGTCAGCGACAAGATGGACAAGACCGTCGTCGTCGCCGTCGAGGAC
This sequence comes from Streptomyces sp. A012304, assembly GCF_026008495.1. Lineage (GTDB taxonomy): Bacteria > Actinomycetota > Actinomycetes > Streptomycetales > Streptomycetaceae > Streptomyces. The sequence continues at coordinate 15,936 of NZ_BQUN01000013.1, forward strand.
CGTGTGAAGCACGCGCTGTACGGCAAGGTCATCCGCCGTACCAACAAGCTCAAGGCCCACGACGAGCAGAACGCCGCGGGTGTCGGCGACCGCGTCCTCCTCATGGAGACCCGGCCGCTGTCCGCGACGAAGCGCTGGCGCGTCGTCGAGATCCTCGAGAAGGCCAAGTAATTCCTGCGGGGCAAACCCCGCAGGTCAGTTCCGCCAGGCTCCGGGGGCCGCTGAAAGACGGCCCCCGGGGAACCGGCAGACGATCAGGAGATAGACGTGATCCAGCAGGAGTCGCGACTGCGTGTCGCCGACAACACTGGTGCGAAGGAGATCCTTTGCATCCGTGTGCTCGGTGGCTCCGGTCGCCGCTACGCGGGCATCGGTGACGTCATCGTCGCCACCGTCAAGGACGCGATCCCCGGTGGCAACGTGAAGAAGGGTGACGTCGTCAAGGCGGTCATCGTTCGCACCGTCAAGGAGCGCCGCCGTCCGGACGGCTCGTACATCCGCTTCGACGAGAACGCCGCCGTCATTCTGAAGAACGACGGCGACCCTCGCGGCACCCGCATCTTCGGCCCGGTCGGCCGTGAGCTGCGCGAGAAGAAGTTCATGAAGATCATCTCGCTCGCGCCGGAGGTGCTGTAAGCATGAAGATCAAGAAGGGCGACCTGGTCCAGGTCATCACCGGTAAGGACAAGGGCAAGCAGGGCAAGGTCATCGCGGCCTTCCCCCGCGAGGACCGCGTCCTGGTCGAGGGTGTCAACCGGGTCAAGAAGCACACGAAGGCCGGCCCGACCGCCAAGGGCTCGCAGGCCGGCGGCATCGTGACCACCGAGGCGCCGATCCACGTCTCCAACGTCCAGCTGGTCGTGGAGAAGGACGGCAAGAAGGTCGTCACGCGTGTCGGTTACCGCTTCGACGACGAGGGCAACAAGATCCGCGTTGCCAAGCGGACGGGTGAGGACATCTGATGGCTACCACCACCACTCCGCGTCTGAAGACGAAGTACCGCGAGGAGATCGCGGGCAAGCTGCGTGACGAGTTCAAGTACGAGAACGTCATGCAGATCCCCGGCCTCGTCAAGATCGTGGTCAACATGGGTGTCGGCGACGCCGCCCGTGACTCGAAGCTGATCGAGGGCGCGATCCGCGACCTGACCACCATCACCGGTCAGAAGCCGGCCGTCACCAAGGCCCGCAAGTCCATCGCGCAGTTCAAGCTGCGTGAGGGTCAGCCGATCGGTGCCCACGTCACGCTCCGTGGCGACCGCATGTGGGAGTTCCTGGACCGCACCCTGTCGCTCGCGCTGCCGCGCATCCGCGACTTCCGCGGCCTGTCCCCCAAGCAGTTCGACGGCCGTGGCAACTACACCTTCGGTCTCACGGAGCAGGTCATGTTCCACGAGATCGACCAGGACAAGATCGACCGCGTCCGGGGTATGGACATCACCGTGGTCACCACGGCGACCAACGACGCTGAGGGCCGCGCGCTCCTTCGTCACCTCGGCTTCCCGTTCAAGGAGGCGTGAGCGAGATGGCGAAGAAGGCTCTCATCGCGAAGGCTGCTCGCAAGCCCAAGTTCGGTGTGCGTGGCTACACGCGCTGCCAGCGCTGCGGCCGTCCCCACTCCGTGTACCGCAAGTTCGGCCTCTGCCGCGTGTGCCTTCGTGAGATGGCTCACCGTGGCGAGCTGCCGGGCGTGACCAAGAGCTCCTGGTAGTCCCCACTTTCGGGGATTTCCCGGGCTCTCGGTAAGCAACTGGGTGGACAGGGGCCCACCCCCGCATGGCTTAGGCTTGTGGGGTTGGGCGCCTGTCGCGCCCGTACGACTTACTACGCCGTAGGTCCACCGCGCCGCACCCGTCCCGTCTCGGATCGGGGAGAGGGATGGCGCATCAGGAAACCCCGGCGAGAGAGGCCACAGGCCAATTCATGACCATGACTGATCCGATCGCAGACATGCTGACGCGTCTGCGGAACGCGAACTCGGCGTACCACGACTCCGTGACGATGCCGGCGTCGAAGATCAAGTCTCACATCGCGGAGATCCTCCAGCAGGAGGGTTTCATCACCGGCTGGCGCGTCGAGGACGCCGAGGTCGGCAAGAACCTCACCCTCGAGCTGAAGTTCGGCCCGAACCGTGAGCGCTCCATCGCGGGCATCAAGCGGATCTCCAAGCCCGGTCTCCGGGTGTACGCGAAGTCCACCAACCTGCCGAAGGTGCTCGGCGGCCTGGGCGTGGCGATCATCTCCACGTCGCACGGGCTCCTCACCGACAAGCAGGCCGGCAAGAAGGGCGTGGGTGGGGAAGTCCTCGCCTACGTCTGGTAGCAGAAGGGAACGGAGGAAACAGCTATGTCGCGCATCGGCAAGCTCCCCATCGCGGTTCCCGCCGGCGTGGACGTCACCATCGACGGCCGTACGGTCGAGGTCAAGGGCCCGAAGGGCACGCTGACCCACACCGTCGTGGCGCCGATCGAGATCGCCAAGGGCGAGGACGGCACCCTGCAGGTGACCCGCCCCAACGACGAGCGTCAGAGCAAGGCCCTGCACGGCCTCTCCCGCACGCTGGTGGCGAACATGATCACCGGCGTGACCCAGGGTTACGTGAAGAAGCTCGAGATCAGCGGTGTCGGTTACCGCGTGACCGCCAAGGGCTCGAACCTCGAGTTCGCGCTCGGTTACAGCCACCCGATCCTGGTCGAGGCCCCCGAGGGCATCACCTTCAAGGTGGAGACCCCGACCCGTTTCCAGGTCGAGGGCATCGACAAGCAGAAGGTCGGCGAGGTCGCGGCCAACATCCGCAAGCTGCGCAAGCCCGACCCGTACAAGGCCAAGGGCGTCAAGTACGAGGGCGAAGTCATCCGCCGCAAGGTCGGAAAGGCGGGTAAGTAAGCCATGGCATACGGGCAGAAGATCCTGAAGGGCGACGCCTACAAGCGCGCCGCGATCAAGCGCCGTCACATCCGGATCCGCAAGCGGATCTCCGGTACGGCGGAGCGTCCCCGTCTCGTCGTGACCCGCTCGAACCGCCACATCGTGGCGCAGGTGATCGACGACCTCAAGGGCCACACCCTGGCTTCGGCGTCCACGCTGGACACGTCGATCCGCGGTGGCGAGGGCGACAAGTCCGCGCAGGCCAAGCAGGTCGGCGCCCTGGTCGCCGAGCGTGCCAAGGCCGCCGGTGTCGAGGCCGTCGTGTTCGACCGTGGTGGCAACCAGTACGCCGGGCGCATCGCCGCCCTGGCGGACGCCGCCCGCGAGGCCGGGCTCAAGTTCTGAGCCGCTTGTAGCTAGCGGAAAGAGAGAGGTAATCCAATGGCTGGACCCCAGCGCCGCGGAAGCGGTGCCGGTGGCGGCGAGCGGCGGGACCGGAAGGGCCGTGACGGCGGCGCTGCTGCCGCCGAGAAGACCGCGTACGTTGAGCGCGTCGTCGCGATCAACCGCGTCGCCAAGGTTGTGAAGGGTGGTCGTCGCTTCAGCTTCACCGCGCTGGTCGTGGTGGGCGACGGTGACGGCACCGTGGGTGTCGGTTACGGCAAGGCCAAGGAGGTGCCGGCCGCCATCGCCAAGGGCGTTGAGGAGGCCAAGAAGCACTTCTTCAAGGTCCCCCGTATCCAGGGCACCATCCCGCACCCCATCCAGGGTGAGAAGGCTGCCGGCGTCGTGCTGCTCAAGCCCGCGTCCCCGGGTACCGGTGTTATCGCCGGTGGTCCGGTGCGTGCCGTGCTCGAGTGCGCCGGTATCCACGACGTGCTGTCGAAGTCGCTCGGCTCCGACAACGCGATCAACATCGTGCACGCGACCGTGGAGGCCCTGAAGGGCCTGCAGCGTCCCGAGGAGATCGCGGCCCGCCGTGGTCTGCCGCTCGAGGACGTCGCCCCCGCGGCTCTCCTTCGTGCGCGTGCCGGGGTGGGTGCGTAATCATGGCGCAGCTCAAGATCACGCAGACGAAGTCCTACATCGGCAGCAAGCAGAACCACCGCGACACCCTGCGTTCCCTGGGCCTCAAGCGCCTGGGTGACGTGGTCGTCAAGGAGGACCGCCCCGAGTTCCGCGGCATGGTGCACACCGTCCGCCACCTCGTGACGGTCGAGGAGGTCGACTGATCATGGCGGAGAACAACCCGCTCAAGATCCACAACCTCCGTCCCGCCCCGGGCGCCAAGACCGCCAAGACCCGTGTCGGTCGTGGTGAGGCGTCGAAGGGTAAGACGGCCGGTCGTGGTACCAAGGGCACGAAGGCCCGCTACCAGGTTCCGGAGCGCTTCGAGGGTGGCCAGATGCCGCTCCACATGCGCCTCCCGAAGCTGAAGGGCTTCAAGAACCCGTTCAAGACCGAGTACCAGGTCGTGAACCTCGACAAGCTGGCCGCGCTCTACCCCGAGGGTGGCGAGGTCACGGTCGAGGGTCTCGTGGCCAAGGGTGCCGTGCGCAAGAACAGCCTCGTCAAGGTCCTCGGCCAGGGCGAGATCTCCGTGGCGCTGCAGGTGACGGTCGACGCCGTCTCCGGCTCCGCCAAGGAGAAGATCACCGCCGCCGGCGGTACCGTCACCGAGCTCGTCTGATCACAGGCGTCTCGATGACTTGAGCGATCCCGACCGGGGATACCCCACAAAATGGGGTATCCCCGGTTGGTCGTTCCTAGGGCGGCAGTCTCGCCGGTAAGGTGGCCTGCACTGCCCACTTTCACAAGGTGCGTCTCATGGGGCACCTTGAGCGGCAGTCGACCGTTACACATGTCGTTGTTCTTATTGGAACCTCAACACCGTCACCCTTGACGCAGATGCGCGGGGGTCGCAGGAGGCACCGTGCTCACCGCGTTCGCCCGGGCGTTCAAGACGCCCGACCTGCGCAAGAAGCTGTTCTTCACGCTCGGCATCATCGTGGTCTACCGGGTCGGCACCCATATTCCGATCCCGGGTGTCGACTACAAGAGCGTCCAGATCTGCGTGGACGAGGCCTCCGGCAACCAGGGCCTCTTCGGTCTGGTCAACATGTTCAGCGGCGGCGCGCTGCTGCAGATCACGGTCTTCGCGCTGGGCATCATGCCGTACATCACGGCGAGCATCATCCTTCAGCTGCTGACCGTCGTCATCCCGCGCCTGGAAGCCCTGAAGAAGGAGGGCCAGGCCGGCACGGCGAAGATCACGCAGTACACCCGTTACCTGACCGTGGCGCTGGCCATCCTGCAAGGCACCGGCCTGGTGGCCACCGCCCGCAGCGGCGCCCTGTTCTCGGGCTGCACCGTCGCGTCGAACATCGTCCCGGACCGCGCGATCTTCACGACCATCACCATGGTCATCTGCATGACCGCCGGTACCGCCGTCGTCATGTGGCTCGGTGAGCTGATCACCGACCGCGGCATCGGCAACGGCATGTCGATCCTGATGTTCATCTCGATCGCCGCGACCTTCCCCTCCGCTCTGTGGGCCATCAAGAAGCAGGGCACCCTGGCGGGCGGCTGGATCGAGTTCGGCACCGTCATCGCCGTCGGCCTGGTCATGGTCGCGCTGGTCGTCTTCGTCGAGCAGGCCCAGCGCCGCATCCCCGTCCAGTACGCGAAGCGCATGATCGGCCGCCGTTCCTACGGCGGTACCTCGACGTACATCCCGCTGAAGGTGAACCAGGCGGGTGTGATCCCCGTCATCTTCGCGTCGTCGCTGCTCTACATCCCGGCGCTGATCGCGCAGTTCTCCAACGGTGACTCCGCCTGGAAGTCCTGGATCGAACGGCACCTGGTCACGGGCAACCACCCGTACTACATCGTTTCGTACTTCCTGCTGATCGTTTTCTTCGCGTTCTTCTACGTGGCGATCTCGTTCAACCCCGAGGAAGTCGCCGACAACATGAAGAAGTATGGTGGCTTCATCCCGGGCATCCGGGCTGGCCGACCGACCGCTGAGTACCTCTCCTACGTGCTCAACCGGATCACTTGGCCGGGTTCGCTGTATCTGGGGCTGATCGCTCTTGTACCGACGATGGCGTTGGTTGGTTTCGGGGCAAACCAGAACTTCCCGTTCGGTGGTACCAGCATCCTGATCATCGTGGGTGTCGGTCTCGAGACGGTGAAGCAGATCGAGAGCCAGCTTCAGCAGCGCAATTACGAAGGGTTCCTCCGCTGATGCGAATCGTCCTCGTCGGGCCGCCGGGCGCCGGAAAGGGAACGCAGGCCACTCGCCTGGCCGAGAAGCTGCGCGTCCCGCACATCTCCACGGGCGACCTGTTCCGCGCCAACATCAGCCAGCAGACGGAACTCGGGAAACTCGCGAAGTCCTACATGGACGCCGGCAACCTCGTCCCCGACGAGGTGACCATCGCCATGGCCAAGGACCGCATGGAGCAGCCGGACGCCGAGCGCGGCTTCCTGCTCGACGGCTTCCCGCGCAACGTCTCGCAGGCCGAGGCGCTGGACGAGCTCCTCGAGACCGAGGGCATCAAGCTGGACGCGGTGCTGGACCTGGAGGCCCCCGAGGAGGAGGTCGTCAAGCGGATCGCCGGCCGGCGTATCTGCCGCAACGACTCCTCGCACGTCTTCCACGTGACGTACAAGAAGCCCGCGAAGGACGGCGTCTGCGACGTCTGCGGCGGTGAGCTCTACCAGCGCGACGACGACTCCGAGGAGACGGTCCGTACGCGGCTGGAGGTCTACCACACGCAGACCGAGCCGATCATCGACTACTACAAGGCGCAGGGCCTGGTCGTCACCATCGAGGCCATGGGCCCGGTGGACGAGGTGACCGCCCGCGCGCTGAAGGCGCTCAAGCGCGAGGACAGCGCCGAGTAGCCGCTCGTAGGCCCCGTAGCCGCGGTTCCCCGGGAGGGGGGCCGCGGCTGCTGCGTGGGGGCCCTGGCCGCCCGCGCAGCCACGTATCGTTGAAGCGTTCGTCTTCCCCTCCGGTCCAGAAAGGCCGTAGTCCCCATGGTGCAGATCAAGAGCCCCGAGCAGATCGCCAAGATGCGTGCGGCGGGGCTGGTCGTCGCGGCCATCCACGCGGCGACCCGGGAGGCGGCCGTGCCGGGGGCGACGACGAAGGACCTGGACGAGGTCGCCCGCAAGGTGATCGCCGAGCACGGCGCGAAGTCGAACTTCCTCGGGTACGGCGGTTTCCCCGCGACCATCTGCACGTCGGTGAACGAGGTCGTCGTCCACGGCATCCCGTCCGACGAGGTCGTCCTCAAGGACGGCGACATCATCTCCATCGACGCCGGCGCGATCGTCGACGGCTGGCACGGCGACGCCGCCTACACCGCGTTCGTCGGCTCCGGTCACTCGCCGGAGCTGGTCGAGCTCTCCCGGGTGACCGAGGAGTCGATGTGGGCCGGTGTCGCGGCGATGAAGCAGGGCAACCGTCTCGTGGACGTGTCGCGGGCCATCGAGACCTATATCCGCCGTCAGCCGAAGCCCGGCGGCGGCCGCTACGGCATCATCGAGGACTACGGCGGCCACGGCATCGGCACCGAGATGCACATGGACCCGCATTTGCTGAACTACGTCGACCGCCGCCGTGGCAAGGGCCCCAAGCTGGTGCCCGGCTTCTGCCTGGCCATCGAGCCGATGGTGTCGTTGGGCACCCCGCGCACCGAGGTCCTCTCGGACGACTGGACCGTCATCACGACGGACGGCACCTGGTCCTCCCACTGGGAGCACTCGGTGGCCCTGACCGAACAGGGCCCGCTGGTCCTGACCGCCCCCGACTGCGGCAGGGCGAAGCTCGCCGAGTACGGCGTCGAAGCCGCGCCGGATCCCCTTGCGTAATGATCTCCGCGGTGGGGCAGGCTGTCTCGATTCGTGTTTCCGGGTGCGCTGACGTAGACTGACTCGTCGGCTCTTGTGCACCCGCATGTCCGCATGCGCCCCTCGGGGAAAGCCCAGGAGTCGATCAAGGTAGTCGATTCGAAGGGCGAAGCGTGGCCAAGAAGCAAGGTGCCATCGAGATCGAGGGCACTGTCGTCGAGTCTCTGCCGAACGCCATGTTCAAGGTCGAGCTCCAGAACGGCCACCAGGTCCTGGCACACATCAGCGGCAAGATGCGTATGCACTACATCCGCATCCTCCCTGACGACCGGGTCGTGGTGGAGCTGTCTCCGTACGACCTGACGCGTGGCCGGATCGTCTACCGCTACAAGTAGATCTTGCCCCAGGCCCCGCCCGTCGTTCGTGCGGGGCCGTCGGCAACTGACCCGGAGAACCTCACATCCCATGAAGGTCAAGCCGAGCGTCAAGAAGATCTGCGACAAGTGCAGGGTGATCCGCCGTCACGGTCGGGTCATGGTCATCTGCGAGAACCCGCGCCACAAGCAGCGCCAGGGCTGATCGCACACAGATCGCACCCCTCTGCCTTCCGCAGAAACTTCGCGCGACGCGAGCTGAATATGTTCATACGCAGGACCCAGGCGGGGATTTTTTTCTGCCTGACACCCCCGGTTCGGAGGCCGGGGACCCAGTTCGTACCTCATACGGCGGCTGGGAGCCGGTTCTGCGGAAGACCTCCGAAGATCACCAGGAGCCATTGAATGGCACGCGTTTCCGGTGTTGACATCCCGCGCGACAAGCGCGTGGAGGTCGCCCTCACCTACGTGTTCGGCATCGGCCGGACCCTCTCGCAGGAGACGCTGGCTGCGACCGGCGTCGACCCGAACACCCGCGTTCGCGACCTCTCCGAGGAGCAGCTCGTCGCGATCCGCGAGTACGTGGACAACAACATCAAGACCGAGGGTGACCTCCGTCGCGAGATCCAGGCCGACATCCGCCGCAAGGTCGAGATCGGCTGCTACCAGGGCCTGCGTCACCGTCGCGGCCTGCCCGTCCGCGGTCAGCGCACCAGCACCAACGCCCGCACCCGCAAGGGCCCGCGTCGCGCCATCGCCGGCAAGAAGAAGCCGGGCAAGAAGTAGTCCGCAGCGGACTCGCCGTCCAGCGGTCTTCGCTGTAGGACCGACCACCTCCCGTAGGAGTTTTCGACATGCCCCCCAAGGGACGTCAGGGCGCTGCCAAGAAGGTGCGCCGCAAGGAAAAGAAGAATGTCGCGCACGGCCAGGCGCACATCAAGAGCACGTTCAACAACACGATCGTGTCCATCACGGACCCGGCCGGCAACGTGATCTCCTGGGCCTCCGCCGGCCACGTCGGCTTCAAGGGCTCCCGCAAGTCCACGCCGTTCGCCGCGCAGATGGCCGCCGAGTCGGCTGCCCGCCGCGCTCAGGAGCACGGCATGCGCAAGGTCGATGTCTTCGTCAAGGGCCCGGGCGCCGGTCGTGAGACCGCCATCCGTTCCCTGCAGGCCACGGGCCTCGAGGTCGGCTCCATCCAGGACGTCACCCCGACCCCGCACAATGGCTGCCGTCCGCCGAAGCGTCGTCGCGTCTGACACGCGGTCGCTCTCGACCGGCTTTCGGTCCGGGCGGTACGGCTCTTTCAGGTCGTGCCGCCCGTACTCTTGTAGTACCTCAGGGCGTCAAATAGCGGGCGCCCCTGACAGAAGGATCGCAACATGCTGATCGCTCAGCGTCCCTCGTTGACCGAAGAGGTCGTCGACGAGTTCCGCTCCCGGTTCGTGATCGAGCCGCTGGAGCCGGGCTTCGGCTACACCCTCGGCAACTCCCTGCGTCGGACCCTCCTCTCCTCGATCCCCGGTGCGGCTGTCACCAGCATCCGGATCGACGGCGTCCTGCACGAGTTCACCACCGTGCCGGGCGTCAAGGAGGACGTCACCGACCTGATCCTCAACATCAAGCAGCTGGTCGTCTCCTCGGAGCACGACGAGCCGGTCGTGATGTACCTGCGCAAGCAGGGCCCGGGTCTGGTCACCGCCGCCGACATCGCGCCCCCGGCCGGTGTCGAGGTGCACAACCCCGACCTGGTCCTCGCCACGCTCAACGGCAAGGGCAAGCTGGAGATGGAGCTCACGGTCGAGCGTGGCCGTGGTTACGTCTCCGCCGTGCAGAACAAGCAGGTGGGCCAGGAGATCGGCCGTATCCCGGTCGACTCGATCTACTCGCCGGTGCTCAAGGTCACGTACAAGGTCGAGGCCACGCGTGTCGAGCAGCGCACCGACTTCGACAAGCTGATCGTCGACGTCGAGACCAAGCAGGCGATGCGTCCGCGTGACGCCATGGCCTCCGCCGGTAAGACCCTGGTCGAGCTGTTCGGTCTCGCCCGCGAGCTGAACATCGACGCCGAGGGCATCGACATGGGTCCGTCCCCGACGGACGCCGCGCTCGCCGCCGACCTGGCGCTGCCGATCGAGGAGCTGGAGCTCACCGTTCGGTCGTACAACTGCCTCAAGCGTGAGGGCATCCACTCCGTGGGTGAGCTCGTCGCGCGTTCCGAGGCGGACCTCCTCGACATCCGCAACTTCGGTGCGAAGTCGATCGACGAGGTCAAGGCGAAGCTGGCCGGCATGGGCCTGGCCCTCAAGGACAGCCCGCCCGGATTCGACCCCACGGCCGCTGCGGACGCCTTCGGCGCGGACGACGACGCGGACGCCGGGTTCGTCGAGACCGAGCAGTACTGAGACGCTCCGCGGGGAGGGCAGTACTGCGCCTGCGGGCCGGCCGCGGCTGGTCACGCAGTTCCCCGCGCCCCTTCCGGGAGCGCCCCTTCGGGGACGCTCCCGGATCTCCGACGGGCAACCGCTCGCTCGGATACTGACCCCGGTACCTGATACGGCCGGGGCAGACACACAGGAGAAGAACCATGCCGAAGCCCACCAAGGGTGCCCGTCTGGGCGGCAGCGCCGCGCACGAGAAGCTGCTCCTCGCGAACCTCGCGAAGGCGCTCTTCGAGCACGGCCGTATCACCACCACCGAGGCGAAGGCCCGCCGCCTGCGCCCGTACGCCGAGCGTCTGATCACCAAGGCGAAGAAGGGCGACCTTCACAACCGCCGTCAGGTGCTCCAGGTCATCACGGACAAGGGCATCGTCCACACGCTCTTCACCGAGATCGGCCCGCGCTACGAGAACCGTCCGGGTGGCTACACCCGCATCACCAAGGTCGGTAACCGCCGTGGCGACAACGCGCCCATGGCCGTCATCGAGCTGGTCGAGGCGCTGACCGTGGCGCAGCAGGCGACGGGTGAGGCCGAGGCCGCCACCAAGCGCGCCGTCAAGGAAGACGCCCTGAAGAAGGACGAGGCCGCCGAGGCCAAGTCCGACGAGGTCGTCGTCGAGGACGCCGCCGAGGCGAAGGCCGACGAGGCTCCGGCCGAGGAGTCCAAGGACGCCTGAGGCTCTGTCTCGCTGTGAACGGGTCCGCCCTCAGGGGCGGGCCCGTTCCACGTTTCCGACGAGGACGCGGCCGCTGGGAGGACGCAGAGGTGAGTGACGAAGTACAGCCCGGGTCCGTGCGCGTGCGCCTGGACCTCTCCTACGACGGGACCGAGTTCTCCGGGTGGGCCAAGCAGGCCGGCGGGCGGCGGACCGTCCAGGGGGAGATCGAGGACGCCCTGCGGACCGTCACCCGGTCCCGGGAGACGTACGAGCTGACGGTGGCCGGGCGGACCGACGCCGGCGTGCACGCCCGGGGGCAGGTCGCCCATGTCGATCTGCCGCGCGAGGTGTGGGTCGAGCACCACGAGAAGCTGCTCAAGCGGCTCGCCGGGCGGCTGCCCAAGGACGTCCGGGTGTGGGCCCTCAGAGAGGCGCCCAGCGGCTTCAACGCCCGGTTCTCGGCGATCTGGCGGCGGTACGCCTACCGGGTCACCGACAATCCGGGCGGTGTGGATCCGCTGCTGCGCAACCATGTGCTGTGGCACGACTGGCCGCTGGACGTCGACGCCATGAACGAGGCCGCGCGGCGGCTGCTCGGGGAGCACGACTTCGCCGCCTACTGCAAGAAGCGGGAGGGGGCGACGACGATCCGCGCGTTGCAGGAGCTGAGTCTGCGGCGCGGCGACGACGGGATCGTCACCGCGACCGTCCGGGCGGACGCCTTCTGCCACAACATGGTGCGCTCGCTCATCGGGGCGCTGCTGTTCGTGGGCGACGGGCACCGGCCGCCGGACTGGCCGGGCAAGGTCCTCGCCGCGGGCGTCAGGGACTCGGCGGTACACGTCGTACGGCCGCACGGGCTGACTCTGGAGGAGGTCGGCTACCCGGCCGACGAGCTGCTGGCCGCGCGCACCAAGGAGGCGCGGAACAAGCGGACGCTGCCCGGGGCCGGGTGCTGCCGGTAGCCGGGGCTACTGGTTCGCCGCCGCCGAGGCCTGGGTCTCGCCGCGGCGGCGGATCTGCTGGAAGGCGAACTCGGCGAGGTCGTCACCGGTGGTGAAGACCTGCGTGTCCTTCGTGGTGACGTCCTTGCCGTCGGTGAAGCCGGTGAGGGTGAAGTAGGCGTACCGGCCGTAGGAATTGGTCGTCGAGCGGCAGATCGCGGCGTTGCAGAAGGCCTTGACGCCGTCGCCGGCGAGGGCCTTGACGATGCTCTTCTTGTCGGCGTCGGCCTTGGCCTTGAGGGCCTGGGCCTCGGTGTCGAAGACGGCCACGCCGACCGTCGCCGCGACGCCGTCCTTGACGTAGGTGACGCGCATGAACCGGGTGCAGCCGTTGGCGGTCAGGACCTTGGGCAGGGTGCCCTGGGCGGCGGTGACACAGCTCGTGGTGTCGGCCTTCGCGGCCTTCTTGTAGACCGCCGAGCCCATCGTCAGCTGCGTGCCCGGGAAGAGGATGTCCGGCCCGTTGGGGGCGGTGTCCTTGTCCTTGCTGGAGACGAACTCCTTCGGGTCCAGCGGCGGCGGGGCGCTGGTCGGGGCGAAGGACGGGTCGGTGGACGCGCTCGGCAGGTCCCCGGAGGCGGGCAGCGAGGAGGTCGGCCGGTTGTCCGCCTCGTCACCGTCGTTCGCCGACACCACGGCCATGGCCACGGCCGTGCCGACGGCGATCGTCGCGAGCGCGCCCCCGCCTATGAGGAACAGCCGACGGCGCTTGTTGCGCGTCTCGGACGCCTCGGCGAGCGCGGCCCAGTCCGGTGCCGGATCCGTTGCGCCGCTGCTCCACGGCTGCTGGGAGTTCGGTTTCCACGGATCCCACTGGGACGGAGGTCCCCCCTGCCCATAGCTCATGGGCCGCATCTTAGACGGGGCCGCGGGTGTGCTGTTCCGCCTCAACGGGCCCCGCCGCGCCCCGCGTTCCGGGGAAGAGTGCGGGCAAAGACGACATGTCCGGGTGGTTGGTACGGCGTTCCCGCTGGCCACCGCGACCGGGCCGGGCGGCGGGGCCGGCCGGGCGGCCGCACATGTGGCGCGGGCCACCTCCGGGCGTGGTCACGGGGGGTGTTCCCGCGGTGACACGGACGGGCCGGCCGGGCTCGTTTTGACCCGGCCGACGCGCCACGGGTATCCTGCATCTTCGTTGTGTATTGGCTTGCTCATTCTCACGGGACGGGCCCTTACACCGGTCCACCGGGCCGATGACCAGCGACCAGCACGCGGTTTGCGTCACCGCGGTGCGGTCAGGGCTGTCGTGATCGTCTTCGGTGACCTGTCAGGACCACTCACTCGAAGCGAAGGCTACGAACCGTGCGTACGTACAGCCCCAAGCCCGGCGATGTGACGCGCCAGTGGCACGTCATCGACGCTCAGGACGTCGTCCTGGGCCGTCTGGCCACCACCGCCGCCACCCTGCTCCGCGGCAAGCACAAGCCGATCTACGCGCCGCACGTCGACGCTGGTGACTTCGTCATCATCATCAACGCCGACAAGGTGCACCTCTCCGGCAACAAGCGGACCCAGAAGATGGCGTACCGCCACTCCGGCTACCCGGGTGGTCTGCGCTCCGTCCGCTACGACGAGCTGCTGGACAAGAACCCCGAGAAGGCCATCGAGAAGGCCGTCAAGGGCATGCTCCCGAAGAACTCGCTGGGCCGTCAGATGCTCTCGAAGCTGAAGGTCTACAAGGGTGACCAGCACCCGCACGGCGCGCAGCAGCCGCAGCCGTTCGAGATCACCCAGGTCGCGCAGTAAGTCCGGCCACCCACCCCAAGCCAAGAGAATCTGAGGAGAACCGTGGCCGAGACCACTGCCGAGCAGCCGCTCGAAGAGCTTGACATCGACAGCTACACCACCGAGTCCGAGGTCCCCGTCGAGGGCGAGTACACCTCGGAGTCCCTGGCCTCCCGCTTCGGCGAGCCCCAGCCGGCCGCCGGCCTGGGCCGCCGCAAGAACGCCATCGCCCGCGTCCGGATCGTCCCGGGCTCCGGCAAGTGGAAGATCAACGGTCGCACCCTCGAGGACTACTTCCCGAACAAGGTGCACCAGCAGGAAGTCAACGAGCCGTTCAAGGTCCTCGAGCTCGAGGGTCGCTACGACGTCATCGCCCGCATCGCCGGTGGCGGTGTCTCCGGCCAGGCCGGTGCCCTCCGTCTCGGTGTGGCCCGCGCGCTGAACGAGGCCGACGTCGACAACAACCGCGGCCCGCTGAAGAAGGCCGGCTTCCTCCGCCGCGACGACCGTGCGGTCGAGCGCAAGAAGGCCGGTCTGAAGAAGGCCCGTAAGGCGCCGCAGTACAGCAAGCGCTGATCAGAGCTGCCTGCACGTACTCCGAACGCCCCGGTGGCACGCAACGTGCCGCCGGGGCGTTCGTCTTATCTCAGCCATGGGCGTATAACGGCACAAGGTGCTCAGACGCTTGTGTGATCGGATGTTCAGGGCATCAAATGCCCGGATGCGGGAGCCGCGCCGACCATCCGAGACGCCGAACGGCTACCGAAACTGACGCTTCCTCAGGAGGACAAGTGGGACGACTCTTCGGCACGGACGGCGTGCGCGGTGTCGCCAACGCGGATCTCACGGCCGAGATGGCGCTCGGTCTGTCCGTCGCGGCGGCGCATGTGCTGGCCGAGGCGGGCACCTTCGAGGGCCACAAGCCGACGGCGGTGGTCGGACGGGACCCGCGCGCGTCCGGGGAGTTCCTGGAGGCGGCCGTGGTCGCCGGCCTGGCCAGCGCGGGTGTGGACGTGCTGCGCGTGGGCGTGCTGCCCACCCCGGCCGTCGCGTACCTGACCGGCGCGCTCGGCGCCGACCTCGGCGTGATGCTCTCCGCCAGCCACAACGCCATGCCCGACAACGGCATCAAGTTCTTCGCCCGCGGTGGCCACAAGCTCGCCGACGAGCTCGAGGACCGGATCGAGTCCGTCTACGAGGAGCACCGCACCGGCGCGCCCTGGGACCGGCCGACCGGCGCGGGCGTGGGACGGGTGCGCTCGTACGACGAGGGGTTCGACCGGTACGTCGCCCACCTCATCGCCGTCCTGCCCAACCGGCTCGACGGGCTGAAGATCGTCCTCGACGAGGCGCACGGCGCCGCCGCGCGGGTCTCGCCGGAGGCGTTCGCCCGGGCCGGCGCGGAGATCGTCACCATCGGCACGGAGCCGGACGGCCTCAACATCAACGACGGCTGCGGCTCCACCCACCTGGAGAAGCTGAAGGCCGCCGTCGTCGAGCACGGGGCCCACCTCGGTATCGCGCACGACGGGGACGCCGACCGCTGCCTGGCCGTGGACCACACCGGCGACGAGGTGGACGGCGACCAGATCCTGTCCGTGCTCGCGCTGGCCATGCGGGAGCGGGGGGTGCTGCGCTCGGACACCGTGGTCGCGACCGTCATGTCCAACCTCGGCTTCAAGCTGGCCATGGAGCGGGAGGGCATCCAGCTGGTGCAGGCCGCCGTCGGTGACCGGTATGTGCTGGAGGAGATGAAGCAGCACGGGTACGCGCTCGGCGGTGAGCAGTCCGGGCATGTGATCATCCTGGATCACGCGACGACCGGGGACGGCACGCTGACGGGGCTGATGCTCGCGGCTCGGGTCGCCCAGAGCGGGAAGTCGCTGCGGGAGCTGGTGTCCGTCATGGAGCGGTTGCCGCAGGTACTGATCAATGTGCCCGACGTGGACAGGTCCCGGGTGTCCTCCTCCGCCGAGCTGGCCGCCGCCGTCGGTGAGGCCGAGCGGGAGCTGGGGTCGACCGGGCGGGTGCTGCTGCGGCCGTCGGGGACCGAGCCGCTGGTCCGGGTGATGGTCGAGGCTGCGGACATCGAGCAGGCGCAGTCGGTCGCCGGGCGGCTGGCCGACGCGGTGAAGTCGGCGCTGGGCTGACGGCTGCGGGGCTGGGGGCTGTGGTCCGGGGGGCCGGCCGACCCGCACACGAACAGGGCGGCGGACTCCGACGGGGTGTCGGTGTCCGCCGCCCTGGGGTGGACGGTTTGCGGGGTGGCCCGCGCTGTCACGGCGGTTACTTCGGGTCGCGGTTGAACGTCGAGGTCGACCAGAAGTAGCCGAGCACCGCGAGGCCCAGGCACCAGACGACCGCGAGCCATCCGTTGTGGCCGATCTCGCTGCCGAGCAGCAGGCCCCGGAGGGTTTCGATGGCGGGCGTGAAGGGCTGGTACTCGGCGATCGGCTGGAACCAGCCGGGCATGGAGTCGACCGGGACGAAGGCGCTGGACAGGAGCGGCAGCAGGATCAGCGGCATCGCGTTGTTGCTGGCGGCCTCGGCGTTCGGGCTGACCAGGCCCATGCCGACGGCGATCCAGGTGAGCGCCAGGGCGAAGACCACCAGCAGCCCGAAGGCGGCCAGCCACTCCACGACCGTGGCGTCCGTGGAGCGGAAGCCGATGGCCACGGCGACGGCGCCCACGAGGACCACACTCATGATCGACTGGAGCACGCTGCCGACGACGTGCCCGACGAGCACCGAGGGGCGGTGGATCGCCATGGTGCGGAAGCGGGCGATGATGCCCTCGTTCATGTCGTTCGAGACGGACACCGCGGTCCCGATCACGGTGCTGCCGATGGTCATCAGCAGCAGGCCCGGGACGATGTAGGCGATGTAGTCGGAGCGGCCCCCGCCGCCGACGCCCGCGCTCATCGCGCCGCCGAAGACGTAGACGAAGAGCAGCAGCAGCATGATCGGCGTGAGCAGCAGGTTCAGGGTGAGGGACGGGTAGCGCCGGGCGTGCAGCAGGTTGCGGCGCAGCATCGTGGCCGAGTCGCGGACGGCGAGGGAGAGCCGGGACGGGTGGGCGGGAACCTGCGCGGTGCTCATCGGACGGTCTCCTTGGGCTGGTCGGGGATGTCGGTGCCGCCGGTCAGGGCGAAGAACACGTCGTCGAGGTCGGGGGTGTGCACGGTCAGTTCGTCCGCCTCGACGCCGGTCGAGTCCAGCCGGTCGAGAAGCGAGCGCAGTGCGCGCTGGCTGCCGTCGCTGGGGATCTGGAGCGCGAGGGACTCGTCGTCGCGGGTGGCTTCGCGGAGCGCGCCGGTGGCGCTCCGGTAGGCGGCCGGGTCGGTGAAGCGGAGCCGGACGTGCCCGCCGGGGACGAGCCGTTTGAGTTCCTCGGCGCTCCCCTCGGCGGCGATCTTCCCGTCGTTGAGCACGGCGATGCGGTCGGCGAGCTGGTCGGCCTCCTCCAGGTACTGGGTGGTGAGGAAGACGGTGACGCCGTCGGAGACCAGTTCGCGGATGATCTGCCACATGGTGTGGCGGGAGCGGGGGTCCAGGCCGGTGGTCGGTTCGTCGAGGAAGATGATCCGCGGGTCGCCGACCAGGGTCATGGCGATGTCGAGGCGGCGTTTCATGCCGCCGGAGTAGGTGGAGGCGGGCTTCTTCGCGGCGTCGACCAGGTCGAAGCGCTCCAGCAGCTCGGCGGCGACCTGTCGGCCCTCCCTGCGGGAGAGGTGGTGCAGGTCCGCCATGAGCCACATGTTCTCCTCGCCGGTGATCAGGCCGTCCACGGCGGAGAACTGGCCGGTGACGCCGATGGTGGCGCGGATCGCCTGGGGGTCGGTGGCGAGGTCGTGGCCCGCGACCCGCGCCCGGCCGCCGTCGGCGGAGATCAGCGTGGAGAGGATCTTGACGGCGGTGGTCTTGCCGGCGCCGTTCGGGCCGAGCAGGGAGAAGATCGTCCCTTCGGGGACCGTCAGGTCGATGCCGTCGAGGACGGTCTTCTCGCCGTAGGACTTGCGCAGCCCGCTCGCCGCGATGGCCGGGTTCGTCATGGTGGGTGCTCCTCTGTACAGGCTGCGGGTCACAGGCTGCGGGCGGTGATGTCGCCGTGGCCGGTGGTGGCGCGGATGGCCAGGCCGGCGGCGGCGCCTTCGGTGTTCTTGAGCGCGTTCTGGACGCGGCCGTAGCCGGTGCCGGCGTCCAGGGAGGCGGAGACTCCGCGGGCGGCGCCGACCGACACGTCGCCCATCTGGGTGGTCAGCACGACCGTGCCGCGCACCGCCTCGGTGATCCGGATGTCGCCCTGCTGGGTGCTGATCTCCGCGGAGCCGCCCAGGCGGCCGACCGAGACGTCACCGGCGAGGGCGGTGAGGCGGGCGCTCGCGGCCTCGTCGATCTTGACCGAGCCGTGCGCGCCCTCGAAGGTGACGTCGCCGAATCGTCCGACGCCCCGGAACTCCGCGGCGGCGGCCTTCGCCTCGATGTGGGATCCGGTGGGCAGCTGGACCGTCACCTCGATGGAGCCGGAGGGGCCGAGGTACTGGTTCTTCGGCATCGGGACCTCGATCCGCAGGACGCCGTCGTCGTATGCGACCTTGGCCTGGTCGGCCGCCTTCACATCGCGGCTCTTCGCGGCGTTCGCGGGCAGGACCTCGACCGTGGTGTCGCTCCGGTCGGCGGCGATGAACTGCACGCGCCCGGCGGGGATGTCCAGGACGGCGGAGATCGGGGCGGAGGTGTCGAACTTCTGCATGGTGTGCTCCTGCGCTCGGCGTCGTTTCTGACAGTGGAAAAGCTACGTTGCATTCAGGGATCCATCAACAGGCTCGTTGCATGCCATTGGCGTTGTTGCAGGTGAGAGGAGGAATTTCATTGCAATGACGTTAGATCTAACGCAACAATCGGGGCGTGGTCGTTGCAATGGATGGCGAGTGAACGCTATGCTGGAGGCATCCGGGAGCACGAAAGGGGACAGCGATGCCAGGGGGCAGGCTCACCCAGCAGGAACGCCAGCAGATCGCACTCGGGCTGGCCGACGACCTCTCCTACGCGGAGATCGCCAGACGTCTCGACCGCCCGACCTCGACGATCACGCGCGAGGTCATGCGCAACGGTGGCCCGACCGCCTACCGCGCCGACCTGGCCCACCGCGCCACCGAGCGCCGCGCCCACCGGCGCAGGCAGGCCGCGCCCAGAGGGCAGCAGACGCCCGCACAGGCCGACGGGCGCGACACCGAGGCCGTACGCGAGTACGAGGAGACGTTCACCACCCTCTTCATGCAACAGGGCCTGCCCAAGATGACGGCCCGGGTGCTGACCTGCCTCTTCACCACCGACGCGGGCAGTCTCACCGCGTCCGAACTCGTCCAGCGCCTCCAGGTCAGCCCGGCGTCCGTCTCCAAGGCGATCGCGTTCCTCGACAGCCAGGGCCTCATCCGCCGGGAACGCGACGAACGCCGCCGCGAGCGCTACGTCGTCGACAACGACGTCTGGTACCAGTCGACGATGGCCGCCGCCCGGTCCAGCGCCCAGCTCGCCGAGATCGCGCGGCAGGGCGTCGACATCCTCGGCCCCGACACCTCGGCCGCCGTCCGCCTCGAGAACATCGCCCGCTTCTCCGACTTCATCAGCGAGAGCATCACCCGCGCCGCGGAGCAGGCCCGCGAGGTCCTCTTCACCAAGGCCGAGCCGACTGCGGACCCCGGACGGAACTAGGAGACCGGCGCCCTTCTCACGCGCCGGCGGGACCAGAGCCACTTCTGCGTCAGCAGGGTCGCGGTGCCCGCCAGGATGATGCCGAGCAGGTTCAGCAGGAGCTGCTGCGTGGAGCCCCAGGTCTGTCCGGTGTCGCCGTAGCTGAGGGCCACCGCCGCGTTGGCGGCGGCCGGCACCGTCGTCACCGAGATGGCCACGCCCACCAGGGCGCCCGACTTGGCGGACGTCAGGGAGAGCGTGCCGGCCGCGCCGGCGAGGACCGCCACGATGAACGAGAAGGCGTCGGGGGCGTAGACGAAGGCGGTCTGGGGACGGTCGGCCTCCAACCGCTCCATGCTGAACAGGTCGATCGCGTCCATGAAGAGGCTGAAGCCCACCGTCGCCGCCATGGCCACGGCGAAGCCGACCAGCAGGGCGATCAGTGAACGCAGCGCCAGCCGCGGGGCCCGCTGGACGATCGACGTGAACACGCCCGCCAGCGGGCCGAACTCCGGGCCCACCGCCATGGCGCCCACGATCAGGATCGCGTTGTCCAGGACCACACCGCAGGCCGCGATCATCGTGGCGAGGGTGATGAACGCGATGTACGTGACGGAGAGCGTCGACTCCTCGTGGGTCTCGTCCGCCAGGTGCTCCCAGAGCACCGCGTCCGCGCCCTCGCCCGGGGCCTCCGCCCGGGCCTTGGCAGCGCGCTTGGACAGCGACAGGTCGATGTTCTCCACGGCGATCGAGCCATTGGTGTCCAGGCCGAACTCCTGGAGCGCTGAGAGGAGTCCGTCGCCCGCCTCACGTGCCACGTCGCACAGCACGACGTCGCCGGCCGGGTTGCGGGCGGCGCCCGGCAGCACCACCAGGTGGGTGGTGCCGACGGTGTTCTCGATCAGGCGGACCACGTCGTCGGTCTCCGCCGACGGCGTGATCAGGCGCAGATGCAGCATGCAGGCAGGGTAGCGGTCACAGTTTGCGCAGGCTGAGGCGCTGCACCTTGTGATCGGGGCCCTTGCGGACGACCAGGGTGGCCCGGCCCCGCGTGGGGGCGATGTTCTCGACGAGATTGGGCTTGTTGACGGTGCGCCACATCGTGCGGGCGTAGTCGAGGGCCTCCTCCTCGGAGACCTGGGTGTACTTGCGGAAGTAGGACGAGGGGTCCTGGAAGGCCGTCTCGCGCAGCTTGCGGAAGCGGTTGAGGTACCAGCGTTCGACGTCCTCGGTGCGGGCGTCGACGTACACGCTGAAGTCGAAGTAGTCGGCCAGACCGACGCGGGTGCGGCCGTCCTTGCCGGGGAGGGCGGGCTGCAGGACGTTCAGGCCCTCGACGATGAGGATGTCGGGGCGGCGGACGGTGAGCCGCTGGTCGGGGACGATGTCGTAGATGAGGTGGGAGTAGACGGGCGCCGACACCTCGTCCTTGCCGGCCTTGATGTCGGCGACGAAACGGGTCAGGGCGCGGCGGTCGTAGGACTCGGGGAAACCTTTCCGCGACATCAGGCCCCGGGCTTGCAGTTCCCGGGTGGGCAGCAGGAAGCCGTCGGTGGTGACGCGTTCCACGCGGGGGTGCTCCGGCCAGCGGGAGAGCAGGGCCTGGAGCAGTCGGGCGACGGTGGACTTGCCCACGGCGACCGAGCCGGCGACGCCTATGACGAACGGGGTGCCGGACTGGGAGCCCTGCTCGCCGAGGAAGGTGTTCAGGGCGCCGCGCAGGCCGTCGGTGGCGCCGACGTAGAGGTTGAGGAGGCGGGAGAGCGGCAGATAGATGTCACGGACCTCGTCGAGGTCGATGACATCGCCCAGGCCGCGCAGTCTCTCGACCTCCTCGGCGGTCAGCGGCAGCGGTGTCTTGTCGCGCAGCGCGCTCCACTCGGGGCGGGTGAGGTCGACGTAGGGAGTCGCCTCCGGCCGGTGCCGGTGGGCGCTCTGGGGGATCGAGGAGACCGGAGAGATCACAGTCCATTGTTAACGGAGTTCGAACGGGATGGCGGGTGGGGTCCGTCACCTCTTTCCGTGGGCGACCAGGGGCGTACGGGCGTGGAGAGGGACGTACAAGGCGTCGTACGGCCGTGGGAATTTCCGAATTCGGGCACGCGCGGGCCTTTTTGAGCCGCGATCGCGCCGTAGGCTGCGGCGCATGTGCGGAATCGTGGGATACGTGGGGTCGCAGTCGGCGCTCGAGGTCGTGATGGCCGGGCTGAAGCGACTGGAGTACCGGGGGTACGACTCGGCGGGCGTCGCCGTGCTCGCGGACGGCGGGCTCGCCGCCGCCAAGAAGGCGGGCAAGCTCGTCAACCTGGAGAAGGAGATCGTCGACCGGCCGCTGCCGACCGGGACGACGGGGATCGGGCACACCCGGTGGGCCACGCACGGCGGGCCGACGGACGCGAACGCGCATCCGCATCTGGACAACGCGGGCCGGGTCGCCGTCGTGCACAACGGCATCATCGAGAACTTCGCGGTGCTGCGGGCGGAACTGGCCGAGCGCGGGCACGAACTGCTCTCCGAGACGGACACCGAGGTCGTGGCCCATCTGCTCGCCGAGGAGTTCTCCGTCACGGCCGACCTGGCGGAGGCCATGCGGCTGGTGTGCCGGCGGCTGGAGGGCGCGTTCACACTGGTCGCGGCGCACGCGGACGAGCCCGACGTGGTCGTGGGCGCGCGACGGAACTCGCCGCTGGTGGTGGGCGTTGGAGAAGGCGAGGCCTTTCTCGCCTCGGACGTCGCCGCGTTCATCGCCCACACGCGGTCGGCGATCGAGCTGGGTCAGGACCAGGTGGTGGAGCTGCGGCGGGACGGGGTGACGGTCACCGGCTTCGACGGCGCCCCGGCCGAGGTGCGCTCCTACCACATCGACTGGGACGCGTCGGCCGCGGAAAAGGGGGGTTATGACTACTTCATGCTCAAGGAGATCGCCGAGCAGCCCAAGGCGGTCGCGGACACCTTGCTGGGACGCATCGACGCGAACGGCTCGCTGACGCTCGACGAGCTGCGCATCTCGGCGGCCGAGTTGCGCGAGGTGGACAAGGTCGTCATCGTCGCGTGCGGTACGGCCTTCCACGCGGGGCTGATCGCCAAGTACGCCATCGAGCACTGGACGCGCATCCCGTGCGAGGTGGAGCTGGCCAGCGAGTTCCGCTACCGGGATCCCATCCTCGGGGCGCGGTCACTGGTCATCGCCATCTCGCAGTCCGGCGAGACCATGGACACGCTGATGGCGCTGCGGCACGCCCGTGAGCAGGGCTCCAAGGTGCTGGCGATCTGCAACACCAACGGCTCCACCATCTCGCGCGAGTCGGACGCGGTGCTGTACACGCACGCCGGGCCGGAGGTCGCGGTCGCCTCGACGAAGGCGTTCCTGACCCAGCTGGTGGCCTGCTACCTGGTCGCGCTCTATCTGGGCCAGGTGCGCGGCACCAAGTGGGGCGACGAGATCCGGGCCGTGATCCGTGACCTCGCGCAGATCTCCGGTGAGGTCGATCGGGTCCTGGAGACCATGGAGCCGGTACGGGAGCTGGCGCGCTCGCTCGCCGACAAGGACACCGTGCTGTTCCTGGGGCGGCACGTGGGCTACCCGGTGGCGCTGGAGGGCGCGCTGAAGCTGAAGGAACTGGCGTACATGCACGCCGAGGGCTTCGCGGCGGGCGAGCTGAAGCACGGGCCGATCGCCCTGATCGAGGAGGACGTGCCGGTGGTGGTGGTCGTGCCGTCGCCCCGGGGGCGGTCGGTGCTGCACGACAAGATCGTGTCCAACATCCAGGAGATCCGGGCGCGGGGGGCGCGGACGATCGTGATCGCGGAGGAGGGGGACGAGGCGGTCGTTCCGTACGCGGACCATCTGGTGCGGGTGCCGGTCACGCCGACGCTGCTTCAGCCGCTGGTGGCGACCGTGCCGTTGCAGGTGTTCGCCTGTGAGCTGGCGACGGCCCGGGGCAACGACGTGGACCAGCCGCGGAACCTGGCCAAGTCGGTGACGGTCGAGTAGGGGCTCCGAGGGGCCCCCGGCGGTGGGGCCGTGTTCTGACACGGCCCCACCCCCCTGAGCCTTACCGCCGTCGGCGCTTTCGGGCCGCGTACAGCTTCCAGGTCACCAGTGCCAGCGGGACCTCCATGATCCACACGCCGATCACCGCGTCCCACTCCGGGGCCGTCGCGGCCGCCTCGTCCGCTGTGACCACCGCGCAGAGCAGCCCCCAGCACGCGGCCAGCAGGCCCACCAGCCACAGGCCCACGGTCCACGGCCAGGTGGAGCGGGCGGGGCCGGTGGCGGCGCGGGCGCGGGCGCGGGGCTGGGGGACCTGGTCCGGGGCGCGGGGCGGCATGCGCACGACCGCGTGGGCCGGGACGGCCGCGTCCAGCGCGGCGATCCGCTCCGGGGTGATCCCCTTGTACAGGGTCGGCTCCACGGTGACCGAGAAGCCGTCGTGGCCGGTGAGGGCGCGGCCGCCGTCCGGGCGGGCGGTCATCGCGGCGCAGGCGTCGTAGCGCACGGTGACGGGGCCTTCGGGCGTCAGCAGGGTCACGCCCTCGGTGCCGATGACCAGGGTGACCCGTTCGTCCTCCAGGGACTGGTGGCGGGTACCGGCGACGGCGGCCGAGGAGTACTGGGGGGCCAGGGTCAGGCCCGCCCAGTCCACGCCCCGCCCCGGCACCTGGAGCAGCCCGGCGTCCCACGCCTCCCGGGCCACCTCGCGCAGATCGGCGAGGGTCACCGCGTGCAGCTCGGCCTTGTGCTGCTCGGGGGAGAGGATCCGGTGCCCGAGCAGCAGGCTCAGCGCGTACGACGGCAGCGTGGCCGCCCCGAGGTCGGGAGTGTCGTACATCTTGAGGAGCTTGGCGCGGACGGAGTCCAGTTCGGACTGCTCGATACGGCCCACGCGCAGGCGGGCGAGGGTGTCGATGAAACCGCCGACGACCGCGCCCTGCTTCTGCGGCAGCGCGTCGGCGTACGCGGTGAGGGTGGCGAAGTCGGCGTCGCGCGGGGAGTAGTCGGCGTCCGCCGAGTAGGAGTAGCCGCCCTCCTGGCGCAGGTCCTGGAAGAGCGCCCGGGCGAGGACGTCCGCGAAGACGGAGGCCGCGGTGGAACGGCGCAGCACCGAGGTGAAGACCACCTGGCCGTCGTCGCCCCGGATGTAGGCGGGGGTGACCGGCAGGGCGCTGGTCGCGGCGGGGGCCGGGAAGCGGGTGCCGGCGGGCAGCGTGAGGTCGAGGCCGTCCGGAACCCGGTCGCTGGTGATCCACAGCACCGCGTTGTCGCGGGTGAAGCGGGTCCCGGCCCAGTGGCGGACCTGTTCCGGGGTCAGGCTCCAGGTGCCGAGTTCGCTGTAGCTGGACAGGCCGTAGCCCTGGGCGCCGTAGCGCCACAGCGGCATCTGGTGCTGGGGGCCGCCGCCGCGGCCGGCGGCCTCCGTGCGCAGGATCTCCTTCTCGGTCTCCAGCCGGTCCATCGGCAGGTCGCGCAGGCCCGCGCAGACGCTGTTGAGGTACGAGACGACCTCCTCGGCGCTGCCGGTGACGTGGAAGAGCGTGTACGCGTTCGCGGTCGCGCCGTTGTAGTGCAGGTCGGACAGGCCGAGGCGGTGCAGCGCGAGGTGTTCCACGAGGTGGGTGATCCCGGCGGTGGCCAGGGTCTCGTCGGCGCGGCCCACCCGGAAGAAGAGGCCGGCGGTGATCTCGTTGCCGGAGGCCGGGGCGTAGAGGGTGGGGATGCCCTGGACGGTGGTGTGGGAGACCAGGCCGTCGAGGGCGGTGAGGTCGTCGTGGCCGTGCAGTTCGGTCGTCATGTGCCCTGCCCCCTCAGGCTTCCGTCGCGGACTTGCGGAACTTCAGGAACGCGGCCTTCTTGTCGCTCATGTAGTCCCACGGGAACTCGGAGGCGCGGTCGCCGAGGAAGGCGAAGTGCGGCGCCGCGTCCGCGAAGTGGCCGCCGAGCGAGAAGGCCAGCGCGAACGCGCTGTGCGCGCCGACGGAGGACCAGTCGGGCCGGTAGGCGGGGTGCAGGACGGAGACCTGGGCGGCGAAGCGCAGGTCGTCGCGGACCGGTATGCCCCGCATGTAGGCGCTGTCGGAGCCGCCGTCCAGGTCGAGCCAGTGCTCGATGTGGGCGAGCGCCACCAGCGCGCCGGTGTTCGAGCCGTCGGGGGCGGCCTTGGTGCACTCCGCGGCGAAGCCGTGCGCGTCCTCCCAGGAGCCGCTCCACTTGGGGCACAGCTGCTGGAGCAACTGCGTCTGCGCGCGGTAGTGGTGGGGGTGGTGGGCGGACAGCCGGTCGTAGCGGCGGCGTGTCTCGGCCTGGCCCAGTTCCAGGCCGCGCGCGGTCGTCAGCCGGACCGTCCAGGCCGGGGCGTACGCGGGCTGCTCGGCGCAGACGTCGATCAGGATCTGCTCGGCGCGGCGCAGCCAGGCGTGGAACTGGTCGAACTGCTCCCGCGAGACGTGCTTGGCGCGGGCGGCGCTGCGGATGCCCCAGCCGATGTGCACGTACCGCTCGGCGAGGAGGGTGCGCGGCAGCGGGTCGCCGGGCAGTTCGGCGACCGCCCGCTCCAGGAGGTTCTCCACGCCGGGGATGTCGGCGAGGAGGGAGGAGGCCGCGCAGACCTTGTCGGCGGAGTCGAGGCCCGCGAAGAAGGCCCGGACGGCGGGCCAGTGGCCGGCCTGCGCGGCGCTGCGCAGCGGGATCAGCTCGGGTGTGTTGTCGTACGGGTCGAAGGTCGGCCCGGCGGAGCCCATGGGTCTGCCGCTGCTGGTACTGCTCATTCCTCCGCCCCCTGGCGTGGCCGGCCGCGGCGCGCGGGCTGGCCCCCCAGGGCGCGCGGCGGTTGCTGGTGTGACTGCTGTTGCTGTGTGTGGCTGCTGTGACTGGTGACTGTTCTGACCTTTGTGACCGAGTCGCCGCAGGCTAGCAGGCAGCTGTGACAGTGCCGTCGAGGGGCGTCATTCGGCTTCGGCCGGGCGGGGCGGCTGTGCCGGAGGGGCGTTCAGGCGGTCGAGGAGCGGCTGGAGTTCCGCGCGCAGGCGCAGCAGCTCCTCGTGGCGGGTGAGACCGGGTTCGACGGGGCGGAAGCGGAGCAGGGCGGGCGTCCAGTCGTCGGTGAAGTGGACGGCTGCGAGCAGCGCGGGTTCCCGGAGGCCTTCGGGCACGTCGGCGGGCGGTGCGGCGGGCAGGCGGAGGGGGTGGGGGAGGGCGGCGAGCGCGGTGTCGGCGGCGGCGCGGAAGGCGTCGTAGGCCTCCTCGGCGTTCTCCGTCGTGGGCAGGAGGAGGAGCAGCCGGTGCGGCGGGACGAGGCGGACGGCTTCGGTCAGCTGCCGAAGCGTGTCGGGGGCGGTGCCGCAGGCGGGGAACAGGACGAGGTGGGCCAGGGGGAGGGCGGT
The DNA here is from genome assembly GCF_026008495.1 of Streptomyces sp. A012304. Taxonomy (GTDB): domain Bacteria; phylum Actinomycetota; class Actinomycetes; order Streptomycetales; family Streptomycetaceae; genus Streptomyces. Next base: position 42,940 of record NZ_BQUN01000013.1, read on the forward strand.
GGTGAGGGTGGCCTGCCAGGTGGCCGACGGGAGGGGGAGCCGGGCCAGGCCGGGAGGCGGAGGCGGCCCCTCGACGCAGGAGGTGACCCGCAGCGTCGCCGTGGGGGAGAAGACGGCGTCCAGGTCGTCGTCGAGGGGGCCCGACCAGACGGAGGCGGGCGGACCGTCGTCGGACCGGGGGCGGAGGTAGAGCGTGTACGGAGTCCGCCGCAGGTCGGACGGGACGCGCGGACGCTGGTAGATCTGGGCCACCTGCCGGAAGTCCCGGACCGCGCCGGTCAACAGCCATGACGCCGGCAGGGCGACCCCCGCCGTGTACGGGAGGGCGTGGCCGGCGACGCGCCCCTGGACGACGGCGATGACGGCACCGATGCCGCAGCCCAGGACGCCGGACAGGCGGACACAGCCCCGCAGGAAGAGTTGCACCGGTGTCCGCCCGGGCGCCCGCTGCCACTCCTCGACCCGCAGGACGTCCGCCCGGATGCTCATGAGCGAGAACCGTCCCGGAACGGTGCTGGTGTGGATCCGTACCAGCCGCAGGCGCCGGGGCTGCCACGGACGGCGGCGCGGCGGGGCCTCCACATAGGCACCGGTCTCGTCCCGGTGCCGCAGTCCGACCCAGAGGCGGAGGCCGAACCGGCCGGGCCAGCGCCCGACACTCCGGGTGACGATGCGCTCGCCCAGGAACGGGTAGGCCGCACCCGTCTGCTCGCCGCCCTCCCGGCGGGGCAGCCGGACCTGCACGTCGGACCGGCTCACGTCGTGTGCGGAGGTGGCGATCCGGGCCGCGGTCAGCAGCGAGTACACGAACGTCCCGCACAAGGCCGCCCTCTCCGACACCAGGAGGCGGTCCCAGTTGGGGATCAGGGCGAGCCAGATGAGCAGGCCGTAACCGAGGACCAGGAGGGCGGCGAGGTGCCAGTGCCAGCGGAACCTCGTGGGACGCACCGTCTCGCCGGGCAGTGAGCGCTCCACCGTGTCCAGGAAGGGGTCGACCACGGTCCGGACCGTCGCCTTCCAGCGGGCGCGCTGGGTGGCCCCGGGCTGGGCGGTGGGGTCGAACGGCGTGAGACGCGCCCTCCAGTGATCGTCGAAGTGGACGACTCCGCGGACCGGGAAGCCGTCCCGCAGCTTGGCGGGACGGCTCAGCCGCGGGTACTCGGGGAGGGCGGGCGCCGGGGGCAACACGGTGATCTCGGCGTTCTCGGCGTTCTCGGCGGTCTGGGCGGTCCGGGCGTTCTCGGCGCGCAGCCGGGCGCCCCGCCGGGCGAAGTGCTCGCGGGCCCCGGCGCGGAACCGCTCGTAGCCCGCGCGTTCGTCGCAAACCACGAGCAGCAGCCGGGAGGGCGGCAGGAGGCGTACGGCCTCGGTGTACTCCCACAACGTGCCCGCGGCCCTGGACGCGTCCCGGCCGGCGGCCGCGACGAGCACCACCAGCCGGGCCCGTCGGATGGCCTTGCTGACCTCCCCCTTCCAGTCCTCTCCGGCGTCGGGCAGATAGAAGCGCCGGGCACCGGGCAGCGGATAGGGCTCCCCCGGGCGGCCGACCGCGACCACCTGGCCGAACCGCCAGAACAGCCGCACGAGCCGGTCCTCCCAGGTCTCGTTCCGATCGGACTCCGAATACGCGAAGTAACTCGCCAGCGAACTCGCGATGTTGCCGCCGCCGGGACGGTCCGTGTGGAACAGCACGCCGTCGACTCCGAACGGGCGCAGATACAGGACGTATCCGTGCTCCTCCAGCGGTTCGTCGGCGCTCAGGCGGGTGCGCATGCGGGCGACCATGTGCTTGCCCGCGGTCCTGTTCACGCCGACCGCGTACACCAGGCTGACGGGAGCGAGAACCGTCAGCGCCACCACGTACCAGGACGCCGAGCCCCGCTCCAGGCTCCCCGCCAGCCAGAAGGGGATCACCGAGAGGGTGATCCCGGTGGAGATCCCCATCCAGCCACCGATCACCCCGAACAGCCTGGGCCTGCGAACCTTGGCCAGGAACTCACGCTCGTCATGACGCCGCGTCATCCGGTCATTACCCCAGATGAGTGACCATATGCCAATAGGGTGAGCAACCATCAGATCATGGACATGCGTTCGTCGCATCCCGCTGCGACACCGCCGCGTCGCAAGGGGCGGGAGGTCCGTAAGGTGCGCCTATGAGCATCATCGGGGTCGGTATCGACGTGGCCGAGATCGACCGGTTCGCGGCGTCGCTGGAGCGGACGCCCGGGCTGGCGCAACGGCTGTTCGTGGAGAGCGAGTTGCTGCTGCCGAGCGGTCAGCGGAGGGGGCCGGCCTCACTGGCGGCGCGCTTCGCGGCGAAGGAGGCGCTCGCCAAGGCGCTGGGGGCGCCGGCGGGGCTGCTCTGGACGGACGCGGAGGTATGGGTGGAGGACAGCGGACAGCCCCGGCTGCGGGTGCGGGGGACCGTCGCCGCGCGGGCGGCCGAACTGGGCGTCCAGTCCTGGCACGTGTCGCTGAGTCACGACGCCGGAGTGGCTTCGGCGGTGGTGGTGGCGGAGGGGTAGGAGTGGGGGTAGGGGTAGAGCCATGCGTACTGCCTACTGTGTGGACACCGTCAGGGCCGCCGAGCGGGAGCTGATGGCTCGGCTTCCGGAAGGGGCGCTCATGCAGCGGGCCGCCGCCGGGCTCGCCGCCGCCTGCGCGGACCTGCTGGGCCGGGTGTACGGGCGTCGGGTCGTGCTGCTGGTCGGCAGCGGGGACAACGGCGGTGACGCCCTGTACGCGGGAGCACGGCTGGCCCGGCGCGGGGCCGGCGTGACGGCCGTGCTGCTCGCGCCCGGGCGGACGCACGCCGGCGGGCTGGCCGCGCTGCGGCGGGCGGGCGGCACCACCGTCGCGCCCGACGCGGCCGAGGCGCCCGTGCGGCGGGCCGACCTCGTCGTCGACGGCATCGTCGGGATCGGCGGCAGAGGCGGGCTGCGGCCGGACGCCGCCGCGCTGGCCGCCGTCGCCGAGGAGTCCCGGGCCGCCGTGGTCGCCGTCGACCTGCCCAGCGGGGTGGAGGCGGACACCGGTGAGGTGCGCGGCGCGGCCGTACGGGCCGATCTCACGGTGACCTTCGGGACGCACAAGCCGGGCCTGCTGATCGATCCGGCGCGGGAGTACGCCGGGTCGGTGCGGCTCGTCGACATCGGCCTCGAACTGCCCGCCGAACCCGAACTGGAGGCCTTGCAGCACGCCGACGTGGCGCGCCTGCTGCCGGTGCCGGGCGCCGAGAGCGACAAGTACCGGCGCGGGGTCGTCGGGATCGCCGCCGGGTCGGCGCGCTATCCGGGGGCCGCCGTGCTGGCGGTGGCCGGCGCGCTGCGGGGCGGCGCGGGGGCCGTACGGTACGTCGGGCCCGCCGGGGACGCCGTCCTCGCGCGCTTCCCCGAGACCCTCGTGTCGGACGACGGGCCCCGGCGGGCCGGTCGGGTGCAGGCGTGGGTCGTCGGGCCGGGGGCCGGGGACGACGCCGGGGCCGTGGCGGAGGTGCTGGAGACGGACGTGCCCGTGCTGCTCGACGCGGACGGGCTGCGGCTGGCGGAGGTCGACGCGGTGCGGGGGCGTACGGCGCCGACGCTGATGACACCGCACGCGGGCGAGGCGGCCGCGCTGCTGGGCGTGGCGCGCGAGGAGGTGGAGGCGGCCCGGCTGGCCTCCGCGCGGGAACTGGCGGCACGGTACGGGGCGACGGTGCTGCTGAAGGGGTCCACGACCGTGGTGGTGGGCGCGCGGGGCGGGGCCGCCCGGGTGAACTCCACCGGCACACCCTGGCTCGCCACGGCCGGAAGCGGTGACGTGCTGTCGGGGCTGGCCGGATCGCTGCTGGCGGCGGGCCTGTCGGCCTTGGACGCGGGCAGCGCGGGAGCGTATCTGCACGGGCTCGCCGGGCGGTTCGCGGCGGACGGGGCACCGGTGGGCGCACATGACGTGGCGTCGGCTGTGCCGGGGGCGTGGCGGGACGTGCTGCGGGGGTAGGGGCGCCGGCCGGGCGCCCTGCCCCCCGGGGAGCGGTCGGCTCGGGGCCGGGGGAGGGGCGCGGCACGGCTCTTAGGGGGTGTTCGAGGGCTCTGAGACACTGGGCGCGATGAGTGAGACTGCACAGCCGCCCGCCGCCGCGTCGCCGCGTGCCCGCGCCGAGATCGATCTGTCCGCGCTGCGGGCCAACGTCCGGGCCCTGCGCGCCAAGGCGCCGGGCGCGGCGTTCATGGCCGTGGTCAAGGCCGACGGATACGGCCACGGCGCGTTCCCGTGCGCCCGGGCCGCCGTCGAGGCGGGCGCCCCCTGGGTCGGCACCGCCACGCCCGAGGAGGCCCTGGCGCTGCGCGCCGAGGCCGGGCTGCCGGACGACGTCAGGATCATGTGCTGGCTGTGGACGCCCGGCGGGCCCTGGCGGGAGGCCGTCGAGGCCGGTCTGGACGTGTCACTGAGCGGGATGTGGGCCCTGCGGGAGGTCGTCGAGGGCGCCCGGCTCGCCGGGCGGACCGCGCGCGTGCAGCTCAAGGCCGACACCGGCCTCGGGCGCAACGGCTGCCAGCCCGCCGACTGGCCGGAACTGGTCGCCGAGGCGCTGCGGGCTGAGGCCGAGGGGCTGGTGCGGATCACCGGGCTGTGGTCGCACTTCGCGTGCGCCGACGAGCCCGGCCATCCGTCGAACGCCGCCCAGCTCTCCCGTTTCCGCGAGATGGTGGCGTACGCCGAGCAGCGGGGCGTGCGGCCCGAGGTGCGGCACATCGCCAACTCCCCGGCCACGCTCACCCTCCCGGGGTCCCACTTCGACCTCGTCCGCCCGGGTGTCGCGATGTACGGGCTCACGCCGAACACGCAGATCGGCTCCCCGGCCGACCTGGGGCTGCGCCCGGTGATGACGCTCGCCGCCTCGCTCGCCCTGGTCAAGCACGTCCCGGGCGGACACGGCGTGAGCTACGGCCACCACTACACGACCCCCGGCGAGACCACCCTCGGCCTGGTCCCCCTGGGCTACGCCGACGGCGTCCCCCGCCACGCCTCCGGGGCCGGCCCGGTCCTGGTCGGCGGCAAGTGGCGGACGGTCGCGGGGCGGATCGCGATGGACCAGTTCGTGGTCGACCTCGGCGGCGACGAGCCCGAGGAGGGCACGGAGGCGGTGCTCTTCGGGCCCGGCGACCGCGGCGAGCCCACCGCGGAGGACTGGGCGCAGGCCGCGGGCACCATCGGGTACGAGATCGTCACGCGCATCGGAGCGCGCGTTCCGCGCGTCTATGTGGACGAGGGCCACACCCTCCCTTCGGACGGGTCCCGGTGAACTTCCGTCGCTGAGCGCGCCACGGAGCGCGACCCCTGTGAAGGTACGTATGCGTGGGCATGCGTTCATGTGAACGAGGAACAACAAGACGGACGACCCGCCGGTGGGGCAGTGCCCGTGGCACCATCCGGCACCCGGTGAAGAGGAGCGGTTCGTGAGCGAGAGCAGTGCGGAGGCAGTGGCGAGTGCCGCCTCGGCGGCCGTCGCCGCCTCCGCCTCGGGGGCGGCTGGAGGCTGGCGCCGGGCGACCGGTATCGCCGGCGCCGCGATAGGCGTGCTCGCCGCGGGCGCCGCGGCCGGGGTCGCCCTGGAGCGGATGACCGTGGGCCGCGGCATGCGGGCGAAGGCCCGGCTCGCCCTCGACGCGGCAGGGCCGTACGGCGCGCTGCGCGGCACCCCCGGCAGGGCACCCGCCGACGACGGCACCGAGCTGTACTACGAGGTCGACGACGTCGAGCCGGAAGGCGGCCCGGCACCCCGCCGACGGCGGCTCTTCGGCCGCAAGGCACCCCTGCCCGTCACCGTCGTCTTCAGCCACGGCTACTGCCTCAGCCAGGACTCCTGGCACTTCCAGCGGGCGGCCCTGCGGGGCGTCGTACGGACCGTGCACTGGGATCAGCGCAGCCACGGGCGGTCGGCGCGCGGGGCCGCCCAGCTGCGGGACGAGACGCCGGTCACCATCGACCAGCTCGGGCGCGATCTGAAGGCCGTCATCGACGCGGCCGCGCCCGAGGGGCCGATCGTGCTGGTCGGTCACTCGATGGGCGGCATGACGGTGATGGCGCTGGCCGCGCAGTACCCCGAGCTGATCCGCGAGCGGGTCGTCGCCACCGCGTTCGTCGGTACGTCGTCCGGGCGGCTCGGGGAGGTCAACTTCGGGCTGCCGGTCGCGGGCGTCAACGCGGTGCGGCGGGTGCTGCCGGGCGTGCTGAAGGCGCTGGGGCAGCGGGCGGAGCTGGTGGAGAAGGGGCGGCGGGCCACCGCCGATCTGTTCGCCGGGATCATCAAGCGGTACTCGTTCGCGTCCCGGGACGTCGACCCGGCGGTCGCCCGGTTCGCGGAGCGGATGATCGAGGGCACGCCCATCGACGTGGTCGCCGAGTTCTACCCGGCCTTCACCGACCACGACAAGACCGAGGCGCTCGCCTGCTTCCAGGACATGCCGGTGCTGGTGCTGGCCGGGATCGGTGACCTGGTCACGCCCAGTGAGCACAGCGAGGCCATCGCGGACCTGCTGCCCGAGGCCGAGCTGGTGCTCGTGCCGGACGCCGGGCACCTGGTGATGCTCGAACACCCGGAAGTGGTCACCGACCGCCTCGCTGACCTGCTCACCCGCGCGGGTGCCGTGCCCGCAGGGGCTACGGTGGGTGGTTATGGAAGCACCAGCAGCACCGCACAACCCGGCTGAGACCGAGCTGATCGTCAACTCCCCCGAACAGATGCGGGAGTTGGGCCGCCGCCTGGCCAAGCTGCTGCGCGCCGGCGACCTCGTGATGCTCAGCGGGGAGCTCGGCGCGGGCAAGACGACGCTGACTCGTGGGCTCGGTGAGGGGCTCGGGGTCCGGGGGGCCGTCACCTCCCCGACCTTCGTGATCGCCCGCGTCCATCCGTCCCTGGGGGACGGTCCGCCGCTCGTCCACGTCGACGCCTACCGGCTCGGCGGCGGGCTCGACGAGATGGAGGACCTCGACCTCGATGTGTCGCTGCCCGAGTCGGTGGTCGTCGTGGAGTGGGGCGAGGGCAAGGTCGAGGAGCTGGCCGACGAGCGGCTCCAGGTCAGGATCCACCGGGCGGTCGGGGACACGACGGACGAGGTGCGGCAGGTGACCGTCACCGGTCTGGGGGAACGGTGGGCGTCGGTGGATCTGGGCGTGCTGGTGGCCTGAGGGCCGGATGGGCATCGGATGAAGGTTCCGACAAGACGTCGGCAAGATGTTGCGTTCGGTGTCTCGCGCGTGGTCACATGGTATCCAGTCTGTAGTTAGGTGTACCTAACTACGCCCGCCCCGGTCCTCAGGAGGCGTCCATGTCGGCCACCGAGCCCAAGGTCGAGGTCCAGCCGCGGCCGTTCGTACTCGCCGGGGTGTCCATGCGTGACCTGCTGGCGTCCTGCGCGGCGGCGGACGCCGTGTCCCGGCCGCCGCGTGCGCCGGAGTCGCCGGCGGCGGTGGAGCAGCGGGTACGGCGTCGGCGGCACCGGGAAGCCGCGTAGCGCGTAGGCCGCGCGGCCGGTGTCGGAGGCGTTGGGGTTGGGCGCGTGGCCCGGTGGGCGGGGTCGGTGCTGGGGGCTTGGTCGCGCGGCCCGGCGCTGACGGGGTGCCGCCCGCGCCCACCCGTGCCGCCCTGGGCGGCACGTATGCCCGCGGCTTGCGGATACGCGTGGCCGTGGGTCGGCGGCGGGCGTGCTCGCGGGTTGCGGATGTGCGTGCTCGCGGCTTGCGGATGGCTGGGGGTCAGGGGGTTACCACGACGCGTTGGCCGATGGTGGCGAAGGTCCACATCGCGGCGCCGTCGGGGCGGGATTCGCGAATGCCGCCGGTGCGCGGCTTCGGGGTCGTGGGCCGGGTCGTGCCGTCCACCGCCGCGCTGAAGCCGATGGCCACGCCGTCCACGTCGGTGAAGCGCACCACGTGCTCCACGGGCGTGCCGTCGGTGCCGATGACGGAGCTGGAGCGGGACGTGACGGCGTAGCTGCCCGGCGTGGGGTCGACGCTGCCGGGGGTGACCGCGAACGTCCGCTGCACCTTGCCGCTGTCACCCACCAGCCACACCCGGTCGGCCCCCACCGAGTACACGACCCGCCGGCCCGAGCCGGAGCCCGCCGGCGGGGCGACGGACCGCGCCTGGTCCCGGGAAACCTGCTGCCCGGCCGGGGACGCCTGGGCCCGCGCCCGGCTGAAGCCCTCGGGTGCCTTCGCCGACGCCTGGAAGGCCAGGTACGCGACCGCCGTGAGGGCCCCCGCGGTGAGCCCGGCCACCATCATCGAGCTGCTGCCTGCCACCGGCGCCCACCTTTTCGTCCCATTTACGTGCGTTACGTCCGTTTCGCGGTGACGTTAGCAGTCGGCGGTGCGTCGGCCGGGGCGGCCGGGCGGGGAGGTCGGCCGTGTCGGGTCACCGCCGCCGCGGGCGTCCGGCATCCGGTCGGGGAGCCGTAGGCTGTTGGCGTGCTCTTGCTCGCTCTGGATACCGCCACCCCCGCCGTCACCGTCGCGCTGCACGACGGCACGGACGTCATCGCCTCCTCGAGCCAGGTGGACGCGCGCCGGCACGGTGAGCTGCTGCTGCCCGCCGTCGACCGTCTCCTCGCCGAGGCGGGGCAGGGACTCGACGCCGTCACCGGGATCGTCGTGGGCATCGGCCCCGGCCCCTACACCGGGTTGCGCGTCGGCCTGATGACCGCCGACACCTTCTCCCTCGCGCTCGGCGTCCCGGTGCACGGCCTGTGCACCCTCGACGGCCTCGCGTACGCCGCCGACATCGACAGCGGCCCCTTCGTCGTGGCGACCGACGCCCGCCGCAAGGAGGTCTACTGGGCGCGTTACGCCGACTCCCGCACCCGGGTCACCGACCCGGCCGTGGACCGTCCGGCGGACATCGCCGACCGGGTCGCCGGACTGCCGGCCGTCGGCGCGGGCGCGCTGCTCTACCCCGACACCTTCCCGAACGTGCACGAGCCGGAGCACGTCTCCGCCGCCGCCCTCGCCCGTCTGGCCGTCGAGAAGCTGGCGGCGGGCGAGGAACTGCCGGCCCCGCGCCCGCTGTACCTGCGCCGGCCGGACGCCCAGGTCCCCAAGAACTACAAGGTGGTCACCCCCAAGTGACCGATCCCGACGTTCCCGCGCCCGACGTTCCCGCGCTGCGCGAGATGCGCTGGTGGGACATCGATCCCGTCCTGGAACTGGAGAAGGGCCTCTTCCCCGAGGACGCCTGGTCGCGCGGCATGTTCTGGTCCGAGCTGGCGCACTCCCGCGGCCCCGAGGCCACCCGCCGTTATGTGGTCGCCGAGCGGGCCGGGCGGGTGGTCGGCTACGCGGGCCTGGCCTCCTCCGGCGACGTCGCCGACATCCAGACGATCGCCGTCGCACGTGACCACTGGGGCACCGGCCTCGGTGGCCGGCTGCTCACCGAGCTGCTGCACGCGGCGAGCACCTTCGAGTGCGCCGAGGTCATGCTGGAGTGCCGGGTCGACAACGTCCGCGCCCAGAAGCTCTACGAACGGTTCGGCTTCGAGCCCATCGGCTTCCGGCGCGGCTACTACCAGCCGGGCAACGTCGACGCGCTCGTGATGCGCCTGACCGACCCCGCAACCTCCGTACAAGGAACCGAGAACAATGGCTGACGAACCCCTGGTCCTGGGGATCGAGACCTCCTGCGACGAGACCGGCGTCGGCATCGTCCGCGGTACCACCCTGCTGGCGGACGCCGTCGCCTCCAGCGTCGACGAGCACGCCCGCTTCGGCGGGGTCGTGCCGGAGGTCGCCTCCCGGGCACATCTGGAGGCGATGGTCCCGACCATCGACCGGGCGATGAAAGAGGCGGGTGTCTCCGCCAAGGACCTCGACGGCATCGCCGTCACCGCGGGGCCCGGCCTCGCGGGAGCCCTGCTCGTCGGCGTCTCGGCCGCCAAGGCGTACGCCTACGCGCTGGGCAAGCCGCTGTACGGCGTGAACCACCTCGCCTCCCACATCTGCGTGGACCAGCTGGAGCACGGCCCGCTGCCGGAGCCGACGATGGCGCTGCTGGTGTCCGGCGGCCACTCCTCCCTGCTGCTCTCCTCGGACATCACCTCCGACGTCCGCCCCATGGGCGCCACCATCGACGACGCGGCGGGCGAGGCCTTCGACAAGATCGCCCGCGTGCTGAACCTCGGCTTCCCCGGCGGCCCCGTCATCGACCGGTACGCCCGCGAGGGCGACCCTGAGGCGATCGCCTTCCCGCGCGGTCTGACCGGCCCGCGCGACCCGGCGTACGACTTCTCCTTCTCCGGGCTGAAGACGGCCGTGGCCCGCTGGATCGAGGCCAAGCGGGCGGCGGGCGAGGAGGTCCCGGTGCGGGACGTGGCGGCCTCCTTCCAGGAGGCGGTCGTCGACGTCCTCACCCGCAAGGCCGTACGGGCCTGCAAGGACGAGGGCGTCGACCATCTGATGATCGGCGGCGGGGTGGCCGCCAACTCCCGGCTGCGGGCGCTGGCCCAGGAGCGCTGCGAACGGGCCGGCATCCGGCTGCGCGTCCCGCGCCCCAAGCTGTGCACGGACAACGGCGCGATGGTCGCGGCCCTGGGCGCGGAGATGGTCGCCCGGGGGCGGGCCGCGTCCAGCTGGGACCTGTCGGCGGACTCCTCCCTGCCGGTGACGGACCCGCACGTTCCGGGACCCGGCCCTGACCACGGCCACGATCATGTGCACGAGGTCAGCAAGGAGAACCTGTACTCGTGACGGTCGCGCTGATGTGGGAGGCCCGGGCGGCCGAGGGCCGGGGCGGGGAGCTGCTGGCGTGGGTGCGCGGGCAGCGCCTCGCCCGTGAGCCGCTGCGCCGGGAGGTCCTGCGCGCCCCGCAGGACCGCGTGCTCGTCATCACCTGGTGGGACGCCGAGTACGACGCGGAACTCCCCGAACTTCCCGAGCCGGAAGGCGCGTTGGTGACCCGGGCGGTGCATCGGTGGCGGTTCGAGTCGGTGGGGGACGAGGTCTGACCGACGGCGGATTCACCGAACCGCCTGGACAACTCCGTGATCGTCCCGTCACTCTGAGTGGGTGACGGTCGACATCGAGACGGGCGGCGAGCCCGAGTCCTCGGACAGCATGAGGACCTTCGGCGGCTTTGTGCAGGGGCTGCGGGAGCATGCCGGGCTGAGCCGGGAGGAGTTCGGCTCGCTGGTTCATCTCTCCAAGCACTCCGTGGCCTCGATCGAGCTGGGCCGACGTCTCGCCGATGAGCGGTTCGTGGAACTCGCCGAGAGCGCCCTGGGCAACACCGGCGCCTTGCGGAAGGCGTTCACGAACGTGGCGCGGCAGCAGGGATTCGCGGCATGGTTCCGGATGTGGGCGCGGCTGGAGCGGGAGGCGGTCGTGCTGGACACGTACGAGTGCCGGTTGGTGCCTGGGTTGTTGCAGACGCCCGGATACGTAAGGGCCTTGTACGACAACGAGGTTCCGCCGTTGTCCGACGAGAAGATGGACGGGCATCTCGCGGCGCGACTCGAACGGCAGCGCCTGCTGCGCGAGCGTCCCACCACGCAGTTCAGCTTCATCGTGGAGGAGGTGGTGTTGCGGCGGCGGATCGGCGGTGAGGAGGTGGTGAGGGAGCAGTACGACCACATCCTGGAAGCGACGGCTCCCCGCAACATCACCTTCCAGATCATGCCGTTGGAGGCCGCGCGGCACGCCTGCCTCGCGGGGCCGTTGCAGTTGTTGGTGACTCCGGGAGGCAACCGCTACGCGTACTGCGAGGGTCAGGAGAACGGGAGGATGATCAACGACCAGAAGGAGGTGATCCGCTTCCAGCAGCGCTATGCCACACTGCGCTCGCAGGCCCTCACTCCCGAGGACTCCGTGAGCCTGTTGAAGCGATTGCGAGGAGCCCTATGAACGCCACCGCCCAACTCGCCTGGTTCAAGAGCAGTTACAGCAGCGCTCAGGGTGACAGTTGCGTCGAAATAGCCGTCACCTGGCGTAAGTCCTCCTACAGCAGCGATCAAGGCGACGACTGCGTCGAAGTCGCCCGAACCCCCGCCACCATCCACATCCGCGACTCCAAGGACCCCGCCCGTCCTCATCTCACCCTCGCCCCCGCCGCCTGGGCGGCCTTCCTCACTGGGGAGAGGACAGCGTCCACGCCGACGTGATCAGCGTCGCCCCGCTCAGCGCGAAGGCCACCGCTCCGATCAGGGTCGCGCCGAAGGCGAGGCCCGTCGCCAGGCCGAGGACGGCGCCGGTCGTGGCGAAGAAGGCGCCCCGGTGCCACCAGAGGCCGGCGGGGCGGACGACCGTGCCGGCCGGGAGGACGAAGGCGTCCCGCAGGTCGTCGCGGACGGCCTCGTGGTCGTCGAACCGCACGTTCACCGGGGGCCCCTCGCGCAGGCGGCCGAGGGGGACGAGACGGGTCCCGTCCGGCAGGGTCACGACGGCGGGACCGCGGCCGGGGCCCGCGTGGTGCGCGGTGACCGGGACGGGGCCGGTGACGTCGTCCAGCGCCGGGTGCCACATGACGCGCTGCCAGCGCGTACCGGCCCGGGCGCCGGCCTCGGTCGCGGACGGTTCCAGCCTCAGCCACGTCGTCATCGGCTCCCGCCATCGCGCCGGACGCCGGCCCAGGTGCACGGAGGCCGTCATGGGCCGGCCCGGTCTCCGCGCCGTACGCACAAAGCGCAGGCCGCGCAGGGCCCAGACGCCGGTCAGGAGCAGGGCCACGGCGGCGCCCAGGGCGATGGGGACGAGGAAATCGTCCTCGGCGGCGGTCTCGTCCGAGTCGGCCGGGAAGCCCCGCGGGTCGGCGGAGCCGGGGTCGTAGGCGACGGGGAAAGGGCGGTCCTCGGCGTAGCGGTCGACGTCGTAGACGCCGAAGCGCTGCACGTGTTCGCGGCCCGCGCCGTCCCTCCAGCGCACGCGGATGTCCCCCTCGTCGCCGATGCGGTCCTCGACGACCACGCCGACGGCCGTCGCCGTGGCCCGGTCGCGGGCGTCGAGGTAACGCTCGGCGTGGAAGCCGAGCCAGGCGGCGAAGAGGGCGTAGCCGATCAGGGCGACGGCCACGCCGAGGAGTCCGACGCGCAGGGCCGGTCCCGGGCGTCTCATACGGCCTGCTCCTTCGGTGCGGCGGATGCCCACAGGGCGCGGAGCGGGCCGGGGTCCCCGCTGTCCACGGCGTCACTCACCAGTTCGGTCAGGTCGACGACCGTGCCGTCGTCGTCCGGCGAGGTGAGAACGGTGTTCAGCCAGCGGCTGGAGTACGTCCAGCCGGCCGCGCGCAGCACCTCGGCGAAGGGGCTGCCGACCGCGCCGGCCAGGACGGTGCGGGTGAGCGCCGGGCGGACGGTGGCCGGGGCCCGGCGCAGCCCTGGTTCGAGGCGGCGGGCCAGCTGCTCCAGGGTGCCGTCGGTGAACGCGTCCAGGGTCGCCGCGACCGCCTCCGCCGGGGTGTCCGTGCGGGTCGCCTCCAGGAGGTGGCGGCTGATGCCGTCGCCGAGTTCGTGGAGGCGCTCGGCAGGCAGGTCGAGGAGGCGGACCGGGCGCAGATCGCCGACCCGCTCGTCCGGCTCGCCCTCGGGGCGTTCCCAGTCCGTTCCGCACAGCTGCCGTACGCACCACCGCTCGACGGCCGCGGCGGTGCGCAGCGGCACCGGGGCGGCGCCGTACGGGGCCCCGGTGTGGGAGGGCAGCGCGGCCGTCCGCCGGTCGAACGGCGGGTGGTCGGCGGCGGCGTACGGGTCGAGGGCGTCCTCGTCGGCTGCGGCGCGCACGGCACGGCGGAGGACGTGGGGGTCGCCGAGGGCGGTGTCGAGGGCGTCGTAGAAGTCCTCGGGGTACTGGTCCTTCTCGGCCAGCTCCGACAGCCAGGCGTCGCCGAGGCCGTCGAACGCCGAGTCGAGCAGGCTCGTCGCGTGGAGCGCCTGGTCGGTGGCCGCGGTGCCCGCGACGCGGGCCGCGTCGGCGTCGGCGGCCGTCTCCGCCTGCCAGAGCAGCGGTTGGGAGGCGCGCAGCAGCCGGGCGGCGAGGGGCGCGAGCGGGCGGAGGCCGCCGTCCAGGCGCTCCGCGAGCATGGCGTGGGCGGACCGCAGGGCGGTCGCGCGGCGATCGCGGATGTGCTGCTCGTGCGCGAGTTCGTGCGCGATCACGGACGCGAGCTGCGCCTCGGTCAGCGCGCGCAGCAAGGGCAGGCCCAGCAGCAGGGTGCGGGTCCGTACGCCGGTGACCCGGGTGCGGCCCAGGGCCGCCTGGACGCCGGGCACGATCCGGACGAGGAGCGGCTCGCGGAAACCGAGCCGCTCGGCGACGTCCGCCACCAGCGCGGCCAACTCCGGTTCGTCGGCGGGGCGTACGGCGCGGCCGGGCAGCGGCCCACGGCCCCCGACGGACCTCGCGACGTCACCGGCGATCAGGACCAGCGGGCCCGCCATCAACCACGGCGGGCCCCAGAGCAGGAGCGCCAGGAGCAGGGCCGACAGGACGACGGCCCGCGTCAGCCAGGCCAGCGCCAGCATGGCCGCGACGAGCGACCACTCGCGTAGGGCCGACGGCCGTCGTCTGTCCATGGAGGTGAGGATTCCTGTCACTGGCGCGAGGGTGTCCGAGGGATCTTCGAAGGGTGTTCGAAGGATCTCCGGCGGATTGTGGCACAGGGCGCGGACAGGACGTGGACCGACTTCGCCGAAGGGCCGGGCCCCGGCCGGCCCCACCTCGCCGGCCCCGGCCGGCCCGAGGCCGGCGACGTCGCACACCCCCCGCCCGAGTGCTCTCCGGCTACACCCCGGTCAGCCCGTCACCTCCGTCTCGTCCGTCTCGCACCGCAGTCGCCGGTCCGGCCCCACCTCGCGCACCGGTCCGGTCAGCCGTACCCGCGCGGTGCCCCGTACGTCCGCACTCGACGTCCCCAACCGCAGCTCCAGCAGCCCCGGTTCCACCACCCGCCGCCCGTCCCGGTCGGTGAACGCCGACAGGTCGGTGTGGAAGCGGAAGGTGACGCGGCGGGCCTCTCCCGGTGCCAGCTCCAGGCGCCGGTAGCCGATCAGGCGGACGTCGGGGCGGGTCACCGAGGCGACCGGGTCGTGCAGATACAGCTGGACGACCTCGGCGCCGGCGCGGTCGCCGGTGTTGCGGACGGTCAGGGCGAGGTCGTACGCGCCGTCCGTGCCGATCTCCGCGTCCGGGCCGTCCACGTCCTCCCAGGCGAAGGCCGTGTACGAGCGACCGTGTCCGAAGGGGTACAGCGGCGTCGGGTCCAGGTTGCTGACCTCGCCCGCCAGGCCCAGCGGCGGCTGGAGGTACGTCCACGGCTGGCCGCCCGCCTCGCGCGGCACGCTCACCGGCAGGCGTCCCGAGGGGTTGACGCGGCCTGACAGCACCCCCGCGACCGCCGGACCGCCCTCCTCACCGGGGAAGAAGGCCTGCACCACGGCGCCCAGACGGCCGTGCCAGCGGCCGAGGGCGTAGGGGCGGCCGGTGAGCAGGACCAGGACGACCGGGACGCCCGTCGCCACCAGGGCGTCCAGCAGCTCGGCCTGGACGCCGGGCAGCCGCAGGTCGGCCACGTCGCAGCCCTCCCCGGAGGTGCCCCGGCCGAACAGGCCCGCCCGGTCGCCGAGGACCGCCACGCAGACGTCGGCCGCCGCCGCCGTGGCCACCGCCTCCTCGAAGCCCGCCGGGTCCGGGTCGGAGACCCCGCAGCCCTCCGCGAACGTCACCTTCGCGTCGGGCAGTTCGGCGCGCAGCGACTCCAGCACCGTCGGGATCTCGATGCCCAGCTCCACCTCGGGGTGGTGGGTGAGCACATGGGACGGGAAGGAGTAGCAGCCGAGCATCGCCAGCGCGTCCGCCGCCCTCGGACCCACCACCGCCACCCGGGTGTCGGGCGGCAGCGGAAGCAGGCCGTCCGGGTTGTCCAGCAGGACCACCGACTCCTCCGCGAGCCTGCGGGCCAGCGCCCGGTTCGCCGCCGAGTCGAGGTCGACGCGCTCTGCATCCGCAGACTCCGCGGGCTCCGGCCGCCAGTCCTCGTCCAGCAGGCCCAGCTCGCACTTCTGGAGCAGCACCCGGCGGGCCGCCCGGTCGACCAGGTCCTCGGGGACCTGACCCGCCCGGACGGCCGCGATCAGCTCCTCGCCGTAGTACTTCACGGTCGGCAGCTCCACGTCGATGCCCGCCGTCAGCGCCAGCCGGGCCGTCTCCGCGGGGGTGCCCGCCACCCGGTGCAGGGTCTGGAGGAAGCCGATGCCGAAGTAGTCGGCGACGACCGTGCCGGTGAAGCCCCACTCCTCGCGCAGCAGCTCCGTCAGCAGCTCCGGGTCCGCCGACGCCGGGACACCGTCCCGTTCGGTGTACGCGGCCATCACCGAGCGCGCCCCGCCCTCGCGCAGCGCCATCTCGAACGGCGGCAGTGTCACGTCCGCGAACTCGCGGGTGCCCGCCCGGACGGGGGCGAGATTGCGGGCGCCCGCGGAGGAGGCGTATCCGGCGAAGTGCTTGAGCGTGGCGACGACACCGGCCGACTCCAGCCCGCGCACGTAGGCCGCGCCGACCGTGCCCACCAGGTACGGGTCCTCGCCGATCGTCTCCTCGACCCGCCCCCACCGCGGGTCGCGGACGACGTCCAGGACGGGGGCCAGTCCCTGGTGGACACCCACCGAGCGCAGGTCGCGGCCGATGCGTCGGCCCATCTCCTCCACCAGCGGCGGGTCGAAGGTGGCGCCCCAGGCCAGCGGCACCGGGTAGGCGGTGGCGCGCCAGGCGGTGAAGCCGGCCAGGCACTCCTCGTGCGCGACCGCCGGGATGCCGAAGCGGCTCGCCTCCGCGATCCTGCGCTGGGCCCGGGCCAGGGCGCGCTTGCCGAGTGCCGGGTCCACGGGGGCCGTGCCGAAGGAACGGGTCAGCTGGCCGAGCCCCCGGGTGATCAGCTCGTCCCAGTCGTAGTCGGTGGTCATGTCGTGCTGGTGCGGGGCGACTCCGTCGCCGTCCGTGTCGGCACCCACCCACACGCCGTACAGCTGGGCGGTCTTCTCCTCCAGGGTCATCCGGGCAAGGAGGTCGTCGACGCGGGCGGCGGCGGGCAGGGCGGGGTCACGCCAGGGGGCGGTGGTCATGAAACTCCTGTCAGAGGGTCGGTGAGCCACCAGTCGGGAATCCAAACGTACGAATGTTTCGGGCTATACTTCGAATGTTCCGGGAACCTATGACCCGGCGAGGGGTTCGTCAAGAGGTCGTGCGGGGATACGATCGCCGCCATGACACCCTCGGAGCCCGTTGAAACCCGGACGGAAGACCGGCCGACACAGCGATCGACGGCCCAGACGGCCACACTCGCGGAGATCGCCCGCGAGGCCGGCGTCTCGGCGCCGACTGTTTCGAAGGTCCTCAACGGTCGTGCCGACGTCGCCCCCGCGACCCGCACCCGCGTGGAGGAGCTGCTGCGCGCCCACGGCTACCGGCGCCGACGGGCCGAGGCGACCCGTTCGCCCCTGATCGACCTGGTCTTCCACGAGCTGGAGAGCGCGTGGGCGATGGAGGTCATCCGGGGGGTGGAGAACGTGGCGCGGGACGCCGGGCTGAGCGTCGTGCTCAGCGAGAGCGCCGGGCGACTCACCCCCGGGCGGACCTGGGCGGACCAGGTCGCCGCCCGCCGGCCGCACGGCGTGGTCCTGGTGCTGTCCGGGCTCGACGAGTCCCAGCGGGCGCTGTTGACCAGCAGGTCCATCCCGTTCGTGGTGATGGACCCGGCGGGCGACCCGGGCGCGGACGTGCCGTCCATCGGCGCCACCAACTGGCAGGGCGGCCTCGCCGCCACCCGGCACCTGCTGGAGCTGGGGCACCGGCGCATCGGGGCGATCAGCGGACCCCCGCAGATGATGTGCAGCCGGGCCCGCATCGACGGTTACCGCGCGGCCCTGGAGACCGCCGGGCTGCCGGTCGACCCGGGGCTGGTCAAGACCGGCGACTTCCACCACGAGACCGGCTACCGGCTCGGCCGCGAACTGCTCGACCGCCCCGACCGGCCCACCGCCGTCTTCGCCGGCAACGACCTCCAGGCCCTCGGCTTCTACGAGGCCGCCCGGGAACTGGGCCTGCGCATCCCCGAGGACGTCAGCGTGGTCGGCTTCGACGATCTGCCGGTGGCCCGCTGGGTGGGCCCGCCGCTGACGACCGTACGGCAGCCGCTGACCGAGATGGCCGAGGCCGCCGCCCGGCTGGTGCTGGAGCTGGGGCGGTCGGAGGAGGCGCCGGCGGCGACCCGGGTGGAGCTGGCGACCAGCCTGGTGGTGCGCACGAGCACGGGGGCACCGCCGGTGGCCGGAAGCTGACGTATTGACGGGTGTGGCGGGCCCCTCCACACTCCTCCGAAGTCAATCGGTTGTACGACCGAAACTTTCGGAGGCACCCGCAATGAGAACCTCCAGAACACCTCTGGGCCGTCGGATCGCCGCCCTGTGCGCAGGCGCCGCCGCCGTCGGTGCCCTGCTCACCGCCGGCGCCCCGGCCGCCCAGGCCGCCGACGCCCCGCTGCGCGACCTCGCCGCCGCCAAGGGCAAGGTCATGGGCACGGCGGTCACCGGCTCCAAGCTCACCGGAACCTACGGCGAGATCGCGGGCCGGGAGTTCAACTGGCTCACCCCCGGCAACGCCATGAAGTGGGGCTCGGTCGAGCCGACCCGGGGGAACTACGACTGGGCCGAGGCCGACCAGATCGTGAACTTCGCCGAGGCCCACGGCCAGGAGGTGCGCGGCCACACCCTGGTCTGGCACAGCCAGAACCCGAACTGGCTGGACAACGGCAGCTGGACGCCCGCCCAGCTCACCACCCTGTTGCAGAACCACATCAGCACCGAGGTCGGCCGCTACAAGGGCCGAGTCGCCGCCTGGGACGTCGTCAACGAGCCCTTCAACGAGGACGGCACCTACCGCTCCACCCTCTGGTACGACGGCCTCGGCGCCGACTACATCGCCAACGCCCTGACCTGGGCGCGGGCCGCCGACCCGGCCGCCGAGCTCTACATCAACGACTACAACGTCGAGGGCGTCAACGCGAAGTCCACCGCGCTGTACAACCTGGTCAAGTCGCTCAAGGAGCGCGGGGTCCCGATCGACGGGGTCGGCCTCCAGGCCCATCTGATCCTGGGCCAGGTGCCGTCCAGCTTCCAGCAGAACATCCAGCGCTTCGCCGACCTCGGCGTGGACGTGGCGATCACCGAGCTGGACATCCGGATGCAGCTGCCGTCGGACAGCGCGAAGCTCACCCGGCAGGCCGCCGACTACAAGGCGGTCATGAACGCCTGTCTGGCCGTCAGCCGCTGCACTGGTGTCACCGTCTGGGGCTTCACCGACTCCGACTCCTGGATCCCGAGCACCTTCCCGGGGCAGGGCGCGGCGACGCCGTACGACGAGAACTACGCGCCGAAACCGGCGTACCACGCCATCGCGGAGTCGCTCGGGGGCACCGGTACGCCTCCGACGGGGGCCTGTACGGCGGTGTACAGCGTGAGCAGTCAGTGGAACACCGGCTTCACCGGGCAGGTGAGGATCGCCTGCTCGGGTGCGGCGCTGTCGTCCTGGAAGGTGAGCTGGGACTTCGGGGCGGGGCAGCGGATCACGCAGGCCTGGAACGCGAACTGCACCCAGTCGGGGACGGCGGTCACCTGTTCCAACGCCTCGTACAACGGGACGGTTCCCGACGGGGGTTCGGTGACCTTCGGGTTCAACGGGTCGTGGAGCGGGAGCAATCCGGTGCCGACCGTCACCTTGGGCTGACGCCGGCCCGCTGGCACACGCCCGCTGGCACAGGCCCGCTGGCACAGGCCCGGGAAAGTGAGATTTTCCGAAGAAATTCTTCCGGTGGTTGCTTTCCTAACAGTCCCTTCATCATTCGGACTTATGTTCTTACTGTGACGGGACACGACGCGAACGGGCACGGAGACAGACAGCGGGGCCGGCGGTCGAGAGCGCTCAAGGCCGTCGGCCTCACCCTGGCGGGCACGCTGGTGCTGGGCGTGGCGGCGGCGGGCTGGGCCTACCGCCACCTCAGCGGCAACATCAGCAGCGTCGACATCGACAACGCGCTCGGTGACAACCGCCCGCCGCGCGCGGTGACCACCCCGAGCCCGACCGGCACGGCCTCCGCGACCCCGCTGCCCACGGGGGCCGTCAACATCCTGGTGCTGGGCTCGGACTCGCGCAGCGGCGCGGAGAACCAGGAACTCGGTGGCGGGGACAGTACCGGCGCCCGCTCCGACACGGCGATGGTCGTGCACATCGAGGCCGGGCGCACCGGCGCCACCGTCGTCAGCATCCCGCGCGACACCCTCGTCACCCGCCCGTCCTGCCCGCTGCCGTCCGGCGGCTTCACGCGGGAGGCGTACGGCGTGATGTTCAACACCGCCTACTCGGTGGGCGGCCCGGTCTGCGCGGTCAAGACCGTCGAGGCGATGACGAACGTCCGCATGGACCACTACGTCGAGGTCGACTTCGCGGGCTTCGCCGACCTGGTCGACGCGCTCGGCGGGGTCACCGTCACCACCACGCAGGACATCGACGACGAGGACAGCCGTCTGCGGCTCGCGGCCGGCACCCATCACCTCGACGGCACCCAGGCCCTCGCCCTGGCCCGCACCCGCCACGGCGTGGGCGACGGCAGCGACCTCGGCCGCATAGGCCTTCAGCAGGCCCTGGTGAAGGCGCTCCTCGAACAGATCGCCCGGACCGACCTGCTCGGCAGCCCCACCCGGCTCTACCAGGTCGCCGACGCCCTCACCGGCAGCCTCACCACCGACACCGGCCTGGACTCCCTCGGCGAGCTGATGGACCTCGGCCAGAGCCTGAAGGGCCTGACGTCCGAGCGCCTCACGACGGTGACGATGCCCGTGGTGACGGCCCCCTCCGACCCCAACCGGGTGGTGGCCGAGGAACCGGCCGCGCGCGAGCTGTGGGAGTCACTCAACCGGGTGTGACCCGGTGGCCCCAGCAGCCCGTCCACCACCGCCTCCACCACCCGCCGAGACCCCGCGCGCCGCTCCGGCGCACGCCTCGACCTCGCCGGCGCCCTGCCGGAGCACACGGCCGCGACCTGCGCGGACGCCCTCGGACGCGAGCGCCGGGAAAAAATCTCCGAAAAATCTGGGTGAGGGTGTCGATCCGGCCCCCTCCCGATCGACGCAGGAGTGAGAGGCCGGGAAGAGCCCGGCCACCGCGTCCGAGGAGTCACCATGCCCCGTTTCCTGTCGCTGATCCGGCTGGACGAGAACGACGTCCCCGCCGGCGGTCCCAGCCCCGAGCTGATGCAGCGGATGGGTGAGCTGATCGAGGAGATCACCAAGGCCGGCGTCATGCTCGACACCGCCGGACTGCTCCCGACCGCCCAGAGCACCCGGCTGCACCTGAAGGGCGGCGAGATCTCCGCCACGGACGGGCCCTTCACCGAGACCAAGGAGGTCATCGGCGGATACGCGCTCCTGCAGTGCAAGGACAAGGCCGAGGCCATCGAGTGGGGCAAGCGCTTCCTCAAGGTCCACGGCGACGAGTGGACCCTCACGCTCGAGGTGCGGGAGATCGAGGAGGGCTGAGGTTCCTTGGCCCGGGGCCGTCAGGGGTGTTCGATGGTGAGCTGTGGAACGACAGCTCACCATCGACCCCGGCGACGACCCTGACGGCGACCGGCACGACGCCGGGCGGGGTGGTGAGTCGCGTGGTGAATCGCGTGACGACCCCCGCGCCGCCATCGAGACCGTGTTCCGGCTCGAGTCCCCCCGGGTCATCGCCGCCGTGGCCCGTGTCGTACGGGACGTCGGCATCGCCGAGGAGCTGGCGCAGGACGCCCTCGTTGCCGCGCTGGAGCGGTGGCCGCGCGACGGCGTGCCGGACAACCCCGGCGCCTGGCTCACCGCCACCGCCCGCCACCGCGCCGTCGACCTGGTCCGCCGCCGGGAGACCTACGCCCGCAAGCTCGCGGAGATCGGCCGCGACCTGGAGACCTCGGTCCCCTTCGAGGAACCGGCCGACCCCGACGCCATCGACGACGACCTGCTGCGCCTGGTCTTCACCGCCTGCCACCCGGTGCTCTCCGCCGAGGCCCGCACCGCCCTCACCCTGCGCCTGCTCGGCGGTCTGACCACAGCAGAGATCGCCCGCGCCTTCCTGGTGCCCGAACCGACGGTCGCCCAGCGCATCGTCCGCGCCAAGCGGACCCTCGCACAGCGGAACGTCGCCTTCGAGGTCCCGCACGGCCCCGACCGCGAGGCCCGCCTCGGCTCGGTGCTCGACGTCATCTACCTGATCTTCAACGAGGGATACGCGGCCACCGCCGGCGACGACTGGCTGCGCCCGGCACTGTGCGAGGACGCGCTGCGGCTGGCCCGGCAGCTGTCCGCCCTGATGCCGAAGGAACCGGAGGTGCACGGCCTGACCGCGCTGCTGGAGTTCCAGGCGTCCCGCACCGCCGCCCGCACCGCCCCCGACGGCACACCCGTCCTCCTCGAACACCAGAACCGCCGCCGCTGGAACCGCATGCTCATCGCCCGCGGCGTCACCGCCCTCGCCCGCGCCGAGGCCACCACCACCGGCGCGCCCGGCCCGTACGTCCTCCAGGCCACCATCGCGGCCTGCCACGCGCACGCGTACACGTACGAGGAGACCGACTGGCGGACCATCGCCACCCTCTACGACCTGCTCGCCGCCCGCACCCCGTCCCCGGTCGTCGAACTCAACCGCGCGGTCGCGGTGTCGATGACGCGCGGCCCGGCCGCCGCACTCGAACTGGTCGACGCCCTGGCCGCCGACCCCGCCCTGCGCGGCTACCACCTCCTCCCCAGCGTCCGCGGCGACCTGCTGCTGCGCCTCGGCCGCACGGCTCAGGCGCGGGCGGAGTTCGAACGGGCGGCGGCGCTGACCGGCAACGAGCGGGAACGGCAGCTGCTGCTGCGGCGGGCGGCGCGGGCGGGAAGCCGGCCGGCGGACCTCAGGCCGGACGGCCGATCAGCATTGTCGGCGCGCCCGCGACCCGGGTGAGGAACACCGTCGCGGAGTGCGGCCCCTGCGGCTTGACCTTGCGCCGCAGTTCCTCCGGTTCCACCGCCGACCCCCGCTTCTTCACGGTCAGGATGCCCACCTCCCGCTCCCGCAGCAGCGCCTTCAACTTCTTGACGTTGAAGGGGAGCCGGTCGGTGATCTCGTAGGCGGTAGCGTACGGCGTCGGCCGCAGCGCGTCCGCGGTGACGTAGGCGATGGTCGCGTCGAGCAGACCGCCGTCGACGTCCCGGGCGACGTCCGCGACCAGGTGGGCGCGGATGACGGCGCCGTCGGGCTCGTACAGATAGCGCCCGACGGGACGGACCCCGGGGTCGGGCAGGCCGGCGCCGAGCAGGGTGCGCGGCCCGGGCAGCAGGGTCGCCCGCACGGCACCCGGCGCCGTCCCGAACCACAGCACCGCCTCCTTCACATCACCGCCGTCCGAGATCCACTCGGCCTCCGCCTCGGCCGGGACGGCCTCGTGCGGGATGCCGGGGGCGACCTTCAGCGCGGCGCGCGGCGCCCGCAGCGCCGCCCCCACCGCCCAGGACAGCGGCGGCGAGTAGGCCTCCGGATCGAAGATCCGCCCACGCCCGGCGGACCGTCGGGCCGGATCGACGAACACGGCGTCGTACCCGGCCGTGTCCACCTCCGTCACATCGGCCTCCCGCACCTCGATCAGCCCGCCGAGTCCCAGTGCCTCGGCGTTGGCCCGTGCCACGGCCGCCGTCACCGGGTCCCGGTCCACCGCGAGCACCCGGATCCCCGCCCGCGCCAGGGCGATCGCGTCGCCGCCGATCCCGCAGCACAGGTCCGCGACCGAGGTCACCCCCACCTCCCTGAACCGCGCGGCGCGGTAGGCGGCCACCGAGGCACGCGTCGACTGCTCGACCCCGTGGGGCGTGAAGAACATCCGCTCGGCGTCCTCGGCCCCGAACTTCGCCGCCGCCCGCTGCCGCAGCCGGGCCTGCCCGAGGGCCGCCGACACCAGGTCGGCGGGATGCTCGCGGCGCAGTCGGGTGGCGACGGCGAGTTCGTCGGCGGGGGCGGTGCCCCGCACGGCGTCGAGGAGGGCACGGCCCTCGGGGGTGAGGAGGGGAGCGAGGTCGTTCACCGGCTCATTGTGGGCCAGTCGGTGGATGGTACGCCTCCGGTCGCGGTGTCGGACCGGGGTGCGCGGACACCGACTGCGAGGATCCGGCGCCATGGGACCAGTCGGATCAGTAGGACAAACTGATAAAACGATGATGCGTCGCATCGGGGTATGTGGTGCCGGCGATGCCCGCAGTGCCGGCGGTGCAGACAGTGCCCGCGGTGCCCGCGGTTCCCGCGGGATCCGCCGCGCCCGTGGAGTTCGCGGTGTCCGCAGTGCCCGCGGTGTCCGCAGTGCCCGCCGTGTTCTCATCGTGCTCGCCCTCGCCGCCATCGCCTCCGGCTGCGCTCCGGGCGGCTCCGGCCCCGCGGGCAACCGCCCCGCCGCCGGCCAGGAGCCGCCGCGCACCCAGCCCGGCCGCGCCCTGCACTCGTACGCGGCCCGGCTGCGCGCCGAGACCACGGCCCGGGCCGCCGCCGCAAGGCGCTGGGGCCTGCGGAAGGTCCCGCTGACACCCCCCGCCCCGCCCGCCCACAAGCCGCGCATCACCACCCGCGAGGGCTTCGAGGTCGACGACCACGAGGAACTGGCCCTCCCCCCGGTCTTCACCACCGTCCCCACCAAGGACAAGGTCGTCTTCCTCACCATCGACGACGGCGCCGAGAAGGACCCCGCGTTCCTGCGCATGATGAGCGAGCTGAGGATCCCGTACACCGCCTTCCTCAGCGACTACCTCGTCAAGGAGGACTACGGCTACTTCAAGAAGATGCAGGACCGGGGCGTGGCCCTGAACAACCACACCCTCCACCACCCCTACCTGCCGAACCTGTCCTACGGGCGTCAGAAGCGCGAGATCTGCGGCATGCAGGACGTGATCGAGAAGCGCTACGGCAAACGCCCCGAACTCTTCCGGCCGCCCTTCGGCAACTACGACCGCGCCACCCTCCACGCCGCGAAGTCCTGCGGTGTGAAGTACGTGCCGCTGTGGAACGAGGAGGTCTTCGTCGACCGCTGGGAGTACCGCGAGTGGGACCGCGACCTGCACCCGGGCGACATCGTGCTGAGTCACTTCCGCGGACCAGGCGACTGGAAGGGCACAATGCCCGACATGATCCGCCGTTTCCTGAACCTGGTCACGGAGAAGGGGTACGCGGTGGCCCGCCTGGAGGACTACCTGTGAGGTGGCGGGCGCCGCTGGCCGCGACCCTGGCTGCGCTGGCCCTGCTGACGGGCTGCGCCCGCTCCGTGGACACCGTCGACCACCTGGGCGGAGAGGCCAGGGAACCCGCCCACCACGTCCCCCCGCCGCCCCACCGCCGCTGGGGCCTCGCCGCCCCTCTGGCCCCGGCCCCCGCCCCCGCCCCCGTCCCGCACCGCCCCCGCACCGGCCTCCCGCCGGTCGTCGACCACATCCCGACCCGCGACAAGGTCGTCTTCCTCACCTACGACGACGGCGCCGAACGCGACCCCCGCTTCATCGCCATGGTCCGCGAACTGCGCCTCCCGGTGACGATGTTCCTCACCGACAGCGTCGTGGGCCCCGGCTACGCCCACTTCGCCCGCCTGCGCGCGGTCGGCGCGAGCCTGCAGAACCACACCCTCGACCACCCGGCCCTGCGCGGCCTGCCCTACGCCGGCCAGCGCGCCGAGATCTGCGGCCAGCAGGACAAACTCAAGTCCCGCTTCGGCCTGCGCCCCCGCCTCTTCCGCCCGCCCTACGGCACGTACGACACCACCACCCTGCGCGCCGCCGCCGACTGCGGCATCTCCACGGTCGTCCTGTGGCGCGGCTCCATGGGCCCCACCGGCCTGACCTACACCCACGGGCCCCACCACCTGCGCCCCGGCGACATCATCGCCCTCGACCCCGACACCCCGACCGGCCCACCCCTCACGGAACGAACCACCCACGTACTGCGCCAGGCACAGCAACGGGGGCTGACGGTCGGACGCTTGGAGGACTACGTCTGAGCGGCGTCCCACAGCCGTCCGGTAAGCCGAAGCGGCGGTCCGAGGGCCGGCGGCCTCCAGGGGGCGGCTCAGGCCGCCAAAAGGGCCACACGCACCCGAATTCCCGCCGACGCGCCGCAGGCGTTGGCACTCCGCTTGACCGAGTGCTAACCCCGGTCATAGTCTCAGCTCTGGCACTCCCCCCTGGAGAGTGCCAACAAAGCGACGGGCAGGTCCGGCACCCGCGACGACGGATCGACCTGGTCGCCACCTCAGACAGTTAACCCCGTGAGATCTCCGAAGGGGGAGGTCGGATCGTGACGACCGCCAGCTCCAAGGTTGCCATCAAGCCGCTCGAGGACCGCATCGTGGTCCAGCCGCTCGACGCCGAGCAGACCACGGCCTCTGGCCTGGTCATCCCGGACACCGCGAAGGAGAAGCCCCAGGAGGGCGCCGTCCTCGCCGTGGGCCCGGGCCGCTTCGAGAACGGCGAGCGCCTGCCGCTCGACGTCAAGGTCGGCGACGTCGTCCTGTACAGCAAGTACGGCGGCACCGAGGTGAAGTACAACGGCGAGGAGTACCTCGTCCTCTCGGCTCGCGACGTCCTCGCGATCATCGAGAAGTAATTCACCCGAGCACTCAGCTCACGACTGCGCCCCTGGCCCCCGCGACCACATAAGAAGCCGGGCGCCCGGGGCGCAGTTTCTTTCCAGAGTTTTCCGCCCACAGATTTTCCGAGAGGGCTCCCGCTGTCATGGCGAAGATCCTGAAGTTCGACGAGGACGCCCGTCGCGCCCTCGAGCGCGGCGTCAACAAGCTGGCCGACACGGTCAAGGTGACGATCGGCCCCAAGGGCCGCAACGTCGTCATCGACAAGAAGTTCGGTGCCCCCACCATCACCAACGACGGTGTCACGATCGCCCGCGAGGTCGAGATCGAGGACCCGTACGAGAACCTCGGCGCGCAGCTGGTGAAGGAGGTGGCGACCAAGACCAACGACATCGCGGGTGACGGTACGACCACCGCCACCGTGCTCGCCCAGGCGCTGGTGCGCGAGGGCCTGAAGAACGTCGCCGCCGGTGCCTCCCCGGCCGCCCTGAAGAAGGGCATCGACGCCGCCGTCAAGGCCGTCTCCGACGACCTGCTCGCCTCGGCCCGCCCGATCGACGAGAAGTCCGACATCGCCGCCGTCGCCGCGCTGTCCGCCCAGGACCAGCAGGTCGGCGAGCTCATCGCCGAGGCGATGGACAAGGTCGGCAAGGACGGTGTCATCACCGTCGAGGAGTCCAACACCTTCGGCCTGGAGCTGGACTTCACCGAGGGCATGGCCTTCGACAAGGGCTACCTGTCGCCGTACTTCGTGACGGACCAGGAGCGCATGGAGGCCGTCCTGGAGGACCCGTACATCCTCATCAACCAGGGCAAGATCTCCTCCATCGCCGACCTGCTGCCGCTGCTGGAGAAGGTCATCCAGACCAACTCCTCCAAGCCGCTGCTGATCATCGCCGAGGACGTCGAGGGCGAGGCCCTGTCCACGCTCGTCGTCAACAAGATCCGCGGCACCTTCAACGCCGTCGCCGTCAAGGCGCCCGGCTTCGGTGACCGCCGCAAGGCGATGCTCCAGGACATGGCGGTCCTCACCGGCGCCACCGTCATCTCCGAGGAGGTCGGCCTCAAGCTCGACCAGGTCGGCGTCGACGTGCTCGGCACCGCCCGCCGCATCACCGTCACCAAGGACGACACCACGATCGTCGACGGCGCCGGCAAGTCCGAGGACGTCCAGGGCCGCGTCGCGCAGATCAAGGCCGAGATCGAGAACACCGACTCCGACTGGGACCGCGAGAAGCTCCAGGAGCGCCTCGCGAAGCTGGCCGGCGGCGTGTGCGTGATCAAGGTCGGCGCCGCCACCGAGGTGGAGCTGAAGGAGAAGAAGCACCGTCTGGAGGACGCCATCTCCGCGACCCGCGCCGCGGTCGAGGAGGGCATCGTCTCCGGTGGTGGCTCCGCCCTGGTCCACGCCGTCAAGGTCCTCGAGGGCAACCTCGACAAGACCGGCGACGAGGCCACCGGTGTCTCCGTCGTCCGCCGCGCCGCCGTCGAGCCGCTGCGCTGGATCGCGGAGAACGCCGGCCTGGAGGGCTACGTCATCGTCTCCAAGGTCGCCGAGCTCGAGAAGGGCAACGGCTACAACGCCGCCACCGGCGAGTACACCGACCTGATCAAGGCCGGCGTCATCGACCCGGTGAAGGTCACCCGCTCCGCCCTGGAGAACGCCGCCTCCATCGCCTCCCTCCTCCTCACGACCGAGACCCTGGTCGTCGAGAAGAAGGAAGAAGAGGAGCCGGCCGCCGCGGGCCACGGCCACGGCCACGCCCACTGAGCCCACCGCTCGCAGAAGGCCCCCGTTCCCCTCAGGGAGCGGGGGCCTTCCCCTTCGCCGTCCTCGCGGGCTATGACCGGCTACTGGCCGAGTACCCCCAACTGCTCCATCAGCCCCGCCCGGTCGTACTGCCACCAGCCCTCGCAGATCTGCCCGCCCCGGAACCGGTGCCAGGTCATGCCGGTCATGCTGCACTCCTGCCCGGTGGCCGGGATCCCCAGGAAGTCGCCCTTGTGGCGGCCGGTCCACGTCCAGCGCGTGCACACCAGGTCGTCCTGGGCCAGCTGGCCGTCGATCCGGAACGAGAAGTCGAAGGCCCGCCGCCACCCCGCGATCTCGTCGCGCGCCGCCCGCACCCCCGTGTCCTGCGGGTTCGCCGGGTCATGGTCGACGTAGTCGTCCGCGATCCGCTCCAGCAGCCGGTCGAGGTCGGCGCGTCCGAGATCCTCGAAGAACTCCCGCGCCAGCGTGCGGTTGAGCTGCTCGTCCCGCACCACCTCCAGATCGGTGAAGGTCGGCATCTCGTCGCACAGGGCCACCATCTCCCGGAAGATCCGGTCGGTCTCCGGGAGGTTCGAGTTCCGCATCGCCTCCTCGTACGACGGGAACTCCACGATCTCTATGAGATGCGAGGCGTCCGATC
The DNA here is from genome assembly GCF_026008495.1 of Streptomyces sp. A012304. GTDB lineage: Bacteria > Actinomycetota > Actinomycetes > Streptomycetales > Streptomycetaceae > Streptomyces. The sequence goes on from NZ_BQUN01000013.1 coordinate 71,998, forward strand.
GGTCCTTGCCGACGAGCGCGTGCGTCGCGGTCCGCTTCCCCTTGGTCTGTTCGACCCACGAGTCCAGCAGCCGGTTCATCTCGTCGAACCGGCTGGTCTTGCAGTCGATGAGCTGTACGAATGTCATGGCGCGCCTCCGGCCCCCCTGGGTCCGGTCATGTCACGCCCATTTTCCCACCGGAACGCCGACGCCACCTGCCCGCCGCCACGGCTCGCCCGGGGGGCCGGGCCCCGGCTACTGCGGCCCGTACTTGCGTCCCGCCTTCGAGGAGACCCCGCCGAGCAGGCCCCTCGGGACCACCTTCACCACACCCATCAGCGCCTTGTACCGCGGATCGGGGATCGACACGGTCTTCCCGCGCGCCAGGTCCTGCAACGCCTCCGCGACCAGCTTGTCCGCGTCCAGCCACATCCACCCCGGGATGTTGTCCGTGCCCATCCCGGCCCGCTCGTGGAACTCCGTGCGCACGAACCCCGGACACAGCGCCATCAGCCGCACCCCGCTGCCGGCCAGATCCTTGGCGGCCCCCTGCGTGAACTGCACGACCCACGCCTTGGACGCCCCGTACGTGCCGCGCGGCAGGAAGGCCGCCACCGACGCCACGTTGACGACCCCGCCGCGCCCGCGCTCCCGCATCGCCTCCGCCGCCGCCGACGTCAGCCGCAGCACCGCCTCGCAGTGCACCTTGAGCATCCTCAGCTCATCGGCCATCGACACGTCGAGATAGCGGCCCTTGTTGCCGAAGCCCGCGTTGTTGACCAGCAGGTCGACGGGGCTCCTGCGGTCCCGGAGCCGGTCGGCCACCGACTCGATGCCCTTGTCCTCGGAAAGGTCGGCGGTCAGCACCTCCGCCTCGATGCCGTGCCGGTCGTGCAACTCGGTCGCCTGCTCCCGCAGACGCTCGGTGTCCCGGGCGACGAGGACGAGATCGTGCCCGTCCGCCGCCAGCCGCCGCGCGAACGCGGCGCCGATGCCCGCGGTCGAACCCGTAATCAGAGCCGTTGTCATGGCAGAAGGGTAGTGACCCGGACCGACAGCGCCCGATCCCTGCACGCGGCCTCCCGAACGTGAAGACCTCGTGCGCACATCCGCCCTGACCGCGGCTCGGGCGCGCCCCTCCACCGCGGCTCGGGCGGGCGGCTCCGCCGCGTACCCGTACCGCGGCTCAGGCGCCCCGCTCCGCCACGTACTTGCGGGCCGCCGCCAGCGTCGCCGGGTGCAGCGCCTCACCCGCCGCGAGCAGCCGGGGCAGCAGGCTCCGGTCGGTGGTGTTGCCCTGGAAGTCCATCCGGGCCGTCACGTCGTGCTCCGGCACGTGGACGATCTTCACCGTGTCCCCCGCGCGTATCTCGCCCGGCACGATCACCCGCAGATACGCGCCCGTCGCGGCCTTCTCCGTGAACCGCTTGACCCAGCCTTTCTCACCCATATGACCCTGGAAGGTGGCGCAGGGGATCCGCCCGGAGGTCACCTCCAGCACCACCTCGGAGCCGATCCGCCAGCGCTCGCCGATCCGCGCCCCGGAGACGTCCAGACCGGTGGTGGTGAGGTTCTCGCCGAACGCGCCGTTGGGCAGCGCGCGCCCCAGCTCGCGCTCCCAGTCGTCGAGGTCCTCGCGCGCGACGGCGTACACCGCCTGGTCGTTCCCACCGTGGTGGCGCAAGTTGCACACCGCGTCCCCGGCGAGGCCGCTGCCCGCCGTGCCCTTCGGCCCCGGCGCCGCGACCCGCACCGGCCCGTCGACCGGCCGCTTGTCGATCCCGGTGATGCCCTCGGGGTGGTTCGAGTACGGCACGCTCTTCGGGCGGCCCACGTTCACAGACAGAAGCCTCATGGCCGCACCGTAAGCGAGCGTGCTCAAAGTGTCGACGTGGTTTTCTCCGTCGCACCCAAGATGCGCTTATGCTCAAGGGGTGATCGAGGCCCGTCATCTCCGTGTGCTGCGCGCCGTCGCCGCCACCGGGTCCTTCTCGGCGGCGGGACGCGAGCTGGGCTGCACCCAGCCGGCGGTCAGCCAGCAGATGAAGGCCCTGGAAGCCTCCGTGGGTACGCCCCTGCTCGTGCGCAGCGGCCGCGAGATGCGCCTGACCCAGGCGGGCGAGGCCCTCGTACGGCACGCCACGGGCATCCTCGCGGGACTCACCGCGGCCGAGGAGGAGGTCGCCGCCATCGCCGGGCTGCGCGCCGGCCGGGTCCGTCTGGTCTCCTTCCCCAGCGGCAGCTCCACCCTCGTCCCCACCGCGCTGGCCGCCCTGCGCGCCGCGCACCCCGGCACTCGGGTCTCCCTGGAGGAGGCCGAACCGCCCGAGTCCGTCGACCGGCTGCGCGCCGGCGACTGCGACGTGGCGCTCGCCTTCCGCTACGAGGGCGCGGCGGGCGCCGAGGAGTGGGCCGACCTGGTCGTGCGCCCGCTGCTGACGGACCGCCTGGTCGCCCTCCTGCCGGAACGGCACCGCCTCGCGCGCGCGGAGTCGCTCGCCGTCGGGGAACTCGCCCGGGAACCGTGGATCGCGGGCTGTCCGCGCTGCCGCGGCCATCTGGTGGAGGTGTGCCAGGAGGCGGGCTTCACCCCCCGCATCGACTTCGCGACCGACGACTACCCGGCGGTCGCCGGCCTGGTCGGGGCGGGCCTCGGCGTCGCCGTCCTGCCCCAGCTCGCGATCGAGTCCGTACGGCCGCGCGGTGCGCGCGCGGTGACGCTGGAGCCGGCCGTGCGGCGCGAGATCGTCGCGCTCACGCTGCCCGACCTGGCCCAGGTGCCGGCCGTGGCCGCGACGCTGGAGCAGCTGGAGCGGGCGGCGTCGCGCTAGCGCGAGAGCCGGGGCACACGCGTGTCCCGGCTCTTGAAGAAACGTTCCTTCACTTGTTCCCTCACTTGTTCCTTCAATCGTCCGAAGTGGTGTTCCCGCCAGTCGACGCGGACACCAGGCGGTGGCGCGCTCGCCCCATGAGTTCCTCGCGCTCGTCCTCGGTCAACCCGCCCCACACGCCGTACGGCTCTCTCACCGCCAGCGCGTGCGCCGCGCACTGCGCGCGGACCGGGCACCTCATGCAGACCTCCTTGGCCGAGTTCTCGCGAGCGCTCCGCGCCGCCCCGCGCTCGCCCTCCGGATGGAAGAAGAGCGAGCTGTCCACCCCGCGGCAGGCAGCCAGCAGCTGCCAGTCCCACAGGTCCGCGTTCGGTCCGGGAAGGCGGGAGAAATCTGCCATTGCGTGACCCCTTGTAGCCGTTTCGAGCGGATACGGTGCCCACGACCGTACAACTACGATCTAAGGAGATGAAAATATGACTCATTGCGAATCTAGCCTCAGACACTGAGAAATGGGAAGAAATGGGGCTGAACGGGGCACTGGTTGTGATGAAAGCTTGAGGGTCCGCGCGGCTGCCTCCACCGTGTCCGTCCCCTCACGTAGAGTGCCGAAGAATGCACGCGGCCCCGTAACTCTTTCGAGTGACCATCGTTGAGAGGGCGGAGGCGGTTGAAAACACAAACGCTCGGGCAGGCGTCCGAGACGGTCGACCGCACAGGTGACGATACGTACCAGCCTGGAGGCACAAGGTGACGCGCATCAGCTGCGGAGGGCGGCCATGACTTCCGTCCTCGTCTGCGACGACTCCCCGCTTGCCCGAGAGGCGCTCCGCCGCGCGGTCGCGACCGTGCCCGGCGTCGAGCGCGTGACGACGGCGGCCAACGGCGAGGAAGTCCTCCGCCGCTGGGGCGCCGACCGCTCGGACCTGATCCTGATGGACGTGCGCATGCCCGGACTGGGCGGCGTCGAGACCGTGCGGCGGCTGCTGTCCGCCGACCCCGGTGCGCGCATCATCATGCTCACCGTCGCGGAGGACCTCGACGGCGTCGCCCTCGCGGTCGCCGCCGGCGCCCGCGGCTACCTGCACAAGGACGCCTCCCGCGCGGAACTGCGCGCGACCGTCACCCAGGCCCTGGCCGACCCCACCTGGCGGCTCGCCCCGCGCCGGCTGCGCTCCGCCGAGATGGGCGCCGCGCCCACCCTCACCGCGCGGGAGATCCAGGTGCTGGAGGGCATGAGCCACGGCCGCTCCAACGCCGAGATCGGCCGCGAGCTGTTCCTCTCCGAGGACACCGTCAAGACCCACGCCCGCCGCCTGTTCAAGAAGCTCGGCGCCTCCGACCGCGCGCACGCGGTGGCGCTCGGCTTCCGGTGGGGGCTCGTCCGCTAGCAGGTGCCCCCTGCATCGGGCCGGCCGCCCCGGCACGGGACGCGGCCGCGCCGGTGAGCGGGCCGACGGATCGCTCGGACCGGCGCCGGCGAGGCGGAGCGGGACGGACGGGGGCGTCCCGTGCGAGCGCGCCCGCCCGTGGGGATCCGCGTACGGCCACTCCGGCGGAGGGCGCGCCGGATCCGCGTACCACTCCGGCGGAGGGCATGCCGGGCCCTCGGGGGACCGGCGGACCCACCCCGAAGGCCTCTTTCGGAGCAAGCCGACATCAGCGAAGGGGGACCGGGGCATGAGCGGACCTTCCTGCTCACGCGGGGTGGCGGGCCTGCGGAAACCCCCCGTCCGCCGGGCGGGGGACGGGGGCGGCATCCGGCCTCGTCGGACGCCCGCTGCTCGTTTCGCCGCGGATGCCGCATCCTTGAGGTGTGGAGTTCCTCGGGGACGAGTCGGTCGAGCGGAAGGGGAGGGCGCAGGGGATGAGTTCCGGCGCACCTGCTCATAACGCTTCGGTGCACAACGACGGGCGTGGTGCCGCGGACCGGACGGCCGCAGGGCACCATGGACCGATGCGTGATGACGAGGCGGCCCAGCCCCCAGGGGCGATCGGCCCACTCGTGCACCGCGCCGTCGACGGCGACGAACAGGCCACCCATGACCTGCTCGCCCACGTCCACCCCCTGGCGTTGCGCTACTGCCGCACCCGCCTGTCCCGCCTCCCGGGGGACGCGCGCCACTTCGTCGAGGACCTCGCCCAGGAGGTCTGCGTGGCCGTCCTGCTGGCCCTCCCGCGCTACAAGGACACCGGCCGCCCCTTCGAGGCCTTCGTCTTCGCCATCGCCGCCCACAAGGTCGCCGACCTCCAGCGCGCCGCGATGCGCCACCCGGGCTCGACGGCGGTCCCGTCCGACGAGATGCCCGAGCGGCCGGACGACTCCCTCGGCCCGGAGGAGCGGGCGCTGCTCAGCAGCGACGCCGAGTGGGCGAAGAAACTCCTGGCCAACCTGCCCGAGAACCAGCGGGAGCTGCTCCTGCTGCGCATCGCGGTGGGCCTGACGGCGGAGGAGACCGGCCAGATGTTGGGAATGTCACCCGGAGCGGTCCGAGTGGCCCAGCACCGGGCACTGAGCAGACTGCGAGCCCTTGCGGAGCAGTAGTCCCTTCGGTGAACAGGCCCGTCGCCGCTTCCGTACGAACATACGAAGCCCGGAGTCGGTCCGGGCCGTGGAATGAGGGAGGCGTGCTTCCCGTTAGCATGGACATCCGCACCGATCAAGGCCATTTGGGGAAGGTGTCATGACTGCCAACGTCGACGGAGTGCCCGACAAATTCGCGACCCTCGGGCTGACCTACGACGACGTGCTGCTGCTGCCGGGCCCGTCGGACATGGCTCCTGACGAGATCGACACCGCCTCGTACGTCTCCAAGAACGTGCGGGTGAACATCCCGCTGCTGTCCGCCGCCATGGACAAGGTCACCGAATCGCGCATGGCGATCGCGATGGCCCGCCAGGGCGGCGTAGGCGTACTGCACCGCAATCTCTCCATCGAGGACCAGGCCAACCAGGTCGACCTGGTCAAGCGCTCCGAGTCCGGCATGGTGGCCGACCCGATCACCATCCACCCGGACGCCACGCTCGCCGAGGCCGACGCACTGTGTGCCAAGTTCCGCATCAGCGGCGTCCCGGTCACCGACGGCTCCGGCAAGCTGCTGGGCATCGTCACCAACCGCGACATGGCCTTCGAGACCGACCGCACCCGCCGGGTGCGCGAGGTCATGACCCCGATGCCGCTGGTCACCGGCAAGGTCGGCATCTCCGGCGTCGAGGCCATGGACCTGCTGCGCCGCCACAAGATCGAGAAGCTGCCGCTGGTCGACGACGCGGGCGTCCTCAAGGGCCTGATCACCGTCAAGGACTTCGTCAAGGCCGAGAAGTACCCGCGCGCCGCGAAGGACTCCCAGGGCCGCCTCCTGGTCGGCGCCGCGGTCGGTGTGGCCGGTGACGCCTTCGAGCGCGCCCAGGCCCTGATCGAGGTGGGCGTCGACTTCATCGTCGTCGACACCGCGCACGGCCACTCCCGGCTGGTCGGCGACATGATCGCCAAGATCAAGTCGAACCACACGGGCGTGGACGTCATCGGCGGCAACGTCGCCACCCGCGACGGCGCCCAGTCCCTCGTCGACGCGGGCGCCGACGGCATCAAGGTCGGCGTCGGCCCGGGCTCCATCTGCACCACCCGCGTGGTCGCCGGCATCGGCGTCCCGCAGGTCACCGCCATCTACGAGGCCTCCCTCGCCGCGAAGGAAGCCGGCGTCCCGGTCATCGGCGACGGTGGTCTGCAGTACTCCGGCGACATCGCCAAGGCCCTCGTCGCGGGCGCCGACACGGTGATGCTGGGCTCGCTGCTCGCGGGCTGCGAGGAGTCCCCGGGCGAGCTGCTGTTCATCAACGGCAAGCAGTTCAAGTCGTACCGCGGGATGGGCTCCCTGGGTGCCATGCAGACCCGCGGCGACCGCAGGTCGTTCTCCAAGGACCGCTACTTCCAGGAGGGCGTCGCCTCCGACGAGCAGCTGATCCCCGAGGGCATCGAGGGGCAGGTGCCCTACCGCGGCCCGCTGTCCTCCGTCGTCCACCAGCTGGTCGGCGGCCTGCGCCAGTCGATGTTCTACGTCGGCGGCCGCACCGTGCCGGAGCTCCAGGCGGGCGGCAGGTTCGTCCGGATCACCTCGGCGGGCCTGAAGGAGAGCCACCCGCACGACATCCAGATGACGGTCGAGGCGCCGAACTACAGCACCAAGAAGTGACCCTCACGCGCGCGTGAGGACTCGGCGAGGGCGGTCCCGGAGCATCCGGGGCCGCCCTTGTCGTACCCGTCGGCGATACTGGAAGACGCTGGAACGCATCAGGGAAAGGCCACAGACGTGACTGAGATCGAGATCGGGCGCGGCAAGCGCGGCCGCCGGGCGTACGCCTTCGACGACATCGCCGTCGTCCCCAGCCGCCGTACGCGGGACCCGAAGGAGGTCTCGATCGCCTGGCAGATCGACGCCTACCGCTTCGAGCTGCCGTTCCTGGCCGCCCCCATGGACTCGGTCGTCTCCCCGGCCACCGCGATCCGCATCGGCGAGCTGGGCGGCCTCGGCGTGCTCAACCTCGAAGGCCTGTGGACGCGGTACGAGGACCCGCAGCCGCTGCTCGACGAGATCGCCAAGCTCCCCGCCGAGAAGGCCACCCGCCGCCTCCAGGAGATCTACGCGGCGCCCATCAAGGAGGAGCTGATCGGCCGGCGCATCAAGGAGGTGCGCGACTCCGGCGTGGTCACGGCGGCCGCGCTCTCCCCGCAGCGCACGGCCCAGTTCTCCAAGGCCGTCGTGGACGCGGGCGTGGACATCTTCGTCATCCGCGGCACCACGGTGTCGGCGGAGCACGTCTCGGGTTCCCACGAGCCGCTGAACCTGAAGCAGTTCATCTACGAGCTGGACGTCCCGGTGATCGTCGGCGGCTGCGCCACCTACACCGCGGCCCTGCACCTGATGCGCACCGGCGCGGCCGGCGTCCTGGTGGGCTTCGGCGGCGGTGCCGCGCACACCACGCGCGGCGTGCTCGGCATCCAGGTGCCGATGGCCACGGCCGTGGCCGACGTCGCGGCGGCCCGCCGCGACTACATGGACGAGTCCGGCGGCCGGTACGTGCACGTGATCGCGGACGGCGGCGTCGGCTGGTCCGGCGACCTGCCCAAGGCGATCGCCTGCGGTGCCGACGCCGTGATGATGGGCTCCCCCCTCGCCCGCGCGACCGACGCGCCGGGCCGTGGCCACCACTGGGGCATGGAGGCCGTCAACGAGGAGCTTCCGCGCGGCAAGAAGGTCGACCTCGGCACGGTCGGCACGCTGGAGGAGGTCCTCACCGGCCCGTCCCACAACCCGGACGGCTCGATGAACTTCTTCGGCGCCCTGCGCCGCGCCATGGCCACCACCGGCTACAGCGAGCTGAAGGAGTTCCAGCGCGTCGAGGTGACCGTGGCGGACTCGGCGCACCGGCGGTAGCCCGCAGGACCCCATGAGGGGCCGGTCAGCTCACTCCGGGTGAGGTGACCGGCCCCTTTTTGTCTCCGGACCGCGGGGGCGGCGCGCGGAGTGGCGCGGGGGCGCGCGGTTGCCTTGAAGGTGGGAACGGGCTGAAGGGGGGCGCGCCCACGCGCCCCCCTTCACAACCGGTGCGCCGCCCCCGTGGGCGTGGCCCCCCGGGTGTCCAGCAGCAGCTGCGCCTTCACGGACAGGCCCTGGAGGTCGTAGGTGCGGTGCGGCTGGAGGAGGATCGTCAGGTCGGCGTTGGCGGCGGCCTCGTAGAGGGAGTCGGCGCGGGGGACCGGGTGGTCCAGGACGCTCCAGGACGGTACGTGCGGGTCGTGGTAGCTGACGGCGGCGCCGAGCTCCATCAGACGGATCGCGATCTCGCGCGCGGGGGTGTTCTGCTGGTCGGCGAGATCGGGCTTGTAGGTGACGCCGAGGAGCAGGACGCGGGCGCCGCGGGCGGACTTGCCGTGCTCGTTGAGGAGGGCGGCGGCGCGCCGGACGACGTACCGGGGCATGCGGTTGTTGACCTGCTGGGCGAGCTCCACCATGCGCAGGGGACTGCCGGGCTGACCGGTGCGGTCCAGGGGGACGGAGTGGCCTCCGACGCCGGGGCCGGGGCGGAACGCCTGGAAGCCGAACGGTTTGGTCTCGGCGCAGCGGATGACGTCCCACAGGTCGACGCCCAAGTCGTGGCAGAGGACGGCCATCTCGTTGACGAGGGCGATGTTGACGTGCCGGAAATTGGTCTCCAGAAGCTGCACGGTCTCCGCTTCCCTCAATCCACGCGCGCGTACCACCTTGTCGCTGAGCCGGCCGTAGAAGGCGGCGGCGGACTCGGTGCAGGCGGGGGTGAGGCCGCCGATGACCTTGGGGGTGGTGGCCGGGGTGAAGTCGCGCCGGCCGGGGTCCACGCGGCTGGGCGAGTAGGCGAGGTGGAAGTCGCGGCCCGCGCGCAGTCCGGAGACCTCCTCCAGCAGGGGGCGCAGGAATTCCTCGGTCGTCCCGGGGTACACGGGCGACTCCAGGACCACGGTGGTGTGCGGGCGCAGGTGTCCGGCGAGAGTGCGGGCGGCCGTCTCCACCTGGCTCAGGTCGAGCCCGCCGTCCGTGTCGCGCGGGGTGGGGGCGCAGATGACGGCGGTGCGCACCCGGCCCAGTTCGGCGGGGTTGGTGGCGGGCCGGAAACCGCCCGAGAGCATCCGGCGCCGCTCGGCGGGGCTGAGGGAACCCGCCTCGGGGCCGGTGCGGTAGCCGAGTGTGGGGATGCCGGCGGCCACGGCGGCTTGGGCCAGGGGCAGTCCGAGGGGGCCGAGTCCGATGACGGCGAGATCTGCGGGCATGGCGTGGGCCGTCCTTCCCAATAACCGAAGCGGGGCAGGTGCGCAAGCCCGGTGGACAGGATGGGCGAGCGCAATGTCAGACTAGGAGTAAATATGACCGATTTGCGGGATTGATCGGCTGTGTTGGGCCGCTGTGTTGGGCGCTGTGTGGGGCCGCTGTGTCGGGCCGCTGTGCTGATCGGCCGTGCTGGGCGGCCGGCGGCGGTGCGCCGGCGTCGCCCGGGCTTTGCCGCCCGGCCAGATCCGGTTCCGTGAGAGTTGTCCACAGGCTGGGGGCGAGTGGTGGCTGAAGTCGGGCGACGCGGTCAGAATTTGGGCATGAGGGAGAGGGACCGGGCCACGCCCTGAGCGGCGCGGCCGACGTGACCGACAGCGGGAGGCAGCGGTGAGGACAGCGACACTGGGGCCGGCGCAGCGAGCCGAGTCACTGGCGGCCATGGCCGAGCGCGAGCTGGACGTGCTCGTCGTGGGAGGCGGTGTGGTCGGCGCGGGCACGGCCCTGGACGCCGTCACGCGCGGCCTGTCCACGGGCCTGGTCGAGGCCCGCGACTGGGCGTCGGGCACATCGAGCAGGTCCAGCAAACTGATCCACGGCGGCCTGCGCTACCTGGAGATGCTCGACTTCGCCCTCGTCCGCGAGGCACTGAAGGAGCGCGGCCTGCTGCTGGAGCGACTGGCTCCCCATCTGGTGAAGCCCGTACCGTTCCTGTACCCGCTCCAGGGCAAGGGCTGGGAGCGGCTGTACGCCGGGTCGGGCGTCGCGCTGTACGACGCGATGTCCATGGCCCGCGGGCACGGCCGGGGCCTGCCCGTCCACCGCCATCTGAGCCGCCGTCACGCCCTGCGGATAGCCCCCGCCTTGAAGAAGGACGCGCTGGTCGGCGCGTTGCAGTACTACGACGCGCAGATGGACGACGCCCGTTTCGTCGCCACGCTGGTGCGCACGGCCGCGGCCTACGGCGCGCAGGTGGCCAACCGCGCCCGGGTGACGGGCTTTGTGCGCGAGGGCGAACGGGTCGTGGGCGCGCGCGTGCAGGACGTGGAGGCGGGCGGGGAGTACGAGATCCGCGCCCGGCAGATCGTCAACGCCACGGGCGTGTGGACGGACGACACCCAGGCGATGGTGGGGGAGCGGGGCCAGTTCCATGTGCGGGCCTCCAAAGGCATCCACCTCGTCGTGCCGAAGGACCGGATCCACTCCTCGACCGGGCTGATCCTGCGCACCGAGAAGTCCGTGCTCTTCGTCATCCCCTGGGGGCGGCACTGGATCGTCGGCACCACGGACACCGACTGGGACCTCGACAAAGCGCACCCGGCCGCCTCCAGCGCGGACATCGACTACCTGCTGGAGCACGTGAACTCCGTCCTCGCGGTGCCGCTCACCCGCGACGACGTCCAGGGCGTCTACGCCGGTCTGCGGCCCCTCCTCGCGGGCGAGTCGGACGCCACCAGCAAGCTGTCGCGCGAGCACACCGTCGCGCACCCGGTGCCGGGGCTCGTCGTGGTGGCGGGCGGCAAGTACACGACGTACCGGGTCATGGCCAAGGACGCGGTCGACGAAGCCGTGCACGGGCTCGACCTGCGGGTCGCCGAGTGCGTCACGGAGGACGTGCCGCTGCTGGGCGCGGAGGGCTACCGGGCGCTGTGGAACGCGCGAGCGCGCATAGCCGCCCGCACTGGCCTGCACGTCGTGCGGGTCGAGCACCTGCTGAACCGGTACGGCGCGCTGGCGGAGGAGGTTCTCGACCTCATCGCCGACGACCCCTCACTGGGCGAGCCGCTCCACGCGGCCGACGACTACCTGCGCGCCGAGATCGTCTACGCCGCCTCGCACGAGGGCGCTCGCCACCTCGACGACACGCTGACCCGGCGCACCCGCATCTCCATCGAGACCTTCGACCGGGGCACGCGCAGCGCCCGGGAGGCGGCGGAGCTGATGGCGCCGGTCCTCGGCTGGGACGCGGACCAGGTCGAACGCGAGGTCCAGCACTACGAGAAGCGCGTGGAGGCCGAGCGCGAGTCGCAGCGCCAGCCGGACGACCTGACGGCGGACGCGGCGCGACTGGGGGCGCCGGACATAGTGCCGCTGTGAGGGCGGGCGACGCTGTTCGGGGAGGCGGCGCCTCCTGGTGAGTGGGGCGGCGTGCTCGGATGGGTGGCGCCTGCCGGGGGCGGGCTCGAAGGCCGGGTCACTCGAACGAGTGTCGCGAAGCAGGATCTTCGTTCGGAAGCCGGTCGTTCCACTGAGTGCGAGGGCAGAACTCGGCCGCGAGCAGGGCCGGTTCGAGGCGGGGATCTGCGATCGCGGTGGTGTTCACGCGGAAGGTGAGGACCCGCCGGCCGTCGACGGTGGCTGCGGTGCGCACATAGCTGCCCGAGATCCGGCCGTTGTGCCCCCACACGGTCACTCCGCAGGACAGCGTCACCGGAAACAGCCCCATGCCGTACGCGCCGTGTGCGGTACGGGTGTCACGCATCTCGCGCAGCCAGCGCGGGGGCAGCAGCGCGCCGCCCAGCAGGGCCGCGTAGAAGCGGTCCAGGTCGGCGAGCGTGGTCACCAGCTCGCCCGCGGCCCCGGCCACCCGCGGGTCGAGCGCGGTGACGTCGGTCCCGTCCGTGCCGTAGGCGCGGCCGTGCGGGGAGGGCAGAGAAGTACGGGATCCCGGGAAGGAGGTGCCGGTCAGACCCAGCGGAGCGATGACGCGCCGCTCGGCCTCGGCGGCGTAGGAGCGGCCGGTGACCTGTTCGACGACCAGGCCGAGCAGGACGTAGTTGGTGTTGGAGTAGGCGAAGCGGCCGAGGTCGGCCGGGGAGTGGGTGAGTGCGATACGGACCGCCTGGAGCGGGCTGACGGGGACGGTCGCCCTGGTGTCCCGGGTGTAGTCGTACAGGCCGCTGGTGTGGGTGAGCAGGGAACGCAGAGTCAGCGCGCGCCCGTCGTTCCCGGCTCCGCGCACCAGGCCGGGCAGGTGCCGCTCCACCGTGTCGGACAGGGACAGCCGCTGTTCGGCCGCCAGTTGAAGGACGACCGTGGCGAGGAAGGTCTTGGTCATGCTGCCGGCCCGGAAGTGGTCGGACCGGGAAACGCCCCGGCCGGCCTGGGCGTAGCGGGTGCCACCGGTCGCGTCGTGGGCGAGCAGCGCCGCGGCCGGGGCCTTGCCCGGGGTCAGGAGCAGCGGGAGGAAACTCTCGGCGGAAGGGGCCCCGGTCGCCCGGGAGCCGGTCGCGGTCAGGCCGAGCACCACCAGGGCCAGCAGTACGGTCAACAGGCTCCGCAGCGGTGGCATGGCCGGCAGCGTTGGCATGGCCGGCAGCGGTGGCATGGCTGGTCCTCTCTCCCTGTCGGCGCCCATCATGCAGGGTGCCGGGGCGTGCGGCTCACCGGGCTCCGGGACATCGTCACAACCGTTCACGCCGAGACCGGTCTCGCCCGGAGGCGGGTGGCTCGGAGACGGTTTCCGGTCGGCGCGCCGCGCTCAGCGGGGGCGGGGCGCGCCGCGGGCGGGCGCGACGGACCCGGGGCGGACCAGAGGTTCACAGCGCTCTCGGACGGTGACCGCGAGAGCCGACCCGGGAGAGGGGCTCGGGGTCTCGCCGCCGTCGGTCAGCCGGTGAAGGACTCGGGGCCGAAGCGGCCCCAGGCGATGAAGGCCGCGAGGGCGAGATAGACCAGGTTCACCGCCATGAACGCGGATTCGCCGCGGCGGCCGTGGGTGATCATCGCGCCGACCATCAGCAGGACCCAGCAGACGGCGGTCACCGGCACCAGAGCCGGTGCGATGTCGAGCACCGCGGGCAGAATCAGGCCCGCCGCGGCGAGGAGTTCGAGGACGCCGAGTGTCTTGAGGAAGGCGACGCCGTTGTCCGCGACCCATCCCCCACCGCGGGCCGCGGCCAGTTTCTCCCGGGGCACGACCATCTTGGTGAGGCCACCGGACAGGGCTATGGCGGCCAGCAGTCCGGCGGCGATCCACAGCGCGAGGTTCATCATCCACTCCTTGATCGACGAGCACCTGCACCCCGTACGACGAGACAGCGACCTCACTTGTGACGGACGCCGGCGCGAGTCCTCGGCGGGATGGCGGCGCGCGTTCCTCGGCGGGACGCCGGCGTACCGTCCTCGCGGGACGTGGCACGACTCTTGACGGGAGGTCGGCTCACGGTCCTCGCGTGCTTTCGGCATGGTTCTTGACGGGATGTCGGCACCCGGTCCTCGGTGGGCCGTCCGGGCGGCTCCTGACAGAACGTCGGCGTGATTCTCGCTGGGCGTCGGCGGGGCGCTCGCGCTGCCCTCGGAGCGGGTGGTGAGGTCGGTTTGGTGTGCCTCGGCCTGATTCTCGGTCGGGGACTCGGCGGGCCTCGTGGGACCGTCGGTGGGCTGCTGGCCGGAGTGCGCTGCACCTTCTGGCCGAAATGCGCCGGTCCCGAGGTGCGGTGAGGGGCACCCTGGGCGTCGGGCACTTGTCGGGTGAGGGACAATGGAGGCTCTGTCAGGGCGGGTTGCATGAGGGGACGCATGTCGGAGGCGGAGCGGGCGGGGGCATCCCGTCATGACAAGAGCGCACGTCTCCTCGCCGGGCGGTACCGGCTGGGAGACGTACTCGGCCGCGGCGGCATGGGGACGGTGTGGCGCGCGGAGGACGAGACCCTCGGGCGGACGGTCGCCGTCAAGGAGCTGCGGTTCCCGTCGAACATCGACGAGGAGGAGAAGCGCCGGCTGATCACGCGGACGCTGCGCGAGGCCAAGGCCATCGCCCGGATCCGCAACAACAGCGCGGTGACGGTCTTCGACGTGGTCGACGAGGACGACCGGCCGTGGATCGTGATGGAGCTCGTCGAGGGCAAGTCGCTCGCCGAGGTCATCCGTGAGGACGGCGTGCTCGAACCGAAGCGGGCGGCGGAGGTGGGGCTGGCCATCCTCGACGTGCTTCGGTCGGCCCACCGTGAGGGGATCCTGCACCGTGACGTGAAACCGTCCAACGTGCTGATCGCCGAGGACGGCCGGGTGGTGCTCACCGACTTCGGCATCGCCCAGGTCGAGGGCGACCCGTCCATCACCTCCACCGGCATGCTCGTCGGCGCGCCCTCCTACATCTCCCCGGAGCGGGCCCGCGGACACAAGCCGGGACCGGCGGCCGACCTGTGGTCGCTCGGCGGCCTGCTGTACGCGGCGGTCGAGGGCACGCCCCCGTACGACAAGGGCTCCGCGATCGCGACGCTCACCGCCGTGATGACCGAACCGTTGGAGGAGCCGAAGAACGCGGGTCCGCTGAGGGACGTCATCTACGGCCTGCTCACCAAGGACCCCGCGCGGCGCCTCGACGACGCCGGTGCGCGGGCCAAGCTCAACGCGGTGATCCACGCGCCCGACCCGAAGGACGAGCCGGCCGACGCCACGAAGCTCGTGCCGCTGCCGGTGCAGCCGGACGGCGCCGACGGCAAGGGCGGTTCGGGGGGCGGCGAGGCGGCCGAGAAGCTGCGCGGTGCGCTGCGGTCGGTGCGCAAGGCCGCCGTCGCGGCGGGAGCGGCCACCTCGGCGGCCGCGTCCCGCGCCAAGTCGGCCAACAGCACGGCCGCTTCGGGGTCCGTGGGAACCCAGGAGGCGACGACGAGCGGTGGAGTCGGCTCCGGCGCCGGCGCGACCACGGCCGCGCACCCGGCACCGCCCGCCGCCCCCGCCAAGGCCAAGCCCTCGGCCCCGGCAGCGGCTGCGACGAAGCCCTCCGCCCCGGCGGCCTCCTCGTCCGTCGCGGCGTCCGGCGCCACGGCCGCCGCGCACAGCGGGCGTGCCCAGGGACTCCACGGCGCCCCGGGCGCGGGCGCGCAGGCGACCCAGGGAGTGAACGGCGGGACGAGTGGCCGCAGTTCCGGGTGGCCCGTGATGACGCCGCCGGACCTGCCGCCGCGGCCCGTGCCCCGGGCGCCGCTCACCGACGTGGTGCCCAAGCGGACGCTGGTGATCATCGCCGTGGTGGTGGTGCTCGCGGTGCTCGGCACCGTGCTGGCCATCGCGCTCAGCGGCGACGACAGCAAGACGAGCGGCGCGCCGGGCAGCGGCGCCAAGACGGTGGCGAGCGCCGACGCGAGCGCGGACACCAAGGATGACCAGTCCGGAGGGACCCGCACCGACGGGGCGGCGTCCCCGTCCGGCGCGGCGGACCCGGCGGCCGGCGGCACGCCCGGCGGCACCGCCACGACCGGCGGCGCCGGCTCCGAGGTCTCCGCCGCCCCCGGCAGCCGGGCCGCGACGACGCACTCGGGCAAGCAGGGCTACTCGATCGGGCTGCCCACCGGCTGGAAGTACCGCTCCTCGGACAGCGCCGGGGACCGGTTCACCGGCCCCGACGGGCAGAAGCTGCTGGTCGCCTGGACGACCACGCCCAAGGACGACCCCGTCGCGGACTGGGAGAACCAGGAGCGCGGCATGAAGCGCTCGCAGTACCAGAGGATCCGCATAGCGGCGGTGGAGTACCGCGGCTGGAACACCGCCGACTGGGAGTTCACGTACGTGGAGGGCGGCACCGCGTACCGCACGATCGACCGGGGATTCGTCGTCAGCGACAGCCAGGGGTACGCGCTGATGTACACCGCGAAGTCCGCCGCGTGGGACGGCGACCTGCGCAAGAACACCTGGCAGACGCTGACGGAGACGTTCACGCCGAAGAAGTAGCGCGCGGGCCCCGCCGAGTTCGCCGCGTGAGATCTGGCATCACACCTTTTCCGGTTGCCGACGGCACGTATCGTGAGTGCCTGCGGACCGTACGCAGCCAGCTGTCCGGGCTGGAACCGACCGGACGCGGCCGGAACCGGCCGCAGTGTGAATGGAATTGATCGACCGGGCGGCCGGGGGAGGCAACGTGGACGACTATGCGGGACGGGTACTCGCCGACCGCTACCGCTTGCCGCTGCCGCCCTCCGACGAGTACGAACTCACCGAGACCCGGGCCTTCGACACCTACAGCGGGCAGGAAGTCCTGGTCCGGCAGGTGCCGTTGCCGGAGGTCGTCGAAGCCGAGGTGCTCGACGCGGAGGGGCTGCCCGACGGGTTCACCGCGCGCGAGCGCACCGCACGGGGACCCGTGGGACACGCCGGCGCGAGCACCCGGCGGCCCAGCGATCCGTTCGTCCGGCGGGCGGTGGAAGCGGCGCAGGCCACGGCGGGCATTCCCGATCATCCACGGCTCGACCAGGTCTTCGACGTGTTCGCCGAGGGCGGCTCCCTGTGGATAGTGAGCGAGTGGGTGGCCGCACGGCCACTGGCGGCGCTGCTCGCCGAGAAGCCGCTGACGCCGTACCGGGCTGCGGAGGTCGCCTCCGACGTGCTCATGGCGCTCCGGGTGCTGCACGCGCACGGCTGGGTGCACCGGAACATCACCGCGCGCACGGTCCTGGTCTGCGACGACGGCCGGGTCATGCTGACCGGCCTCGCGGTCGGGGCGGCGGAGGAGGCGCTGTGCGGGTACGACCCGGTGCCCGTGGAGGAAGGCGAGGACCGCGGCGGCGGGCCCGCCCTGTCCACGGGACCCGGCACCGGGGCGACGGCAGTGACCGGCGGGGTGGATCCCGAGGCCGCGCGGCGGGCGGCGATCGAGGCGCGCGCCGCCGGAGGGCTGCCCGCGCCGGGCACCGAGCCGGCGCCCACCGGCGGCACGCCTTCGGGCGGCACGCCTTCGGGCGGCACGCCGTCGAACGCGGTGGCGCGCAGGACCGTGGAGACCGGCGGGGACATCCGCGCCGCCCGGGCCGGGGCGATCGCCGCATACCGGGCGGGAGCGCGGGCGGCGGCCCGGATCCAGGAGACGCAGCAGAACGGGCGGGCGGCACTGCCGGGGGCCCGTCCCCCGGCCGAGGACGACACGGGCACGAGCGGCGCGCCGCTGTCGCCGTACGCGCTCGGGAGCGGGACCTCGGCGGGGCGGATCGCCGACCCCTACGGCGTGCGGCCCGTGGAGCAGGTGCCGGTGCCGATGCCCGCGCAGGGCGGCGCGGCGGCCGGCGGCTGGGACGAGCCGGCGGCCGGGGCCGGGGCGCGGCGCGGGCCGGCGACCGCGCTGGCCGCCGAGCGGGCGCGGCAGGCGCGCATGGCCGTCGTCGGGCCGGTCACCGAGCGGTGGGCGCCGGAGCAGGCCGGACCCGTGCACGAGAACTGGCGGCTCGCCCCGCCCATCGGGCCCGCGACCGACCTGTGGGCGCTGGGCGCGCTGCTCTTCCGCGCCGTCCAGGGGCACGCGCCGTACCCGGAGGAGTCGACGGCGGAACTGGTGCAGATGGTGTGCGCCGAACCGCCGGCCTTCGCCGAGGAGTGCGGACCGCTGCGGCCGGTCGTGGAGTCGCTGCTGCGCCAGGACCCCACCGAGCGTCTCGACTTCGAGGAACTGCGCGGCTGGCTGCGCTCCCTGGTGCGCTCGGCTCCCGAACCGGAGGCGGGCACATACGTCGTCGCCGCGCCGCCCGTCGACCCGCGCCGGCTGCCCATCGTGCGCCGCAAGGGCGAGTTGGTGCGCAGACGGCGCGCCGGGCTGCCGGCGACCAGCGGGCGGCACAAGCGGGCCCGGCAGGAACCCACCCGTTCGCCGCGCAGCCTGGGCCGCACCCTGCTCGTGCTCGTCCTGCTGGCGATGGCCGCGGCGATCGCCTACGCCGTGCTGTTCATGCCCAAGGCGGAGGAGGAGGGCGCGGGCGGCGCGAGCGGCACCGAGCGGACCGGGGCCGCCGGCCAGGTCGAGCAGACGCCGCAGGCGAGCAGCGAGCCCCGGCCCGACGACCAGGGCACGCCGGTCCCGGACGGCACCGGCAACAGCGCTTCCACCTCGGCCGGGTCCGGGGCGACACAGCCGCAGTCCGGCTCCGGGGGCGACGTCGCCGACGGCTTCACCGTGCGCGAGGACGCGGAGGGCTTCCGGGTCGCCGTCGCCAACGGCTGGGACCGCACCCCGAAGAACGGGCGCGGCCAGGTCGTCTACGCGCACGGCGGCTTCGAGCTGATCATCGTGCCCGGCCGCGACACCGCGGCCCGCGACGGCAGCGACCCGATGGTCTACCAGCGGGAGAAGGAGAGCGAACTCCAGCCCTACCGCGACTCCAGCTGGGCCACCGCCTCCGGGCTGCGGACCATCCAGGTGGGCGGGCGGACCATGGCCGAGGGCCAGTTCACCTGGACGACGGACGACGGCCGCGAGCTGTTCGTCCGCAACCTCGCGCTCCTCCTCGACGGGCGCTACCACGTCGTCCAGGTACGCGGGCCGGAGGCCGAGCGGGACGAGGTGACACGGCTGTTCGAGCAGGCCTCGTCCAGTTACACGTACACCGGCTGACGGCGGCTGCGCGTACACCGGCTGACGGCGGCGCAGCCGGGCGCTCGGGGCGGGGCGGGCCTCGCAGAGGGCCCCCCGGCCGTTCGGTTCCCCAACCGCCCCAGAAGCGACAACCGTCACAGTGCGGTTTCCTTGCCACCCCGCTGGTTCCCCGGACGCGGACCGGTCCTTACTCTGACCCTGTCAAGACCATTGCGGGGCAACGTGAATCAGATGCAGGGCCAGCTCATATCGGGCCGCTACCGGCTCGCCGACGCCATCGGCAGCGGCGGCATGGGCCGGGTGTGGCGCGCGCACGACGAGCTGCTGCACCGGGCCGTCGCCATCAAGGAGCTGACGGCCGCGCTCTACGTCTCCGAGAGCGACCAGGCCATCCTGCTGGCGCGCACCCGGGCGGAGGCCCGCGCCGCCGCGCGGATCAACCACTCCGCCGTGGTCACCGTGCACGACGTGTTCGAACACGACGGGCGCCCCTGGATCGTCATGGAGCTCGTCGAGGGCCGTTCACTGGCCGACGCGGTCAAGGAGGAGGGCCGCGTCGAGCCCACCGAGGCCGCCCGGATCGGCCTGTGGGTGCTGCGCGCCCTGCGCGCCGCGCACTCCGCGGGCGTCCTGCACCGCGACGTCAAACCCGGCAACGTCCTGCTCGGCCATGACGGCCGGGTCCTGCTCACCGACTTCGGCATCGCCCAGATCGAGGGCGACACCACCATCACCCGCACCGGAGAGGTCGTCGGCTCGGTCGACTACCTCGCCCCCGAACGGGTCCGGGGCCAGGACCCGGGCCCCTCCTGCGACCTGTGGGCGCTCGGCGCGACGCTGTACACGGCCGTGGAGGGCCGCTCGCCGTTCCGCCGCACCTCGCCGCTGTCCACGATGCAGGCGGTCGTCGAGGAGGAGGCCGCCCCACCGCGGTTCGCCGGCCCGCTCGAACCCGTCATCACCGCGCTGCTGCGCAAGGACCCGGCCGCCCGGCCCGCCACCGCGGAGGTCGAGCACATGCTCGCCGAGGCGGCGGAGGGCCGTAGACCGGACGCGGCGCAGGCGTACGTGCCGACGCGGTACGGAGGCTCCGGCCGGAGCGTCCCGCACGGCGCGACCGGCACGGACACCATGAGCGGCACGCGCGGCAGCGGAACCCACGTCGTGTCCCCGACACGACACGTCGCCGACCCCGACACGGACGTCACGACACCCGTGCCCGGGTCCGTGGCCGCCGAGACCTCCGCCGGCCGGTCCCGGCCCGGCACGCCCGCCGCCACCGGCCCGGCCCGGTTCCGCCCCCGTCGGCTGCGCACTCTCGCCCTCGCGCTCGCCGTCGCCGCGCTGATCGGCGGCGGTACGGCGGTGGTGTTGCAGGAGTGGGACCAGGGCACCTCCGCCACACCGAGCCCCGAGCCCACCCCCACCGTCCAGCAGACCGAGGGGGGCGTCGTCCCCGAGTCCTGGTCCCCGGTCACCGACCCGCTGGGCTTCACGCTCTCCCTGCCCGAGGGCTGGACGCGGCAGGTGTACCAGGACGACGGCGACCTCAAGCAGATCGACTACACCCCCGACGGCGGCGAGCACTTCGTGCGCATCGCCGTCGACGTCTCCCCGGACTTCGACGATCCCTACGAACACCAGCGCGACCTGGAAAAGGAGCTCAAGCGACTGGTCGACTACGAGCGGGTCACCCTGGAGCGGAACATCTACCGGGACCGGGCCGGCGCCGAGTGGGAGTACACCTGGACCGCGCTCGCCAAGGACACGAAGTTCCCCGGTCCGCGCCGCGCGATCGAGGAGACGTACATCGCCCGGGACGGCACCGAGTACGCGATCTACATGTCCTCGCCCGTCGAGGACTGGGAGACGACCGCCCGGCAGTTCAAGGCCGTACTGCAGAGCTGGCGGGAACCGGGGAGCGGCTCCTGAACCGTTGCCGCGCCGCCGGGTGACTTGGCCGGACGCCGCCCCGGAGGCGACGGGTCCGGTGGGGCATCATGGGCCCATGGGGACCGAGGGGGACGACGTCCGGGTCATCGCGGGCCGCTACCGGCTGGAGGCCAGGCTCGGGCGTGGCGGCATGGGCGTCGTGTGGCGGGCCACCGACCAGCTGCTCGCACGGCGTGTCGCCGTGAAGGAGCTGGCCCACGACGGCTCGCTCTCCGCCGAGGAGGCCCGCGGCCGCCGTGACCGGACCCTGCGCGAGGCCCGCGCGGTCGCCCAGCTCAGCCATCCGCACATCATCGTCGTGCACGACGTCGTCGAGGACGGCGAACGGCCCTGCATCGTCATGGAGCTGATCGACGGCGGCTCGCTCGCCGACCGGATCGCCGAGCACGGCCCGCTCGACGCGCGGGAGGCGGCCCGGATCGGCGCCGACCTGCTCAGCGCGCTGCGCGCCGCGCACACCGCCGGTGTCCTGCACCGGGACATCAAGCCCGCGAACGTCCTCATCGAGTCCGCCACCGGCCGGGTCGTCCTCACCGACTTCGGCATCGCGCAGGTCGCGGGCGCCACCACGCTCACCGAGACCGGCTCGTTCGTCGGCTCGCCCGAGTACACCGCGCCGGAGCGGATGTCGGGGGAGCGGACCGGGCCCGCCTCCGACCTGTGGTCGCTGGGCGCGCTGCTGTGCACCGCGCTGAGCGGCGAATCGCCGTTCCGGCGGGACTCGCTGGGCGGCATCCTGCACGCCGTCGTCTTCGCCGAGATCCGTATGCCCGCGCAGGCCGCGCCGCTCCTGCCCGTCGTACGGGGGCTGTTGGAGCGCGATCCGGACCGGCGGCTGGACGCGGCGGAGGCGGAGCGGATGCTGCGGGCCTTCCTGGACACCGGGCGAACGCCGGCCGCGGCGTCCGCGGAGGCGGGGACGGCGGGCACACGGCACAGATGGCCGGGCCGGAGCGGGTACACACCGACGCACGCGGACCTGCCCCGTCAGCTCCTGGCGTCAGCGCCGTCGTCGTCGCCGGCGTCGGACCAGCCGGGCCGGGAGCGTTCCGCGCGCGGTGTGCTGGTGGCGGCGGTGCTGGTCGCCGCGATGGCGGGCGCGGGGGTGTCGGCGGCGGCGCTGCTGGCGGACCGGGGCGGCGACGGGGGCGGCACGCCGTCGAGTTCGGCCCCGGGAGGGACCCGACCCGCCGCCCCGACCACGGCACCTTCTTCGCCCGCCGCGACCGCCACCTCCCAGGAGCGCCCCACCGCTCCCTCCGGATACCGGGTCGTCGACGACCCCGCCGGATTCTCGCTCGCCGTGCCGGCCGGGTTCACCCGAGCCTCGCAGGGCGACCGCGTCTTCTACCTGTCCCCGGGGGAGACCTACCGGCTCGGCATCAAGATCTCGGCGCCGCGGCCGGGTGGGCCGCTCGCCGTGATGTTGCGCGCGGCCGCCGCCGGGCCCGGCACCAATCCCGGTTACCGCGACGGCCGCGTCACCGAGACCACCCGCGACGGACGCCCCGCCGCCCTCTGGGAGTTCACCTGGAACGGCTTCAGCGCGGCGGAGGGCCCGCGCCACACCTACGACCTGTGCTGGGAGGAGGACGGCCGGATGTACGACGTGTGGGTGTCGGCGCCGGTCGGGAAGGCGCGGACGGCACGGGAGTACTTCGACATCGCGGTCGACACGCTCGTACCGCACCCACGCACCAGGTAGCTCGCATAAAAGGTAAATAAGGAGCGGGTCGCGTCACGGGTCTGTGACCGGTATGCCCGGCCGGTGGATGTCGGCCCGCGTGGCGCGATATGGATGGATGCATGAGCAACAACGGGGGAGCCCCGCATGAGGCGGACGAGACGACGAGTTTCGTCCTGAGACCGCCGAACGAGGCCGCGGCCGCACCGCAGCACGCCGCGGCGCCGCCGCACCACGCGTCGGCCGCACAGCAGTTCGCGTCGGCCGCGCCGCAGTCCGTGGCGGACACACAGCAGTCCCTGGCCGCCGCGCCGCAGTCCGTGGCGGACGCGCAACAGCCCATGGCGGACGCGCAACAGCCCATGGCGGCCGTACCGCACCCCCACAACCCGTACGTGACGCCCGCCCAGGCCGCCTCCCCTCAGCGGTTCGCCGCGCCGCAGGCATCCGCCCCGGTGTCCGCTCCCATGCAGGCCGATCCCGGTGCCGGGCGGCTCATCGCCGGCCGCTACCGGCTGCTCGCCAAGCTCGGGCACGGCGGCATGGGCACGGTGTGGCGCGCCAAGGACGAGACGGTCGACCGCGAGGTCGCCGTCAAGGAACCCCGTGTGCCCGACCACCTCCCCGACCGCGAACGGGCCAACGCCTTCGAGCGCATGCGGCGCGAGGCGCGGGCGGCGGCCCGGCTGGACCACCCGGCCGTGGTGAACGTCCATGACGTCGCGGTCGTCGACGACCGGCCGTGGATCGTGATGGAGCTGGTCCACGGACGTTCGCTCGGCAGCGCCCTCGAGGAGGGCACGCTGAGCGCGCGCGAGGCCGCCCGGATCGGCCTGGAGGTGCTCGGCGCGCTGGAGGCCGCGCACGCGGCGGGCATCCTGCACCGCGACGTGAAGCCCGACAACGTGCTGCTCGGCCGGCACGACCGGGTCGTCCTCACCGACTTCGGCATCGCCCAGATCGAGGGCGAGACCAACCTCACCGACACCGGCGGCTTCGTCGGCTCGCCCGAGTACATCGCGCCCGAGCGGGTGCTGGGGCAGCGGCCGGGACCGGCGTCCGACCTGTGGTCGCTGGGCGTCGTGCTGTACGCGGCGACGGAGGGTGTGTCGCCGTTCCGCCGCAGCAACACGCCGGCCACCCTCCAGTCCGTCCTCAACGCCGTGCCCGCCCCGCCGGCCGCCGCGCGCGGGCCGCTCGCCGAGGCCATCAACGGACTGCTGGAGAAGGACCCGGCGCGCCGGCCGCCGGCCGCCCGGGTCCGCGCGCTGCTGGAGCAGGCCGCGAACCCGCCGGAGCCGCAGCCCACCCAGCTGGTCACGGCACCCGCGCCCGGCCCGGTGCCCGCCGCGGACACCGCGGTCGGCGGCTGGGGCGTCAAGGTCATGGCGGGACGCGGCGGCTGGGGCGTCAAAGTCGGCGGCAAGGCGTTCTGGACCGGGCTCGGCGCGGCGGTCGTCGCCGCCGCGGTGGCGTCCTGGCTGGTGGTCACCGACCCGTTCGCCGGCGCGCTGCCCGGCGGCTGGGCGACCCACCACGTGAAGGACCTCACGGCGACGCTGGCGGTGCCCCAGGGCTACCGGCCCGGCGGACCCGACCGGAAGTCGGACGACGGCCACTGGGTCAGCTACACCGACCCGAGCGGCGCCGTCTCCGTCGTGCTGAAGGTGGACCGCAAGGCCGAGGACACCGGCAACGAGATCAAGGGCTCGGCGGCCGCCGAGATGTACGCCGACAACGACGAGTTCAAGGAGCGCGGCAGCTACGGCCTCGACATGCCGGAGGGGCCGAGGACCGCACCCGACGACAACGTGACCTTCCAGGGCCGCAAGGCCGCCGAGAACACCGTCACGTACACCACGGACGACACCCAGGACCCCCGTCCCCGCGAGCTGAAGATCTTCTACTACAAGTCCACCACCGGTGACATGTACAAGCTCACCATCGGGTATCCGGGCAAGGGCGACTTCACCGAACGCGGCCGCGAGGTGGCGCGCACGGCGATCGCCCATCTGGAACTCGACAAGGTGTAGGGGGCGCGGGCGTCCGGCCGCGTCGACAAGCGGACGTTGCGCAGGGTAGTGATGGGGCATGAGCTACGGCGGTGACGCGGGAGGCGACAAGGGCCGGACAGTCGGCGGGCGTTACCGGCTGCTCGAACGCATCGGCTCCGGCGGCATGGGCACCGTGTGGCGGGCCCACGACGAGCTGGTGGACCGTGAAGTCGCCGTCAAGGAACCGCGGTTGCCCGGCAAGCCGGAGGACGAGGAACACCGGCGGGCCGCCCACCGCCTCTACCGGGAGGCCCGGGCCGCCGCCCGGGTCGAACACCCTTCCGCGGTCTCCATCCATGACGTCGTCGTGGAGGAGGAGACCGCCGGCCCGGACGGACTGCCCTGGATCGTCATGGAACTGGTCCGCGGCGAGTCCCTGCACGAGGTGCTCCGACGCGGCCCCCTCGACCCCGCCGAGGCCGCTCGCGTCGGACACGCCGTCCTGGGTGCTCTGCGCGCCGCGCACGCCGTCGGCATCGTCCACCGCGATGTGAAGCCCGCCAACGTGCTGCTCGGCCCGCACGGCCGGGTCGTCCTCACCGACTTCGGCATCGCGCACGTCCAGGGCGAGGAGTCCCTCACCGCCGCGGGAGAGTTCGTCGGGTCCCTGGAGTTCGTCGCCCCGGAGCGGATGTCCGGACGGGGCGCCGGCCCCGCCTCCGACCTGTGGTCCCTCGGCGTCCTGCTGTACGCCGCCGTGGAGGGCTGGTCCCCGTTCCGCCGTACGACACCGGAGTCGACGCTCGCCGCGATCCTCGCCGCCGACCCGCCCGAGCCGAAACAGGCCGGCCGCCTCGGCCCGCTCCTCGTACGGCTCCTGGCACGGGACCCCGACCGGCGGCCGGGCGCGGCGGAGGTGGCCGCGGCGCTGGAGGCGGTGGCGGAGGGCCGGCCGGCACCGACCGCCGCCGTCGCGGGGG
>NZ_BQUN01000013.1:97579-143595 GCF_026008495.1 Streptomyces sp. A012304
GGCGAGGACGATCCCCCCGCGACCGGCCCGGAGGACACGGTCTCCGCCCCGGAGGACACCCCGGCCACCGGCCCCGAGGGCATCAGGGTCACCGGTCCCGAGGGCATCCCGGTCATCGGCCCTGACAAAACCCCGGCCACTGCCCCCGAGGCCACCGCGGCGACCGCCACCGGCCCCGAGAGCACCCCGGACACCGGCCCCGGCGGAAGCCCTGCCACTGCCCCGCAGGAAACCCCTACGCCGACCCCCGCCCCCGGCGAAACCTCGGCGACCGCCCCCGGGAAAACCTCGGCGACCGCCCCCGACGAAACCCCGGCACTCGCCCCCCAAAGCGTCGCCGCACCCCCGTCACGCCCGGCCCCCGCGCGCCGCCCCCTCCACCGCCGCCCCCTCCCCATGGCCCTCCTCGCCGCCCTGCTCAGCGGCAGTGGTGCCTGGTTCGCCACAGCGGCGTTCGGGGGAGACGACCGGCAGGCCAAGGGGCTGACCGCGACCTACGAAGAGGCGCCACTGGCCGACGGACGCAGTCCGAGTCCGAGGCCGAGCGCGAGTCCGAGCACCAGCCCCACCCCCGACTCGTGGGTGGCGCACAGCGAGCCGGACCTGGACGCCGTCCTCTCCCTCCCCGCCCGGTACCGGGAGTCCGCCCGGCGGGGCGGCGCGAGCGAGCAGCCCCGGCAGGTGGTCTACTCGGCCGGCTCCGTCGGCGTACGCCTCACCCTGTGGGACCGGGCGCCCGCCTCCCCGACGGGCCGGGCGGCGCAGTCGCACAGGACCTGGGACGGCTATGACGGCGACGCGCGCACCCAGACCACCCGCACCAGCTTCCACGGCCACGAGGCCGTCCTCGCCGACACCACCTACGGCAGGGACGGCACCCCGAAGCGCGTCATGGAGCTGTTCGTCCGTACCGACGACGGCCGGCTGTACGAGCTGCGCGTCGACATGCCCAAGGGGACACCGGACGAGAAACAGGGCACGGCGGTCTTCAAGGCGGCCCGTGACCGCCTTCGGATCGGCACACCCTAGGAACCGGCCGCGTACGGCCCTGATCAGCGGGTTCTTGCCAGTGAACGCTGGCGTCATGTGTGCGGTCGGTGAATCCCTATTACCGGCGGGTACCCAAAGCCGACCCGCACGTCATACCCTGCGCGTCATGACGGACTCGCAGGCCCCGGAGAAGACCGGCACCAACCCCCTCGCCCCCGCCCCCGCCGGTGTGCGCACCGCCGCCGACGTGGTCACCCCCCAGCTCGTCGCCCAGCTGACCAAGGGCGTCGTCGGCTCCGGGCGCACCGCCAACCACACGCCGTTCACCGGCGAGAAGCTCGCGGACCTGCCCGAGTCCACCCCCGAGGACGTGGAGAAGGCGTACGCGGCGGCCCGTACCGCCCAGGCCGTCTGGGCCCGGACCTCGATACGCGAGCGGGCGGCCGTCCTCCTCCGCTTCCACGACCTGATCCTGGAACGCCAGGCCGAGGTGCTGGACCTGATCCAGCTGGAGACCGGCAAGGCCCGCCTGCACGCCCACGAGGAGGTCCAGGCCGTCGCCGTGGCGGCCCGCCACTACGGCCGCAAGGCCCCCGCCTACCTCAAGCCCAAGCGCCACGCGGGCGCCGTGCCGACCCTCACCAAGGTCACCGAACTCCGCCACCCGCGCGGCGTCGTCGGTCAGATCGCCCCCTGGAACTACCCGCTGGAGCTGTCGGTCGGTGACGCCCTCCCCGCCTTCGTCGCGGGCAACGCGGTCGTGATGAAGCCCGACACGGAGACCTGCCTCACCGCCCTGTGGGCGCGTGACCTGCTCATCGAGGCCGGGCTGCCCGCCGAGGTCTTCCAGGTCGTCATCGGCGACGGCCCGGTCGTCGGCCCCGAGGTCGTCCGGCACGCCGACTACGTCTCCTTCACCGGCTCCACCCGTACCGGCCGCGAGGTCGCCCAGGGCGCCGCCGCCCGCCTGGTCGGTGTCTCCCTGGAACTCGGCGGCAAGAACGCCATGCTGGTCCTGGAGGACGCCGACATCGAGCGGGCGGCCGAGGGCGCGGTCCGCGCCTGCTTCTCCTCCGCGGGCCAACTCTGCATCTCCATCGAGCGGTTGTACGTCCACGAGTCGATCGCCGCCGCCTTCCTGGAGCGCTTCGCCGCCCGCACCAAGGCCATGCGCCTGGGCACCTCCCTCGCCTACGGCGCCGACATGGGCTCCCTGGTCGGTGAACGCCAGCTGGAGACGGTCACCCGGCACGTGGAGGAGGCCGTGGCCAAGGGCGCGACGGTGGTGGCCGGCGGGGTGGCCCGCCCGGACATCGGCCCGTACTTCTTCGAACCGACCATCCTCGACGGCGTCACCGAGCCGATGGCGGTCTGCACCGAGGAGACCTTCGGCCCGGTCGTCTCGCTCTACCGCTTCCGGACCGACGACGAGGCGGTCGAACGCGCCAACGCCACGCCGTACGGCCTGAACGCCTCCGTCTGGACCAAGGACGGCCGCCGCGGCCGTGAGATCGCCTCCCGCCTGCGCACCGGCACGGTCAACGTCAACGAGGGCTACGCCCCCGCCTACGGCAGCGTCCAGTCCCCCATGGGCGGCATGAAGGACTCCGGCCTCGGCCGCCGCCACGGTTCCGAGGGCATCCTCAAGTACACCGAGGCCCAGACGATCGCCCAGCAGCGCCTGCTGCCGATGGCTCCCTCGCTGGGCATGGACGACGAGAAGTACGCGGCCTTCATGAGCCGCAGCCTCCGCCTGATGAAGGCGTTCCGGTTCAGGTGAGGGACTTCTAGGGGCGCGGCCCCGCGCGAGACACCACCAGAAGGCCCGCACGCGACACTCGAAGAGGAGAACGCCGTGCCTCAGGACACCTACGACTACGACGTCATCGTCGTCGGCTCGGGCTTCGGCGGTTCGGTGACCGCCCTGCGCCTCACGGAGAAGGGCTACCGCGTAGGCGTCCTGGAGGCCGGCCGCCGCTTCACCCGCGACACCCTGCCGAAGAACTCCTGGGACCTGAGGAACTACCTCTGGGCTCCCAGGCTCGGCTGCTACGGCATCCAGCGCATCCACCTGCTGGGCAATGTGATGGTCCTCGCCGGGGCGGGCGTCGGCGGCGGCTCGCTCAACTACGCCAACACCCTCTACGTACCGCCGAAGGCCTTCTTCGACGACCCCCAGTGGCGGGACATCACCGACTGGCAGGAGGAGCTGAAGCCGTACTACGACCAGGCGCGGCGCATGCTCGGCGTACGGCTCAACCCGACCATGACCCCCTCCGACGTGCACCTGAAGGCGGCGGCGCAGCGGATGGGCGTGGGCGACACCTTCCACATGGCGCCGGTGGGGGTCTTCTTCGGCGACGGCGAGGACGCCGACGGGTCGGTGAGGGCGCGGCCGGGGGAGGAGGTCGCGGACCCGTACTTCGGGGGTGCGGGACCGTCCCGGCGGGCCTGCTCGGAGTGCGGCGAGTGCATGACGGGCTGCCGTCACGGCGCGAAGAACACCCTGAACGAGAACTACCTGCACCTCGCCGAGAAGGCGGGCGCCACCGTGCACCCGATGACGACGGTCGTGTCGGTCACGGACGACTCACGCGGCGGCTACGCGGTCGCCACCCTGCCCACCGACCGGCCCCGCAAGGGCGAGGGGCGGACCTTCACGGCCCGCCGGGTCGTGCTGGCCGCCGGCACCTACGGCACCCAGACCCTGCTGCACCGCATGAAGGCGGGCGGCCTGCTGCCGTACCTGTCGGAACGGTTGGGCGAGCTGACCCGCACCAACTCGGAGGCACTGGTGGGTGCGCAGACCGACGACCGCCGCTACCGCAAGGCGACCGGGCGGCCGAAGGTCGACTTCACGCGCGGGGTCGCCATCACTTCCTCCATCCACCCCGACGAGAACACCCACATCGAGCCGGTCCGCTACGGCAAGGGCTCCAACTCGATGGGCGGCCTGTCGATCCTTCAGGTGCCGTACGCCGAGGGCTCGTCGAGAGTGGCCGGATGGCTGGCGAACGCCGCCCGCCATCCCCTGCTCGTGCTGCGGTCGCTCTCCAACCGCCGCTGGTCGGAGCGGACCATCATCGGACTGGTGATGCAGTCGCTGGACAACTCGCTGACGACCTATCTGAAGCCGGCGGGCGTCGGCAAGGGCCTGCTGACCGCGCGTCAGGGGCACGGCAGCCCCAACCCCAAGCAGATCAGGGCGGCTTCCGAGGCGGCCTCCGCGATCGCCGCCGACATCAACGGCTTCGCCGGGTCCAACGTGGGCGAGCTGATGGGCACCCCGCTCACCGCGCACTTCCTCGGCGGCTGCCCGATCGGCGACTCCCCCGAGACCGGCGTCATCGACCCCTACCACCGCCTGTACGGCCACCCCGGCATCTCGGTCGTGGACGGCGCGGCGGTCTCGGCGAACCTGGGCGTGAACCCGTCCCTGACGATCACCGCCCAGGCCGAGCGCGCGATGTCGTACTGGCCGAACAAGGGCGAGGAGGACCCGCGCCCGGCACAGGGCACGGCGTACGAGCGGCTGAAGCCGGTGGAGCCGAAGTCGCCGGCGGTCCCGGCGGAGGCCTTCGCGGCACTGCGGCTGCCGTTCCTGGGGCTGCCGACGGTGCCGCCGAAGCAGTAGACCGAGAGACATCCAGAGACTTCCCGCGAGCCCGTCCGCGAGACGTCCGCGTGGCGTCCGTGAGACGTCCGTGAGCCCGTCCGCGTGGCGTCTGGAAGCGGAGACGAGAAAGGGACCTGCGCCCCCCTCCGAGCGCAGGTCCCTCTGTCGCGATGAGGCTTACGCCTCCGTCTTCGTGATGGCTTACGCCTCCGCCTTGCGGCGACGCACCGCGAACACCGCGCCCGCACCGGCGACGACGGCGACACCGCCGACGAGGCCGATCATCGGCAGGGCGGAGCTGGAGCCGGTCTCGGCGAGGCTGCCGGTGACCTTCGGGGTGGTGCTGCCGGGCTTGGTGTCGGTGACGGGGGCCTTGCCGCCTTCCTGCGGCTTGGTGCCGTCCGTGTCGGTGCCCGGGGCGACGATCTTGAACTTGTAGGAGATGTCGCCGAAGCCGGTGCACTCCGCGGCGCTGTCGCCGTAGATCGTCGCGCCGAGCGAGAAGCCGGCGCCGACCGGGGCGGACTTCTTCACGTTGAGGCGCAGCGGGATCTCGACCTCGTACTCGGGCTTCAGCTCGTCGGCGTAACCGACGAAGCCGACCGCGTAGCCCTCCTCGTCCAGGGTCTCCCAGACCTTGTCGTCCGGGTTCCAGGCCTGGAGCTGGACCTGCTTGGTCTCGAAGAGCTCCTCACCGTACTCGTCGGCGGCCGCCCCGGCGAAGAAGGTCAGGTCCTGGAGGGTGGAGTCGGAGTTGTTCAGCACGTTCAGCGTGAACTTGTGCCAGCCGCTGCCGGCCGCGATCTTGCCCGGCAGGCCGTCGATGCTGACGTCGACCTTGGTGTCCGCGCAGACCGACGGCTCCGGGTCCGGCTCCTCCGTCTCGGACTGGGACGGGCTCGGGCTCGACGACGGGCTGCTGGACTGCGACGGGGAGCCGCTGCCCGAGGGGGAGGGGCTCGTCGAGTCGGACGGGGAGGGGCTGGGCGACGGGGAGGGGCTCGGCGACTGGGACACGGAGTCCGAGGGGCTCGGGGAGCCCTGGCCCGTCGAGGGCGAGGCGGTCACGGGCGGGGACGCGGAGTCGGACGCGAACGCGGCCGGCGCGGAGAGCAGCGCCAACGGCGCGATGACGGCCGTCGCGGCAGCCGCAGCCATGGCACGGCGAAGCTTCATGAAAGACCTCAAGGAGTCCAGTGGGAGGGCTCCGCGTGTGGGGCGCGGGTGTGGCCCTTGGTTCGAGAGGTTTGATCTACGAAACCTGTGAAGGGTTGTACGGTCTCTCACACGATTTTTATGTGGTCTGGATCACATCGTCTTGTGTGATGAGGGCCAGGTTCGTCCGGTGGGCCGGACGCGGCCCCCGGCTGCCGTACTGTCTTGCGCCTGACAATCGATCAAGAGGCCTGAGGGCCGGTGGAGAGGCCTTGAGGCCGGTCGAGAGGCCCGGGGGGCGATCGCGCGATCGCCCGGGGGGATCGACACACGCCTGGGGGTCGATCGGGACGCCCGGGGTCGGTCAAGAGAGGGGGCGCTCGGCATGTCCGGCATTTCCGATGAGGAGTGGGAGAAGTTCCTCCGCGACAGTGAGGACGGGGCGTCCGGCTCCGCTCCCAAGGAGCCGTCCGCCCGTGCCCGTATGGTCACCGAGCGGCTGCGGAACCAGGGGGAGCCCGAGGGCTGGCGGACCGGACCGGCCTGGCGGGAGACGGACGGCCGGGCGGCCCGGCGCCGACGGTGGTGGTCCGTCCTCGGGGTCGCCGCCGCGCTCGGTGTGGTCGCCGTGTCGCTGAAGCCGTCGCTGCTGCCCGGCGACCCCCTCGGCGCGGGCGAGCCGAAGGCGGTCGCCTCGCCCCTGCCCGCGGAGACCGCCGCCCCCACCGGGGCGCCGGGCGAGGCCCCCGACCAGGTCCCCACCCTCGACCAGCCCTTCGCCGGCTCCCCGGCCCTGCGCTGGGCCGACGGTGAGGCCGGCATCGTCCTGCCGCCCGCGAAGGCCGTCGGATCCGCGTCCGGGGAGCGGGTGGCGCAGGCCCTTCAGCTCACCAAGAAACTGCTGGTCGGCGCCAACCTCGACGCGAAGGTCCTGCGCGGCGGGCGCCCCACGGCCGCGCTCTCGGTCCTCGACCCCCAGCAGCCGGAGGTGCTCGACAACCTGAACACCTCCCTGCGCTCCCCGAGCGAGAAGTACGACCCCGTGCTGCTGTTCAGCCGCTTCGATCCCGACGAGGTCCGGCTGGTCGGCAATGTGGTCAAGACGCGCGGCCATATGACGGTCAAGAAGGGCCAGTACGCCGGCGTCGCCGTGCACGCCGATTACACCTTCGTCTACCCGGTCAGCCCTGCCGGCGGCTCCACGGAGGTCACCCGCACGATCGTGCGCCGCGTGATCGACGTCGAGCTCTCCGACCCCGCCCACTTCCGGGTCACCCCTGGCCGCCTGGTCCTCCTCGCCTACGACCAGGAGATCGGCAACTCGGCGTGCGACGTCTACGACGGTTTCCTGCACCCGCAGTTCGACAGCGCGGATCCCACGGGCCCCGCGCCGACCGGCCCGACCACGGATCCCTACGACCGCAGCAAGGGTCTCGGTGGGGCGGCGGCCGACTCCGGCGAGTGCGGGACGGTGTCCCGGGTCTGACGGCCCGGCCCTTCCGGGGGGGCGTCGGCTCTTCCAGGTGAGGGCGCCCGGCCCTTTCGTGGTGGGGGCGTCCGGTCCCGCCGGGGTGGGGGCGCCCGGTCCCGCCGGGGTTGGCGTCCAGGGAGGAGAAGGGGCTCGCGGGGCGCTCAGGCGAAGGGTTGCGCGGAGTGCACAGGCGAAGGGCCCCGCGGGACGGAACCGCGGGGCCCTTCTTTCGTCAGCACCGGCGTCAGGGCAGCGCCGGTGCCTGGGGAGCGGCGCCGGGGGGTTGCGCCGCTGGCCTGGCCTGTCGCCGAACTCGCCCGCCTCCTGCCCGCCGGGGCACGGCCTGCGTGCCGCCCTCGTGCCGCCGGCCACCACCAGATCTGGCACCCGGCTGAATCCTGTTGTCGTCCGGATTCGCGCCGGGTCGGCGCCCCGGCGCACATGGGGCGTGCGACAGGTCTGGACCTTTGGCGGTCGAGCGGGACACCGCACCACAAACCGGTGGCCCGGGAGGGGAGTTGGGTCGTTCGGGGCTTTCTACGCATCGTGCTGGATGAACGCGGCGCCCGCAACCGTTTGACCCAGCCCTTGTGCATTTTTGCAATTTCCGCCGGTCGGCCCCGGGCGTCCCCGGGGCCGACCGTTCTCTTGGGTGACCGGGCTGCTGTCCCCTGCCGTCCGGTCACGTCCCTGGAGCGAGGTCCCACGACGCACGGCACGATCCGTACGCCTCATCGCTCCAGCGAGCCACGCGTGGTTCTTCCGGGCCCGCCCCTGGCTGGAACGGACACCGGGACCAACGAAGCCGTCCGGAGCCGGTCACGCGCCGTACGGGTGAGAGGGATGCCGAACTCAGATGCGACCCCGGCACAGCTCGAGGAGCGTCATGGCGAGAGACGTACCCGGCTTGCCCAGCGCCTCGCTGTAGTGGCCGAGGACCTCCATCTCCCGGGAGAGGTTCACGCGCCGGCCGCCGGAGGCGATACGGGCGTCCTGGATCACGGCGGAGACCGCCATCCGTTCCTGGATGAGACCGATGATCCTGTCGTCCAGCGCGTCGATGCGCTCGCGGGCACCGGTGATCACGTCGGCGGCCTGGGAGGTACGGGCGCCGGTCACGTCGAGAGAGGTGTCGGTGGCGGTCGTTGCGGTCATCGGGGGCTCCTCGCGGTGGGTGGGGCGCCCGGAACGACAAGACCCGGAAAAGAACGACAGGCGCCCCGGACCTTGTCGGCCCGGGGCGCCTGGGAAGTCGCTTGTCAGTTGCTCAAGCAGCACGACCATGGCAGCCGGCGGGCCGGGTGCCATAGGTAAAGAGGAAGGTCGAGTGCGTGAGCATGCGGCGAGTATAACCCCCGCACGTTCCGGGCGACGGGACGCTCCCCACGGCCACCTCGGTAGAATTGGCCAGCACAGAGACCCCGCCCGAACCGCCGGAAGGCCCCCGTGTCATCAGCGACTCCCGCTGCCGCCGCCCCCGACACCGTCCTGGTCGTCGACTTCGGCGCGCAGTACGCCCAGCTCATCGCCCGTCGAGTCCGCGAGGCCCGGGTCTACAGTGAGATCGTCCCCAGCACCATGCCGGTCGCGGAGATGCTCGCCAAGAACCCGGCGGCGATCATCCTCTCCGGCGGCCCCTCGTCCGTGTACGAGGAGGGCGCCCCCCGCCTGGACCGCGAGCTCTTCGAGTCCGGTGTCCCCGTCTTCGGCATGTGCTACGGCTTCCAGCTGATGGCGCAGGCCCTCGGCGGCACCGTCGACAACACCGGCGCCCGCGAATACGGCCGCACCGACCTGCACGTCTCCAAGTCGTCCTCCACCCTCTTCGAGGGCACCCCCGCCGAGCAGGCCGTCTGGATGTCGCACGGCGACGCCTGCTCCGCCGCCCCCGAGGGCTTCGCCGTCACCGCGTCCACGGACGTCGTCCCGGTCGCCGCCTTCGAGAACGACGAGAAGAAGCTCTACGGCGTCCAGTACCACCCCGAGGTCATGCACTCCACGCACGGCCAGCAGGTGCTGGAGCACTTCCTCTACCGGGGCGCCGGCCTGAAGCCGGACTGGACCACCGGCAACGTCATCGAGGAGCAGGTCACCGCGATCCGCGAGCTGGTCGGCGACAAGCGCGCGATCTGCGGCCTGTCCGGCGGCGTCGACTCCGCCGTGGCCGCCGCGCTGGTCCAGAAGGCCATCGGATCCCAGCTGACCTGCGTGTACGTCGACCACGGTCTGATGCGCAAGGGCGAGACCGAGCAGGTCGAGAAGGACTTCGTGGCCGCGACCGGCGTCCAGCTGAAGGTCGTCGACGCGGAGGAGCGGTTCCTCAAGGCGCTCGCCGGGGTCTCCGACCCCGAGGAGAAGCGGAAGATCATCGGCCGCG
Source organism: Streptomyces sp. A012304 (assembly GCF_026008495.1). Classification (GTDB taxonomy): domain Bacteria; phylum Actinomycetota; class Actinomycetes; order Streptomycetales; family Streptomycetaceae; genus Streptomyces. The sequence continues at coordinate 107,189 of NZ_BQUN01000013.1, forward strand.
AGTTCATCCGCGTCTTCGAGCAGGCCCAGGCGGAGATCATCGCGGACGAGGGCCCGGCGGTGGAGTTCCTCGTCCAGGGCACCCTGTACCCGGACGTGGTCGAGTCCGGTGGCGGTACCGGCACCGCCAACATCAAGTCCCACCACAACGTGGGCGGCCTCCCCGAGGACCTCGAGTTCAAGCTCATCGAGCCGCTGCGCAAGCTGTTCAAGGACGAGGTCCGCATGGTCGGCCAGGAGCTTGGCCTGCCGGAGGAGATCGTCCAGCGCCAGCCGTTCCCCGGCCCCGGCCTGGGCATCCGGATCGTCGGCGAGGTCACCAAGGAGCGGCTCGACCTGCTCCGCGAGGCCGACGCCATCGCCCGCGAGGAGCTGACGGCGGCCGGCCTCGACCGTGACATCTGGCAGTGCCCGGTGGTCCTGCTCGCGGACGTCCGTAGTGTCGGCGTCCAGGGCGACGGCCGCACCTACGGCCACCCGATCGTGCTGCGCCCGGTCTCCTCCGAGGACGCCATGACCGCCGACTGGTCGCGCCTGCCGTACGACGTGCTGGCGAGGATCTCGACGCGGATCACCAACGAGGTGCGGGACGTCAACCGGGTCGTCCTCGACGTGACGAGCAAGCCGCCGGGGACCATCGAGTGGGAGTGACCCCCCGTGAGCTCTCCTGAGCTCTGTGAGCTGCGAGGTGTGAACCCTGAGCTCGGTGCTCGGTGCTCGGTACTCGGTGAGCGCTATGTGCGCTTGATCGTGCGCACGGGCTCGCCGGGTTTCCAGACGTCGACGACCAGGTAGGTGTCGTCCTCGACGTAGGTCCGCACGACCTCCGTCAGCTCGGCCCGGAAGAGGTGGAACCGCTCAGGCGGTTCCACCTTTTCCGCGTATCCGGCCCGCGTTTCCGGGTCGTCGACCTCCACCGCCCGGCCGCTGATCCGGACGTCCCCGCCGCCCATGTCGGTCCCCTCACCGGGGTTGGCCTGGAGCGAGAAACGCGGGTCCCGGCACAGATCGAGGGCCTTGAGCGAGCCCGGCATCATGCCCAGCCACAGCTCACCGTTGAGAAAACGGATCTCCAGGCCGCTCGTGCGGGGCGAGCCGTCCTTGCGCAGAGTCGCGAGGATGTGGTGGGTGTAACCGCCGAAACGGTCCTCGACGGTCCGCGCCAGCTCGGGCTCCGCCGCCGCGAAAGCCGCCCAGTTCACTGTCGTGCCTCGTGCTGTCATACGACGAGTGTCCCGCCGATACCCGACATTTTCTGTCCGGTATCCGTCTCGGTCACCCCGACGGCTGCGGGAATCCGCCCCGCCCGCCGTCCGACACCGACTTCACACGCCGTAAGCCCCGTTCAACCGCCGTAAGGCCCCCGGTGTTCACCCGCCGTCGTAGGGCGCCGGACTCACACGCCGTAGCGCACCGGACTCACACGCCATAAGGCACCGGCCGCACGAACCGCTCCCGGCCCGTCTCCTCGTCCCGTACGGGGGTGCAGCCCGCCGCCGTGAGCTGCGCCGCGAGCTTCGCGCGCCGGGCCGTGTTGACGCGCAGGGCGCCCAGCATGCCCAGCGGCATCACGACGGCGAGCGGGAGCAGGACGACGTACTTTCCGGTCACCACCGCCAGCAGCAGGAACAGCGCCGCCGAGGCCCAGCCGAGGGTGAGGAGCTGCTTGCGGTTGCCGGCCGCGCTCAGGGCCCCGTACCGGATGAGGGCCGCGAGCAGGTCGACGTCCGCCTGCGCCTCCGGGACCGGCGTCAGCGAGCCGAGGTACATGCCGGGCACCGGGCGGCCGTGGCCCGGGTCGGGGAAGGCCGCCGAGTTGGCCGCCGCCCGCTGCCGGGCCGCCGGGCTCGGATCGCGGAACAGGTGGACGTGGACGATCCGCTGCTTGCCGATGAGCTGGACGCCCTCATAGCGGAACCCGTAGCACTCGGCGACGTAGGCCAGCGCGGCGAGGGTCTCCACCTCCGCGAACGGATGGATCAGTTCGATCGCGTCGCGCGTCGCGATCTGGCGCATGAGGGAGTCGAGGTGGCGGTCGGCGAGGCTCAAGACGTGCTCCATTGGTGACGGAAATCGTCATCTTTACATAACGGCTCTGCCCTTTTGCCCTGACCGACGGTAACTTCCGCCCCGTAAAGCCACCCAGTGCTGGAGGACCGATGCACGGGCCCACGCCGCCTGCCCCGCTGCCCACCGACCGGCTGCAGTTCGCGATGCCGCCGATGCACGAGTCGGTCGAGGACGAGCGCCGGCACCGCAAGGAACGCCTGGCCGGCGCGGTGCGCATCTTCGGACGGCTCGGCTTCGAGGACGGAGTCTCCGGGCACATCACCGCACGCGACCCCGAGTACAGCGACTGCTTCTGGGTCAACCCGTTCGGCATACCCTTCAAGCACGTCACCGTGAGCGACCTGGTGCTGGCCAACGCCGACGGGCAGGTCGTCGACGGCCGCTACCACGTCAACCAGGCCGCCTTCACCGTCCACGCCCAGGTCCACGCCGCCCGGCCCGACGTCGTCGCCGTCGCCCACTGCCACTCCGTGCACGGCCGCGCCCTCGCCGCCCTCGGCGAACTGCTCGACCCGATCACCCAGGAGAGCTGCGCCTTCTACGAGGACCACGCACTGTACGACGCCTACACGGGGGTCGCCGTCGACGCAGAGGAGGGCCGGCGCGTGGCAGCCGCACTCGGCTCCCGCAAGGCACTGGTGATGCGCAACCACGGGCTGCTGACCGTAGGCGACTCGGTCGACGCGGCGGCCTGGTGGTTCCTGTCGATGGAACGCTCCAGCCAGGTCCAGCTCACCGCACGCGCCGCCGGCCGCCCCGTCCTCATCGACCACCGGGCGGCGGTCGCCACCCGCGAACAACTCGGCGGCGACCTGGTGGCCTGGATCAACTACCAGCCGCTCTGGCAGGACATCAGCCGCAGCGAGCCGGATCTGTTGAGCTGAGTCGGTGCGTCGGTGCGTCGGTGCGTCGGTGCGTCGGCGCGCCGTGGGCGTTGGTTCGGTGCCGGTGCGCTGGGAGGCGTGGGCGTCGGCTCGGCGTGGGTTTGTTGAGGGCCGTGGAGGGCGACTCCTTGCGGGTGTGATGGGGGAATCTCGCCGCCGGGTCAACACGGCGGTCCCCGCTTCACCCGCGCTGACCACACCTGCCGATGGCCGACGGTGTGTCGTAGGGCACAATTCGCTGTCATCACTGGGGAGTTGTTCGCGGGGTGGTGGCCGGATTCCACAAGGGCCGCCGCCCGGTCGGTACGTGGGGAAGGTAGGCGTCGGACGTGGCGGTGCAGGAAGCGAGACAGGATGTGCGGCCGGGTGCGCACGAGGGCGGCTGCACCTGCGGGGACTGTCCGCACGGGGCGCGCGAGGGGCACCGGCGCGCGGTCGCCGCGTTCCTGACGAAGCGGGACGAGTTCGCCACCGGACAGGGACTGCCGGCCGCCGTCGCCCACTCGGCGTCCGCCTCCCGCCAGTGGGTGTCGGAGGAACTCGCCCAGTCCGCGGAACTCGTCGCCGAACGCGGTCGCGCCGAGGGCGAGGCCTGGCTCGCCCGCCTCTGGCTGCGGACCGCGTGCACCGTGTGGGCGGCGGTCGTCGTCCTGCTCCTCGTCCAGGCTCTCACCGCGATCGGCGCCGGCTGGAGCTCGGCCCGCACCGCGGGCCTGCTCGCCGCACTCGTCGTCGCCGGCGCGCTGAGCGCCGCCTCCTGGTTCCACCGGGCGCGCGGCGGGGTGCTCGCCCCCGTCATCGGTGAGGACAACCGCCTGTCCACCTCCCGCGCGGTCGCCGCCGCCTGGGTGCTGCTCGTGGCGTATGCCGTCCTCGTCCTGGCCGGCCGGCTGGCCGCCGCCTCCGGGCCCGCCGAGCGCGACGCTCTGCTCTCCGGACTCGACCTGGCCCGCGGCGCCGGAGTGGTGACCGTCCTCGCCGTGGTCTGTGCGATCGCCGTCCTGGTGCGGCGGGTGGTGGGGCTGCGGGTCCTCTCCCAGCGGCTGCAGAAGGTCCGCGCCCACCGTCCCCGCGCCGCCGACCTGCTGACCGACGACGCGGGCCGCGGCACCTTCGCCGACATCCAGTACGTCGTGATCAGCGCCGTAGCGCTGGCCTTCGCCGCCGTACGCCTGGCCCGCCGTCCCGACCAACTGCCCGACCTGCCCTGGGGGCTCGCCGTGGTGGTACTGGTCTCGGCCGCGACCTACCTCGCCGGCAAGTACGCGGAGGGCGGCCGCCCGGTGATCCTCTCCGTCGTCCGCTCCCGCGAGGCCGGTGATCTGGACGCCCCGATCCGCACCGGCGACGACATCGAGATCCGCGGCGCGGGCTTCGTCCCGCCCGGAGCCCAGGCCGCCGACCGTCTGTCCCGGATGGTCGTGCGCATCGGCACGGTCCATGTCCACGTGCCCCTCGTCCCCGTCACGGGCGGCTTCAGCAACCCCACAGACGCGGTCCTGACCGTGCCGGTCCCCGCGGAGGTCGAACCGGGACGGGTCGAGGTCCAGGTGATCACGGCGGCCGGAGTGGAGACGAACCGCTACACGATCGACGTGACGGACTGACCGCGCCGAGCGGCGCATCGCCCACCTGAGGGCCGACATGAGGTGAGAAAAGACCAGCCGAACCATTGAGCGCACATCCCCTTTCCTACGTATGGTCTGTTGAGGGGTCCCACCACGTCGGCGAGAGGCGGCTACGGGCGATGACTCACGGCATGCGAACGGACAGGCGCCCCCCTTACCTCGACGGCGACCGCGACTGGCGGGACACCGCAACCCGGTACGCCCTTCTCCCCCTCCGCGTCTTCCTCGGCGTCACCTTCATCTACGCCGGAGTCGACAAACTCACCGACAGCGCCTTCATCCAGGACAGCGGCGCCGGCTCGATCGGCGAGACCATGCGCGCCGTCCGGGACAGCTCCGCCATCCCCGCCCTGGTCGACCTCGCCCTGAAGAGCCCGACCGGGTTCGGCTACGCGATGGCCTTCGGTGAACTCGCCGTCGGTATCGGCACCCTTCTCGGCCTCCTCACCCGCCTTGCCGCCCTCGGCGGCGCGTTGATCTCGCTCAGCCTGTGGCTGACGGTGAGCTGGGCCTCGGACCCCTACTACTACGGCAACGACCTCCCCTATCTCATGGCCTGGCTCCCCCTCGTCCTGGCCGGCGCCCCCGTCCTCTCCCTGGACGCCGCCTGGCGCTCCAGGCGGCGACACCGAGGAGCGGCCCTCCGGTAGACCGGCCCCGAGGCCCATCGTGGTGGACCGGCCTCGCGGATCCATGAACCGGCCCTGAGGCGTCCCAATGACACGCCTTGCGGCTGCCACTGGACGCGCCTTGCGGCTTCCCTGCGGAGGGGCCTTGCGGCTCTGCCCCTGGACGCGCCTCATGGCTTCCAGCGGAAGGGGAGCCTTGCGGCTTCCCTTCCGGACGCGCCTTGCTGCCCATGGGCGGGCCTTGCGGCTGCCCTTGAACCGGCCATGAGGCTTGGGTGACCGGCTCTGCCGCTCCGGGACTGTTCCGGGTCCCGTCGTCGGGCAACGGTCAGGCCGTCGTCTCCGACCCCGCGGCCGTATCCGCCCCAGAGCCCCGGCGGATGCCGCGGCGTCTGCGCAGCGCGCGGGTCAGGACACCGGTGGCCCCGGCCAGGGAGAGACCGACCGCCACGACCGGGATGACGACGAACCACGGCGTCTCCCACAGGCCGCCCGCGTCGCCCACGTAGATGACGCCGGCCAGGGTGAAGGCCATGCCGGCGACGAGCCTGCCCGGCCGGAACTCATGACGCAGCACGGGCCACCTCCGCCTGTCCCGCCCCGACCTGGAGGTCGAGGTCGATCGTCCCGGTGTCCTTGCCGCCCTTGACCGGCGACAGGGTCACCTCCTTGTGCTTGCCCGGCTCCACGTCCACGTCCTTCTCGTCCTCGCCCGGCAACTGGATGTCGCCCAGGCCCACGTCGATCCGCACCTTCACCGTCACGTCCGGCGGCACCACCACCCGCAGCCGGCCGACCCCCACCTCGGCGTTGGTACTCACGGTCTGCCCCTTGCCCAACTCCAGCCGGGACAGGTCCAGGGTGGCTTCGCCGGTGCCGAGGTCGTAGCCCTCCCGCACGTCCGCCACCGCCGTGGGCTGCCAGGTCGTTTCCATCCAGTGCGTGCCGATGTCCTTCGGCAGGGTGGCCGCGCCGGCCAGCAGCCCCGCCGTGACGACCGCCAGGAAGATCGACCCCGCCCCGGTGCGCCCCAGGAACGAGCTGACCGCGATGCCGAGGCCCAGCACGGCGAGCGCGGTGGCCAGGCCGGCCTGGAGGCTGGTGCCCAGCGGCTCCTCTTCCCAGGTGCCCCGGGTGACGAGGCCGCCCACGAGCATCGCGAGCAGGAAGAACCAGCCGCCGATCCAGCGGGGGCCGCGCGGTCTGGCGGCTCCGCCGTGCGCCGCGCGGATGTCCTGGCGGACGCCGGTGTGGCCGGTGAGTCTGACATCGAAGACAGAGGTGACGTCCGGCGTGCGGGCGTCTCTCGGGCCCCACAGGTAGCCCGTGCCGCCGTCGTGCGTGCCGTCCTTGACTATGGGCTCGCGCCACCAGGAGGGGTAGGCGGCCGCGACCGGCGGCGCCTGGGCCTCCGGCGGGGCGTCGGCGACCGCCTGTGCGGCGAGCGGGTCGCTGTCGGAGGCGTCCCGGTGCCGCGACCAGTACCCGGCGCCGGCGAGGAGGAAGGAGAGGACGACGGCGAAGGTCAGCACGCCCCCGTTGCTCAGCATCGACAGGAACACCCCGCAGCCGACGAGCGCGAACAGCACGGCCGTGAGCGCCTGGCCGTCGACCCGGCCCGTGAGCAGCTTGCGGACCTCGTTCTCGTCGTCGTCGGCGTACGGGACGAAGAGCCAGGCGAAGCCGTAGAAGATGAGGCCGATGCCGCCGGTCGCCGAGAGCACGGCGAGCGTGATCCGGAAGATCACCGGGTCCATGTCGCACTGCCGCCCGAGGCCCGCGCACACACCGGCGAGCATCTTGTGCTCGCGGTCGCGGCGGAACCTGCGCGGGGGGTCGGCGGGAGCGGAGCCGGGGGTGGAGCCGGAGCCGGGAGCGGAGCCGGAGCCGCCCCCTTTTCCGTGCGCGCCCGCCTGCCCGTGCGCGCGAGGTTCCTCACCTGCGGCGCCCGGGGTGCCTGAGGACGGGGCGGCCGCGTCGGGCGCGGTGCCCCCGTCGGGCACGGCGTCCGCGGCGTGCTGGTGATCTGTCATGAGTCAATGGTGGCGGGCGAGACGCCCCGGCGGCAGTCGGAATGACCCTGGTCGGACCCTGATATCGGCCCTGAGCCCGGGCCCGGGAGCTGTTCGACCTGCGCGGGCCTCGAAGATCAGGGGCGTCTCGGGGGCAAACCCTGATGCCCGGGCCGGGCGCCCGTGTGACCATCGATGGCATGCCGGACGTCGCAGCAGCGCCACTCGTCGAACCGCGACCGCCGCGCAAGCTCTACCGCAGCAGCGACGGACGCTGGCTGGGTGGCGTGGCGCGGGGGCTCGCCGGGCATCTCGGGCTGCCCGTCATCTGGGTGCGGCTCGTCTTCGTCGGCCTGTTCCTGGCGGACGGCCTCGGCGCCCTGCTCTACGCGGCCTTCTGGTTCTTCGTGCCGCTGGGGATCGGCGGCGTCGGCGGACAGAAACCCCCCTCCCTCGTCACCACCGAAACCGCGCCCGACGGCCGCCGCAGACTCGTCGCCCGCAGACCGGACAAGGGCCAGATCGTCGCCCTGCTCCTCATGGTCGTCGTCGCCATGGTCTTCGTGGGCAATGTGAACCTGGGCAACGGTGCCAAGGCGTACCTCGTGCCCGCCGTCCTGGTCGGCGCGGGCGTCGCCCTGGTATGGCGCCAGGCGGACAACGCCCGCCGGGCCCGCTGGGTCGAGGTCGGCCGAAGACGTCGTACGCTCACGCTGCTGCGCGCGGGCGGTGGTGTCCTGCTGGTCACCGCGGGCGTCTCCGGCATCTTCGTCCTCCAGGGGTCCGCCGCTCACCTCGGCTCGGTCCTCCAGGCCGCCCTCGCCGTCCTCGTCGGCATCACCCTGCTCGCCGGGCCGTATCTGGTCCGGATGACGCAGGACCTCTCCGAGGAGCGTCTGATGCGCATCCGTGCCCAGGAGCGTGCCGAGGTCGCCGCGCACGTCCACGACTCGGTGCTGCACACGCTCACCCTGATCCAGCGCAACGCGGAGAACGCCGGAGAGGTGCGCCGCCTCGCCCGCGCCCAGGAGCGCGACCTGCGCACCTGGCTGTACAAGCCGGAAGGCACCGGGAAGGACGAGGCCGACGAGCCGACCACCCTCGCCGACGCGGTCCGGCGCAACGCCGCCGAGGTCGAGGACAAGCACGGCGTCCCCATCGAGGTCGTGGTCGTCGGCGACTGCCCGCTCGACGAGGGGGTGGCCGCGCAGATGCAGGCCGCGCGCGAGGCAATGGTGAACGCCGCCAAGTACGGTGGCGAGGGCGGTGCCGTGCAGGTCTACGCCGAGGTCGAGGGAAGGACGGTCTTCGTGTCCGTCCGGGACCGAGGCCCCGGCTTCGATCTGGACTCGATACCCGCCGACCGCATGGGCGTTAGAGAATCGATCATCGGCCGCATGGAGCGCAACGGCGGCACGGCGCGGCTGCGGTCGGTGCCGGGCGGCGGCACGGAGGTCGAGCTGGAGATGGAGAGGGCGGAGAAGACGTCATGAGCGACCCGACCGACACGAACGCGGCGGCGGGGGCGGCCGAGCCGGCGCGGACCTCCGACGAGGCCCCGGGCGGGCGCCACGCACGCGTGGTCCTCGTCGACGACCACCGCATGTTCCGTACCGGTGTGCAGGCGGAGATCGGCCGGACCGAGGAGACCGGCGTCGAGGTGGTGGGTGAGGCCGCGGACGTCGACCAGGCGGTCACCGTGATCACCGCCACCCGGCCCGAGGTGGTGCTGCTGGATGTGCACCTGCCAGGTGGAGGCGGTGTCGAAGTGCTGCGCCGCTGTGCGGCGTTGACGGCTGACACCGAGCGGCCCGTGCGTTTCCTCGCGCTGTCCGTGTCGGACGCGGCGGAGGACGTGATCGGGGTGATCCGTGGCGGCGCCCGCGGTTACGTCACCAAGACGATCACCGGCGCCGACCTGGTCGACTCCATCTTCCGTGTGCAGGAGGGCGACGCCGTCTTCTCGCCGCGCCTCGCCGGGTTCGTCCTCGATGCCTTCGCCTCCACCGACGCCCCGCCGGTCGACGAGGACCTCGACCGTCTCACCCAGCGCGAACGCGAAGTCCTGCGTCTCATCGCCCGTGGCTACGCCTACAAGGAGATCGCCAAGCAGCTCTTCATCTCGGTGAAGACGGTCGAGTCCCATGTCTCGGCGGTCCTGAGGAAGCTCCAGCTGTCCAACCGGCATGAACTGACGCGGTGGGCGACGGCTCGGCGGCTGGTGTGAAGGCCCTGCCGCGACCGGCTCATACGACCCGAGTGGCCCCCGCGTAAGGCATCTCGTCCAGCGGCGCCACTCGCACCGGGGCGGACGGGTTGGGAGCGTGGATCATGCGGCCGCCGCCGACATAGATGCCGACGTGAGTGATGCCTGAGTAGAAGAAAACCAGGTCACCGGGGAGGAGTTCGGAGCGGGAGACGCGGCGGCCGGCGTCGATCTGGGCGTAGGTCGTGCGGGGCAGGGAGACGCCCGCGGAGCGGTACGCGGCCAGCACGAGGCCCGAGCAGTCGAAGGCGTTCGGCCCGGTCGCCCCCCACACATAGGGGCTGCCGAGCTTGGAGTAGGCGTAGGAGACGGCGGCCGCAGCACGCGAGTGGGGGGCGGTGGCGGAGCCCGGAGCGGGGAGGCCGTCGCGGGTGCCCGTCGAGGTGCGGGAGGCGCGGGTCTCCGTCCCGGTGCCCGTGCCTCCCGTGACCCGGGCCCTTTCCTCCGCCGTCAGCTCGGACAGCAGCCGGCGTGCCGCGTCGAGCTTGCCGGTGACCGTCTTCTTGTGTCGCTTCAGCTCCGCCTGGCGGGTCTTCAGCGAGGTCAGCTCGACGCGGGCGGCGCCGCGCAGCTGCTCGATCTCCCGCAGCTGCTTGCGTACCCGGGTGACGGCGGCGGACTGGCGGTGGCCGGCCCGCTCGGCGAAGGCGGCGTTGTCCAGGTAGTGGTCGGGGTCGTCGGAGAGCGCCAGCTGCATCGCCGGGGCGAGGCCGCCGCTGCGGTACTGGGAGGCCGCCATCGAACCGAGCGCCTCCCGCGCCGTGTTGACCCGTGCCTCCCTGCGCGCGGCTTCGTCCCGCAGCGTCTTCAGCCGCCGCTGGGCCGCCGACACCTTCTCCTGTGCCCCGTTGTACTTCTCGGTGGCGGCCTCCGCCTCCTGGTACAGCTTGTCCACCTTGGCCTTGACCTGCGCCGGTGTCGGTTTCGGCTCGGCGTGTCCGGTTCCGTCGAACGCCGTCGCGCCTGCCGCGCCGGCGAGGGCGATGGTGACCGCCGTACGGGCCGAATGACCGCCGAGCGAGCGATGTCGGGGCTTGCGGTGCGCTGCCACGTGGGACTGCACGTCCTTTCGTACGACCGCCTCGTCGGTACGGCCGTCGGGTGGGTCCGGGTGGGGCCCGTGCCCGCCGGGGGAGCGGACGGACGTACGACCGCAGGGTGCGGCTGACGCGTCCGACGGCGGCCCCGCACAGGGGAGCGGGCCCGCCGCCGGACTTCTCGGCGGTGGTGTCCGACTGCCGCCCCTGGCCCGGGCGGCGGTGGGGAGCCGGTCACCTGGGGGAGGACGCTAGGCCCGTGAGTGTCACGTCGGTAACGCGATGTGCGGAAGTGACACGAGCGGACCGTCCGGTGACCGTAAGTGGTCATCGGCGCGGTTCGGGGTCGTCGACTTCGCGCGACGCGCTGACCGATGCGGCCGATCCGGGACACGGCGGAGCGCGACGGTGCTATGGCGCATATATGCATGTGGCCTCGGAGGGCCAGGGCCGGTGTCCGGGCGTGTCCGTGCGGCTGATTAGCATCCGGCTCCATGGACGTACTCATCCATCTTTTCGTCGGCCTGCACATCATCGGCATCGCGGCGCTGCTGGGCGGCTTCCTCACCCAGATGAAGGCGATGGGCCAGGGCACGGCCCGCTTCGTTCCCGCGATGCTGCACGGTGCGGCGACGATGCTGGTCACCGGTGTGATCCTGGTCGGCCTCAACCAGGCCGACGACCAGGAGGTCGACAACATCAAGATCGGCGTGAAGCTGGCCCTGCTGATCGTGATCCTCGGCCTCGTCTATGTGAAGCGGGACGACGAGAAGGTGGAGAAGCCGCTGTTCGGCCTGGTCGGCCTGCTGACCGTGGCCAACATCTTCATCGCGGTGCTCTGGACCTGACGGACGCGCGGCCGGACCGGACGGCCCTCGCGGCGACGACGAGCCATGCCGCCACCGCGATCCACAGCAGCGCCTGCCCGGGCCCCTTCAGCCACGGGACGTCGACGGCGGCGGCGACCGACAGTGTCGCCGCCGCCGTCATCCCCATCGGGAACACCGTCGCCCAGCGCCGCACGTCGTGGCGCGGGCGGCGCCACCGCACCTCGGCGGCCAGCAGAACGACATACCAGCTCAGGTCGAGCACCAGCAGTGCGACGGTCACCGTGCGCAGCACGCCGTGGTCGTCCGCGTTCCACAGGTACAGACCGCTGTCCTCGGCCGTGAGCAGCCTGGTCCCCGCGAGCGCCGAGATGGCGAGCGCGCCGCCCGCCACCCAGTGGTCCCCGGCGCCCCGGGCGACCTGCCGCGGATCGAAGCGGGTCAGCGCGAGACCGTAGAGCAGCAGCCCGAGCCAGAACAGCACGAGCGCGGCGTGTGCCAGCCAGGCCGCGGCCTCCGCGCGGGCGAGCGTCGCCCCCAGCACGGACAGCCCCTGTGTGGCCACACAACACAGGAACACCGTTCCCGGCATGCGCGGTCCCCAGTGGCGTACGACGTCCACGAGCAGTACGGGCCACAGCGCCGCCGCCAGGGCCAGCAGCGCGCCGGCGGTCGTCTGCCAGCCGAGCGCGGACAGGCGCGCGCCGAGCATGGTGGTCGCCGCCACGGCCGTGAGCGCCCCCGGCGAACCGGCCTCGGCCACCCACCGCTCCCGCTCCCACAGCAGCCGTACGGCGAAGTCCGCCGCCAGTGCCAGCCAGGCGACGCCCGTCAGCGCCAGGGCGACCCGGGAGAGGACCTCGTGCCCCGCCAGATCCAGACCGACCGACAGGACACCGGTCGCCAGCACGGCGGCCCCGGCTGCCGACGGACGTTGCGCCCGCCAGGCGCGGAGGTAAGAGGTGCCGGGCATGCCGCCGATGCTAAGGAGCACGGGGCGGCTTGCGCGGGGGCACGCGCGCGGGGGCGGCGAAATACGCGCGGGCGCAGCACAGGGGGCGGGCGGCGCGCGCCCGCCCCCTGTCGCTCAGGCCGGTCGCACCACGCTGTGGATCGACGACTCGCCGTCGTAGTAGATCGACTCCTCGCGGACGTACGTGCCGGGCTTCGGGGCGTGGATCATCATGCCGTTGCCGATGTAGATGCCGACGTGAGTGACGTCGTCGTAGAAGAACACCAGGTCACCGGGCTGGGCGTCGGCCAGGGAGACCGTCGTTCCGGCGTTCACCTGGTCGTAGGTGGTGCGCGGGAGGGAGACGCCGGCGGCCTTCCACGCGGCCTGGGTGAGGCCGGAGCAGTCGTAGGACTCCGGGCCGGTGGCGCCCCAGACGTACGGCTTGCCGATCTGCGCGCGGGCGAAGGCGAGCGCCTTCTCGGCCTTGCCGGCGTAGGTGGAATCCGTGGACGACGAAGATGACGAAGACAACGAAGGCGACGAAGGCGACGATGAGGACGACGTGCTGGAGCCGGTGGAGCTGTCGCTCTCCTGCTGCGCCGCCGCCTGTTCCGCCGCCTGCTGCCGCGCCAGTTCCGCCGCCTTGCGGGCGGCCTCCTCCTGCCGCTGCTTCTCGATCGCGGCCAGCCGCGCCTTCTCCTGGGCGGTCAGCTGTGACAGCAGCTCGCGCGCGGAGCTGAGTTTCCTCTGGACGGTGGCCTTGGCGGCCTTCAGCTCGCTCTGCGACTCGGTCAGCGTCTGGAGGCTCTGGGAGGCCTCCTGGCGCTTCTTCATCGTCTCGGCCTGCTCGGTGATGTAGTCGTCGACCGCGCCCTTCTGGCGCTCGGTCATACGGCCCATCAGCTGGGTCTGGTCGAAGTAGTCCTGCGGGGTGTCCGCGAGCAGGAACGTCGCCGTGTCGGGTGCGGAGGCGCCGGTGCGGTACTGGGCGGCGGCGAAGGAACCGAGTTCCTCCCGCGCCTCGTTCAGCTTCTGGGTGCGCTGCGCGACGTCCTGGAGGAGCGTGTCGACGCGCTTGCGCTGCTTGGTCGTCTTCTCCTTGGCGGCGTTGTACTTCTCGGTCGCCGACTCCGCCTGCCGGTAGAGGTCGTCGACCTTCTTCTCCACCTCCTCCAGGCTCGGCTTGCCGTCGTCGGCGGGTGCGGCCTCGGCTGTCTGGGAGAGGAGGGCCACCGAGGTGAGAGCGGCGGTGGCGAGGGCGGGCGTGCGTATGCCTGCTACGCGCGTGCCCGCGGGGCGCGGCTTGCGGTGCTGCGACGCCAAGAGAGGCGACTCCTTCCATGCTCCGCCTACCGGGTTAGCTGTCGGGTTCGGGCGGGAAGGGTTGCCCTACGGCCTGCCCCGATGGGGGAGGGGCCGATTCACCCCAAGGTCTCGGTGGGTCCCCGGCTCCGGCCGCCACGAGGGGGCGCCGGACTCGGCGGAGGCCGCGCGGCCCGGCGAGGCTCGCCGGTGGGGGTCGCACAGCCTGCCCGGCACGGTAGCCAACTGGTGTGGCCTCTGTGAAGGTTGATGGGTGATATGCCCGATACATTTTCGTGACCTCCGGTCGGGGCGTCGCAGCACGTGGTCGAGGGGCAGCGGGCCGTGGTGAAGGCGGTGCGTCGGGGATGTTCCCGGGACGGCGGCGGGTTGTCGGTGGGGCGCCCTAGACTCGGAGAGCGATGAGCAGCCTCTTTGACGACAGCTTCCTGGCGGACCTCCAGCCCCCTCGCGGGCACGAGGAGGAACCACCGCCGCCGCCCGAGGACGATCACACTCCGGAGCCGGTTCCGGACGATCTGTTCGGCGGGAAGTTCGACCTGCCCCCGGACCGGGACGCCTACTACCGCGACGGCGCCCCGCGCCCGGCGATCGACGCGGCAGCGCTCCTGGAGGGGCTCAACGACAACCAGCGCGCCGCCGTCGTCCACTCCGGCACCCCGCTGCTCATCGTCGCCGGTGCCGGCTCCGGCAAGACGCGCGTGCTCACCCACCGCATCGCCCACCTCCTCGCCGAGCGGCATGTGCACCCGGGCCAGATCCTCGCGATCACCTTCACCAACAAGGCCGCGGGGGAGATGAAGGAGCGCGTCGAGCAACTCGTCGGCCCGCGCGCGAACGCGATGTGGGTGATGACCTTCCACAGCGCGTGCGTGCGCATCCTCCGCCGCGAGAGCAAGAAGCTCGGCTTCACCTCCTCCTTCTCGATCTACGACGCCGCCGACTCCAAGCGCCTGATGGCCCTGGTCTGCCGCGACCTGGAGCTCGACCCCAAGCGCTTCCCGCCAAAGTCGTTCAGCGCCAAGATCAGCAACCTGAAGAACGAGCTGATCGACGAGGAGGACTTCGCCGCCCAGGCCTCCGACGGCTTCGAGAAGACCCTCGCCCAGGCCTACGCCCTCTACCAGTCCCGCCTCCGCGAGGCGAACGCGCTCGACTTCGACGACCTGATCATGACGACGGTCAACCTGTTGCGCGCGTTCCCCGACGTCGCCGAGCACTACCGCCGCCGCTTCCGGCACGTCCTGGTCGACGAGTACCAGGACACCAACCACGCCCAGTACGCCCTCGTCCGCGAGCTGGTGGGCACCGCCGAGTACGACGAGGACGTCCCGCCGAGCGAGGGCGACGTCCCGCCCGCGGAGCTGTGTGTGGTCGGTGACGCCGACCAGTCGATCTACGCCTTCCGCGGCGCGACCATCCGCAACATCCTCCAGTTCGAGGAGGACTACCCGGACGCGACGACGATCCTGCTGGAGCAGAACTACCGCTCCACCCAGACGATCCTCTCCGCCGCCAACGCGGTCATCGAGCGCAACGAGTCCCGCCGTCCCAAGAACCTGTGGACCAACGCGGGCGCGGGCGCGCGCATCACCGGGTACGTCGCGGACACCGAGCACGACGAGGCGCAGTTCGTCGCCGACGAGATAGACCGCCTCACGGACGCGGGCGAGGCCAAGGCCGGGGACGTCGCCGTCTTCTACCGCACCAACGCCCAGTCCCGTGTCTTCGAAGAGGTCTTCATCCGCGTCGGCCTGCCCTACAAGGTCGTCGGCGGCGTTCGCTTCTACGAGCGCAAGGAGGTCCGGGACGTCCTGGCCTACCTGCGGGTCCTGGCCAACCCGGAGGACTCGGTGCCGCTGCGCCGGATCCTCAACGTGCCCAAGCGCGGCATCGGTGAGCGCGCGGAGGCCATGGTCGACGCCCTCGCCCAGCGGGAGAAGATCAGCTTCCCGCAGGCGCTGAAGCGCGTCGACGAGGCTTATGGCATGGCCGCCCGCTCGACGAACGCCGTGAAGCGGTTCAACACGCTGATGGAGGAGCTGCGCACCATCGTCGAGTCCGGCGCGGGACCGGCGACCGTCCTGGAAGCCGTGCTCGAACGCACCGGCTACCTCGCGGAGCTACAGGCCTCCACCGACCCGCAGGACGAGACCCGCATCGAGAACCTCCAGGAACTCGCGGCCGTGGCCCTGGAATTCGAGCAGGAGCGCGGTGAGGGAGAGCCGGTCGGGCTGGCCGAGTTCCTGGAACAGGTCGCCCTGGTCGCCGACTCCGACCAGATCCCCGACGAGGACGAGGACGGCTCCGGCGTCATCACCCTGATGACCCTGCACACCGCCAAGGGCCTTGAGTTCCCGGTCGTGTTCCTCACCGGCATGGAGGACGGCGTCTTCCCGCACATGCGCGCCCTCGGCCAGACCAAGGAGCTGGAGGAGGAGCGCCGCCTGGCCTACGTCGGCATCACGCGCGCGCGGGAGCGGCTGTATCTGACGCGGTCCGCGATGCGCAGCGCGTGGGGGCAGCCGTCGTACAACCCGCCCTCGCGGTTCCTGGAGGAGATCCCGCCCACACATGTGGACTGGAAGCGGACGGGCGCGAGCGCACCAGTGTCCTCGGGACCGGCGGCCGGGGTCGCGGCCTCGCTGTCGTCGTCCCGTTCGCGTTCCTCGGCGTCCGGCGCCTCCGGCTTCGCCACACGGCGTACGGCGGAGAAGCCGGTGGTCGCCCTGGCGGTCGGCGATCGCGTCACCCACGACCAGTTCGGGCTGGGCACGGTCGTCGCGGTGAAGGGCACGGGCGCCAACGCCGAGGCGACGATCGACTTCGGTGACGCCAAGCCGAAGCGGCTGCTGCTGCGGTACGCGCCGGTGGAGAAGCTCTGACATGACAGGAGCCCCCGCTTCGACGGCGGGGGCTCCCGGGGAAGTCGCGGAGGCGTGGCCTACGTCGGGTCGAGCCCGTGGCTGCGCAGCCACGACAGCGGGTCGATCGGCGAGCCGCCCGGCCGGACCTCGAAGTGCAGGTGCGGGCCGGTGGAGTTGCCGGAGTTCCCGGAGTACGCGATGGGATCGCCGGCCTTCACCGTCGTACCGGAGGCGACGCGGTAGCTGGAGAGATGGCAGTACCAGGTCTCCGTGCCGTCCTTCGCCGTCACGATCATCATGTTGCCGTAGGCGCTGTTCCACTGGGTGCGGACGGTGCCGTCGGTCGCGGCCATCACCGTGGTGCCGTAGGCGACGGGGAAGTCGATGCCGGTGTGCTGGGACATCCAGTTGATGCCGGACTGGCCGTAGTAGGCGCTGAGCCCGTGCTGGGCGACCGGCAGGGCGTACTTCGGGCGCAGCCGCTCCTTGCGGGCAGCCTCCGCCGCCGCCTTCTTCTTCTCGGCCTCCTGCTGCGCCTTGAGGTCGATGCGTTCCTGCGTACGGCTGGCCCGGTCGGCGAAGTCGTCGGCCTCGGCGGTGAGGGTCTTCAGCTGGGTGTCCAGCTTGTTGTTGGCGGCGGATGGTTTCACCGGCTGCGCGTCCGACGCCGTCGCCGCGCTCTCCTTCTCGTCGCCGCCGGTCAGGGAGCCGACGGAGGCGGCGGCGATCCCGGCCACGCTCATCACGCACGCGGACGGCACGGCCACGGTCAGCAGCGCGGAGCGCTTCGCGGGCGCACGGCGCCGGGAGCGGTTCGCGTTGCGGGCCGCCGCGCGCGAGGAGGGGGCGGGGGCCGGTGTGGCCTCCTCCTGGTCGTCGAGGAGGGGGGCCGCGGAGACGACGGGCAGCTCACCCGTGTCGGCCGGCTCGCCCTCGTGCGACGGGTGTTCGTCGTAGGCGGAGGGTTCGGCGCCGGACTCGTGGTGGGCGGCGTCCTCGTACGGGGTGTGCTCGTCGTACGAGGGCTGATCGCCGTACGCCGTGTGCTCGTCGTAGGCCGTGTGCTCGTCGTACGGCGCGTGCTCGAAGCCGGTGGTGGGCTGCTGGTCGAAGGGCGGCTCGGTGGGGTGCTCGCCGTGCTGCTCGTAGGCCTCGTGGCCGGGAGCGGTGGCGTCGCCGGCGGAGTTCCACTGGGTGGCGTCGTAGGCGCCGGTGTCGAAGGCCTGCGTGCCCCATTCCCACTGCTGGGTCCGGTCGGCCGCGCCGCCGGTCTGCTCGGGCTGGGACCAGGCGCTCGCGTCCCACTGGCCGCTCGCGTCGGGCGCCGTGGCCTGCTGCGGGATGGCGGCCAGCTGCTGGTGGTCCGTGGACCAGGCGGCCGTGTCGTACGCGCCCGTGTCGTAGGCGGCGTGGTGCTGGGCCGCGTACGGGTCGTAGTTCACGGTCTGGTGGCTGCCCGTGGACCACTGGGCGGCGTCGTACGAGCCGGTGGCGGTGCCGTCGCCCGGCAGGTCGCCGAAGAGGGGGTCGGCCGCGAAGTGCCCGGTCGTGTGGACGCCGGTGTCGTAGCCGTGGTGGGCGGTGAAGTCGCCGTAGGAGGCTTCCTGGGTGCCGTACGACGCGTAGTGCGGGGAGTCGGCGTCGGAAGCCGGAGCCGGGGTGGTCATACTCCCCGACGGGTGACGGTCGTTCACCAACTTCTCTCTCGCCTCGACAACAGGGGCTGCCAGAGCAGTGCGGCGACTGTACCCGGCGGTACGCGGGCACGACAATCTTCCGTAGGTTTCGTGCCCGAGGGAAAGGGGCATTCGCTCCTGTTTCGGGGGAGGGCGGGCGTGAGTTTGGCCCTATGTTCGACGCTTGTTCGATTTGAGGGGTGGGCGTCGGTGGGTGGCCGGGGTCGTCCGGGGCGCTCCAGGGGGCGTCAGGCCACCGTCAGGTCGTCGGCGGATGCGGACTCCGCCGTCCAATCGGTGTCGAGGGCCTGGCGTATGCCTGTCGCGACGGCCGGGTGCACGGGCAGGGCGAGATGCCCGATGCCGCTCACCTGGACGTTCCGCGCGAGCAGGTCGGGGTGGTCGAGACGGGCGGTCTCCAGCGGGACCATGAGGTGATCGAGGTCACTCCAGAAGCTCACGAAGTGTGTGCGGCAGCCGGGCGCCGGGCGGGACAGCTCCTCCAGCACCTCCGAGCCGGGGCGCATCTGGCGCACGATGGGGTGCGCGTTCGCCAGGGGCACCACCCGGGTGCCGGAGTGCGGCGTCCCCAGCGTGACCAGGGTCCGCACGCGCGCGTCGCCGCCCAGGCACTGCACGTAATAACGGGCGATGAGGCCCCCGAGGCTGTGTCCGACGACATCGACCCGGCTGCTGCCCGTCCGCGTGCATATCTCCTCTATGTGCCGGCCGAGCAGCTCCGCCGCGATCCGGATGTCGCAGGTCAGCGGCGAGTAGTTGAGCGACTCCACCCGGTGCCTGCCGTGCTGGGCGAGGCTGCGGCGCAGGAGGACGAAGACGGAACGGTTGTCGATGAAGCCGTGCAGCAGGACCACTGGGGGCGGGCCCTGCGAGGGCAGCTGAACGGGTTCGGCCGGGCCGGTCGTGTCGTCCGGGGCGGGCAGCGCCGGCGGCGTCGGGCGGCGGCGCTCCTGGGCGATGCCGGAGGGGTAGAGGAGCAGGTGTCCCGCGAGGATCGCGATCTCCAGTGCCGTCGCCTTCAGCAGGGCCGCCGAGAGGCCCGCCAGCCTGCTCGGCAGCAGACGTCGGCACAACGGAAGAAAGGGCTCCACTGCCCGGGTGACCTGCATGGCCGACCTCCTGTCGGCACCCGGAATGACGCCGCCGCCCCCGTGTGCCCTCGGCCGGAAGTCGCGGCCGAAGTGGTCACGACGTGCACGAAGAGGCGCGTGGGGTGAGCGCGGCCCGAGTTCCCTGGCGTTCCTCCTTGACGCCGGTGGCCCGGCGAGGCTCCCCTGCCGGTGTGGCGACGAGGCTCCCCGCTGTCGTGCCGTACCTGCCCTGCGTGCCCATCGTGCCGGCGTCGATGCGCCGCACCGCCGTGGGGCGCGCCTGCGACGCGGCGGTGTGGCGACCTCGTTGCGGCTCCCGGTGCGGTTTTCTCCTCGAGTTCCCCGGTGGAGGAGGAGAAACCGCGTGTGGTGAACGTGTCCCACTGTGTGATTTCCCCCTCGGTCCGCACCATGAAACTGCCGGTTGCGGGATGCTGGCGATAACGTTCGTTCACTTCCCCCGGCCGGTGTGGTGGTACCTCTCGGTACGCAGGGAATCGGTACGGATGGATGTAGTCGCTTCATGGAGGCAGTGATGGGTGTGGCAGCCGGTCCGATCCGCGTGGTGGTGGCCAAGCCGGGGCTCGACGGCCACGATCGTGGGGCCAAGGTGATCGCGCGGGCGCTGCGCGACGCCGGTATGGAGGTCATCTACACCGGGCTCCACCAGACCCCCGAGCAGATCGTCGACACCGCGATCCAGGAGGACGCCGACGCGATCGGGCTGTCCATCCTGTCCGGCGCGCACAACACGCTCTTCGCCGCCGTGATCGACCTCCTCAAGGAGCGGGACGCGGCGGACATCCTGGTCTTCGGCGGGGGCATCATCCCCGAGGCGGACATCCCGCCGCTGAAGGAGAAGGGCGTCGCGGAGATCTTCACGCCCGGGGCGACGACGGCCTCGATCGTCGACTGGGTACGGGCGAACGTACGGACGCCGGCCGGCGCGTAGCGCGTGGCCCGGGGCCGCGTAGCCCGGGACCGCGTGGCGCGGGCGGTCCGGGATGACCGGCCTGGTGCCGCAGGCCGGTGGGTGGCTTCAGGCATCCGGGCTCTGCGGGGTAGTGGCTTGAACGCGGTCGGGTTCCGGGGCCGGTGGCCGCACGCGGCCGGGTCCTGCGGGCCGGCGGCCTGACTCGGCCCGGCTTCTGGAGGCCTGGTGGCTTCACGCGGCCGGGTCCTGCGGTCCGGCTTCACTCGGCCCGGGTTCCGTGGGCCCGGCGGCTTCACGCGGTCGGGCCCTGTGCCAGTTCCGCATTCATCACCGCCCGCAGCCGCAACGTCGTGCCCAGGCGCTGGAACGCCTCCGCCCAGTAGCCTCCGGCGCCGGGCGACGCGTCCTCCGGTTCGTCCGGCACCGCCAGCAGACCGTCGAGGCGGTCCGCCTCCGCGGGGTCCAGGCAGCGCTCTGCCAGGCCCATCACCCCGCTGAAGCTCCAGGGGTAACTCCCGGCGTCCCGCGCGATGTTGAGCGCGTCGACCACGGCCCGGCCGAGCGGCGGCGCCCACGGCACCGCGCACACCCCGAGCAGCTGGAACGCCTCCGACAGGCCGTGCGCCGCGATGAACCCGGCCACCCACTCGGCCCGTTCACCCGTCGGCAGCGTCCCGAGCAGCTTCGCGCGCTCGGCCAGGGAGACCGCGCCCGGACCGCCCGCCTCGGGCGCCGACGGCACCCCGAGCAGCGCCCGCGACCAGTCGGCGTCCCGCTGGCGCACGGCGGCCCGGCACCACGCGGCGTGCAGCTCGCCCAGCCAGTCGTCGGCCACCGGCAACGCCACGATCTGCTCCGGCGTACGACCGCCCAGGCGCGCCGGCCAGGCGGCGAGCGGGGCCGCCTCCACCAGCTGGCCGAACCACCACGACCGTTCGCCCCGGCCGGACGGCGCCTTGGGGACCACACCGTCGCGCTCCATGTCCGCGTCGCACTCGTGCGGTGCCTCCACGACGATCGTCGGTGTGTCCCGGGTGTGGTCGACGGCGACACAGGCGGCGGCCCGGACCGCCATCCGCGCGGCGAGCGCCGAGCCGGGCAGCGCCGACAAAAGCTCCGCGGCCGTGGCTCGGACGTTGCGGCTGCGGTCGGCCAGGGCCTGCTCCAGGAACGGTTCGTCCCGAGGGCCGAGGCCGGTGCGCAGCGAGTCGAGGAACATCAGCCGGTCCTCGGCGCGCTCCGTCGGCCAGGTCGAGGCGAGCAGCGCGCGGGCGGCGTCGGCGTCGCGGGCGCGTACAGCCGCCAGCAGGGCGACCCGCTCGGCGAACAGGCCCTCCTGCCACAGCCTCTCCACCCGGTCCGGCTCCTCGGGGCCCGGCAGGGACGCCCCTCTGCCCGGAGTGGCGCGCAGGGCGAACCGCCAGTCCGGGTTGAGCCGGGCCAGCCACAGGGCGCGCGGGCCCGCGAACTCCAGCGCCGCCGGACGCAGGTCCGTCCGTCCCCGTGCCGCGTCGAGCAGCGCGGGGAGGGCCGCAGCGGGTGCGGCGAATCGGCGGGCGTTCGCCGCCGCCAGCCACTGGGGCAGCAGCTCCATCAGATCCGGTGCCGTGCCTCTGCGGCCGCCCGAGCCCGCGCCGGGGCGGTCGGCCAGCAGCAAGGCGAGCCTGCGGGCGGCGGCGGCGGGCAGCGGCGCCCGCGGGTCCTCCGGCGCCGGTTCCGGCCGGGGCGCGGCCCGGCCGGGACGCAGCCCGGCCCGACGCCGTACGGTCTCGGCGGCCGCCGCGTCCAGCAGGGCTGTCGGGGCGCTCCGGCCGGGGGTGATGCCCGGGGGCGTACGCCGGTCCGTGCCGAGGAGGGCGGCGGTGACCAGGTCCTCCCAGGCGGGCGGCGGGGCGGCGGCCGGGGTGCCGTTCATGAGGTTCCCTTCCGTCCCATGGGGTGATCCTTTGTGGTCGGATGGTTTGGGGTGGGCGTGCCGGGGTCCACCGGCGGGTGCGAGCGGGGGCTCGGGGGCGGGCGCCGGTGCGCGTGCGGGCGTGGCGTGGTCGGGGTGCGGCCGGTCAGCACAGCCGTACCGCCTCTCCGGGGCCGGTCGGCCAGGCCGTCAGCGGGGTGAAGCCGCGGTGGCCGCACTCGCCGAAGACCTTCACGGGAGCGCCCCCCGAGAGGGCGACCAGGCGCCACAGACCGGGCCGGGCGGTCGCGGCCGGGGCGAGGGGCAGCGCCGTGTTCCCTGCCGCGTCCGCCAGTTGCCAGGCGGTGCCGTCGGGGGTCGGTATGACGTCGTCCAGGGTGACCGGCACGGAGTCCAGCCAGGGGTCGTCGCGCAGGGCCTCGCCGTAGCGGGCGGCGGCCTCGGTCGTCGTCACCCCCGGGGGGCGCACGCCGGTCGGGGCGGGCGGGGCGAACTGCTCACCCAGGGCGGCCCGCCGCTGCCCGGCGCCCGGGTAGGCGGCGACCTCCGCGTCCAGGGCCAGACCGACCGGCAGCGTGAGGTCGGGTGCGCGGCCGGCGGCGCCGTAGGAGAGGACGAGGGCCGTGCGGCGGGAGTGGGCGCCGTGGAGCCAGATGCGGCGGGTCGTCAACTTCGCGTCCGCCGTGTCGTATTGGGCGAGGACCAGCCAGTCGTCGCGCAAGGGCGGGCCGGAGGGGGACGCGGGCAGGCCGACGCGGGTGCGGACCGTCGCCGCGAGGGCCTCCGGCAACTGCTCGCGACGCAGCCAGCCCTGGTCGAGGAGGTGCAGCAGGGCGCACTCCTCCAGCAGCCGCACCGGCCAGCCGGGGCCGGACGACGGGATCGCCCCCAACTCCCGCACGCGCGACGCCAGTCCGGGAGCCTGGGCGTCGACCATGCGGGCCGCCGTCTCCTCCCACATGCCGTAGCCCGCCTGCTCGGCCGCGGCCAGGCCGGAGCGCAGGAGGTCGGCGAGGCGTTGCTCCAGCTCCGTCGCCCCCGCCGTGACACGCTCGGCCCGGCGCTCCGCTCTCCGGCGCGCGCCCTCCTGATCAGCGGAACCCGCACCCGAGCCGGAACCCTGAAGGTCCGTCGCCCGTTCTCCCCGCGCACGTCCGCGCCGGTCCGCGATCCACTGCTCGGCCCAGTCCGGTGCCTCTCCCGCGGGCACCGCGCCCTCCCCGCCCGACCAGAGCAGCAGCAGCCCGAGCGCGTGCTTACACGGGAATTTGCGGCTCGGACAACTGCACTTGTACGCCGGCCCCGACGCGTCCGCGACGTCGACGACCGTCTGATACGGCCTGCTGCCGCTGCCCTTGCACAGTCCCCACACCGCCCCCTCGTCCGAACTCCCCGTCCCCGACCACGGACCGGCCGCGCCGAGCCTGCTGCCCGCCTTGCGCGACACGGCGTCGGGCGCCAGTGCCAACACCTGGTCCGTGGTCCAGCGCACCCCCTGCTGAGTCATGTCGTCGAAGGTAGATCCACCCACTGACAATCGGCCCCGCGAACCCGCCCGCCAGCACGTTTTCGCAGGTCGGAACGGATTGTCAGTGCCGTGGTGCACGGTGGACACCAGATCCGAACCGGATCCGAAACCGGCCGAGCTGGAGGGGGCCTCAGCATGTCCGTGTCCGCCGACCCGACATTCGCGGAACCGAGCGAGCAGCAGCCGAGCGAGGCGCTGCGGCCGCACGCCGAGGACGCCTTCGCCCATGAACTCACCGCGCTGGCCGCGCAGGACGACCGCCCGCGCCCGGTCCGCTGGAAGCTGTCGCCGTGGGCGGTCGCGACCTACCTGCTCGGCGGCACGCTGCCCGACGGCACGGTGATCACACCGAAGTACGTGGGCCCGCGCCGCCTTGTCGAGGTCGCCGTCACCACCCTCGCCACCGACCGCGCCCTGCTGCTGCTCGGCGTGCCCGGCACCGCCAAGACCTGGGTCTCCGAGCACCTGGCCGCGGCCGTCAACGGCGACTCCACCCTGCTGGTGCAGGGCACGGCCGGCACCCCGGAGGAGGCGATCCGCTACGGCTGGAACTACGCGCAGCTGCTGGCGCACGGCCCGAGCCGCCACGCGCTGGTGCCCAGCCCGGTCATGCGGGCCATGGCGGAGGGGATGACGGCGCGCGTCGAGGAACTGACCCGTATCCCGGCGGACGTGCAGGACTCGCTCATCACCATCCTGTCGGAGAAGACGCTGCCGATACCGGAGCTGGGGCAGGAGGTGCAGGCCGTCCGGGGGTTCAACCTGATCGCCACCGCCAACGACCGCGACCGCGGGGTCAACGACCTCTCCAGCGCCCTGCGTCGCCGTTTCAACACGGTGGTGCTGCCGCTGCCGGAGAGCGTCGAGGCCGAGGTGGACATCGTCGCGCGGCGCGTCGACCAGATCGGCCGCTCCCTCGACCTGCCCGCCGGACCCGACGGCATCGACGAGATCCGCCGCGTCGTGACCGTCTTCCGGGAACTGCGCGACGGGATCACCTCCGACGGCCGGACGAAGGTGAAGTCGCCCAGCGGCACCTTGTCGACGGCGGAGGCGATCTCCGTCGTGACCAACGGTCTCGCTCTCGCGGCGCACTTCGGCGACGGCGTGCTGCGGCCCGGAGACGTCGCCGCCGGCATCCTCGGCGCCGTCGTCCGCGACCCGGCCGCCGACCGGGTCGTGTGGCAGGAGTACCTCGAGGCGGTGGTCCGCGAGCGGGACGGCTGGACGGACTTCTACCGGGCCTGCCGGGAGGTGAGCGCGTGAGGGGCGCGGACGTGGGGCCGGGGCGGTCGTTCGGACCTGAGCGGGACGGACGTGACCCGGACGGGACGGGGGACGGTGGTGCGCGGGGACGGCAAGGGGCGAAGGGCAGGGCTCGGTGGGGGAGCGCAGGCCAGGGAGGACGGGATGACCAGCGGTGACGGTGCCGGCGGGAGGGGAGCCGGCACGCGGTGGCCGATGTTGTTCGGGGTGCGGCATCACGGGCCGGGGTCCGCGCGGGCCGTGCGGCGGGCACTGGAGGCGGCCCGGCCGGGAGTCGTGCTGATCGAAGGGCCGCCGGAGGCCGACGCGTTGATCCCGCTGGCCGCCGACGAGGACATGCGGCCGCCGGTCGCGCTCCTCGGCCATGCCGTGGACGAGCCGGGGCGTTCGGCGTTCTGGCCGTTGGCGGAGTTCTCCCCGGAGTGGGTCGCGCTGCGCTGGGCGCTGGAACAGGGGGTGCCCGCCCGCTTCATCGACCTGCCGGCCACGCACACCCTGGCGTGGGAGGAGCCTTCCTCCGGCCAGGGGGAGGGCGACGACGGCGACGGAGGCGAGGGCGACGGCCTGCGCGTCGACCCCCTCGCCGTGCTCGCCGACGCCGCCGGGTACGACGACCCGGAGCGCTGGTGGGAGGACGCCGTCGAACACCGGGGCGCCGGGCAGCGGGACCCGTTCGCGCCGTTCACCGCGATCGAGGAGGCCATGGCAGCCCTGCGGGAGACGTACGACGGCACGGGGAGGGACCGGGACCCGGTGCGGGAGGCGTACATGCGGCTCCAGCTCCGGGCGGCGGGGCGGGAGTTCGGGGACGACGGGGTGGCCGTGGTGTGCGGTGCGTGGCACGTGCCCGCGCTGCGGCGCCGGACCACCGTCACCGCCGACCGGGCGCTGCTGAAGGGGCTGCCGAAGGTCAAGGTCGACGTGACGTGGGTGCCGTGGACGTACCGCAGGCTGGCCCGGGCCGGCGGATACGGCGCGGGCATCGACTCACCGGGCTGGTACGGGCATCTGTTCGCCGCGCCGGACCGGCCGGTCGAGCGGTGGCTGACCAAGGTGGCGGGCCTGCTGCGCGAGGAGGACCGGATCGTGTCCTCGGCGCACGTCATCGAGGCGGTCCGGCTGGCCGAGACGCTCGCCGCGCTGCGCGGCCGGCCGCTGCCCGGCCTGAGCGAGACGACCGACGCCGTGCGGGCGGTGCTGTGCGAGGGCTCGGACGTGCCGCTCGCGCTGGTGCGGGACCGGTTGGTCGTCGGGGACGTGCTGGGGGAGGTGCCGGTCACCGCGCCCGCGGTGCCGTTGCAGCGCGACCTCGACCGGGCGCAGCGCAGGCTGCGGCTGAAACCGGAGGCGGCGGAGCGGGAGGTGGAGTTCGACCTGCGCAAGGAGAACGACGCCGAGCGCAGCAGGCTGCTGCACCGGCTGCGGCTGCTGCGCGTCGAGTGGGGGGAGCCGGTCGTCTCGCGCGGCAGCACGGGCACCTTCCGGGAGACGTGGCGGCTGCGCTGGGAGCCGGAGCTGTCCGTGCGGGTCGCCGAGGCCGGGGTGTGGGGGACGACCGTGCTCGCCGCCGCGACCGCCAAGGCGGAGGCGGACGCCGTGGCCGCGCGGGGCCTCGCGGAGGTGACCGCGCTGGCCGAGCGCTGCCTGCTGGCCGGCCTGCCCGACGCGCTGCCGACGGTGATGCGGGTCCTCGCCGACCGGGCCGCGCTCGACACCGACGTCGGCCACCTCGCCCAGGCCCTGCCCGCGCTGGTCCGTTCCCTGCGCTACGGCGACGTGCGGGGCACCGACACGGGCGCGCTGGCCGAGGTCGCCGCCGGTCTCGCCGAGCGGGTCTTCGTCGGCCTGCCCCCGGCATGCGCCGCGCTGGACGCCGACGCGGCCGAGGAGATGCGCCGCCATGTCGACGCGGTGCACGGCGCGGTGGGGCTGCTGGAGGAGGCGCTCGACCCGGGGGAGGTTCCGGCTGTTCCGGCTGCCGGGCACGGCGGGCCGGGGGAGGCCCCGGCCGTCCCGATCGCCCGGTACGGCGGGCGGGAAAGTGCCACGGGTGGGGTCGCCGCATCCGTATCGCGCCG
Organism: Streptomyces sp. A012304; assembly: GCF_026008495.1. Lineage (GTDB taxonomy): Bacteria > Actinomycetota > Actinomycetes > Streptomycetales > Streptomycetaceae > Streptomyces. The sequence goes on from NZ_BQUN01000013.1 coordinate 134,195, forward strand.
CGGTGGTCTGGGGAAGCGGTGGCGGGCGGTGTTGCGGGTGTTGTCCGGGCGGGAGGCCGTGGCGGGGGTGGTCCGGGGGCGGGCCGTGCGGCTGTTGCTGGACGACGGGGAGCTGGCGCGGGACGAGGCGGCGCGGCTGATGGGCCTCGCCCTGTCACCGGGGACGCCACCGGCGGAGGCGGCGGCCTGGATCGAGGGCTTCGTCGGCGGCGGCTCCGGCGGGCTGCTCCTGGTGCACGACGAGCGGCTGCTCGCACTGGTCGACGGGTGGCTGACGGGGGTGCCGGCGGAGGCGTTCACGGACGTGCTGCCGCTGCTGCGGCGGACGTTCTCGGCGTACGAGGCGGGAGTGCGCAGAACACTCGGGGAGCTGGTGCGGCGCGGCCCGGGGGAGCGGGGGAGCGCGGCGAGGGCGGGCTCCGCGACACCCGGGTTCGCGGACGGGCTCGACACGGCGCGCGCGGACGCCGTGCTGCCGGTGGTGCGGCTGCTGCTGGGGCTGGAGCGGGAGGACGACGACCTTGTGGGGGTGGGGAGATGACGACCGAGTCGACGGCGGCGGTGGAAGCGGACGCCGGACAGGAGCGGCTGCGGCGCTGGCGGCTGGTGCTCGGGGGCGACGAGGCGGACGGCACCGGACACGCACTGTCCGGACAGGACGCCGCCATGGACGGGGCGCTCACCGCGCTCTACGGGAAGGGAGGCGGGGCGCGGACGGGACGGGACCGTTCGGCGGGGCTCGGGGCGTCGGCGCCGTCCGTGGCGCGCTGGCTCGGGGACATCCGGACGTACTTCCCCTCCTCCGTCGTCCAGGTCATGCAGCGCGACGCCATCGACCGGCTCGGGCTGGCCACGCTGCTGCTCGAGCCGGAGATGCTGGAGGCGGTGGAGGCCGACGTGCACCTCGTCGGCACGCTGCTCTCGCTCAACAAGGCGATGCCGGAGACGACGAAGGAGACGGCACGGGCCGTCGTGCGCAAGGTCGTCGACGACCTGGAGAAGCGGCTCGCCCCCCGCACCCGGGCGACGCTCACCGGCGCACTCGACCGCAGTGCGCGCGTCGCCCGCCCCCGCCACCACGACATCGACTGGAACCGCACGATCGCCGCCAACCTCAAGCACTACCTGCCGGAGTACCGGACGGTCGTGCCGGAGCGGCTGGTGGGGTACGGGCGGGCGTCGCGGTCCGTGAAGAAGGAGGTGATCCTCTGCATCGACCAGTCGGGGTCGATGGCGGCGTCGGTGGTGTACGCGTCGGTGTTCGGGGCGGTGCTGGCGTCGATGCGGTCGATCAGCACCCGGCTCGTCGTCTTCGACACGACGGTCGTCGACCTCACCGACCAACTCGACGATCCGGTCGACGTGTTGTTCGGCACCCAGCTCGGCGGCGGCACGGACATCAACCGGGCGCTCGCCTACTGCCAGTCGCAGATCACCCGGCCCGCGGAGACCGTGGTGGTGCTGATCAGCGACCTCTACGAGGGCGGCATCCGGGACGAGATGCTGAAGCGGGTCGCGGCGATGAAGGCGTCGGGGGTGCAGTTCGTCGCGCTGCTCGCGCTGTCGGACGAAGGGGCGCCCGCCTACGACCGGGACCATGCGGCGGCCCTCGCGGCCCTCGGCACACCGGCCTTCGCCTGCACGCCCGATCTCTTCCCGGAGGTGATGGCGGCGGCGATCGAGAAGCGTCCGCTGCCCGTGCCGGACACGGACACCGGGGGGCCAAACGGGACATGACTACCCATCGGTAACGGGGGGCTTGCGCGACCGGCGGACTCCCGTGCAAGGATCGGCGTCTCGATCCGTCGCACGGAGGTCCCTCCCCCCTTGGCCCGGCCCCACAGCCTTCTCCCCGCTGCCGCTCTGCGCGTCCTGCGCGCGGCGGCAGGGCGGCATGCGCTGCGTGGCGCGCTGCTGGTGGGCGGGTTGTTCGTGCTCGGGATCCTCTTCGGAGGGCAGGCTCAGGCGGCGGACGGCAACGTGTCGGGGGTGACGGTCCCCCCGGCCTCCTCAGAGGCCCAGGGCCAGACCCCGACCCAGCCACAGGCCCCGATTTCGGCCCACCTCCGGACCCCGGCCCGGCCTCAGGCCCAAACCCCGGCCCCGGCCCCGGACCAAGCCTCGGCCCCGGCCCCGGTCTCCGACCCGATCGCCGCCCCGGCTTCGGATGTCGTGCGGCCGGTCGGGGAGCTGGTGGAGACGGTGGCCGAGCGGTTGGCCGAAGCGCGGGAAGACGTGCCTCCGGTGACGTCGGACCCGGCCCTCCCGACGCTGCCTTCGATCCCATCGCTGCCGCTGCCGCCCGCGACGACGCCGGCTGACCTGCCTGACGCCCCCTCCGCCCACTCCGTCCCCACCGTCACTGAGATCCCCTCGGTCCCCAGCGTCCCTACCTTCCCCACCATCCCGTTCCTGCCGTCCCTCCCGTCGCCCGGGCAGACGTTGCCCGCGCCCGTCGTGTCGGCGCCCGCGCCGGGGGGCGTGGTGACGCCGGTGTCCGGTGAGCGGGCTGAGGGGGTCACGGGGGCGTCGTACGGGCCGTCGAGGGTCGGTGCGGGGAGCGGCCTGGGAGCGGTGGCACAGCGTGGCGGTCACCGTGCCGGCCATGTCGCGCACAGTGGGCAGGCCGGGCAGGGGCCCGCGGACCAAGCGCCCGCCGGTGGCCCGCACGGGGCGCTGGGCAACGCGCCCGTCGTCGACCACGGCACGGGCCGGCACGGCGACGCGCACGCGGTGACGCCGTATCACCGGGTGCCGTTGCTGCTGGTGGCCGGCGGCGCCGTGGGTGCCGACGCGGCCGGGACCCGGGACAGGTACCGGGACATCCCCGTCTTCCCCGGTTAGGGCAGGCCTTCCCCCGCCGTAGACCTGCCGCGCGGGGGCGGAGACAGGTCTGCCCGCCGCCCGGAGCCCTCCCTGGCTCCGGAGCCGGAATGTCCCGACGGCGGCGCCTCAGGCAGCGCCTCAGGCCACGCCGCCTTTCCCGAGCCTTTCCAAAGGATCGATGTACGCATGAACAAGAACATCCGCCGTTCCCTCGTCATAGCCGCCGGTGTCACGAGTGCCTGGGCGCTCGGCTCGGCCGCCGCCAACGCCGATGAGCTGCCCGCCTCGTCCGTCTCCCTGCCGGACACGAACACCGGCGCCGACGACACCCACGCGACGGTCACCGAGACCGTCACCGGCACCGTCTCCGGCACGGCCGCCGACAAGGTCTCCGACACCAAGGTCACCACCCCGCAGACCCCCAAGGTCAGGGGCGCGGAGGCCATCCACGGCGCCCGTGCCGCACGGACCGCGACGGCCAAGGCCACCACCGCCGCCGCGGCCTCCACCGCCGCGGCCACCGCCAAGGCCACCACCGCTGCGGCCACCGCCAAGGCCTCCACCGCCGCGGCCACCGCCAAGGCCACCACCGCTGCGGCCACCGCCAAGGCCACCGCCGCCAAGGCCGGCGCCACCGCCACCGCCGCTGCGACGCACCGCGCCGCCGACTCCACCGTCGACTACCTCTTCGGCCCGCTCTCCGCCTTCGCGCCGGAGCTGGAGGCGGCGCCGGCCGCCGTCGGCACCGTCGTCGACGAGACCGCGGCGGCTGTCGTGCCGCCGGTGGCCGTCTCCGCCGTGGACGGGGCGGTCCCGGTCGCCGTCGGCGCGGTGCACGGGGTCACGCCGGTCGCCGCGCAGGCGGTGGCGGGGGCCACCCCCGTCGCCGGGCACGCCGTCGGAGCGGCGGCCGCGCTGGCCTACGGGGTCGCCGGCGAGGTGCGGCCCGTCGTGGAGGGGGCCGTGCAGGGGCTGAGCCCGGTCGTCGGTGGCGTCGTCGCGGACGTTCCGCCGTACGCCACCGGGCTGGTCGGCGAGGTCGCGCAGGACGGCACGGCCGCCGTGCTGCCGCCGGTCGCGCACACCGCGGTGCGGGCCGCCGCACCGGTCGCCGGGCAGGCGGTCACGGACGCGGGCGCGCTGGGCCACGGTGTCCGCGGCGACGCGACCTCCTTCGCGCACGGCGTGACCGGCTCGACGACCTCCTTCGCGCAGGACGTCAACGGCACCGTGGGCGCCCTCGCCGGGCAGGTCACCGGCACCGTGGACGCTCTCGCCGGGCAGGTCACCGGCACTGTGGGCGCTCTCGCGGGGCAGGTCACCGGCACCGTGGACGGTCTCGCCCGGCAGGTCACCGCGCCGGTCGGTGCCTTCGCGCAGGACGTCACCGGTGACGCGGGCTTCTTCGCGCGGGACGTCACCGGCGGCGCGGGCTCCTTCGGACAGGACCTGACCGGCACTGTCCGTTCCACCGCCCAGCCGCTGGCCGGGCACGCCGTCGGCGGGGTCACGGGCGTCGCCGAGGCGGTCACTCCCGGGTACGCGCACGGCGTCTGAGCCCGCGAGAAGCCCTCCGCGGGGCCGAGCGGCCCGGACGGCCGAAAGCCGTCGGACGCGTCCGGCCGTACGCCCCGCGGAGCGGGCCGGGTCGTCCTCATTGGGGTGAGGACGACCCGCCCGGAGCCCTTCGGGGCCGTTCACGGGGTCTCACCGGGCCAACCCCAACCCGGTGAGGCCCCTCACCCGCGGCACGCCGTGCCAGTGATCCCGACATCATGTGACAGGTATCACCGCTCAGGTGTGACCCGCGATTTAGAGGGCCCCCGGAAGCAGCGATAACCTGCGAGACGGACATGCCGCGCGCTCGGACACCGTGTGCGCTTCCCTTGTGACACATGCGGTCGTCACGTTGCCCTTCGCGGCACGCCCACGCATCCAACGAACCGCGAGATCACTGATAGGGACGGAAGCGCGTGGACCTGTTCGAGTACCAGGCGAGGGACCTCTTCGCCAAGCACGATGTACCGGTGCTGGCCGGTGAAGTCATCGACACGCCTGAGGCGGCGCGCGAGATCACCGAGCGTCTGGGCGGCAAGTCCGTCGTCAAGGCGCAGGTGAAGGTCGGTGGTCGCGGCAAGGCCGGCGGCGTCAAGCTGGCCGCCACCCCGGACGAGGCCGTCGCCCGTGCGACGGACATCCTCGGCATGGACATCAAGGGCCACACGGTCCACAAGGTGATGATCGCCGAGACCGCTCCGGAGATCGTCGAGGAGTACTACGTCTCCTTCCTCCTCGACCGTGCGAACCGCACCTTCCTCTCCATCGCGTCCGTCGAGGGCGGCATGGAGATCGAGGAGGTGGCCGCCACCCGCCCGGAGGCCGTCGCCAAGACCCCGATCGACGCCAACGCGGGTGTCACCCCCGAGAAGGCGCGCGAGATCGTCGCGGCCGCCAACTTCCCGGCCGATGTCGCCGACAAGGTCGCCGACATCCTGGTCACGCTGTGGAAGACCTTCGTCGCCGAGGACGCCCTCCTCGTCGAGGTCAACCCGCTGGCCAAGGTCGCCTCCGGTGACGTCATCGCCCTCGACGGCAAGGTGACCCTGGACGACAACGCCGAGTTCCGTCACCCCGACTTCGAGGCGCTCCACGACAAGGCCGCGGCGAACCCGCTCGAGGCCGCGGCCAAGGAGAAGAACCTCAACTACGTCAAGCTCGACGGTGAGGTCGGCATCATCGGCAACGGCGCCGGTCTCGTCATGAGCACCCTGGACGTCGTCGCGTACGCCGGTGAGAAGCACGGTGGCGTCAAGCCCGCCAACTTCCTCGACATCGGCGGTGGCGCCTCCGCCGCCGTCATGGCGAACGGCCTGGAGATCATCCTGGGCGACCCGGACGTCAAGTCCGTCTTCGTCAACGTCTTCGGTGGCATCACCGCCTGCGACGAGGTCGCCAACGGCATCGTCCAGGCGCTTCAGCTGCTCGCGGACAAGGGCGAGGAAGTCACCAAGCCGCTGGTCGTCCGTCTGGACGGCAACAACGCCGAGCTGGGTCGCAAGATCCTCTCCGACGCCAACCACCCGCTGGTGCAGCGCGTGGACACCATGGACGGCGCGGCCGACAAGGCCGCCGAGCTCGCGGCTGCGAAGTAAGGGACGAGGGACACCACAGCCATGGCTATCTTCCTCAACAAGGACAGCAAGGTCATCGTCCAGGGCATGACCGGTGCCACGGGCATGAAGCACACCAAGCTCATGCTGGCCGACGGCACGAACATCGTCGGTGGTGTGAACCCGCGCAAGGCGGGGACCTCCGTCGACATCGACGGCAACGAGATCCCGGTCTTCGGCACCGTCGCCGAGGCGATGGAGAAGACGGGCGCCAACGTGTCCGTCCTCTTCGTCCCGCCGGCCTTCGCCAAGGCCGCCGTCGTCGAGGCGATCGACGCGGAGATCCCCCTCGCGGTCGTCATCACCGAGGGCATCGCGGTCCACGACTCGGCGGCGTTCTACGCCTACGCGGTCGAGAAGGGCAACAAGACCCGCATCATCGGTCCGAACTGCCCCGGCCTGATCACGCCCGGTCAGTCGAACGCCGGCATCATCCCCGGTGACATCACCAAGCCGGGCCGTATCGGCCTGGTGTCGAAGTCCGGCACGCTGACGTACCAGATGATGTACGAGCTGCGCGACATCGGCTTCTCGTCGGCCGTCGGCATCGGTGGCGACCCGGTCATCGGCACCACCCACATCGACGCGCTGGCCGCCTTCGAGGCCGACCCCGACACCGACCTGATCGTGATGATCGGTGAGATCGGTGGCGACGCGGAGGAGCGGGCCGCGGCCTTCATCAAGGACAACGTGAAGAAGCCGGTCGTCGGCTACGTCGCGGGCTTCACCGCGCCCGAGGGCAAGACCATGGGCCACGCGGGCGCGATCGTCTCCGGTTCGTCCGGTACGGCCGCGGCGAAGAAGGAGGCCCTCGAGGCCGCCGGCGTCAAGGTGGGCAAGACGCCCACCGAGACGGCGAAGCTGGCCCGGGAGATCCTGGCCGGCTGAACGGCGCTCGGCTGAGCGTCGGTGGGCCCGTTCCCCTCGGTGGGGACGGGCCCACCGGCGTTTCCGCGCCCGCGTTCACCCACCTGCTCCGGCGCGGTGCCCACCCGCGTCGCCGCCCACATGGCCCTCGTGTCGCCGCCCACGTGTGCGCCGCTGAGATCACCCCCGGCCCCGGCGGGCGATGTGCCCGCGTCGCCGCTGGCGCCCCGAGCCGGTGGTGTCCCGTGGCCTCATCTCGGTTCCGGTGCGAGTCTCTCCGGGCCGTGGGACGTGTGGGCGCGGAGTCGGGCCCGGAGTTTGAGGTCGGCGTCCGACAGGGGGCCGGGGACGGCTCGCGGGATGCCCGGGACCGTCTCGCCGGGCGGGACGGGGGGCTCGTACCGGGTGGGGGCCGTGCGGAGGGTCAGGGCCGTCGCGCCGATGATCGTCACCGTGAACGCGATCGCCGTGCGGGTCCAGAGGCGGGCCCGGCGTTCGCTGCCGAGCCGCACGGCCGGCGGCTTGGCCGCGCGCAGCCGCTCCGCGGACGCCAGCTCCGCCAGCCGGCGGTGCAGGGCGGCGGGGTCGGCCAGGTCGGGCAGGCGCGCGGCGACGGCCTGGCGCGCGTGGGCCAGCCTGCTCGCCGCCGCGAGCGTGCTCGCCTCCGTCTCCGCCGCGGTCTCCGGCAGCCCGAGGCCCAGCCCGTCGTACAGCAGGAGGGTGCGGCGGTAGGACGGCGGGAGGGCCAGCAGGACGTCGAGCAGCGCGCGGTCGGCGGCGTCGGACGGCGGCGGTTCGGGGTGACGGTAGCGGGGCCGGAACCGGTGCCAGGGGGAGAGGGCGTACTCGTGCGCCGTCATCCGCACCCAGCCCGGCGGGTCGGGGTCGACGGCCACCTTCGGCCAGCGCTGCCAGGCGAACTGGAACGCCCGTTCCACCGACTCCCGCGCGAGTTCCCGGCGGCCGGTGAGGAGATACGCCTGGCGCACCAGGGCGGGGGCGCAGTGGGCGTAGAGGGCGTCGAACGCCTCAGCCGGCGTCAGGGGGGCGGACGCGGAGGTCTCCGCGTCCTCGTCTTGGTCCTCGTCTTCCGGGCCTTCCCAATCTTCCGGATCTTCCGGACGCGCCGTCGCCGAGCCGGCCAGCGTGGCCAGCAGGGCCGCGTACGCCTCCCGCTGCCGGCCGCGAGGAGTCGAACGGCCCGACTCCCACGCGCGCACCGTCTTCCCGCTGACGCCCACCCGCGCCGCGGCCTGATCCGGTGTCAGGAACCCCGCCTCGCGCAGGCGCCGACGCTCCTTGGGGGAGGGAAGCGGGGTGCCGGCGCTCCGCGTCACCGGACACCCCTCCGCACGAAAAAGTACATAAACGTATATTGAGCGACACAGCCGAAGTTCTCCTGTTACGACGGGAAAGCGCGTGTCGTTGGGAGCATGGCCGGCATGATCCAGCTGACCGCTCGCCGGCTCTCGTCGCAGTCCCTGTTCTCCGTGTCCTCCGTGTCCTCCGTGTCCTCCGTGTTGTCCCTGTTCTCGCCGTTCTCTCTGTTCTCGCGGTTCTCCCGGCTGCGCGACCGCACGCCCGGGCTCGCCGCCGGCCTGCTGAGCGGCGCGCTGGCCGCCGGGCTGGGGCTCGGTTCGTTCGCCGTGCTGGTGATCGCGCTGTGGATCAGTTCGCCGTATCCCGACAGCGGACTGGGGGGCGCGCTGCACGTCGCCGCCGCGCTGTGGCTGTTGGCGCACGGGGCGGAACTGGTGCGCGCCGACACCCTGTCCGGGGTCCCGGCACCGGTCGGGGTCACCCCGCTACTGCTGCTCGTGCTGCCGGTGTGGCTGCTGCACCGGGCGGGGCGGGACGCGGCGGACGGCGGCGACGAGGACGCCCCGCTGGTGAACGCCCGTACGGCCTGGACGGGCGTCGTCCTCGGATACCTCGCCGTGGGCGGGGCCGCCGCGGGCTATGCGGCGGGCGGGGCGTTGCGGCCCTCGTGGCTGTGGACGGCGGCGGGGGTGACGGCCGTCGCCGTGGTGGCGGGCGGGGCGGGCGTGTGGACCGCGTACGGGCGTCCGGGCGGGCCCGTGGAGCAGGCGCTTCTCGCGCTGCCGCGCGGCGTACGGCGGCTGGTCCTCGGGGCGGACGGGCGGGAGAGCCTCGGGGTGGCCCTGCGGGCGGCGGGGGTCGGGGCCGCGGTGCTCGTCGGCGGCGGGGCGCTGCTGGTGGCGGGGTCGTCGGTAGGGCACCTCGGTGCGGCCCGGGAGGCGTTCACGCAGCTGACCGAGGGGTGGTCCGGGCGGGTCGCGGTGCTGATGCTGTGCGTGGCGCTCGTGCCGAACGCGGCGGTGTGGGGGGCGGCGTACGCGGTCGGGCCGGGGTTCATGGTGGGCGCCGGGCATGTGGTGGGGCCGACGGCCTCGGATCCGGCGCCGGAGCTGCCGCCGTTTCCGCTGCTGGCGGCCGTGCCGGAGGCGGGGGCGGGGGCGGTGGTGAACTGGGTCCTGGCCGGGGTGGTGGCCGTGGTCGGCGGGGGGATGGTGGGGG
>NZ_BQUN01000014.1 GCF_026008495.1 Streptomyces sp. A012304
GGCTGGAGAACATGGTGGGAGCGCTGGCCGTGGCGCCGGGAGGGGCGCGTGTGCTGCGCGGCGGTTCGGTGGTGCTGGTCGATGACGTCGTCACCACGGGCGCTTCCCTCGCGGAGGCGGCGCGCGCCGTGCGGGCGGCTGTCGCCCCGAAGCGCGCAGCCACGGCCGGGGCCGTCCCGCTGGAGCCCGTGTGGAGAACCAGGGACGCCGAGCGCCTCGCCCCGGCGCCCCCGCCCCTGCCTCCGCCCCTCGGCCGGTTCACCCCGTCGCATCCAGGCGTAATTGAAGGTGCCGCGGAGACGGCTGTGTATGTGGCTGTCGGTCGGGAAGGCAGAGGGGTACAGCCGTCCCGGGGCCGGATGTCGCCGGGGCGAGGCGGTGACCTGCTCCGTGCGGCGGTGGTCGCCGCGTCGCCGGAGTCGTTCGACATAAACCGGAACTGAGGGAGAACTTGCGTCGTTGCAGGTAATGAGAAGGCCAATTCACCTGAACGGAGGTACGCGGCAGTAGAGGGTGACGACATCCGTCCGAGCGAGATATGTTCGGTTGTGAGGGAAAGCCGCAGGCCACACCTCTCTAAGCCGAATGCCGTGCTGCGGTTTCGGTAATCACCCGCAGCACTTGGGGTGGAGATCTCGCCCATGGGGGAGGAGGAGGTGGACGTCACCGAGTCCGAGGTTCCGGCACTCACCGGAGCCTGCTGCAAAAGGGAGATGCTCCGCCGCTGATGCGGAGCGATCCGGGAACGGAGTTCTGCGTGGACATCGTCGTCAAGGGCCGCAAGACCGAGGTGCCCGAGCGGTTCCGGAAGCACGTGGCCGAGAAGCTGAAGCTGGAGAAGATCCAGAAGCTCGACGGCAAGGTGATCAGCCTCGACGTCGAGGTGTCCAAGGAGCCCAACCCTCGACAGGCCGACCGGTGCGACCGAGTGGAGATCACGCTCCGCTCCCGTGGTCCCGTGATCCGGGCGGAGGCAGCGGCCAGCGACCCGTACGCGGCACTCGACCTGGCGGCGGAGAAGCTGGACGCCCAGCTGCGCAAGCAGCACGACAAGCGTTACACGCGGCGCGGTGCACGCCGGCTCACGGCAGCGGAGGTCCCCGACCACGTCCCGGGCGTCGCGACCCTCAACGGCAACGGCCACCCCGTTCCGGCCGACGAGTCGGAGAGCGTGCCGACGAAGAAGATCGGCTCGCTCGAAGTGCAGGGCGACGGCCCGCTGGTGGTGCGTGAGAAGACCCATGTCGCCGCTCCGATGACCCTCGACCAGGCTCTCTACGAGATGGAGCTGGTCGGCCACGACTTCTACCTGTTCGTCGACTCCGAGACGAAGGAACCCAGCGTCGTCTACCGGCGGCACGCCTACGACTACGGCGTGATCCACCTGCGGACGGACACCATGGTCACGCAGGCGCACTCCCCCGAGGCGGGCGGCGCACTGGGCGGCTGACCGATGCCGGTGGTGGCTTGAGTGGGTGCCCCTGGAGCGCTTGTGCGCCCCCAGGGGCATCCGTGTGCGACCCCTTCGCGCGCCTCTCTGTCACCGCGTTGTCCTTCAGGCATGGAATCATGGCAGGAACGGCCCAACCGGTGGGTTGTTGCCTTGCGTTGGCGATGGCACAGGACCACGGCCACAGCCTTCAGGGGGAGGAACGATGGCGGACAGCTTCGGACCGATGCATGACGGGGATGCCGACGACGGCGTCGTCGGCATGGGCCCGGACGGGGGCACTTCACGCAAGGAGCCGATCAGGGTCCTTGTCGTGGACGATCACGCCCTGTTCCGCCGGGGGCTGGAGATCGTGCTCGCGGCCGAGGAGGACATCCAGGTCGTCGGTGAGGCCGGTGACGGGGCGGAGGCGGTGGACAAGGCGGCCGATCTGCTGCCGGACATCGTGCTGATGGATGTGCGGATGCCCAAGCGCGGTGGCATCGAGGCGTGCACCTCCATCAAGGAGGTGGCTCCCAGCGCGAAGATCATCATGCTGACGATCAGTGACGAGGAGGCCGACCTCTATGACGCGATCAAGGCGGGTGCGACCGGCTATCTCCTGAAGGAGATCTCCACGGACGAGGTGGCCACCGCGATTCGCGCGGTGGCGGACGGGCAGTCGCAGATCAGCCCTTCCATGGCGTCGAAGCTGCTCACCGAGTTCAAGTCGATGATCCAGCGCACGGACGAGCGTCGGCTCGTCCCCGCGCCGCGGCTGACGGACCGTGAGCTGGAGGTCCTCAAGCTCGTCGCGACGGGCATGAACAACCGTGACATCGCCAAGGAGTTGTTCATCTCCGAGAACACGGTGAAGAACCATGTGCGCAACATCCTGGAGAAGCTGCAGCTGCACTCCAGGATGGAGGCGGTGGTGTACGCGATGCGGGAGAAGATCCTCGAGATCCGGTGAGCGTGGCTAGGCGAGGGCGCGGGCCAGTTCGGTGGTGAGCGGTTCGCGCAGGGCGGGGGCGTCCACGCGTTCCACGCGTATGTTCGTGCAGTCGACCCAGGTCGCCGCTTCCCGCAGGGCTTGTGCGACGGCCGGGACCGCCTTCGGGCCGTCCAGGGTGACCTGCTTGGCGACCAGGGTGCGGCCCTCGCGGGCGGGGTCGACGCGGCCCACGAGCCGGCCGCCGGCCAGGACCGGCATCGCGAAGTAGCCGTGAACGCGTTTCGGTTTGGGGACGTAGGCCTCCAGGCGGTGGGTGAAGCCGAAGATCCGTTCCGTGCGTGCCCGGTCCCAGATGAGGGAGTCGAAGGGGGACAGCAGCGTGGTGCGGTGGCGGCCGCGGGGGGCGGTCTCCAGGGCCGCGGGGTCGGCCCAGGCGGGTTTGCCCCAGCCGTCGACCGTGACGGGCACCAGGCCCGAGTCGGCGATCACGGCGTCGACCTGGTCGCCCTTGAGACGGTGGTAGTCGGCGATGTCCGCGCGGGTGCCGACGCCGAGGGCCTGGCCGGCCAGGCGGACCAGGCGGCGCAGGCATTCGGTGTCGTCCAGTTCGTCATGCAGCAGGGGTTCGGGGACGGCGCGTTCCGCGAGGTCGTAGACGCGTTTCCAGCCGCGGCGCTCCACGCAGACCACCTCGCCGTACATGAGTGCGCGTTCGACGGCGACCTTGGTGCCGGACCAGTCCCACCACTCGCTGGTCTTCTTCGCGCCGCCCAACTCGGTGGCGGTGAGGGGGCCTTCGCCGCGGAGTTGCTTGATGACCTGGTCGTAGGTGCCTTCGGGGAGGTGGTGGTTCCAGAGGGGGCGGCTGCGGTAGGCGCGGCGGCGGAAGGCGAAGTGGGGCCACTCCTCGATGGGGAGGATGCAGGCGGCGTGGGACCAGTACTCGAAGGCGTGGGGTCCGGGGGTGCCCGGGGTCGGTTTCCAGTAGGCGTTCTCGACGGTGGTGCGGCCCACGGCTCCCAGGCGGGCGTAGGGGATGAGTTCGTGGGAGCGGGCGAGGACGGAGATGGTGTCGAGTTGGACCGCGCCGAGGTGGCGCAGGACGCCGCGGACGCCCGCCTTGCGGTTCGGGGTGCCGAGGAAGCCCTGGGCGCGCAGGACGATGCGGCGGGCTTCGTCTGCCGAGAGGTCGGTCGTGGGGCGCGGGGTGGTCATGCTGCGCACGATAGGGGGTGGGTCTGACAGCAAGTGGTGACCTGCGGGTTTGTCGGGCGCCGGTCAGTTTCTGGTGGGCAGGTAGGGCGAGGTGGAGGGCAGGCCGAGGTCGGAGGGGAGGAGGGAGGCCACCCAGCAGTCGCGGCGTACGCCTTTGTTGTCGATCGCGGAGCGCAGGGTGCCTTCGAGGGAGAAGCCGGCGTGTTCGGCGACGGTGCGGGAGGCGGTGTTGCCGACTTCGGCGCGCCATTCGACGCGGTCGACGGCCAGGTGGGTGAAGGCCCAGCGGGAGGCGGCGAGGGTGGCCTCGGTGGTGTAGCCGCGGCCGCGGTGTTCCTTGGTGGCCCAGAAGCCGATCTCGGCGGTGCCGAGGGAGCGCATCGTGAGGCTGAGCATGCCGGTCAGGGGCCCGTCGGGGAGGAACACGCCGAAGGTGAACATCGAGCCGTCGGCCCAGCCGTCGGGGACGATGTGTTCGGTGAAGCCGCTGGCGTGTTCGGGGAGGTAGGGGGAGGGGAGGGTGGTCCAGCGCAGGATCTCGGGGTCCTGGGCGGCGGCGAGGACCGCGTCGGTGTCCTGGGGGCCGACGGGGCGCAGGACGAGGCGGTCGGTGGTCAGGGTGACGGGTTCCATCGGCTGATTCTGCGGGTGGGTGTCCAGCGGTCGCCATCGATTTCGCGGTGGGTGAGGGGGCGGTCACAATTCGCGCAATTCGTTGGCGGGAGGCGGCACCATCCGGAAGGCCCGGCCGTTGTCCTCTTCACAGGAGAATTCTCGTGTGGTGCGAAGGAGTGTGCGGTCCGCGTCACGGCAGGCCTCCCGACGTGGTGGGGTCCTCGCATACGATGGCCGTTGCTCAGTAAGTCAAATTGAAACCGACCGTCCCAGGCCCGACCGGCAAGGAGACCAACCCCCGTGTCCGTCCTCTCGAAGATCATGCGTGCAGGCGAAGGCAAGATCCTGCGCAAGCTGCACCGCATCGCGGACCAGGTCAACTCCATCGAAGAGGACTTCGTCGGCCTCTCCGACGCCGAGCTGCGGGCCCTCACCGATGAGTACAAGCAGCGGTACGCCGACGGGGAGTCCCTCGACGACCTGCTGCCGGAGGCGTTCGCCACGGTGCGTGAGGCGGCCAAGCGTGTGCTCGGCCAGCGTCACTACGACGTGCAGTTGATGGGTGGTGCGGCCCTGCACATGGGGTACGTCGCCGAGATGAAGACCGGTGAGGGCAAGACCCTGGTGGGTACGCTGCCGGCTTATCTGAACGCCCTCTCCGGTGACGGCGTCCACCTCATCACGGTCAACGACTACCTGGCCGAGCGTGACTCCGAGATGATGGGCCGGGTCCACCGGTTCCTCGGTCTGAGTGTCGGCTGCATCCTCGCCAACATGACGCCGGCGCAGCGCCGCGAGCAGTACGCGTGCGACATCACGTACGGCACGAACAACGAGTTCGGTTTCGACTACCTGCGCGACAACATGGCGTGGTCGAAGGACGAGCTGGTGCAGCGCGGCCACAACTTCGCGATCGTCGACGAGGTCGACTCGATCCTCGTCGACGAGGCCCGTACGCCGCTGATCATCTCTGGCCCGGCCGATCAGGCCACCAAGTGGTACGGCGACTTCGCCAAGCTGGTGACGCGCCTGAAGCGGGGTGAGCCGGGCAACCCGCTCAAGGGCCTGGAGGAGACCGGCGACTACGACGTCGACGAGAAGAAGCGCACGGTCGCGATCCACGAGGCGGGTGTCGCCAAGGTCGAGGACTGGCTGGGCATCGACAACCTGTACGAGTCGGTGAACACGCCGCTGGTGGGCTACCTGAACAACGCCATCAAGGCGAAGGAGCTCTTCAAGAAGGACAAGGACTACGTCGTCATCGACGGCGAGGTCATGATCGTCGACGAGCACACGGGTCGTATCCTCGCCGGCCGTCGGTACAACGAGGGCATGCACCAGGCGATCGAGGCGAAGGAAGGGGTGGACATCAAGGACGAGAACCAGACGCTCGCCACGATCACCCTGCAGAACTTCTTCCGCCTGTACAACAAGCTGTCCGGCATGACCGGTACGGCGATGACCGAGGCCGCCGAGTTCCACCAGATCTACAAGCTCGGTGTGGTGCCGATCCCGACGAACAAGCCGATGATCCGCAAGGACCAGTCGGACCTGATCTACCGCACGGAGGTCGCGAAGTTCGACGCGGTCGTCGACGACATCGCGGAGAAGCACGAGAAGGGGCAGCCGATCCTCGTCGGTACGACGTCGGTCGAGAAGTCCGAGTACCTCTCGCAGCAGCTCAGCAAGCGCGGTATCCAGCACGAGGTGCTCAACGCCAAGCAGCACGACCGTGAGGCGACGATCGTCGCGCAGGCGGGCCGCAAGGGCGCGGTGACGGTGGCGACGAACATGGCCGGCCGTGGTACGGACATCAAGCTGGGCGGCAACCCGGAGGACCTCGCCGAGGCGGAGCTGCGGCAGCGTGGCCTCGACCCGGAGGAGCACATCGAGGAGTGGGCGGCCGCGCTGCCGGCCGCGCTGGAGAAGGCCGAGCAGGCCGTCAAGGCCGAGAAGGAAGAGGTCGAGGAGCTCGGCGGTCTGTATGTGCTGGGCACCGAGCGGCACGAGTCGCGTCGTATCGACAATCAGCTGCGTGGTCGTTCCGGCCGTCAGGGTGACCCGGGTGAGTCCCGGTTCTACCTGTCGCTGGGCGACGACCTGATGCGGCTGTTCAAGGCGCAGATGGTCGAGCGCGTGATGTCGATGGCGAATGTGCCGGACGACGTGCCGATCGAGAACAAGATGGTCACGCGCGCGATCGCGTCGGCCCAGTCGCAGGTGGAGCAGCAGAACTTCGAGACGCGTAAGAACGTCCTGAAGTACGACGAGGTCCTCAACCGTCAGCGTGAGGTCATCTACGGTGAGCGGCGGCGTGTGCTGGAGGGCGAGGACCTGCACGAGCAGATCCAGCACTTCATGGACGACACCATCGACGCCTATGTCACCGCCGAGACGGCCGAGGGCTTCGCGGAGGACTGGGACCTGGACCGGCTGTGGGGTGCGTTCAAGCAGCTGTACCCGGTGAAGGTCACCATCGAGGAGCTGGAGGACGCGGCCGGTGACCGGGCCGGTCTGACCGCCGAGTTCATCGCCGAGTCCATCAAGGACGACATCCGCGAGCAGTACGAGGCGCGTGAGGCGCAGCTCGGCTCGGAGATCATGCGGGAGCTGGAGCGGCGGGTCGTGCTGTCGGTCCTGGACCGCAAGTGGCGTGAGCACCTCTACGAGATGGACTACCTCCAGGAGGGCATCGGTCTGCGCGCGATGGCGCAGAAGGACCCGCTGGTGGAGTACCAGCGTGAGGGCTTCGACATGTTCACCGCGATGATGGACGGCATCAAGGAGGAGTCGGTCGGCTATCTGTTCAACCTGGAGGTTCAGGTGGAGCAGCAGGTCGAGGAGGTTCCGGTCGAGGACGCCAAGCCGGTCGGGGACGCGGACAAGCAGGATGTGGTGCCCGCGCAGGCGACGGCGCGTCCGGAGATCCGGGCCAAGGGTCTGGACGCTCCGCAGCGGCGGAACCTGCACTTCTCCGCGCCGACCGTGGACGGCGAGGGCGGCACCATCGAGGGTGACTTCGACAGTGACGGTGAGCCGGTGCGTTCCGAGGCCGACGGTCTCACGCGCGCGGAGCGCCGCAAGCAGGCGAAGGCCGGGCGGCGTCGTAAGAAGTAGTCGGTGAGAAGGAGCCGTACGGAGTAGGCGTCAGCGGGCGCCGTACGGCGGGAGTTTCGCGGCAGGGCCGGGTCACCCGAGGGTGCCCGGCCCTTCGGCGTGCCCGGGGAGGGTGGCCGGTCAGTCGTCCGTCGGGCGGGGCCTGCGGGGGCCGCCGAGTTCGACGGCGGTGCAGCGCCAGCGGTGGTCGGTGCCGAGTTCCAGGCGGAACGCCATGGCGCGCAGGCGGTCTCCGGCGCCGATGCGGGCGAAGGCCTCGATGGCGCCGGGGCGGGGGACGAAGTAGCCGATGTCGCGGACGGTGGGGCGGGTGCCGTGGGTGGTGCGCAGGGGGCCGCGTTCGGCGAGGTGCGCCAGGTCGTCGTAGGCGGGGCCGAGGGTGTGGCGGAGCATGGAGTGGACGGGGCGTTGGCCGCTGAGGACGGCGAGGAGGCGGTCGGCGAAGAGGTCGGTGGGGCGGGGCGGGGTGACGGGCCGGTGCGGGGTGCGGGCGGGGGC
>NZ_BQUN01000015.1:0-53129 GCF_026008495.1 Streptomyces sp. A012304
GTCTCCCCCCGCCCCCCGCCGGAGGCCACCGCCCCCTGGATCCCCATCGGAGCCGACCCGGTCCGGAACTCCACCATCCAGTCCGCCGTCTCCACCCGCACCAGCTCCGTCACGTCCTCCGAGAACCGCCGCAGCACCCCGAGACACCGCTCCGCGGCCTCGCTCGCCGTGCCCTCCGCCGGACCCAGCACCTCCCGCACACTCTCCGACGCCCAGTCGAACTGGAGCACCTGCAACCGCCGCTGCACCGCCTGCGCGGTCGCCACGTCCCTTATCCAGCCGGACGTCACCCCGAAGAACCGGTCCACCGCCACACACGCCACCGCCAGCAGCAGCGCCAGATACCCCCATGGGGCGACCCCGCCCACCACACCGGTCAGGTCCAGCAGCGGCAGCGAGGCCCCGGCCGCCGCCCCCGCCGCCGCCCCGCCCCGCAGCACCCGCGCGCCGCGCCGCTTCCACACCCGGTCGGCGAGGTACCAGGCCGCCGTCTCCAGCGCCCCGCGCTCCACCCACCGGTACAGCTCGTCCAGCCGTTCCGCCGGTTCGCCCCAGTCCCCGAGCGGGAACGCCCGCCCGGTCAGATCGCCCGGCCGCAGCCCGGCCGCGCCCTCGCCCCGCCCGTCCTGGGGCGGACCCTCGGGCTGCATCTCCGGCTGCTGACCCACCCGGCACTCCCTACTGGTCCCGACAGAACCGATCCCGACGCGTGACGTCGCCGCGGGTGCTGACGCGCCGGACCTTTCCTACCTCCCAATGGGTGGCGAAGAGGAAGGTTTCGTCTCTTTTACGCCCGGAAGTGGGCCTTGATCAGGTATAGGCCTCACGCCAGACTCACTCGAAAGAGTGCCGGGGCGACACCCGCACAGACCACGTAGGCTCGTGCCGAGCGGGAAAATCCCGTACGGACGTCAGGCCCGGAAGGCCCTGCGAGGCCCGAGGGCCCAGAAGAGGAGCTGATCGTGATTCCCGGTGGTGGCCAGCCCAACATGCAGCAGCTGCTCCAGCAGGCCCAGAAGATGCAGCAGGACCTGGCCCGCGCCCAGGAGGAGCTGGCGAACACGGAGGTCGACGGGCAGGCGGGCGGCGGTCTGGTGAAGGCCACCGTCACCGGCTCCGGCGAGCTGCGCGCGCTGCGGATCGACCCGAAGGCGGTGGACCCGGAGGACACCGAGACCCTCGCCGACCTGATCGTCGCGGCCGTCCACGCGGCCAACGAGAACGCGCAGGGCCTCCAGCAGCAGAAGCTCGGCCCGCTGGCGCAGGGTCTGGGCGGTGGCAGCGGCATCCCCGGCCTGCCCTTCTAGGACCGCCCTTCCCGGACCGCCCTTCTAGGACGGAGCGCGGCCCACTACCGTACGTACCAAGGAACCTCAGGAAGGACGGCAGTCCGTTGTACGAAGGCGTGGTCCAGGACCTCATCGACGAGCTCGGGCGGCTGCCCGGCGTCGGTCCCAAGAGCGCG
Organism: Streptomyces sp. A012304; assembly: GCF_026008495.1. GTDB lineage: Bacteria > Actinomycetota > Actinomycetes > Streptomycetales > Streptomycetaceae > Streptomyces. Next base: position 1,466 of record NZ_BQUN01000015.1, read on the forward strand.
CAGCGGATCGCCTTCCACATCCTGCAGGCGGAGCCGACGGACGTACGGCGTCTCGCGCAGGCCCTGATGGAGGTCAAGGCGAAGGTCCGCTTCTGCGCGATCTGCGGGAACGTCGCGCAGGAGGAGCACTGCGGCATCTGCCGCGACGCCCGCCGCGACCCCTCCGTCATCTGTGTGGTGGAGGAACCCAAGGACGTCGTCGCCATCGAGCGCACCCGCGAGTTCCGCGGCCGTTACCACGTCCTCGGCGGCGCCATCAGCCCCATCGAGGGCGTCGGTCCCGACGACCTGCGTATACGAGAACTTCTCGCGCGGTTGGCCGACGGGACGGTCACGGAACTGATCCTGGCCACGGATCCGAACCTGGAAGGCGAGGCCACGGCGACGTACCTCGCCCGCATGATCAAGCCCATGGGCCTGAAGGTCACCCGCCTGGCCAGCGGCCTCCCGGTGGGTGGTGACCTGGAATACGCGGACGAGGTGACCCTCGGCCGCGCCTTCGAGGGGAGACGACTCCTAGATGTCTGACGCCACGCTGCACGCGAGCGACCAGAACCCTGACGACTTCGCGGTCCAGATCGCGGACCAGATCGAGAGTTTCCTGGTCGCCGTCACCGAGGTCGCCAAGGGGGACGAGCCGGACTCGGCGGTGCCCTTCCTGCTGCTGGAGGTCTCCCAGCTGATGCTGGCCGGCGGCCGTCTCGGCGCCCATGAGGACATCGTCCCCGACGAGCGCTACGAGCCCGACACGGGTCCGGACGCGGACGTCGACGAGCTGCGGGAGAACCTCGCCCGCCTGCTCGACCCGGTGGACGTCTACTCGGAGGTCTTCGACCCCTACGAGCCCCGCAAGGCGCCCGTCCCGGCCCGGATCTCCGACGACCTCACCGACGTCATCACCGACCTGCGCCACGGCATGGCCCACTACCGGGCCGGCCGCACCTCGGAGGCCCTGTGGTGGTGGCAGTTCTCCTACTTCTCCAACTGGGGTTCCACCGCCTCCGCCACCCTGCGCGCCCTCCACTCGATCCTCGCCCACGTCCGCCTCAACCAGCCCCTGGAAGAGCTCGACGGCCTGGACACCGACCAGGGCATGGGCGACGACACCCTGGAGTTCGAGGCGGGCCGCGTCATGGCGGAGGAGATGAGCGACACACTCCGCCTGGGCTCCGCCCAGCAGTAGCGCGCGGGACCCGATCGAGACGGCACGGCTCCGGCCGCGCGCCTTCCGGTCCGACGACACCGACGACACCGACGAGCGCGGCGCCCCGCTCTGCCTGTCCATGCCCGCCTGATCACCACCCCCTTCCCCGCCCCGGCGGCGCGTTCGCGCCCGCGGCGGCGGGGAATTGGACGGATCTTGGACGTGCGCTGTACGGCGGTTGCACGGGGGCTAACCGGGCGAAGGCGAATCTTGAGTCATCCAACAGGCACCGCCCGCACAGGAGTTGCGATGACCCGCAAGACCCGCATACGCGCCGCTCTCGTCACCGCCACCGCCCTCGCCACCGCCGTCACGGTCACGGCAGGGGTCAGTGCGGCCGGCCCCGAGAAGACCTCGAAGCCCACCAAGAAGCAGATCACGTCCCTCTTCGACACCTGGAACGCCGCGCTCCAGACGGGCGACCCGGAGAAGGTCGCCGACCTGTACGCCAAGGACGCGGTGCTGCTGCCGACCGTCTCCAACAAGGTCCGCACCGACCGCGCCGGCATCGTCGACTACTTCCACCACTTCCTGGAGAACAAGCCGGTCGGCAAGAAGATCCAGACGACCGTCAACGTCCTCGACGGCAACTCCGCGCTCGACAGCGGCGTCTACGAGTTCACCCTCACCGACCCCAAGACCGGCCAGAAGCGCGTCGTCGAGGCCCGCTACACCTACGAGTACGAGAAGCGCGGCGGCGAGTGGAAGATCGTCAACCACCACTCGTCCGCGATGCCCGAGGGCTGAGCCTCAGCCGGTCCCGCGCTGTGCGGCACGCAGCGCGATCCGCACGCACAGCCCGCCCCGGGGAGCGTCCGCCAGCGTCACCGTCCCGCCGTCGTCCGTCACCAGCTGCTTGACGACGGCGAGACCGAGACCGGAACCGGAGCGCCCGGTGAGGCCCTGACCGCGCCAGAAGCGGTCGAAGGCGCGGGACTTCTCCGCGTCCGACATGCCCGGACCCTCGTCGAGGACCTCCAGCACCACCTGGCCGGCACGGCTCTCGACCCGGACGGTGATCGTCGCGCCGTCCGGTGACACCTCCAGGGCATTGGAGAGCACGTTGTCCAGCACCTGGTCCAGATGACCGGGGCTGGCCAGCACAAGCGGCCGGTCGCCGACTTCCCCACGCAGCGCGATGGTGACTCCGCGCTCGTCGGCGGCCGGTCTCCACACCCCGAGGCGTTCGACGACGATGTCCGGCAGGGACAGCGGCTCCGCCGCCGTCACCTTCGCCTCGGCCCGGGCCAGCACCAGCAGCCCGTTGACCAGCCGGCTCATCCGCACCACCTCGGCGGTCGCCTGCTCCACGTCCTCCCGCACGAAGTCGTCGTCGACGCCGTCCGCGATGTTGTCCAGCGACAGTCGCAGCGCCGTCAGCGGCGTACGCAGCTGGTGGGAGGCGTCCGCGACGAAGATGCGCTGCGAGGCGATCAGTGTGTCGAGGCGTTCGCCGGCCTGGTTCAGGGTGCGGGCGAGGGTCTGCGTCTCCTGGGGGCCGGTGACGGGTGCGCGGGCCGTCAGGTCGCCGTCGCTGAGCTTGCTCGCCATGTCGTTGAGCTGGCGCAGCGGCGCGGTGAGCCGCCGGGCCACCGCCGCGCCGATCACCGCGGCCACGCCGAGCACGGCCACCGCGAGGCCCGCCCGGAAGCCCCAGATCGTCCACAGCCGTTGGGTGAGGCCCGACGTCGAGTACACGATCCGCACGGCGCCCACGACCTGGCCGTCGTCGCGCGCCGGGACGGTGATGACCAGGTCGCGGCCCCAGATGAAGTCCGAGCCCCAGTCGGTCGTCGCCTTCCCCTGGTCGAGGGCCTTGGCCAGGGCCGCGTCCCGCCGCGGCCGGGGCAGGTCCGTCGCGCACTGCTCGGTGGCCGTGACCTGCACCTCGTCCTCGGTCTCCCGCGCGTAGGCGTCGGCCATCTGCTCCAGGGCCTGGCAGGACGCGGTGTCGCCGTTGCCGAGCAGCAGCGCCATGGTGGTGGCCTCCCGCTCGATGGACACCTCGGTGTCGCCGCGGAGCTGGGCGGTGAGCGTGAACGCCACCGGCACGGTGAACAGACCGATGGCCACCGCGACCAGTACCACGTAACTGCGGATGAGCTGGCGGATCACGACGGGTCGCCGCCCGCGCCGCCCACGATCTCCAGGCGGAAGCCGACGCCCCGCACCGCCTCGATGGTGATCACCCCGGCGAACTTGCGCCGCAGCGCCGCCACGTGCACGTCGAGCGTCTTGGTCGGGCCGAACCAGTTCGCGTCCCAGACGGCTTCCATGATCTGCTCGCGCGACATCAGCGCGCCCGGCTCCTCGGTGAGGAACGCCAGCAGGTCGTACTCCTTCGGCGCGAGGGCGACCTCCTCGCCGTCCACGTGCACCCGGGCCGCCTTGCGGTCGATGGTCAGGCGGGCGCCGTACCGGTCGGGGCCGACCGGGCCGCCCTCCCCGGGCGTACGGGGCTGGGCGCGGCGCATGACGGCCCGGATACGGGCGATCACCTCGCGGACGCCGAACGGCTTGGACACGTAGTCGTCGGCACCCAGCTCCAGGCCCACGACCCGGTCCGTCTCGTCGCTGCGGGCGCTGATCACGATGATCGGGACGTCGCCGCGTTCGCGCAGCGCCTTGCAGACGTCCAGACCGTCGGTGTCGGGCAGGCCGAGGTCGAGCAGGACGACCTCGTAGGGGTCGGTGTGGGCGAGGGCCGCGGCGCCCGTGGTCACCCAGTCGACCTCGAAGCCGTAGCGTTTCAGTCCGCGCCGCAGCGACTCGGCGACCGGTTCGTCGTCTTCCACCAGGAGTACGTGCACAGCCGCACGATAGTGCTTGAAACTTAATTCACAGCTATCACTTCGGCGTGAGTGGGCAGGGAAGTGCTGGGACGGGTGTCCGGGACATCTCACCATGCGATATCGCAGGGGTGGATTTCGGGCGCTCGTTACACTGAGCCGACCCGCAGTACAAGGGCGTATGTGCGGAAAGAGACAAACTGAGCGAGGAGCGCACGTGGGCCTTGTCGTGCAGAAGTACGGAGGCTCCTCCGTAGCCGATGCCGAGGGCATCAAGCGCGTCGCCAAGCGGATCGTGGAAGCCAAGAAGAACGGCCATCAGGTGGTGGCCGTGGTTTCCGCGATGGGCGACACGACGGACGAGCTGATCGATCTCGCCGAGCAGGTTTCCCCGATTCCTGCCGGGCGCGAGCTCGACATGCTGCTGACCGCCGGAGAGCGGATCTCCATGGCTTTGCTGGCGATGGCGATCAAAAACCTGGGCCACAGCGCCCAGTCGTTCACCGGCAGCCAGGCAGGTGTCATCACCGACTCGGTCCACAACAAAGCCCGGATCATCGACGTGACGCCGGGCCGGATCCGTGACTCGCTCGACGAGGGCAACATCGCCATCGTCGCCGGGTTCCAGGGCGTCAGCCAGGACACCAAGGACATCACCACGCTCGGCCGCGGCGGCTCCGACACCACCGCCGTCGCGCTGGCGGCCGCGCTCGACGCCGAGGTGTGCGAGATCTACACCGACGTCGACGGCGTGTTCACCGCCGACCCGCGGGTGGTGAAGAAGGCCCGGAAGATCGACTGGATCTCCTTCGAGGACATGCTGGAGCTGGCCTCGTCCGGGTCGAAGGTGCTGCTCCACCGGTGTGTGGAGTACGCCCGTCGCTACAACATCCCGATCCACGTCCGGTCCAGCTTCAGCGGACTGCGGGGCACGTGGGTCAGCAGCGAGCCGATTCAGCAAGGGGACAAGCAGGTGGAGCAGGCCATCATCTCCGGTGTCGCGCACGACACCTCCGAGGCCAAGGTCACGGTCGTCGGTGTGCCGGACAAGCCGGGCGAGGCCGCCGCGATCTTCCGCACGATCTCCGACGCCGAGATCAACATCGACATGATCGTGCAGAACGTGTCCGCCGCCTCCACCGGCCTGACGGACATCTCCTTCACGCTGCCCAAGGCCGAGGGCCGCAAGGCCATCGACGCCCTGGAGAAGAACAAGGGCGGCATCGGCTTCGACTCGCTGCGCTACGACGACCAGATCGGCAAGATCTCCCTGGTCGGCGCCGGTATGAAGACCAACCCGGGCGTCACGGCCGACTTCTTCAAGGCCCTGTCCGACGCGGGTGTCAACATCGAGCTGATCTCGACCTCCGAGATCCGCATCTCGGTCGTCACCCGCGCCGACGACGTGCCGGAGGCCGTGCGCGCCGTGCACACCGCCTTCGGTCTCGACTCCGACAGCGACGAGGCCGTCGTCTACGGAGGCACCGGGCGTTGATCTCGGGTACTCGCCGACCGACGCTCGCGGTCGTGGGGGCGACCGGAGCCGTCGGCACGGTGATGCTCCGGATCCTGTCCCAGCGTGCCGACATCTGGGGCGAGATCCGGCTGGTCGCCTCGCCGCGCTCGGCCGGCCGCAGGCTGACCGTGCGCGGTGAGGAGGTCGAGGTGGTGGCCCTGTCGGAGGACGCCTTCGACGGGGTCGACATCGCGATGTTCGACGTGCCGGACGAGATCGCCGCGAAGTGGGCGCCCGTCGCCGCCGCCCGGGGCGTGGTGGTCGTGGACAACTCCGGGGCCTTCCGGATGGACCCGGACGTGCCGCTGGTCGTGCCGGAGGTCAACGCGCACGCGGTGCGCAGGCGTCCGCGCGGGATCGTCGCCAACCCGAACTGCACGACCCTGTCGATGATCGTCGCGCTGGGCGCGCTGCACGCCGAGTTCGGGCTGCGCGAGCTGGTGGTGTCGTCGTACCAGGCCGTCAGCGGGGCCGGGCGGGCCGGGGTGGAGACGCTGCGGCAGCAGTTGTCGCTGGTCGCCGGTACGGAGCTGGGGACCGCCCCCGGTGACGTACGGCGGGCCGTGGGCGACAGCACCGGGCCGTTCCCCGAGCCGGTCGCGCTGAACGTCGTGCCGTGGGCCGGATCGCTGCGCGAGGACGGCTGGTCGTCGGAGGAGATGAAGGTGCGGGACGAGTCCCGCAAGATCCTCGGGCTGCCGAAGCTGCCGGTGGCGGTGACCTGTGTGCGGGTGCCGGTGATCACCGTGCACTCCCTCACCGTCCACGCCCGCTTCCAGGACGAGGTCACCGTGGGCAAGGCCCGCGAGATCCTCGCCACCGCCCCGGGCGTCGTGCTGTACGACGACCCGGCCGCGGGCGAGTTCCCCACGCCCGCCGACGTCGTCGGCACCGATCCGACCTGGGTCGGCCGGGTGCGACGGGCGCTGGACGACCCCACGGCGCTCGAACTCTTCGTGTGCGGGGACAATCTGCGCAAGGGTGCCGCGCTGAACACCGCGCAGATCGCGGAGCTGGTGGCTGCGGAGTTCGTGTGACAGGCGGGTCACCGCCGGAAAATCGCTGGCCAGAGCTTGGCGGCTAAGTAGGATCTGTGGAAAAAGATGTGAGCCGGTCGACGGTCCGAACCACTTGTATCGGACACCTTTGACATTCGAAGATGCATCCGAAGATTCCTCCCCGCCCTCCGCAACCGTGCGGAGAGCGGGGAGCGTCTTTGCGGTCACCCTTCGGGGTGCGCAGCGTGTGACGATCCCGGCGCACAGGGGACGCCGTGATCCGGGCGCGGGGACGCCCGTTCATATGGGATATAAGGGAAGAGCGGGACGCATGAGGGCATGTGAGGCGCCGTCCGTGCTGCTGCCGACCGGCGCGAGACGGGCGCCCGGGGCAGCGACGGACGCGCGTGTTTCGACGTCCGACACACATGTGAAGGCCGACACGTACAACCCCGACGGGGTCAGGCGTGTCCAACAGGCGTGGCAGAGGTACTCGACTTCCCGGTGGCGGCCCGCGCCGCGGCCCTACGGCCGCCCCGCGTCGCCCTACGACCGCGCATGCCCGGTACGCCCGGCGGCATGCCGGTGATCGCGCCCGTGCCCGCAGCGCGGCCCGCCCGCATCCCCAGTCAGCGCGACGGCGCCGAGTTCGCCGAGGAGACCGTCGCGGCCGGCACCACCGTCGACCACCTCACCGAGACCTACCGAGCGCACTACCGCTCGCTGCTCGGTCTCGCCGCCCTCCTCCTCGACGACACCGCCTCCTGCGAGGACGTCGTCCAGGAGGCCTTCATCCGGGTCCACTCCGCGCGCAAGCGCGTCCGCGACCCCGAGAAGACCCTCGCCTACCTGCGGCAGACGGTCGTCAACCTCTCCCGCTCCGCGCTGCGCCGCCGCATCCTCGGCCTGAAGCTGCTGTCCAAGCCGATGCCGGACATGGCCAGCGCGGAGGAGGGCGCCTACGACCAGCTGGAGCGCGACTCCCTCATCAAGGCGATGAAGGGCCTCCAGCGCCGCCAGCGCGAGGTCCTCGTGCTGCGCTACTTCGCCGACATGACCGAGGCCCAGGTCGCCGAGACCCTCGGCATCTCCCTCGGCTCGGTCAAGGCGTACGGCTCGCGCGGCATCGCCGCCCTGCGCGTCGCGATGGAGGCGCGGGCGTGAGCGCGAAGGGCGGGGGCGGGGACTCCGGGGAGCGGGAGCGGCGCGAGCCGTTCACTCCGCCGCACGAGCAAGAGCTGAAGCAATCGCACGCTGGGAACGGAACCGTGAACCACCACCTCGACGACCAGGGCCCCGACGGGCTCGACTCGGACGAGCTGGCACTGCGCCGAATGCTCCACCAGGCCGTCCACGACATGGAGCCGCGCGACGGCACGCTGGACCACCTCCGGCGGGCCGTGCCCGCCCGGCGGGCCCGCAAGCGGCAGGCCGCCGTCGGCATGGCGGCCGCGGCGCTCTTCGTCGGCACCGCCGTCCCGGCCCTGCTGCACGTCTCCGGCTCCGGCGGATCCGGCACCGGCCCCTCCGCCATGGCCGGCCAGGCCTCGCAGGCACAGGGCGGCGCCGGGGAGGGCAAGGTCCCCGACGGCGGCTCCTCCGGCAAGGTCGGCTCCTCCGGCGGACAGAGCGGCCAACCCGGCACCAGCACCCCCAAGGGCCCCGCCCAGGGCAACGGGACCGGCGGCAGCACCGGCGCGTCCGTCGGCGCCGACCCGTCCGCCTCGCTCGCGGCGGACACCTCCGCCTGCACCGCGGACCAGCTCGGCGAGTCCACCGCGAACGTCGAGGTGGCCGACGCGGGCGGCATCGTCTACGGCACCTTCCGCGTCGTCAACGTCTCCTCCGGCACCTGCACCGTCGGCGGGAGCGTCTCCGTGTCGCCCACCGCCCAGGGCGCCGCCGACCCCACGAAGATCACCGTGGTGGAGCACACCTCCGGGGACGAGGCGGCCGGCCTGCCCGACCCCTCCCTCTACGTCTCCCGGCTCTCCCTCGCCCCGGGCTCCGCGTACGACGTGAAGTTCGCCTGGGTGCCCTCCGAGACCTGCCCCACGACCGGCGGCGGGGACAGCACCGACGGAGGCGGCGACGGCGGCGGCACGGCGTCCCCGGACCCGTCGCCGTCCGAGCAGTCCGGCACCACGGGCGGCACGACCACCGGCACGGACGGCGCCACCACGCAGCTGTTCACCGAGGACGGCACGGCCGACGGCAGCGTCGTCGTGACGTACACCGCGGAGGCGGGTGCCCCGAGCGTGTCGGCGACCGTGGCCAACGCCTGCGCCGGGAAGATCTACCGGACCGGCGTGCTCGCGTCCTCCTGAACGACGGCGTCCGACGCGGGGCCGGCGGTCGCCGGCTCCCCGGTCGCCGGGTTCCCGTCCGTCGGCTCCCCGTCCGGGGCGATGCCGAGGGCGGCGTCGCGGGCGAACTCCAATTCGCGGCGCAGCAGCCGGAACCACATGAACACCACGAACCCGGCGAAGACGAACCACTCACCGGTGTAGCCGAGGTTCTGGAACGCCTTCAGGTCCAGGCCCGTGCCGGTCGGAGCGCTCGCGGGCACCGCCGTCATCCCCGAGTCGGCGGTGTCGAGCGTGATCCAGGCGTCGTACAGGTCGTAGGACACCAGGTTCACCAGCGAGGCCGCGCTGATCGCGGCCGTCTGCCCGGCCGGCAGGCCGCCCTGCGCGCTCACGCCGTTGTCGCCGGGCGTCTCGGACGCCTGGAGGGCACCGATGACGGTGACCTCGCCGGCGGGCGGGGCCGGGGCCTTCGCGGCGTCGGCCGTACCCGGCAGCCAGCCGCGGACCACGGGCAGGGCCTTGCCGCCGTCCGTCCTGAGCAGGGTCAGGACGTAGAAGCCCCGCTTGCCGTCGAGCTTGCGGTCCGGGACCAGCAACTGCTCGTCGTAGCGCCCGGTGGCGGTGACCCGCTCGCCGGAGGTCGCCTTGTCCACCGGCAGCAGCTCGGCCAGCGGCCGCGCCGGCTCCGTCCGCTCCCGCGAGACCTGCTCCTGCGCGGTGCGGTGGTCGTCCACCCGCGCCTCGAACCGGCTCAGCTGCCAGGACCCCATGAAGACGCAGAAGGGGATGGCCAGCAGCACGAAGACGTTGATCCCCCACCATCGGGGCGTCAGCAGAAACCGGTACACGCCCTCAACGGTACGGGGCGTATCCGGCGGACCGGGCCTCGGGGTCGGCGGCGGGGCCGGGTGGTGCCGGGCGGTGGCGGGCCGGTGAGGGGGCGGAATCGGTGGCGGTCCGGTGTCGGTGGCGGCTGAAACGTAAGGAATTCGGAAGCGGACCGGAAAGGGCTTGCTCGAAGTTATCCACAGGCTGGGGGCCGTGGCAGCGAAGTGTCTCCCCGTACGGGCACTATGGGGGCCATGACTGAGAGCAACGGGTCCGCCGCACCGGAGCGGAACAAGGAGATGCCGGACTGGGAGAAGCGCTTCCGGGCGCCCCGCGTGTCGCTGCCCGACTGGGCGCTGGACGCGCCGGACCGCTCCCTGTTCGTGTCCAACGCGACGGGGACGTACGAGCTGTACGCCTGGGACCGGTCCACCGGTGAGCAGCGCCAGGTGACCAACCGGGCGAACGGCACGACGGACGGCGTGCTCTCCCCCGACGGCGCCCACATCTGGTGGTTCGACGACAAGGACGGCGACGAGTTCGGCGTCTGGCGCCGCCAGCCCTTCGAGGGCGGCGAGGACGAACTGGCCACCCCGGGACTGGACCCCTCCTACCCCGCCGGCCTGGCCCTGGGCCGCGACGGCCGTACGGCGGTGGTGGGCCGCTCCACGGACGAGGACGGCACCACCATCCACGTCGCCCGGCTCGGCGAACCCCCGTCCGAGCTGTACCGCCACCGTGAGTCGGCGGGTGTCGGCGACCTCTCCCACGACGGCTCGCTGATCGCCATCGAGCACACCGAGCACGGCGACGCGATGCACTCCGCGCTGCGCGTCCTGCGCCCCGACGGCACGACGGTCGCGGATCTCGACGACACCAAGGGCGGCACCGAGGAACTCGGCCTGGAGGTGCTGGGCTTCGCCCCGGTCGACGGCGACACCCGGCTGCTCATCGGCCACCAGCGCCGCGGCCGCTGGGAACCCCTGGTGTGGGACGTGGTGACCGGCGCGCAGACGGACCTGGCGCTGGACCTGCCGGGCGACGTCAGCGCCGAGTGGTATCCCGACGGCTCCGCCCTGCTCATCGCCCACAGCTTCGAGGCCCGCAGCGAACTCCTGCGCTACGACCTCACCACCGGCGCGCTGGAGCGCATCCCCACCCCGCCGGGCACGGTGTCGGGGGCGACGGCCCGCCCCGACGGCACCGTGGAGTACCTGTGGTCCTCCGCGGCCGAGCCGCCGACGGTCCGCTCGACCAGCGGCCGGGTGGTGCTGGACCCGCCCGGCATGAGGTCGCCGGGCTCGGTCCCGGTGGAGGACGTGTGGGTGGAGGGCCCCGGCGGCCGTATCCACGCCCTGGTGCAGAAGCCGGCGGGCGCCACCGGCCCCCTCCCCACCGTGTTCGACATCCACGGCGGGCCCACCTGGCACGACAGCGACTCCTTCGCGGCGGGCCCGGCCGCCTGGGTCGACCACGGGTACGCGGTGATCCGGGTGAACTACCGAGGCTCCACCGGCTACGGCCGCGCGTGGACCGACGCCCTCAAGCACCGGGTGGGCCTGATCGAGCTGGAGGACATCGCGGCGGTCCGGGAGTGGGCGGTGACCTCGGGCCTGGCCGACCCCTCCCGGCTGGTCCTCACCGGCGGCTCCTGGGGCGGCTACCTGACCCTCCTCGGCCTCGGTACCCAGCCCGAGGCGTGGGCGGTGGGCATCGCGGCGGTGCCCGTCGCCGACTACGTCACGGCCTACGAGGACGAGATGGAGGCCCTGAAGGCCATGGACCGCACCCTCATGGGCGGCACACCCGAGGAGGTGCCGGACCGCTTCGAGGCGTCGTCCCCGCTGACCTACGTCGACCAGGTCAAGGCCCCGGTCTACATCTCGGCGGGCGTCAACGACCCGCGCTGTCCCATCCGCCAGGTGGAGAACTACGTCGAGCGCCTGGAGGCCAGAGGCGCGGTCCACGAGGTGTACCGCTACGACGCGGGGCACGGCTCGCTGGTCGTCGACGAGCGGATCAAGCAGGTGCGGCTGGAGCTGGAGTTCGCACAGCGGCACCTGGGCTAGGAGGCGCGGGGCCCGGGTTACCTCACCCCCCGGGCCCCTCCGCGTCCGGGCAGGAGGTCCTCAGATCTCCGGGCCCCTCCGGCTCTGGCAGGAGATCCTCACATCTCCGGGCCCTCCGGCTCTGGGCAGGAGGTCCTCACATCCCCGGGCCCCCTCTGCGTCTGCGTCCCAGCAGCTCCGCCAGTCCCCTGCGCGTCGCCGCCAGGATCACCCGGTCCTCGTCGCGCAGGACGTAGGTGTCGGGCAGGTCCCACACCAACCCCGAGCCGCCTGCCTCGTCCGCCGGCGCCTCGGCGCCGCGGTGGGCCGTGTCCAGCGCCAGCACCCGCCGGCAGCCGGGCTCGAAGGCCTCGCCGACCGTCTTGCCGGCCAGCTGCGGATGACCGCGCACCTCCAGCGCGGCGAACAGCAGCACCCGCCGCTCGACCGGGATCGCCCCCAGGATCTGCCGGCCCATCATCGCCCCGGCGAAGGAGGGCGCCGACAGATGCGACACGCTGCGGCTGCGGGTGAGCGCCTGGGGGTGCGCGGCCCGCAGGGTGCGGTACACGGCGGTCGCGAAGTCGTCGTCGTACAGCCGCAGCACGACCCGCAGGTCGGGGCGGAGGGAGCGGGCGTAGAGGGCGGCCTCGAGGTTGGTGGTGTCGGAGCTGGTCACCGCGAGCAGCGCGTGCGCGCGGTGGATCTTGGCGGCCTCCAGGACGCCCTCCTGGGTGACGTCGCCGAGCACCACCGGCACCCGCAGCCGCCGCGCCACCGCGATCCCGCGCGCCTCGGGTCCCGCCTCGACGCACACCACGGGGATGTTCAGCTCGCGCAGCCTGGTCAGCACACGGGTGCCGATCTTCCCCAGCCCGAGCAGGACGACGTGCCCGCCCAGTCCGCGCGGCGGCTTCCGCAGGGATCCGGCGCCGCGGAAGGTGCCCAGCGCCTCCAGGACGGCCGCGAGCAGCACCGGCAGCAGCAGCAACCCGACCAGACCGGAGAGGAGTTGCAGGACCTGGCGTTCGGTGGACGCGCCGAGCGCCGGGTCGTTGATGGCGAACAGGTCCAGCAGCGTCAGATACAGCGCGCCGAGCGGGTGCACGCCGGTCACCAGCCACAGCGTCACCGCCAGCGCGATCACGCAGCCCACCAGGCCGGCCAGCGACCAGCGCAGCCGCCGCGAGAACAGCGAGGCGAACGGCGCGACGACCCCGACGCCCCGGCCGGCCGGCAGCCCGGGCCCGGCCGCGTACGACACCTGCTCCAGGCAGACGCTGCCCCGGCCCGTAGCGGCCCGGACCGTCGCCGCGTCGGGCAGCAGCAGCGGTCCCTGCTCGCCGCTGGTCTCGGAACCGTCCGCGAACGCCGGGTCGTTGCCCGGCGCGGACAGCAGCGCGAGTGTGGCCAGGCCCGGGTCGGCGGTCCGTCCGGGGCCGGCCGGGGGCCGTTCCACGGCGCGCAGCAGCAGCCCGTCCGTGTGGACGACCTTGGTGGTGCCGGCGACGGCGGTCGCGGCGAGCGCGGGCGCGGCCGTGTCGGCGTCGGAGAGCACGGTCGTGGAGGCGTCCCCCACCGAGGGCCGGGCATCCCCGACGGCCAACACGGCGGCCTGGTCGAGGAGTTCCTCTATGTGCTGGCCCAGCCGGCGGTTGTACAGCCGCAGCACCAGCCGCAGCCGGGGGTTGAGCCGGCGGGCGGTGAGGGCGGCGCGGATGTTCGTCTCGTCGTCGTCGTACACGAGCGCCAGCGCGGCGGCCCGCTCCACGCCGGCCTCGGCGAGCACGGCCTCGGTGGGGTCGGCGGCCTCCAACACCCGCCCGCCGCCGTTCTGTTCGCCGCCGCCACCGCTGCCGCCGCTCGTGGCGCTGCCGCTTCCGCCGGCGGCCCGGCTGACGGCCGCGCTCACCACCCGGTCCAGCAGCGCCGCCGACACCGCGCGGGCCCGCCCCACGACCGGCGGCCGCACGGCGCGTTCGGCCGGCGGGACGACGAGCGTGACCTGCTCCTCGTACACCCCGCGCAGTTCGGCGGCCAGCCGGTGCGCGAGTCCGTCGTCGCCGCACACCACCATGTGCTCGCCGGCGCCGCCCGGCGGCGGACCCTGATTCGGAACGCTCCCCACGAGGGAGAAGACTGCCCCAGTGAGACGGGTGGTTCCAGCGGTGGGCTGAACACCGGCCGTCGTCCGGCCGTATGGGAGGGGAGGGAGGGGGAGCCGATGGACTCAACAGGTGTCGTGCCCGTGGCCGTCGCCGAAGCGGACCGGCACGAGGGGGGAGCACCGGGCCGGGAGAGCGGGCCCGCGCGGCCCCCCGAACCCCGCCGTCTCACCTCGCCCCTCGTCCTGACCCTCGTCCTGGTCCTCATGGTGCTGGCGCAGGGGCTGCTGCGCCGCGCCCTGTCCGCGCCGGTGATGCAGAGCTGGACGACGGTGTTCGTGGCGGTGGTCGTGCAGGCGCTGCCGTTCCTGGTGCTGGGTGTCCTGCTGTCGGCGGCGATCGCCGTCTACGTCCCCCCGTCGTTCTTCGCCCGCGCCCTGCCCGCCCGGCCCGCGCTGGCCGTGCCGGTGGCGGGGGCGGCGGGCGCGGTGCTGCCGGGCTGCGAGTGCGCGTCCGTGCCGGTGGCCGGCGCGCTGGTCCGCCGGGGCGTCACCCCCGCCGCCGCGCTCGCCTTCCTGCTCTCCGCCCCGGCGATCAACCCGATCGTGCTGACGGCGACGGCGGTCGCCTTCCCCGGCGACCCCGAGATGGTGCTGGCCCGGTTCGTCGCGAGCCTGCTGGTGGCCTGTGCGATGGGCTGGCTCTGGCAACGCCTGGGCCGCACGGACTGGCTGCGCCTTCCCGCGCACACACCGCACGAGGGGCGCGGCAAGGGCGCGGCGTTCTGGAACTCGGTGCGGCACGACGTGATGCACGCGGGCGGCTTCCTGGTGGTGGGCGCGATGGCCGCGGCGACCCTGAAGGCCGTCGCCCCGGAGAGCTGGCTGCGCACGGCGGCCGACAACCCGGTGCTGGCGGTCCTGGCGCTGGCCGTCCTGGCCGTGGTGCTGTCGATCTGCTCGGAGGCGGACGCGTTCGTCGCGGCCTCGCTGACCCAGTTCTCGCTGACGGCCCGGCTCACCTTCCTGGTGGTCGGCCCGATGATCGACCTGAAGCTGTTCGCGATGCAGGCCGGCACCTTCGGCCGTGCCTTCGCGCTGCGCTTCGCCCCCGCCACCTTCGTCCTCGCCGTCACGGTGTCGGTGCTGACCGGGGCGGTGCTGCTGTGAACCGCCAGGCACAGGCGGCGGTCCTGTTCCTGCTCGGCGCGGCCCTCCTGCACGCCGGCGCCACCGACCTCTACCTGCGCTACGTCAAGTCCGGCCTGCAACCGCTGGTACTGGCGGCGGGCGCGGTACTGATCGTGACAGCGGCGGCAACGGCCTGGTACGAGCGCGGCACGACGTCCTCGAGCGGGCGGGAGGAGCGCGGCGCGGCGGGCCCGAGCGGGCGGCACGAGCACGGCGCCGACGCCCGGGCCGAGCGGGACGAGCCCGACGCCCTCGCTCCGGCCGGGGGAGACGAGCCCGGTGTGAGCGCACCCGCCGGCCACTCCCACCGTGAGCCCCGCGTCGCCTGGCTGTTGCTGCTGCCCTTGCTCGCGCTGATCCTCGTCGCGCCGCCCGCGCTCGGTTCCTACAGCGCGACCCGTACCGGTACGGCGCTCCAGGAGCCGCCCGCCTTCGCGGCGCTGCCGCCCGCCGGCCCGCTGCGGCTGAGCGTGGCCGACTACGCGGGCCGCGCGGTCTACGACCAGGGACGCGGCCTCGCCGGCCGCCGGATCGAGCTCACCGGGTTCCTCGCCGTGGACCGGGAGGGCACCCCCTACCTGGTCCGCATGGCCCTCAGCTGCTGCGCGGCCGACGCCCAGCCGGTCAAGGTCGGCCTGACCGGCCGAGTCCCCCCGGTGCTCCAGCCGGACACCTGGCTGCGGATCACCGGCACCTACACGGCCCGGCGCGCCGGTGACCCGGTCAACGGCGGTCCGATCCCGTTCATCGAGGTCGGCACGGCGACCCCGGTGGAGGCGCCCAGGGATCCGTACGACGAGACGTGGAACTCCTGAGGGTCCCGGAAGGCTCCACAGCCCGCCGATCCGGGCCACTCTGCGGCCGGCCTCGAGGTGGACGCGGTCCGGGACGGCGGTGAGGCCCGCCGAGGCGAGGGCGCCGGTCACGGCCTCGTGCAGCGACCGGATGAGATCGGACTCCGCCAGGGTGGCCGTCCGCCGGCCCTCGTGACAGGTCGAGCCGCCGTCTCGCGCTGGTCCCGGCCGGCGGAGCCGCTACGGCCTTGTCCGAGGACCGGTCCTGACGGAGGATTTGGAGGGCGCGCGCCACGGACTCGCTGAGGCGTGTCATGGGGTTCCTGTGGTGATCGGGGCTCGCTCCGGTAACGGACGACGCTGTCCAGCGGGCGCTTCCCCGGCCTCCGATTTACCGTCGCCCACCGCCTCTGGCCAGGGAGAACGGCCCACCGGTCGGCGCGTGCCCGCCGTTCGGCGGGCCGGAGAAGAGGCACGCGGGAACCCCCGGGCCCCCATACGGTGTCGGTGTCCTTGGTGTCTATACGCTGAGCGGACACTCTCGGTATAGTACTTGTGTCTATACATGTGGCCTGGTGTCAGCGGAAGGGGGAGCCGTGGCAGTGCCGCCTCAGGGCGATGCTCCGCAGTATGGCGGAGCCGCCGGGCAGCAGCCCGGCGGGCAGCCGCAGGGCCGGCAGCAGGTGCCGGCGCTGACGGAGGAGATGCTGATCCGCAACGGCGGAGACAGCGGCGGGCGTTCCCGCAATCCGTTCCGCCGCAAGAAGCCCGCCGACCCGCCCGCCCCGCCCAACCCGTGGCTGGACGCGGCCGGTTCGGCGCCGGGTGGTGCCGCAGCCTCGGCCAACGGGCACGGGGCCCCTCGGCAACAGGTCTCCGGCCAAGCAGTTCTGACGGGGCAGCGACTCGACGAGCAGCGCTCCCCGGAGCCCGCCGAGCCCACCGGCAAGAAGGGCAAGAAGGGCAAGCAGACCGAGGCCCCGACGGGCAACGGCTGGTTCCACAACCCCTTCGCCAAGCCCAAGACGTCCTCGTCGGCCGGCGACCGCTCGAACGTCTCCTCGGCGCAGATGTGGGCCGGCCCGCGCCGCGGCATCCTGGTGCGCCGCCTGCTGGGCCTGTTCGCCGTCTTCCTGCTGCTGTTCCTGTTCGCCAAGATCAACGGCAAGGCGAGCAAGGCGCAGGTGGACGCGGCCGTGGACGCCCGGGTGAAGGCCTCCGCGCAGAACTTCCCCCACGGGGCCGCCGTCATGTGGTCGGCGCCGCTGGTGAAGATCTTCGCCACGTACGACACCGAGCACGCCGACGAACGTTCCCGCGCGCTGGAGCCGTACGCCATCAACGGGCTGGACCAGCAGCTCGGTTGGAACGGGCAGGGCAAGCAGACCGTCATCGACCTGGTGATGAGCGACGAGGTCGAGGTCACCGACGCCAACCGGGGCGTCGTACGGGGCACCGTGCAGGTGCAGGACGGCTCCTGGCGGTGTGTCGCCGTGCCGCTGTTCATGGTCAAGCGTGGTGGGGCGACCGCCTTCGGACTGACGGCCGCGCCCGTCTACGTGCCGTGCGCGGGACTGACGTCGCCGCCGCAGAGCACCTCGAGCGGCAAGTCCAACGACGCCGCGCTGTCCGAGACCCTCCGCACCGACCTGCTGCCGCCGTTCCTCGCCGCCTGGGTGCAGAGCGACACCGTGAACCTGAACCGCTACCTGCTGCCCGGCACCGTCTCCTTCGGCCTCGGCGGCGCCTACACCGGCTCCGGAGAGGGCGGACGCCCGACGGTGGAGACCGTGTACGTCCCGGTCGCGGACAAGGGACAGGACCCCAACCGCCGTACGGTCACCTTCACCACGACGCTGCTGGGCACCGACGGCAAGGCGGCCCAGCTGTCGACGTACCAGGTGGCCATCGTGAAGAAGAACGGCCAGTGGTACTTCGCCTCCGACCCCACGCCGGCCGTCGGCACCGTGGGCGGTGACCAGCTGCCCAACGTCCAGCCGTCACAGGGGACGGGCGGAATGTACTCGCAGAGTCCCGCTCCTTACCCCAGTGCAACAACATCGACAGACGTGCAACAGCCGTCGCCCAGCGCATCCGCTACTCCATGAGAACCGTCTATACATAGTGAGAGATCGCGGGACGGGCGGCCCCAACGGGGGGAACTCGGATGCCGCATCCAGGTTGTGTATATACGATCAGCTCGCGCGAGTACGTAGCTCCATGCGCGTCACGCAGAAGAGGAACAGGAAACCCATCATGCTGAGCCAGCAGCTCCTGGCCAACGCGGCCGACATGCACGTCTACCTCGCGGACTCCAACCAGATCACCACGAAGACCAGCAGCATCGGCAAGGCCATCCTGGCCGCCACGGTGGTGTTCGCCGTCGTCGCCGCGTTCTTCACGCAGGCGCAGCGCAAGTGGATGGTCGTCGTCACCATCCTGCTGATCGGCAGCTTCACCTTCATGATCGTCGACGACCCGAAGACGCTGCTCGACGAGGGCGGCGACTTCATCAAGACCAACCTCTGGGACCCGATCCTGAGTTCCTGATCCGACAACCCGGCCGGGCGGTCCTCGCGACCGCCCGGCACCGGTCGTTTGCGCCGTGACCACTGGGAGGGGTGAGGTGCGATGAGCGACGAGTCCGTGACCCTGCGGGACTACACCGAGGCGTTCAAGGTCAAGAAGGCGCTGCGCAAGGTCGGCAAGGCGAACATTCCGCTCAAGGAAGGCCTGTTCGTCGACGACATCAAGATCTTCGCCCTCACCTTCTTCGTGTGGGTCCTGGCGTACAACATGATCTTCGCGCCGCCGATCAAGGTCGTGGCGCATCTGTTCGGCATGAGCGCTCCGAAGGGCGTCCCCTATCTCTTCGTGCTCTTCGTGCCGCCCGTCTTCGCGGTGGCCGCCTCCCGCCGTCCGATCCGCCACAACCTCGGCATCTTCGGGCTGGTGCGGGCGCAGTTCCGCGACTGGATGGACGACCCCGTGCACCGCAAGGGCGTGCCGGTGCGCAAGGGTCACGGCCCCCGGGCCTACCGGATCACGCTGTGGCGGGCCAAGCCCGACCTGCTGCCGGGCCTCGCCCCCCGCACGCCCCTGCCCAACGGGTGGCACTCCGTCACCCCGTCCCCGGAAGCGCTGGAACAGCGGCAGCCGACCAGCACACGGAAGGCCTGACAGGTGAAGAACGTCGTCTCCCGTCTCATCCCGGACGGTTACCAGGCGCCGTCCCGCATCGGCTACCGGTACCTGGACGATTCGATCCTGCTGGACGCCGACGGGGCGTACACCCTGGTCAGCGTCCCCACCCGCAGCTGGGAGCTGATGAGCCCGCTGGACAAGCGGGCCGGCCTCGCCCAGGTGTACGCGGGTCTGTCCGGCCTGCCCCGCGGGGCGGCCCACCAGACGCGTCTGATCACCACCGAGTTCCCGTTCAACGCCGACATGTGGGCGCAGCGGCTGGACGAGCGCACCCAGCGCCAGGGCATCCCGGCCCCGGGCTGGCCCGGCCTGCTCGCCGACACCCGCGACCGCATCAACGACGCGGTCTGGCCCATCAAGCGGGTCTATCTCGTCGTACGGCTCGGCGACCGCGCCTCCTACAACGGCGCCTGGGGACGGCTCCAGCGCGCCTTCGAGCAGATGCGCAAGCCGCTGGAGCTGGACGACGAGATGCCGCCCCTCGACGAGATCGAGGTGTGGCACGACCAGGCCGGCGACGTCCGCAACACCCTGGCCGGCTCCCCGCTGCGCTGCCAGCCCGTGGGCCGGCAGGAGGCGGAGATGCTGCTGCTGCACCTCACGCATCCCGGGCTGCACGCCCCCGACCCCTCGGCGGTGGCCCCGCAGCGCTACGGGCCGGGCGAGCTCCAGGCCCTGTGCGGCGGCGAGGTGACCCGCGAGCCCCTCGGGCGGATCGGCAAGTACGACTACAAGTGCCTGCGCCACGAGACGGTCACCGGCACCTCGTACCAGATCTGGTTCGCCTTCTCGCTGGGCCCGGAGGAGATCAGCTTCCCCGGCACGCTGTGGCTGCACCGCACCGACGCGCTGCCGTTCCCGATCGTGCAGTCGATCGGCTTCGAGATCCAGGAGCTGAACGACACCCGCAAGGACGCCGACAAGGCGCTGCGCAACGTCGAGGAGCAGTTCTTCAACGACAAGGAGGCGGGCGTCTCCACCGACCTGACGTACCACCAGAAGCGTGAGCTGGCCACGCAGATGAAGTACATGGTCGACCACCACCGCACGCCGTTCATCCGGATGCGCGCCCTGTTCGGCGTCTCCGACACCGACAAGGACCGGCTGCGGGAGAACGCCCGTGACTTCGTGCGCGCGATGCGCGAGGCCGGCTACACGGTGGACGCGCCGCCCACGCACCAGAAGTTCTTCTTCTACGAGTCGCTGCCCGGCGGCCGCCCCCTGGACACCGACTACATCCGGCGCGTCCCGCTGGACTACCTCGCCTCCGGCATGCCGCACATCTCGCCCTCGGTGGGCGACGGCGAGGGCCTCTACCAGGGCTACACCATCGGCGCCGGCGGCCAGCCCGCCGAGCCGGTCTTCGTCGACCACATGCTGTACGCGACGCAGTCGCAGCTCGCCCCGACCGAGGGCGTGCCCGGCGACCCCGGCGGCGGCAAGACCGTCAGCCGCGGCCTGAAGCCGGTCTGGGAGGACGCGCTGCGCGGCATCACCCAGGTGGTGTGGGACCCCAAGGGCGACTACCTGGTGCTGAAGAAGTACGCCGCCGACCTGGGCCTCAACCCCGACAAGATCATCTGTGTCAACGTCTACGACGCCGAGGCGGGCATGCTCGACCCGGCCGCCCAGGCGGAGACCCCGGAGGACGCGGCGCAGCTGATGCGCGAGACGCTGCTGCGGCTCGTGCCCGACCTGCTGGCCGGCCAGAACGGCAGCGACTTCGGCGACGTGATCCGCCAGGCCGTCGGCGCGGCCATCAACGAGGGCGACGGCTCCACCTACCTGATGCGGGTCGTGGAGATCCTGGAGGCCTGGGAGAAGCTGCCGCCCTCGCCGACCAACATCAACCAGGAGCGCTGCCGGCAGTTCTCCGGTCCGCCCGCGCGCCGCTACCGCGAGGTGTCCCGCACCAAGCTGGGCCAGCTGGTCTTCGGCCGCTCCCCGCGGCCGTTCCGCATCCCCGTCGGCTACACCGTGATCTTCTGCACGCTCGGCCTCCAGATGCCGGACCCGGGCAAGCCGCCGGAGATGATGTCGGAGCGCGAGCTGTTGTCCGACGTGATCTCGGGTCTGATGGCGGACAACACCTGGAACATCATGGCCACCCTCGACCCGGCGATCCCCAAGGCGATCACCTGGGACGAGTGGCACACCAGCAAGGACAACCCGCGCGCCCGGACCCTGGTGGACCGCATCAAGCGTCTGGGCCGTTCCCGCAACACCTTCCTGCGGCTGATCTCGCAGTCCGCGGGCGACTTCGACTCCAGCTTCGTCACCGGTGTGTGGGCCTTCGGCACGACGTCGAAGGAGGAGGCGATCAAGACCTGCGAGTTCCTCGGCGCCGAGGTCAACGACGCCAACGTGGGCACGATCCTGTCGCTGAGCTCCAGCGGCAAGGGTGTCTGCGTCTTCAAGGACCGCACGGGCAAACTCGCCCGGGTCAAGGTCGAGTTCATCCACGACTTCGTGCTGGACATCTTCGACACGAACCCGGAGAAGGACCCGGACAAGATGGCCCGCATCATCGCCGAGATCTTCGGCGAGGAGGCGGCCGGCGCGCGCCGGGAGATGGAGGCGAAGAAGGGCGGACCGGGCGGCAACGGTTCGAACGAGGACGACGATCCCGTGCCGCCGGAGGCGCTGCTCGGGGTGTGAGCGGGGCGGCTCCGCCCCCACCGCGAGCGGGTCCGCCCGCCCGCACCGGGAGCGGGCCCGTCCGCCCACCCTGGGCGGATCCGTCCCCGCCGGGTCG
Source organism: Streptomyces sp. A012304 (assembly GCF_026008495.1). GTDB lineage: Bacteria > Actinomycetota > Actinomycetes > Streptomycetales > Streptomycetaceae > Streptomyces. Next base: position 23,206 of record NZ_BQUN01000015.1, read on the forward strand.
CCGGCGGGGACGGACCGGGGACTACGACTGGTTCAGGTCGTAGCTGAGGCGGGTGATGTGTCCGTTGTCCGCCGAGGTGCCCGGGCTGCCGATGGCCATGCCCGTGAGCCACTTGCCGTCACTGGTTTTGACCTTGAAGGTGAACTTGAATTGGTTGTCGCCCGCGACCGTCTCGTCCCCCGCGTCGACGACCGTCAGGGTGGATGCCTCGACCGTGTTGTTGCGGGTGATCGCGCTGAAGAAGGCCTTCTTCTCGGCGGGGTCCATCTTCGCCGGGTAGACGACCGAGGCCCCGTCGTTGCTGCGGTTGGACCAGCCGGGGTCGCCCTCCTCGCGGGGCGTGTAGGTGAAGTAGTCGGTCCACTGCTTGGGATCGTCCGACATCCACGAGCGGTACTTGCCGTCCTGCGGGGTGCGCAGCGCGGTCAGGAGGTTGACGACCTGGAGGCGCCAGGGCGCCTTCTGGAACGGGTCGGCCTGCGCGGTCGCGGAGGCCGACGGCGTGTCCTTGCCGTCGCCGCCCCCTCCGCCACTGTCGCCGCCTCCGCAGCCGGCCAGTGCCAGTGCCGTCACGGCGACGAGCACCGCACCCTTGGTTCGCCTTGCCTTCAGCACGCTGTCTCCGTTTCGCGTCCGGGGAGTTGTCTTCGGGGCCGGGGGTCAGCCCTGGGGGTCGGTCTGATTCTTCGGGTAGACCAGGCGGATGATCACCGGTGCCCCGGACGGCGTGGTGTAGCCCTCCGCCTCGCCGGTGAGCGGGGCGCCGGTGGCTGCGCGCACCCTGACGGTGAAGCGGACCGTCCAGCCCTGCTCGGTGTCGGTGGACGCGGTGACCGTGAGACCGGCGGGGTCCACGGCGCCGCCGCGGGACACCGCGGTGAGCACCTTGTCCGTGTCGGCCGTCGGCAGGCCGTGGTACGGGACCCGGGCCAGTCCGTCGGGCCGGTCCGCCCCGGGATCGCCGGGCGACAGCGGGGTGTAGGTGAGGCCGTCGGTCTCGGCGGAGGCGCCGGGGAACCAGCGCGTGCCGTTCTTCCGTACGGCGTCGGTCAGGAAGGCGACGAGCACGGCCCGCCGGGCCTGGACGGCCGCGGAGGCCGTCGGCTGGGGGCCGGCGGACGCGGTTCCCGCGCCGGCTCCGGCCGTGGCGCCCGCGCCGGCTCCGGCCGCGGATCCCGAGTCGGCGGGCGGCGCGGGCATGGTCTGCTGCGTGATGATCAGGCCCCCGCCCACGAAGAGCGCCATCAGGCCGAACACCGCGCCGAGGAAGACGAGTACGGGTTTGGTGCCGCGGCGCAGGTTCTCGAGCGCGCTCTGGTGGATCGACGGCACGTCGCCCCGTCCGCGGGGGTCGTACCCCATCGTCTGCCCCCTGTCACTACGTCGACCTCATACGACCCTGAAAGCACGACAGCTCTGTCGGAGCCGCGTGCTAACGTCTTTAGCGTATATACACATCGGGTGAAAGTCCTAGGAGCCACGGGGGATCCGCATGGCCATCGCCTCGACCGCTGAGGCCCGTACCCGGTTGACGTCCTTCCGTGACGTCCCGGCCTCGAAGAGTCCCCGGCCGAGCAAGCGTGAGCGTCGCGCGCGGATACGCGTGCTCAGGCGCCGTGTGTCGGGAGTGCTGCTGACCCTGCTGGCGGCGTTCACCCTGTGGTTCACCATGGCGACACCGTCGTTCGCGATCGCCGACGACCTCGCCGCCATCTGCGGCCCGATGGACGTGCCGACCCCGCAGAGCCGTACGTCCGGCCTGGAGTCCTTCCTCGGCACCGACCAGATCGACCGGAGCGTTCCCGCGTCCGAGCTGGCGACCTACATCCCGAAGCCCGACGAGCCCTACGACGGACCGAAGCCGTCGTTCCACCGGTACGGCATGTCGGGCCTGACGTGGGAGGCGTTCGGCTGGACGCCCAGCTGCTTCTCCGTGAACCGCTGGGGCCTGTTCCTGCCGAACGGCATCTTCAACATGTCGAAGCTGTTCGCCCTGTTCACCATGGCGCTGATCAGCTGGTCCTTCGGCAAGGACCCGTTCAGCTTCCTCCAGACGCCCATCGCCAACGTCGCCGGTGCCATGTCCGACGTGGCCGCGCCCTTCCTCGGGCTGGTCGGCGCGCTCGGCGGCATCTATCTGGGCATGAAGAACCTGGGGCCGAACGGGCGGGTCACCGCGGTGCTCAAAGGCTTCGGCTGGATGCTGCTGATCACCGGTCTGTTCTTCTGGTTCGACGCGAATCCGACCGCCGCGGGCTCGAAGATCAACAGCGTCGTCGGCGAAGTGACGGCGACGGGATACCAGTCGCTGACGGAACTCCCGGCCACCGGCGGCGCCGACAACACAACCCTGTGCAACCAGAAGAAGGAGGCCAGCGCCGCCTCCTGCATCCAGGACGCGCTATGGGTGCCCCTGGTGTACACACCATGGCTCTACGGCCAGGTGGGCAACGACGCCGAGGCCGCCACCAAGTGGGGCCCGTCGATGCTCAACGCCCAGTTCGTCGGGACGACCGCGGAAGGCAAGATCGACGAGGACGGCGTGAAGGTCCTCAACGCCGTCGTCGCCTGGAACGGCAACAGCGACCAGGTCGGCGGCGGCTCCAAGAGCGGCAGCATGGCCTGGGACAAGGACTACGTCGACAGGGTGCCGTTCCTCAAGCTGTGGGCCAACGACCTCTGCCGCGAGAACGAGCAGCAAAACTTCCGTATGTGCTACGGCGGTGAGGACAGCTCCAACTGGTCCTGGATCGCCGGTGAGGACAAGCGGCAGGTCGACCCCAAGGACCTGAACGTCATCAACATCGCCAGCGGCAACGACTTCACCGCCCGGCTCTCCGCCGCCGCGATGAGCGTCATGGGCGGCATCATCATCAACTCGTCCGTCTACTTCATCTGCGCGATGCTGCTGGCCGCCAAGCTCGGTGTGTTCACACTGATGATCTTCGCGCCGTTCTACCTGCTGCTGGGCATCTTCCCCGGTCCCTCCCGGGTCGCGGCGATCAAGCTGGGCGAGCTGTTCCTGACCAACGTCTTCCGCCAGTGCGGCTGGGGCCTCGGCCTGGTGATCGTCACCTACATGGACACCCTGATCCTCGCCCCCGGCGGCGACCAGGGCTGGCTGCTGAAGATCCTCACCTGCGCCCTGATGACCGTCCTGCTCGGCGTCTACGCCAAACCCGCGATGCGCGCCCTGTCCGGCATGGCGATGGGCGACAAGAACGCCGGCGACGCCATCGTCGGCGTCGGCTCCAACCTCGCCAAGCAGACCGCGCAGCTCGCCGGCACCGCCGGCCTCGCGGTCGCCACCGGCGGCGCCAGTATGGTCGCGGGCGCCAAGGGCGCCGCCGCCGCGGCCGCCATGAACGGCACCAAGCTCACCGCGGGCGAACGCTTCAAGGCGGCCGGCCAGGGCCTGATGAAGAACGCGCCCAACCTCGGCCGGCGCACCCGTTCCGCCATGGACAAGCTCGGTGGCGCCAAGGAAGCCGGCAAGTCCGGCTACGAGGCCGACCAGCAGCGCGCGGAGGAGCGCGGCAGGGACAGCGTCGTCCGCAACAGCGAGGCGGCCCAGGCGGGCCTGCGGATGCAGCGCCACCGGGCCGTCCACGACCCCGTCCACAAGGCGGCGACGGACGCCATCGCCTGGCGCCGCAACAACGGCGACGCGGCGGGCGCGGCGGCCATGGAACGCGAGTACTTCGACCAGCTGCACGACCCGCGCACCGGCTACCGTCACCCCGACGACCCGCTGCACGCCAACAACCTGCGTCAGAGCCCCAACGGCGGCGTCGACGCCGAGCGCCGGGTCCGCCCGGTGTCCAGCGGCACCGACCTGATGCGGGAGAGCGGCATGAACCACCAGACCGCGGCGGCCAACCTGGACCGCGTCCTGGACCTGTACCACGGTGCGCAGAACATCGACCAGCACCACGCGGCCGGTGTCGCCCTGCGCGCCCTCCAGGTGCAGATCGACTCGGGCGGACCGCACACCGAGGCGGCCCGGATGACGGCGGCGAACCTGGTCCAGCAGCACGGCCTGCCGGACCGTATCGACGCCGTCGGCCTGCCCGCCAACGCGCCGATCCGGGTCGAGGTCGTCTCGCGGGTGGCCAGTGAGATCGGCACCGTCTCGCAGGACCTGAGCGCGCCGCGCGACCGCATGGACTTCCTCCAGCGCGTCGAGTCGCTGGCCCAGGAGATCCCGGTCGCCACCACGATGTCCACGGCGCTCAACGAGCTGCGGGGCGTGCTGGCCAACATGCAGGCGCCCGCCTCGCAGGTCGAACAGGCCCTGCAGAACGTGCGGCTGGCGGCCGGCATCGACACCGGCACCCCGAACAACAGCGGTAGCGGCGGAGGTTCCTCATGAGTCACCGGGGCAGGAAGCTCGCCGCGCTCTTCATCACGCTGTTCGTCCTCGGACTCGTGCTGAACAACATCGCCGGCCGGACCCGCGCGAGCGAGGAAGCGGCCGCCGAGGCGGCCAAGGCCGCCGCCCCGGCGGCCCGCCCGCTGGCCCCGCTCTACGTGCCGCGGCCCGCCTCGATGATCGGCGGGTACGGCGGAGCGCTCACCCCCCAGTCCTCGCCGCAGGAGGTGGCGCAGGCCTTCGCGGGGGTGTACATCAAGTACGACCCCGACTCGAACTCGCCCGACTCCTTCGTCCCCGGGCTGCCGCGGCTCGCCTCCGACGCCTCGGACAAGGTGAGCGCGCAGCTGTCCGCTGACTGGGACAAGCACCTGTCGAAGATCGGTGACAGCGTCACCGTGACGTCGGTCAGCGACCCCGGCGCGGCGGACGTGGAGGCGGGCAAGGTCAAGGTGTCCGTGGTGATGAACACCGGCGAGGACAGCGAGGCCCTGCGGCTCGACCTGGAGCTGGAGCAGGAAGAGGTCGGCTGGGTCGTCACGTCGGTGACCCTGGACGGGGCGTGAGAGGGCGGTGACCGTGGCGGCGAGGACGAGACCCAAGGGCACGGGCAAGGGCGGCGACAAGCGCGGGAGCCGGGGAACGGGCCAGGGCAAGGGCACGGGCCAAGGCAAGAAGAAGGCTCAGGCGGCGTCGGCCGGTTCCCGGTGGAGCCGGCTGCTGCCCTCCGGCTCGTCCCGGGTCATGGAGCACGTCAAGGTCGTCTTCGCGCTCCTGATCTGGGTGACGCTCCTGCGCCAGCAGGCGTCGCTGATCGTCGCCTGGCAGCTGTACTACGCGCAGGCCCTGGTGGCCACCTGCGCGCTCGCGCTCGGCAGCGTGGTGGCCGTCTACACCTACCCGCCGCGCACGGCCCGCTGGCGCACCGTCGCCTGGACCTTCCTCGCCTCCTCGGCCGGCGGCGCCCTCGCCTACGCCGCCCTGGGCGGCCGGGCCGGCCTGCTCGGCGCCCTGCTCAGCGGGGCGCTGGTGCTGTGGGCACGGGGTGAGGAGCGCGGCCGGCGCGCCGTCCGCCGGATACGGCAGGCGCGCCGGTCCTGACGCCCTGAACCTCCGTCAGGAGGGGTAGCGGGCGGCGATGTCCTTGCCCCGGGGGGTGTCCGGGTCGGGCAGCTGCTGGGCCAGGTCGATCAGCTGGTCGAGGTTGAGCACCAGCCCCCGCTCGTCGACCCGCACCCGCTCACGCAGCGAGAGCAGGCACGAGGTGCGGTACTCCTTCGGCCACGAGCGGTCGATGTTCCGCCAGACCTTGACCGAGCCCTCCTCCCAGGTGACCGCCCCCGCCTGCGGCGGGGCGGGCGCCTCGGCCACGATCTCGGGGGCCGGCTCGGGCGCCGGGGCCGGCGCGACCGGCTGCGCGACGGGCCGCTGATGCTCCGCCGAGGCCCCCACGCCCCGCCCCGCCTCGACGACGGGCTCACGGACCACGGGCTCATGCGCCTGGTGCGCGGCCGGTTCGTGAACGGAAGGCTGGTGCGCGGCCGGTTCGGGTGCGGAGGGCTGGTGCACGGCGGGCTGTGGGGCCGCCGTCGCCCCCTCCGGCCGGGCCGGCCGCGCGGGGGAGGCCCCACCGCCCTGCTCGCCCCAGACCCCGCCGCCGCGCTCGCGCTCACCCGTGTCGCTGACGTGCAGCACGCGCTGCTCGCCGGAGCCGCCCGTGGACAGCAGCAGACGCACGCCCTTGCCGATGAGCGCCTGCGCTCGCTCCAGCACCTCGCGCGCCCTGCGGTGGGCCAGCTCCTCGGTGAAGAAGGTGTGCTCCCGGCTGTCGCCGCCCTCCCCGTCGGGCACCCGCAGCACGAGCCGGGCCCGCGCCTGTCCGCCGTCCACGTGCGCCTGCGTCAGGACCCCCGCGACCGGCAGACAGGAGGACAGCGCCTCCGCCTGGAGCGCGGTCGAGCCACCCGGAGCCGACATCAGCCAGAGGTCGACGGCGGTCCGCTCGACCTCCGCCAGCCAGTCGTCGTACGGGCGGTCACCCGTCGGGCCGACGGCCTGGACGGCCAGCCCCACCCACGCGGTCATCCCCGCGGCGCTTGCGTTGCTCATCTGTCCCCCTCGCCAGTGTCAATACACAGTGTACTGTCGCGAGGTCGCTCTACCATGGCGGGAACCGTCTTTCACGAACCGATTCCCACCGCCCATGCCGGTACACCTTGCCTGGCGGGACGAGTCACGAGAGGGGCTCTCGATGAGCGACCCGGCCGTGCGGCCCGGCGCCGCCGATCCGGCACCGCCACAGCTGGCGATCGTGGTGTACGCGGACGGCCGGGCGAGCGTCGGCGGGGTGCCCGTGGTGGTGCCCGACGCCGCCGGTGACCTCGCCGCCGTACGGGCCGCCGTGATGCGGACCGCCATCGGCATGGCGGCCCGACAGGGCCGGCCGCTGCGCGCCCTGGCGTTCGAACCGGACGGCGAGACCTGGCCGTTGGTCATCCACCCGGACGGGACGGTCGAGGAGGACGCCGAGGCGGAGGCGTCGGCCGGGGGCGCCGACGGGACGTCGTCGACGGCGCCGTCCACCCTCTCCCTGCTGGCCAGCCCCGCCCCGCCGCGCGGCCCGCGCACCGAGACCATCGTGCTCAACCCGCAGTGGTCGGACGTCGTGCAGACCCCGCAGCCGCCCGAGCGGTTCCGGGAACGGCTGGCGCGGATCTCCGAGGCGGGGGAGAGCGGGCGGATCGAGGCCGCCATGACGCTCGCCGCCGACCTGGAGCGCGAGGCCGGCCTGCTGTTCGGCGCCACGCACCCGCACGTCCTCCAGGCCCGCGCGGTCCGCGCGCACATCAGCACCCTCGCCCACGACTGGGGCCGCGCGGCCGAGCTGTACCTGGACATCACGGCGGCCTGGCTGGAGGTCTCCGGCGACCGCAGCGCCCAGGTCCGCGAGAACGCCGGCAACGCGCACTACTGCTGGGCCCGGGTCGCTGATCCCCAGGAGGGGGAGCGGATCGGCGAAGCGGTGGTGCGGACCTGGCTGAAGGTGCCCGGCGCGCGGCGCGAACTGGAGGCGGCGCGGCGCCGCCGGGACGATCTGGGACGGCGTTCCTCGCTCGGTCTGTGAACTCCGCGGAGGCCTTTTCTTGTTGATGCACAGTCAGGATCGGGCTGTGTCGGAACGGTGACTCAGTGAGTCCGTCCGGCTGACATGATGGCTGCTGGAGACGAGAGTTGCAGCTGTAACCGCTGCGCCACTGAGAGCGTTGTTCGGGGGAGCAGGCCGTGAAGCGAGAGAATGCCGTACGCGGAAAGACCCGGGGATCCCTGACCTTGGATGTCAGGAAGTGCGAATGGTCCGCGCGAATAACGGACGCATTCGATCCGGCCGGGGCGTCGCTGTTGCTGTCCCTGCCCCGGGGTCTGTTCGTGGCCCACGACCGGGAGATGTGCCGGGCGGGCGCGAGTGGCGGACCGGCGATGCGGAGCGACCTGGACTACCTGTCGGGCGTGTGGGGATTCACCCGCCCGCACGGCGACGAGATGACCGAGATATCGGAGGTGCCGCTCCTCAGCGTGCGGGTACGCGAACAGGGGCTGGCCGTGGACCTGGCCGGGTACCCCTGGCTGTTCGGCGACCTGCCCGGTGCGGTGCCGCCGGAATGGTTCCTACCGGGCGTCGGGAGTTCGTGTCTGCTGGGTATCTGCTTCGACGTGAACCTCGCGGCGCCGGACGCCGACGATCAGTTCTGGACGGAACTCGGGGACGGAAAGGCGGTTTTGGGTCAGGTGAATGTCGTGGGGGACCTGTGAGGAAGCCATGGCATGACTGTGCTGAATGCCATGGGGTAGTGTCTGTACACAGTGATATGACGCTCGAGTAAGCAGAGCGTCCGCCCCGAGTCGTCGATCATTTGCTGGAGAGGCGATGAGCACTTCGGATATTCCGCGGCGGTCCCATCGTCGGCGGATGGTGACGTCGAAGGCCGCACTGACCCGCCGCCCCGAAGGGGTGGACGAAGAGGTCGCGCTGCCCGGGGAGCTCGAGCCCCTCGAATGGACCCCGAACCGGGGCCCGATCACCGAGGAGGAAGCGCTCGGCGTCCTGCGCCGACGCCGGCGCAACGAACTGAGCCAGGCACCCAAGCGGCAGGGCGCCAAACGGCCGGAGGTCCCCACGGAGCTCCCGCCGGAGAACGCCCGCAAGGTGCCGGTCGTCAACCGCTTCCCGGCGCGCTACCTGGCCATGGCCCACGCGCGCGCCGAGGTCGAGGGGACGAACCTCACGGCGATCCTGGAAGAGATGCTGGTCAAGTACGCGACGGGTAAGCCCACCCGGCCGCAGACCGTCAGCCGCCGACTGTTGTCCTTGTACACTCCGAAGGACTAGTCCGGTGGACCTGCTGACGGTTCGGGGGCCGGGCGGGCACTGAACGGTGGGGGAGAACAGCGTGTCCGAGAACAGCGCCTTCGGCGCGTCGTCGGCCGCCGACCATGACGAGGACGAGCTGCCCCCGACCCACGCCCGCATGCTCCCACCGCTGCCGGCCCCGGTCCCGGCGGAACACGGCCCCGCGCCATCGGCTCCGACCGCACCGGACCCCATGACGCACGCCCCCGCGACGCGTGCCCAGGTGACTCCGGCTCAGACGACGCCGGCTCCCGTGGCCCCGGCCCCTGTCACGCCGCCGGCCGGGCCGCCCGTCGCCGCACCCCACATTCCGCCCGTCGCGCCGCACACGCCGCCCGCGCCCGGTCCCGCACCGGTGCCGCTGCCGGACGGCTCCACCGCCCCCGCGCCCACCCCCGCCCCGCTGCCCGACGGCACAGCGCCGCCGTACGCGACGGCCCAGCCGTACGCGACTCCGGACGGGTACGCGACTCCGGAGGGGTACGCGACTCCGGAGGGGTACGCGACTCCGGACGGGTACGCGACTCCCGACGGTTACGCGACCGCCCAGCCGTACGGGGCGACCGCTCCCGCGCCCGCTCCGCTGCCCGACGGGACGGTGCTGCCCGCGTCGGGTGCGCAGGGCCCGCCGCACTCCGCGCCCGCCAACCCCTACGTCACCGGCGGCGATGCCCGCCGCGGGTTCCTGCGGCGCAAGGGCGGCCGGGTCTCCGGGCCCGAGCAGCAGCGGCTCGCCCGGTTGCAGACGCCCGTCGTGCGGCCGTACCGGATCAGTGTCTCCAGCATCAAGGGCGGCGTCGGCAAGACGACGACCTCCGCCATGCTGGGCCTCACCTTCGCCCGCTACCGGGCCGACCGCACGGTCGCGATCGACGCCAACCCGCACGCCGGCACGCTCGCCGACCGGCTGCTGGGCGAGCGGATCATGCCGACCGTGCGGGACCTGGTCAATGCCGACCGCCTGCGGCGCGAGGCGGGCGGGCCGGGACTGACCGACCCGCTCCAGATCCACCAGTACCTCGGCCAGGCCGACCGGCTGATGGTGGCGGCCAGCGAACAGAACCCGGACATCAGCGAGCTGTTCGACGAGGAGCAGTACCGCACCGCGCAGGACATCCTCACCCGGGCCTTCGACATCGTCATCACCGACAGCGGCACCGGCATGAAGCACTCCGCCATGAAGGGCACGCTGGCCCACACCGACCGGCTGGTCGTCGTGGCCGCGCCGCGCTTCGACGCCGCCCGGCGTGCCGCCAAGACGCTGGACGAGGTGTACGCGCAGGGCTATCCGCACCTGGTGCGGGACGCCGTCGTGGTGATCACCATGGACGCGCCGAAGGCCGTCGGGATCAACATGAACACGCTGGTGGACTACTTCCGGCAGCTGTGCACCCACGTGATCCGGATCCCCTACGACCAGCAGCTCTACATGGGCGGCACGATCCACTACGACCAGGTGTCGTCGGCGACCCGCGGCGCGTACATGGACCTCGCGGCGCTGCTCGCGGACGGCTTCCAGACGGTGGCGCCGGGCCGCTGACGCCGCCCGCGCCGCCCGGCGAGGCCCTCTGGGCTCACTCGCCGGTCCGCGCGTCCACCAGCCACTTGCCGCCCGTCTTGACCACCTTGAGGTTCATGGCCTCGTTGGCGCCGTCCCCGCCGCCGCCCCAGGTGGTCCGCTCCACGTAGGTGACCTGCACCCACACCGCGGTCGGAGTGCGCGGCGCCTCGCCCGGGATCACCGTCGCGACATTGGACGCGCTGACCGTCACTCCCCTCTTCTGCGCCGCCTCACAGGTGACACCGCAGCGGTCGCCGCTGCTGCCGCGCAGCTTCGCCAGGTAGGCGGTGGTGGTGTACGGCGCGATCCGGTCCAGATAGGCGCGCGGGCCGTCGACCTTCCAGTTCTGCTTGGTGTAGGCGGTGACGAAGGCGGCCGCCACCATCTCCGGGTCGCTGTGGTCCACCGCGCTGGGACTCGCGCTCGGGCCGGTCGGGTTCCCGGCCGGCGGAGGCGTCGACTGCCCGGCGCCGGGCGCGGCGCTCACCGAGGGCCCGGAGGACGAGGGCGCGGGGTCCGGCTCCTCGTCCCTCGTGCAGCCGCCGAGCAGGGCGGTGGCGGCCAGGGCCGCCAGGCAGCACAGGGCCGCCGCGCGGCGGGGCATTGCGATCACAGGGTCCTCCTGGCGAAGCGTCGTCCGGGCGCGGCCTAGTCGGTTCCGTCGTCGACCGGCTTCTCGGCCTTGCCGCCGCCGTCCTTGAGCAGCCGCGAGCCGCCGATCCACTGGTCCATCCAGTAGCTGTTCTTGCTGACGTTGGGGACGATCTCCACGGTCTTGCCGGTGCGCGGCGCGTGGATCATCTGGTCGTTGCCCAGATACATGCTCACATGGTGGATGCCGCCGACCGTGCCGGTGTCCGACCAGAACATCAGATCCCCCGGCTTGAGCGAACTGTACGAGCTCACCCTGATGCCGGCGTTCCACTGGTCGCCGGTGTAGTGGCCGAGAGTGATGCCGACCTGCGCGTACGCGTAGAGCGTGAGCCCCGAGCAGTCGAAGCCGGTCTTGACGCCCGAGGGGCAGTCCCTGGTGTACGTCGGCCCGTTGGCGTCGCCGCCGCCCCAGCAGTAGTCGATGCCGAGCTGGTTCTTGGCGGCCTGGATCACCTTGCCGACGTCACCGCTGAGGCCGACGTCGTTGCACTTGATGTTCTTGGCGCGGCCGACGATCAGGCCCGAGACGCCCTCCCACTTGGAGTAGGCGTCGGGGAAGGCCGAGACCTGAACGGCCTGAGCGGCCGCGCCCTTGTCCATCTGCTCCCAATTGGGGACGCCGAGCAGACCGCGGGGGTTGGGCGGGCTCGGGTGGTTGGGGCCGCCGTAGAACGCCTTCGCGGAGTAGTTGGGGTCCATGATCTCTTTGACGGAGCCCCAGCCGGCCGACGGGCGCTGCTGGAAGAGGCCGACGCTGTCCCGGTCGCCGTAGTCGATGTTGCGGAGCTGACTCTCCTGAAGGGCCGTCATGATGGCGATGACCAGACCGGCGTCGGGGACCTTGGTCTTCTGACCGACACGCACGATGATCGCCGCGTTGCCCATCTGCTCCTCGTTGACCGTGTACGGGCCGACACCGGGGACGTTGGTTTGGATCTTCTCGCCGCCCGGGTCGCACACGGTCCCACCGGGCAGACCGCCGCCGCCGTCGCCGTCGCCACCGCCCTCGCTGCCGAAGACACCGGAGAAGATGCTGGCGGCGCCTATGACCGCGCCCCCGCTGACGAACATCATGCCGCCACAGCCGCTGAACAGGAACGCGCAGACGGCAAGGATCGCTATGAGGGTCTTCTTGTCCACTGTTCGGTGTGCCCCCCGTTGGCCGCACCCGGGTCAGGATGCTCGTGTGTCTATACCCTACGAGCAAGTGTCTATACTTCCAATCTCCTTGGGTACCGACGGCCTTGAATGGGAAGGGACAACCCCGTGACCGAACAGCCGCCTCCCGCTCCCTCCGCCCACGCCCTGGCGGTCGTCATGCGCGACTACCTCTCCTACGGCGAGAGCGGCATGGCGGACCTCAAGGAAGCGGTGCACGCTGTCCGTCGCAAGCCCGTCATCGGCGCGTTCTGCCAGCACCTGCGGCAGATTCTCGCCGGTGAGGCGCCCGTGCCGACCGACGTCATCAACAAGGAGTTCCAGCGCCGCGCCGAGGAGGAGACGGCCCTCGGCGACGGCACCGTCGTCGAACCCGTCCACTACGACGACCAGCAGGCGTACGAGGCCCTGGCCGACCTGTGGGAGTACCTGGACCTCACCCCGGACGGCGAGCCCGAGGGCGCGGTCACCGCCGTCAAGTCGGCCGTCACCACCCGCCGTTCACAACTGTTGTGGGTCGACGGCGACCCCGTCGAGGCGCTGAAGACCTGGATGTCCTGGCGCTCCCTCGCCCTGTTCGGCGCCGGCACCGTCCTGTGCATCGCCAGCTGGGCCGGCTACGAACGCGTCGACGCCACCCCGCTGCGCAGCTTCCTGCTCCTGCTCACGCTCGCCGGCTTCGTCATGGCCAGCATCGGCGGCGGCGCCCTGTGGCTGCGCCGCGTGCGGTACGTCAACCCGGACGCCTTCCTGCCCAGCGAGCGGAAGCCCAAGGACGAGCGACGCTGACGCACGCCCGTCAGACGGGCGGCAGACCCCCCGTTCCCCGCTCCACCTCCAGCACGGTCACCGGGAGTTCCTGGTTGGTGAAGGCCCGCTGGAGCCGCGTGTCGTGGGTGATGGCCACTTCCGCCCACACCGTCTTGCCCAGCGGGTGACGCGGCGCCGATCCCCAGCGCACGGCCAGGGCATCCACAAGAAGCAGTCCTCGGCCCGACTCGCCCTCAGGAGCCGACGAAGGCGGGGTCGTGGGGGGCCGTTTCCCGCCGGCCGCGTCCGCGACCTCGACGCGAACCAGGCCCGCCGCCGTGTCGAGAGCGAGTCGGAGGCAGAAGTCCCGTCCCGCTACGCGGCCGTGCCGCACGGCGTTCGCCGCGAGTTCGGCGACGACGAGGGCGACCGCGCACGACGCGTCCGATGCCGGCGGATATCCCCACTCCTCCATGCGCCGTACGGCGAGCCGCCGGGCGAGTCGCGCGCCCCGGGGAGAGGAGACGAACTGGGCAACAAGAGGCAGTTCGTTCCGTACGGCCGTGAGGGCATCCACCTCCGACGCGAGTGGCGCGGCACCACGCTCCGGTTGGTCCGCCGGGGCGGTCGTTTCTGTCAGCACGGTCTGTTCCGTCCTTCTCCGTCGAGCAGGGAGGCGTCGCACGATGTGCGCGACCCGTCACGTTCCGCTCTCAAGAGTCGTCCTGCCGCCCTACGCTCAACAGATGACGCAGCCTTACTTTTCGACCTGTAAGGAACGGAAGTGACGCTTTGGCCAACGGAATCGACCCCAGTACCTCGATGGCCGCACTGTTCGGTGCGCGGGTGCGCAGGCTCCGCCTGGCGGCCGGACTGACCCAGACCGAACTCGGCGACAAGGTCCACGTGGTGGGTACGCGGATCACACAGATCGAGCGGGCGTCCGGGGCGAAACCGACACTGGAGCTGGCGCGGGCGCTGGATGTGACGCTCGGTGCGGACGACTTGCTGGTGGAGCTGTGGCCGTACGTGTACCGGGAGGCGTTTCCGGACTGGTCGCGGAAGTTCATGGAGTACTCGGAGCGGGCGGTGGTCATTCGGCAGTACGCGGCACATGTGGTGCCGGGTCTGTTGCAGACGGAGGACTACGCGCGAGCGGTTCTCGCTCTGGACGCAATGCTCGACGGCGAAGATCAGTTGGAGGAGCGGGCCGCAGCCCGTATGGGACGGCAGGAACGACTGAGTTCGCCCGACCGGCCGGAGTTGGTGGTGATCCTGGACGAGGCGGTGTTGAGGCGTCCCATCGGCGGTCATGGCGTGATGCGGCAGCAGTTGACCCGTCTGCTCGATGCGGCAGCGGAACGTCACATCAGCATTCAGGTGCTGCCGTTCGACCAAGGCGGACACGAGGCAATGGGCGGGTCGCTGACGATCCTGACACTCCCGGATGGCTCGGAAGTGGCCTACACAGAAGGCTCGGACTACGGCCAACTCATCGAAGAACCAGTCAATGTCAGTCGCTACAAGGTGATTTACGATCGGCTGCGGGCGGCAGCGCTGCCCCCGCTCATGTCGCTCGACATGATCCGGTCCACCATGGAGGGCAACTACCGTGGCGCGAATCTCCCGACCCGATCTGAACGGCGTCGCCTGGCGCAAGAGCAGCTACAGCAATCAGGCGGGGGGCGACTGCGTGGAGGTGGCCGACGGACTCCACGAGACCGTCGTCCCCGTCCGTGACAGCAAGGTCCCGCACGGCCCTGCACTGTGTTTCGAGGCCGCCTCATGGACCGCCTTCATAGGCGAGTTGAAGGCCGGCGGCCACCGTCACTGAGCCCGCCGGGCTCCGGTCACCGTCCACGCCCCGGGCCCACCGGACCCCTGTCCGCGAGGGCCCGGCAGGCCGCTGACCTCCCCAAAGAACCGGGGGAAAGAACTACCCGCCCACCCACCCTCCCCGGCCGCGAAGCCCGCGTCACCCGTCCGAGTGACCGGCTTGCAGGCGCGGGATCAGGGCGGTTACGTTCGCCGCGACAACCGCACACAGACATCGGCCCCCGGCCGGGACGGCAATCCCGAACGAGGGCCTGACCGATCAGGAAGAGACAGACTTCCCGATGGCTGACCCGCAGTCTAACGCGCCCCTGCGCGCCTCCGCCGGACCTCCGACCTCCGGCGTGATCCACGTCCGCACCCGGCTGACGGCCGACTTCACGGTGATCTCCAACGCCCTCGCGCAACGGCGCGGCAGCGCGGTCACGGTCGGTGTCGCGGCGTACATCCTCTCCCTGCCCGACGGCACCCCCGTGACCATCACCGCCCTGTGCGAGCACTTCAGCGAGGGCGAGATCCTCATCTCGCGAGCGCTCAGGGAGCTGGAGGAGGCCGGATACCTGGAGCGTCGCCGCGAGCGGACGCCCACCGGGCAGGTCCGTACCCGCACGTACTTCTACGACGTCCCCGGCGGTGCTCCCGAGCCCGATCCGGACGGCCCGCCCGAGCCTCCCCGACCGCGCCGCCCCAGGAAGCGACCCGACGCCGCGTCGGTCCCGCCCCCGTCACCGGCCGTACCGGAAACAGCGCAGGCGTCCACGCCACCCGAGGCGGAGACACCGGCCCCGGTCCCGCTCGCGGACGCCGACCCCAAGGCCATCGCCGTACTCGCCGCACTGCACCGGGTCGACCCCCGCCTCGTCCTCACCGAGCAGGAAGCCGCCCGCCTCGCCCCGGCCGTCACCCGGTGGCTCGCGGCGGGCCTTCTGCCCACACAGATCACGGACCACCTCACCGCACGGCTCCCGGACCACTTCCTGACCCGCCCGGCCGGCATCCTCGCCTACCGGCTCAAGGAGACTCCCCTGTCCGCACCGGCGAGAGGCGCAGAACCCCCAGCAGGTCCGGCCGTCGTGCCCATGCGGAACTGCGACGGCTGCGACCGGGGATTCCGTGCGGCGCAACCCGGCCGTTGCCGGGACTGCCGACGGGCTGAGGAACACCTGCCAGCCACCGCCTGAGTCGTTGATTCAGAGCGCTTGACCAGCCGGGACACGAGGATGACACTGGCTGTACGACATTTGTCATACACGATGGGAGGGGAGGTAGGAATGGCTTCGAAGACCGACCCGAAGAACCGCGCCTCGGGTACCGCGGCCAGGAGGCGCACCGCGGCCGCGGCCCGTCCGAAGCAGGTCGGGGGCGGCGCGACGAGCGTGGCCCAGGTGCGACTGCGACCGGACGAGCTTGAGGACCTGCAACAGGTGATGCAGACCCTCAAGCTGCACTCGCTCTCCGACGCCCTGCGCGAGGGACTTCGACTCCTCTCCCGCGAGGCGGCCGAGGTTGCCGCTTCCCGAGAGATCCGCGAGTTCTACCAGGGCTCCCAGGCTCCGACCCCCGCGGGCGTTCTGCCCGCGACCGAGGACGAACTGGCGGCAGCGGACGAGACCGAATGGTGAACATCGGCTCCGCCCTGCGGGGCGAGGTATGGGGTTGCGCCCTCCCCAGCCCCCTCGGCCCGCATCCGGTTCTCGTCCTCACGGTGAACCGCGTCGCGGAACCACTGTCGGCGGTCACCGTCGCCGTGATCACCGGGACACCGGGCCCCGTCTCCACCCACGTCCCGATCGGTCCGGACTGCGGGGTGACCAAGTACGACGAGTCATACGTGAACTGCACCGACCTGCACACCGTCGACAAACCCAGGCTTCGGCGGCGTCTCGGCCTGCTGGCTCCGAGCGAGATACGGCGAGTTGAAGAGTGCGTCCGCGTGATCCTGGGACTGGCGTAGTCCTCACCCGCCCCAGGAAACCCCGCCTCCGTCGCCGTACCTCTGTGTGTGTTACCGCTCCAAGGACCTGGGCGAGATCCCGTGGAATAACAACGGCTTCGGCAATAGGGATCCCGGTTCGCCGTGGGCACCGACGAGCCGACCCACCTTGGGGAACTCGTCGGAGCCCTGGCAGGCCAGGTGGAGGAGCGGACCGTCCAGGAGTACCGGAAGCTCCTCCGCGACTGCTCGCGTGATCACTCCGCTTGAAGCTCCTCGATGACCTGCTCGGCCGTGCGCTGTGCAGGCTCCAACCGAGGATCCTCAGGGTGCGCGTACGGCCCAAGGATCTTCGCGCAGACGAACAGCGTCATCAGCTTGCCGTCCCGGCTCTCGAAGTCCCACCGACGCTCCTGCCGTACACGATCGGCCAGAGAAGGGACGGCAAGCGAGCTCGCCCACAGTGAGGCCGAGTCCAGTCCCTGTGGGGCGTTCCCCCAGTCCTCCCAGTCGAAGAGGCTGAACACCGGCGCCGTGACGTTGGCCCAGTTCAGGTCGGCGTGGGCAGGCACCCAACGCTGGACGGTCGTATCGAAGTCGCCGGGAAAGACAGCTCGGATGGTCTCGGTGACCGACGCCTGGGTGATGGTCTCGGTGTCGGGTGTGGCGACCCGCCTCGTCTGGTGCGTTGCCAGCGCGTCCAGAGAGGCGTTCAACCGATCCCACCACTCGTCCGGGAGTTCGGGGGCCCCACTCAGAATGGCGTTTCCGACCGGAGCGGCGGGCAGGAGGTCAGTTTCGTCGGCCCGCCACATCACCGGTTCGTTCGCGTCCCGCCAGACCACGCATCCCTGCCATGCCGGCTGGGCGACGCCATTCAAGCGGGCGGCGCACTCCGCGCCGTTCCATCCCTGATCGCTGATCCTGGCGAGCGGGCGTCGCTCGATGCGGACCCAGGTCTCGCGGTTTGTCCGTGCTCCTACGGACCGGCGCTTGCGCACCACCGTATCCGGTAGGAAACGCACCTGCAGAGACCGCGCTACGCGACCCAGAATCTCGTCAACCGGCTGTACGCGTAGGTCAACAGCCTGACTCATGGCGACCGAGAGCGTCATACACGCGACCGTAGCAGCGGGGCAGTGAGAGGTAGTCCGACACGAGAAACCAGCGGCTACGTTCGGTGCTTAGGGTGGGGTTCATGACCGCAGGGGAGCGCGTTGTCGTTGCCGGGGCTGGGGTGGCTGGGCTTACCACGGCCGTTGTTCTCGCCGAGTCCGGGGCTTCGGTGCACGTGGTCGCCGAGCAGGTGCCGGGGGCACGTCGCTGGCGGCTGCGGCGATGTGGGGGCCTTACCTGGTCGAGCGGAAGGACAAGGTCGACCAGTGGGGACAACGGTCCTTGGAGATCTTCCGGGAGCTGGCCCAGGACCCGGCAACGGGCGGCCGGCTCACCAGTCTCGGGTCACGCGACCTGGTTCCGGCCCCTGACCTTCGGCCCATCCGCGGCCAGCACGTCGTCGTCACCAACCTGGGTTGACCGAGTTCTTCTCCGAGGACACCGGCCTCTCCCCGGACCCTCTGTGCTTCTACCCCCACGGGGAAGAGGCGCGGGAGGACGGCACTGCGGTCGTGCACAACTACGGGCACGGAGGCGCCGGCGTCACGCTGTCGTGGGGGTGCGCCGAGGAGACTCGGGCGTTGCTTTCCGTCAAGTGATCTGAACCTGGAGGAACGGACGTTGCGGGAGACTGCGGAGGACCACGACTATGCCGTGCCGCCGCCCGCTGAGCCCGGCGATGGGGGTAGCCGACCGTCGGGCGGCGTGTGCCGACCAGCTCCCTGATCTCGAAGAGTGGCCGCCAGGGGAGCCGAATTCCGAAGTCGGCTCGCAAATGGCTCCCAAAACGGCCCCAGGAACCACTCAGGGGCCGACCCGCTAAGCGGATCAGGCCCCTGACCTGGTGTTTCACTGTGCGGGGTGGCGGGATTTGAACCCACGACCTCTTCGTCCCGAATGAGGATCGGTCAATATTATTACCTGCGGATCTCGCAAGCCTGCTCCGTGACCAGACGCTGCGATCCTGGAGTGATCACGACGTGCTCCGGGTCGACGAAAGCGTGAAAACCACCTCCCAGAGACCCCGCTACACCTTGGATCCGGAGTTCGTGAAACTCCTCGACCCGGCACTGGTAGGAGAGGATCTGAGCGAGGCCATCAAGGCGTGGCAAGACAAGGCTTTTGATCCGGTAGCACTCTCGCGAGTCGATGAGTTGCGCAGAAAGGCCAAGGGTGAGGTAGGGGTATCAGCCCGCCTTCCGGACGGAACGGAAAGACAGCTTTCGACAGGCGAGAGCAGCTGGATACTGAAGGACGTGATCGAGAAATTTTGCCCCCGCGTAATGCTGGAACCAAGGGTTCTCTTCATCTCTCAGTCCCAAGAAAAGGTACGGTCCGAGGATATTGCTTTCTTGAAGAAGATCAAGATGCCGCTTGATGTAGCTAAATTGCTCCCCGATTGCCTCATCGTGGATCTGGCCGAAGAGTGCGGGCATTTCTGGTTCGTTGAAGCCGTGGCGACTGGCGGTCCTATCACAGAATCGCGCAAGAAAGACTTTACCGAATGGGCGTCTAAGGGTGGCCTATCGGCCGATAAATGCCGGTTTCTCACGGCGTTCGAGGGCAGAGGGCACGGGCCAGCCAGGTCGCGCTACCGAAACTCGCCAGCCACTCTTACTCGTGGTACCTCGACGAGCCCGACATGGTCCTCACGTGTGACGGTCTGCCTGACGATCCCGGGTCGACTTCTGAGTGACCGCGCGGCTGGCACCGTGCAGGAGCCATGTGCCGCGCAGCGCGCAGCAGGAAAGGGCGCTCGACCCAGCCCCAGCCCCGAGCGGACCGTCGCTCCTTAGCTAACCTGCCGAGCATGATTCGTGCGGTGGTATTCGACGTGGGCGAGTGTCTTGTTGACGAGACCCGGGAGTACGGAACGTGGGCGGACTGGCTGGGGGTGCCACGGCACACCTTCGCGGCGATGTTCGGGGCCGTCATCGCGCAGGGGCGCGACTACCGGGAGACGTTCCAGGAGTTCCGGCCCGGGTTCGACCTGACTGAGGAGCGGGAGAAGCGCGCGGCTGCCGGGAAGCCGGAGTGGTTTGGCGAGGATGATCTCTACCCTGACGTCCGGCCCACCCTGGCAGCCCTGCGTGAAGCGGGGCTGTGGGTTGGCATCGCCGGGAACCAGACCGTGCGGGCCGGCGGTCTGCTGCGTGGGCTGGATCTTCCTTCCGACATGATTGCCACCAGCGACGACTGGGGAGCGTCAAAGCCGGACGCCAGCTTCTTCGAGCATGTCATCGAGGCGACGCCTGCTGAGCCTGGCGAGATCCTTTACGTCGGTGACCGGCTCGACAACGACATCCGCCCTGCCGTACAGGCGGGGCTCCTGACGGCCCTCATCCGACGCGGCCCCTGGGGCACGATCCAGCAGCGCGATCCGGACGCGGACGCCATCACGACGATGCGCATCGATTCGCTGGCGGAACTGCCGGAGAAGATTGCCAAGTTCAACGCTGGAGGGCGCTGACCGTCGTGCCCCAGTCGTAGAGACGGTCATCGAGGTTCCGGACGCACTGCTCGTGCTGCCAGGGGGCGAGCGTGCGCCGGACCTCGCGGATGCGATCCATGCCGGTGGCGTACCAGGTGATAGCCAACTGGTCGAGGGCCATGATGGCGTATCGGCATGCCTCCTCCGGTTTGCCGTCTGCGGCTTCGACTGCGGCGAGGTCGCCAAGGACGACGGTGCGCTGTTTGTCCGACTCGGGTGGCAGGCCGTCGAGTACGTCGAGGAGTGTCTGGCGAGCCTGCGGCAAGTGGCCGGCCTTCAACTGCGTGTTGCCTTTGAACGCGGACAGGCGGACAGGGCTGAACCAGTCCACCCAGTCAGGCGTGGCGTGTTCGGAGCCCTCGGCGAGTGTGTCCTCGGCGCGGCGGATCAAGCGCAGGGCTGCGTGAGGATCTCCGCAGCGGGTCTCGCATTCCGCCTCTACGGCATCCAGCCACGCCCAGAACTCCGCCGATGCGTGCCCGCGGCGGGCGTAGGTACGGGCGGCCAGCATGCGCTCGGCTGCGGCTTCCCGGTCGTCCGCCCAGCCCGGGATGAAGGCCATGTGCGCGAGGATGGCCGCTCCGAGCAAAGGGTCATCCGCTTCGCCTGCTGCCTGTAGAGCCCGTAGGAGGGTCTCTGAAGCCTGTCCTGGCTGTTGCAGGTCGAAGAACTCGATACGGCCGGCCAGCAGGTAGGACTCGGCCAGTGCGGCCGCGACGGTCTGACGGGCTGGGTTCGCCGTTT
The DNA here is from genome assembly GCF_026008495.1 of Streptomyces sp. A012304. Classification (GTDB taxonomy): domain Bacteria; phylum Actinomycetota; class Actinomycetes; order Streptomycetales; family Streptomycetaceae; genus Streptomyces. Next base: position 44,226 of record NZ_BQUN01000015.1, read on the forward strand.
CTGGGAGGAGAGCGCACCCCAGACGGGCATGCTCCAGGATCGCCGGATGCAGCACGGCAGGGGCGACGGACCAGTACAGGTGCCGATGCGCGCGGGTGACAGCCTCGAAATGCCTGCCGACACTCGCTGGCTGTGTCGTGGCCCCGCCTTGAGCGGGCACGGAAGCCAACCTGGCTCCGGCCAGCGGGGCGCGGGGGGTGCCGCCGGTCACGGTGCTGGGCTGGGTCCGTGCGCTTCCCCACGGAGGTGTGAATCCGAGGTCTTCCATGGTCTGCCCCAAGAGGTGGGTCAGGACCCGGTGCACATCGGGCTGCGGCCAGGGCGGTGAGGCGGACTCCCAGCGCCGGATCTGCCGGACGCCGACAGCCAGACCCCTGATGCCGAGGCTTGGTGCCACCTTGGTGATGGCGTCGGCCAAGGCTTGCTGGGAGTTGTATCCGGCAGCCAGACGGGCGGCCTTGAGTTTGATGTTGCCTGCGGGACGCGCCATGGATCTCCTCCGGGACGAGCTCTCGTCAGAGAGCGGCATGCGATGTCCTCATCGTGGCGCAAACACGCCCACCAAAGAGTAACTAGGTCCCGCACAAGTCCTTTTGATGGCCTGTCCGAGTCCTCGAATAGGACCTCGCGGGTCAGCATGATGTCACCACGTCACTGCGAAGCCACGTCTCACCACGCTGCTGTGCACCGCGGAGCGGCGGGGCTGGAGACCCGGGGGCCTGCACAACCCCGTGCCCGGTTGTCGCAGTGCTGCCAAGCGCCGCTCCGCCCGCGCCCCCTGAGCGGGGCGGTACCCGGCCGGTCTGCGGGGGTTGTTCGAGTACATCCAGCGCACGAGGAAGGATCAGCCATGCCTCAAGCCAGGCGAGAGAAGAAAGACCACCTGATCTACGCGGACGTCGTGGACTCCAAGTCCAAGGCGGGCGTGTGGATGGGTGAGCGCGCCTCCTTCCAGGAGAAGCAGGGCCGCATCATCGAGGCGCTCAAGGAGCGCACCGACTGGGTCGAACTGAAGGACGCGATCATGGTCATCGGTACCGACCCGGCCGGCATCACGGTCATCGTGCCGAACCCGACGCTGCCCGGTGTGATCGTCCTCGCCGACGGTGGCTCGCCGGCCACCTCCGCGAAGCTCCAGGCCGCCGCCGAGGAGAAGGTCCGCGAGATCATGGGCGAACTCGGGATCGCCGAAGAGGAAACGGCGGCCTGACCACCATGGCCGTCCCCCGGATGCTGTGGGGGAAGTACTTCCAGTACGAGCGGGACGGGGAAGCGGTTCTCCTCGACCCGGTCGCGCTGGACAGTGTGTTCATCGACTCCGGCGAGGTTAACGACCTCGCCGGGGTCCCCCCGACCGCGACCCATGAAGCCCTTGCAGGGCTCGGCTTCACTCCCGGCGGCCCCGTGGCCGACCGGCGCGAAGCACTCCGTGACCGTCTTCGATTCCTCGGCCTGGACGCCAGCCCCTCTCGCATCAGCGGTCTGCGCGTGGTCCTCACCGACCGCTGCAACATGGCGTGCACCTACTGCTTCGTCGACACCAATACCGGCAAGCCGGACATGACGAAGGAAGAGCTCTCGGAAGGGCTGGAGTTCCTGTTCGAGCAGAACGCTGGACAGGAAGAGGTGTCCATCCAATGGTTCGGCGGCGAGCCGACCATCCGCTTCGACCTCATTCAGTACGGCGACCAGCTTGCCGACACCCTCGCCGACCGCTACGGCGTGGCGAGGGTGCGGCGCACGGTCGTCACCAACGGTGCCCGCCTGACCGACGCTGCCCTCGACCACTTCGTGGCGTACGAGTACGGAGTCGGTATCTCCATCGACGGTCCGCCGGGAATCAACTCCGCGCACCGCCTTCTGCTCGGCGGTCAGCCCGCGGACGACCGGATTCGCCGCAACGTCGCCCGGTTCGTCGAGGCTGATGGGCTGCACGTGGGCTGCAACCTCACCCCGACGGCCGCGAACATCGGACGCCTCGCCGAGACTGTCCGGTGGATCATCGATGACCTCGGGCTGAAGTTCATCTACGTCAACACGCCCATCCCGACCGCGGGCCGCTGGCAGGTCAACGGCACCGACCTGGCGCGCGAGTTGTACGAGGCCCGGCTGACCGCCCTGGCAAGGGGCGGAATGCTGTTCTCCGTCCTGGACCGCGCCTTCCAGGCCCTGGACACCCGCCGGCCGATGCTGTTCGACCACATGCAGGGCGACCGCAGCCTGAACGCCGCCCTGCTGCCCGGCAACCGGGTCAGCCTGTGCGACATCAACTTCACCGAGCCGTCGTTCCTGCGCACCCTCGATGAGGTGCGAGCCGATCCGGACAGCCTGACCGGCGTGGCGAAGAGGGTCGCTCCCATCCCCGAATGCGGGAACTGCCCGGCACTCGCGATCTGTGGCGGCCCGTCCCGCAACGAGCAGGCCCTCATCGGCGGCGATACCCCGGACCCCGAGATGTGCGCGTTCTATACGAGCACCGTGGAGATCGCCGTGTGGGACAACACGGGGGTGCAATGAGCGCCCACGTTCGCACGGCGCTGATCTCCACGGCGGGGCACTGCAAGGTGGCCTGCGGGTTCTGTTTCCGCGCCGACCGCGCTCACGGCTTCCTCGACACCGCGACCTACACCCGCACCCTGTCGCGGCTGAAGGAGATGGGCGTGGACGGGGTATGCCTGACCGGTGGCGAACCGACCCACCACCCGCAGCTCAGGCAGCTCGCGCGGCTGGCCCGCCAGTTCGGTATGTCTGTGTCGATGGTGACCTCAGCCCGTGCCGTGGCCGAGGTCGTCACCCTCTCCACGGTGGCGCATCTGCTGGCCAACGTGACCGTCTCCGCCGACTCACAAGGCGCGATGCTGCTGGGACGCACCACCCGCACAGCGGCTTCGGGCATCGACACGCTGCGCGCGATCAGCACCGGGACGAAGATCCTGCACGTGACCTGCTGGGGCTTGAGCGACAGCGAGTGTCGGGAGTTGGCCGGCCTCGTATCTGCCGCAGGAGTGGAGGTCCAGTTCAGCCCGGTGGTCCTCGACGAGCGTGCCCTGCGCCGCGACGGCAAGTCGGTGCAGGACTATCTGGTCCAGCAACATCTCGACGCCGACGTGCTGGGCCGCTACTTCAATCTGTCCGACCGGTACCGGGAGTACCTCGACGAGCTGCGGGATCTTCAGCTGCCCGCCACAGGGGGCGATCGCTGGTCGTGCCGCTCGGCGACCGCTTACGTGTCCGCTGACGGCCACATGCGGCGCTGTCCCTACGGCCAGGCGTCGGTCAGCGTCCACGCGCCCCGTGCCGAGATCAGACAGTTCCTGACCGCTCCGGCGCAGGACCGGGTAACCCCGGACTGCGCTGCCATCTGCCGCCCTTCCGCCGCGTCCGACGAACGCAGTGCGTCGTGTGCCACGCAGGCATGAGGGCGGGCTGCCCGCACACGACTCCATGGACTGTCCTATGACGATCACGACTCCTGATGACTTCACCGGCCGGTGGCGGCAGCCGCCGAACTTTCCGCTGGACGCTCGCTTCGGCTACACGTTCCTGCCCGCCGTCGACGTCCTGGACCACATCCGCCAGGACGAGGAGGCCCGGTTCACGATCCTTGGGGACGACGACTGGCAGGTGCGCATGGACCGTACCGCCACTTTCCGCACCGCCCCGCTCGAAGAGGTCGTCACTTGGCCATTCCGGCTGGTGCACTTCAACCTCAGTCGCTTCTACGACGACCTCCTGAGCGGCTTCCAGGATGAGGTCATGATCCCCTGGCGCACCCACCTGTCCGCCCGGGGCTTCACCTGGCAGCGCCTGGCACCCATCCTGTTCCTGTCCACCGAGGGTGCGTCCTCGACGTACCACAATGACAACTCGCACGGACTGGTTTGGCAGGTCCACGGCACCAAAACGTTCCACAGCTACCTCGCCCCCGACAAGCATCTGTCAGCCGATGCGGCGGTCATCGGTGAGACGACCGGCGAGGAACCGCCCGAGCACGACGTGGCCGATCGACACTCCGTCACCATGCGACCCGGAGACCAGCTGTGGAGCCACGCTCTGACACCCCACTGGGTCACCACCGAGTCGGCGCTCGCCATGAGCGTCACCCTCTCCCACGGTGGCCTCTGCTACCAGGGCCTCTTCTCTGAGCGTGAACTGGCGCTGCGGGCGTACTGGGACAAGAACCCCAGCGAGGCATGGATGCATGACCTGCGCAATGTCCGCTACTGATGCCGCGGCCCACGACACGAGGCGCTCGCCCGTGTCGTGGGTCGCAAACCACGACCGGCTACGGCGTGAGCCGGTTCGGCCCGCGGAAGAGGAAGGTGGCCTCACGGATGGAGTCCAGGCCGAGCATCACCATCAGCACCCGTCCGAGGCCCATGCCGAGGCCCCCGTGCGGCGGGCACCCGTACCGGAACGCGTTCAGGTAGTCCTGCATCGGCTCGGTGCTCATGCCCTTCTCGGCGGCCTGCTTCAGCAGCATGTCGTACCGGTGCTCGCGCTGCGCACCGGTGGTGACCTCCAGGCCCTTCCACAGCAGGTCGAAGCTCAAGGTCACGCTCGAGTCATCGGCCGGCCGCATGTGGTAGAAGGGCCGGATACCGACCGGGTAGTGCGTGATGAACACGAACTCATGCCCGGTGGCCTCCTTGATGTGGGCCGAGATACCCCGCTCGCCCTCCGGGTCCAGGTCCTCCTTGATTCCTGCCGGGTCCCAGCCGACCTTGCGCAGGATTTCCTGCGCCTCGGCCATGGTGATGCGGGGAAAGGGCGTCGTGGGCACGGTGACCTCGACACCGAAGTGCTCAGCGATCGCCTCACCGTGCGCGTCAGCGACCTTGGCGATCGCGTGGGCGAGCATCTGCTCCTCGAACGCCATCACGTCCTCGACCCCGTCGATCCAGGCCAGCTCGACGTCCACGCCTGTGAACTCGGTGGAGTGGCGGGAGGTGAACGACGGCTCGGCGCGGAAGACCGGCCCGATCTCGAAGACCTTGTCGACGCCGGCCGCAATCGCCATCTGCTTGAAGAACTGCGGCGACTGCGCCAGATAGGCGTTGCGGCCGAAGTAGCCGAGCTTGAAGACCTCCGCGCCGGACTCCGAGGCGGTGCCCATGAGCTTGGGGGTGTGCATCTCGGTGGCGCCCTGCGCGTACGCGTACTCGCGCATGCCCTGCTCCAGGGTGGTCTGCACGGCGAACATCAACTGGGCGGCGGGACGGCGGCGCACGTCCAGGAAGCGCCAGTCCATGCGCTGCTCCAGGCCGGTGTGCTCGTCGATCGGCAGCGGCGTGGCGGCCGGGTTCAAAACCTCGACCGCTTCGGGGACGATCTCCAGGCCGCCGAGTTTGACCTGGGCGGCGTCGACGACGCGGCCGGTGATCCTCACGGCGGATTCGGGGGTGAGTGCTTCGAGCTGGGCCTCCAGCGGCCCGTCGTCGCGCTTGTGGGTCACCTGGACCATGCCGGTGTTGTCCCGCACGATGAGGAACTGCATCTTGCGCTGCAGGCGGAGCGTGTTCACCCACCCGCAGACGGTGACGGTACGGCCGACGTGTTCTCGCAGGTCGGAGACGTGTACGCGGCTGTGGATCATTTCGGTCCTCCGAAGGACGTCGTCATGATCCCTTGGGAGTGCGGGCGAGAAGGGCAACTCGCGGTGCCACCGCACTTTCGCCGCCACATAGTGGCGGCCTCATTCGGGCCCGGTGACGGGGGCCGGCCGGCGGGGCATTAGGCCACCAGGGTGGCCGTTCCTCCCCGCGCTCGGGAGGGTCTTCACCTCGGGGCGCGAGACCGCCTTCCCAGCTATCGGCGGCTCTCTCTGCTCGCGTGATCCGTGGCTACTCGTCTCCGTCAACGCGTTGCTCAGCAGGATACGGAGCGTGTGGCGGCGGTGGCAAGCAAGAACTCACTCGTGGAGGGGCGCTTCTAATCCCATACTGACCAGGCCAGTTGTCCGACCCAGGAGCGTATAGGCGCCATGAGCCGTTTGAGTGAGTCCGTCGCCCGTCGGGACGGTCTTCGGGTCGTCTGGTGTTCAGCCGGATTGCCGAGACGAATCAACAGCACGACTCCGGAGCGCATGCCGCCCAGTTCACGATCGCGCACCTGGACAGCGGCCGCCGCCTCGCGACAGCCTTGACCTGGCGCATCCAACGTCTCAGCTCCACATGAGCGGGATGCGGTGACGCGGTGATCAGGTGGGTGCGGCTGCTGCCCGCTGGGAGATTCCGACCGAGATCTTCTCCCAGATTTCTCCCAAAATATCTCCAGGAACCACTCAGGGGCCCGACCCGCTAAGCGGATCAGGCCCCTGACCTGGTACTTCACTGTCGGGGTGGCGGGATTTGAACCCACGACCTCTTCGTCCCGAACGAAGCGCGCTGCCAAGCTGCGCTACACCCCGATGTCGCTGCTTCTCGCGGCGACGTCGTTTACTTTAGCCCACCGGTGGCTGTAGACGAAATCCGGTTTTGGCGCGGTGGCGGATCGGGTTCGGGCGGGTGTGGTCGAGGGCGACCAGGAGGAGTGCCAGGGCGTAGAAGGACAGGCCCAGGAGGAGGGCGTTGGCGAGGATGTGCTTGTAGCCGTGGGCGCCGGCGTCGAGGAAGGGGTAGAGGGAGCGGCCGGGGCTGCCGGGAGTGATCAGCTCGGCGCGTATCAGGAGGAACGCCAGGTAGGCCAGCGGGTAGAGCATCCAGGGCGCGGCCTGTCGCAGGCGCAGGTGGCCGGGGGCGGTCAGCAGCAGCCAGTCGAGGACGGCGGCCGCCGGGGTCACCGTGTGCAGGAGGTGGTGGGCGACCGTGTGCCAGCCGCCGGGGGCGCCGGTGGCGGCCGTCACGGAGAACGGGCTCGCCGCGTCCGCGAGGAGCAGGTGGTACACCAGGCCGCTGATCGTCACGTACAGCAGTGCCGCGCCGGTCAGGGCGGCGGGCAGGGGGCGGCGGGCCGTCCAGGCGCGGCGGGCCGACAGCAGTGTGACCAGGGCGAGCAGGATGCTGCTCTGGACCGCGAAGTGGCTCAGGACCAGCGGGGCGCTGCCGAGCAGCACGGCGAGCGTGACGCCCGCTGCCGCGGTGAGGGCGACCAGCAGGCGCAGGACGCCGACCAGGGGACGGCGTACCGGGGGCACCACCGCCGTGGCGGGGACGGAGGACGGCAGGAGCGCGTGGGTGCGCGGGATCGGCGGCAGGTCCGGGATGTCCCTGGGTATCGGGGCGGTCATGCCCTCACGCTAGGGAGAGGGGATGAAAGGGGCGATCCGGGTGGGCCGAGTGGGGGACGGTCGCACCCACGGCGGCACCCCCTCCGGCGCTCCGACCTCCCCCACCATGACCCGCCGCCCCCGCGTGCCGCTCTCTACTCCCGGCCCACCAAGGTCAGCAGCGTCGCCTCGGGTGGGCAGGCGAACCTCACCGGGGTGTACCGGTTGGTGCCGCACCCGGCCGACACGTGGAGGTAGGCCGTACGCCCCTGCGACGTGTGCGTGGACAGGCCCTTCACGCGGTCGGTGTCCAGGTCGCAGTTGGTGACGAGGGCGCCGTAGAAGGGAATGCACAGCTGGCCGCCGTGGGTGTGGCCGGCGAGGATCAGGGGGTAGTCGTCCGCCGTGAACGCGTCCAGCGTGCGCAGGTACGGCGCGTGCACCACGCCCATCGAGAAGTCGGCCGAGCCGGACGGACCGCCGGCCACCTCGGTGTACCGGTCCCGCTTGATGTGCGGGTCGTCCAGGCCCGTGAGCTCCACGGAGACGCCCTCGACCTTGAGGGTGCCGCGCGTGTTCGTCAGGTTGAGCCAGCCCGCGCCGTCGAAGCCGTCGCGCAGGTCCTCCCACGGGTTGTGGACGACGCCGACGGCGGGCGGGTTGCCGTTCAGGCCGTGCCGGCCCTGGGTCTTCTCCAGCAGGTAGCGGGCCGGGTTGCGCAGCTTGGGGCCGTAGTAGTCGTTGGAGCCGAAGACGTACGCGCCCGGGAACTCCATCAGCGGGCCGAGCGCGTCCAGGACCTCCGGGACGCCCTCCGGGTCGGAGAGGTTGTCGCCCGTGTTGATCACGAAGTCGGGGCGCAGGCCGGCCAGCGAGCGCAGCCAGCGCTGCTTCTTGCGCTGACCGCTGACCATGTGGATGTCGGAGACCTGCAACACGCGCAGGGGACGCATCCCGGCGGGCAGGACGGGGACCGTCACCCGCCGCAGGCGGAAGGAGCGGGCTTCGAAGCCCGCCGAGTAGAGCAGTCCGGCGGCGCCAACCGCCGCGATTCCAAGGGGAACTCCGTATCGCGCGCGCATGTGTCCATCGTGTCAGACCCACCGGCCCTTAAATGAACGGGCGTCGGCCCGACCGCACCTGCGACAATCACACGCATGACCACGCTCAAGTCGAAGCTGCAGGAAGACCTGAATGCCGCGATCAAGGAGCGCGACGAGCTCCGCTCCTCGACGCTCCGGCTGACGCTCACCGCGATCACCAAGGAGGAGGTCGCGGGCAAGGAGAAGCGCGAGCTCTCCGACGACGAGGTGCAGAAGGTGATCACCCGGGAGGCGAAGAAGCGGCGGGAGGCGGCCGACGCCTTCGCGCAGGGTGGCCGCACCGAGCAGGCCGAGCGGGAGAAGGCGGAGGGCGAGGTCCTGGCCGCGTACCTGCCCAAGCAGCTCAGCGACGAGGAGCTGAACGACATCGTCGCCCAGGCCGTCGAGGAGGCGAAGGCGGCCGGTGCCGAGGGGCCGCGGGCCATGGGCGCCGTCATGAAGATCGTCAACCCGAAGGTGGCCGGGCTGGCCGAGGGCGGCCGCGTCGCCGCCGTGGTGAAGAAGCTCCTCGCCGGCTGAGGCGGGAGCAGCTCCTGGAACAGCGGACGGCCCCCGCCATCTCGTACGCGTGATTCCGTACGGGTGTGGCGGGGG
>NZ_BQUN01000015.1:53278-82176 GCF_026008495.1 Streptomyces sp. A012304
GGATCGAGATGGTCGGGTCCGGGAAGCCACCGCCGGTGGTGGTGCCGCCGTTGTCCGTGGTGCCGATCAGGCCGCCGATGAAGCCGTCGTCGTTGCCTCGGCCGCCGCCGTTGTCACCGTTGCCGTTCCCGTTGCCGTTGCCGTTGCCGTTGCCGTCCTCGTCGCCGCGGCCCTGGCTGCCGCTGGGGATGTAGACGGTGTTGAAGTCCGGGTCGTCCTTGCCTTCGAGGGCGCCGGTCATGGCGTCCTTCCAGATCGGGCCCGGAGTGTCACCGCCGTAGACGAGGCCGTGGTAGCGGCCGCCGATGTAGATGTCGGTCATCTTGACCTTCTGGGTGGCGCTGCCGACCCAGACGGCGCCCGAGAGGTTCGGCGTGTAGCCGACGAACCAGGCGTTCCTGCGCTCGTCGGTGGTACCGGTCTTGCCCGCGTTGTCGCGGTCCTTCAGACCGGCCGCCTTGCCCGTACCGGAGTCGATCACGCCGCTGAGCAGCGTGTTGATGGTGTCCGCGGTCTTCTCGCTCATCGCCCGCGAGCAGGTCGACTTCGGGACCTCCAGCGACTTCTTGGTGCCGTCCGCGCCGCCCAGGGTCTGGGTGATCGACTCGATCGCGATCGGCGTGCAGTACATGCCGCGGCTGGCGAAGGCGGCGTACGCGCCGGCCATCGTCAGCGGCGACAGACCGGTGGAGCCGAGGGTCATCGACGACGGCACCTCGGGGACCTTCGTGCCGTTGCCCTGGACCACGCCGAGGGCGTTGGTCATCTTGACCACCGGGCACATGCCGATGTCGGCGAGCATCTGCACGAAGTAGGTGTTGACCGACTTGGCCATGGCGGTCCGCAGGTCGTAGGGGCCGACCTCGGTCTCGGTCTCGTTCTCGAGATCCTCGTTGTTGCTGTTGACCCAGGGCTTGCCGCTGCACGTCTGGACCTGCTGCGGATACGGCATCTGGTACGGCGCGGAGTACGTCTGCGTCGCCGGCCGCCCCTCCTCCAGCGCGGCCGCCGCCACGAACGGCTTGAACGTCGAACCGGTCGGGAAGCCGAAGTTCGAGCCGCCCATCGCGGCGTCGACCGAGTAGTTGTACTCGGTCTCGTTCTTGCCGTAGCCGTACGGCTTCGACTGGCCCATGCCGAGGATCTTGCCGGTGCCGGGCTCCACGAGGGTGACGGCCGCGGCGACCTTGTCCGACTTGTAGACGTGTTCCTTCAGCGAGGCCTGGACGGACTCCTGGGCCTGCGGCTGGAGCGTCGTCCGGATGGTCAGACCGCCCTGGTTCCAGATCTTGGCGCGTTCTTCCTTGGTCTTGCCGAAGACCGGGTCGCTCTTGAAGACCCGCTCGACGTACTTGCAGAAGAAGCTGGCGCCCTGGACGGCCGTGATGCAGCCGTTCTTCGGCTTGGTGACCTTCAGGCCCAGCGGGGCCTTCTGGGCCTGCGCCGCCTGCGCCTGCGAGATGTCACCCACCTCGGCCATCCGCTGGAGCACGACGTTGCGGCGCTGGGTGGCCTCCTCGCTGTCGTTGACCGGGTCGTAGCGGCTGGGCGACTGGACGATGCCGGCCAGCAGAGCCGCCTCGGGGAGGGTCAGGTCCTTGGCGTGCTTGGAGAAGTACCGCTGGGAGGCGGCCTCGACGCCGTAGGCCTGTTGGCCGAAGAAGGTGATGTTCAGGTAGTTCTCGAGGATCTTCTTCTTGCCGAGCTCCTCCTCGACCTGGATCGCGAACTTCAGCTCGCGGATCTTGCGGCCGATGGTCTGCTTGGTGGCCTGCGCGACCTTCGTCGGGTCGTCGCCGGCCTCCTCCACGAAGACGTTCTTCACGTACTGCTGGGTGAGCGTCGAGGCGCCCTCGGTCACCCCGCCGCTCTGCGCGTTCTTGTTCAGGGCGCGCAGGACACCCTTGAGGTCGATCGCGCCGTGCTCGTAGAAACGCGAGTCCTCGATCGCGACGATCGCCTTCTGCATGTACGGCGAGATGTTCTTGAGGTCCACCACCGTGCGGTCGCGGGAGTAGACCGTCGCGATCTGACCACCCTCGGCGTCGAGGATGGTGGTGCGCTGGCTCAGCGGTGGGGTCTTGAGGTTGGCCGGGAGCTCGTCGAAGCTCTCCACCGAACCCTTGGCCGCAAGACCGAGCGCGCCGAACGCGGGCAGCGCGATACCGGCCAGCACGGCTCCCGCGAGCACACTGACACCGAGGAACTTGGCGGCCTCCTGCGTTGGCGACAGACCACCGCCCGAGCGCTTCTTTGGCATGAGGGCAGCCTACGTTCTCATTCGCCGGACACGCGTACAGGCCTTGGCCTAAGCTGCTCTCAACTGTCACAGCAGCAGGGCCACGTATCAATACGTCCGGCGACCCCGAATCGTTCCGGAGGTACCCCGACTTTTTTGTAGGGGACGTGTCCGAATCCGCCTTGTGTGTCACCCGGCGTCCGTTGTGACCCAACAGAACTGTCCCTTGTGTCGGGATAGTCGTGCATGTCGCAGGCTCACTCCCCCGGGTGATCTGCCGCTTACGCATAGTCCGTTCGGGCCATTCAAGATTGGGCCCGAAGGGGGTGTTGCGCTGTGCCCACCTTCCGTAACGTCCTCAACTGGCGGCGGTGAATATGCCGCTGCCGCCGTGGGGGAGCCTCGATTCGGGAGAGGACGGCGCCGGTATGGGCTGGGTAACCGACTGGAGTGCGCAGGCTGCCTGCCGCACTACCGATCCGGATGAACTGTTCGTTCAGGGAGCAGCGCAGAACAGGGCCAAGGCGGTGTGCACCGGATGCCCGGTGCGGACCGAGTGCCTGGCCGACGCGCTCGACAATCGCGTCGAGTTCGGCGTATGGGGAGGCATGACGGAGCGCGAGCGCCGCGCGCTGCTGCGCAGGCGGCCGACCGTCACCTCGTGGCGCCGGCTGCTGGAGACGGCGCGATCGGAATACGAGCGCGGAGCGGGCATCGTGTCGCTCGACGACGACCAGGTGTACGAGAACTACGCGGCGGTGAGCTGAGGGGGTCCGCCCCTTCAGGCTTCCGCCGTCTCGGGCAGCTCCGGCCGGTTGGCCGCGAGCCGGTTCCCGATGTCCCGCAAGCCCGCGAGGTCATGCACATCGCCGGGCAGCGCGGCCACTTCGGCCACCGCCACCTCGGGGTGGAGCGCCGTGAAGCGGTCGCGTGTGCGCTGCTCACGAGAGAGCAGCTGCATCCGTTCGGCATGCAGTCTCAGCAGGCCTGAGGTGAGGTCGTCCACGGTCCGGTCCGTATGGATGGGGGAGCCGGGGCCGGAGGCGGTGGACGCGGTGGGGGATTCTGAACTGCCTTGCGTGTCGGGAGAGTTACGAAGACCAGCTTTCCCGCCGTCCTGATCCACAATGCGGGACTCTTCAAGATTTTCCACGCCCGACACGCTCGACACGCCGGTCGACGCGGCCACGGGGTCCGCCGAGCGGGCGGCCCCAGGGCCGGCGGACGGGACGGACGCGGGGTCGGCGACGGACCGCTCCGCGGCGGACGAGTCGGCCGTGGGCTGGTTGGTGTCGGACGGATCCGCGGTGGTCGGATCCGCGGTGGCTGAATCCGCGGTGGTCGGATCCGCGGTGGACGAGTCGGCGGCGGACGGATGCCGGTCGGGCAGGTCCGTGTCGGACGGCTCCGCGAGTTCCAGGTTCTCCGCGGCGGCCAGGGCACGCTCGGCGGAGAGCTGCGCGGCGCCGCTGCCGTGCACCCGGTTGAGCACCAGGCCGGCCAGCGGCATGTCCTCGGCGGCCAGCCGCTCCACGAAGTACGCGGCCTCCCGCAGCGCGTCCCGCTCGGGCGCCGCCACCACCAGGAACGCCGTACCGGGCGCCTGGAGCAGCTTGTACGTCGCGTCCGCGCGCGTGCGGAAGCCGCCGAACATCGAGTCCATCGCCGCCACGAACGTCTGCACGTCCTTCAGCAGCTGACCGCCCAGCAGCTTGCCGAGCGCGCCGGTCATCATCGACATCCCGACGTTCAGGAACTTCATGCCCGCGCGGCCGCCGACCTTGGCGGGCGCCAGCAGGACGCGGATCAGCTTGCCGTCGAGGAACGACCCCAGCCGCTTGGGCGCGTCCAGGAAGTCCAGGGCCGAACGGGACGGCGGGGTGTCGACGACGATGAGGTCCCACTCGTCCTTCGCGCGCAGCTGCCCCAGCTTCTCCATCGCCATGTACTCCTGCGTGCCCGCGAAGCCCGCCGAGAGCGACTGGTAGAAGGGGTTGCCCAGGATCGCGGCCGCCCGCTCGGGGTCCGCGTGCGCCTCGACGATCTCGTCGAAGGTGCGCTTCATGTCGAGCATCATCGCGTGCAGCTCGCCGCTCGCGGAGTCGTCGATGCCCTTCACCCGGCGCGGGATGTTGTCGAGCGAGTCGATGCCCATGGACTGCGCGAGCCGGCGCGCCGGGTCGATCGTGAGGACGACCACCTTGCGGCCGCGCTCGGCCGCCCTGAGGCCCAGCGCCGCCGCCGTCGTCGTCTTGCCGACCCCGCCCGAGCCGCAGCACACCACGATGCGGGTCCTCGGGTCGTCGAGCAGCGGATCGACGTCCAGCACGCGCGCGGGGGAGAGGCGGCGTCCCTCCTGGGCGTGGGCCCGGGGGCTCTTCCCGGACCGAGCGTGATCCGCGCTCATGACATCCCCTGCTTCCGCAGATCGGTGGCGAGTTCGTACAGACCCGCGAGGTCCATGCCCTCGGCGAGCAGCGGCAGTTCATGCGACGGCAGGCCCAGGTCGGCGAGGACGGACCGCTGCTCCTGCTCCAGCGTGTACCGCTCGGCGTACTCCTCGGCCTGTCCCAGGAGCGGGTCCACCAGCCGCTCGGCGTGCCCGCCGCGCCGCGCCCCGCCGAGTCCCGCGGCGGACAGCGACCGGGCAACAGAGGAACGAGGCACCGTCCGCGCGAGTTCCAGCTCCTCGGCGTCCAGCACCTGCGGACGCACCATGTTGACGATGACCCGCCCCACCGGCAGCTTCGCCGCGCGCAGCTCGGCGATGCCGTCCGCGGTCTCCTGGACGGGCATCTCCTCCAGGAGCGTCACCAGGTGCACCGCCGTCTCCGACGACTTCAGCACGCGCATCACGGCCTGGGCCTGATTGTGTATCGGGCCGATCTTGGCGAGGCCGGCGACCTCGTCGTTGACGTTCAGGAAACGCGTGACGCGGCCGGTGGGCGGGGCGTCCATGACGACGTAGTCGTACACGAACCGGCCGCCGCGGTCCTTCCTGCGCACCGCCTCGCACGCCTTGCCCGTGAGCAGGACGTCCCTCAGGCCGGGCGCGATGGTGGTCGCGAAGTCGATGGCACCGAGCTTCTTCAGGGCCCGGCCGGCGCTGCCCAGCTTGTAGAACATCTGGAGGTAGTCCAGGAGGGCCAGTTCGGGGTCGATGGCCAGGGCGTACACCTCCCCGCCCCCGGGAGCGACGGCGATCTTCCGCTCCTCATAGGGAAGCGCCTCTGTCTCGAAGAGCTGTGCGATGCCCTGCCTGCCCTCGACCTCGACGAGAAGCGTCCGCTTCCCCTCGGTCGCGAGAGCCAATGCGAGAGCGGCGGCGACCGTCGTCTTTCCGGTCCCGCCCTTGCCGCTGACGACCTGGAGCCTGCTCACGTATTCGAGCGTAACCAGTCGACGCCCGAGCCAATCGGGAGGCTGTGGATAACCGGGCCGCAATCGTCCGCCCGGCCTGGCACGGGTACCGCGCCCGACAGCGGATACAGTCGGCCCCATGACCAAGTGGGAATACGCAACCGTGCCGCTGCTCGTCCACGCCACGAAGCAGATTCTGGACACCTGGGGCGAGGACGGCTGGGAGCTCGTCCAGGTCGTGCCCGGGCCGAACAACCCCGAGCAGCTCGTCGCCTACCTGAAGCGGGAGAAGGCGTGAGCGCCATCGAGGCGAGGCTCGCCGAACTGGGCCTCACCCTGCCGGCGGTCGTGCCGCCGCTCGCCGCCTACCAGCCGGCCGTGCAGTCGGGGCCGTACGTGTACACGGCAGGCCAGCTGCCCATGGTGGACGGCAAGCTGCCGGTCACCGGCAAGGTCGGCGCCGAGGTCACCCCCGAGGAGGCCAAGGAGCTGGCCCGCACCTGCGCGCTGAACGCCCTGGCCGCCGTCAAGTCGGTCGCGGGCGACCTCGACCGCGTCGCGCGCGTGGTGAAGGTCGTCGGCTTCGTCGCCTCGGCCTCCGACTTCACCGGCCAGCCCGCCGTCCTCAACGGCGCGAGCGAACTCCTCGGCGAGGTCTTCGGCGACAAGGGCGTCCACGCCCGCAGCGCGGTGGGCGTCGCGGTCCTCCCGCTCGACGCCCCGGTCGAGGTGGAAATCCAGGTGGAGCTGACGGCGGAGTAGAGCGGGGACCGGGCGGCCCCTGAGCCCCGGTGGCTGCCTGGCTCCGCGCGCCGGTCCCGGAGCGGCCCGGCAGGGACCTCGTCGTCGCGCCGGCGCCCTCACCTCCCTGGCGTGCCGCCCTCGCATCTGCCCCTCTCGAACATTCGCGCACCACGGGATAGCCTCCGGCCATGGCGAATGGGCAGTGGTTTCCCTCGGACTGGCCGGAGCGTATCCGCGCCCTGGCGGACGGTACCCTCACGCCGGTCGCTCCCAAGCGGGCGGCGACGGTCATGCTGCTGAGGGACACCGTGGGCGGGCCCGTCGTCCACATGCTGCGCAGACGGGCGTCCATGGCCTTCGCCGGAGGCGCGTACGCGTACCCCGGTGGCGGGGTCGACCCGCGGGACGACGACCGGCAGGTGCGCTGGGCGGGCCCCACGCGCGCGTGGTGGGCGCGGCGGCTCGGCGTCGACGAGACGACGGCGCAGGCGATCGTCTGCGCCGCCGTACGGGAGACGTACGAGGAGGCCGGTGTGCTGCTCGCCGGGCCGGCGCCCGACTCGGTCGTCGGGGACACCACCGGCGCCGACTGGGAGGCCGACCGAGCCGCCCTCGTCGCCCGTGAGACGTCCTTCGCGGAGTTCCTCGACCGCCGGGGCCTGGTGCTGCGTTCCGACCTGCTGGGCGCCTGGACGCGCTGGATCACCCCGGAGTTCGAGGCCCGCCGCTACGACACCTGGTTCTTCGTGGCCGCGCTGCCCGAGGGCCAGCGCACCCGCAACGCCTCCACGGAGGCCGACCGCACCGTCTGGATCCGCCCGGCGGACGCGGCCGCCTCGTACGACAAGGGTGAGCTGCTGATGATGCCGCCCACCATCGCGACCCTGCGCCAGCTCACCCCGTACGCCACCGCCGCCGAGGCGCTCGCCGCGGCTCCCGGCCGCGATCTGACCCCCGTCCTGGCGCGGGCGCGGGTGGAGGACGGCGAGGTCGTGCTCTCCTGGCCGGGACACGACGAGTTCACCAAGCACATCCCCACCGGTGGAGCCCCCGCATGACGGACGCAAGCACCCTTCCCGGCCAGCCGCGGGGCGGTGTCCTCTCCGGCCCCGCCACCCCGCGCGCGGTCAACGTCCTCGCGCCCAACGCCTCCGTGATGACACTGGACGGCACGAACACCTGGATCGTCGCCGAGCCCGACTCCGATCTGGCGGTCGTGGTCGACCCGGGCCCGCTGGACGAGGGGCACCTGCGGACGGTCGTCGACACCGCCGAGCGGGCCGGCCGGCGGATCGCACTGACGCTGCTCACCCACGGCCACCCCGACCACGCCGAGGGCGCCGCCCGCTTCGCCGAACTGACCGGTACGAAGGTGCGGGCCCTGGATCCGGCGCTGCGCCTGGGCGACGAGGGCCTGGCCGCCGGCGACGTGATCACCGTCGGCGGGCTGGAGCTGAGGGTCGTACCGACGCCCGGGCACACCGCCGACTCGCTGTGCTTCCATCTCCCGGCGGATCAGGCCGTGCTGACCGGCGACACGGTCCTAGGCCGCGGTACGACGGTCGTGGCGCACCCCGACGGCCGCCTGGGCGACTATCTGGACTCCCTGCGGCGCCTGAGGTCGCTCACCGTCGACGACGGCGTCCACACGGTTCTCCCGGGCCATGGCCCCGTCCTCGAGGACGCCCAGGGCGCCGTCGAGTTCTACCTCGCTCACCGCGCCCACCGCCTCGCCCAGGTCGAGACGGCCGTCGAGGACGGCTACCGCACGCCCGCGGAGGTCGTCGCCCATGTGTACGCCGACGTGGACCGCTCCCTGTGGCCGGCGGCCGAGCTGTCGGTACGGGCGCAGCTGGAGTACCTGGAGGAACACGGGCTCATCGCGGGGCCGTCCGACAGTTTCTAGCCGGAAGCGGCTGCCGCTGGTCCGTGACGGATCCGGTCAGCGCGACCGCTTCGCCAGCCGCTCCACGTCCAGCAGGATGACCGCGCGTGCCTCCAGCCGCAGCCAGCCGCGCTGTGCGAAGTCGGCCAGCGCCTTGTTCACGGTCTCGCGCGAGGCGCCGACCAGCTGGGCCAGCTCCTCCTGCGTGAGGTCGTGCACGACGTGGATGCCCTCCTCGGACTGCACGCCGAAGCGGCGGGAGAGGTCCAGCAGGGCGCGCGCGACGCGGCCGGGGACGTCCGAGAAGACCAGGTCGGACATGGCGTCGTTGGTCTTGCGCAGACGCCGGGCGACGGCGCGCAGGAGCGCGGAGGCCACCTCGGGGCGGGCGTTCAGCCAGGGCTGGAGGTCGCCGTGGCCCAGGCCGAGCAGCTTGACCTCGGTCAGCGCGGTGGCGGTCGCCGTCCGCGGGCCCGGGTCGAAGAGCGACAGCTCACCGATGAGCTCACCGGGACCGACCACGGCCAGCATGTTCTCGCGGCCGTCGGGGGAGGTGCGGTGCAGCTTGACCTTGCCCTCGGTGACGACGTAGAGCCGGTCGCCCGGGTCGCCCTCGTGGAACAGGGAGTCGCCGCGTGCGAGCGTCACCTCGCTCATGGAGGCGCGCAGCTCCGCGGCCTGCTCGTCGTCGAGAGCCGCGAAGAGCGGGTTGCGCCGCAGAACGTCGTCCACGAGTTCTCTCCTTGTCGACCTGCTCAGGGGATCTTGCTCCCCCGTTGCCAGGGGACCGTGTTCCCCATTTTGCCGGACGGTCCAAACAGTGTGATCTGTCACAAGGATGCCGTACAGGTGTCCTGAGGTAAGCGGCAGGGGTCCAATCGGGGGCTGATCTTCCGGGTCCGGGGCGGATGTCGGTGCCGGGCTTTAGGCTGGCCGGGTGTCCAAATCGCCGGTGAGAGCACAGGCCAAGGGGGCTGGGCGGGTGGTTGTACGTCGCGATTCCGCTGTGGGCGAACAGGGCTCCGGCGAGGGTGAGAAGCCGACGAAGGCGGCAAAGAGGGCGGCTGTGAGGAAGACGGCAGAAGCGACGACGGAGGCGACAGCGGCGAGGGAGGCGACGGACACGTCGGCGGAGAAGAAGGCCTCAGCGGCCAGGAAGACGGCACCGGCCAAGAAGGCCTCGGCGGCCAAGAAGACGGCGCTGGCGCAGAAGACGGCCGCCGTCCGGAAGCCCGAGTCCCGTACCGCTCTGGTCCGTCGTGCCCGCCGGATCAATCGCGAGCTCGCCGAGGTGTATCCGTACGCCCACCCGGAGCTGGACTTCCAGAATCCCTTCCAGTTGCTGGTCGCGACCGTGCTGTCCGCCCAGACCACCGACCTGCGGGTGAACCAGACGACCCCCGGCCTCTTCGCGAAGTACCCCACCCCCGAGGACCTGGCCGCCGCCGACCCGGAGCAGGTCGAGGAGATCCTGCGGCCCTGCGGTTTCTTCCGGGCGAAGACCAAGTCGGTCATAGGGCTCTCCAAGGCGCTCGTCGAGGAGTTCGGCGGCGAGGTCCCCGGCCGGCTGGAGGACCTCGTGAAGCTGCCCGGCGTGGGCCGCAAGACCGCCTTCGTGGTGCTGGGCAACGCGTTCGGGCGGCCCGGCATCACCGTGGACACGCACTTCCAGCGGCTGGTGCGGCGCTGGCAGTGGACCGAGGAGACCGACCCTGACCGGATCGAGGCCGCGATCGGCGCGCTCTTCCCCAAGAGCGAGTGGACGATGCTCTCCCACCATGTGATCTTCCACGGCCGCCGTATCTGCCACGCCCGCAAGCCCGCCTGCGGCGCCTGCCCCATCGCCCCGCTCTGCCCGGCGTACGGGGAGGGCGAGACCGACCCGGAGAAGGCGAAGAAGCTGCTGAAGTACGAGAAGGGCGGTTTCCCCGGCCAGCGCCTGAACCCGCCGCAGGCCTACCTGGACGCGGGCGGCCGGCCGGCGCCGCCCCTGGGGGCCTGATGACAGGGCCGGCGATGACCCCGGACGTGGTCCCCCTCGCGGAACGATCTCCCACCGTCCGGGCGTTGGACTCGATGCGAAGGGGGACGAAACGGGGGGTGGAGCGGCGATGACACGCGCGAGTGACACGCAGGGCGGTTCGGTGGTGCTCAGCAAGGAGGGCCTGCCCGCCTGGCTCGACCCGGTGGTGCACGCGGCGGAGACGGTGCAGCCGCTCCAGCTGAGCCGTTTCCTCCCGCCGGAGAACGGCACGGGGCGCCAGTCGGCCGTACTGATCCTGTTCGGGGAGGGGCGGCGCGGGCCCGAGCTGCTGCTGATGGAGCGGGCGAGCTCGCTGCGGTCGCACGCGGGGCAGCCGTCCTTCCCGGGCGGCGCCCTCGACCCGGAGGACGGCGATCCGCACGGCGACGGGCCGCTGCGGGCCGCCCTGCGCGAGGCCGAGGAGGAGACCGGACTCGATCCGGCGGGTGTGCAGCTGTTCGGGCTGCTGCCCAAGCTGTACATCCCGGTCAGCGGCTTCGTCGTGACGCCCGTGCTGGGCTGGTGGCGCGAGCCGAGCCCGGTCGGCGTGGTCGACCCCAACGAGACCGCGCGGGTCTTCACGGTCCCCGTGGCGGATCTCACCGACCCCGAGAACCGCGCCACGACCGTCCACCCGAGCGGTCACCGCGGTCCGGCGTTCCTGGTCGAGTCCGCCCTCGTGTGGGGGTTCACCGCGGGCGTGATCGACCGTCTCCTGCATTTCTCCGGATGGGAGCGCCCCTGGGACCGGGGGAAGCAGGTCCCGCTCGACTGGGGGTCATGACAGGGTGTCCCACGTGCTGTGTCTGTCCGGGAGACAGCCCCGGACCCCCGGCCGGCCTGCCCTGGCCGGGAAAGAAAGAGGCGAGGCCTGAAACGGTGAACGTGCTGGACATCCTGTTGCTGGTCGCGGCCGTCTGGTTCGCGGTCGTCGGCTACCGTCAGGGCTTCGTCGTCGGCATCCTGTCGGTGATCGGGTTCCTGGGCGGCGGTCTCGTCGCCGTCTATCTGCTGCCCGTGATCTGGGACGCGCTGACCGACAACGCGGAGGTGAGCACGACCGCCGCCGTCGTCGCGGTGGTCGTCGTGATCGTCTGCGCCTCCGTCGGCCAGGCCCTGACCACCCACCTCGGCAACAAGCTGCGCCGGTACATCACCTGGTCCCCGGCCCGCGCGCTGGACGCGACGGGCGGCGCCCTGGTCAACGTCGTCGCGATGCTGCTCGTCGCCTGGCTGATCGGTTCGGCGCTCGCCGGCACCACGCTGCCCACGCTGGGCAAGGAGGTCCGCGGCTCCAAGGTGCTCCAGGGCGTGTCGCAGACACTGCCCGACCAGGCCGACACCTGGTTCGCCGACTTCTCCTCCGTCCTCGCGCAGAACGGCTTCCCGCAGGTCTTCAGCCCGTTCGCCAACGAGCCGATCACCGACGTCAAGCCGCCGGACCCGGCCCTGGCGGGCAGCGCGGTGGCGGTCCGCGCGCAGCGCTCCATCGTCAAGGTCATGGGCACCGCGGAGAGCTGCGGCAAGGTCCTGGAGGGCACCGGCTTCGTCTTCGACGAACGCCGCGTCATGACCAACGCTCATGTCGTGGGCGGCGTCGACGAGCCCACCGTCCAGATAGGCGGCGAGGGCCGCAAGTACGACGCCACCGTCGTCCTGTACGACTGGAAGCGCGACATCGCCGTCCTCGACGTACCGGATCTCGACGCGCCCGTGCTGGAGTTCACCAGCGGGGACGCGGCGAGCGGCGACAGCGCGATCGTCGCCGGCTTCCCGGAGAACGGGGCGTACGACGTCCGGGCCGCGCGCGTGCGCGGGCGCATCTCCGCCAACGGCCCGGACATCTACCACCGCGGCACGGTCCGGCGCGATGTGTACTCGCTGTACGCGACCGTCCGTCAGGGGAACTCCGGCGGCCCGCTGCTCACGCCCGACGGCAAGGTCTACGGTGTGGTCTTCGCGAAGTCCCTCGACGACGCCGACACCGGGTACGCGCTCACCGTGGACGAGATCCAGCAGGACATCACGCAGGGGCGTACCGCCAACCAGCAGGTGGACAGCGACAACTGCGCGTTGTGAGCCGTGGCGGGGAAAGGTGCGTCAGCCGCGCGGGTGACGCAGGCGCACCGAGACCCAGCGGGCCCGGCGGCGCAGGATGCGCGGAATGCCCACCCGGGGATCGCCGCCTTGCTGCGGAGAGGCACCTCGCTGGTGGGGGCTCAGGCCTGCGGCCGAGCGGCGGGTGCGTGCTGTGTCACTGTAGTCGTGCGTCCAGCCCATACCCCGACCTCTGCCCCTGCCCCAAGGTCGATAACCGCCTTCGGGGCTGCCAATTGGCCTATGCGCGGGGCAAGTGGCCGTGCATAGGACAGGTGTTCAGTTCTGGATGCCGGGCGCGATGACCTGGTCACCGATCGGGTTCGGGATCCTTCAGCCAGTTGACCAGTTCGACGGAGAAGGCGACCGGGTCCTCCTCGTGCGGGAAGTGCCCGAGCCCGTCGAACAGCCGCCAGCGGTACGGCGCCTCGACGTACTCCCCGGAGCCGGCCGCGCTGCGGGTGCGCATCACCGGATCGAGGGACCCGTGCAGATGCAGCGTCGGCACGCGCACCGGGCGCTTCATGCGCCGGTAGAACTGGACGCCGTCCGGCCGGGCCAGCGACCGCACCAGCCACCGGTACGGCTCCACCGAGCAGTGCGCGGTGGAGGGGATGCACATGGCGCGCTGGTACGTCTCCAGCGCCTCGTCCTCCGGCAGGCGCGGTCCGGCCCACTCCCGGATCAGGCGGCCCACCAGCGCCCCGTCGTCGGCGGTCAGCTGCCGTTCGGGGATCCAGGGCCGCTGGAAGCCCCAGATGTGGGAGCCGGCGGCGCTCTGCCGGACGTCGGTGAGCATCGCCGAGCGCCAGCGCCGGGGGTGCGGCATCGAGGCGACCGCGAGCCGCCGTACCAGCTTGGGGCGCATCACGGCCGCCGTCCACGCCAGGTAGCCGCCCAGGTCGTGGCCGACGAGCGCGGCGTCCGGCTCACCGAGGGAGCGGATCACGCCGGTGATGTCGAGGGCCAGGTTGGCCGGGTCGTAGCCGCGGGGGGTGCGGTCGCTGCCGCCGACGCCCCGCAGGTCCATCGCGACGGCCCGGAAGCCAGCGTCGGCCAGCGCGGTCAGCTGGTGCCGCCAGGTCCACCAGAACTGCGGGAAGCCGTGCACGAGCATCACGAGGGGGCCGTCGCCCACCTCGGCGATGTGGAAGCGGGCGCCGTTCGCGGCGACCTCGCGGTGCGTCCAGGGGCCCTCCGGCCGTACGACCGAGGAGGGCTGCGCCCAAGGGCTGGCGGGGTCCGTCATGACGACGAGCGTGCCACAGCCTCGATGGCCTCCGGCGTACGGTCCCGCGCGAGTTCCGGCCGCGGGTGCGGCTTGGCCTTCTGTAGGACGCCCGCCGACTCCTTCACCGAGGCAGCGACCTTCTGCGGGCCCTTGCCCTTCTTCGCCTTCTTCGCGAAGACCACGCCGATCAGCACCAGCAGCAGCGCGACGAGGACGTTCGCCGCGAAGGACAGCAGGAAGCAGATCGCGAGGTTCCACTCGCTCCAGGTGCGGATGCCGTAGGCGAGGGCGAAGTTCAGCATCGGCAGCGAGAAGATCAGGACCGCTCCGGCCAGGGAGAACGCGCCGCCGCTCGCCGCGCCGCGCTTGACGTCCTGCTTGAGCTGCGCCTTCGCCAGCGCGATCTCGTCGTGCACCAGCGCCGACATCTCGGTCGTGGCCGAGGCGAACAGCTGGCCGATGCTGCGTTCGGCGCCGACCGGGCTGCCGTCGGGTGCGCTCATCGCGGTCTCCCTCGTCTTGTACGGTTCCGCCGTCTTCTGCCTGACTGCGTTCGGTCCCGTCTTTTGTACCGTCCCGTCAGATCATGCCGGACGGTCGCCCTCGCCGCCCGTCCCGCCCGTCACTTCCGCGGTGCCGTTCCGTTCGGCGGACGCCTCCTCGGCGATCTGCCGTGCCCTGCGGCGGTGCTCGGCGGCCTTGGCGTCGTGGAGGGCGGCCATCCGCAGGTGGTACGCCGGGTCGTGCTCCTCGTAGATGTCCGGGACGCCGTCGAGGTCGTCGTCGCGCTCCTCGGCCTCGACCAGGCGCCGGTACTTGGCGTTGCGCGCCTTCAGCAGCGCGGTCGCGCAGACGGCCGCGATCAGCGACCCGGTGAGTACGGCGGCCTTGACCTCGTCGGTCAGGGCGGCGTCGCCCTCGAAGGCCAGCTCGCCGATCAGCAGGGAGACGGTGAAGCCGATACCGGCCAGCGCGGCGACGGCGAAGACGTCGGCCCAGGCGAGGTCCTCGCTGAGGGAGGCCCGGGTGAAGCGGGCGGTCAGCCAGGTCCCGCCGAAGATGCCGATCGTCTTGCCGACGACCAGGCCGAGGACGACGCCGAGGGTCTCCGGCTGCGTGAACACGTCACCGAGGGCGCCGCCGGAGACCGTCACACCCGCGCTGAACAGCGCGAACAGCGGGACGGCGAGGCCAGCGGACAGCGGCCGTACGAGGTGCTCGATGCGCTCGCCGGGGGAGTGCTCCTCGTCGTCGCGGGGGGTGCAGCGCAGCATCAGGCCCATGGCGACGCCGGCGATGGTGGCGTGGACGCCGCTGTTGTACATCAGCGCCCAGACGACCAGCGCGAGCGGAACGTACACGTACCAGCCGCGCACGCCCTTGCGCAGCAGCACCCAGAAGACCACGAGGCCGAGGACGGCGCCGCCGAGCGCGGCGAAGTGGATCGTGTCGGTGAAGAAGACGGCGATGATCAGGATCGCGAACAGGTCGTCGACGACGGCGAGGGTGAGGAGGAAGGCGCGCAGCGCGCTCGGCAGGGAGGTGCCGATGACGGCGAGCACGGCGAGCGCGAAGGCGATGTCGGTGGCGGTGGGCACGGCCCAGCCGTCCGTCGAGCCTCCTCCGGCGAGGTTGGTCAGGGTGTAGACGAGCGCCGGTACGGCCATGCCGCACAGCGCCGCCACGACCGGCAGGGCGGCCGCCTTCGGGTCGCGCAGGTCACCGGCGACCAGCTCGCGTTTGAGTTCGATGCCGGCGACGAAGAAGAAGACGGCGAGGAGGCCGTCGGCGGCCCAGTGCGCCACGGACAGGTCCAGGCCGAGCGCTGCGGGACCGAGGTGGAAATGGCTGACGCTCTCGTAGCTGTCGCGCAACGCGGGTACGTTCGCCCAGATCAGCGCGGTGAGGGCGGCGACGAGAAGCAGCACACCGCCGACGGTCTCGGTGCGCAGCGCGTCCGCGATGTAGGTCCGCTCGGGCAGGGACAGACGTCCGAAGACCTTGCGGGGCGGGCTGGTGCGGGGCGTGGTCACGGGGAGAACTCCGGTCGCTGGGCATGACGGAACACATGCCGACCAGACTTCCCGGCGCACCTGTGTGATGTTGGGCTTACCTTTTGCTTAGCTTACCTAAAGTGGGCGGATGTGCAGCGGATGCGGCGTGGCTGCTGTGCGGCTCGGGGCTGGTGGAGCCGACAGAAAGGGCACCCGGTGCGCTGGTCACCGGGTGCCCTGGGTTCGTTCGGCTAGTCCTCGCTCGGGGCGGCGGGGAGCTTGGCCTGGATGAGGTCCATGACGGTGGAGTCGGTCAGGGTGGTGACGTCTCCGAGCTGGCGGTTCTCGGCGACGTCGCGCAGCAGGCGGCGCATGATCTTGCCGGAGCGGGTCTTGGGGAGTTCGGCGACCGGCAGGATCCGCTTGGGCTTGGCGATCGGGCCGAGGGTGGCACCGACGTGGTTGCGCAGCTCGGCGACCAGGTCCTCGGTCTCGGCGGCGGTGCCGCGCAGGATGACGAAGGCGACGATGGCCTGTCCGGTGGTCTCGTCGGCGGCACCGACGACGGCCGCTTCCGCGACGGACGGGTGGGAGACGAGGGCGGACTCGACCTCGGTGGTGGAGATGTTGTGGCCGGAGACGAGCATGACGTCGTCGACCCGTCCGAGGAGCCAGATGTCGCCGTCGTCGTCCTTCTTCGCGCCGTCGCCGGCGAAGTACTTGCCCTCGAAGCGGGACCAGTAGGTGTCGATGAACCGCTGGTCGTCGCCCCAGATGGTGCGCAGCATCGACGGCCACGGCTCGGTCAGGACCAGGTAGCCGCCTCCGCCGTTGGGGACCTCGTTCGCCTCGTCGTCGACCACGGTGGCGGAGATTCCGGGCAGCGGCGTCTGCGCGGAGCCGGGCTTGGCGGCGGTGACACCCGGCAGCGGGGAGATCATCATCGCGCCGGTCTCGGTCTGCCACCAGGTGTCGACGATCGGCGTGCGGTCGGCGCCGATGTGCTTGCGGTACCAGATCCACGCCTCGGGGTTGATCGGCTCACCGACCGAGCCGAGGACGCGCAGGCTGGAGAGGTCGAACTTGGCGGGGATGTCGTCGCCCCACTTCATGAACGTGCGGATCGCGGTCGGCGCGGTGTAGAGGATGGTGACGCCGTACTTCTGCACGATCTCCCAGAACCGGCCCTGGTGCGGGGTGTCCGGGGTGCCCTCGTACATCACCTGGGTGGCGCCGTTGGCCAGCGGCCCGTACACGATGTAGGAGTGGCCGGTGACCCAGCCGACGTCGGCGGTGCACCAGTACACGTCCGTCTCCGGCTTGAGGTCGAAGACCGCGTGGTGGGTGTAGGAGGCCTGGGTGAGGTACCCGCCGGAGGTGTGCAGGATGCCCTTCGGCTTCCCCGTCGTCCCCGACGTGTACAGGATGAACAGCGGGTGCTCCGCCTCGAACGCCTCCGGCGTGTGCTCGGCGCTCTGCCGCTCCACCAGGTCGTGCCACCACACGTCCCGGCCCTCGGTGAAGGCGACGTCCTGGCCGGTGCGGCGGACGACGAGGACGTGCTCGACGGTGCCGGCCTTCTCGACGGCCTCGTCGACGGCGGGCTTGAGCGCGGAGGGCTTGCCGCGCCGGTAGCCGCCGTCGGAGGTGATGACGACGCGGGCGTCGGCGTCCTGGATGCGGGTGGCCAGCGCGTCGGCGGAGAAGCCGCCGAAGACGACGGAGTGCGCGGCGCCGATACGGGCGCAGGCGAGCATCGCGATCGCCGTCTCGGGGATCATCGGCATGTAGACGGCGACCCGGTCGCCGGCCTGGACGCCCAGTTCCAGCAGGGCGTTGGCGGCCTTGGAGACCTCGTCCTTGAGCTGGGCGTAGGTGAGGGCGCGGCCGTCGCCGGGCTCGCCCTCGAAGTGGATGGCGACGCGGTCGCCGTGCCCGGCCTCCACATGGCGGTCGACGCAGTTGTACGCCACGTTGAGCGTGCCGTCCTTGAACCACTTGGCGAACGGCGGGTTCGACCAGTCCAGCGTCTCGGTCGGCTCCTTGGCCCAGGTCAGCCGGCGGGCCTGCTCGGCCCAGAAGCCGAGCCTGTCAGCCTTGGCCTGCTCGTACGCCTCCGCCGTGACGTTGGCATCGGCGGCCAGGTCGGCGGGCGGCGCGAACCTGCGTTCCTCGCGCAGCAGGTTGGCCAGGCTCTCGTTGCTCACGACATCTCCCTCTCGAAGGGTGTCCGTTGTGTCCCAGGCCACAGCTCATCAGACCCGGGGGTCCGGTGACAAGGGCCGACGGGCAATTGGTTTAGACCTTTGAGGTCGGGTATCCGCTCGCCTCCGTTGGCCGGGGTCATCCGTACCCACGGACGCGGACCGGGCGGGGTTCAGCTGCTGTAACGCCTTTCACGTCCCTGGCCATGTCCGGGCGCAGCGTCACCCAGGGGAGCGGTGTGCCACCGACGGCCCGTGAACACCGTGACGGGCGGTCGGTTCGTCCTCGCCGCCGCGGCCCGCGCGGTGGCCGCGCTCGTCGGGAGCCTGGTCCAAGCGGCGCGCCGTGTGCGGGTGCAGCCAGGAGCCGGCGGGCGGGTGAGCGGACGGGCGGGCGTGTGAGCGGGCGGGCGGTCGACGGGACGGCTCGGTGCACGACCCCTCCCCGAGGAGGTCGTGCACCGTCGCCGTCACCGTTGGCGGCGGGGGTGGTAGCGGGGGCGGGGTGCGGGGGTTCAGGCCGGTACGTCCGCCACGCCGATGTGATCGAACACCTCGCCGTCGCCTCCGGCCGCCTCGTTGAGCAGGTACGCCTGCGCCTCGCCGACATGGAAGTACATGCCGTGCAGTTCCAGTGCCCCCGCTTGCAGGGCCCGCGCCACCGACGCGTGCGCGCGCAGATGGTCCAACTGCTGCACCACGTTGGTCAGGCACAGCTGCTCGACCGCGTCAGCGGGCGCCCGCCCGGCCAGCCGGGCCCAGGGACGGTCGGCGTCGGCCATCCGCTCCAGACTCGGCAGCCCGTGCCGCAGCCACCGCTTCAACGGGGTCTGCGCACCGCCGGGTTCGGAATGCATCAGCGCCTGCATGGCCCCGCACCCGGAGTGCCCGCACACCGTGATGGACCGCACGTTCAGTACGTCCACCGCGTACTCGATCGCGGCCGCCACCGAGTCGTCGCGGCTCTCCTCTCCGTGCTCCTCGCCCGGCAGCGGTACGAGGTTGCCGACGTTGCGCACCACGAACAGGTCGCCCGGACCACTGGAGGTGATCATCGAGGTGACCAGCCGAGAGTCGGCACAGGTGAGGAAGAGCTGCGACGGCCGCTGTCCCTCCCGCGCCAACCGCGCCAGCTCGCCACGCACCAGCGGCGCGGTGTTGCGCTGGAACGCGCTGATGCCACGCAGCAGCTGACGAGCGCTGGGCTTGATGAGGGCGGTCGGGTGGGTGGTGACGTTGGTGGTGGGGGCGGGGGTGACGTTGTTCGAGGTGTTGCTGTGGGGGTTGCTGGGCGCCTCCTGCGGGGTCGACGGGGCGGAGGGGTCGGATGGGGCGGACAGGTGGGAGAGGTTCCCTGAGGCCGCTGGATCTGCTGAATCTGCTGGCTTTGCGGGACCGGCTGGATCTGCTGGATCTGCCGGGCCTGCTGGGTCGCGTGGGTTGGACCGGTTGGGGTTGGACTTCTCGGAGGTGTTGGCCGGGTCGGACAGTTGCTCGGCGTGAGAGGCGTCGGGCGTGTCGGCCGTGTCAGGTGTGTCGGGCCTTTCGCCCGTGGGCGGGGTGCTGTCCTCGCGAGGCGAGCCGTCGTCGCCAGGCGAGTCCGCCGCACCGGCCGGGTCGAGCGAGCCGGGCGTCCCGGGCTGTTCTCCCGGGCCACCGCTCGGCGACAGCGCCGACCGGGGGCCCGCGCACTGGTGGTTGCGCCAGGGGGTCCAGGGGCCGCAACGGCAGTCGGCCACGGGGGCGCCCGTCGCGGAAGCGGAGTCGGGAGAGGGGGCGGCGGCCGGTTCCGCGACCGGCTCGGTGAGTCTGAGTCCGGCGGCGATGCGACGACCGGTCAGCTCGACGGAGCCGCCTCGCGCGATGTGCGTCTTCTGCCAGTCGTGCAGGGACTCGTACGCCGCATGGTCCATGAAGGAGCCGTCCAACACGACGACGACATGGGTGCCTTGGGGCACGAGGTGCAGGGCTCGGCTGAGGCGCGGTACCGCGAGGAACGTCAACTGGCCTCGTACATGGACGTGATGGACTCCTTCCTTCTCGTCGTGGGTGATGCGGGTGCGGGCGAGGCGGCGCAGGGAGACGGCGACGGCCACGGCGATCCCCAGCGCCACGCCCTCCAGGACGCCGAGGAACACCACGCCGAGGGTGGTGACGGCGTACACCAGCACCTCTCGGTGGCGGGTCACCGTGCGGATGTGGTGCAGGGACACCATCTGGATGCCGACGGCCATCACCAAGGCGGCGAGCGAGGCGAGCGGGATGAGCTCCAGGATCGGGACCATCAGCAGCGCGGCGATCACTACGAGAACGCCGTGCAGCATCGTGGAGTTCCGGCTGACGGCACCGGCTTGGACATTCGCGGAACTGCGCACCGCCACACCTGCCACGGGCAGTCCGCCGAGCGCCCCGGACACGATGTTGGCGGAGCCCTGTCCGAGGAGTTCGCGGTCCAGGTCGGAGCGGCCGACGTGGGCCGGCAGTCCGGGCCGGGAGGCGACGAGCTTGTCCACGGCGACCGCGCCGAGCAGGGACTGCACGCTGCACACCAGCGTGATGGTGAGGACGGCGGCGGCGAGGCCGAGCACCGGCCCCTCGGGCAGCCCGACCAGGGCGTGACTGCTCCAGGACGGCAGGTCCACTCTGGGCTGGGTCAGTCCCGCGAGCGCGGCGGTCGCGGTGGCACCGGCGACGGCGACGAGCGCCGCGGGCACCTTGCGCAGCAGCCGGCCCACCCGGCCAGGCAGGCGCGGCCAGAGCAGCAGCAGGATCAGGGTGAGCGCGCTCACGGCCACCGCGGCGGGCCGTAGATCGGCCAACTGGGCGGGCAGCGCACGGAGGTTGTCGAGGACGGAACTCTGGGGGCTGCCGCCGAGGACGATGTGGAGCTGGGCGACGGCGATGGTGACGCCGATCCCGGCGAGCATGCCGTGCACGATGGCGGGGCTGACGGCCAGCGCGCCGCGCGCCACGTGCAGACAGCCCAGACCGAGCTGAGCGAGCCCGGCGAGGACGGTGATGGCGCAGGTGGTCTGCCAGCCGAAGCGGTGGATGAGGTCGGCGGTGACGACCGTCAGGCCGGCGGCGGGGCCGCTGACCTGGAGTGGCGCGCCGCCGAGCCAACCGGCGACGATCCCGCCCACGGCGGCGGCGACGAGACCTGCCTGGAGGGGCGCGTCGGTGGCCAGCGCGATGCCGAGCGACAGCGGCAGGGCGATCAGGAAGACCGCGATGGACGCGGACACGTCGGCGCCCGCCACGTGGAAGCGGCGGCGCCGGGGCGGTGGGGGGCTGTGCGGCGTATGGACGCGTTCGGTGTGCGTCGGGTCGGACGTACGAGTGGGGACGCAGGCTGACATTTTTCCCGTCTCCTCCGGGGCAGCGCGGTCGCGGAACAGGGGGACCCCCGCGGGGGCGGGGGCGGTCGCGGCCGTGGGTCACGGCGTGCAGTGGCGGGATGAATCAACGCTCAGTAAACAGATCGTAATGCAGAGTAAAGGCCAAGCATGGATATTGCAGGCAAATGGGGCAATAGATCACCCTCAAGGGTGAAGCGGGCATTTCATCGGCTTGTCGTACTAATTCCTTCTGGCTCCCGTGCAACCTTGACGGCACTGTCGGCTCGCCCCGGCACGCCACCCGAGAAACGCCGTCGTCGGCGTTGGCCTGAGAGAAGGAAGAAGGTGGGCGGAAGATGGCCGTCAACCCGAGGATCGCCGCCACGCACAGGACCGCTTCCCCGCCTGAGTCCGCCACCGCGCCCAAGTCTGTCGCCGCGCGTGCCCTGGTCGTCGCCGCCGTCGCCGCGTCGGTCGCCGGCTGTACGGCCGGAACGGGTGGTTCCTACGGAGTCGGGGGAGGCACGTCGGGCCCCCAGAAGGCGAAGCCGGCCCCTGCCCCCAAGAACGTGATCCGCCTGATCGGCGACGGCTCCACCGCCTACACCGGTGCCCAGCCGCACCTGCCCCGACCCGAGCGGCTGAAGCCGGGGCAGAAGCCACCGCAGTTCGTCGTCTTCTCCTGGGACGGTGCCGGCGAGGACAGCCAGCGGCTGTTCTCCCACTTCCGCAAGGTGTCCAAGGCCAACAACGCCACGATGACGTACTTCCTCAGTGGCGTGTACCTGCTGCCGGAGGAGAAGCGCGTCCTCTACAAGCCGCCGCAGCACTCACCGGGACGCTCCGACATCGGCTTCAACGACGCGCGGGGCATCGCCGCCACCGTGAAACAGCTGCGCCTGGCGTGGCTGGAGGGCAACGAGATCGGCACCCACTTCAACGGCCACTTCTGCGGCAAGGGCGGCGGCGTCGGTGAGTGGTCGGTCGAGGAGTGGAAGGACGAGATCGCCCAGGCCAAGCAGTTCGTGAAGTCCTGGAAGACCAACACGGGCAGGAAGAACGCGCCGCCGCTGCCCTTCGACTACGACAAGGAGCTCATCGGCGCCCGCACCCCCTGCCTCGAGGGCCGCAAGAACTTCATGGTGGCGGCCCGTGAACTCGGCTTCCGCTACGACAGCAGCGGAGTGAACAACCAGGTCTGGCCCGGCAAGAAGGGGGGCCTGTGGGACCTGTCGATGCAGCTCGTGCCCTTCCCGGGCCACTCCTACGAGCAGCTCACCATGGACTACAACTTCATGGTCAACCAGTCCGGCACGAGCTCCCAGGGCGACCCCGCCAAGCACGAGTACTGGGGCGACCAGATGCGGGACGGACTGCTCATGGGCTTCCGGCGGGCCTACAACGGCAACCGCGCTCCGCTGATCATCGGCAACCACTTCGAGTCCTGGAACGGCGGCACGTACATGCGTGCCGTCGAGGAAGTCGTGGAACACGTCTGCACCAAGGCGGAGGTGCGCTGCGTCTCCTTCCGGCAGCTCGCCGACTGGCTGGACGCCCAGGATCCGCAGACCCTGGCCAAACTGCGCACCCTGGCGGTCGGCAAGGCCCCGAAGCAGGGCTGGGCCCCCTTCCTCTCCGCCCGCCCCGCCCCGGCCCCGAGAGGAGTCCCCGGCGCGCCGACTGCCGACCGATAGGCGCTCCACGATTCGGCGTCCACCGGACGGGCCGTAGCGCCGCCATGGCCGTGGGTGACCGGTGTGCGTGAAGAACGCCACTCCTTCGCAGGGGTCGCGATCCGGTTGCGTAGGGTCGTACCCATGAGTTCGACAGGCGCGACCGCCGATCCGCTCGCGGCCCTGGGCTCGCTGCCCGGTGTGGCCGAGTCCGTGGAGACCGTGCGCAAGTCCGTGGACCGGGTCTACGGGCACCGCATCATGCGACGTCGTAGTACGGAGATCACCTCGGAGGCGGCCCTGCGCGGCTCGCGCGGCTCGGCGGCGCTGTCCGGCGCGGACTGGGCGCTGGAGGAGGTGCGCCGACGCAGCGACTTCGGGGTCGACGACGAGGCGCGCGTCGTGGGCGCGGCCCTGCGGCTGACCGCCGAGGCGGGCCAGCTGCTGTCGATCTGGCGGCAGTCGCCCCTGCGGGTGCTGGCGAGGCTGCATCTGGTCGCCGCGGCCGGCAAGGAGGACCGCGTCGGGCGGCCGCGGCAGGCCGGCGAGCCGGTCGACGAGCCGCTGATCGAGTTGCCGTTGCCGAGCGCCGACGAGGTGTCCGGGCGGCTGGACGGGCTGGCCGAGCTGATCGTGGCGGGCAGCTCCGCACCGGCCCTGGTCACTGCGGCCGTGGTCCACGGTGAGCTGCTCGCCCTGCGTCCCTTCACTTCCCACAACGGCCTGGTCGCGCGCGCGGCCGAACGTGTCGTCCTGATCGGCAGCGGCCTCGATCCCAAGTCGGTCTGCCCGGCCGAGGTGGGCCACGCCGAGCTGGGCCGGGCCGCGTATCTCGCGGCTCTCGACGGCTATGTCTCGGGAACCCCGGAGGGCATGGCGGCCTGGATCGCCCACTGTGGCAGGGCGGTCGAACTGGGGGCGCGTGAGTCGACGGCCGTGTGCGAGGCGCTCCAGCGCGGGGCGGCGTAACGAGAAAGGCTCCCCGAAGGGAGCCTGGACAGGGGTTGCGGCGGTACGAGGATTCGTACCGCCGCTGGCATGACCACCGGGTTACCAAGCGTCCTCGATATGTGCCCATCAGGCCGGGAACTTTGCCCGTCACCTGGTGTGGCTGGCCCGTAATCGACGGGTCGACGTCGCGTGGGTGCCCGGTGTTCATGCGCGGTCCGTGGGGCCAAATGCGTTATTAAGGTGATCCTCTCGGATGTCCTTGGTCTCGCGGGCCGTTGAGTCCTTTGTACTCCAGGGCCCGGACAAGCGGAAGTCCTGGCGCCACTTCTTTACTTTTACTCTCAAACAGGCGGAAACGGGCTTCCGTCGGCCCTGAAACGGTCGGATCCTTGGGCTGTGGGCGGGTCAGGCGGATGCCGCCGATCGGCGCCGACTGGCGTACCAGACGAGGCCCGCGGTGGCGGCGGCCGCCCCTATCGCCGCGGCCGCGACGAGCGCGGGACGGGGCGGTACGGAGAACGTCGGGATGCGCTGCTTGAGCCGCACCGGGCGGTGGAAATCGAGAATCGGCCACCCGCGCGCGAGAGCCTCGCGACGCAGTGCGCGGTCCGGATTCACGGCGTGCGGATGGCCCACCGCCTCCAGCATCGGCAGGTCGGTCGCCGAGTCGCTGTAGGCGTAGCAGCGCTCGAGGTCGTACCCCTCGGACTCGGCGAGTTCCTTCACCGCCTCCGCCTTGGTCGGACCGTACGCGTAGTACTCCACCTCGCCGGTGAAACAGCCGTCCTCGCCCACCACCATCCGGGTGGCCACCACGCGGTCCGCGCCGAGCAGCTCACCGATCGGCTCGACCACCTCGGCGCCCGACGTGGACACGATCACGACATCACGACCGGCGAGGTGGTGTTCCTCGATCAGGGAGGCTGCCTCGTCGTAGATCAGCGGATCGATCAGGTCGTGAAGGGTCTCGGCGACGATGTCCTTCACCTGTTGGACGTTCCAGCCGCGCACGAGCGCGGACAGGTACTCGCGTGTACGTTCCATCTGGTCGTGGTCCATACCGCCCACGAGGAAGACGAACTGGGCGTATGCGGTACGCAAGGCCGCCCTGCGGTTGATCAGCCCGCCTTGGTAGAAGGACTTGCTGAAGGTGAGCGTGCTCGACTTCGCAATGACCGTCTTGTCCAGGTCAAAGAAGGCCGCTGTGCGGGGCAAGGAGTGGTTTTCCACAACCATGAGCATAGGGGCAGCCCATTCGGCGTAAGGTGGGCGCGTGGGTTTGCCTGAGAGGGCTCTCGGGTACACCATGGAAGTCACGGATCGTTCGCGACCGTGCTAACCCGGTCCGGCTCCTCCCCCCCCGAGTCGGCCGTGGAGACGACCCCCGCTCTCCCCCCCGGCGGGGGTCGTCGCATGTCCGGATACGTTTTCCCGTTCTGTACGCGGCTGCGGTGCCGGAGCGAGGCGGCTGAGGCCGCCTCTTTCGCATGCCCACGATCCGTCACCCAGCGTAGCCGCTGGACTGCTCTGTGGAAGTCGCACAGGGGACGCTGCGGTCGTCACCGGTATGGGTGATGGCGATATTCACAACTGCCCACTCGTCCACAGTTATCCACCAAGATCCACACGATTTCCGGGTTCGTTGCACCGTGATTCCAACGCGTCCGCTCCCGGCGAGTTCATGGCCGGTTCCGTTTGTCGGGCGCGTAGGCCGGTTTCCACCGGCCGTTCATATGGAAGGCAGGCCGCCGGTTCTTCATACGCAGGGGAATCGCGGGGCCGCAGGGGCTGCGCGACACGCAGCGAAGGGGGATGGAAATCGTGACCGGAGACGTCACACACGACCCGCCGCCCGCCGCCGGAGGACGGCAGGGCAGGCCGCTGATCGTCACCGAGGACGCGGAACTCCTCGACGACCTGCTGCGGCTGTGCGCCGCGGCGGGCGCCACACCGCAGGTGCACCACTCGCTCCCGGAACAGCGGGGCGGCTGGGAGTCCGCTCCGCTGGTCCTGGTCGGCGACGACGCCGCGCGCCGGGTGCGCGGGGCCGCCCGCAGACGCGGAGTGGTCCTCGTCGGCCGAAACCAGGACGACTCCGGAGTGTGGAAACGAGCCGTCCAGATCGGCGCCGATCACGTCCTGATGCTTCCCGACGGCGAGCAGTGGCTGGTCGACCGCATCGCCGACGTCGCCGAGGGCGTCGGCAGGCCCGCCCTGACCGTGGGAGTCGTCGGCGGCCGCGGCGGGGCCGGAGCGTCCACGCTCGCGTGTGCCCTCGCCGTCACCTCCGCGCGTGAGGGACTGCGCACCCTCCTGGTGGACGCCGATCCGCTGGGCGGCGGACTCGACGTACTCCTCGGCGGTGAAGCCGCCGAGGGTCTGCGCTGGCCCGCGTTCGCCGCCTCGCGGGGCCGGGTCGGAGGCGGTGCCCTGGAGGAGTCGCTGCCGAAGCTGCACGAGCTGCGGGTGCTCAGCTGGGACCGCGGCGACTGCGTGGCCGTCCCGCCCCAGGCGATCCGCGCGGTGCTCGCCGCGGCCCGGCGCCGGGGCGGCACGGTCGTCGTCGACCTGCCGCGACGCCTCGACGACGGTGTCGCCGAGACCCTCACCCAGCTCGACGTCGGTCTCCTGGTCGTCCCCGCCGAGCTGCGCGCCGTCGCGGCGGCCGGACGGGTGGCGTCCGCGATCGGCATGGTTCTGCGCGACCTGAGGGTGGCGGTGCGCGGCCCGTACGCCCCCGGCCTCGACGACCGCGAGGTGTCCCGGCTCCTCGGACTGCCCCTGGCCGGCGAGGTCCCCGTCGAGCCGGGCCTGCTGCGCCCCGACTACGGCAGGACACCGCCCGGCGGGGCGCCCCGCGGTCCGCTGGCCCGCTTCTGCAAGGAGTTCTGGGAGCGGGCGTTGGCGGAAGCGGGGAGCGGATGAGGGGCGGAGCCGGGGGCGCCGGGGGCGCCGGGGTCCGTGCTCGCGGCGAGGAGTCAGAAGCGGAATCGGTGTGCAGGGTGAGAGGGGTGGCGCATGAGCGCCGGGTTCGAACGGGTGTGGGGGAACGGCGCGCTGCTGGACGGTGTGCGGCAGTGGCTCGCGGAGAGCGGGGCCGAGCCGACGCCCGCGCGGGTGGCGCAGGCGCTGCGGGAACAAGGGCGGGTCCTCGGGGACGCGGAGGTGCTCGGGCGCGGCCGAGCAACTGCGGTCCGAACTGATCGGCAGCGGGCCCTTGGAGCCGCTGCTCACCGATCCTTCGGTGACCGATGTGCTGGTGTCGGCCCCGGACCGGGTCTGGGTCGACCGGGGTGGCGGTCTGGAGCTGACCACCGTGTCCTTCCCGGACCCGGCAGCCGTACGACGGCTCGCGCAGCGCCTGGCCGCGGTGGCCGGACGGCGCCTGGACGACGCCCGGCCCTGGGTCGACGCCCGGCTGCCCGACGGGACCCGGCTGCACGCGGTGCTGCCCCCGGTCGCCGTGGGCTGCACCTGCCTGTCGCTGCGAGTGGTACGGCCTCGGGCGTTCACCCTCGACGAGCTGGTGGCCGCGGGCACGGTGCCGCCGGGCGGGGACCGGGTGCTGCGGGCCTTGGTGCGAGCGCGGTTGTCCTTCCTGGTCAGCGGGGGTACGGGCAGCGGCAACCCCAAGATTTGGCTATAACACCCTTATGGCTTGGTCACGCACGGTGGTCAGCGAGCTGCCGATATGCGGGGATCCCGCCAGGCGGA
The DNA here is from genome assembly GCF_026008495.1 of Streptomyces sp. A012304. Classification (GTDB taxonomy): domain Bacteria; phylum Actinomycetota; class Actinomycetes; order Streptomycetales; family Streptomycetaceae; genus Streptomyces. Next base: position 80,732 of record NZ_BQUN01000015.1, read on the forward strand.
GAAGCTGGAAGGGAGGGGGATCGAGCCGCCTGCGGAGGTGTGCGGAGATGCAGGTTCCGATCGAACGGGTCAGGCCCGGGATGCGTATAGGTCTGACGGCAGTTGTCACCAAGGTCGAGCCGGTCGGCCCGGATGAGTACCTGCTGGAGACGCAGCGGGACGGGTTCCAGGCACTCGGGCTTCCGCCTAGCCAACGGACGTACCCTCGCGGTTATTTGATCTCTATCGAGGAGGACAGGCGCTAAGAAGCGGGTCGGCCGCTTGGGCGATCGACATGGAGCGGCCCCGGTCGGCGACGGGGGCGCCGGCCGGGGCCGCGATCCCGCCCGCCCCCAGGAGTTCACGGGGTGCGGGGCAGGCGGGAGTTCAGAGGGGCTTCGGAGCCGTGTGGTGCGTGTGTCCGCGCATCCGCACGTTGCAGTCCGACACCTTGGAGAGGTCGCCGTCGACGCGGGCCTGCATCCGCTGCTGGTCCAGGTGCGAGCAGACCACACACCCGGGCGCGGGCTCAGGCTGGCGGGGTGGGAAGAGGCGGTCGACGGAGGTCTTCGTCATCGTGTGCTCCCGTGGCAGGTGCAGCTGCAGCGGGGTACGAGGACCACGCCGGAGGAGTGCGGTAGGTGGATGTCCTCGATGCGGCGGCACTGGCCGTGCAGGTCCCCGTAGCCCGGGGTGCGTGCGACGGCGCACTCGGCAGACAGGTTCTCGGTGTCGTTCACGGCTGGTCCGCGATGGGGACGAGGTCGTAGGCCTCGCGGCAGGAGAAGCACGCGAAGTGCCGGGCGCCCGCCGCGTCCCGCACCAGGCGGGCGGTGACGCTGTAGCCCTGGTGCCAGGCGCACCAGGCGATGCCGACGGACCGGGGGATGGTCGTGTACGTGCCGTCGCTCTTCACGTGCTCACCTCGTCTTTGATCTCAGCCCAGATCTTCGGTGTGCCGCCCGCGCTACTGCTGCCCCACTCGTCTGCGGTCTGAAGGACGGCGATGACCTGGTGCCACCGGTCCCACTCGTCCGCGGCGGGGGCGAGGGCGGATATGCGGGTGCCGTGCTGGACGGGGAAGAGGTCCACCTGCTCCCCGTCGAGGGCTTCCTCGAGGGCGGCCCGTAACTGGGCTGCTCGGTCGCTGATCAGCACGACGAATCCCCGCTCTTGTGCGAGAGAATTACTCTCGTACGAGAGTAGCGAGAGTCTGGCTACTCTGTCACGCAAGTCACATCAAGGGAGGGCGGACAGTGAGCACCGAGCCGCCGCTGTACCTGCGCGTCGCAGAAGACCTCCGCGGCCGGATCGAATCCGGCGAACTCCCACCCGGCACCCGCCTGCCGTCCGTCGCCGAGATCTCCGCGCAGCACGGATGCAGCAACTCCGTGGCGACCGGCGCCTACAAGGTCCTCGTCGACGACGGCCTGGTCGTCTCCCGGCACGGCGCCGGCCACTACGTC
>NZ_BQUN01000016.1 GCF_026008495.1 Streptomyces sp. A012304
CCCCGGCTCCGGCCCCGGCTGCTCCGGCCGCCCCGGCCGCCGCCGCTCCGGCTCCGGCGCAGCCCGCGGCTCCGGCGCCCGCTCCGGCCGCCCCGGCGCCGGTCACCCCGGCCCCGGCCGCTCCGGCTGCCGCCCAGGCCACCGACGAGGGCGCCTACGTCACCCCGCTGGTGCGCAAGCTCGCCGCCGAGAACGGCGTCGACCTGGGCTCCGTCAAGGGCACCGGCGTCGGCGGCCGCATCCGCAAGCAGGACGTGCTCGCCGCCGCCGAGGCCGCGAAGGCCGCCGCCGCCGCTCCGGCTCCCACCGCCGCCCCGGCCGCCGCCGCGAAGAAGGCCCCGGCGCTGGAGGCCTCCCCGCTGCGCGGCCAGACCGTCAAGATGCCCCGCATCCGCAAGGTCATCGGCGACAACATGGTCAAGGCGCTGCACGAGCAGGCGCAGCTGTCGTCGGTCGTCGAGGTCGACGTCACCCGTCTGATGCGGCTGCGCGCCCAGGCGAAGGACTCCTTCGCGGCGCGCGAGGGCGTCAAGCTCTCCCCGATGCCGTTCTTCGTCAAGGCCGCCGCGCAGGCGCTGAAGGCCCACCCGGTCATCAACGCCAAGATCAACGAGGCCGAGGGCACGATCACCTACTTCGACTCCGAGAACATCGGTATCGCGGTGGACTCCGAGAAGGGCCTGATGACCCCGGTCATCAAGGGCGCCGGCGACCTGAACATCGCCGGTATCGCCAAGGCCACCGCCGACCTGGCGGGCAAGGTCCGGAGCAACAAGATCACCCCGGACGAGCTGGCCGGCGCGACCTTCACCATCTCCAACACCGGTTCGCGCGGTGCGCTGTTCGACACGATCATCGTGCCGCCGGGCCAGGTCGCGATCCTCGGCATCGGTGCCACGGTCAAGCGTCCGGCCGTCATCGAGACGGAGGAGGGCACGGTCATCGGCGTCCGCGACATGACGTACCTGACCCTGTCCTACGACCACCGTCTGGTGGACGGCGCCGACGCCGCGCGTTACCTGACCGCGGTCAAGGCGATCCTGGAGGCGGGCGAGTTCGAGGTCGAGCTCGGCCTCTGAGCCCCAGGAGATATGTGTACGGTGCCCCCGCCGGAGCCCTCGGGCCCCCGGCGGGGGCACCGCGCGTTTCCGGAGCGTGTAAGTCTCGTCTCACCTGCGGGAAAGCGCCCCCTTGCGCCCCTCCGGGACGGCCGGGCGGCCTTATTGTCTAAACGTCAAACGCCCTGGGGGCCTGCGGGCCCCTCCCGAAGGAGCCTTCATGACCGCGCCCGTCGTCCACTCGCTGCGCGAACAGATCCGCGAGCACATCCTCGAAGGGATCATCAGCGGGCGCTGGAAGCCGGGCGAGCGGATCGTGGAGCGGCGGATCGCGACCGAACTGGAGGTCAGCCAGACGCCCGTGCGGGAGGCCCTGCGCGAGCTGGAGTCGCTGCGGCTGATCGAGTCGGCACCCAACAAGGGCGTACGAGTGCGGAATCTGACCGCCGCCGACCTGGAGGAGTCGTATCCCGTGCGGGCCGGTCTGGAGGCGATCGCGGCCGAGCTGGCGGCGGAGCGGCTGGCCGAGGACTGCTCGGCGCTGGCGCCGCACGTCACCGCGCTGTACGAGGCCGATCGCCACGCCGACGGAACCGCCCAGGTCCGGCACACGGTCGCCTTCCACCGGGAGATGGTCCGGGCCGCCGGCAACTCGGTGCTGCTGCACACCTGGGAAGGCCTGGGCATCGAGGTCTTCACGACCCTGTCCATCCGCTGGCTGGGCACGATCCAGCAGTCCTACGCGGAGGAGCACGAGGAGCTGGTGGAGGCGTTCCGGCGGCGGGATCCGGACATCGGCCGGCTGGTGAAGGAGCATGTGCTGGGCTGCGCGCCGCGCGCCGCGGACGATGCCTCCTGACGTTCGGTGACGCTCGGCCACCCGGCCCAACCGGCGTGGTCCTGCCAGGCGGGGCTGCCGTGACGCGCACATACTTGTGGGAGCCGTGTCGTCCTCCGAGGCGGTGAACTCGCCCGTCGTCGGCCGATCGTGGAGGCCGCGTGATCCGGCCAGTGCTCTCGTCGCTGTCGCCCGCGTCGTTGCCGGCGTCGGTGGTGCCCTCGATGGTCCGCGCCGTGACCGCCACCGCGTCGGCGGTCCGGTCCGCCGCGCAGGGGCTGACCGCCGTACCGGCGGCGCTGCCCGTGGTGGGTCCGCTGCTGCGGCCCGGCACGGCCGGGACCTGGCGGACGCCCGGTGGTGTGCAGATCGAGACCCGGCGTCTGGGACGGCCCGGGACGGCTGCGGCGGCCCGTGAGCTGGAGGCCGCGCTGCGCCGCGTGCCGGGGGTGAGCCGGGCGGAGGTGAACGGCGCGCTGGGCTGTGTGTACGTCGGCTGTGAGCCGTCGACCGACCCGGAGGCCCTCGCCGGTCTCGTCGCCGCGGCGGACGACGCCGTCGACCAGGAGCGGGCGGCGCGCGACGAGGGCGCCCCGCGGGCGGAGCGGGCGCGGCCCCCCGTCGGCTGGCCCGGGGCGGCGCAGGCCCGGCTGGGCGCGGCCGTCCGGCTGGGCGCGGGGCTGGTGTCGGTGGGCGTGGCGTCGGTGGGCAACGTGGTGGGGCTGCGGGGGCTGCCACCGGTGGTGATCTCGGCGGTGCAGTTGACGGAGTCCACGCCGCTGCTGCGCGACGGCCTGGCCCGAGTGATCGGCGAGACGGCGGCCGAGCGGAGCTTCGCCGCGGCGAACCTGCTGGTGACGACGTTGACGTTCCGGCCGCTGGGGGCCACGGTGGGCGCCGTGATGGCCGCGTCCCGCTACGCGGAGGTGCAGGCCCGGCGCGGTGCCTGGGGGGAGTGGGCGCGCCGGCTGGCCGTCCACGAGGGCACCTACCGCCATGACGCCGTACCGGGCTCGGAACGGCCCGCGCCGCTGCCGTCGGCGCCGGGCGACCGGTACGCGCGGGTGGCGGCACCGGCGGCGCTCACGGCCTACGGCCTCACCGGGTTCGGCGGGCTCGGCCACGACCGGGCGCTGGCGCTGCTGATCGCCGGGACTCCGCGGGGGCCCCACTTCGGCCGCGAGGCCTTCGCGTCCTCGGCGGCCCGCGTCGTCTCCGCCCGCGGCGCCCTGGTGCTGCGCCCGGTCGCCCTGCGCCGCATGGACCGTGTCGACACGGTGGTCCTCGACGCCCGCGTCCTGGCCACGGGCGGCTGGACGGTGGAGGCGGTGCTGCGCCTGCCGCCGGGCGGGGACGGGGGCGAGGGGCGGCCGGACGACGACGATGTGCGGCTGCGGGTCCATGAGCTGATCGAGGCGGACGGGCAGCCGCGGTGGCGGGCCCGGTACGGAATGGTGTCGTTGCCGCCGCGGCGGCGTGACGGGTGGGAGGTGCGGCCGTTCGACGCGACGGGCGACGGCCCGCTCCTGGCGTCGGAGACGGCCGCACGGGTGCGGGGGTGGGACGAGGAGGGGGCGCAGGTGATGCTCGTGCTGCGGCAGGGCGAGCCGGTGGCCCTCGCGGCGCTGGTTCCTCAACTGCACCCGCTCGCCCACCACTTGGTGCGCGCGGCCCGGGAGTGCGGGCGGGTGTGGCTGGTGGGCGGGCCGCCGGGGCTGCACCGGCGGTTCGGGCTGAGCCGGGCGATGCCCGTCGGGGGCCGGCGCACGGCCGCGCTGGTCCGCTCGCTCCAGGCGCAGGGTCACGGTGTGGCGGTGGTCTCGGCGCGGACGAGACGCGCCCTCGTCCGCGGGGACCTGGGCATCGGGGTGATCACGGGCTCGCGGCACGTGCCGTGGGACAGCGATGTCGCCGCCCCGCCCGATGTGGTCCATCTGCTGCTGACGGCGCTGCCGGAGGCCCGGCGGATCAACCGGCTGTGCACCCGGCTGGAGGGCGCCGGCGCCGCGCTGGGCTGCGCCCTCGGCCTCCTGGTCCCCGGCCCGCGGCCCTGGGCCCGGGCCCGCCTGGCGTCCGAGGCGGTGACCGTCGCCGGGGTCACGGCGGGCTTCTGGGCGGGGTGGCGGCTGCGCGGCCGGCCGATCCCGGCGGCCACCGAGCGGACCCCCTGGCACGCCCTGTCGGTGCGGCAGGTGATGACCCGGCTGGGCACGTCGTCCCGGGGGCTGGACGAGGCGGAGGCCGCCCGGCGCCGGCAGTTCGCGGGCGACGAGCGGCACGACGGTGCCGTCACCCTGGTCGGCCGGATCGCGGAGGAGCTGGCGAATCCGCTCACGCCCGTCCTGGCGATCGGCGGTGGCATCTCGGCGGCTCTCGGCTCCGTCCTGGACTCCGTGCTGATCGGTGGGGTCCTCGGGGTGGACGCGCTGGTGGGCGGGGTGCAGCGGCAGCGGGCCGACAAGGCGGCGCGACGGCTGGTGGAGTCGACCTCGGCGCGGGTGCGGGTGCGTCGGCCCGGCCGGGCGGAGGCGGTGGAGGCGGCCGGTGAGCAGCTGGTGCGCGGTGATGTGATCGAGCTGCGGGCCGGGGACGCCGTCCCGGCGGACTGCCGGGTGGTGCGGGCGACGGGGCTGGAGGCGGACGAGTCCAGCCTCACCGGCGAGTCCCTGCCCGTCGCCAAGGGCCCGGCCCCGACGGCGGCCCGGGCGGTCGCGGACCGCACGTCGATGCTGTACCAGGGGACGACGGTGGCGGCCGGCCACGCGCTCGCCGTGGTCGTCGCCACGGGGCCGGCCACCGAGGCGGGCAGCGCGGCGCAGGCGACGCCGGAGGCCGGACCGCCGGAGAGCGGGGTCGAGCGGCGGCTGAAGGCGCTGGGCCGCTGGTTCCTGCCGCTGTCGGTCGCCGCCGGCGTCGTCCTGCTGGTGGTGGACCTGCTGCGCCGGCGGCCGCTCGGCGCCGCCCTGGGGTCCGCGGTGAGCCTGTGCGTGGCCGCCGTGCCGGAGGGGCTGCCGTTCGTCGCCACCGTCGCGGAGCTGGCGGCGGCGCGCCGGCTGTCCCGCCGCGACACCCTGGTGCGCAGCGCCTCCACCATCGAGGCGCTGGGCCGCACCGACGTGCTGTGCTTCGACAAGACCGGCACTCTCACCGAGGGCCGGATCACCCTCCAGCAGGTGTCGGACGGCCTGGAGCGCCGCCCGCCGGACCGGCTCACCCCGGCGCTGAGCCGGGTCGTCGCCACGGCGGCCCTGGCCGGTCCGCCGGGCGAGGCCGCGACGCTCGCGCATCCCACCGACCGTGCCATCGCGGCCGGTGCCGAGCTGCTCGGCGCGGCACCCGCCCGGGCCGCCGGGCTGGGCTCGGACTCCTGGGAGCGGATCGCGGAGGTGCCGTTCGAGCCGGGGCGTGGCTACCACGCGGTGCTGGGGCGGGCCGACAGTGAGACGCGGATGGTCGTCAAGGGGGCGCCGGAGGTGGTGCTGGCCCGGTGCGAGCAGGTCCGCCGGGGTGCGGCCGCGGAGCCGTTCGACGACCGGACGCGGCGGGAGACCGAGGCGGAGATCGACCGGCTGGCCCGGCGCGGCCTGCGGGTCCTGGCGGTCGCCGAGCGGGTGCTGCCCCCGGGGGCGGACGGTCCCGCGGAGCTCGGGGACGAGGACGTCGACGGTCTGTGTCTGCTGGGGCTGCTGGGGCTCGCGGACCCGGTGCGGGCGACCGCCGCCGAGAGCGTGGACCGGCTGGCGCGGGCGGGTGTGCGGATCGTGATGCTCACCGGGGACCATCCCAGCACCGCCGCCGCGATCGCGCGGGAACTGCAGCCCGCGCGGGAGCCCCGGCTGATGACCGGGGTGGAGCTGGACGCCCTGGACGACGCCGAGCTCGCCCGGACGCTGCCGGACATCACCGTGTTCGCCCGGGTCACCCCGGCGCACAAGGTGCGGATCGTCACCGCGCTGCGCGAGGCGGGCCGGGTCGTGGCGGTGACGGGCGACGGCGCCAACGACGCGCCCGCCATCCGGATCGCCGACGTCGGGATCGCTCTCGGCTCCCGGGCCACCCCGGCGGCGCGGGCCGCGGCCGACGTGGTCGTCGCCGACGACCGCATCGAGACGATCGTCGACGCGTTCGTCGAGGGGCGGGCGATGTGGGCGTCCGTGCGCAAGGCGCTGGGCACCCTGCTCGGCGGCAACCTCGGGGAGATCGCCTTCACCCTGGCGACCACGCTGTTCACCGGCCGCAGCGCGCTCAACGCTCGCCAGTTGCTGCTGGTCAACCTGCTGACCGACATGCTGCCCGCCCTCGCCATCGCCGCCCGGCCGCCGGCCGACCGGGCCGACCGGCTGCTGGCGGAGGGGCCCGAGGCCTCGCTCGGCAGGGCCCTGACGCGCGACATCCGGCTGCGCGCGGTGACCACCACGGCGGCGGCCGGGATCGCCTGGATCGTCGCCCGGGGCAGTGGCACCCGGGCGCGCGCCGACACGGTGGCCTTGGTCACCCTGGTGACGTCGCAGCTGTTCCAGACGGCGCTGGACGCGGGCCGCGACCCCGTGGTCGCCGCGGCCGTGGTCGGGTCGTTGCTGGTGCTGGGCGCGGTGGTGAGCGTTCCCGGGCTCAGCCACTTCTTCGGCAGCCGGGCCCTGGGGCCGGCGGGCTGGACGATCGCGCTGGTGTCGGCGGCGGGCTCGGTGCTGGTGCCCGTCGTGGTGCCGGCCGTGGCACGCGGGCTCACCGGCGCGCAAGGCTCACCGGGCCGCACGTCCTCACCACGATCCTGACCCAGGTGGCGGTCGCCCGCCTGTCCCTCCACCTGTGGAGGTCCCTCGGCGCCCACACCGGCCGCCCGGTCGCCGCCACCACCTGACGGGATTTCGTACGCTTCCCCGTACATATGATGGGAAGTTGGTAGGAAAGAGCAGTTTTCCACCTATACGCCCCCTCAGGGGAGGACGGCGATGACTTCCCCAGAACAGATCAGACAAGCACAGCAGGAGCCGCAGGCACCCGCCGAGCAGCGCGAGGAACACAAGCCGGGCCATGAGGGCCACACGGGCGGCCATGTCGTCCACCTGCACACCGCGCACCCCCACATCCCCATCCCGTACGTGACGCCGGGCGACATGTTCTCCGACATGCGTACGGCCACGTCGGCGGCGGCCTCGATGGTGCCCTCGCCCCGCAAGCTGGTCCTCTACGGCCTCCTCGGCGGCATGGCCGCAGCCGGAGCCATGGCATGGCCCGTCGCGGTGGCCGTCGGCGCCGCGACCGAAGTGATCACCCGGGAGCAGGCCGCGCGGCAGCGCGAGGAACACGAGCGCATCGAGCGGACCCGCGCCGTGCGCGAGCAGGGCGGACCGCCCACCGGCGAGCGGACGCAGGCGCCACGGACCGAGCAGGGGGCGCTGACCTGACCGTCCGCACCACCGAGCGCGGGGCCCGCTCGGCCGACCGTCGTGGGCGCGCGGGCCCGACCGGGCCCGCGCGCCCACGTCACGTGCGCCCAAGCTAGCTCACCGCACCTCAGGTGAGCAGCGAAAACGCGGCACCGCGTGCCCGGATTCACGGCACGGAATGCCAATTTCTGTGTTTCGGATGTTTTTCCACCGTCTACCCTTTGATCGATCATCGATCACGGGGTTACAGTCGCCGACGGGCCACGCGGAGACGCCGCACATCGTCACCGCACCCGAGCCCACCGCCCTGTCCTGCCAAAGACCAAGGGCACCCCCGAACCCTTACCGATGAGGGAACCCCCTTCGACTGAGGAAGGCGGCGACATGACCGACCCCAACGCCATCCAGCCGAGCGAGCTCGACCAGCTCCCGGACCGCGACCCGGAGGAGACCGCCGAATGGCAGGCCTCCCTGGACGCCGTCGCCCAGGCTGCCGGGCCGCACCGTGCCGCGTACCTGATGCGCCGCACGCTGGAGCGCGCCGAGGGGAGCGGCATCGCCCTGCCGAAGCTCCTCGAGACCGACTACGTCAACACCATCCCCACCGCCGCCGAGCCCGCCGTGCCCGGTGACGAGGAGATGGAGGAGCGGATCACCGCCTGGAACCGCTGGAACGCGGCCGCCATGGTGACCCGCGGCAGCAAGTACGGCGTCGGCGGCCACATCGCCACCTTCGCCTCCGCCGCCTGGCTGTACGAGACCGGCTTCAACCACTTCTTCAAGGGCAAAGAGGCCGACGGCTCCGGCGACCAGCTCTACATCCAGGGCCACGCCTCCCCCGGCATCTACGCCCGCGCCTTCCTCGACGGCCGGCTGAACGAGACCCACCTCGACAACTTCCGCCGCGAGGCCGGCGGCAACGGTCTGCCGTCCTACCCGCACCCGCGCCGCCTGCCCTGGCTGTGGGAGTTCCCGACGGTGTCGATGGGCCTCGGCCCGCTCTCCGCCATCTACCAGGCGCGCTTCAACCGCTACCTCACCAACCGCGGCATCAAGGACACCTCCGCCTCGCACGTGTGGGCGTTCCTCGGCGACGGCGAGATGGACGAGCCCGAGTCGACGGCGGCCCTCGCGCTCGCCGCCCGTGAGGAGCTGGACAACCTCACCTTCGTCATCAACTGCAACCTCCAGCGCCTCGACGGCCCGGTCCGCGCCAACTTCAAGATCGTGCAGGAGCTGGAGGCCCAGTTCCGCGGCGCCGGCTGGAACGTCGTCAAGACGCTGTGGGGCTCGGCCTGGGACGAGCTGTTCCGGCTCGACACCACCGGCGCGCTGGTACGCCGTCTGCGCGAGGTACCCGACGCCCAGGTGCAGACGTACCAGACCCGCGGCGCCGCCTACATCCGCGAGGACTTCTTCGGCAAGGACCCGGCGCTCGCCGAGATGGCGAAGCTGCTGAGCGACGACAAGATCCTCGAGTGCTTCCACTTCTCGCGCGGCGGTCACGAGCCGCGCAAGGTGTACGCCGCCTACCGGGCCGCGCTCTCCCACAAGGGCGCGCCGACGGTGATCCTGGCCCAGACCGTCAAGGGCAACACCCTCGGTGAGGGCTTCGCGTCGAAGAACGCCAACCACCAGATGAAGAAGCTGACGGTGGACGAGTTCAAGACGATGCGCGATCTGCTCGGCCTGCCGATCAAGGACAGCGACTTCGTCGACGGTGTCGTCCCCTACGGGCACCCCGGCGCCGACTCCCCCGAGGTCCGCTACCTCCAGGAGCGCCGCGCGGCCCTCGGCGGCCCGGCCCCGGCCCGCCGTACGCACGCGCTGGCCCCGCTGCCCGCGCCCGCCGAGAAGGCGTTCACCTCCTTCGACAAGGGCTCGGGCTCGCAGAACGTCGCCACCACCATGGCGTTCGTCCGGCTGATCAAGGACCTGGTCCGCGACAAGGAGACCGGCCGGCGCTGGGTGCCGATCGTCCCCGACGAGGCGCGCACCTTCGGCATGGAGTCGCTGTTCCCGTCGCTCGGGATCTACTCCCCCAAGGGCCAGACGTACGAGCCGGTCGACCGCGACCAGCTGATGTACTACAAGGAGGCCAAGAACGGCCAGATCCTCAACGAGGGGATCACCGAGGCCGGTTCGATGGCCGACTTCATCGCCGCCGCGACGTCGTACGCGACGCACGGCGAGGCGATGATCCCCTTCTACATCTTCTACTCGATGTTCGGCTGGCAGCGCACGGCCGACCAGATGTGGCAGCTCGGCGACCAGCTCGGCCGCGGCTTCCTCGTCGGCGCCACGGCCGGCCGCACCACGCTGACCGGTGAGGGCCTCCAGCACGCCGACGGCCACTCCCCCGCGATCGCCGCGACCAACCCGGCCGCGCTGACGTACGACCCGGCGTTCGCGTACGAGGTCGCCGTCATCGTCAAGGACGGTCTGCGCCGGATGTACGGCGAGGCGGCGCCGGGTGAGGACCCGGACGTCTTCTACTACCTGACGGTCTACAACGAGCCGCTGCCGCAGCCGGCCAAGCCGGCGGGTCTCGGCGTCGACGAGGGCATCGTCAAGGGCCTGTACCGCTTCAACACGGCCGAGTCGGCGGGTGTGACCGTGCCGGCCAACGCCCCGCGCGTCCAGCTGCTGGGCTCCGGTACGGCGATCCACTGGGCGCTGACCGCGCAGAAACTGCTCGCCGAGGAGTGGGGCGTGGCCGCCGACGTGTGGTCCGCGACCTCCTGGACCGAGCTGCGCCGTGACGCGCTGGAGGCCGACGCGGCCCTGCTGCGCGGCGAGGAGCGGGTGCCGTACGTCCGTCAGGCGCTCCAGGGTGCCGAGGGTCCGGTGCTGGCGGTCTCCGACTACATGCGCCAGGTGCCCGACCAGATCGCGCAGTGGGTCGAGCAGGACTGGTCCTCGCTGGGCGCCGACGGCTTCGGTCTGTCGGACACCCGTGAGGCGGCCCGCCGGCACTTCGGCGTCGACGCCGAGTCGATCGTCGTCGCGGCGCTGGCCCAGCTCGCCCGGCGCGGCGAGGTCAAGGCGACCGCGGTGAAGGAAGCACGCGAGAAGTACGGCCTGTAGGCCCGCGGCCCGCGGGGCAACGGTTGCTGTCCGAAGGGGCACGGCGGTTCCGCCGTGCCCCTTCGCTGTCGGTGGGGCCCGGCATGATGGGCCCCATGCGTGCTGCCCGGCTGATCAGAATGGTGCTGTTGCTCCAGGCGCGGCCGTCCATGACCGCCGCCGAGCTGGCGAGCGAGCTGGAGGTGTCGGAGCGGACCGTCACGCGCGACGCGCAGGCGCTGTCGGAGGCCGGCGTGCCGGTGTACGCGGAGCGCGGGCGGGCCGGGGGCTACCGGCTGGTCGGCGGGTACCGGACGCGGCTGACGGGGCTGGCGCGCGGCGAGGCCGAGGCGTTGTTCCTGAGCGGGGTGCCGGGGGCGCTGCGGGAGATGGGGCTGGAGGACGCGGCCTCGGCGGCCCGGCTGAAGGTGTCGGCGGCGCTGATGCCCTCCCTGCGGGACGCCCCGAACACGGCGGCGCAGCGCTTCCATCTGGACGCCCCGGGCTGGTTCCAGGAGCCGAAGACGCCGGAGCTGCTGCCGGTGATCGCGGACGCGGTGTGGGACGACCGGCTGGTGGCCGCCCGTTACCGGCGGGCGGAGGGCGAGGTCGAGCGCGCGCTGGAGCCGTACGGGCTCGTGCTGAAGGCGGGCGTCTGGTACCTGTGCGCGCGGGTGGTGGGGACGGGGTCGTTCCGGACATACCGCATCGACCGGTTCTGTGGCGCGGAGGCGCTGAAGGATCGTTTCCGCCGGGACGAGGACTTCGATCTGCCGGGCTTCTGGGCGGAGCAGGCCGAGCGGTTCGCGCGGTCGATCCTGCGGGCCGAGGTGGTGCTGCGGCTGTCGCGGGCGGGTGTGCGGAGGCTGCCGTACGTGGTGGATCCCGTGGCGGCGCGGGACGCCCTGGCGGCGGCCGGGGAGCCGGACGAGGCGGGCCGGGTGACGGTCGTGCTGCGCGTGGAGTCGGAGGACGTGGCGCACAGCCAGCTCACGGCGCTGGGGGCGCAGGCCGAGGTGGTCTCCCCGCCGTCCCTGCGCCGGCGGTTCGCCGAGGAGGCGGAGCGGCTGGCGGAGCTGTACCGGACATGACCGTCGGGTGCACTCCGGGTGCGGCCCACCCGTCCAGGCAGGATGCTGGGACGCGTGATGGACGAGACGGAGTTCTGGGAATTGGTCGACGCCACCCGTGAGGCGGCCGAGGGCGACCCGGAGGAGCAGGCCGACCTGCTCGTGGACCGGCTCCTTCAGCTGGAGCCGGACATGGTCCTGGACTTCGCCCGTCACTTCGAGGCCCGCTACAACCGCGCCTACACCTGGGATCTGTGGGGTGCCGCGTGGGTGCTGCTGGACGGGGCGAGCGACGACGCCTTCGACTTCTTCCGGTGCTGGCTGATCGGTCAGGGCCGGGAGGTGTACGAGGGGGCCGTGCACGACCCGGACTCGCTCGCGGAGCTGCTGGACGACTTCGACGAGGAGGTCGACGGCGACGGCGAGGAGCTGGGCTACGCGGCGGACGAGGCGTACGAGCAGCTCACCGGGACCGTCGCCCCGGATCTCGGGATCGCGCCCGCGCCGGCCGAGCCCGCGGGGACGCCGGTCGACCTGGAGGACGAGCGGGCGCTCGCGGAGCGCCTCCCGCGGCTGTGGGAGCGCTTCAAGGAGTGAACCGTGTGGGCCCGCTAGCGGAGCTACTCGGGCTTTCGGCAACGCGGACCCTACGGGCTCCCTGTGAGCGTGCGGCCCTGGAGGCGGGCGGCCCTGTCGCGGATCTCCGGCAGGCGGGCGCTGAGGGCGGCGCCGGGGCAGCTCGTCATGTAGCCGTCCTTGTGGCCGGCGAGGGCGGGCAGGGTGGCCGTGGCTCCGGCGGCGTACCGGCTGTGGCTGTTGCTGGAGGTGAGGCGGACCGTCGCCCGGGGGTCGACGCCGGCCATGCCGAGCTTCCAGGCGGCGAGGGCGGCGATCGCGTCGATCATCGGCTGCGGGACCGGGACGCCGGCGGTGAACGTGCCGAGCGCGGCGATGCCGGCGGTGCGGTGGTTGAAGCCCTGGGTGTGCGCGCCGGTGACGGGCCGGTCGACGCCGCCCGCGCGGCCCTCGTAGATGGTGCCGCAGCGGTCGACGAGGAAGTTGTAGCCGATGTCGTCCCAGTGGCGGCTACTGGTCTGGCCCGCGTACAGGTGGCGGATCACGCGGGGCGCGTCGGCGCAGTCGTAGCCGTTGGGCGAGTCGGTGTGGTGGACGAAGACGGCGACCACCTTGTCGTCGTAGCGCGGGGGCGGCCGGGTCCCCTGGGCGGCGCCGGTCAGCCAGGCCGAGCGCGGCACGATGCGCGGGCGCGCGGCGGGATGCGCGGCGTGCGGGTGCGCCGCCCGGGGGACGGGCCGCACGGCGAGTCCGGCGGTGGCGGCCCGCTCGACCCCCCGCGCGCACAGCACCAGCGCGAGAACAGCGGCGAGCCCCGGCACACAACCGAGCACCACGAGCACCGTCCCCGGCACACGGCGGGGCACACGGCGCGCGTCCGCCGCACGCACCGGACGACGCCCCCTCCCCCGCACACGGCGGGAGAGGGCTCGCAGGGATCGGAGGGCGTGCATGGTCTCACTGTCGGGTGGGCGGGCCGTGCCCGCGATGTGTGCTGTGCCACCCGGTGGAACCATCGTCCTGGTCCGCGACGTTTTCCGGGGTACACGCACGCGTGGCCGGTTCCGGAGCGTGCCGCGCGCGAGGCTGATCACCGGGCCCGTCCCCCACGTACTAAGGGGTCCGAGAGAAAGGCGGCTCCGTGGACCTGCTCGACATCCTGCTGGTGCTGGTGATCCTCGCCTACGCGGGTTCCGGCTATCGGCGCGGCCTGCTGGCCGGCTGCGTCTCGCTCGCCGGGTTCGTGGGCGGCGCGGCGGTGGGCGTGTGGGTCCTGCCGTGGGTGATGGACCTGGTGACGCCGGGGACCACGGCGGCGACGGTGACCGCGGTGCTCACCGTGCTGGTCCCGGCGGTGGTGGGCCACGAGCTGGCGGGGCGGCTGGCGCTCCGGCTGCGCCGGGAGCTGGACCGGGGCCCGCTGCGGGTGGCCGACGGCATCGGCGGGGCCGCGGCGAACGCGGTGGCGGTGCTGATCGTGGCGTGGGTCGCGGCGAGCGTGCTGGCCGCGTCCTCGTCGACGGTGGTGAACTCCGCGATCCGGGACTCACGGCTGCTGGGGGCGGTGCAGGACGCGATGCCGGACACCACGCCCGCCTGGTTCTCCGACGCGACCTCCGCGCTCACCCAGGCCGGTTTCCCGCAGGTCTTCAACCCGTTCGAGAACGAGTCGACGGCCGAGGTCGCCAAGCCGTCCGGCGACAGCGTCACGGCGAGCGCGACCAACGCGGCCAAGCTGAGCACGGTGAAGATCGAGGGCGTCGCCGGCGACCAGGGCCGCGAGGGCAGCGGGTTCGTGTACGCCGCGGAGCACGTGATGACCAACGCCCATGTGGTGGCCGGCATCGACGAGCCGACCGTACGCGTCGGCGGCGTGGGGCGGTCGTACGAGGCGCGGGTGGTGCTGTTCGACCCGGAGAAGGACGTGGCCGTGCTGTACGTGCCGGACCTCAGGGCGCCCGTCCTGCGGTTCGACGACAGCGCGTCGCGCGGCGACTCCGCGGTCGTCGCGGGGTATCCGCAGGACGGGGACCTCAACCTCCAGGCGGCGACCGTCGCGAACCGGATGGAGGCGACGGGCCGCAACATCTACAACGACGCGACCGTCACCCGCGAGATCTACTCGATCCGCTCCACGGTCCGGCCCGGAAACTCCGGCGGCCCGCTGCTGACCACCGACGGCCGGGTCTTCGGCGTGGTCTTCGCCCGCTCCACCTCGGACGCCGAGACGGGGTACGTCCTGACGGCGACGGAGGTCGCGACGGACGCCGAGCGGGCGGCGACGGCGACGGAACCGGTGGACACGGGCGAGCTGATCACGTCGTAGGCGCGGCTCGCGGCAGCCGGGTCAGGGCAGGGACCGGCCCATGAACACGTCGTCCACGTAGGCGCCGCCGACGAAGAACTCCTCCGGCAGGACGCCCTCCACCACGAACCCCTCCGACTCGTACAGCTTGCGGGCCGGGGTGTTGTGGGCGAGGACGCGCAGCGTGACGCGGCGGGCGCCGCACCGGCGCGACTCCTCGACGGCCGCGCGGATCAGCGCCCGTCCGACACCCCGGCCGCGTGCCTCCTCCGCGACGGCGAGGCCCTGGATCTGGCGCACGTGCGCGTTGGAGGCGAGCGGGGTCGGCGCGCCGAGGCGGACATAGCCGGCGACACGTCCGTCGAGCTCGGCGACCAGGCAGCCCTCGACGCCGTGGCGCCCGCCGAAGAAGGGGCCGTACGGCGGCTGCGGCTCGGGCATGACCGCGTGCAGGGGGGACCACGTCAGGCGGTCGATGAGGGCGAGCGGCTCGTCGTCGTCGGGCCGGGCGGGGCGTATGCGCGGTTCACGGGAGTCGGACATGGCGTCACCCTAGGGCGCGGGCCCGGTCCCGACCGGGCTTTTACCGGGTCACCGGGCAGGATGACCTCATGGAACGGAGACGAATCGCGGTGGCCGGCGCGTCCGGACTGATCGGCGGCGCCCTGGTGCGGTCCCTGACGGCGGACGGGTACGAGGTGGTCCGCCTGGTGCGCCGCGCGCCCCGGGGCGCGGACGAGGCGCGCTGGGACCCCGAGCGGGGGCACGTGGACCCGGCGGGGCTCGCCGGGTGCGACGCGGTGGTCAACCTGGCGGGCGCCGGGGTGGGCGACCGGCGCTGGACGGAGGCGTACAAGAAGCGGATACACGACAGCCGGGTGCACGGCACGGCGGCGCTGGCGCGGGCGGTGGCCGAGATGGACGCACGGCCGCGGGTGTTCGTCAACGGCAGCGCGATCGGCCTCTACGGCGAGACGGGCGAGCGGGTCGTCGACGAGAGCGCGCCCGCCGGGACGGGCTTCCTGCCGGAGCTGTGCGTGGAGTGGGAGGCGGCGGCCGGGCCCGCCCAGCAGGCCGGTGTGCGGACGGTGTTCGCCCGGACGGGTCTGGTCGTGGCGCGCGGCGGCGGGGCCTGGGGACGGTTGTTCCCGCTGTTCCTGGCGGGGCTCGGGGGGCGGATGGGTGACGGCCGGCAGTACTGGTCGTACATCGCGCTGCACGACGAGGTGGCGGCGATCCGGCACCTCATCGACCGTGACGACCTGTCGGGGCCGTTCAACCTGACCGCGCCCGAGCCGCTGACGAACGGTGAGATCACCGCGGCGATGGGGCGGGTGCTGCGCCGGCCGACGCTGTTCTCGGTGCCGGCGCCGGTGCTGCGGACGGTGCTGGGCGAGATGGCCGGCGATGTGCTGGGCAGTGCGCGGGTGGTGCCCAAGCGGCTGCTGGAGTCCGGGTTCACCTTCGCGTTCCCCGGGATCGAGGACGCCATCCGGGCCGCCTGACACCTGCCGGTGCCTGTGCCGACGACCGCCCGACAACGTCTGACGCCCATTCAGGATCGTATGCGAACCGTATGCGACCGCCGTGCGACCGTGCCCTGTTGATGCGCGACTGTTTCCGACCGGCCCGACCCCTACCCTCGATCCGAACTCGGGTATCCCCAAGGGCCGTCGGGGGCATCACGTCTCCACCGGCTGCGCAATCCTCGAGGAGGGGCACGTGCTTGAGCCCGCGAACCAGGCAGACGTCGTCGTGGTGGGGGCCGGCGTCGCCGGACTCGCCGCGGCCCATCGGCTGGCCGGCGCAGGAGTGACGACGGCGGTCCTGGAGGCCGCCCCGTGTGTGGGCGGCCGCATGGCGACCGAGAAGGTCGACGGCTTTCGGCTCGACCGCATCGGACAGCTGCTGTCCACGGCGTATCCCGAACTGGCCCTGACCCCGGGACTGGACGCGCTGGGCCTGCGGCCCTTCGCCCCCGGGGTCCTGCTGCACAGCGACGGACGCCACCACCGCGCGGGCGTCCAGGCGGGCGCGGGGGGCGCAAGGGGCGCACTCCACGCCGTGCGCGCCCTGGCGAGTGCCCCCCGGCCGGGCGCACTGCCCCGGCCCCGTCCGGGCGGCGCGCCCCGCGCGGTGGCCGCGCCGCCCCGGGTCCGCGCGGGCGCCCCGCTGGGCACCGCCGTGGACCAGG
>NZ_BQUN01000017.1 GCF_026008495.1 Streptomyces sp. A012304
TAAGCGGTGGGGGCGGGGTGGGAGGGGGGAGGGGGAGGGGAGCCCCCTCCCCAGCATCCGGCCTAGCCGAGTCGGCCCCGGACACGGTAGACGCGCGGGGGCGCCGATCGCGTCCGGGACCGAGCCCCGCACGGTTCCCCGTACCGGCAGTACGACCCGGGTAGGGATAACCCCCCGTCAGGAACGCCAGGTCACCGCAGTGCACAGACGCCTGTGCACAGACGACTGTGTACGCATGCCACAGGAACCCGGTCCCGGTGAGCGCCCAGAGGTGGAGCGCGCATCCGCGGCCCCCGTCGAACTCGGTGATCTCGCCGCGCTCAAAGCGCTTGCCCAGCCTCGTCGTCAGCGCATGCTGGAGCACCTCACCCTGCACGGCCCGGCCACCTCGGCGTCGCTCGCCCGGGCCCTCGGGCTGAACACTGGGTCGACCAGCTACCACCTGCGTGAACTGGCCAGGTACGGCTTCGTCGAGGAGACGGACGGTCAGTCGGCCGCCCCGTCGCAGGCCCGGCCCCGCGAGCGCTGGTGGCGGGCTGTCCCCGGTGACCGCCGTTTTCCGCCGCGCAGTCGGCAGAGCCCCGAGATGCGGCAGGTCATGGACGAGCTGAACCACTATGCCTACGCCGCCGACCTGGAGCTCTTCGAGCGGCTCCAGCGGGAGGCGGACGACGGAGACCCGTGGGCGGACGCCTTCCCGTACTCACGCGGGACCATCCGGCTCACGCTGCCAGAACTCCGGGAGTTCTTCGAGGAGTACATAGCCCTCCTCAACCGCTACAAGCGACCCGAGTCCGAGACCCCGCCCGACGCGCGCACCCTGCTCACGCGGTTCCTCGCCTTCCCCGCCCCCACCGCCAGAGAGGCCGACCCCTCATGATGCTGCGTTACGCCCTCAAGTCCGTGCGCGCACGCAAAGCGGGCTTCCTGGGGGCCTTCCTCGCCCTGATGTGCGCCGCCGCGCTGATCACCGCGTGCGGCACCCTCCTGGAGACAGGGCTGCGCGGCGGCATCCGTACCGAGCGCTATGCCGCGACCCCCGTCGTCGTCTCCGCCGACCAGAACGTCCACCAGAGGACCGTCAAGCACAAGAAGGGCAAGACGAAGGTCAAGCACAAGGCGAAGCCGATCGCGGAACGCGCCTGGCTCCCGGCCGACCTCGCCCGCACCCTCGCCGACACTCCCGGGGTGGCCCGCGTCATCCCCGAACTCACCTTCCTCGCCGAGCCGTTGGTCCTCAAGACCCCAAACGCCCCCGACACCCCTGACGCCCCCGACAGCACCGGCGCTGTCAGCACGGACAGACCCGCCTACGGTCACGCCTGGGAGTCCGCCGCGCTGACGCCGTACCGGCTGACCGCGGGTGCCGCGCCCGAGAAGGCCACCGACATCGTCGTCGACCGTCATCTCGCCGAGCGCGCCCGTCTCGCCCTCGGCGACCGTCTCACCGTCCAGTCGACGCAGTCCCCGCGCACCTACCGTGTCACCGGCATCGCCGCTCCTGCCGCGGACGTACGCCACCAGACGTCCCTCTTCTTCTCCGCGGCCGAGGCACGCCGACTTGCCGCTCACCCCGGGCAGGTCACCGCGTTCGGGCTGATCCCGCGGGCCGGTACGGACCCGGGCCGGTTGCGGCAGGCCGTGGCGGAGGCGGTGCGCGGTACCGGCGCGCAGGTCAGCGTCGGGGATGCCCGGGGCCCGGTCGAGTTCCTGGACGCCGCCGCGGCCCGCACGAAACTCGTCAGCATGGGCGGTGCGATGGGCGGCACCTCGCTGCTCGTGGCGGTTCTCGTGGTCGTCGGGACCTTCGCGCTCACCGTCCAGCAGCGCCATCGGGAGCTCGCCCTGCTCCGCGCCATCGCCGCCACCTCAGGGCAGATCCGCAAGCTCCTCGGGCGGGAGGCGCTGCTCGTGGGAGCGGCCGCGGGTACGGTCGGCGCTCTCGTGGGTCTGCCGCTCGGGGGTTGGCTGCACGGCAGGTTCGTGGCGCTGGGCGCCGTTCCCGCCACGCTGGAGCACAGCGTCGGTGTCTTCCCCCCGTTCGCCGCCGTCGTCGCGACCCTGCTCGGTGCGTGGGCCGCCGCCCGGATCGCCTCCCGCCGGGTGGCCCGCATCCGTCCGGCCGAGGCACTCGCCGAAGCCCGCGCCGAGCGCACCCGACCGGCCTGGGGCCGCGTCGTCGCCGGTCTGCTGCTGCTCGCCGGCGGCGCCGTCCTCGTCGCCCTGCTCAGTGTGCTGCGTACCGAACCCGCCTCGACGCCCGTGACGTTCCTCGCGGTCGTGGTCCTGTCCACCTCCGTCGCCCTCCTCGGGCCGCTCCTCGTCCGGGCGGCCACTCTGTTCCTCGCCGGCCCTCTGCGGCTGACCGGGCCCGGTGGCCGGCTCGCCAAGGCGAACCTGCGCGGCAACGCCGTCCGTATGGCCTCCGTCGTCACCCCTCTCACCCTGCTCGTCGGCATGGCCTGCACGGTCCTGTTCGTGCAGCCCACCCTCGGTGACGCGGCTCGCGCCCAGGCCCGCGAGGGCGTCCTCGCCGACTGGGTCGTCGCCTCGCACGGTCCCGGTGTTCCCGGCGAGGCGGCGCGACGCCTGCGCACGGAACGGGATGTCGTCACCGAAGTGGTCCGCACGACCGTGCGCGTCGGCCTCGACAAGTACGCGGCTCAGGGCGTCTCCCCGGCCGGTCTCGCCCGCACCTGGGACCCGGACGTCACCGCCGGCTCCCTGGACAGGCTCACCGAACGCACCGTCGCCGTCAGCGCACTGGCCGCGGACCAGCTGCACTTGACCCCCGGCAGCACTCTGAAGCTCACACTCGGCGACGGCACGCCCGCCACGCTCACCGTCGCCGCCGTCTACGCCAAGGGTCTCGGTTTCGGGGACCTCACCTTCGCGCACGACCTGCTCGCACGCCACGTCGACAACCCGCTGTCCTCCTCCCTCCTCGTCAGCACGGACCGTACACAGACACAACTCGCGACTACGCTCCGTGAGTTCCCGGGGCTCGCGGTGCTCTCCCCGGACGCCGCCGACTCGCTCCAGGCCGAGCGGCAGCAGGCGAACGCGGAGGTCAACTTCCTGGCCATGGGGCTCGTCCTGGCGTTCACGGCCATCGCCGTGGTCAACACGCTCGCCATGTCCGTCTCCGAACGGGTGAGGGAGTTCGCGCTGCTGCGTCTCGCCGGGGCGACTCGCCGTCAGGTGCTGCGGATGCTCCGCCTCGAGGCCCTGTCGGTCCTGCTCCTCGCCACAGCCCTCGGCAGTGGCATCGCCCTCGCCGTCCTGACCGCGTTCAGTGTCGGCATGACGGGCCGGGCGGCACCGGCGGTCACTCCCCTGGTGTACGTCGCGGTGGTCGCCGGTGCCGGACTCCTCGCTCTTGTCGCGACCGCCCTGCCGGGCCGGGTGGCGCTCAGGGTCCGCGCGGTGACCGTGGCGACGGCCAAGGAGTGACCTCGGATCGAAAGGATTGATCAGGATCGACCCGAAGTGCTCCGGCCGGGTCCCCTCGACGCCGAGGGGCCTACGGCGTCACCGGCAGCCCCGCCGCCCGCCACGCCTGGAACCCGCCGACCAGGTCGGTGGCCCGGTGCAGCCCCAACCGGTGCAGGGACGCGGCCGCCAGGCTCGACGCGTAGCCCTCGTCGCAGATCACGACGACTCGCAGGTCGTGGCCGGTGGCTTCGGGGAGACGGTGGCTGCCCTGGGGGTCGAGGCGCCACTCGAGTTCGTTGCGTTCGACGACCAGCGCACCCGGGATGAGCCCGTCCCGTTGGCGCAGGGCGGCGTACCGGATGTCGACGAGCAGCGCCTCGCCCGCGCGGGCGGCCTCGTACGCCTCGCCTGCCTCCACGCGCGCGTACCCCGCACGCACCCGCTCCAGCAGCTCGTCGATGCCGACGGGCCCGGCGTGGTCCACCGACTGCCGCGACCGCTCGCCGCTCACTGCCAGTCCTCCGGGCGCTCGACCTGCTCCAGGCGCAGTACCTGGCCCGTGCGGCTGTAGCGGCGGATGCGCGGCAGTGGCGGGTAGTAGGCGTGGACGGAGATCGCGTGCTCGTCGGGGGAGTCGTTGAGGACCTCGTGGACGTGGTGGTGTCCGAAGGCGCGGCCCTGGCCGGCCGGCAGTCGGCGTGTGCGGTCGACGTCGTCCGACAGTTCCAGGGTCTTCCAGCCGTCGGTGGGCAGCCGTGCGGCGAGGGCGTTCTCCTTGAGCGCTCCGCGCGCGGTGAGGAAGGCGCCGACGGAGTCGGCGTGGTCGTGCCAGCCGGTGCCGGTGCCGGGCGGCCAGCCGATCAGCCAGGCCTCGCTGCCGCCGGGCCCTTCGAGGCGGACCCAGGTGCGGCCCTGCGGGTCGAGGGGGAGTGCGGAGATCAGTTCGGTGTCGGCGGCCGTACGGCGGACGAAGTCGAGGAGGTCCGCCTGGGTGGGCGGGGCGATGGTGGGGGACACGGAAAGGGAGACAGACACGGGTTACCGTCCTGGGGGCGTTCGCGGAGAGCGCGCGGCAGCGCGGGGGCGCTCGGCGGCGCGCGCCGATGGAAGGGGGATGCGAATTCAGCAGGACGGACGACACACGCAGCCCGCGTAGCGGACGAGGTCCATATGGACCCTCCGCCACAGGCGCACACAGGTGTCGGTCACGATGCGGAGTACACCATGCCGGTGCGGACCGGTCAACTCACCGTCACCATACGGACCGCAGGGTGACGGTGAGTGGGATCTTCCGATCATCGCACCGGCCGACGGCGTGACCCACCGGCCCGCGCCCCGTCACTCCCCCTCGAGCCTCACGCCTGCCACCCGGGGCCTCACGCACCCCCGCCCCCATCACTCCACCTCAAGCCCCAAGCCCAGCGCCCCAGCCCCAAGCCCCCCACCCCGTCACTTTGCGCCCGCTCCCGCCTCCGCCTCCGCCTGAGCCCTCACGGCCCCTCCCACGGCCGCCTCCGCCGCCGCGTACAGGTCGGCCGGGCGGACCCCGCTGAGCGCGGTGACGAGGTGGCCGTCGGGCCGGATCAGCAGGACGGTGTGGGCGGCCGCGCCCGGGTAGCTCTCGGCGACCAGCAGTTCCGCCGGGCAGGGCAGGGCCGTCACCGCGGCGGCGAGCCGGGGCATGATCCCCGCGCTCACCCAGTGCTTGCGCTCCCACACACCCGTGCCCGGCGCGATCAGCACGACGAGCAGGGCGCCGCGCCCGAAACGGTCCTGCAGCCGCACGAAGGAGCCGTCCTCCGCCGTGACGCGGACGTCCTCGACCGGCGAGCCGGGGGGCGTGGCCACGGGCACCGCCCCGTCCAGCTGCTGGGGTGCGAGCGGCGAGCCGGCGTACGTGCCGGGCGCGCCCAGCTGGCCCCGGCCCAGGTGGCCGTCCGTGAGCAGCACGTCGTGGCCGCGGGCGGCGCCGGGGACGTACGCCCTTATGCCACCGCCGCCGCGCAGCAGCGGCAGTGCCTGGTCGGCGGCGCGCAGCCGGGCGGCGATCACCGCGCGCCGCTCGGTCTGGTAGCTGTCGAGCAGTGCGTCGTGCCGGCCGTGGTGCCAGGCCAGGGCCAGTTTCCAGGCGAGGTTGTCGGCGTCCCGCAGGCCCTCGTCGAGGCCTTGGGTGCCGAGCGCGCCGAGCAGGTGGGCCGCGTCCCCGGCGAGGAAGACCCGCCCGGCGCGCCAGCGGCGGGCCAGCCGGTGGTGCACGGTGTGGACACCGGTGTCGAGCAGTTCGTACGCGGGGGTCGTGCCGTCGCTGCTCCAGCCGGAGAGGGTCTCGCGGACGCGGGCCACGAGCAGCTCCGGTGTGACGAGTTCCTTGCCGGGCGGCAGCAGCCAGTCCAGCCGCCAGACGCCTTCCGGGAGCGGGCGGGCGGTGATCTCCCCGGCGGAGGGACCGGAGGTCCGCCACGGCGGCGTCCGATGGAGCAACGCCTGACCGGTCCACGGGAGTTCCGTGCGCAGCGCGGCCACGGCGTGTCGCTCCACCGCCGTACGGCCGGGGAAGCGGATGTCGAGGAGCTTGCGGACGGTGGAGCGGGGGCCGTCGCAGCCCACGAGGTAACTGCCACGCCACCATGTGCCCTTCGGGCCGCGGGTGTGGGCGGTGACACCGGAAGGTTCCTGCTCGACGGTGTCCAGGCGGCTGTCCACGGCGATCCGCACGAGCCGCTCGCCCGCGAGGGCCGTGCGCAGGGCGCCGGTCAGCATGTGCTGGGCGAGGTGCAGGGGGGCCGGTTCGGTGTCGTCGAAAGTGATCTCGCGCGTCACCTGCTTGCGCCGCATCGCCCGCCATCCGGCCCAGCGGGTGCCGACGGCGATGAGGGACGCCCCGGTGAGCCGTTCCACGAGGGTGGTGGTGTCCTCGCCCAGGACGACGGTGCGCGCGAGCCGCGGTTCGTCCTTGCCCGGGCCTTCGTCGAGGACGATCGACGGCACCTCCTGACGCGCCAGCGACAGGGCGAGCGTCAGCCCCACGGGCCCCGCTCCGACGATGATCACCGGGTCCACGGTGTGCCGCCCCCTGCCCGCGAAGGTGTCCTGAGGGACGTGAGTGAACAAAAGGTTGGAGCAGGGTGCACGATCACAGAACGTATGCAACCCATTGCCGCTGCCCCCGTCAAGCGACGGAGGCAGTGGCGAGTCCGCCACTGCCTCCGTACAGGTCACACCGGTTGCGTGTGTGTCAGACGGTGCCGCCCGCGCCGGTCCCGTGGGTACCGCCGACCTCGGCCGCGTTGAGGTCCTCGATCTCCTCGGCGCCGACCACCGCGCCGGTGCTGCGCTTGCTGCGCCGCAGCCGGCCCTCCAGCCAGGAGGCGAAGGAGGTGAGGATGAAGTTGAGGACGATGAAGATGATCGCCACGACGATGAAGCTCGGGATGACGTTGGCGTAGTTGGCCGCCAGCGTGCTGCGCGAGTTCAGCAGCTCGGTGAAGCCGAGCATCACGCCGCCCAGCGCGGTGTCCTTCACGATGACCACGAGCTGGCTGACGATGGCCGGCAGCATCGCCGTGACCGCCTGCGGCAGCAGGATGCTGGACATCGTCTGGCCCTTGCGCAGACCGATCGCGTACGCGGCCTCCGTCTGGCCCCGGGGCAGGGCGAGGATGCCGGCCCGCACGACCTCGGCGAGGACCGAGGCGTTGTAGAGCACCAGGCCGGTGACGACGGCGTACAGCGGCCGGTCCTCGCTGCTGATGTCCGTGGAGCGGACGTAGAACTCGTTGGCGAACAGCATCAGCAGCAGCACCGGGATCGCCCGGAAGAACTCGACCACCACACCGGCCGGGACGCGCACCCAGCGGTGGTCGGACATTCGGGCGATGCCGAAGACCGCGCCCAGGGGGAGGGCGATGACCATGGAGAGGGCGGCGGCCTTCAGGGTGTCGCCGAGTCCCGGCAGCAGGTAGGTCGTCCACGCCTCGGAGGTGGTGAACGGCTCCCACAGCGCCCACTCGAGCTGGTTCTTCTCGTCCATCTTCTGCCAGATCCACCACAGCGCCAGGCCGAGGAGGACGAAGAAGAGGACGGAGAGGAGGACGTTGCGCCGCTTGGCGCGGGGGCCGGGGGCGTCGTAGAGGACGGAGCTCATCGCTTCACCGCCAGTCGCTTGCCGAGCCAGCCGAGCAGCAGGCCGGTGGGAAGGGTCAGCACCACGAACCCGAAGGCGAAGACCGCGCCGATGGCCACCGTCTGGGCCTCGTTCTCGATCATTTCCTTCATCAGGTAGGCGGCCTCGGCCACGCCGATCGCGGCCGCCACGGTGGTGTTCTTGGTCAGGGCGATCAGGACGTTGGCCAGCGGGCCGATGACCGCGCGGAACGCCTGCGGCAGCACGACGAGCCACAGCGTCTGGACGAAGCCCAGCCCGATCGCGCGCGCCGCCTCGGCCTGGCCGAGAGGCACGGTGTTGATACCGGAACGGATCGCCTCGCAGACGAAGGCCGCCGTGTAGGCGACCAGGCCGAGCACCGCGAGCCGGAAGCCCTGCAGCTCGAAGTCGTCGGCCGCGCCCATCGTCATGCCGAAGATGTCGGCGAGACCGAGCGAGGTGAAGACGATGATGACCGTCAGAGGGATGTTCCGGACGATGTTGACATAGGCGGTTCCCACCCCGCGCATCAGCGGGACCGGGCTGACCCGCATCGCGGCCAGCAGGGTGCCCCAGACCAGGGAGCCGACGGCGGAGAAGACGGTCAGTTTGATCGTCATCCAGAACGCCGCGAGGACGTCGTAGCCTTCAAGAAAGTCGAACACGATCTCCCGCGCTTCCGGGTGTGTGGCGTACGTGGAGGGCGTGGCGCGCCGCCGCCGTGATCGCGACGGTCGGCGGCGCGCCCGCGGAACCCCACGTCGGCCGCGGGATTCCTACGGCAGCGGATGCCGCATGGCGTGCGGATGACGCCTTACTTGACGATGACGCCGATCTTCGGGGCCTCTTCGTTCTTGTAGTTGGCCGGGCCGAAGTTCTTGTCGACCGCCTTCTGCCAGGAACCGTCGCTGACCATCTTCTCCAGCGCGGCGTTGATCTTGTCGACCGTCGCCTTGTCGCCCTTCTTGACGCCGATGCCGTAGTTCTCGTTGCTGAGCTTCTCGCCCACCAGCTTGAACTGACCCTTGTACTTGTCCTGGGCGGCGAAGCCCGCGAGGATCGAGTCGTCCGTGGTCAGCGCGTCGACGGCGCCGCTCTGCAGGCCGGCGAGGCACTCCGAGTAGCCGCTGTAGGTCCGCAGGTTCGCCTTCGGGGCGATCTTGTTCTTGACGTTCTGCGCCGAGGTCGAACCGCTCACCGAGCACAGGTTCTTGCCGTTGAGGTCCTCACCCGCCGCGATCTTGGAGTCGGCCTTGACCAGCAGGTCCTGGTGGGCCAGCAGGTAGGGGCCGGCGAAGTCGACCTTCTTCTTGCGCTCGTCGTTGATCGAGTAGGTGGCCGTGATGAACTTCACGTCGCCGCGCGCGAGGGCGTTCTCACGGTCGGCGCTCTTCGTCTCGACGAACTGGATCTGGTTCGGCTCGTAGCCGAGCTCCTTGGCGACGTAGGTGGCGACGTCCACGTCGAAGCCCGAGAAGGAACCGTCGGGCTCCTTCAGGCCGAGGCCCGGCTGGTCGTACTTGATGCCGACCTTGATCTTGCCGCCGCCGCTGGATCCGCTGTCGGAGTCCTTGTCGTCGGAGCCGCAGGCGGTGGCGGTCAGGGCGAGGGCGAGGACGGCGGCCGAGGCGGCGGTGACCTTGCGAAGCTTCATGGTGAACTTCCTTTGGATGATGCCTTCGGATGAGGAAGGAATGCGTGCCGTCGAAAGGCGGGTGACGCGGGTCGTCGGAGTGCGGGTCGCCGGGGACCCGACGCCGTCAGTGGTGCAGGATCTTCGAAAGGAAGTCCTTGGCGCGGTCGCTGCGCGGATTGCTGAAGAACTGGTCGGGCGCAGCCTGTTCGACGATGCGACCGTCCGCCATGAACACCACGCGGTTTGCGGCCGATCGTGCGAATCCCATCTCGTGGGTGACGACGATCATCGTCATGCCGTCCCGGGCGAGCTGCTGCATGACCTCCAGCACCTCATTGATCATTTCCGGGTCCAGGGCCGAGGTCGGCTCGTCGAAGAGCATGACCTTCGGGTTCATGGCCAGGGCTCGCGCGATGGCGACGCGCTGCTGCTGGCCGCCGGAGAGCTGGGCGGGATACTTGTCGGCCTGGGTGCCGACCCCGACCCGGTCCAGAAGCTGGCGGGCGTTCTCCTCGGCGTTCTTCTTGTCGGTCTTGCGGACCTTGATCTGGCCCAGCATCACGTTCTGCAGCACGGTCTTGTGCGCGAACAGGTTGAACGACTGGAAGACCATGCCGACGTCGGCGCGCAGCCTCGCCAGCTCCTTGCCCTCCTGGGGCAGCGGCTTCCCGTCGATCGTGATCGTGCCCGCGTCGATCGTCTCCAGGCGGTTGATGGTGCGGCACAGGGTGGACTTTCCGGACCCGGAGGGTCCGATGACCACGACGACCTCACCACGCGCGATCGTCAGATCGATGTCCTGGAGAACGTGCAACGCGCCGAAGTGCTTGTTGACACTCTTCAGGACGACCAGTTCGTCGGGCGCGGCCGCGTCTTCCTTGGCCACCGATACTTCGGTCATCGCTCTCAGGCTCCGTCCTCCTCGGTTTCGGAGGACAGTAGTAACCAGTCTCGACCAGCGTCATTACATCTGAGGGGAATCTGAGCATCACGATCCGATAGCAATCGGACACGTGTCGTAGCACTTGTGACCTGCGCGCGTATCGGGCGGATAACGGTAGCCTCGCGCAACCGGAACCCACTTGACGGCGTCCTCGTCCATCGGCGTGACTGCGATGTGCACGCGCGCGTGTCACGTTTTCCGGCATGCCGGAACCGAAGGCCCTCGTCCCACGCCTTTGTACAGAGCCGGACCGTACGCACGATGAACCCGAGGAGGCCGGAGTGAGACTGCTGCTCGTCGAGGACGACAACCACGTCGCGGCCGCCCTGTCGGCGGTGCTGAAGCGGCACGGTTTCGACGTCACCCACGCGCGCAGCGGGGAGGAGGCGCTCCAGGCGCTCGTCCCGGAAGGGCCGGGATTCGGGGTCGTCCTGCTCGACCTGGGCCTGCCCGACCAGGACGGCTACGAGGTCTGCGGCAAGATCCGCAAGCGCACCGCCACCCCGGTCATCATGGTCACGGCCCGCTCCGACGTGCGCTCCCGCATTCACGGCCTCAACCTGGGCGCCGACGACTACGTGGTGAAGCCGTACGACACCGGGGAGCTGCTCGCCCGGATCCACGCCGTCAGCCGGCGCACGGTCCACGAGGATCCGGCGGCGGCCGGCGAGGGCGCACTGCGCCTCGGTCCCGTGCACATAGAGCTGCCGACCCGCCGCGTCACCGTGGACGGTTCGGTCGTCCAGCTGACCCGCAAGGAGTTCGACCTGCTGGCGCTGCTCGCTCAGCGGCCCGGTGTGGTCTTCAGGCGGGAGCAGATCATCAGCGAGGTGTGGCGCACGAGCTGGGAGGGGACCGGGCGCACCCTGGAGGTGCACGTCGCCTCCCTGCGCGCCAAACTGCGCATGCCCGCGCTGATCGAGACCGTGCGCGGCGTCGGCTACCGGCTCGTCGCCCCGGCGTAGCGGGGACCGTTGCGCACACGTCTCCTGCCGCTGCTGATCGTCCTGATGGCGGCCGTCCTGCTCGCACTCGGCGTACCGCTGGCCGTCAGCGTGGCCGGCGCCCAGCAGCAGAAGGTGGTCGTCGACCGCATCGACGACACGGCCCGCTTCGCGGCGCTCGCCCAGTTCGTGACCGCCCCGTCCGCGACCTCCGAAGCCATGTCCACGTCGAACGACGAGCGGCGCGAGACCCTCAGCCGCGAGCTGGCCAGTTACTACGAGGTCTACGGAATCCGTGCCGGTGTCTTCTACCGCACCGACACCCCCATGGCCCACGCGCCGCGGGACTGGTACCTCCCCGAAGCGGGTGAGGTGAGGGACGCCTTCGAGGAGGCGCTGCTCAGCCGTCGCAGCCATGATCCCCGGCAGGTGTGGCCCTGGCAGCGCAACCGGCTCGTGGTGGCCTCGCCGGTGATCCGGGACGGCGACGTCGTCGCGGTGGTCGTCACCGATTCGCCCACCGGGGCGATGCGCTCGCGGATCCTGCACGGCTGGCTGGTGATCGGCGCGGGCGAGATCGCCGCGATGCTGCTCGCCATCGGCGCCGCCCTGCGCCTGACCGGCTGGGTGCTCAAACCCGTCCGCGTCCTGGACGCCAGTACCCACGACATCGCCACCGGACGCCTGAAGTCCCGCGTCGCGGTCGCCAGCGGCCCGCCGGAACTCAGGCGGCTGGCCCGGTCGTTCAACGAGATGGCCGACAACGTCGAGGACGTGCTGGAGCAGCAGCGCGCCTTCGTCGCCGACGCCTCGCACCAGCTGCGCAACCCGCTCGCGGCGCTGCTGCTGCGCATCGAACTGCTGGCGTACGAACTACCGGAGGGCAATGAGGAGATCGCGTCCGTGCAGAGCGAGGGCAAGCGCCTGGCGCAGGTCCTGGACGACCTGCTCGACCTGGCGTTGGCCGAGCACACCGAGGCCGACCTCAGGGTCACCGACATCGGCGCGCTGACCGCCGAGCGCGTCGCGGCCTGGGCGCCCACCGCCGAGGCCAAGGGCGTCCGGCTGGTGGGGGACTGCCCGCCCACCACGGCGTGGGCCGACCCGGTCACGCTGTCCAGCGCCCTGGACGCGGTGATCGACAACGCGGTGAAGTTCACCCCGGAGGGCGAGAGCGTGGAGGTGGCCGTCGCCTCCAACGGCGAGACGTCCACCGTCGTCGTCACCGACAACGGCCCCGGCCTGACCGACGAGGAACTCGCGCGCGTGGGCGACCGCTTCTGGCGCAGCGGACGCCACCAGAACATCAAGGGCTCCGGCCTGGGCCTGTCCATCTCCCGGGCGCTGCTCGCGGCCGGCGGCGGCACCCTGTCGTACGCCCACCACGAGCCGACCGGGCTGCGGGTGACGGTGTCGGTGCCGAGGTCGCGGCCCGTGGAGTGACGACCGCTTTGGCTACGGCTTGACGGACCGGTAGTAGCGCCGGGCGCCCTCGTGCAGCGGCAACGGGTCGGTGTAGATGGCGGTGCGCAGATCGACCAGCTGCGCGGAGTGGACGTGCGCGCCGATGCCGTCCCGGCTCTTGATCACGGTCCGGGTCAGCCACTCGGTGAGCCGTGCGTCCACGTCCGTGCGGGTCATCAGCAGGTTCGACACCGCGATGGTCGGCACGGTGGAGCCGTTCTGGATGGTCGGATAGGCCGACTCGGGCATGTTCGTGGCCCGGTAGTAGCCGGTGGCGTCGTCCTGCTCGTGCATCTTGGCGACGAGATCGGCGTCGAGGGGCACGAACCGGAAGGTGAAGCTGTCGGTGAGCTTCTGCAGACCGGCCGTGGGCACCCCGCCGGACCAGAAGAACGCGTCGATCCTGCCCTGCCGCAGCCGCTCGGGCCCGGTGTCGATGCCCTCGGAGACGGCCGTGATGTCCTTCACCGGGTCCAGGTTCGCCGCCCTCAGCACCCGCTCCGCTATCAGCCGCACCCCCGAGCGGGGCAGACCGGTGGCGACCGTCTTCCCCTTCAGGTCCGCGAGGGAGTGGATGCCCGAGTCGCGGCCCACGACCAGCTGGACGTAGTCGTCGTACAGGCGTGCCACGCCGCGCAGCCGGGCGGCCGAGCCGGGGTGCTGCGCCTCGTACGCCGCCACCGCGTCGGCCGCGGCGATGGCGAAGTCGGCCCTGCCCGTCGCCACGCGCGCGACGTTCTCCTGCGAGCCGTTGCTGGCTGTCAGGTCCACGTCCAGGTCGGGCATGTCATCGGCGAGTTCGGTGCGCAGACGGCTGCCGTACTCGTAGTAGACACCGCTGGTGGTGCCCGTGCTGAAGGTGATCTTGCCGCTCGGCGGGGCCTCGCCCAGGGGCAGCAGCCACCACAGCAGCAGCCCGAGGACGACGACGGCGACGGCCGCGCCCTCCAGGACACGGCGCCTGCCGACAGGGGGGAACACCTTGGACATGCGCGCGATCCTGCCAGGTGGGGCGCGGTGTGGCCAGGGCCGGGCCTCCCGGCGCCACCGCCCGGCGCGGCAAGGGGGATGTCAGTGGCCCTCGTTACAGTCGGTGCATGAGTTCCTCGCCCGCCGACCTGGTCCGCCAGTTCCACCTCGCCTTGGGCCTCGACGCCCGCGATACGCCGGCCGAGGTGCCGCCCGGCCTCGCCGCGCACCGCGGTGAGCTGCTCGCCGAGGAGGCCGCAGAGGTCGCCGAGGTCTCGGTGAGCGGCCCGCTGGACCGGCTCGCGCACGAGCTGGCGGACGTCGTCTACGTCGCCTACGGCACGGCCCTGGTGCACGGGATCGACCTGGACGAGGTGATAGCCGAGATCCACCGCTCCAACATGACCAAGCTGGGCCCCGACGGCCGGATCGCCCGCCGCGCCGACGGGAAGGTCCTCAAGGGGGAGCACTACGAGGCTCCGGACGTGGCGGCGGTGCTGCGCCGCCAGGGATGGAACCCCGGCGGCGCGGCCTGAAGACGGGCGGCTGCGGCGGCGGAGCGTGCCTCGCCGCCACCGCCACCGCCACCGCCGCCGCAGCCGAGTCACCGACCGACGTCCTGGCCCGGGTCGCAGGCGCCCACCGGCGTCTCTGCCCGGGCCTCGCACCGACACCTCCGTCCGGGCCTCACCCGCCCACCGGCGTCCCGGTCCGGGCCGCAGTCGCCCACCGGCGTCTCTGCCCGGGCCTCGCACCGACACCTCCACCCGGGCCTCACCCGCCCACCGGCGTCCCGGTCCGGCCCTCAGTCGCCCACCGGCGTCTCCCTCCGGACCTCCGGCGCCCGCTCGGCCGTGGGCGGGCCCGGCGACCGGCGGCGTGTCCACCAGGTCGCCAGTGGCTCGGTGTAGCGGGCGGTGAGCGGTCCCAGAACGACCAGGATCAGGACGTACGCCGTCGCCAGGGGACCCAGGGACGGCTCGATGCCGGCCGTCACCGCCAGCCCGGCGATGACGATCGAGAACTCGCCGCGCGCCACCAGCGCCCCGCCCGTGCGCCACCGCCCCCGCACCGAGATCCCGGCCCGCCGGGCCGCCCAGTACCCGGTGGCGATCTTCGTCGCGGCGGTGACGACGGCCAGCGCGAGCGCCGGCAGCAGCACGGGCGGGATGCTCGCCGGGTCGGTGTGCAGGCCGAAGAAGACGAAGAAGACCGCGGCGAACAGGTCCCGCAGCGGGCTCAGCAGGGTGTGCGCGCCCTCCGCGGCCTCCCCGGACAGCGCGATACCCACCAGGAACGCCCCGACGGCCGCCGACACCTGGAGCTGCTGCGCCACACCGGCGACCAGGATGGTCAGCCCCAGCACGACCAGCAGCAGCTTCTCCGGGTCGTCGCTGGACACGAAACGGGAGATGAGCCGGCCGTAGCGCACCGCCGCGAACAGCACGAGCCCGGCCATGCCCAGCGCGATCGCCAGCGTCACGCTGCCCGCCGCCAGCCCCACGCCGGCCACCAGCGCGGTGACGATCGGCAGGTAGACGGCCATCGCCAGGTCCTCCAGCACGAGGACACTGAGGATCACCGGCGTCTCCCGGTTGCCCACCCGCCCCAGATCACCGAGCACCTTCGCGATGACCCCGGACGACGAGATCCAGGTGACGCCCGCCAGCACCACGGCCGCCACCGGACCCCAGCCCAGCAGCAGCGCGGCGGCCGCGCCGGGCAGCGCGTTCAGCGCGCAGTCGACCAGGCCCGCCGGATAGTGCGCCTTGAGGTTGGAGACCAGATCGCTCGCCGTGTACTCCAGGCCGAGCATCAGCAGCAGCAGAATGACGCCGATCTCGGCACCGATGGCCACGAACTCCTCGCTCGCGCCGAGCGGCAGCAGCCCGCCCTCGCCGAAGGCCAGACCGGCCAGCAGATACAGCGGTATCGGCGAGAGCCGGAAGCGGGCGGCGAACCGGCCGAGCAGGCCGAGGCCGAGGATGATGGAACCGAACTCGATCAACAGGACCGCGGAGGAGTGCACCGGTTCACTCCCGCCCGAGTATCGCCGCGGCCGCGTCCACACCCTCGCGGGTGCCGATCACGATGAGGGTGTCGCCGCCCGCGAGCCGGAAGTCCGGCGCCGGGGACGGGATCGCCTCGGCCCGCCGCAGCACCGCCACGATCGACGCGCCGGTCTCCGTGCGCATCCGGGTCTCGCCCAGCAGCCGTCCGTTCCAGTGCGAGGTCGCGGACACCTCGACGCGCTCGGCGACCAGGCCCAGGCCCGTGGTGTAGAGCAGGCTCGGACTGTGGTGGGACGGCTGCAGCGCGTCGATCAGCGCGCCCGCCTCGGCACCGCTCAGCCGCAGCGACTGGGCGCACGAGTCCGGGTCGTCGAGCCGGTACACGCTCACCGTCCGGGTGCCGTCGCGATGCGCCACCACCGACAGGTGGCGCTGCTCGCGCGTCACGAGGTCGTACTGGACGCCGATGCCCGGCAGCGGCGTCGTCCTGAGACGTGGAGCGGACACGGTTCTTCCCCTTGCTGGTCGTTCGCCTACGGCCGCCCGCGCGACCTGCCCGACCCCGGTACGGCTGCCCCGTCGAGCGGCGGGCAAAGGTGCACGGCGCCGCCATGCTGCCATCCACCCGTACGGTGACGACATGGGTGTCGTGACGGATGGACAGGGCCGACGCAGCACGGAGAGGCTGGTCACGGCGGTGCCATGGGCACGGAGCCGGCGGACCCGGCGGACCGGGGGAGGAGGAGTCGCGCACATGTCGCTGTTCTGGCGGATCTTCGCCCTCAACGCCGCCGGCCTGATCGTGGCAGCCGCGCTGCTCCTGGGCCCGGTCACCGTCTCCACCCCCGTCCTGCCGGCCGAGGCGCTCGTCGTCGTGGCGGGCCTGGCCGCCCTGCTCGCCGTCAACGCGGTCGTGCTGCACGTCGGACTGGCCCCGCTCGGCCGGCTCGGCCGGGCCATGGCCGGCGCCGACCTGCTGCACCCCGGGGCCCGTGCCGTCGTCTCCGGACCGGTGGAGACGGCCGAGCTGATCTCGACGTACAACGCCATGCTCGACCGGCTGGAGGCCGAACGCGCCGCCAGCGCCGCCCAGGCCCTGTCCGCGCAGGAACGGGAGCGGCACCGCGTCGCCCGCGAACTGCACGACGAGGTCGGCCAGACCCTGACCGCGGTGCTCCTCCAGCTCAAACGGGTCGCCGACCGCGCCCCCGACGACCTGCGCGAGGAGGTCGGCCAGGCCCAGGAGGCCACCCGCGCCGGCCTCGACGAGATCCGCCGCATCGCCCGCCGGCTGCGCCCCGGCGTCCTCGACGAACTCGGCCTGCTGAGCGCCCTGCGCTCCCTCGCCGCCGAGTACACCGCCCAGGGACTGACGGTCCGCCCCGAACTGCGCGCCGGCCTGCCCCCACTGACCGAGGAGGCCGAACTCGTGCTCTACCGCGTCGCCCAGGAAGCCCTCACCAACACCGCCCGGCACGCCGG
This sequence comes from Streptomyces sp. A012304, assembly GCF_026008495.1. GTDB lineage: Bacteria > Actinomycetota > Actinomycetes > Streptomycetales > Streptomycetaceae > Streptomyces. The sequence goes on from NZ_BQUN01000017.1 coordinate 17,030, forward strand.
CGCCGACCGCGCCGAACTTCACCTCCGCCCGGTCGCCGACGGCGTCGAACTCCTCGTACGGGACAACGGCGGCGGCCTCGGGCCGGGCGCGGAGGAAGGAGCGGGCATCCGCGGCATGCGCGAACGGGCGCTGCTGATCGGAGCGACGCTCACCCTCACCTCCCACCACGACGCGGGGACGGACGTACGGCTGCGGGTCGTGACGGAGGGCATCCGCGGAGACGGCCGATGAGCGACCACATACGAACCCCCTCGCCCACCGCTCCCACCCGTGTGCTGCTCGCCGACGACCACACCCTCGTGCGCCGGGGCGTGCGGCTGATACTGGACGGCGAGCCGGACCTGACGGTGGTGGCCGAGGCCGGTGACGGGGCCGAGGCGGTCGAGCGGGCCCGGGAAGGGGACATCGACCTCGCCGTCCTCGACATCGCGATGCCCCGGACGACCGGGCTGCAGGCGGCCCGCGAACTCTCCCGCCGCCTGCCCGGCCTGCGCATCCTCATCCTCACCATGTACGACAACGAGCAGTACTTCTTCGAGGCCCTCAAAGCCGGAGCGGGCGGCTACGTCCTGAAGTCCGTCGCCGACCGCGACCTCGTGGAGGCCTGCCGGGCGGCCGTGCGCGACGAGCCGTTCATCTACCCCGGCGCGGAGCGGGCCCTCGTCCGCTCCTACCTGGACCGGCTGCACCGCGGTGACGGCGTCGACGGACTGCCCGAGCGGCCCATCACCGAACGCGAGGAAGAGATCCTCAAGCTCGTCGCCGAGGGGCACACCTCCAAGGAGATCGGCGCACTGCTCTTCATCAGCGCCAAGACGGTCGAACGCCACCGCGCGAACCTCCTCCAGAAGCTCGGCATGCGCGACCGCCTGGAACTCACCCGCTACGCCATCCGTGCCGGGCTCGTCGACCCCTGACCGTCAGGTCCGGCGCCGCGGCCTGCGGCGGCGCCGGACCACATGGCCGGCACCCAGGGCGAGGGCACCCAGGGCCAGAGCCACCCCCAGGGGCCGTTCGAAGTCGGAGGGTCCCGTGCCGCCCCCGACACCGCCCCGCACCCCGCGCGTGGGACGGGACCTGGCCGTCGCCGTACCGATGACGCCTCTGCGGGGCAGGGCCTCGCAGGCGATGCCGTCGTCCGGCCCGGCGTCCTCGTCCAGCCGGTGCGGGTCGCTGCGGTCCCGGTCGAACTCCGCCTGCGCGTCCTCCTGGAAGGCGAAGTCACGACAGTCCAGGTCGGGCTGGGCGTACGCCGGCGCTCCGGTCGCCAGCACGACCGTCACAGCGGCGGCGAACGTCGTCCCTGGGCGCATGGCCTGCTCCTTTCGAGCCGGTGCGGGGTGCCCCGAGCCGGTCGCCCGTACGAGCGGCCGCTACTCCGACCGTAGGAACGCACCCGGCCGTCCGGCGCGACCTGCTGGGCCGAACGGGTCGCCGCACGGCCCCGGAGGAGCAGCGCTCCGGACCACCTACCCTTGAGGCATGACCAGCAGCAGCGACCGGAGCCCCGCAGTGGACGTTCACGCACCCAAGAGCTACGAGATCCGCACCTACGGATGCCAGATGAACGTCCACGACTCCGAGCGGTTGTCCGGGCTGCTCGAGGAGGCCGGGTACGTGCGCGCGCCCGAGGGGACGGACGGCGACGCGGACGTCGTCGTCTTCAACACCTGCGCCGTGCGCGAGAACGCCGACAACCGGCTGTACGGAAACCTCGGCCGTCTCGCGCCGAAGAAGGCCGCGCGGCCCGGCATGCAGATCGCGGTCGGCGGCTGCCTGGCGCAGAAGGACCGCGACACCATCGTGAAGAAGGCGCCCTGGGTGGACGTCGTCTTCGGCACGCACAACATCGGCAAGCTGCCGGTGCTGCTGGAACGCGCGCGCGTGCAGGAAGAGGCGCAGGTCGAGATCGCCGAGTCGCTGGAGGCCTTCCCCTCCACCCTGCCGACCCGCCGCGAGAGCGCGTACGCCGCCTGGGTGTCCATCTCCGTCGGCTGCAACAACACCTGCACGTTCTGCATCGTCCCGGCCCTGCGCGGCAAGGAGAAGGACCGCCGCACCGGCGACATCCTCGCCGAGATCGACGCCCTGGTCGCCGAGGGCGTCTCCGAGATCACCCTGCTCGGCCAGAACGTCAACGCGTACGGCTCCGACATCGGTGACCGCGAGGCCTTCAGCAAGCTGCTGCGCGCCTGCGGCACGATCGAGGGCCTGGAGCGCGTCCGCTTCACCTCGCCGCACCCCCGTGACTTCACCGACGACGTCATCGCCGCCATGGCCGAGACCCCGAACGTGATGCCGCAGCTGCACATGCCGCTCCAGTCCGGCTCGGACCCGGTCCTGAAGGCGATGCGCCGCTCCTACCGGCAGGAGCGCTACCTCGGGATCATCGAGAAGGTGCGGGCCGCCATCCCGCACGCCGCGATCACCACCGACATCATCGTGGGCTTCCCTGGCGAGACCGAGGAGGACTTCGAGCAGACCCTGCACGTCGTGCGCGAGGCCCGCTTCGCCCAGGCCTTCACCTTCCAGTACTCCAAGCGCCCCGGCACACCCGCGGCCACCATGGACGACCAGATCCCCAAGGAGGTCGTCCAGGCGCGCTACGAGCGTCTCGTCGCCCTCCAGGAGGAGATCTCCTGGGAGGAGAACAAGAAGCAGGTCGGCCGCACGCTGGAGCTGATGGTCGCCGAGGGCGAGGGCCGCAAGGACGGCGCCACGCACCGCCTCTCCGGCCGCGCCCCCGACAACCGCCTGGTCCACTTCACCAAGCCGGAGCAGCAGGTCCGCCCCGGTGACGTGGTGACCGTCGAGGTGACGTACGCCGCCCCGCACCACCTCCTCGCCGAGGGCCCCGTCCTCGACGTGCGCCGCACGCGCGCGGGCGACGCCTGGGAGAAGCGCACCGCCGAGAAGGCGGCCAAGCCGGCCGGCGTCCTGCTCGGCCTGCCCAAGATCGGTGTGCCCGCGCCGCTCCCGGTGGCCTCGGGCAGCGGCTGCGGCTGCGACTGACGCGGAACGCCACGGTCGAGGACCGATTGACGGCGGGCGGGGATACGCTCCCGATCATGCTTGTCGCCGCCGCCGTCTGCCCGTGTCCGCCCCTGCTCGTGCCCGAGGTCGCCGCGGGTGCCGCGCCCGAGCTGGACGTGGCGCGTGCCGCCTGCTCCGAGGCGCTGGCCGTGCTCGCCGCCGCCCGGCCGGACCGGCTCGTGGTCGTCGGGCCCGCCGAGGAGCCGGCGTGCGGGGCGTATCCGGAGGGCGCGCGGGGCTCGTTCCGCGGCTTCGGCGTGGACCTCGCCGTACGGCTCGGCCGGGGCGGCGGGGACACGGCGTCCGAGGAGCGCGAACTCCCGCCCTCCCTCGCGGTCGCCGCCTGGCTGCTGGAGCGGGCCGGCTGGTCGCACGCCCCTGTCGAGGGACTCGGCGTCGCGGAGCCCCTCGCTCCCGAGCGGTGCGTCGGCATCGGAAGGGACATCGGGCGGCGGGCCGGGCGGGTCGCGCTGCTGGTCATGGGCGACGGCACCGCGCGCCGCACCCTGAAGGGGCCGGGCTACCTCGACGAGCGCGCGGCGCCCTTCGACGCCGAGATCGCGCGGGCGCTCGGCACGGCGGACGTCGCGGCCCTCACGGCACTCGACGTCGAGTCGGCGCGCGAGCTGATGGTCGCGGGCCGCGCGCCCTGGCAGGTACTGGCGGGCGCGGCCGAGGACGCGGGGCTCACGGGCACGCTGCTGTACGACGACGCGCCCTATGGGGTGGGCTACATGGTCGCGGCCTGGTCATAGCGGAGGTGACGGGGGCGCCGGGTGTGCCGCAGTGGAACGGCGCACCCGGCGCGGCGGCGGAACGGCGGACGGCCGCGAGCGTTCCCGCCGCGCGGCCGTCCGCCGATCGATCCGTTGCCGTGGGATTGGGGTCAAGAGCCCGGCGGAGGCGTGCTCGGCGGCGTGAACGTGTCGCCGCCCGCCCCCGGACCGTCCTTGTGCGCGAGCCGGTCCATGGCGCCCTTGGCCTTGTCGGTGCCCGTGTGAATCCTGTCGCTGTACTTGCCCTTGGTCCGCTCGTCGACGACCTTCGCGGCCTTGTCGATGCCGTGCTGGATCTTGTCCTCGTGCCGTTCCGCGAGGTGGGAGACCCTGTCCTTGGCCGGGCCGAGTCTGGCTTTCAGATTGTTCAGAAGACCCATGGGTCACCTTCCCTGACAGGTCCGCTAGGTGCGGGCGTTCTCGCCGGCCTCGCTGTCGGCGGCCTCCTCGGCGGACTGCTGACGGGGAATCTCGACGCCGTCGCCGGCGACGGCCGCCTCGGGCTCCGCATCCGCCGTCCTCACGGCGTCACGGCCCTCGGCCGACTCCCGCGCCGGCCTCTCCCCGGCGGCCCCCTCCGCCTCGGCGCCGTCCGCCGACCTGTCGGCCGGTGCCTCGGTGGCGGTCCCCGCCTCCTGCGCGGTCGTCCCTTCCGTGACCGTCTCCTTCGACGTCTCTTCCGTCGTCTCCTCCGTCGTCTCCTCCGCCGTCGCCTCCTCCGTGGCCTTCGACCTCCGGAAAAGCCGCGCCAAAACGCCCATATTCACTCCATACGGTACTCGTGCGGGCGGAATCCCGCGTTGTCCGGTGCGTCCTTTTGCGCCACCGGGATGCGCCGCCCCTGTGCGCGGGCGACGGGGATCTCGCAACGGGCAACGACGCCGGACCGGCCCCGTCACGTAACTCGTTCGAGGGCGGGAAGCGAGGTTTGCGAGACTGGTGCGGTGAGCAGCGCACCCCCCTCCCCTCGCGTCATCGCCGTCGTCGGACCGACCGCGGCCGGAAAGTCCGATCTGGGCGTCTTCCTGGCCCGGCAGCTGGGCGGCGAGGTCGTCAACGCCGACTCCATGCAGCTCTACCGAGGGATGGACATCGGCACCGCCAAGCTGACGCCCGAGGAGCGCGGCGGAGTCCCGCACCACCTCCTGGACATCTGGGACGTCACGGTCACCGCCTCCGTCGCCGAGTACCAGAGGCTGGCCCGCGCCCGGATCGACGCGCTGCTCGCCGAGGGGCGGTGGCCGATTCTCGTCGGCGGCTCCGGGCTGTACGTCCGCGGCGCCGTCGACAACCTGGAGTTCCCGGGCACCGACCCCGAGGTCAGGGCCCGGCTGGAGGAGGAGCTGACCCTGCGCGGTTCCGGCGCGCTGCACGCCCGGCTGGCCGCCGCCGACCCCGAGGCCGCGCAGGCGATCCTGCCCAGCAACGGCCGCCGTATCGTCCGCGCCCTCGAAGTGATCGAGATCACCGGCAAGCCCTTCACCGCCAACCTCCCGAGCCACGACTCGGTCTACGACACCGTCCAGATCGGCGTCGACGTGGCGCGCCCCGAGCTCGACGAGCGGATCGCCCGGCGCGTCGACCGGATGTGGGACGCGGGGCTCGTGGACGAGGTGCGCGCGCTGGAGGCGCAGGGCCTGCGCACGGGGCGTACGGCCTCGCGCGCGCTCGGCTACCAGCAGGTCCTCGCCGCATTGTCCGGCGAGTGCACCGAGGACGAGGCGCGCGCGGAGACGGTCCGTGCCACCAAGCGCTTCGCGCGCCGTCAGGATTCATGGTTCAGGCGCGACCCCCGGGTGCACTGGTTGAGTGGGGCCGCGGCGGACCTCACGAAACTTCCGCGGCTCGCACTGGCGTTGGTCGAACGACCGGTTACAGCCTGATCACGTCATGGCATCGGGACGCTCAGGCCGTCATCCGGGCCTTCGGCAGCGTGCCATCATCGAGCTTCGATCGACCAAGTGGAGTCCGAGTTGGGAGGGCGCGTGGCGATGGAGGCCGGCCCTCGCGACACCGCACAAGGCACTGAGCAGGCCGTCACCGAGCGTGGCGAGCCGCAGCCGGAGGAGAGCCGTCTGAGCCCGGACGGTCTGGTGGACGACACCCAGGACGGCGTGACCGCCGACGGCCCCGAGCCCGAGGAGATGTACGCCGACGGGCCCGAGGTCGAGGTGGAGCTGCGCCCGCAGCGCCGGCTGCGGATCTGGCAGCTCGCCCCCATCGTCGGGCTGGCCGCGATCGGCTCCCTGATGTTCGCCTTCCCCCTCGCCTTCGACTTCGGCGACAGCGGGGCCATGATCGCCATGCTGGGGCTGCTGATCTGCTCCTGCGCGGCCGGCTGGGGCATGATGGCCGCCCGCCGCGTGGGTTACACGTGGCCCGGCCTGCCGGCCCGCGGCTCCGGCCGCCGTCCCGACTGGCGAGTCGTCCTCGCGTACGTGGTCGTGGTCGCCGCGGTGGTGGTCCTCGCGGTGTGGCGGGTCGCCCGACTGCGCTGACGTCCGTCCCGCGCGCGTGCGTGCGGGGTGCGTCGCCGCACGGGTAGCGCGCGAAGCGGCGGCCGCGGTCCTGGGCGCCCTGGCGCGGGGGCGCCACCCGGGCGCCGACGGCGGCACCGGCCGTGCCTGAGGGGCCGCCGCCCGTGTCGTAGCCACCCCGTACGATCGAGGAATGAGCACGCGGATCGCCTTCCTCAAGGGGCACGGCACCGAGAACGACTTCTTGATCGTCCCGGACCCCGAGAACAGCATCGACCTCTCCCCGGCGGCCGTCGCCGCCCTGTGCGACCGTCGCGCGGGCATCGGCGGAGACGGGCTGCTGCACGTCGTGCGGTCCGCCGCGCACCCCGAGGCCAAGACCATGGCGGCCGAGGCCGAGTGGTTCATGGACTACCGCAACGGCGACGGCTCCGTCGCCGAGATGTGCGGCAACGGCGTCCGGGTCTTCGCACGCTACCTCCAGCACGCCGGACTCGTCACCGAGGGCGACCTCGCGGTCGCCACGCGAGGGGGCGTGAAGAGCGTTCACCTCGCCAAGGACGGTGACGTGACCGTCGGCATGGGCCGGGCCCGCCTGCCCGAGGGGGACGTCACGGTGAGCGTCGGCGAGCGCAGTTGGCCCGCGCGGAACGTGAACATGGGCAATCCGCACGCCGTCGCCTTCGTCGACGACCTCGCGCACGCGGGGAACCTGCACTCCCCGCCGCCCTTCACCCCCGCCTCCGCCTACCCGGACGGCGTCAACGTCGAGTTCGTCGTCGACCGCGGCCCCCGGCACGTCGCCCTGCGTGTGCACGAGCGCGGTTCCGGCGAGACCCGGTCCTGCGGCACGGGCGCGTGCGCCGTCGCCGTGGCGGCCGCCCGTCGGGACGGTGTCGACCCGACGGTCACCGGGACGCCGGCGACGTACACCGTGGACGTCCCCGGCGGCCGTCTGGTCATCACCGAGCGGCCGGACGGCGAGATCGAGATGACCGGGCCCGCGGTGATCGTCGCCGAGGGCGAGATCGATCCGGAGTGGCTGGAAACCATCGTTCGCTGACCCGGCGTCGGCTGGGCATCGCAGGCCCAATCGGCGTGTGATGCCCAGGAACGCCGCCCTGGGCGGGGGTCGCGAGTTCGAAAGGGCGACCCACCGCGGTTCAGGCGGCGCAAAACCGTAAACCTCGAAACGGTCGCTCGAATGGGTGATCCGTTTCACGCTCGGCGAGAGGCGGTCAGTCGGGCGTGGTGGGCTCGGTAGCATCAAGCACCGGCCCGGACGGGACGGTTGTCGGCCCCCTGGGCCGTGTCCCGCCCCGGGGCGCCCCGTCCGCCGGTCCACGCAGCCGGAGGTGCCCATGAGTGCGGAGGCCACGAACCCCGCGACCGCAGGCCCGGTGGTGCCCGCCGCGTCCCGCAGGCGCAGCCGCCCCCGCATCGACCTGCGCCGTCTGGGCCGGGCCGCACTGCTCGGCCCCGCCTCCCGCGGTCGACTGCCCGACGCGATCGGCCATGTGGTCGACGCGCACCGGGCCCACCACCCCGACGCCGACCTCGAACCGCTGCGCCGCGCCTATGTGCTCGCGGAGTCCTCCCACCGGGGCCAGATGCGCAAGAGCGGCGAGCCGTACATCACGCACCCGCTCGCCGTGACGCTGATCCTCGCCGAACTCGGTGCCGAGACCACGACGTTGACGGCCTCTCTGCTCCACGACACCGTCGAGGACACCGACGTGACGCTCGATCAGGTGGGCGAGCAGTTCGGCGAGGAGGTGCGCTACCTCGTCGACGGCGTCACGAAGCTGGAGAAGGTCGACTACGGCGCCGCCGCCGAGCCGGAGACCTTCCGCAAGATGCTCGTCGCCACCGGCAACGACGTCCGCGTGATGTCGATCAAACTCGCCGACCGGCTGCACAACATGCGCACGCTCGGCGTGATGCGCCCCGAGAAACAGGCGCGCATCGCCAAGGTGACCCGTGACGTCCTCATCCCGCTCGCCGAACGCCTCGGAGTCCAGGCCCTCAAGACCGAACTGGAGGACCTCGTCTTCGCGATCCTCCACCCCGAGGAGTACGAGCACACCCGTGAGTTGATCGTCGAGAACGCCTCCCGCGACGACGACCCGCTCGCCGAGTTCGCCGAGGCCATGCGTGCCGTCCTGCGCGACGCCGACATCCAGGCCGAAGTCCTCATCCGGCCACGGCACTTCGTCTCCGTCCACCGGGTCTCCCGCAAGCGCGGCCGGCTGCGCGGCTGCGACTTCGGCCGACTGCTCGTCCTCGTCAACGAGGACGCCGACTGCTACGCGGTCCTCGGTGAACTGCACACCTGCATGACGCCGGTCGTCTCGGAGTTCAAGGACTTCATCGCCGTCCCCAAGTTCAACCTGTACCAGTCGCTGCACACCGCGGTCGCCCGGGAGGACGGCCAGGTCGCGGAAGTCCTGATCCGCACCCACCAGATGCACAAGGTCGCCGAGGCCGGCGTCGTCGCGCTCGGCAATCCCTACGCCTCCCCCTCGGACGAGCACAGCGCGGCGGGTGGCACGGCCGACGAGGAGCGCGTCGACCCGACCCGGCCCGGCTGGCTCTCCCGCCTCCTCGACTGGCAGGAGGCGGCCCCCGACCCCGACACCTTCTGGTCCACCCTGCGCGAGGACCTGGCCCAGGACCGCGAGATCACCGTCTTCCGCCCCGACGGCGGCACCCTCGGCCTGCCCGAGGGAGCCAGCTGTGTGGACGCCGCGTACGCGCAGTACGGCGAGGACGCGCACGCCTGTATCGGCGCCCGCGTCAACGGCCGGCTGGCGACCCTGAGCACCGTCCTGCGGGACGGCGACACCGTCCAGCTCCTGATGGGCCAGGACCCCGCCTCCGAGCCCTCCATGGAGTGGCTGGAGCACGCCCGCACCCCCGCCGCCCGCATCGCCATCCAGCGGTGGCTCGCGACCCGTCCGGGGACGCACGAGGAGGAGGCCGCGGCCCCGCCGGTCGCGGCCGAACCCCCGGTACCCGAGGGCGCCGCCCGCCCGGCGCCCCCCACCGCCGCCCGCCGCCCCAGCGCCGCGATCACCGTCGTCGACCGTCCCGGCGCGACCGTCCGGCTCGCCGGATGCTGCACACCCGTACCGTCCGACGAGGTCACCGGCTTCGCCGTACGCGGAGGCGTGGTGACCGTGCACCGCGTGCAGTGCGCGGCCGTGGCGCGCATGACGGACGCGGGGCGCGCGCCGATCGACGTGCGCTGGGGCGACACCACCGAATGCCGCGTCACCCTGGTCGCCGAATCGTTCGGCCGGCCCCATCTGCTGGCCGACCTCACCGAGGCGATGGCCATGGAGGGCGCCGAGATCGTCTCCGCGACCGTGGAACCCCCCAGCCAGCAGCGCGTACGCCACACGTACACCGTTCTGCTCCCCGACGCCGCCCACCTGCCCGTCCTGATGCGCGCCATGCGGAACGTGCCCGGCGTGTACGACGTGGGCCGCGCACAGGACCACGCGTCGGCCTCGTGAGCCCCCTCGTGCGGCACGGGTCCGGCCCGGTGCCGTCAGCCCGCACGCGTGCGTGGGCAACCCGTTCGGGTGGGCCGGGCGCGCGTCGTCACCACGGGGTGCCCGCCCGCTGGTAGCGGTGGTGCATGCTGCTCACCCCCCGCGACCAGGCCGGCCCCGACCGCGCCGGCGTCACCGGCCCGTCCCTCTCCCGCACCAAACCCCCGGTGTCCCGCAGAGACACGCGCCGCCCCCGCAACCGCCCCGCCCGCCGCCTCACCTCCGCCCTTCTCGCCTCGGCCGTCTCCGTCTGCCTCGTCGCCGCCGGCGCGCCGCCGGCCCCGCTCGGTGTCGGCGACCGCCTCTTCCCCTACCTCGGCAACCCGGGGTACGACGTGGCGTCGTACGACCTGTCCTTCACCTACTCGGGCAGCAACAGCAAACCCCTCCAGGCGGTCACCACTATCGACGGCCGGACGACGGCCCCGCTCGACCGGATCAACCTCGACTTCGCGCACGGCGAGGTCGAGTCCGTGGAGGTCGACGGGGAGCCCGCGCGCTTCGCCAGTGCCGGCGAGGATCTGGTGGTCACGCCGGAGGATCCGCTGCCCGCGGGCGAATGGACGCGCGTCACCGTCCGCCACACCAGCGACCCGGTGAGCGCCGAGGGCCGGGAGGGCGGCTGGGTGCGCACCGCCGACGGGCTCGCGATGGCCAACCAGGCCGACGCCGCCCACCTGGTGTTCCCGTGCAACGACCACCCCTCCGACAAGGCGATGTTCACCGTCCGCGTCACCGCCCCCGAGGGCTACACGGCCGTCGCCAACGGGCTGCCGGCCGGCGTCGAGAGGGCCGGCCGCACGACCACGTGGACCTACCGCACCCAGCACCCCATGGCCACCGAACTCGCCCAGGTCTCCATCGGCCGTTCCACCGTCGTGCGCCGCGTGGGACCCCATGGGCTGCCGCTGCGGGACGTCGTGCCCACCAAGGACCGCGCGCTGCTCGAACCCTGGCTGAAGAAGACCCCCGAGCAGATCACCTGGATGGAGAGCCGGGTCGGCCCCTACCCCTTCGAGACGTACGGCCTGCTCATGGCCGACGTGAGCACCGGCTTCGAACTCGAGACGCAGACCCTGTCGTTCTTCGAGCGGGACCTGTTCACCGAGCCCGCCTACCCCAAGTGGTACATCGAGTCGATCATGATGCATGAGCTGGCCCACCAGTGGTTCGGCAACAGCGTCACCCCGCGCACCTGGTCCGACGTCTGGCTCAACGAGGGGCACGCCACCTGGTACGAGGCCCTCTACGCGCAGGGGAGAGGCGGGCGCACGCTCGACGCGCGCATGAAGGCGGCGTACGCCGCCTCCGACCGCTGGCGCGCCGCCGGCGGACCGCCCGGCACCCCCAAGCCGCCCGTGCCCGGCCAGAAGATCGGCATCTTCCGGGAGAACGTCTACGACGGCGCGGCCCTCGTGCTGTACGCCCTGCGCCAGGAGATCGGCACCCGGGCGTTCGACCAGCTGGAACGGGCCTGGGTGCGCGACCACCGGGACGCCACGGCGACCACCGCCGACTTCCAGCGCCTGGCCACCCGGATCTCCGGACGCGACCTCGCCGGCTTCTTCAAGGCATGGCTGCACGGCGAGAAGACCCCGCCGATGCCTGGCCACCCCGACTGGAAGCCCGCCGCGCCGGCCGCGGAGGCCCCCAAATAAGGCGGTGACGAGACGGGCCGTACCGTGCGACCATCGTGAGGTCGGCGGGCCACGGGACACGGGAATCTCCCGGGGTACTCGTGCGTTGAGCACAATGACCGCCGAATCGGCATCCCCAACGACGTAAGGACCCAATGACCTCCTCTTCTTCCCCTTCCCAGGACACCAAGCGCTTCGCGCACACCTACCCCGAGGGTCTTCGGGCCGATGCCCTGATGGAAGAGGACGTCGCCTGGAGCCACGAGATCGACGGAGAGCGGGACGGCGAGCAGTTCGACCGCTCCGAGCGCGCGGCCCTGCGCCGCGTCGCGGGCCTCTCCACCGAGCTCGAGGACGTCACCGAGGTCGAGTACCGTCAGCTCCGCCTGGAGCGGGTCGTGCTCGTCGGCGTCTGGACCTCGGGGACCGTGCAGGACGCGGAGAACTCCCTCGCGGAGCTCGCCGCCCTCGCGGAGACCGCGGGCGCGCTCGTGCTCGACGGCGTGATCCAGCGCCGTGACAAGCCCGACGCGGCCACCTACATCGGCTCCGGCAAGGCCGACGAGCTGCGCGACATCGTCCTCGAGACGGGCGCGGACACCGTCATCTGCGACGGTGAGCTGAGCCCGGGCCAGCTGATCCACCTCGAGGACGTCGTCAAGGTCAAGGTCATCGACCGTACGGCCCTGATTCTGGACATCTTCGCCCAGCACGCGAAGTCCCGAGAGGGCAAGGCGCAGGTCGCGCTCGCGCAGATGCAGTACATGCTGCCGAGGCTGCGCGGCTGGGGTCAGTCGCTGTCCCGGCAGATGGGCGGCGGCAAGGGCGGCGGCCTCGCCACCCGTGGCCCCGGTGAGACCAAGATCGAGACGGACCGGCGTCGGATCCGCGAGAAGATGGCGAAGATGCGCCGGGAGATCGCGGAGATGAAGACCGGCCGCGAGATCAAGCGCCAGGAGCGCAAGCGCCACAAGGTGCCCTCCGTGGCCATCGCCGGCTACACCAACGCCGGCAAGTCCTCGCTGCTCAACCGCCTCACCGGCGCGGGCGTGCTGGTCGAGAACGCCCTGTTCGCGACCCTCGACCCGACCGTGCGCCGGGCCGAGACGCCGAGCGGTCGGCTGTACACCCTCGCGGACACCGTCGGCTTCGTCCGGCACCTGCCGCACCACCTGGTCGAGGCGTTCCGCTCCACCATGGAGGAGGTCGGCGAGTCCGACCTGATCCTGCACGTGGTGGACGGCTCGCACCCGAACCCGGAGGAGCAGCTGGCCGCCGTACGCGAGGTGATCCGGGACGTCGGCGCCACCGAGGTGCCCGAGATCGTCGTGATCAACAAGGCGGACGCGGCCGACCCGCTGACGCTTCAGCGGCTGCTGCGGATCGAGAAGCGTTCCATCGCCGTCTCGGCCCGCAACGGCCAGGGCATCGACGAGCTGCTCGCGCTCATCGACGACGAGCTGCCGCGTCCCTCGGTCGAGATCGAGGCGCTCGTGCCGTACACGCACGGCAAGCTGGTCGCCCGTGCCCACACCGAGGGCGAGGTGATCTCCGCGGAGCACACGGCGGAGGGCACCCTGCTGAAGGCGCGGGTGCACGAGGAGCTGGCGGCGGATCTCGCGCCGTACGCCCCGGCGTCGCTCGCCTGACGTCCACAGCGCGAAGGCCCGCCCCCTGCTCGGTGCAGGGGGCGGGCCTTCGGTCGCTCACGGCTCACTGACCGCCGTAGGTCTTGCTCATGTTGTCGTAGATCGCCTTGGCCTCCGGGCCGAGCTGCGGGCCCGCCAGCCAGGTGTTGTCGGTCGGGCCGATCGAGGTGTTGGAGACCAGCTTGGTCTTGCCGTCCACCATCCGGAACCAGCCGCCGCCGGACGAACCGCCGGTCATGGTGCAGCCGATCCGGTACATCGTCGGCAGGGACGGGCTCAGCGACAGCCGCCCGGGCCGGTCGATGCACTTGAACATCTTCAGCCCGTTGTACGGCGGCGCCGCCGGGTAGCCCCAGGCGCCCATCGCGTCGACCGCGGTCGTGGCCGGTGCCGAGAAGTCGACGTCCAGCGCCCCGCCGAGGGTCTCCTCCAGCGACTTGGAGCCCTGCTCCGGCGTCACGTGCAGCACCGCGTAGTCGTACGGGGCACCCGCGCCGCCGCTGTCCGAGCCGCCCGTGATCCACTGGTTGGAGGTCGACGCCCAGTCGGCCCACCAGTTGCCGTAGGGCGCGATCTCCGAGGCGGTCGCGGAGCCCAGCTGCGCCTCGGTCTTGCCGAGGTCGTTGTAGGCCGGGACGAAGACGATGTTGCGGTACCAGCCGCCCGCACCGCCGGCGTGCACACAGTGACCGGCCGTCCAGACCAGGTTGGACTTGCCCGGGTGGTTCACGTCCGAGATGACGGTGCCCGAGCAGACCGCCGTGCCCTCGGGGGTGTCGAAGAAGACCTTGCCGACCGGGGCCGCGTTCTTGTGGTACGGCGTCTTCTCGGCCTCCGCCTCCACGGGCGCCGGCTCAGGGTCGCTCACGCCCTGGTCGGCGGCGGTGTCCTTGGTGGTGACCGTCTTGTTGGCCTCCTTCGCGGACCGCATCCGCTCCGGCTTCCACAGGCCCTCGATGACCGGGTTGACGAAGTCCTTGGCGGCGCTGAGCCACTTGTCCTTGTCCCAGTCCTTCCAGCCGCCGTTCGCCCAGTCGTCGACGTCGATGCCGTGCTCCTTGAGCTTGTCGGCGATGTTCGACGGGACCTTCACCTTGCCGTCGCCGGTGTCGGCGGCGGCCTGGGAGGCCGTGGCGGAGGCGTCGGCCTTGTCGTCGGCCGAGCCCTCACAGGCGGTCGCGGTCAGTGCCAGGGCCGCGACGAGCCCGGTGACGGCGAGGAGATTCTGCCGTCGGCCGCGACCGCGCGCGACAGACGTACGTATGGAACGCATGCTGCGATGTCCCCCGTTGGAACGCGTGAATGTCATGTGCTTGTCAGTTCAAGGTGGTGTCCTCGCGGCTGTCCGTAGGGGACCGCCGCAGGCAACACCTCACTATGCCCGTGGAGTTCGGGATGAACAGCGGTGGGGTGGTGAAGGTTCACGGTAGACGCCCCACCGCGAGGGATCACCGACCGGCGAACTTCTCGCTCACCGAGTCGTAGACGCCCTTGGCCTCCTCGCCCAGGCGCGGTCCCGCGAGCCAGCCCGCGTCCACCGGGCCGATCGAGGTGTTGGACACCAGCGCCGGCTTGCCGTCCGAGCCGGTCGCCACCCAGCCGCCGCCGGACGAACCGCCGGTCATGGTGCAGCCGATGCGGTACATCGTCGGGTCGGAGGCGGTGAGCGACAGCCGTCCCGGCTTGTCCTGGCACTCGTACAGCTTCTGCCCGTCGAACGGCGCCGCCGCCGGGTAACCCGTCGCGGTGATGCTCTTCACCTGCGGCACGGCGGGCGCCGCGAAGTCCACCGGGAGCGCCGAACCGACCGTCTCCTCCAGGGACTTGCCGGAACCGCCCTCCTCCGGCGTCACATGGATCACGGCGAAGTCGTACGGGGCGCCGTCACCGCCCGTCTGACCGCCCTGCTCGATCCACTGGTCCGAGGTCTGCGCCCAGTCACCCCACCAGACCCCGTACGGCGCCACTTCCTCCTTGGTGGCCGTCTCCAGCTCCTTGACCGACTTCCCCGCGTCGTTGTACGACGGCACGAACGCGATGTTGCGGTACCAGCCGCCCTTCTTGCCCGCGTGCACACAGTGCCCCGCCGTCCACACCAGGTTGGACTTGCCGGGGTGGGCGGGGTCCTGCACGACCGTCGCCGAGCAGACCATCGTGCCCTCGGGGGAGTCGAAGAACACCTTGCCCGCCTCGGGCGCGTTGGAGTGGTACGTGGCCGCCACCGCCGCCGCGTCCACCGCCTGCGGCGTCGGGTCGGTCACGCCCTGGTCGCCGGAGAGGTCGCTGTCGTCGACGCCCCGGTCCGGGTCGTCCGCCTCACGCATCCGGTCCGGGTCCCACAGGCCCGCGATGATCGGATTGATGTAGTCCTGCGCCTCGCGCAACCAGTCGTCCTTGTCCCAGTTCTTCCAGGCGCCGTTCTTCCACTTGTCGAGGTCGATCCCGTGTTCCTTGAGCCTGTCCTTGATGTCGTCCGGGATCGTGATCTTTCCGTCACCGCCGGTCGTGGCGGACGCGGAGGCCTGGCCGCCGGCATTGGTGTCCTCGCCCGACTCGCACGCGGTCGCGGTGAGGACGAGCGCCGAGGCGAGGGCGACGGCGCCCAGCACGGGGGAGGTTCTGCGGCGGGCGTTCCCTTCTCGACGAGCTGTGAACGACGGCCGTATAGGTCGCATGGTCTGAATCCCCCTGCTTTCAACGAACTTTGAGCGGTGGCCGTTCCCGCCGGGCGAACTCGGCGTGTTCTCATGCCGGGTTCACGCGGGTCTCACGGCCCTGTGGAACGGGATCACACGATATGCGTTCGCGGTGGGGGACTTTCGGCGGAACGGCAACGGTTCCGTCACGGCATGGATCTTGAGCCAACCCGTAACCCGCTGGTCCGTCCGTGGTTGGTAGCCGTGAGGGCGGGCCGTCCGGTCCGGCCGTCCGCGCGGAATTCCACCGAGGGTGCGGGGGACGCCGTTTTCCCGGAGTCCTTCGAGGCCGGCGGGTCCGACGCCGCCTCCCGGACCTCCGCGACGGATCAACTCGCCTCTGGACAGCGGGAGGACACAGAGCCGTGGCCGTGAACGAGTCCGTGCCGGGGGATGCGTGTGCGGGGGGCACCGGGGCGGGGGTGCCCGAGGGGTGTGGGGGCGGGACGGTCGCGGTGCCGTGCGGCGCCACCGTCGAGGGGGTCGTCGCGGCCCCCGCCGCCGGGGTTGTCGCCGTCACCCGGGCTGTCGGCGGGGCTGCCGCTGGTGCCGGGGTGCCGGCGGGTGGGCGGCCGGCCCATGAGGGGATCCTGCGGCGGCAGTCGGCGCGCGAGTCCGCGGCACGCACCTACGCGCGTGCCCTGCCGATCGTGCCGGTACGCGCGCGTGGGCTCACCATCGAGGGGGCCGACGGCCGCCGCTATCTCGACTGCCTCTCGGGCGCGGGCACTCTGGCCCTCGGCCACAACCACCCCGTCGTGCTGGCGGCGATCCGCAAGGTCCTCGACTCGGGTGCGCCCCTGCACGTCCTCGATCTCGCCACTCCGGTGAAGGACGCCTTCATCACCGAGCTGTTCCGCACACTGCCGCCGGGGCTCACCGACCGTGCGCGCGTGCAGTTCTGCGGGCCGGCCGGCACGGACGCGGTCGAGGCGGCGCTCAAGCTGGTACGGGCCGCCACCGGCCGCACGGGCGTCCTGGCCTTCACCGGCGCCTACCACGGAATGACCGCGGGGTCCCTCGAAGCCTCCGGTGGCGCCTTCGACGTACGGGTGACACGGCTGCCCTACCCGCAGGACTACCGCTGTCCGTTGGGCGTCGGTGGGGAGCGGGGCGCCGAACTCGCCGCACGCTGGGCCGAGTCCGTCCTCGACGACCCCAAGTCGGGGGTGCGGCTCCCGGCCGGGATGATCCTCGAACCCGTGCAGGGCGAGGGTGGTGTGATCCCCGCGCCGGACGCCTGGATGCGCCGAATGCGGCAGATCACCGCCGACCGGTCCATCCCGCTGATCGCCGACGAGGTCCAGACGGGCGTCGGCCGCACCGGCGCCTTCTGGGCGGTGGAGCACAGCGGGATCGTCCCCGACGTGATGGTCCTCTCCAAAGCCATCGGCGGCAGTCTGCCCCTGGCCGTCATCGTCTACCGCGAGGACCTCGACGTCTGGGAACCCGGGGCGCACGCGGGGACGTTCCGCGGCAACCAGCTCGCCATGGCCGCCGGCACGGCCACGCTCGCCTACGTCCGCACCCACGGCCTCGCCGAACGCGCCGCCGTCCTGGGCGCCCACATGCTCGCCCACCTCCGCCGCCTGGCCGAGACGTTCCCGTGCGTGGGGGACGTGCGGGGGCGGGGACTGATGATCGGGGTCGAGATGGTGGACCCGGAGGCCGAGAGGGGAGCCCTGGGGAAGGGGCTCGAAGGCAGCGGGCCGGCGCGGGTGGGCGGGCCGGACCGGCCGTCGGAGCGGGGCGCCGCGGCCGACGGTACGCGGACCACACCCGGAGCGGCCCGTGGCCCTCATCCCGCCGCGCCCGAACTGGCCGCCGCGGTCCAGCGGGAGTGCCTGCGACGCGGCCTGATCGTCGAACTCGGCGGCCGCCACTCCAGTGTCGTCCGTCTTCTCCCCCCTCTCACCATCACCGACGAACAGGCGGCCGCGGTGCTCGACCGGCTGTCCGACGCCGTGGAGGCGGCGGCCCTGGGCCACGCAGGCCGCGGGGGCACGGCCGGACGCGCTGAGTGAGCCGGCAAGGCCCCACCTCACGCGTGCCGCCCACCCCACCCGGAGGGAGCCCTCACGGGCCCGCGTCCCGCCCACCCGCAGTCCTCGCGGGCCCGCGTCCCGCCCGCCCGCAGCCCTCGTGAGCGCGCCATTGTCACCGTCCGCACGCCCCGCCCCCCGCCCCCGCCGCC
>NZ_BQUN01000018.1 GCF_026008495.1 Streptomyces sp. A012304
GCTGCGCCCCAGACCCCCATTCTCGCCCACCCACCCACCCGACTCTGTGGGACAAAAGGGCAACCACCCGGGGCTCCGCCCCGAACCCCAGCGGGGGCTCCGCCCCCAGCACCCCCAACCGCCCAACCGCTCGCCCAACTCGGCGGGACAAAAGGGAACCCAACCCGGGGCTCTTGGCCCCCTGGCGCGCAGGGTGGTGTGAGCGTGGGGGCCGGGGGCGTGGGGGTTACTGCTGGGGGTGGTGGGGCGGGATCGGGGGCAGGTCGCCTGTGGATTCGTAGGACGACAGCATGTCGATGCGGCGGATGTGGCGCTCGTCTTCGGAGAACGGGGTGTTGAGGAAGGTCTCGACGAACTTCGTGGCCTCGTCCTCGGTGTGCATGCGGGCGCCGACCGCGACGACGTTGGCGTTGTTGTGCTGGCGGCCGAGGGCGGCCGTCTCCTCGCTCCAGGCGAGGGCCGCGCGGACGCCCTTGACCTTGTTGGCGGCGATCTGCTCGCCGTTGCCCGAGCCGCCGATCACGATGCCGAGGGCGTCGGGGTCCGCGGCCGTCCGCTCGGCGGCGCGGAGGCAGAACGGCGGGTAGTCGTCCTGGGCGTCGTAGATGTGAGGGCCGCAGTCGACCGGGTCGTGGCCCGCCGCCTTCAGCCATTCGACGAGGTGGTTCTTGAGTTCGAAGCCGGCATGGTCCGAGCCGAGATACACGCGCATGGGATGAGTGTGACACGCGGGTCGTGGGGTAGCAGCCCGGGGTGCCGCGGCCAAAAAGTGTGAGCAACTCTACAGAACCTCAGGGAAACCTCAAATAACGATCTGGAATCAAAGGTTCCCGAATTCGTACGCCTCCGATTCACTGGACCGGCCCGTACACCCCCACATCATTCCCACGTCACGCCCCGTACACCGTCGTACGGGTAGACCCTCACGCGGCGCAAAGGAATTCCATCCATGACCTCGCAGCCGACTTTGACGCAGGCCGCACACGGCCCCGAGGGAACCGGCCAACCCGGTTCCGGACTCCAGGCGGGACTCAAGAACCGTCATCTGTCGATGATCGCCATCGGTGGTGTCATCGGGGCCGGGCTGTTCGTCGGTTCCAGCTCCGCTATCGCCACCGCCGGCCCCGGCATCCTCCTCTCCTACGCCCTCGTCGGCACGCTCGTGGTGCTGGTGATGCGGATGCTCGGGGAGATGTCCGCGGCCAACCCGACCTCGGGTTCGTTCTCCGCGCACGCGGACCGCGCGCTCGGCCCGTGGGCCGGGTTCACCATCGGCTGGCTGTACTGGTTCTTCTGGGTCGTCGTGCTGGCCGTGGAGGCAACCGCCGGTGCCGAGATCCTCGAGTCGTGGATCCCCGCCGTTCCGCAGTGGGGCTGGGCGCTCATCGTGATGGTGGTGCTGACCGCCACCAACCTGGTCTCCGTCGGCTCCTACGGCGAGTTCGAGTTCTGGTTCGCCGGCATCAAGGTCGTCGCCATCGCCGCGTTCATCGTCATCGGCGGGCTGGCCGTGTTCGGTGTACTGCCGGGTGCGGAAAGCGACAAGGCCGGGATCGGGAACCTCGTCGACCACGGCGGCTTCCTGCCCCACGGGGCCGGTGCCATCCTCACCGGTGTGCTGCTCGTCGTCTTCTCCTTCATGGGCAGCGAGATCGCGACGCTGGCCGCCGGTGAGTCGGAGGACCCGCAGCGGGCCGTCACCAAGTCCACCAACAGCATCATCTGGCGTATCGCTGTCTTCTACCTCGGCTCGATCTTCGTCGTCGTGGCGCTGCTGCCGTGGAACGACCCCTCCATCAAGGAGAAGGGCTCCTACGTCGCCGCCCTGGACTCCCTGGGCATCGCGCACGCCGGTCAGATCATGAACTTCATCGTGCTGACGTCCGTGCTGTCCTGTCTGAACTCGGGCCTCTACACGGCCTCCCGGATGGCGTTCTCGCTCGGCGAGCGCGGCGACGCGCCGAAGGCCTTCGCCCGGACCACCTCGCGCGGTGTGCCGATGGCCGCGATCATCGCCTCGGTGATCTTCGGATTCGTCGCCGTCTTCTTCAACTACAAGTTCCCGGACTCCGTCTTCCTCTTCCTGGTCAACTCCAGCGGCGCCGTGGCGCTGTTCGTGTGGCTCGTCATCTGTTTCTCGCAGCTGCGGATGCGCAAGATCATCCAGGCCGAGGCGCCGGAGAAGCTCGTCGTGAGGATGTGGCTGTACCCGTACCTGACCTGGGCCACCGCCGCGCTCATCGTGTTCGTCCTCGGCTACATGCTGACCGACACCGAGCACGACGGCCGCGACACCGTGCTGCTGTCGCTGCTGGTCGCCGCCGTCGTCCTCGGTGTCGCCTTCGTGAAGGAGTGGGTGAGGCGCGGCAAGGCGGCCGCCGTGCCCGCGGTGGGCGACAGCGTCGACCAGCCGAGTGATCGAGTACCCGAGTGATCGAGTAACCGAGTGGCGAGTGGCCGAGTGGTCGACCGCCACCGGCCGTGAGAGGGGCCCGCTCGTGCGGGCCCCTCTCACGTTCGGCCGGCTCACACGACCGTGAAGCCGTCCTCCACCAGGACGACCAACCTGATGGAAGCCGCCTGTCGGGACCGACCTGACGCACATAACCTGACGGAAACTGTCAGGTCATACCTGGAGCATCGGCCGTATGAATTCTCCGACCGATGCCACCGCTCTGTCCGACCTCCCTCTCCTGCGCCCGGGCGACGCCGGCTACGACGACGAACTCGCCGGGTTCCAGACCGGGTTCACGCAGCGGCCCGAACTGGTCGTCGCCGCGCGTTCCGCCGCCGACGTCGTCGCCGCCGTGCGGTACGCGGCGAAGCGGGAGCTGGCCGTGCGGGTACGGTCCACCGGGCACGGGCTGCCCGGCGGCTCGGCGGGCGGACTGCTCGTCACCACCCGCCGCCTGGACGGCGTCACCGTCGACCCGGCGGGCCGTACCGCCCGCGTCGGGGCGGGCGTGCGCTGGGGGGACGTCGTGGCGGCGGCCGCACCGCACGGGCTGGCGCCGTTGAACGGGTCCGCGCCGGGTGTGGGGGTCGTCGGGTACACGCTCGGCGGGGGGCTGGGCATCCTGGCGCGGGAGTTCGGGTACGCCGCCGACCATGTGCGCTCCCTCGACGTCGTCACCGCCGACGGACGGCTGCGGCACGTCACCCGGGAGTCCGCGCCGGAGCTGTACGGCGCCCTGCTCGGCGGCGGGCACGGCCTCGGGGTGGTCACCGCGCTGGAGACCGGGCTGGTGCCCGTGCGGCGGCTGTACGGCGGATCGCTCTCCTTCGACGGGCGGGAGGTGGATCCGGCGGCCGCGCTGCGGGCGTACGAGGCGTGGACGCGGACCGTGCCCGCGTCGGTGACGTCGTCCTTCGCCGCCGTACCGTATCCGGATCTGCCGGTGTTGCCCGTGCGGCTGCGGGGGCGGTACGTCCTGTCCGTGCGGGTCGCCGCCACGGCGGCCGACGGGGAGGCGCTCGTGGCGCCGTTGCGGGAGATCGGGCCGGTGCTCGACGACTCGCTGCGCGAGATGCCGTACGCCGACAGTCACACCATCCACAGCGACCCGGACTTTCCGCACGCCTACTACGGGGAGGGAGTGGTGCTGCGGGGGCTGGACGTCGAGCGCGGCGGCGAGGTGCTCGCCCGGACCGGGCCCGACGCCGGGGCCATGGTCGTCGTCCAGGTCAATCACCTGGGCGGGGCGCTGGCGCGGGACGCGGGGAACGCGGTGCCGTACCGCGAGGGGCGGTTCCTGGTGCGGCTGTTGACGACGGGGGACCGTGAGGCGGCGCGGGAGTTGCTCGATCCGGCGTTCGCCGTGCTCGCGCCGGACACGCTCGGGCGGGCGGCGAACTTCGCCTTCGGGGCGGGCGATCGGGCCGCTGGGCTGTACGACGCGGAGACGCGCAAGAGGCTCGCCGGGGTCAAGGAGCAGTACGACCCGGCGAACCTCTTCCGCACCGACTGAGGGAAGGTCAGCGGCGCGCGAACTTCCAGGCGGTGGGCAGCAGGCCCATCGCCAGGACCGCCTTGACGAGGTCGCCGATCAGGAACGGGGTGAGACCGGCCGCGATCGCGGCGGAGGCGGAGAGGTCGGCGGCGAAGGCCAGGTAGGGCACGCCGATCGCGTAGATGATCGCCTCGCCGACCAGCATCGTGCCCGCCATGCGCCACACGTCACGGTCGGCGCCGCGGCGGGCCAGGGCGCCCACGGCGGCGGACGCGAGGACCATGCCGAGGATGTAGCCGAAGGAGACACCGATGCCGGAGGTGCCCTGGGCGAACCACGGCACACCGGCGAGACCGGCCAGCGCGTACAGCACCAGGGAGGAGACGCCGAGGCGCGCGCCGAGGGCCGTGCCGACGAGCAGCGCGGCGAAGGTCTGGCCGGTCACCGGCACCGGGGAGCCGGGGACGGGGACCGCGATCTGGGCGGCGAGGCCGGTGAGCACGGCGCCGCCGAGCACGAGCGCGACGTCCCGGACACGGGAGGCCGGCAGCAGGTCGGCGAGGACCTGTCCGGGGCGAGCGGGGGTGGCGGCGGCGGTGCTCATGGGGACTCCGCGGGGTCGGGGCGGTTGGGGACACGGTGACGCTATCCCAGGGGGTGCGGGCCGATCACCGTCACTGGTCGACAAACGGCCGATCGGAGGATTCATGGGATCCGGACAAAGAGACGCGGTTACACCTGGTACGGCGTGACCCTGGTCACTGAGGTGACGTGGTTCCGGATACGGAGACGGCGTGACGGGTGTCTGTAGGGTTCCGCCAATCCGGGGCGGGGTGTGGACGGGGGTGTCTCGCCCGTCGGTCGCCGTCTGGGCAGCGGTGGGCGGCTTTGCTAGGTTCGGGCGCATGGTTGCCCAGGCCCGGAACTTCTCGTCGCGTCGCCATGTCGACCTGCGGCGCGTGGGCGCGGCCGCCTGTCGCCGCCCGGTGTGAGGCGGGCCCGGCCGATCCGTGGTGCCGCCTCCGACGACGGCACAGTGTCGGACCGGCCCGAGGAAGTTCCCCATGCCCCGTACCGCGGCTCTCCCCCACCCCCCTTCTGCTCACCCCTCCCCTCCCCCTTCGCTCTCCGCTGCGTCTTCGGCCGTTCCCCGGGTCGCCGACAGTGACCGGCGGCGCACCAGCGCCAGCGTGATCCTGCGGTCCGTGCTGGAGCACGGGCCGGTCGCGCGCAGCACCATCGCCCGGCTGACCGGGCTGTCCCCGGCGTCCGTCACCGACCACTGCGCCCGGCTCGCCGCGCTCGGCCTGGTCCAGGAGGCAGCCGTGCCCCGGCGCAGCAACGGCGCCGGCCGCCCGCACGTTCCGGTGGACCTGGACGACACACGGTTCGTGGTGGGCGGGGTGCATGTGGCCGTGCCGTACACCACGGTCGCGCTGCTCGATCTGCGCGGACGGGTGGTGGCGCGGCGGGAGTTGCCGCATCGCGGGACCGAGCCGGGGGCGGTGCTGGCGCGGGCCGGCGACGGGCTGGGCGCGCTGCTCGCGCGGACGCCCGGGCGTCGGGCGCTGGGCGTGGGTGTGGCCGTGGGCGGCTGGGTGGACCGGGACTCGGGGACCGTGGTGGAGCATCCGCTGCTGGGCTGGCGGGAGGTGCCGGTGCGGGAGGCGGTCGGCGCCCGGACCGGGCTGCCCGTCCATGTGGACGGTCATGCGCGGGCGCTGGTCAACGCGGAGCGGCTGTTCGGGCGGGCGCGCGGCAGCCGCAGCCTGTTGCACCTGTTCGTCGGCAACGTCGTGGACGCGGCCTTCGCCACCCATGACGAGGTCCATCACGGGCCGCGTTCCCGGTCCGGCCGGATCGCGCATCTGCCGTTGACCGGCGGGGCCGAGCCGTGCGACTGCGGGCGGACCGGGTGCCTCCAGGCGGAGCTGAGCGAACGGACGTTGGGCCGACGGGCCCGGGAGGCCGGGCTGACCGACGGGACGGACCCGGCGCAGGTGGTGGCCGCGGCGGCCGACGGCGATCCGGTGGCCGTACGGCTGCTGCGCGAGCGGGCGCGGACGGTGGGGCGGGCGGCGGCGCTGCTGCTGGACGTGCTCAACCCGGAGCGGGTGGTCGTCACCGAGGTCGGCGTCATGTTCCGGGAGGACTGCCTGGCCGCCCTGCGCGAGGAGGTCGGGCCGGCGCGCGCGGCCTCGGTGACGCCGACCAGCTTCCCGCACCTCGTGCCGGCGATGGCGGGCGCGGCGGTGGCGCTGGACGTGCTGTACCGGGACCCGCTGGGCGCCGCGGCCGGCTCGAATTAATTCAGAAACTCCGAATGTTGACAGGCCTTCCGCGTGGACCTGAGGATTCTTGCATGAGCTGTCGCACTCTCTGTTGCTGACGCCCCGGCGCGCCGGGAGCGTGCCCTTTCTCCTGTCTTTCGCCGCGCGTATCGCCTTTCGCGCGTGCCGCTGAACGCTGCTCTGTCGCGCCCGCAATTCAGGCCTTCCTCGCAGCTGTCTTCCCGCTGCTTCTCCATCGTTTTCCCTGGGGGTCCTCCCATGCCCGTTTCCCGTGCGCCCGGCGTCGACCGGCGCCTTTTCCTCGCCTCGGTGCTCGGTGCCGCCGCCGGTGCCGTCGGTCTCAGCGGCTGCGCCGAGAGCCGCGCGGCCACCGGCGCCGAGGGGGCCTCCACGGCGCCCCTGGCCGACACGGTGCCGGCCGGCACCAGCTTGAAGATCACCTCTTTCCAGAACACGCAGCAGCTCCAGTTCAGGTTGGCGAAACTGCCCGAGTTGCCTTTCAAGGTGTCGAACTGGCTGAACATCGGGGCGGGCCCCGATGTCATCAACGCCTTTCGCGCGAAGTCCCTCGACCTCGCCAACAACGCGGGGATCCCACCCATCCAGGCGCATTTCCAGGGGTTCGACGCGAAGATCGTCGCGATCAACATCACGCGCAAACCGAACTACCTCTTCGCCACCAAGCCCGGCAGCGACATCCGGTCGGTCGAGGACTTCCGGGGCAGGAAACTCGCCTTCTCGCAGGGGCAGGCGCAGGGCGTCGTCCTGCTGCGGGCGCTGAAGCGGGCGGGCCTGGCGTACGACGACGTCGATCTCGTGCCGCTGACCAGCAACCAGTTCCTCACCGCGCTGCAGTCGGGCCAGGTGGACATCGCGCCGCTCGGCAACCAGCAGGCGCCCGCCTACCTCCAGCAGTACCGGGACAGGGGTGCCCGCACGATCACCACCGAGGTCGTCGACCTGCTCAACCTGCTGTGGGCCCCGGTGTCCGTGCTCGACGACCGGGCCAAGGCCGCCGCGGTGGCCGCGTACATCCCGCAGTGGGCGCGGGGCCAGGTGTGGCAGTACGAGAACCCGGACGTCTGGAACGAGGAGTTCTACGTCAAGACGCAGAACCTGTCCCTGGCCCAGGCGAGGTCGATCAGCGCGCTCGCCAACAAGCCGCTGTTCCCGCCGCGTTGGGACGAGGCCGTCGCGTGGGAGCAGGAGACCGCCGATCTCCTCGCGGAGGGCGGCTTCGTGCGGAAGTTCGACGTCGGGGTCCTCTTCGACCACCGCTTCGAGGGCATCGCCGCACGGTCCGTACCCGCCGAGTACCGGAAGTGACGTTCCCATGACCAGCACCCTGACCACGGCGGCTCCCGTCGCCGTCGACCGTGAGGACGACCGGCCCCGCGGGCGCCGGTCCCTCTCCCCCGGCAGGCGGCTGCCCGCCGCCCGGCTCACCGGGCCGCTGCTGCTGCTCGCGCTGTGGGCGGCCGCCTCCGCCGCCGGACGGCTGGACCCCCACGCGATCCCCGCGCCCTGGACGGTCCTGGAGACCGGCGTCCGCCTGTGGACGGACGGGACGCTCGCCGGTGACGTCCTCACCTCGCTGAAGCGGGCCGGGGCCGGTTTCGCGATCGGGCTGACCGCCGGGGTCGTGCTCGCGCTGGCGTCCGGGCTCACCCGCACCGGCGAGGCGCTGATCGACGGGACGGTCAACCTCAACCGGGCGATCCCCACCCTCGGCCTGATCCCGCTGTTCATCCTCTGGCTGGGCATCGGCGAAACCTTCAAGATCGCCATCATCGCGATCGTCGTCTACATCCCGATCTACCTCAACACGCATGCCGCGCTGTCCGGCATCGACCACCGGTTCGTGGAACTGGCCGAGGTGCAGGGCCTGTCGAAGCCGCGTTTCATCCGGGAGATCGTCATCCCCGGCGCGCTGCCCGGGTTCTTCGTGGGACTCCGGCTCGGCGTCACCGGCTCCTGGCTGGGCCTGGTGGTCCTGGAGCAGATCAACGCCACCAGTGGCCTCGGCTACCTGATGTTCCAGGCCACGAACTACGGCCAGTCGGACGTCATCCTCGTCGGCCTGGTCGTCTACGGCGTCTTCGGTCTGGTCTCCGACAGCGCGGTCCGGATCGTCGAACGGAGGGTGCTGTCGTGGCGCCGCACACTGAGCAACTGACCCGTCCCGCCGTCCGGCTCCAGGGCCTGACCCGGTCGTTCGGCGGCCGGACCGTCCTCGACGGCATCGACCTGGACATCCCGGCCGGCCAGTTCGTCGCCCTGCTCGGGCACAGCGGGTCCGGCAAGAGCACCCTGCTGCGGGCGGTCGCGGGCCTGGACCACGACGTCACCGGCAGCGGGCGGCTCACGGCCCCGTCCCGGGTGTCCGTGGTGTTCCAGGACTCGCGGCTGCTGCCCTGGCGGCGTGTGCTCGCCAACGTGCTGCTCGGCCTCGACGGCGCGGAGACCGAGCGCAGGGGCCGCGAGGCCCTCGCCGAGGTGGGGCTCGCGGGCCGTGAGCGGGCCTGGCCCGACGAGCTGTCCGGCGGCGAGGCGCAGCGCGCCGCCCTCGCCCGCTCCCTCGTACGGGAGCCCGAACTGCTGCTGGCCGACGAGCCGTTCGGCGCGCTCGACGCGCTCACCCGCATCAAGATGCACAACCTGCTGCGTGAGCTGTGGGAGCGTCACCGGCCCTCCGTGCTGCTCGTCACCCACGACGTGGACGAGGCGATCGTGCTCGCCGACCGGGTCCTCGTCCTCGACCACGGCCGCATCGGCCTCGACCTGACCATCGACCGACCGCATCCACGCTCCTACCGGGACCCGCTGCTGGGCGAGTACCGCGAGCGGCTGCTGGGCGCGCTCGGCGTGACGGAGGACCACGCATGACCCGGCAGCTCCACCTCAACGCCTTCCTGCTGAACACCGGCCACCACGAGGCGTCCTGGCGGCTCCCGGAGAGCGACCCGTACGCCCATGTGGAGCTCGGCCACTACGTCCGGCTGGCCAGGACCGCCGAACGCGGCACCTTCGACTCGCTGTTCCTCGCCGACGCGCCGCAGCTGTGGGGCGGTGTCGCCCAGCGCCCGGCCGGCGCCCTGGAGCCGCTGACGCTGCTGACCGCGCTGGCGACGGCCACCGAACACATCGGGCTGATCGCCACCGCCTCCACCTCGTACAACTCGCCCTACAACCTGGCCCGCAGATTCGCCTCGCTGGACATCGTCAGCGGCGGCCGGGCGGGCTGGAACATCGTCACCACCGCCGGCGCCGAGGCCGCCCGCAACTTCGGGCTCGACGCCGAGCCCGCCCACGCCGACCGGTACGCGCGGGCCGCCGAGTTCCTCGACGTGGCGCGCAAGCTGTGGGACAGCTGGGAGGACGACGCGATCCTCGCCGACAAGGCGGCCGGGGTCTGGGCCGACGACGCGAAGATCCACCCGCCCCGGCACCGGGGCAGGTACTTCAGCGTCGAGGGCGCCCTCAACGTCCCCCGCTCGCCCCAGGGCCACCCGCTGCTGGTGCAGGCGGGCTCCTCGGCGGACGGCAAGGCGTTCGCGGCCCGGTACGCGGAGGCCGTGTTCACCGCGCAGCAGACGATCGAGGACGCGCAGGCCTTCTACGCCGACCTCAAGTCCCGTACCGAGCGGGCCGGGCGCGACCCCGACCGTCTCAAGGTGCTGCCCGGGATCGTCCCGGTGATCGGCTCGACGGAGGCGGAGGCCCGGGCGGCCGAACGGCTGCTGGAGGACCACATCGTGCCCACGCATGGGGTGGCCGGCCTGGAGCGCTTGCTGCACCTGCCCGCCGGCACCCTGGAGCTGGACGCGCCGCTCCCGGCCGGCCTGCCGTCCGAGGACGCCATCGAGGGCGCCAGGAGCCGCTACGCGCTCGTGGTGGGGCTGGCCCGGCGGGAGGGCCTCACCGTGCGGCAGCTGATCGGCCGGCTCGGCGGTGGCCGCGGCCACCTCACCTTCGCCGGGACGCCCGAGCAGGTCGCCGACGCCATCGAGACCTGGTTCACCCGGGGCGCCGCCGACGGCTTCAACATCATGCCCGCCGTCCTGCCCTCCGGCCTGGACGCCTTCGTCGACCACGTCGTGCCGATCCTGCGCGCCCGCGGCCTGCTCCGCGGCGAGTACGGCCCGCGCCGGACCCTGCGGGAGCGCTACGGCCTCCCGCGCCCCGCCAACCAGTACACCGCAGCCCTCGTCTGAGAGGACACACCCCATGACCAGCCTCGACATCCGCAAGGTCACCGCGACCATCGGCGCCCACGTCTTCGGCGTGGACCCCGCCGAGCCCCTCGACCCCGACACCGTCACCGCCCTGCGCGAGGCCCTCAACACCCACAAGGCGCTGGTCTTCGACGACGTCGCCCTCGACGACGAGGGCCAGCAGGCCTTCGCCCGCCACTTCGGCGACCTCACCACCGCCCACCCGACCGTCGCCGCCGTCGACGGCGCCCCCAACGTGCTGCCCGTCGACAGCGAGCAGGGCAGCGCCAACCACTGGCACACCGACGTCACCTTCGTCCTCAACCCGCCGCAGGCCAGCACCCTGCGCAGCGTCACGCTCCCGCCGTACGGCGGCGAGACGCTGATCGCGAACGCGGCGGCCGCCTACCGGCAGTTGCCCGAGCCGTTGCGCCGGCTGGCCGACGGACTGTGGGCGGAGCACACCAACGACTACGACTACGCGGTGCCCACCGAGGACATCGACGAGGAACGCGCCGCCCAGCGCGCCCGGTTCACGTCGATCACGTACCGCACCGCCCACCCGGTCGTCCGGGTGCACCCGCTGACCGGGGAACGCGGCCTGTTCATCGGCGGGTTCGCGCAGCGGATCGTCGGGCTGTCGGTGGGCGAGTCGCGCAGGATCCTGGACCTGCTCCAGTCGTACGTGACCCGGCCGGAGAACGTGCTGCGCCACCGCTGGTCCCCGAACCAGCTGGTCCTCTTCGACAACCGCATCACCCAGCACTACGCCGTCGACAACTACGACAGGCTGCCGCGCCGACTGCACCGGGTGACCGTCGCCGGTGACGTGCCGGTGGGTGTCGAGGGCAAGGAGAGCTGGTCGGTGACGGGGGACGCCGGGCACTACACGCCCGTAGCCGCCTAGCCACGGAACGTGTCCGGAGTGTCCGGATGCTGGGCGGCCGCCTCCCGCGGGTGGGGCGGCCGCCCAGACTGTGGGCGTTTTTGCCCATCTCACGCATTGGACGAGCCGCGCCCATGCCCAGCACCACCGTCAAGGCTCCACAAGAGCCCGACGCCACCCTGTCCCACGGCCTCAAACAGCGCCATCTGTCGATGATCGCCCTCGGCGGCGTCATCGGCGCGGGTCTCTTCGTCGGTTCCGGCGCGGGCATCGCCGCCGCCGGTCCGTCGATCGTCCTCGCCTACGCCCTCTCCGGTCTCCTGGTGATGCTGGTGATGCGGATGCTGGGCGAGATGTCGGCCGCGTATCCCTCGTCGGGATCCTTCTCGGCGCACGCCGAGCGGGCGATCGGGCCGTGGGCGGGTTTCACCGCCGGCTGGTCGTTCTGGGTGCTGCTGTGCACGGCCGTCGGACTGGAGGGCATCGGCGCCGCGAAGATCGTCACGGGCTGGCTGCCGGGTACGCCGGAGTGGGCGTGGGTGGCGCTGTTCATGGTGGTGTTCTGCGGGGCGAACCTGGCCGCCGTGAAGAACTTCGGCGAGTTCGAGTTCTGGTTCGCGGCGCTGAAGGTCGGCGCGATCACGCTGTTCCTGGTGCTGGGTGTGCTGGCGATCGCCGGGGTCCTGCCGGGCAGCGACTCCCCCGGCGCCTCCCACCTGACCGACTTCCTGCCCAACGGCGGTGAGGGCCTGGTGGTGGGCCTGCTCGCCTCGGTCTTCGCCTACGGCGGTTTGGAGACCGTCACCATCGCGGCGGCCGAGTCGGAGAACCCGGTGCGCGGGGTGGCCAGCGCCGTGCGTACGGCGATGTGGCGGATCGCGCTGTTCTACATCGGCTCGATGGCGGTCGTCGTCACCCTCGTCCCCTGGGACTCCGAGGAGGTCGTGGAGAAGGGCCCGTACGTCGCCGCCCTCGACCAGCTCGGTATCCCGGGCGCCGGCCAGGTGATGAACGTGGTCGTCCTGGCCGCCCTGCTGTCCGCGATGAACGCCAACATCTACGGCTCCTCGCGGATCGCCTACTCGCTGGTGGAGCGGGGGCAGGGCCCCAGGGCGCTGGGCCGGGTGTCGGGCGGGGTGCCGAGGGTCGCCGTCCTCGCCTCCTGTGCCTTCGGCTTCGTCTGTGTGCTGCTGAGCTACTGGCGGCCCGACGACGTCTTCCCCTGGCTGCTGAACATGATCGGCGCGGTGATCCTCGTCGTGTGGATGTTCATCGCCGTCTCGCAGCTGCGGCTGCGCGGCCGGCTGGAGCGCGAGGCGCCCGAGAGGCTGGCAGTGCGGATGTGGGCGTTCCCGGTGCTGACGTGGGTCGCGCTGGCGGGCATGGTGGCGGTGTTCGTCCTGATGGCCCGGGAGCCCGACACGCGCGTGCAGCTGTACTCGACGGGCGGGATGACCCTGTTCCTGGCGGCCGTCGGATACGTCTGGCAGCGGGCGCGCGCCAAGGCCTGAGCCCCTCGCCGAGCCTGACGCAGGCCCCCACGTCGTCCGGATGTGGGGGCCTTCTTCTTGCCCGCGACCGAGATCTTGTTGCTAGCCTGCACTTGCAAGCTATTTGCAATAAGAGGTTCGGAAGGGAACCCGCCATGCCCGTCTACACGCTCCCCGAACTGCCCTACGACTACTCCGCGCTCGCGCCCGTGATCAGCCCGGAGATCGTCGAGCTGCACCACGACAAGCACCACGCGGCCTATGTGAAGGGCGCCAACGACACGCTGGAGCAGCTCGCGGAGGCGCGGGACAAGGAGCAGTGGGGGTCGATCAACGGCCTGGAGAAGAACCTGGCCTTCCACCTCTCCGGGCACATCCTGCACTCGATCTACTGGCACAACATGACCGGTGACGGCGGTGGCGAGCCGCTGGCGGCGGACGGCGTGGGCGAGCTGGCCGACGCCATCACGGAGTCCTTCGGCTCCTTCGCCGGCTTCAAGACGCAGCTGTCCAAGGCCGCGGCCACCACCCAGGGCTCGGGCTGGGGCGTCCTCGCCCACGAGCCGCTGAGCGGCCGTCTGATCGTCGAGCAGGTCTACGACCACCAGGGCAACGTCGGCCAGGGCGCCACCCCGATCCTCGTCTTCGACGCCTGGGAGCACGCCTTCTACCTCCAGTACAAGAACCAGAAGGTCGACTTCATCGAGGCGATGTGGCAGGTCGTCAACTGGCAGGACGTGGCCAGGCGCTACGCCGCCGCCAAGTCCCGCGCGGACGTGCTGCTGCCGGCCCCCTGAGGGCCCGCTGAACGTCCCGCCTCGTGATCGTCTTCTCACCTTTCACCCGGCGGGCGGATGGAAGGAGAGCCCCCGCCAGGACGTGACTGGCGGGGGCTCTCCCGTGCGGTGGGGCGGGGGCTCGGACTCAGGCTCCGGGTCTCCGGACCGTCGCGCTCACCTGTCCGGCGGTTTCACAGGTTGGTTCCCCGCGCGTGACGGGAGCCGGGGGCGGCCCGCGGGGGCATCATGGACGCCTTCCCGGCCCGTCGAGGCGCGTCCCGCGTCCCGCCGGCGGCCGCGGTCGTCCACCGAGGAGGCGTTGATGGCGTATGTGCGGTGCCCGAACTGCGACGACACCATGCAGGACTTCCGGAACCTGGAGAGCGGGCCGGAGAGCACGGCGGCCGAGCTGGCGCTGCGGCCGACGCTGAGGAAGAACGAGGTCTTCGTCGCGGCGGCCTACCAGCGGTGCGCGCGGGACGGCTGCCGTCGGGTGCAGCGCAAGGACAACTGGAAGGCCGGCGCCACCCTGCCGGAGGAGCTGTAGCCGGGATGGCGCCCGCCCGTCACAGGTTGCTGAAGTCCGGGCCCTTGGTGCGGGTGCGCTTGATCTCGTAGAAACCCGGGACGGAGGCGACCGCGAGGGTGCCGTCCCACAGGCGGGCGGCCTCCTCGCCCTGCGGGGCGGGGGTGACGACCGGGCCGAAGAAGGCGATCTGCTCGCCGTCGGGGCCGGGGACCGCGATGACCGGGGTGCCGACGTCCTGGCCGACCTTGTCTATGCCCTCCTTGTGGGAGGCGCGCAGCTCGGCGTCGAACTCGAAGTTCTCCTGTTCGGCGTAGTCGATCAGATCGGCCGGCAGTCCCGCGTCGGCGAGCGCGCCGGCGATGGCCTCCAGGGTGGGGCCCTCGCCGTTGTTGTGGAAGCGGGTGCCGAGCGCGGTGTACAGCGGGCCGAGGACGTCGGCGCCGTGCTTCTGCCAGGCGGCGGTCACCACGCGGACCGGCTTCCAGGCGTGCGTGGCGAGCATCTCCCGGTACTCCTCGGGCAGCTCGTCGAGCTTGTCCTCGTTGAGGACTGCGAGGCTCATCACGTGCCAGCGGACCTCGATGTCGCGGACCTTCTCGACCTCCAGCACCCAACGGGACGTCATCCAGGCCCAGGGGCACAGCGGGTCGAACCAGAAGTCGACGGGGGTCTTGCCGGCGGTGGAGGTCTCGGACATGGGTCTCCCTCGGAAGGCGGTCTTTCCCCGGCCAACACCCGCCCCGCCCGCCCCATTCCCGGCTGCCCGGCGTCAGGTGCGCATGGCAGGATCGGTCCTGATCAGCCGTCTCGACCAGCTATGAGGGAGTACCGCCCGTGCCCGGTGAGAACCTGTCCCGCGACGAGGCCCGGGAGCGGGCCGCCCTGCTGTCCGTCGACGGGTACGACGTGTCCCTCGACGTGCGGTCGGCGGTGGGCGAGTGGGCCGGGGAGGGGCCGCGCACCTTCCGCTCCGTCACCACGGTCCGCTTCCGCTGCAACGAGCCGGGCGCGTCGAGCTTCGCGGACCTCGTCGCGCCGAGTGTGACCGCCGTCACCCTCAACGGGCGGGATCTGGACCCGGGCGAGGTCTTCGACGGCTCCCGGATCCTGCTGGAGGACCTGGCCGCCGAGAACGAGCTGGTCGTCGACGCGCGGTGCGCCTACTCGCGCACCGGCGAGGGCCTGCACCGCTTCGTCGACCCGCAGGACGGCGAGATCTACCTGTACACGCAGTACGAGCCCGCCGACTCACGCCGGGTCTTCGCCAACTTCGAGCAGCCCGATCTCAAGGCGCCGTTCCGCTTCGAGGTGCGGGCGCCCGAGGAGTGGGTGGTGTGGAGCAACGGCGCCGGGGAGCGCGCGGACGGGGTGTGGCGGTTCGCGGAGACGAAGCCGATCTCGACGTACATCACCTGTGTGGTGGCGGGGCCGTACCACTACGTCACCGACTCCTACGAGCGGGTGTTCGAGGACGGGACGCGGCTGGAGATCCCGCTGGGCGCGCTGTGCCGCAAGGGCCTGGCGCCCCACTTCGACTCCGACGACGTCTTCCTGGTCACCAAGCAGGGCCTGGACTTCTTCCACGACCACTTCGACTACC
The DNA here is from genome assembly GCF_026008495.1 of Streptomyces sp. A012304. GTDB lineage: Bacteria > Actinomycetota > Actinomycetes > Streptomycetales > Streptomycetaceae > Streptomyces. The sequence goes on from NZ_BQUN01000018.1 coordinate 15,740, forward strand.
CGTACCCCTTCGGGAAGTACGACCAGGCGTTCGTGCCGGAGTACAACCTGGGCGCGATGGAGAACCCGGGGCTGGTGACGTTCCGGGAGGAGTACATCTTCCGGGGCAAGGTGACGCGGGCGTCGTACGAGGCGCGGGCCAACGTGATCCTGCACGAGATGGCGCACATGTGGTTCGGCGACCTGGTCACCATGGAGTGGTGGGACGACCTGTGGCTGAAGGAGTCCTTCGCCGACTTCATGGGCTCCTTCTCGCTGGTGGGCGCGACGCGTTTCACCGACGGCTGGATCACCTTCGCCAACCGCCGCAAGGCCTGGGCCTACCGCGCCGACCAGCTGCCCTCCACGCACCCGATCACCGCCGACATCCGCGACCTTCAGGACGCCAAGCTCAACTTCGACGGCATCACCTACGCCAAGGGCGCCTCGGTGCTGAAGCAGCTGGTGGCGTACGTCGGCCAGGACGCGTTCCTGGAAGGCGCGAGGCGCTACTTCAAGCGGCACGCCTACGGCAACACCCGGCTCGGTGACCTGCTGTCGGTGCTGGCGGAGACCAGCGGGCGGGACATGGGCGCGTGGGCGCGGTCCTGGCTCCAGACGGCCGGGGTGAACGCGCTGACCCCGCAGGTACTGCTGGACGCCTCGGGCCGGATCAGTGAGCTGGCGGTGCTCCAGGAGGCGCCGGAGGAGCACCCCGAGCTGCGGCCGCACCGGATCGCGATCGGGCTGTACCGCCGGGAGGGGGGCCGGCTGGTGCGGTACGCGCGCACCGAGACGGACGTCGGCGGTCCGCGCACGGTCGTGGCGGAGCTGGCGGGCGCCGAGGCACCGGAGCTGGTCCTGGTCAACGACGAGGACCTGACGTACTGCAAGATCCGCTTCGACGAGACGTCGCTGCACACCCTGCGCGCGCACCTGGGTGACATCACCGACCCGCTCGCCCGCGCCCTGTGCTGGTCGGCGCTGTGGAACCTGACCCGGGACGCGCTGCTGCCCGCGCGGGACTTCATCGGGCTGGTGCTGAGGTTCGCGGGGCGCGAGTCGGACATCGGGGTGCTCCAGATGCTGCACGCGTGGGCGGAGTCGGCGCTGGTGCACTATGTGGCGCCGCCCCTGCGGAGGACCGGTGAGCGGCTGCTGGCCGAGGGCGCGCTGAAGGAGCTGCGGGCGTCCGCGCCGGGCAGCGAGCACCAGCTGGCCTGGGCGCGGTTCTTCGCGACGGCCGCGTCCTCCGAGGCCGACTTCGAGCTGCTCCAGGGCCTGCTGGACGGCACGGCGAAGATCGACGGGCTGGAGGTCGACCAGGAGCTGCGCTGGGCGTTCCTGGAGCCGCTGGCGGCCCACGGCCTCGCGGACGAGGGCGTCCTCGCGGCGGAACTGGCCCGTGACGACACGGCGTCCGGCAAGCGCCACCAGGTGCGCTGCCTGGCCGCCCGCCCGTCGGCGGCGGTCAAGGCACAGGCGTGGGCCCAGCTGGTGGAGTCCGACGCCCTGTCCAACGCCCTGGTGGAGGCGACGATCGCGGGCTTCAACCAGCCCTCGCAGCGGGAGCTGCTCGCGCCGTACGCGGAGAAGTACTTCGCCTCGATCGCGCACATCTGGTCGGAGCGTTCCATCCAGATCGCGATGAGCGTGGTCAAGGGCCTGTACCCCGCCCTCCAGGACTCCCCGGCGACGCTGGTGGAGACGGACGTCTGGCTGGCGGCCCACGAGTCGGCGCCCCCGGCGCTGCGCCGGCTGGTGCTGGAGGCGTGGGACGACCTGGCGCGGGGGCTGCGCGGACAGGCGTGTGACGCGAGGGCCGAGGCCGGCTGACACCTCTGGCCATGAATTCCGCCGTCGGTGACCGTTACGGAATTCAGTCGATCGCAACCGTAACCCCTGGCCCCCACCGGATGGACCAGGGGTTTTCGGCGCCTACTCGGCATCCGAACATCCGTCCTTTAGGGCTGGCTTGTCCGGATTTGTCGACAGGCGTGTAACAGCGGTTACGGGGCGGATCGGGGGCGGGAATCTCCGGGACATGAACCACAACACGCCGCTCCCCCCGGCCTCCCCCCGCCCCGTGTGCCACCTGTCGGACGTGCACCGCCGTGTCATGACGGCGGCCCAGCTGCGCTCGCACGGCGTCTCGCCCGCCGAGACGAGCGAGCAGTGCCGTCCCGGCGGGCCCTGGCAGCAGATCCTGCCGGGTGTGCACCTGCTGCACCCGGGGCCACCGACCAGCGAGGAGCGGCTGCACGCGGTGCTGCTGTACGCGGCGCGCGAGGTGTCGACGCCCGGGGTTCCGGTCCAGCCCGGCGCCGGGCGGCCGCACCGGCCGGTGTACACGGAGGCGATGATCACCGGCCTGGCGGCACTGACCCTGCACGGTTTCACCTCCTCCCCCGCGCTGCTCTCCCTGGAGCGGATCGACGTCCTGGTCCCCCGGTCGCGCCGGCTGCGCTCCACGGGCTGCGCGCACGTCGTGCGCACCTCGGCCCTGCCGGAGCCGGAGCAGGCCACCGGGGTGCCGGTGGCGCCGGTGCCGCGCGCGCTGGCCGACGCGGTGGCCCGGCTGACGGACGCGAGGACGGTACGGCGGCTGCTGTCGGAGGCGGTGCGCGGCAGACACTGCGAACCGGCGGCGGTCGTACGGGCGTTGACCGACGCGAAGCTGCTGAGCCGGCCGCACGTGGTGGACGCGGTGGACTCCCTGCTCGCCGAGGGCCGGGCGATCGCGGAGGACCGCCTGTACACGATGGTCCGCGAGTACGGCCTGCCCGACCCGGTGTGGAACGTGGACCTGCGCCTGCCGGGCGGTCCCCACCTGGGCGGCCTGGACGCCTACTGGCCGGAGCAGGCGGTGGCGGTCGAGCTGGACACCCGCGCCCCGCGCCAGGACGAGGACGCGCTGTGGTCGGAGTACGCCCGCAAGCGTGAGCACCTGGAGCGGCTGGGCATCACGGTCGTGTACCTCACGCCGAGGAAGCTGCGGGAGGCCATGGAACAGCAGGCGACGGTGGTGCGGACGGCGCTGATGGCGTCGGGCGACCGCGAGCCGGCCGCGCATGTCGTGGTGCTGCCCCGGTAGTGACAGACCGGGGCGGCGCCAGGAGGGGAGAGGAGGGGCCACGGGTGACACCCGCCGGCCCCTCCTCGCGTGCCCGCTTCCGACAGGCCGGCCGGCGTGCGGCGCCGGGGACTCACGGCTGCCGCGGCACCGACACCCGCCCGCTCACCGGCCGCTCCCGCCACAGCTCCAGCGCGATGTCGATCAGCCGTACCCGGGTCAGGGCGGGCACCGCGGACAGGTCGTGCCAGGCGGCCAGGTCGGTGGAACCGTCGACCTCGTTGCGCAGCTCACCCCCGACGACCCGGCCCTCGTAGACGATCCGCAGGCCGTGGTGGTCGACGGGGCCGCGCAGGCCCTCGCGGCGGAAGGTATGACGGGAGGAGTCCAGGCCGAGCAGCCCGGTCACCTCGATCCGGTAGCCGGTCTCCTCCTCCAGCTCCCGCACGACGGTGTCGTGGGGATCCTCACCGTGCTCCATGCCGCCGCCGGGCAGCACCCACTCCCGGCCACCGTCGGCGGTGGGCGAGCGGGCCAGCAGGATCCGGTCGTCCTGGACACACACGGCGTAGGCCGCCACCCTCAACTTCTCGCGCACACAGGGACGTTAACCCGTCAGGCCGGAATCGGCAGGGAAAACCGAGGCGCCCTGGTGGGCGTATGGCCCACTGGAGACTCACTTACCGCCCTTACACCCTCATGTCCCTTTTGTTCATAGCGGGTTTTCCCCATACATGCATATCGATTCGGTCAACCTTCCCCAAACATCTGCCCCTTAGGCAAAGCTGTGCGGTCGTCCGGGATCATATTCCGGACTCACGCGATCAAGGCAGGAACGGCCCCGGTCGCGTGACGCTCGTTCCTTTACCACCAAGGGATGCCGATGACCCACACCCCCCAGCGCGAACCGATACCGGTGACCAGACGAGCGGCCCGCATAGCCGTGGCCGCCGGCCTGGTGGCCGCGCTGTCCGCGGCCGGGCCGATACCCATGGTCTTCGCGGCCGACGAGACCCCGGCCGCCGCCGACCCGGGGCTGAAGTCCTCCGCCGACAAGCTCGGCGCCGACGACGCCGACCTCCTGGCCGACGCCAAGGCCGCCGGTGACAAGAACGTCACCCTGATGGTCGCGACCGCTCCCGGCAAGACCGAGCAGGTCGCCGAGGAGCTCGACGCGGTCAAGGGCGGTTCCGTGGGCCGCTCCTACGACAAGCTCGGCTACGTCCGCGCCACCGTCCCGACCGGCCAGGCGGACTCCGTCATCGCCGCCGCCACCAAGCTGTCCTCGGTGCACGCCATCGACCTGCGCCAGGAGATCGTCCTCGACGACCCGACGCCGGCCGCGGACACCGCGAAGGGCGCACAGGCCGGCGCGACCACGAAGACCTACCCCGCGCCGAACAAGAAGACCCCGGCCAAGAACCCGTACAACCCGTCCTTCGAGACGGGCGCCGTGGAATTCGTCGAGGACCACCCGAAGGCGGACGGCCGCGGCATCACCATCGGCGTCCTCGACTCCGGCGTGGACCTCGCGCACCCCGCGCTGCAGAAGACCACCACCGGCGAGCGCAAGATCGTCGACTGGGTCACCTCGACCGACCCGCTCACCGACGGCGACGGCAGCTGGCGCGCGATGGTGAACTCGGTCTCCGGGCCCTCCTTCGCCTACGGCGGCCGCACCTGGACCGCGCCCGCCGGCGCCTACTCCATCAACCTCTTCCGCGAGTCGGCCACCGCGGCCGGCGACGCCCAGGGCGACGTCAACCGCGACGGCGACACCACCGACGCCTGGGGCGTGCTCTACGACGCGGCCGCCGGCACCGTCACCGTCGACGTCAACGCCAACGGCGACTTCACCGACGACAAGCCGATGAAGCCGTACAAGAACGGCTTCCAGATCGGCTACTTCGGCACCGACAACCCGGCGACCGACGTCGCCGAGCGGCAGCCGTTCGTCGTGGAGATCCGCAAGGACGTCCCGATGGACCCGCTGGGCGGCGACTGGGTCGGCAAGAAGGCCGACTTCGCCAACATCGGCCTCATCTCCAGCGAGCACGGCACGCACGTCGCCGGCATCACCGCCGCCAACGGCCTGTTCGGCGGCAAGATGAACGGCGCCGCCCCCGGCGCGAAGATCGTCTCATCCCGCGCCTGCGAGTTCGGCCCCGGCTGCTCCAACGTCGCGCTCACCGAGGGCATGATCGACCTCGTCGCCAACCGCGGCGTCGACATCGTCAACATGTCGATCGGCGGCCTGCCCGGCCTGAACGACGGCAACAACGCGCGCGCCGAGCTGTACACGCGCCTCATCGACACCTACGGCGTGCAGCTCGTGATCTCCGCGGGCAACGAGGGCCCCGGCGCCAACACCATCGGCGACCCCGGCCTGGCCGACAAGGTCATCTCCGTGGGCGCGGCCATCTCCAAGGAGACCTGGGCCGCCAACTACGGCTCCGAGGTGAAGAAGAAGTACGCGCTGCTGCCCTTCTCCTCGCGCGGCCCGCGTGAGGACGGCGGCTTCACGCCGACCCTGGTCGCCCCGGGCGCCGCGGTCAACACCATCCAGACGTGGCTGCCGGGCGCCCCGATCGCCGAGGCCGGCTACAGCCTGCCGGCCGGCTACGCCATGCTCCAGGGCACCTCGATGTCCTCCCCGCAGGCCGCCGGTGCCTCCGCGCTGCTGCTGAGCGCCGCCAAGCAGAAGGGCATCGAGCTCACGCCCCTCACCCTGCGCACGGCGCTCACCTCGACCGCCAAGCACATCAAGGGCGTGCAGGCCTACGAGGAGGGCGCGGGCGCGATGGACATCGTGGCCGCCTGGGACGCCATCAAGGACGGCGCCACCGCCCACGACTACACCGTCAAGGCCCCCGTCGACACCGTGCTCGACTCCGCGCTGAAGACGCCGGGCTTCGGTACCGGCATCTACGACCGCGAGGGCGGCCTGAAGGCCGGTCAGAAGAAGACGTACGACGTCACGATCACCCGTACGTCCGGCGCCGACAAGGCGATCCGCCACGAGCTGAGCCTGGAGAACAACGCGGCCGGCACCTTCAAGATCCTCGGCTCCGACGAGGTGAAGCTGCCGCTGAACAAGCCGGTGACCGTCAAGGTCCAGGCCGCGCCGAAGTCCGCCGGCATCAAGAGCGTGATCCTGGAGGCCGACGACCCGAAGACCGAGGGCGTCGACAAGCAGATCCTCAACACGGTCGTCGTCTCGACTCCCGTCGCGCACACCTTCACCGCGAAGAACACCGTGCAGCGCAACAGCTCGCAGCACTACTTCGTGACCGTGCCCGAGGGCGCCAAGTCGCTGGAGGTCGCGATCGGCGGGCTGAAGGACAAGAGCCAGACCCGGTTCATCTCCATCCACCCGTACGGTGTCGCGCTCGACGACAGCTCCACCATCAAGTGCTACAACAACTACCTCGGCGGCAACGGCTGCCGGCCCGACGCCCGGTCGTACCTCGACCCGCAGCCCGGCGTCTGGGAGATCGAGGTCGAGTCGCGCCGCACCTCCCCGCTGCTCGACAACCCCTACAAGCTGGACGTCACCGTGTTCGGCGCGGCCTTCGACCCGGAGACCGTGACCGTGCCCGAGGCGAAGGTCGGGCAGCCGACCGCCGTCTCCTGGAAGGTGACGAACAACCTCGCCGCCGTCGACGGCAAGCTGGTGGGCAGCCCGCTCGGCTCCGCCAAGACGGCCCGTCCGACCATCAAGGACCAGGAGACCCAGACCACCACGGTCGAGGTCCCCGCGGGCGCCAAGTCGCTGGACGTCGCCATCGGCAACGTCTCCGACGCCTCCGCCGACCTGGACCTGACGGTCTACGACGCCAACGGCGAGCCCGTCGCGCAGTCCGCCGACGGTGACTCGGAGGAGTCGGTCTCCATCCCGTCGCCGGCCGCCGGCACGTACACCATCGAGGTCGTCGGCTACGCGGTCCCGGCCGGCACCACCGCCTACGACTACCGGGACGTGTTCTTCTCCTCCGCGCTCGGCACCGTCTCCGTCGACGGCACCACGCCGGTGAAGCTGGCCACGGGCGCCTCGGCGGCGGTCTCCGCGACCGTCACCGCCGCGGCCCCCGCTCCCGAGGGCCGGGCCTTCTTCGGCCAGGTCGAGCTGGTGAACGCGCGCGGCACCGTCGCGGGCGTCGGCAGCGTGGCCATCGAGAAGGTCACCCCGTAGCACCTCGGTGCCCCGGGTGGGGCGGGCGTCCGTACGGCGGACGCCCGCCCCTTCCTCATTGTTCGCAGGCCGTGCCGCCCGCCTCCGGCAGCGCCCGGGCCAGCGCCGCCCGCTCGGCGGCGATGTCCGCCTCACCGACCGCCCACAGGTCCGGGGTGGCCGAGCCCCGCGGCAGCGCGACCAGGACGTGGTCGCCCTTCGCCACCAGCGGGTCCATGCCCTCCTCCAGCACGAAGTCGACGTCGGGCCGCGCGGGCCGCTCCGGCTTGTACGAGCGGGTGACGTGCAGGGTGACCCGCTCCTGGCCGGTGCCGGCCACCGGATCGACGTCCGTCACCTCGCCCTCGACGACCAGGCGGACGCAGGCGAGATAGCCGGGGTCGGCGAGCGGGCTGGTGGCGTCCGCGCCGCCCCGCGACGCCGTCTCGTCGGTGGCCCCGCTCTTGGCGGAGTCAGCGGACACACCGACGCCGGACACGCCCTGCCCCACCTGGACGACCAGCCATCCGGCCCCGGCGACCAGCGCGCCGGCGGCGGCGATCCCGACGGTGCGCAGGGCCGCCGGCCGCAGACGGCGCCGGGGCGGCCGTACGGGAACGGGCTCGGCGGCGGGGGGCCGCGCGGTCAGGGCGTCCGCGACGATCCCGAGCTGTTCCCGCAGCAGGGCGACGTCGGCCGCCGCCGCGCGGTGCCCGGCCAGATAGCCCGCGTCGGCGCGGGCCTCCTCGGACAGGGGGGCGTCCAGGACCGCGGCCATCAGGGGGTCCATGCCGTCGTATGTGACGTGGCCGTCGGGCGTGGCGGGGCCGTCCTGCGCGGCGTGGGCGCCGTGGCCGTCCGGCGTGGCGGGGCCGTCGTAGGCGCCGTGGCCGTCGGGGGTCTCGTGTTCGTCGTGTCCGGCGGGCATGTCACACCACCTCGTCCTCGTGCAGGCGGGCGCGCAGGGCCCGGACCGCCGTGTGCAGGCGGCTCTTGACCGTGCCCTCCGGGACGCCGAGCTCGTCGGCGATCGAGCGCACCGGCAGATCGGCGTAGAACCGCAGGACGACGACCTGGCGCTGGGCGTCGGGCAGCGCGTCCAGGCCCCGGGCGACGGCCACCGACAGCACGCTGGTGTCCTCGCCGGAGGGGTGCTCGTGCTGGCGCAGCGAGGCCAGCCGCTCGCCCAGGCGTTCCTGGCGGCGCTTGGCCCGGTGCCAGTCCATGGCGAGGTTGGAGGCCACGACCGCCGCCCACGCGGAGACGTCACGCGGCGCCTCCTGCCCCTTCGCCGCCCGCTCCAGCAGCCGCAGGCGGACCTGCTGTACCCCGTCCAGCAGGTCCGCCTGCGGTACACCGCCGAGCGCGAGCACCGCCCGCACCCGCCGTTCCTGCGCCGCGTCCAGTGGATCGCCGTGGCCGTCCCCCTGGGCGCGGCGGGCCGTTCTGCGCAGCACAGCCACCCCTCCCCTCGCCGCGTTACTCCTACGACGACGTGACGCGCGGAAACGTTCGGCGCGAGCGCGGAAAAGTTCCGCAGAGGCGTACGTCACACCTCGCGGCGCGGCAGCACAGCTTGCGGCAGGGGGTGCCCGACGGGCTAATTCCTCCAGCTCAGCGGGGTTGGGGACCGCAGTTCCGCAACCGTCGGCGGTGGTGGCGTGTCCCACACCTCGGGCATGGCGTCCAAAGAATTGGACAGGTTGCCAGGGGTCGGCCGCATGATGGAAAGGCCTCGGCCAGGCAATGCGTACGTAACGAGACAGAGGGAGTCGCCGTGAGGGTCGGAATCGTCGGAGCCACCGGTCAGGTCGGCACGGTCATGCGCAGCATCCTCAAGGAGCGGAACTTCCCGGTCACCGAGCTGCGCCTGTTCGCCTCGGCCCGCTCCGCGGGGACGGTCCTGGACGGTGTGACGGTGGAGGACGCGGCGACCGCCGACTACACCGGCCTGGACATCGTCCTGTTCTCCGCCGGCGGCGCGACCTCCCGGGCGCTGGCCGAGAAGGTGGCGTCCCAGGGCCCGGTCGTGATCGACAACTCGTCGGCGTGGCGCAAGGACCCCGAGGTGCCGCTGGTGGTGTCCGAGGTGAACCCGCACGCGATCGCCCACCGCCCCAAGGGCATCATCGCCAACCCGAACTGCACGACGATGGCCGCGATGCCGGTCCTGAAGGTGCTGCACGCCGAGGCGGGCCTGGAGGCCCTCGTCGTCGCCACCTACCAGGCGGTGTCCGGCTCGGGCCTCGCGGGCGTCGCGGAGCTGCACGGCCAGGTGCAGAAGGTCGTCGCCGACGCCGACCGGCTCACCCACGACGGCGAGGCGATCGACTTCCCCGAGCCGCAGGTCTACAAGCGGCCCATCGCCTTCAACGTGCTGCCCTTCGCCGGAAACCTCGTCGACGACGGCCTGAACGAGACCGACGAGGAGCAGAAGCTCCGCAACGAGTCCCGCAAGATCCTGGAGATCCCCGACCTGAAGGTCTCCGGCACCTGCGTGCGCGTCCCGGTCTTCTCCGGCCACTCCCTCCAGGTCAACGCCCGCTTCGCCCGCCCGATCAGCCCCGAGCGCGCGACCGAGCTGCTGTCCTCGGCCGAAGGTGTCGTCCTCACCGACATCCCCACCCCGCTCCAGGCGGCCGGCAAGGACCCGTCCTACGTGGGCCGCATCCGCAAGGACGAGACCGTCGACAACGGCCTCGCCCTGTTCATCTCCAACGACAACCTCCGCAAGGGCGCCGCGCTGAACGCGGTGCAGATCGCGGAGCTGGTGGCGGCCGAGCTGAAGGGCTGACCCAGGCCGGCTAGTCCCTGCGGACCTCGTAGAGGAAGCATCCGTACTCGACGGCCCGGACGTGGACGAGTGCCACGACCGGGTCGTCGAACGCTTCCCGGAAGGCCTTCTCGAAGCCCTCCGGCGAGGGGTCCTCGACGAGGCGTCCGCCCAGGATGCGGCCGTCGGCGGAGTACCGGCGGACGGTGCGGTGCACTCCGGTGAAGGGCAGCGTGCCGTCGGCCGGGGCCGGGCAGGGGCCGGCGTGGACGAAGACGGGGCCCTGTTCGTCGTAGGCGCCCGGGTCGCTGCCCGTCTCGGCCGCCCAGCGGCGCAGGGGAGCGTAGGACACGAGGGCGAGCCGCTCCCCGGGGGCGCTGCGGCGCAGGCAGCAGCGCAGGGGGTCGCCGCCCTCCGCCTCGGTGAAGGGGGTCGTGCGGCGGCCGGCGTCGTCGGTGACGCGGAGTTCCGCCAGGGCCCCTGGTGCGATGGGGCGTGCGGTGTACGTGGTGGTGATCATGCACCCCAGAGTCGCGTGCGCCGTCCCGGACCTCCGGCGGGATCCGGACGTCGTACTCGGATCCGGCTCGCCGGTCCCGGCCGTGGAGACGGCGTCGGACACGGCCTCGGACATGGCCTCGGACACGGCAGGGGCGCCCGGTGTCGCACCGGGCGCCCCGTCGCCGTACGGCCTGTCGGCGGCTCGCGGTTACCGCGCGTCCGCCGCCTGGGCCTTCAGGGCGCGCTCCACGCCCGAGCGGGACTCGGAGACGAGGCGGCGCAGGGCCGCGTTCGGCTCGGCGGAGGTCAGCCAGGCGTCGGTCTTGCGCAGGGTCTCCTCGGAGACCTGGACCGCCGGGTAGAGGCCGACCGCGATCTGCTGGGCGATCTCGTGCGAGCGTGAGTCCCAGATGTCCTTGACGACGTCGAAGTACTTGTCCGTGTACGACGCGAGCAGCTCACGCTGGTCGGTCTGGACGAAGCCGCTGATGACGGCCTCCTGGACGGCGTTGGGCAGCTTGTCGGACTCCACGACCTGCGCCCAGGCCTCCGCCTTGGCCTCCGGCGTCGGGCGGGCGGCCCGGGCGGTCGCCGCGTGGCGCTCGCCGGCGGCCGTCTTGTCCCGCTCGTACTCGCCGGCGATCTCCGTCTCGTCGAACCGGCCGACGGCCGCGAGCCGCTGCACGAACGCCCAGCGCAGCTCGGTGTCGACGACGAGCCCCTCGATGGTCTGCGAGCCGTCCAGCAGCCCTTCGAGGAGGTCGAGCTGCTCGGGGGTGCGGGCGGTGGCCGCGAACGCCCGCGCCCACGCCAGCTGGTGGTCGCCGCCGGCCTCGGCCGCGCGCAGGTGGGCCAGCGTGGCGTCGGTCCAGCGGGTCAGCAGGGCCTCGCGGGCGGCCGGGTCGGCGTACAGGTCGATGGCGAGCTTGACCTGCCGGTGCAGCGACTGGACCACACCGATGTCGGACTCCTTGCCGATGCCGGACAGCACCAGCGAGAGGTAGTCGCGGGTGGGCAGTTCGGCGTCGCGGGTCATGTCCCAGGCCGACGCCCAGCACAGGGCGCGCGGCAGGGACGCCTCGAAGTCACCGAGGTGCTCGGTGACGAACGCGAGGGACTTCTCGTCGAGGCGGACCTTGGCGTACGACAGGTCGTCGTCGTTGAGCAGGACGACGTCCGGGCGGCGCCGGCCGACCAGCTGCGGTACGGCGGTCAGCTCGCCGTCGACGTCCAGCTCGACACGGTCGTCCCGGACCAGCTTGCCGCTGTCGCCGTCGAGGTCGTAGAGGCCGACGGCGATGCGGTGCGGGCGCAGGGTGGGCTGGCCCTTGGCGCCCGCGGGCAGGGCGGGGGCCTCCTGGCGGATCGCGAAGGAGGTGATGACGCCGTGCTCGTCGGTCTCGATCTCCGGGCGCAGCACGTTGATGCCGGCCGTCTCCAGCCACGCCTTCGACCAGGCCTTCAGATCACGCCCGGAGGTCTCCTCCAGGGCGCCGAGCAGGTCGGACAGCCGGGTGTTGCCGTAGGCGTGGCGCTTGAAGTAGGCCTGGACGCCCGTGAAGAACGCGTCCATGCCGACGTACGCGACGAGCTGCTTCAGGACGGACGCGCCCTTGGCGTAGGTGATGCCGTCGAAGTTGACGAGCACGTCGTCGAGGTCGCGGATCTCGGCCATGATCGGGTGGGTGGACGGCAGCTGGTCCTGCCGGTACGCCCACGTCTTCATGGAGTTGGCGAAGGTGGTCCAGGAGTGCGGCCAGCGGCTGTCGGGCGCGTAGGCCTGGCAGGCGATGGAGGTGTAGGTGGCGAACGACTCGTTCAGCCACAGGTCGTTCCACCACTCCATGGTGACCAGGTCGCCGAACCACATGTGGGCCAGCTCGTGCAGGATGGTCTCCGCGCGCAGCTCGTACGCCGCGTCGGTCACCTTCGACCGGAACACGTACTGGTCGCGGATGGTGACGGCGCCGGCGTTCTCCATCGCGCCCGCGTTGAACTCCGGCACGAACAGCTGGTCGTACTTCTTGAACGGGTACTGGTAGTCGAACTTCTCCTGGAACCAGTCGAAGCCCTGCCGGGTCACCTCGAAGATCGCGTCCGAGTCGAGGAACTCGGCGAGGGAGGGACGGCAGTAGATGCCCAGCGGCACGCTCTGCCCGTCCTTCTCGTACACGCTGTGCACGGAGTGGTACGGGCCGACGATGAGCGCCGTGATGTACGACGAGATGCGCGGCGTCGGCTCGAAGACCCAGACGTCGTCCTTCGGTTCGGGCGTCGGGGAGTTGGAGACGACGGTCCAGCCGTTCGGCGCCTTCACGGTGAACTGGAAAGTGGCCTTCAGGTCGGGCTGCTCGAACGAGGCGAAGACCCGGCGGGCGTCGGGCACCTCGAACTGTGTGTACAGGTAGGCCTGTTGGTCGACCGGGTCGACGAACCGGTGCAGACCCTCACCGGTGTTGGTGTAGGCGCAGTCGGCGACGACGCGCAGGATGTTGCGGCCCTGGAGAAGCTCCGGAAGCGCGATGCGGGAGTCCTTGAACACCTCGGCCGGGTCGAGGTCGTCCCCGTTGAGCGTCACCTCGTGGACGGTCGGAGCCACCAGGTCGATGAAGGACGCGGCGCCGTTCTCCACCACGTCGAAGCGCACCGTGGTCACGGACCGGTAGGTACCGCCCTCCTGCGCGCCGGAGAGGTCGAGATCGATCTCGTACGAGTCAACGGTGAGCAGCTTCGCCCGCTGCTGCGCCTCTTCGCGAGTCAGGTTTGTGCCAGGCACGCGGTCATCTCCTCGATTTGAGTGGGTTGCGCCATCCTTCCACGGGACCACCGCGTTGGGCGACGACCGGGGTCCCGGGTCGGGGCCGCCGCCTGGACACCGCCGACATGACCGACACCGCTCGGCAGACTTGCCGACAGCTACGGATGCTGTGTCAGGGGGGCACGGAATGAACGGCCCTGACGCCGGCACGGCCGGCACGAAGTGTCGGGATCCGAAGTGTCCAGATTCGCCGTGTGACGCAGCCCACCTTCACGGGCCGATGGCTCCAGCCGTCTTCCCCGGTCATACCAGCGACCATTTCCGGCACGGACAGACGGGACACCGCCGACATGACCGACACCACCAAGGGCCCTGCCAGCTACTTCCCTTCCATCGAGAAGAAGTACGGTCGCCCGATCGCGGAGTGGAAGGACCTCATCCGCTCCTCGCCCCTCACCAAGCACATGGAGCTGGTGAACTGGCTCAAGAGCGAGCACGGTCTGGGGCACGGCCACGCCAACGCCCTCGTCGCGGACACCCTCAAAGCGTCTTGACCGTGCCTCCGTCGATGACGTAGTCGGCGCCGGTGATGTTGCCGGCGACGTCGGACAGGAGGAAGGCGATCAAGGAGGCCACTTCCCGGGGTTCGGTGAGGCGGCCGGTGGTGATGCCGAAGGCCTGCGGGATCTGCCGGAGGAACGCGGCGTGTTCCGCTCCGGCTGCGGCCGCCACCTTGCCGCCGAAGCCGTCGGGGTCCTCCCAGATGGAGGTGCGGACCACTCCGGGGGAGACGGTGTTCACGCGCACACCCTGGGGCCCGAACTCCTCGGCCAGGGACTTGCCCAGCGCGGCGAGGGCCGCCTTGGCCGCGCTGTAGGCGACGGGGCCGGCGGCGGGCAGCCGGGAGTTGACGGACGAGACGTTGACGATCGCCCCGCGGCGCTCGATCAGGCTGGGCAGGGCCGTAGGAGGTCGGGCAGAGGGCCTTCAGCGGGTGCGGCTCGGATCGAGCGGATCAGAGGGAGTCGACGGTCACTGATCCGGGGGTTCGATCACAGGGAGTCGATCAGCGCGTCGATCACGCGGGTGAGCCGGTCAGGGCCTTCGGCGACCCGCGCGGTGAGCCGCAGGCCGACGACCGTGTTCAGCAGCAGGCTGCCCAGCGCGGCGGGGTCGCGGTCGGGCGGGATCTCCCCCGCGCGCTGCCCTTCCTCGATCAGCGCGCGGAAGGCACCCTCGGTGCGGTCGAACATGCGCTGGACGAGGTCGGTCGCCGTCTTGTCCGTTCCGGCGAGCTCCGCCGCCGTGTTGACGGCCATGCAGCCCCGGCGGTCCGGATCGGCGAGATCCATCTCGACGAGAAACTCCAGCGTCCTGCGCAGACGCGGCTTGACCGGGCCGGCCCCCTCCAGCATCTCCGTCAGGGCGACGGCCTGACTGTCGCGATAGCGACGGAGCGCCCGCTCGAACAAGGCGTGCTTGCTGCCGAAGCTGTTGTAGAGACTGCCCTTGCCGATACCGAGGGCATCGACCAGGTCCTGGGGGGTGGTTCTGGCGTATCCCTTCCGCCAGAACACCTCCATGGCCTGCTCGACGGCGGCGTCCGGATCGAATTGCCTGGGCCTTCCCATGGCCGAACCATACCAAAATTCTGGACCTTGAGGTCAAGAATCTCGCGCCGCTCACTTATGCTGGCGTGCATGACAAAGCCATCGCCTGTTCTGGAGCGACTGCGGGTCGAGCACGCGGAGGCCCTGCTGGTGTTCGAGCGGGAGAACCGCGCCTACTTCTCCCGCACCATTCCCGACCGGGGCGACGCGTACTTCGCCGAGTTCGCCGCGCAACTCCAGGCGCGCCTCGCCGAGCAGGAGGCGGGCACGTGCCACTTCCATGTGGTCGTCGACCAGGACGGGGAGTTGATCGGCCGCGTCAATCTCGTGGACGTCGAGGACGGCTGCGCCGAGCTGGGCTACCGGATCGGTGAGCGCGCGGCGGGTCGGGGTGTCGCGACGGCCGCGGTCGGCGACGTCTGCCGGCTGGCCGCCGCGGAGTACGGACTCTCGGCGCTCACCGCCATGACGACGCTCGACAACCCGGCGTCCAGGACCGTGCTGGAGCACAACGGGTTCACGGCCGTGGGCGACATCCACATCGACGGGCGGCCCGGCCTGCGGTACCGACGCCCGCTCGACGGGATCCGCGCGTAGGGCGGGGGCGCGGCGGCCTCGGCCCCCGCGCGTCCCGCGTGGCCATGTCGGCGCCCGGGTGCGCACGACAGTCCGATCGAGGTCGGCATGAATGGTCGTACCGGCCCATCGGCAGCGGCCGCGCTACGAGCGGATCCGGATCGGGTGACCGAGGACTCGGCGGCGCGGCGCCCGGGATCCGTCCCGCCCGCGGCGGGGGGCGGGTCAGGCGCCGGCCTTGGCCTTCTCGCCCTTGATCGTGATGTTGGAGCTGGTGGGGTCCTGGCGGTCCTTGGAACGGTCGAGCACCCAGACCAGGCCGAAGATGACCGCGAACAGCGCGATCGGGGCCACCACGAAGAGGCCCAGCGTCTCGATGACGCTCAGGCCCGGGCCGGGGTCGTCGCCGTCGTCGCGGGTCAGCGCGAGCGCGGGGGACGACATGAGCAGCATCATCAGCGTCGTACCGGCCGCCAGGGTGCCGGCGCGCAGGGCGTTCTTCTTGTCCACGGTGCCAAAGTTAGCGAACGACGGTGAGCTGCGCTCGGGCGGGGTGGCCTGTACCGGCCGATGTCACCGGCCACCCGCGCCGCCGAGGTCCCGCAGTACGTCGATCAGCGCCCGCACCCTGGGCGAGGCCGCCAGCTCCTCCAGCGTCACCGGACGGCCCTGCGCGTCCGCGATCGGCAGGCGCCAGTTCGGGTACTGGTCCCATGTGCCGGGGAGGTTCTGCGGGCGGCGGTCGCCGGTGCCGTCCGGGAGCCAGACGCCGATCATGCGGGCGGGGGTGCGCAGCAGGAAGCGGTGGACGGCCTGGATCCCGGCCTCCTCGGAGGAGGTGTCGCCGCCTCCGCCGGTGCCCGGGAGGAGGCCGAGGCGGGCGAGCAGTTCCAGCCACTCCGCGGTGTCGGCGGCGGCCTCGGCGCGTTCCTCCTCCAAGGGGCGGGTGAGCAGCCCGAGGCGGTCGCGGAGCTCGACGTGTTCGCCGGTGAGGCGGGCGGCGGTGGACGGCAGGTCGTGGGTGGTGGCGGTGGCGAGGCAGTCGGCGCGCCAGCGGTCGGGAGGCAGGGGGCGGCCGTCGCCGTCCCAGTCGCGTTCGAACCACAGGACGGACGTGCCGAGCACGCCGCGTTCGCGCAGTGCCTCGCGCACGCCCGGCTCGACGGTGCCCAGGTCCTCGCCGATCACCACGGCGCCCGCCCGGGAGGCCTCCAGGACGAGGACGGCGAGCATGGCCTCGGCGTCGTGACGGACGTAGGTGCCCTCGGTGGGCGGTTCGCCCTCGGGGATCCACCACAGGCGGAACAGGCCCATGACGTGGTCGATGCGCAGGGCGCCGGCGTGCCGGAACAGGGTGCGCAGCAGGTGGCGGAACGGCGCGTAGCCGGACGCGGCGAGCCGGTCGGGGCGCCACGGGGGCAGGCCCCAGTCCTGTCCGCGCGCGTTGAAGGCGTCGGGGGGTGCGCCGACCGACATGCCGGCCGCGAAGTACTCCTGCTGGGCCCAGGCGTCGGCGCCGCCGGGGTGCACGCCGACGGCGAGGTCGTGAACGATCCCGAGGGGCATGCCGGCCTCGCGGGCGGCGCGCTGGGCGGCGGTGAGCTGGTCCTCGGTGAGCCAGGCGAGGCGCGACCAGAAGTCCACCCGGTCCATCAGCGCGGCCCGCGCGCGGGCGGTGTCCGCCGAGCGGGGGTCGCGCAGCCCCTCCGGCCAGCGGTGCCAGTCGGAGCCGTGCACCTCGGCGAGCGCGCACCAGGTGGCGTGGTCCTCCAGCGCCTCGCCCTCCTGGGCGAGGAAGTCGCAGTACGCGGCGCGCCGGCCGGGGCCGAGCGGCACGCGCGCGACCATCTCCAGCGCCTCCTGCTTCAGCCGCCACACCGCGTCCCGGTCGATGAGCGCGCCCTTGTCCAGCACGGTCTCGCGCAGCCGCCCGGCCCGCTCCAGCAGCGCCCGGACGCGGCCGGGCTCGTCGACGTACGGGAATTCGGGGACGTCCTCGACGCGCAGGTGCACCGGGTCGGGGAAGCGGCGCGAGGACGGCCGGTACGGGGAGGGGTCGGTGGGGGTGCCGGGCACGGCCGCGTGGAGGGGGTTCACCTGCACGAACCCGGCGCCGAGCGCCCGCCCGGCCCAGGTGGCCAGCTCGGTCAGGTCCCCGAGGTCCCCCATGCCCCAGGAACGCCGGGACAGGAGGGAGTAGAGCTGGACGAGGAGCCCGTACGAGCGTCCCGTGGGGGTGGGCAGCCGGGGCGGGGCGACGATCAGACGGGCGTCGTCGGTGCGGCCGTCGGGGGCGGTGACGGTCAGGCGGTGGACGCCGGGCGGGAGCCCCTCGGCGGACGCGCGGGTCTCGCCCTGCTCGGTCTCGACCAGCAGCCGGGTGCCGCCGGGGAGCGCGGTCAGGGCGTCCGAGGGGCTGTCGCTCCAGCACACCACGGTCGGTGGCAGCAGCCGCTCGCTCAGCTCCCGCTCCCGGGCGGCCAGCGCGGCCCGTACGGCCCGCGGCGTGCCCGCGTCGACACCCAGGGCGGCCAGGGCGCGCGTGACGGCGGTGGCCGAGGCGGTGACCGTACGGTCCGGGGAGGGCTGGTAGGAGACGGCTACGCCGTGCAGGGCGGCGAGGCGGGTCAGTGCCTCGTCGGGAGCTGCGGCCGGCCGGGGTGCGGTCATCTAGGGCCTCGTGACGTCGGGGTCCGCGGCGGCGAGCGGCGGCTCGCTGGTGAGGGGTTCGGCGTAGGGCAGCGGCGGCTCGCTGGTCAGCGGAGCCTCGGCGCAGGTTCCCTCCGCGCTGAACACACGGATGTGGGGTTCTTCGAGGTCGGCGGTCGCTGCCGCCGGGCGTTTGGAGCGGGCCGGGAGCACGAGATGGGCCGATGCGGCCACGGTGGCCTCCTTCTGTCGTACGGACTCTGACGGGTTACCGCAGCCCTACCCAGTGGGCGCGACCGCAGACGTCCGGAAGGCGGACCACACGCATCTCGTCACATTCCTCACCTGAAAAAACCAAATAAAGCGGGGCAATCATGTCATGTCGATCGTGATGGGCGGGAGCGCGTGAACCGTTCGCGCCGGGTCGTCCGACAGAAGGGGTGTGAGACTGTTCCGCCCCATGAGGGGCCACGGGGAGGGCGACACGGACGCGGCGCTGCTGCGGGCCGTCGCCGACGGGGACACGGCGGCGCTGGAGTCCCTCTACGACCGGCACGCCGGCTGGCTGCACGCGCGGCTGACCCGGCGCTGCGCCGATCCGGAGGTGGTGCGCGAGGTCGTCCAGGACACCTTCGTGGCGGTGTGGCGTTCGGCGTCCGGGCACGGCGGCGGGGAGGCCGGCGGCTGGCTGTGGACCATCGCCGCCCGGCGTCTCGTCGACGCGCGGCGGGCGCGGGAGCGGGCCGGACGGATCGAGACGGCGCCGATGGACACCGCGCGCGTGGAGCGGGCGCCCGCGGCGGTGCTGCCGTCCGCCGAGGAGCGGGTGCTGGCCGGGCTGGAGTTCGGCGACGTCGGCACCGCCCTCGACCGGATCTCGCCCGAACTGCGGGAGGTGCTGCGCGCGACCGTCGTGGACGGGCTCACCACCCGGGAGACGGCACGGCTGCTCGGCATCCCCGAGGGCACGGTCAAGACCCGCGCGATGCGCGCCCGCGCCGAACTGCGCGCGGCGCTCGACCGGTTGAGTCCGACCCCGGCGGGAGGCCCGGCATGAACACGACCCACTGGCACGCGTCGGACGACCTGGTCGCCCGGTACGCCGACGGTTCCCTGCCGGAGGCGGACGCG